>NZ_JACDIU010000014.1:0-1106615 GCF_014525325.1 Pseudomonas sp. EZ-C24 | reverse complement strand
GTTGCCGGGCAGCCTGGTGCGACGCTTCCACACGCAACTGCCGACGGTCGAGTTGCATAACTTGTACGGCCCGACCGAAGCGGCGGTAGACGTCAGTGCCTGGCACTGCGTGACGGCACCGGACAACACGCCAATCGGCAAACCGATCGCCAACACCACGCTGTATGTACTCGATCCGCTGGGCCAGCCGGTCCCGCAAGGCGTGACCGGCGAGCTGTTCATCGGCGGCGTGCAAGTCGCCCGTGGCTACCTGAACCGCGCCGAACTCACTGCTGAACGCTTCCTCGACGACCCGTTCAGCATCCGCCCAGATGCACGCCTGTACCGTACCGGCGACCTGGCTCGGCACCTGGCCGATGGCAACATCGAATACCTGGGCCGCAACGATGATCAGGTGAAGCTCCGTGGCTTGCGCATCGAGCTGGGTGAAATCCAGGCCGGCCTGACGGCCATCGACGGCGTGAAGGAAGCCGTGGTGGTGGCTCGCGATCAGCGTTTGGTTGCGTATTACACCGGTGAGCAGCAGGGCGCAGACGTTCTGCGCACGGCATTGCTGGCCCACCTGCCGGAGTTCATGGTGCCCGCGCTGTTCCTGCACCTGGAGGCACTGCCGCTGAGCCCCAACGGCAAACTCGACCGCAAGGCTTTGCCACTCCCGGATACCGAAGCCCTGCAAAGCCGCGTGTACGAAGCCCCAGAAGGCGAAACCGAAACCCTGCTGGCCGCGATCTGGGCCGAGCTGCTGGGCGTGGAGCGGGTAGGGCGGCATGACAACTTCTTCGAGCTGGGCGGCCATTCGCTGCTGGCGGTGACCCTGACCTCCCGCCTGCGTGAGCAAGGCCTGGAAGCCGACGTGCGCGCCCTGTTCGACCAACCGACCTTGGCGGGCTACGCAGCCATCACAGACAGAATGGAGATCGTCCTGTGAGCATCAACCAATTACTGGCAACACTGACGGCCAAAAACGTACAACTGGCGCTGAAGGACGGCCAATTGGCCGTCCAAGGCAACCGCCAGGCCCTGAGCGACCCCGCGTTGGTGGCGCAACTGCGTGAACACAAGCCGACGCTGGTGGCTATGATCGAGCGCGGCGAGTACGTGGCCGTGAAACAGGGCGCGGTACAAGTGCCGCCCAACCTCATCGAGCCAGGCTGCACGCGCATTACGCCGCAGCACCTCAACCTGATCGACCTCGACCAGAGCACCCTTGACCGCATCGTCGCCTGCATCCCCGGCGGTGCGACAAACGTGCAAGACATCTACCCACTGGCGCCGCTGCAGCAGGGCATACTGTTCCACCATGCCAGTGCCACCGACAGCGACCCCTACGTAATGCAGGCGCGTTTCGTGTTTGCCAGCGAGGCCCGCTTGCAGGCGTTTGCCGATGCACTGCGCGGCGTGATTGCACGCCATGACATCCTGCGCACCTCGGTGCACTGGGAAGGGCTGGAAACGCCGGTGCAGGTAGTCTGGCGCCGCGCCGAACTGCAGGTGGCGACGCTACCTGACAACGACCCCACGCGCGGCAGGCTCGACCTGACCCAGGCACCGCTGATCCGCCTGCTGCGTGAGGCCGAGCAGGCCGATGGCGCACTGACCGCCACCCTGCAGTTCCACCATATCGCCATGGACCACAGTGCCCTGGAGGTGGTGCGTCACGAGCTGATCGCGTTTCTGGCCGGTGAGGGTGATCGGCTGGGCACCCCGGTGCCGTTTCGCAATTATGTGGCACAAGCCGTGCTGGGTATCAGCGAGGCCGAACACGAGGCGTTTTTCCGCGACATGCTGGAGGGTATCGACGCGTCGACCCTGGCCTACGGCATCCAGGATGTGCAAGGCGTGGGCGAGGTGCACAACGAGCACGCGCTCGACCTGCCACTAGCGCTGTGCCAGCAGCTACGCAGCCAGGCGCGTAGCCTGGGGGTGAGTGTCGCCAGCCTGTTCCACTTGGCCTGGGGCCGCGTGCTGGGCGGGCTGACGGGGCGCGAGCAGGTGGTGTTCGGCACAGTGCTGATGGGGCGCTTGCAGGGCGCCGAAGCCACCGACCGGGCGCTGGGGATTTTCATCAACACCCTGCCGGTCCGCGTGGACTTGAGCAGCGTTGACTTGCCGACGGCGATCCGCGCCACCCACCAACGGCTGAGCGCATTGATGCGCCATGAACACGCGCCACTGGCCCTGGCCCAGCGTTGCAGCGGTGTGTCGGCGCCGGCGCCGCTGTTCAATGCCTTGCTCAATTACCGCCACAGCGCAGTGGACAGCACCCAGCCATGCCGCGCAGCCCTGGCCGGCATTGACATCGTCGAGTCTGCCGAGGCTACCAACTATCCCTTGACGCTCAGCGTCGACGACTTGGGCGAAGCGTTTCGCCTGACCCTGCTGGCCAGCGCTGAAGTGCCGGCGCAGCGCGTTTGCGCCTACCTGCAACAGACTCTCGAAAGCCTGCTGCAGGCGCCGCAGTCATCGGTCATGGCGCTGGCCATGCTCCCCGACAGCGAGCGCGACGAACTGCTGCAAGTGTTCAACGATTATCCGGCCCCCTATGAGCGGCAACTGACCCTGCACCAGCGCATTGCCCAACGCGCCGAACTGCACCCTGACACTATCGCCGCCACCAGTGACGGCGCGAGCTTGAGCTACGCCGAGCTCAACCGCCAGGCCAATGCCCTGGCCCAGCACCTGATCAACCTGGGGGTGCGGCCTGACGACCGCGTCGCGGTGCTGGCGCGGCGTAGCCTGCAAACGCTGGTTGGCTTGTTGGCGGTGCTCAAGGCCGGCGCCGGTTACGTACCGGTGGACCCCGCCCACCCGGATGAGCGCGTGCAGTACCTGTTGAACGACAGCCGCCCGGTAGTGGTGCTGACGCAACAGGCCCTGCGTGAGCGCCTGGGGCCTGTCGCGGTGCCGGTGGTGCTGCTCGACCAGCCGGACTGGCCTGTGTGCGATAGCGACCCGTTCGTGCCGGGGCTGAGTGCGAACCACCTGGCCTATGTGATCTACACCTCCGGTTCCACCGGCGAGCCCAAGGGCGTGATGGTCGAGCACCAGACCGTCAACAACCTGGTCGATTGGCACTGCCGCACGTTCGACCTGTGCCATGGCCGGCACACTTCGAGCCTGGCCGGTTTTGGTTTCGACGCCATGGCCTGGGAAGTCTGGCCGGCGTTGTGCGCCGGGGCCACGTTGCACCTGGCGCCAGCGTCGGAGGGCAACGATGACCTGAATGCCATGCTTGCCTGGTGGCAGGCACAGCCCCTGGACGTGAGCTTCTTGCCGACGCCGGTGGCCGAGTACGCCTTCAACCATCAACTCGAACACCCGACCCTGCGCACCCTGTTGATCGGCGGTGACCGCCTGCGCCAGTTCAACCGGACCCAGCGCTTTGCCGTGGTCAACAACTACGGCCCGACCGAAACCACGGTGGTAGCGAGTTCCGGCGTGCTGGAAGCGGGTGCGGCGCTGCACATCGGTCGGCCGGTCGATAACGCCCGCCTGTACGTACTCGACCCACACCTGCAGCCTGTCGCGCTGGGTGTACCAGGCGAGTTGTACATTGGTGGCGCCGGGGTTGCCCGAGGCTACCTGAACCGTCCGGCGCTCACCGCCGAACGCTTTCTTGACGACCCCTTCGTCGCCCGTGGGCGTATGTACCGCACCGGTGACCTGGTGCGCTGGCTGGCGGATGGCACTCTGGACTTTCTGGGGCGCAACGACGACCAGGTCAAGATCCGCGGCGTGCGCATCGAACTGGGCGAGATCGAAAGCCGGCTGAACGCCCTGGTCGGCATCGATGAAGCTGTTGTCCTGGCCCGCGAGGACCAGCCCGGCCAGCCGCGTCTGGTGGCTTACTTCACCGCCCTGGCAGGCGTCGAGCCGCTCCCCCCAGAAGGCCTGCGCAGCCAATTACAGGCGCACCTGCCGGAATACATGGTGCCGGTAGCGTATGTGCAGCTGCCGGCGTTGCCGCTGACCGCAAACGGCAAACTCGACCGCCGCGCATTACCACGGCCAGAACGCTCTGCGCAGTTCGAGCTGGGCTACGAGGCTCCCGAAGGCGCGTTGGAGCATGCGCTGGCCACGCTATGGGCCGAGCTGCTGCAGGTTGAGCGGGTCGGCCGACGCGACCATTTCTTCAGCCTGGGTGGGCATTCCCTGCTGGCGATGCGCATGGTCTCCCAGGTGCGCCTGCGCCTGGGTGTCGAACTGAGCCTGGGCGACCTGTTCGCCAACCCCGAGCTCGCCGCCGTGGCCGAGGTATTGGCCCATGCCGGGCGCAGTGAGTTGCCAGCGATACGCCCGGTGCCGCGCGATGCGCCGCTGCCGATGTCGTTCGCCCAACAACGGCTGTGGTTCCTGGCGCAGATGGAAGGCGGTAACCAGGCCTATAATGTGCCGCTGGCCCTGGGCCTGCGCGGGGCACTGGATGCCGATGCGCTGGAAGCAGCCTTGCTCGCCATCATCGAGCGCCATGAGACCTTGCGCAGCCGCTTCGTACCCCGCGATGACAGTGCCGAGGTGGTGCTGGCCGCCACGGCGGGTGCCGATTGGTTCCAGCGTGAAGAGCTGAGCGTCGACGCGCTGCCCGCCCGTTTGGATGAAGCGGCCCTTGCGCCTTTCGACCTGGCCCACGGACCGCTGTTGCGAGCGCGTTTGCTGCGTCTAGGCGCAGAACATCATGTGCTGGCCCTGACCGTGCACCACATCGTTGCCGACGGCTGGTCACTGGGCGTGCTGACCCGTGAACTGAGCGCGCTGTATACGGCCTGCTGCCAGGGCCAGGACGATCCGCTGCCGGCCCTGGACATCCAGTACGGTGACTATGCCGTATGGCAGCGCCGCTGGTTGGCCGGCGCCCAGTTGCAGCGCCAGGCCGATTACTGGCGCCAGGCCCTGGACGGCGCGCCCAGCCTGCTCAAGCTGCCCAGTGATCGCCCACGCCCCGAACGCCAGGACTTTGCCGGTGCAAGCCTGCCCCTGCAGTTGCAGCCACGCCTGGCGGCTGGTCTGCGCAGCCTGGCCCAGCGTCACGGGGTAACCCTGTACATGGCCGTGCTCAGCGCTTGGGCCGCCGTGTTGACGCGGCTGTCCGGCCAGGGCGAAATCGTCATCGGGTGCCCTGTGGCGGGCCGCGGCTGTGCCGAGCTGGAGCCGCTGCTGGGCTTGTTCGTCAATACCCTGGCGGTGCGCATCGACACGGCTGCCGCACCGACGGCGCAAGCGCTGCTGGAGCAGGTGCGTACGCGCGTGCTGGAGGCACAGGCGCACCAGGACCTGCCGTTCGAACAGGTGGTGGAAATCGTCCGCCCAGTGCGCAGCCTCGGCCATACCCCTTTGTTCCAGGCCACGCTCAATTGGCAGGCGATCGAAGGTGGCGCGTTGCAGCTGCCGGGCCTGCAGTTGGAGGCCGTGGTTCAGGCGGGTCAGGTCGCCAAGTTCGACCTGACGCTGAACCTCGGCGAATTTGGCGACACGCTGGCCGGCAGCCTGGACTACGCCACCTCGCTGTTCGACGAGGCGACTGTGCGGCGCTATGTGGGCTACTTCGAGACCCTGCTCTGGGCCATGGTCGGCGATGATCAACAGCCGTTGGCACAAGTGCCGTTGCTGGGCGACAGCGAGCGCCAGACCCTGCTGCACCGTTTCAATGCCACGCAGCGCGATTACCCCCGTGACTTGACGGTGGAGCAGTTGTTCGAGCAGCGCGTGGCGCGCCATCCCTTGGCGGTAGCTGCAGTGCAGGGCGACCAGGCACTGTGCTATGGCGAACTGAACCAACGCGCCAACCGTCTGGCCCATTACCTGATGGGCGCAGGTGTGGCACCGGGTGCCTATGTGGCCATGCTGCTGCCGCGCACCCTGCACCTGCTGGTGGCGCAACTGGCCGTGCTCAAGTGTGGCGCGGTCTGTGTGCCGCTCGACATTCATGCCCCGACCGAGCGCCAGGCCTTCATGGTCGAGGATTGCCAGGCCGCCGCGCTGCTGACGCTTGCTGGCACAGCGGTTGAGTATGCAGTGCGGCGGGTCGACCTCGATCAACTGGTCCTCGATGACCAGCCTGGCCACAACCCTGGGTTGGCCCAGGACGCTGGCCGCGCGGCCTATGTGATGTACACCTCTGGCACCACAGGCAAACCCAAGGGCGTGTGCGTGGCGCACCGGGGTGTTGCGAGTCTGGTGCTGAACGAGCGGTATGCCGGGTTGCTGGCCAGCGACCGCATCGCTTTCGCCTCCAACCCGGCGTTCGATGCCAGCACCCTGGAGGTGTGGGGTGCGTTGCTCAATGGCGGGCAGTTGCGGCTGATCGACCACCGCACGCTGGTCGACCCGGCGCTTTTCGCGAAGGCGCTGGCGGAGCAGGGCATTACCGTTCTGTTCCTGACCACGGCGTTGTTCAACCAGTACGTGCAGTTGATCCCCGAGGCCCTGGCGGCGCTTCGCGTGCTGATCAGCGGCGGTGAGCGTGCCGAACCCGCAGCCTTCCGCACGCTGCTGCACAAGGCACCTGCGCTGCGCCTGATCAATGCCTACGGGCCTACCGAAACCACCACGCTCGCGGCCACCTGCCACGTGCGTGAGCTGGCGCCCGATGCAGCCCAAGTGCCGATTGGCCGGCCTATCGGCAATACCCAGCTGTATGTGCTGGACGCCTGGCAACAGCCCGTGCCGCAAGGCGTGGTCGGTGAACTGTACATCGGCGGCGACGGCGTGGCCCTCGGTTACCTGAACCAACCAGAACTGACGGCGCAGCGGTTTATCGATGACCCGTTCAGCCCGCAGCCGGGCGCCCGGCTGTACCGCAGCGGCGACCTGGTACGCTGGCAGGCCGACGGCCAGCTAGAGTGCCTGGGGCGCAATGACGACCAGGTCAAGATTCGCGGTTATCGGATCGAACTGGGCGAGATCGAGCAGCAGTTGGCACTGGCACCGAGTGTCGGTGAAGTTGTGGTGATGGCTGTGCCGAACGAGCAGGGGCCACTGCGGCTGGTGGCCTGGTTTACCCGGCTCGAGGCCTCATTGCAGGCCGCTGACCTGCGTGCCTTCCTGCGTGGGCGCTTGCCGGATTACATGGTGCCTACCGCGTTTGTCGCATTGGTGCGAATGCCGCTGAACAACAATGGCAAGGTTGATCGCCAAGCCTTGCCGGCGCCGGCGCCCCAGGACCTGGCGGTGACAGCGTACGAAGCACCGGAAGGCGAACGTGAGCAGGCGCTGGCCACGTTGTGGAGCGAACTGCTGGAGCTGGAACGCGTCGGGCGTCACGACCGCTTCTTCGAATTGGGCGGCCATTCACTGCTGGCAATGCGCATGCTGGCCCAGGTTCGCCAACGCCTGGGGCTGGAGCTGGGCTTGAACGACCTGTTTGCCGATGACAGCCTGGCAGCGGTGGCCGCATGCCTTACGCGTGACGGCGATACCTTGCCGGCCATCCAGCCGGGCCCGCGAGACGGTACTTTGCCGCTTTCCTTCGCCCAGCAGCGACTGTGGTTTCTGGCGCAGATGGAGGAAGCCAGCGCGGCCTACCACATTCCCCTGGCCCTGCGCCTGGAGGGCCGTTTGGACAGTGCGGCACTGGAGCGTGCTTTAAGACGCCTGGTCGAGCGCCATGAAAGCTTGCGCAGCCATTTTGTCGAACAGGAAGGTGAGCCGCAGGTGGTGCTGGCAACCGGCAGCGAAGGCTTCCAGTTTGGCCGGGACCTTTGCCAGGGCCTGGATGAAGCCGCTATTGCGGCGTTGATCCGCCAGGAGGCGAGCCAATCCTTCGCGCTTGGCCGCGAACTGCCGGTGCGTGGGCGCCTGCTGCAACTGGCCGATGACCACCACCTGCTACTGCTGACCTTGCATCACCTGGTGGCTGACGGTTGGTCGCTGGGCGTCTTGGTACGCGAGCTAGGCGAGTTGTACCAAGCCTTCAGCTGCGGTGGCGACGACCCCTTGCCGGCCTTGCCCGTGCAGTACATTGACTATGCCCTGTGGCAGCGGCGCTGGCTTAGCGGCGATGCGCTGCGCCAGCAGGCCGATTACTGGCTCGGCCAGCTGGACGGGGCACCGGCGCTGCTCAGCTTGCCGTGGGATTACCCACGGCCGGAGCGTCAGCAGTATGCCGGTGATAGCGTGGCGCTGAGCCTGGCCCCGCGCCTGAGTGCCGAGCTCAAAGCCGTGTGCCGGCGCCATGGCGTCACCCCGTACATGCTGTTCATGGCTGCCTGGTCGGCGTTGTTGAGCCGACTTGCCGGCCAGGATGAAGTGGTGATCGGCTCGCCCGTAGCCAACCGCAGACAGGCCGAAGTGGATGGCCTGGTTGGCATGTTCGTCAATGCCATGGCGTTGCGCGTGGACACCTCGGGGGCGCCGGATGTGGCCACGCTGCTGGCCCGGGTAAAAGCCGTGGTGCTGGGCGGGCAGGCGCATCAGGACTTGCCGTTCGAACAGGTGGTCGAGTTGCTGCGCCCGCGCCGTAGCCTTGCGCATACGCCGCTGTACCAGGCCACCCTGGACTGGGACGCCAGCCCGGAGCGGCAGGCGTTGCAATTGGCCGACCTGTCGCTGAGCGCAGTGAGTGGGGCCGCGTGTATTGCCAAGTTCGACCTGAGCCTGAGCATGGGTGAGCGCGCCGAAGGTTTTGCCGGCGGTATCGTGTTTGCCACCGCCCTTTTCGAGCGGGCGACCATCGCGCGTTATGCGGGGTATTTCGAACAACTGCTGTGGGCCTTCGTGGAGAGCGATCAGGCTATTCCGGGCCATGTCGGGTTGCCGGATGCCGATGAGCGCAAGCGATTGCTGCAGGGCTTCAACGATACGGCGGTGGATTATGACCTCGAGCAGACCCTGCACGGGATGGTCGAGGCGCAGGTATTGCGTACGCCGGATGCGGTCGCGGTCAAGGCCGAAGAAGGGGAGTTGAGCTATCGCGCGCTGAATGAGCAGGCCAACCAATTAGCGCATCACCTGATCGATCTGGGGGTCAAACCTGATGATCGGGTGGCGATCTGCGTTGAACGTGGGCTGTCGATGGTGGTTGGCCTGCTGGCCATCCTCAAGGCTGGCGGCGCGTATGTGCCGGTTGACCCGGATTACCCAGCTGAGCGCGTGCGGCATATGCTCAGCGACAGCGCGCCTGTTGCGGTGCTGGTGCATAGCGCTACACGGCACGTACCGGATTCGGCCCAGGTTATCGACCTGGATCAGCCGACCTGGAACGCCCAGCCGTCCAGCAATCCGGTTGTCACCGGCTTGACCCCGCGTCACCTGGCCTACGTGATCTACACCTCAGGTTCCACCGGCTTGCCGAAGGGCGTGATGAACGAGCACGCCGGCGTGGTCAACCGCCTGCTGTGGATGCAGGACGCCTACAACCTCGGTGCTGACGACGTGGTCTTGCAGAAGACCCCGTTCAGCTTCGACGTCTCGGTATGGGAGTTCCTGTGGCCGCTGCAAACCGGCGCTCGCCTGGTCATGGCGCGTTCCGGCGGCCATCGCGATCCGGAGTACTTGCGTCAGGTGATCCGCAGCGAAAAGGTCACGACGTTGCACTTCGTGCCCTCGATGCTGGATGTGTTCCTGGCGCACGGTGACGCTTCGGCGGCTTCGTTGAAGCGCGTTCTGTGCAGTGGCGAAGCCTTGCCGGGCAGCCTGGTGCGACGCTTCCACACGCAACTGCCGACGGTCGAGCTACATAACCTGTACGGCCCGACCGAAGCTGCTGTGGACGTGAGCGCTTGGCACTGCGTGACGGCACCGGACAACACCCCCATCGGCAAACCGATCGCCAACACCACGCTGTATGTACTCGATCCGCTGGGCCAGCCGGTCCCGCAAGGCGTGGCCGGCGAGTTGTTCATCGGCGGCGTGCAAGTCGCCCGAGGCTACCTGAACCGCGCCGAACTGACCGCTGAACGCTTCCTCGACGACCCGTTCAGCACCCGCCCGGATGCACGGCTGTACCGCACCGGCGACCTGGCGCGGCACCTGGCCGATGGCAACATCGAATACCTGGGCCGCAACGATGACCAGGTCAAAATCCACGGCTTGCGTATCGAACTGGGGGAAATCCAGGCCTGCATGACGCGGATAGAGGGCGTCAAGGAGGCCGTGGTGATCGCTCACGAACAGCAGTTGCTCGCTTACTACACGGGCGAGTCGTTCCCGCTGGAGGCGCTGCGCTCGGCATTGCTCGGGCGCCTGCCGACCTTCATGGTGCCGGCGTTGTTCGTCCACCTGCAGGCACTGCCGCTGAGCCCCAACGGCAAGCTCGACCGCAAGGCTTTGCCATTACCGGACACCGAGGCCCTGCACAACCGCGTGTACCAAGCGCCACAAGGCGAAACCGAAACCCTGTTGGCAACGATCTGGTCCGAGTTGCTGGGCGTGGAGCGGGTAGGGCGGCACGATAACTTCTTCGAGCTCGGCGGCCATTCTCTGGCGGCAATACGGCTGGTCGACAAGATGACCAAGGCGGGCCTGCAGGTTGCCATCAACGATGTGTTCCAGCACCCCAGCGTGGCGTTGCTGGCGGCCACACTCGGCAACCCTGACGCCGCGCACCGCGGGGTGATCCGGGTGCGTGCAGGGGGCAGCCAGACGCCGCTGTTCCTGGTTCACGAATTCACCGGGCTGGATTTCTACTTCCCGGTGCTGGGCCAGCACCTGCCTGGTGATTTCGCCCTCTATGGGCTGCCCGGCATCCCGGCCGATCAACCGCAGCCACAGACCCTCGAGTGCCTGGCCCGCTATCAGATCGAGCAGATGCGCAGGGTGCAGCCGCAGGGGCCTTATCGCCTTGCAGGCTGGTCGTTCGGTGGCGTATTGGCCTTCGAGATGGCTAACCAATTGCTGGGTGTGGACGAGAAGGTCGAATTCCTCGGCTTGATCGACACCTATGTGCCGCGCCTGGCCGATCAGGGCAAGGCGCGCTGGCAGGGGCCTCGTGCACTTGAGCGCCAGTTGCTGTTGAACTGCAGCACGTTCTGGCGCACGCAAGGCCCGGCAGGCGCCGACAAGCTGGCACGCTTGCAGCAACTGGAGGCCACTCAGGCCGATTTTGCCACGCTGCTCGCCAGCTGCCGCGAGTACCAGTTGCTCTATGGGCTGTGGGCGAGCATGAGCGACGCGCAACTGCTGCACTACTTCAGCCGTGAACTGGCGCACGGCCATGCGCTGGCGCATTACCGCCCTTCACCGTTGAGCGTGCCGGTGCACCTGCTGCGCGCCGATCAGGGCAGTGACAGCGAGTCGACCCTGGGCTGGGGCGAGACGCTGCCGTCCCAGGCCCTGGTCATCCAGAGCGTGCCGGGGGACCACCGCAGCATGATGCAGGCGCCCCACGTGGCCACGCTCGGTCAGGCGCTTGGCCAGCTACTGGGTGCCGTGGCTGGCACGAACAGCACCAAGGCAGCGGCTTATCAACCATTGGTGGCGATCCAGACCGGTCAGCATGGCCATGCACCGTTGTTCTGCGTGCCGGGGGCTGGCGACAGCGTCACCAGCTTCATTGGCCTGGCCGAGGCCCTGGGCCCGGACTGGCCGCTGTATGGCCTGCAGGCACGGGGGCTGGACGGCTGTTCGGTGCCGCACACCTCGGTAGAAGCCGCTGCCGATTGCCATGTGCAGGCCATCGAGGCGCTTTATCCGCAAGGGCCGCTGAACCTGGTCGGCCATTCGTTTGGCGGCTGGGTGGCGCATGCCATGGCTGCCAGGTTCGAGGCCAAGGGCCGGCAGGTGCGTTCATTGACACTGATCGACAGCGAAGCGCCGGGCGAGGGCGGCACCTGTGGTCGGCCCTACACCCTGGGCGAAGCGTTGCAGCGGCTGATCGAGGCGTTGCAGCTGTCCACTGGCAAAGCCCTGGGTATTGACCCAGGCGCCTTTGCCGCGGCCAGCGATGACCAGCAGTTGAGCCAGCTGCACGCGGCCATGGTGCGGGTCGGACTGCTGCCGGCACGGTCGCAGCCAGGTGCACTGGACGGCACCGTCCGCACTTTTGCTACGGCGTTGCGCACGGCCTACCGGCCAACGTTGACCTACCACGGGCCGGCGGGCCTGGTTCTGGTCGATGACCCGGGCCTGGATGCCTTGGGCAACGCCCGCGAGCATGCCGCCATGCAGGCCGGTTGGCAGCAGCTGATGCCCAGACTTGCGCTGTGGCAGGGGCCTGGCGACCACTTCAGCATCCTCAAGGTGCCGGATGTGTTCAGCCTGGCGGCTTGGTGGCACGACGGGCAGGCGCTGCACCACGGCAAGGTTACCCCTTAAAGATGGGCCTTCCCGGCCCCGCGGGGGCCGGGTGAAGCGAAACCCGAGAAATAGTGAGTGTTCATGGAAAAGTCCAGATTGCGCAAATTCAGCCTCGGCATCGCCGCGGCCCTGGTCGCAGGCGTCACCTTGTATGCCGTCCAGGCCCCGGCCAAGCCGCCGCAGTACATTACCGCCACGGTCGAACGTGGCGACATCGAGAACGCCGTGTTGGCCACTGGCACGTTGCAGGGCGTCAAGCAGGTGGATGTCGGTGCCCAGGTGTCGGGCCAGTTGCGCTCGTTGAAGGTCAAGCTGGGTGACAAGGTCAGCGAGGGCCAGTGGCTGGCCGAAATCGACCCGCTGGTGCTGCGCAATACCTTGCGCCAGGCTGAGGTCGACGAGGATAAGTTGCAGGCCGAGCGCCGCTCGAGCCTGGCCCAGCTCAAGCAGGCCAGGCGGGTCTATGAGCGCTATCGTGAACTGCAGGTCGACGAGTCGGTGTCGCGCCAGGACTTCGAGAACGCCGAGTCGGAGTACGAAGTGCAGCAGGCCGCCGTGCGTTCTCTGGATGCGCAGATCCAGAGTGCCCGGGTCGAAATCGACACGGCCAAGGTCAACCTGGGCTACACCCGTATCAATGCACCCATCAACGGCCATGTGGTGGGCATCGTCACGCAAGAAGGGCAGACCGTGATCGCCAACCAGTTGGCGCCGGTGCTGCTCAAGCTGGCCGACCTCGACACCATGACTGTGAAGGCCCAGGTGTCGGAGGCCGATGTGATCCACATCAGCCCAGGCCAACCGGTGTATTTCACCATCCTCGGTGAGGACAAGCGTTACTACGCCAAGCTGCGCGGCACCGAACCTGCCCCGCAGAACTATGCGCAAAGCACCGACAACAGCGATGGCAGTGCCTCCAACCCCAATGGCGCGGTGTTCTACAACGCGCTGTTCGAGGTAGCGAACCCCGAGCACCGCCTGCGCATTTCGATGACCGCCCAAGTGCACATTGTGCTCGACACGGCCGAAGGCGTACTCACTGTGCCAGTGGCAGCCTTGGGCGCGCGCAATGGCGACGGCAGCTTCCCGGTGCGAGTGCTCGATGCCACGGGCTTCGCCCACGTGCGCAACGTGCAGGCAGGGATCAACAACAACGTCAAAGTGCAGATCAAGGATGGCCTGGCCGAAGGTGACCGTGTGGTGATCGGCGAACCGGTGTCTGGCGAAGCAGGGGCGTGAGCATGAATATGAATGTCGAGCTGAGTGCGCACAGGGCCGTTGCCTGCGGCAACGGCGAGCCGTTGTTACGTCTACAGGGTGTCAGCCGCAGTTTTCTCGCCGGCGACCGCGAGTTCCTGGCGCTCAGGGGTATCGACCTGCAGATCCACAGTGGCGAGCTGGTGGCGATCATCGGCGCCTCCGGTTCCGGCAAGTCGACCCTGATGAATATCCTCGGCTGCCTGGACAACGCCAGCAGCGGCAGCTACGAGGTCAGCGGGCAAGAGACGCGCACGCTGGATGACGATGCCCTGGCGGCGCTGCGCCGCGACCATTTTGGCTTCATCTTTCAACGCTACCACCTGCTGCCGCACCTGGATGCCCTGCACAACGTCGAGATTCCTGCGGTGTATGCCGGCACCCCACATGGGCAGCGTCACCACCGGGCACGCGAGCTGCTCACCCGCCTTGGCCTTGCCGGGCATTTGCAGCACCGCCCCAGCCAGTTGTCCGGCGGCCAGCAGCAGCGGGTGAGTATCTGCCGGGCGCTGATGAACGGTGGCCAGGTGATCCTTGCTGATGAGCCGACCGGTGCGCTGGACACAGCCAGTGGCAAAGAGGTGATGAACATCCTGCTGGAACTGCACGCAGCGGGGCACACGGTGATCCTGGTGACTCACGACCCCAAGGTT
The DNA here is from genome assembly GCF_014525325.1 of Pseudomonas sp. EZ-C24. Taxonomy (NCBI): domain Bacteria; kingdom Pseudomonadati; phylum Pseudomonadota; class Gammaproteobacteria; order Pseudomonadales; family Pseudomonadaceae; genus Pseudomonas; species Pseudomonas sp. EZ-C24. Next base: position 1,092,474 of record NZ_JACDIU010000014.1, on the reverse strand, counting down.
GCTGCGCATGCCGAGCGGGTCATCGAGGTCAGCGATGGGCAGATCGTCAGCGACCGTAGCACGGGCACCGCAGCCATGCCCGCCGCGGTAGCCGAGCCGGCAGCGGCCGCCCCGCCTGCACGGCGTCTGATCGCCAGCCTGGGGATGTTTCGTGAGGCCTTCAAGATGGCCTGGATCGCACTGATCTCGCACCGCATGCGCACCTTGTTGACCATGCTCGGGATCGTCATCGGCATCACCTCAGTGGTGTCTATCTCGGCCATTGGTGAAGGGGCCAAGGGCTACGTGCTCAAGGACATTCAGGCGATTGGCAGCAATACCATCGATATCTATTCGGGTAGCAACTTCGGCGACAGCCGGGCCAATACCATCCAAACCCTGGTGCCGGCCGACGCCACCGCGCTCAACGCACTCTACTACGTCGACAGCGCCACACCGGTGATTGGCCAGAGCACCTTGGTGCGCTACCGCAACCTGGATGTCGACGTGCAGCTCAATGGCGTCAGCGAACACTATTTCCAGGTGCGCAACATCCCTCTGGCCGCCGGTATTGTGTTCAGTGCCGAGGACGCTCGGCGCCAGGCCCAGGTGGTGGTGATCGATCACAACACCCGCAAGCGCCTGTTCGGCCCCACCGTTGACCCGCTGGGGCAGGTGATTCTGGTGGGGAATCTGCCGTGCACGGTGATCGGCGTCACCGCCGAGAACAAGAACCTGTTCGTCGCCAGTAACCAGCTGAATATCTGGGTGCCTTACGAGACGGCTGCTGGCCGCGTGCTTGGCCAACGCCACCTGGACAGTATCAGCGTGCGTATCAAGGACGGGGTGCCGAGCAAGCGGGTCGAGGCGGAGGTGACCAAGCTGATGCTGCAACGCCATGGCACCAAGGACTTTTTCACCAATAACCTCGACAGCATCATGCAGACCGTGCAAAAGACCAGCCGCTCGCTGACCCTGCTGCTGTCGCTGATCGCGGTCATTTCGCTGGTGGTGGGCGGCATCGGGGTGATGAATATCATGCTGGTCTCGGTGACCGAGCGCACCCGCGAGATCGGCATTCGCATGGCGGTGGGGGCACGGCAATCGGACATACGCCAGCAGTTTCTGGTGGAGGCGGTGATGGTCTGCCTGTTTGGCGGGCTGGTAGGCATCGGCTTGTCGTACGGGATCGGCTACCTGTTCGAATTGTTCGTCAAACAGTGGGAGATGGTGTTCTCACCGGCATCGATCGTGATGGCATTTGCCTGTTCGACGTTGATTGGGGTGGTGTTCGGGTTCGTGCCCGCGCGCAATGCGGCCCGGCTTGACCCGATCGAGGCGTTGGCACGGGATTGAGGTGTCCTGTACCGGCTTCTTCGCGTGCTTGCCCGCGAAGAAGCCGGTACAGCGAGGGCGAAATCAAACCGCCGTGTACATCCAGCGCATCAAAGAATGCCTACCGCTGATGCCCAGTTTGATCGCTGCGCGGCGTAAATAGCTTTCGACCGTATTCACCTTCAACCCAAGCCGCTCGGCCTGCTCCGGGGCGGTATACCCGGCCAGCAGGCCAAGGCACACGTGGCGTTCCCGTTGAGACAGGTTCAGCCCCGTTTGCGCCAGGCGGTCGAGAAAGCGTTGTTCGAGGGTTTCCTGGGTAGCGCGCTCGGGTGCGGGTTGCAGGGCATCGATGTGCTTTTCCAGCATCGGCAGCAGCAGTGGCGAGATGTCGTCCAGGCGGTTGCGTTCAAAGGCCGAGAAGCCGTAGGTGGAGTCAGCGCGCAGCACATTGATTTCGTAGCGTGCGTCGCCTTTGCGGCGAATCAGGTGCTGGCGTGAAGGGTCGCTGAAGGCCCTGCCGGGCTGCTCGTCCGGGGAAAACACAGTCTCGTTGATCACGGGCGCGTTGGGGTCCGGGTCGGACGGGGCCAAGGGCAGCAGGCGTATATGCGTGGCATCGATGGTCAGGTGGGCCTGGATCAGGTCATGCAGCATGCGCGGGAACTGACGGCTGCCGGTGCTGGCAATGACTCTGCCGATTTGTGGATAGAGCAGGTGCGAATTCATCGTGTCGTCCATGAGGTCCGGTGGTTCGATTCCCGTCTGGCTGTTGGCCCGCATCCTGGGCTGCATTCGGGAGGTGGTGGCTATCCTAGTACAACGATTGAATGACGGTTAAATGAAGTGAAGATAGTGGCACAATAATGGCCACCATGACAGGCGACCACTGTGGCGCGGATTGTTGGGTATGATGCCTCTGATTGTTGAGAGCCCTGACTTGTCAGGGCCTTTTACGTTTTTGGGGCATGCAAACCCAGCCCTGTGATCAAGCGGGCAGCACTCCGTCGATCACGTCGAGCGCCTCGTAAACCACCCATCCGCCCTCGCTTGCATCGCCTTTGTTATCGATCACATAAGCACCTGCCTTGAAGTAGAACGGGTACTTGCTCCACTTCGAATTCACCGGCGCGCTGGCGCTGAGCTCGTCGAGCGTGGCAGTTAGCTGACTGCGTTCGTCGACCTGGATGCAGTAATCGAACACTTGGCCCAGCGGCATCTGTTTCTTGAGCAGCGTGCGGGTGACGCCGAGCGGCACATCGCGAATCTCGATGCGCACATACCCATTCCACCAGATCACCATCAGAAAAGGGTTGAGCGCATTGACTGCGTGGATCTGGCCGATGATGACCTTGCCGCTGGAAGGCGCCTGCTCGACCCGCACCCGGCCGGACATGGAGTGCCTGGCGCTGCCCGGGAGCCAGTTGAAAGACACAGCGGTGCCTGGCAGCGTTTGCCGGCCCTCGGTGCGTGGGTTCTTTGAACTGCCGCTGGTGCCAGCCTGGACCGAGCACCAGTAGTTGGTGTGGCCGTTCTGGTCGACCCAGAGCAGGTCTCTGGGCAGCTCGGCTGGGTAAAGATAGACCTTGCCGTTTGCGGTGATGTTGCCAAATGCGTGCATGGTGATCTCCTTGTTCATGGTAGGAATCCAGGCCGCGTTGTAGACATGTAATGGCCTGGGTGCATCAAGGTGGACACGTCAGGTTGGGCGGAGCGTCATGGCTAGCGAAGCCAAAAATAACTTGTGTTATTGATTGATGATAATTCAGGTTTCCCTTATGTCAATAACACAAGTTATAATTTCCGTCATGGAATCCCGCTACGTGCGGGACCCCTGCGTGCCGAAGGTTCTCAATGCTTGAGAACTGGGCGCGGCGAAATACGCTAGGCGAAAAAAAGCCCAGCTCGATGGCTGGGCCTTGGGAGGGTAAGCGCTTAAAGCTTGATCATGGCGCGCACTACCACACCGACAATGCGACAGCCCTCCATGCACTGCTCTACTGGGTATGCAGGATTCAGTGGCTTCAAGAAGCGGCGGCCTCCATCCTCTACCAGCTTCTTGAAGGTGGCCTCGTTGCTGTCGGAAAGTTTGGCGATGACCAGCTTTCCGGAAATCGCTTCAGCCTCCGGGTCTACCAGGATAAGCATGCCTTCAGTGATGCTGGTGCCTACTGGGGAGGTCATGGAGTCACCTTTGACCTCAAGCCAGAAGGCAGTGCCCTTCGAGTCGTAATCGGACATTTCATACCTGTCCGAGTAGCCAGGCGGGAAGGGTTCTACCGCTTCGGCCCAGGCGCCTGCAGCAACCCAGCTGATTACCGGATACTGGTATGACTCTGGCAGAACGTGCGTCGCCTGCACGTTACTCCTTGCCGGTGGAGCCTCTTGCCCCGAGCCCAGCCACTCCGCAGTTACGCCGAGCGCCCTCGCGATCTCCAGCAACTTCTTCGACGTCGCGTTTCGGCCGCTCTCCAAGTGCTGAATAGTGACCTGGCTCACCCCTGATCTTTCGGCGAGCTGCTGCTGGCTCAAGCCCAGGGCTGTGCGGCGTTGGTGAATTCGATCTTTGAGCATTTCGGGGGCTTTGGTCATACCGCCAAGGGTAAAACACGCGTTATAAAGCTTCAAATAACCTATGTTTTTGTTATCTATAGCTTGGGTTATCATCTATAACGCGTTCCGTTGGGGAGGGCGACTTCGGCAGTGTTTCAGGGAGTTTGCTGTGCTGCTATGGGCGAGCCGCCAACCCTGTGATAATGCGCGCAACCACAAAGGCCATCTCATGCTGACCATCTCCAACACTGTGCATCTGCCGGATACCGATATCGAACTGACCTACATCCGCGCTCAGGGCGCCGGTGGCCAGAACGTCAACAAGGTGTCCAGCGCTGTGCACCTGCGCTTCGATATCCGCGCCTCGTCGCTGCCCGACTTTTACAAGGAGCGGCTGTTGGCGCTGCGTGACAGCCGTATCACCAGCGACGGCGTGTTGATCATCAAGGGCCAGCAGTACCGCACCCAGGAGCAGAACCGCACCGACGCCTTGGCGCGGCTTGCCGAGCTGATCATTGCTGCCGGCAGGACCGAGAAGAAACGCCGCCCGACCAAACCGACCCTAGGCTCGAAGACCCGCCGCCTCGAAGGTAAAGCCAAGCGCAGCACCATCAAGTCAGGTCGGGGCAAGGTGGATTTCTAGTACTGCTGGCGGGAACAAGGCCACTGAAGCTTTTGCTATAGCAGGATTGAACCAACGGCCGCGTCACATCACAACAAACAGAAAGGATCTCTCGTGAATTTCAGCTTGATTGCCATCGCAGTGCTTTCATTGGTCTTTGCCAATAGCGCCCACGCGGCTACCGACAAGAAGAGAGTAAAGATTGAAGCGCGGTGGTATACGCAGGCTTATATCAAACAGCACCTTGCCCAGAATGATCCGCGCCGGCTGGCATCTGCTTATCCCTCGACGGTTAGCTATATTTTCGCTGCGGATGCTTCTGGCATACCGTCTGCGGGTGAGAATTTGCTGAAAAAGGATGTCACGAGCGTCAAGAGTGATTTTGTCCGATGGCCATCCAGCAGGGACGCCAGACCCCTCAAGACGCAGTTGGATGACATGTGCGTTCGTTTGATTGCCGGAAGGCTCAGGGGGCTGGGGCAGGGAGTCAGGCAACGGTCGCAGAAGACGACACCCAAAAATATCGTGGTTGCCGAGATTTACGCGGGAGAGTTGACAGCCGCGCCGTTGAGCCTGGAAAGAACCACAGGTCCAGATGCTATCAGAGTGATTCCACCTAAGGGCGAGGGCAGAATGCTCTGTAATATTTACAAGACAACAAGAGGGGGCGACATCATGTACGACGTCTCTGTCGTTCTTGTTGCCAAAGCGGCCTACCCAAGGAGTCGCTAAGCTGACGAGCGCTGCTGGTCTCGAAGTTGTCAGGCTTCTACATGCCCGCTTCAAGGCCATCCCTTTCAAGGTCTCTGCATTTTTCTGGATTTTTCTCTCGCTTGTGCTCGCTGGGGCGCGCAGCGGCCCCAGCGATCTTGAAGCATGTGCAATTTCAGAACACCTTGAAAGGGATGCGCTTCAAGGCGACAGCCTCGGACCGACCTCAGCTGATACTACGGACCGTTTTATCCGTAGTGGCTAGCCTCGATCGCCTGCGCCTTCTTCCAGCTCTCAAGCGTTTTCAGATTGAGCAGATACTTCCCGATGTTCGGGTATTCACCCTTGCGGTCAAAGCGCTGAATAAGCTCGGCCACAAAGTACATCATGAAGTCAGCGCCGCTCAGTTTGCCGCCCACCAGGTAGTCTTTGTTCTCCAGCTGGTCATCCACATAAGCGAAGATCTTCTTGCCCTCGGCCTGGGCATAGCTCGGCAGGAAAACCAGCTCGGCCGTCTCGCGCTGCATGAACACCTGAAGCAGCGGCGGCAGCATGGCGGAGCTTTCAGAGAAGTGCAGCCATTGTAGGTACTCGACGTACTCATCGCTGTCTCTCGCCGGCGCCAGGTGCGGGGCGTAACGTTCGATCAGAATCTCGGTAATCGCACCTGACTCCGCAACCACCTTACCGTTGAGCTCGATCACCGGCGACTTGCCGAGTGAATGAATGGCCTTCAGCGACTCAGGGGCGAAATGGGTTGCTCGATCACGGCTATAGAACTCCGTTTGGTAGGGCACGCCCATCTCTTCCAGCAGCCATAGCGTTCGAATGGAGCGCGATTCGTTCAAGTGATGCAGGGTGATCATGATGGTGATCCTCAGTCATGGTGGAGGCGAGGGCATGAAAAGAGCCGCGCTGCCGAATACATACTGACCGCGTGATGAGGTTATGTTCACAGAACAGGTTTCACAGTTGCGGTGCCGACGGATACGCAGAGGATCGCCGCGGTCCAAACATGCGCTCGCTGCAGCGGGCTATTGCCATCCCCACACCCCTTGGCCAAAATGAGAGTCATTATCAGATCCTGCGCCAGGCCGCTTCTCATGTCTTCTGTCGACTACTCCCAGCAAAACGCCGTGCAGTCACTCTACGAGGCCCATCACCAGTGGCTCTGCGGCTGGTTGCGCCAGCGCCTCGGCTGTGTCGACAACGCTGCGGACCTCGCCCAGGACACGTTCATCCGGGTAATCACCCAGCGCAAGGCAACCGAATTGCGTGAGCCTCGCGCCTATCTGAGCACCATCGCGCGCAGTTTGATGATCGACATGTTCCGCCGTCGCTACCTGGAGCAGGCCTACCTGGAAACCCTCGCGCTCAGCCCCGAGCCGCTGGATATTTCGCCTGAAACCCGCGCGCTGATCATCGAAACTCTGATGGAAATCGACCGCATGCTGGACGGCCTGGGTGGGCGCACGCGCGAGATTTTTCTGCTGGCCCAGCTCGATGGGCTGAGCTATGTCGAGATCGGCCGACGCCTGAACATCTCGGTGAACACGGTCAAGAAACACGCAGTGCGCGCCCTGACTCATTGCCTGCTGCTGGCAGATGACGAACGTGCGTGAGCAAGCCCTTGACCACGCAACACTCGAGGCCGCCGCGCGCTGGTACGTCGACTTGCGCACCGAAACGCCCGATGCTGCCTTGCGTGAAGCGCATCTGCGTTGGCTGGAGCGTGATCCGCGGCATGTTCAGGCGTGGGAGCGACTGGCTCGACTGCAGGACAAGCTCGCCCAGGTCACACCAGGCATAGGCCGGCCAACGCTGAGCAGTGCCCGGGCCAAACGTCGCGAGGTGCTCAAGGTCCTTTCGCTTTTGCTGGCCGCAGGCGGGGCTGGCACGCTAGCCTGGAGCACAACGCCACTGCCAACCTTGATGGCCGACCAGCGTACCGTTACCGGCGAGCGGCGTCGGCTGCGCCTGGATGACGGCAGCTTGCTGATGCTCAATACCGCCACTGCGGTGGACATTCACTACAGCGCGAGCGTGCGTGAAATACAACTGCTCAGCGGTGAAATCCAGATCGAGACGGCGCCGGACGCGCAGGCGCGCCCCTTCATCGTGCATACCCCTTCGGGCAGCATCCGCGCCCTGGGTACTCGCTTCGTGGTGCGCTACGACGCGCAACGTACTCGGGTCAGTGTGCAGGAGCATGCGGTTGAAGTGCGCTGCGCAAGCGCCATAGGTTCGGCGGTACGCGTCAATGCCGGTCAACAACTGGATTTCGTCAGCACCGAGGCCGGTACGCTGCAGCAGTCCCCGTCGCAGCTGGATGCCTGGACGCGCAACATGCTGGTTATCGAGGACTGGTCCCTGGGCGACTTCATTAGCGAATTACAACGCTATCGCCGGGGCCATCTGGGCTGTGCGTCGGCGGTGGCTCAGCTGCGGATTTCAGGTGCCTTCCACCTCGGTGACAGCGACGTCATCCTCGACAATCTGACGTCGACCTTACCCGTGCGCCTGCGTCGGTTCAGCCGTTATTGGACGCGCGTCGAGCCGGCTTGAAACCGTTGTAAAAATAATCCAGCGCAGGGGTTGTTGATTTTTATTCTCGTTCGACTTGGAAGGTAGAGGCGCACACAGACGCCGTCATCTACTGCCACCGGGCGCAAGGAAACCGCATGATCCCCCGCAACCCTCAATCGCGCGAAATCTTCAGCAAACCTGCAGTCAAACCCCTGAACCGTGCGGTGCACGCCGCGCTGCTGGGAATGGCGCTGTCTCTGCCAGTCGGCACCGCGCTGATGGCCCCGCCGGCGTCGGCTCAGACCAACATTGAAAGCAGCTTTGATATCCCCGCCGGCGCACTGGGGTCGGCGCTCACTCAGTTCGCGGCCGCTGCCGGCGTGACGGTCTCGTTCGATCCGGCCCACGCTGCCGGGCAGCAGACCAGCGGCTTGCGCGGCCGCTACAGCACTGATGCCGGGCTGCAGAAGCTGCTGGCCGGTACCCGCTTGCAAGCGGTTCGTTTGGCCAGCGGCAGCTACTCGCTGTTGCTGCGTGAGCAGGGCGCCGCCATGCAACTGGGCGCTACCAATATTTCCGGCGAGGCCATCGAGTCGGCCTACGGACCGGTCGACGGCTATGTCGCCACGCGCAGCGCTACCGCGACCAAGACCGATACGCCGATTCTGGAAATCCCCCAGGCGATCAACGTGGTGACGGCCGATCAGGTCGCCGTGCAGGGCGCGCGCAACCTGACCCAGGCCCTGCGCTACACGCCGGGCTTGACCACCGGCGGCTTCACCGATCGCAACGTGATCGCCGACGAGATCACCAGCCGCGGCTTCGCCCCGACGCCGCTGTATTTCGACGGTGCCTACATACCTTATGCCGGTAGCCTCGGCGGTGCGCCGCAGATCGACCCCTATACCCTGGAGCGCATCGAAGTGCTCAAAGGGCCGTCATCGGTGTTGTTCGGGCAGAACCAGCCGGGCGGCCTGATCAACCTGGTGTCCAAACGCCCCACCAGCGAACAGCGCAGCCAGATCAAGCTCGGCGCGGGTAGCTACAACCGGGTCAACGGTGCAATCGATACCAGCGGCCCGCTCGACGAGCAAAAGGAATTCAGCTATCGCCTTGTCGGCGTTGCCAAGAAAGGCAATGAGCAGGTCGCGCATACCCACTCCGAGCGAATGTTGCTGGCGCCGAGCTTGACCTGGACACCCACTGAAGACACCTCGTTAACCCTATTGGCGCAGATCCAGCGCGACGATGGCCAGGCCGACTATCAATCGTTGCCACGGGTCGGCTCACTGGACCGTGGCCCGACCGGGCAGAAGATCAAGCGGGAGTTCTTTTCCGGTGATTCGCGATACAACGACTACAAGCGTGACCAGTATATTTTTGGCTATGACTTCAGCCACAACCTGAGTGACGACCTGACTTACCGCTCCACCGCGCGCTACACCGACGTGCGTGACCAGTACAAGGGCTTTTATCTGCGCAGCTTCGTCACCGATGCGGCCGGGGTGGTTGATCAGACCCGGGCCAATCGAGTCAAACTCGACTGGCGCCAGCACAACATTGCCTACACCATCGATAACAACCTGGAATACACCTTCAACACCGGTGCGCTTGAGCACACCGTGCTGACCGGCGTCGATTATCGTCACTTCACTCGCAAGTACGATGGCTATAACGCCTACAACGTGTTGCCGGTCGATCTGTATGGCAAGAACAACTACGACAGCTCCAGCGTAACCCCGGTGCTCGACACCCAATGGGACAACACCCTACGCCAGACCGGCGTGTACCTGCAGGACCAGATCCGCTTCGACCAATGGGTCCTGACCATTGGCGGTCGCCAGGACTGGGCGGAAATCGACAACAAGGACCTGCTCGCCCACACCGTAGCGTCGCAGCGGGACAACAAGTTCACCGGACGAGTCGGTCTGACGTATGTCACCGAGTTCGGCCTGGCGCCCTATGTCAGCTACTCCGAGTCGTTCCTGCCGACCCTGGGCACCGCCGCCCCCGAGCGCGGTGGCAAAGCCTTTACGCCAACCGAGGGTGAGCAGTACGAAGTGGGGGTGAAGTACCAGCCCTTCGACAAGACGCTGATTACCGCGTCGGTGTTTCAGGTCAAACAGAAGAACGTGCTGACGGGCGACACCCAGTACCCGCAATACTCGACGCAAAGTGGTGAAGTGCGCGCCCGGGGTATCGAACTGGAAGCCAAGTCCAGCCTCGACAATGTTGATGTGATGGCCGCCGCCACCTACATCGACGCGTTCTATACCAAAAGCACCTACGGCGATGAGGGCAACCGCAGTGAGGCAACGGCGCCGGTGTCGGCCTCGTTGTGGGTCGATTATCACTTCACTCAGGCAACGCTCGCTGGCCTGACCTTCGGTGCCGGCGCTCGCTACACCGGACGCAAGCCAGGGGACTCGGCCAACTCGTTCGACGTGCCCGCCTATGTGGTTTATGACGCCACCATCAGCTACGACCTGGGCGGGCTGGATGCCGGCCTGCGCGGTTTGCGTACCAGCCTGAACGTGCAGAACGTGTTTGACCGCGAGTTCATTTCGGACTGCAACTATGCGTTTGGCTGCTACTACGGGCAGGAGCGGGTTGCATCTGTGGAAATGACTTACGATTGGTGACCGCGAGCTGAATCGAAAAATCTGCGAACCTTTGCTGCTGCCCAATGATCCAAGCGCAAGGGCTTGGATCTGGGCGCGCTGCTCTGCATCCCCCGTCATCTTTGGGTCTCGACTATCTGCAGACCCCAGCGCACCTTTGCAGAGGACTCCGCAGTGCCGACCAGTGGGATTAGAGTAGACAATCGATTCACTGCTGAAGTCATGGGCCATCCGAAGGACATTTTCTTCGCCGCGGTCGAAAGCACTCGCATGCCGATGATCGTCACGGACCCCAACCAGCCGGACAATCCCATCATCTTTGCCAACCAGGCCTTTCAGGAAATGACTGGTTATGGCGAAGATGAGTTGATCGGCCACAACTGTCGGTTCCTGCAGGGCAAGGATACGGATCAGGACGTGATCGCTGCGATTCGCCAGGCCGTCGCTCAGCGTTATGACTTTTCCACCGAGGTGCTGAACTACCGTAAGGACGGCAGTTCGTTCTGGAATGCGCTATTCATCTCGCCGATCTATAACGACAGCGGTGAGCTCAAATACTTTTTCGCATCCCAGCTGGACGTCAGCCGGCGTCGAGATGTGGAAGATGCATTGCGCCAGTCGCAGAAGATGGAGGCATTGGGGCAACTGACCGGCGGCATAGCCCACGATTTCAACAACCTGCTGCAAGTCATCGGTGGTTATGTCTCGTTGGCCAAGTCGGCTGCCGAGAAGGAGCAGCCCGATCTGGCCAGGATCGTCAGGGGCCTGACCCATGCCACCCAGGCGGTGGAAAGGGCCAATACGTTGACCAAGCAATTGCTGGCCTTCTCGCGCAAGCAATCGCTGCAGGGGCGGGTGATCAATATCAATCAGATCGTCACTGACGCACAGGTGTTGATCAACCAGACGTTGGGCGATGGTGTCTCTGTATCGCTCAGCCTGGATGGCGAATTGCACAACTGCCGTATCGATCCGGCTCAGGCGCAGATCGCCTTGCTCAACGTCATCATCAATGCGCGCGATGCCATGGCTGGAGATGAGCGCCAGGCACTCAATATTGAAACCAAGAACGTCATCGTGACCGAAGATGCGCGAGCGTCTTATGAAGGGCTGCATGCGGGACATTACGTCTGTGTCTCGGTCACCGACAACGGTGAGGGCATGCCCGAGGCCGTGCGCGGTCGAGCGATGGACCCGTTCTTCACCACCAAGGACGAGGGCAAGGGCACCGGCCTTGGGCTGTCGATGGTGTATGGCTTTGCCAAGCAGTCCGGTGGCACTGTCAAGATCTACTCGGAAGAGGGCGTAGGGACTACCGTGCGCTTTTACTTCCCCGCCGATGCCAGCGAGCTGCACCCCTTGGAGCGCGCGAGCCTGCTCAAGTCCAAAACCGGTGATGAGCGCATCCTGATCGTGGAAGACCGCGCCGATGTTGCCGAGCTGGCCCAGGTGATCCTCGAAGAACAGGGCTATGAGACCCAGGTGGCCAATGATGCCAAGGATGCGTTGATGATGCTGGAGAAGGGGCTGCACTTCGACCTGCTGTTCACTGACCTGATCATGCCGGGTGGCATCAATGGCGTGACGCTGGCGCGCAAGGTGCAGTTGCAGCATCCGTCGATGAAGGTGCTGCTGACCACTGGCTATGCAGAGAGCTCGATCGAGCGAACTGACATTGGCGGTTCTGAATTTGAAGTGATATCCAAACCGTACTTACCGCAGGAACTTGGCCGTAAGGTGAGGATGGTGCTGGATTCACCGGGCGGCGTATAACAGTGTCCCGGCAGCGCTGACTTACAAGGATGCGCTGTATTTGACGGCTGCCGCTGCCCGCGATGGCACGTTGAGGGTTCGCAGCAATCCGGATACATGGATGCGCACGGTAAACGGCGAAATATCCAGGGCCTTGGCGATTTCCTTGTTGGTCTTGCCTTGAGCGATCAGCCGCAACACTTCCTGCTGGCGCGTAGTCAGGGTGTTGGTGTCCAGAGGTAATAGCCCTGAGGGTGCGAACTTGACCAGCACCTCGCCATCGCGGATGGCGAGCAGCGCCTGGCCGATCTCTTCGGGCGCGATGTTCTTGCCGATGAAGCCATCGGCTCCCATCGCCATCACCTGTTCGATCAACAGCGGGTCATCGACCATCGATACCACGATCAATGTGGTACGCCGCAGCTGCTTGCGCAGCTCACCCAGTTGGCTGATGCAGGTCAGGCCGGGGAAGCGCAGGTCGAGGATCAGCGTGTCTACGTCGCTGTCGCGTCCGAGCATGTTCAGCACTGTGTCCAGATCGCCAGCCTGCTCTACCTGAGCCTCAGGCAGCAAGCGTTGCACCGTGCGCAGCATCCCCTCGCGAAACATGGGGTGGTCGTCAGCGATGATGATGCGGCATGTCATGGAGTGCCCCTCCCTGGGGGTCAGGTGTTGCGCCTGCGTGGTACTTTAACACTCTGCTCAGGGCCTGCTTGCTCGGCGTGCCAGCATGACGATGACCGTACAAGGACGTTGCCCGTGAAGTTCATGAAAGATGCTGAACTCGATCAAGCCAACCTGCGTATTGTGGTAGCCCTTTGCGCCATGGTGTACATCGGTGTGCTGGGCTTCTTGCCAGGGCAGTCGGTGGCGCACTACGTGCCGGTGATGCTCTATATCGTGGTGTTCCTGCTGGCCTCGATCGTACTTCGTCAGGTCATCGCGCGCTGGCCCGGGCATTACCCGGCGCGGCGGGTTTTCGGGATGATTCACGACTATACCGGCACCTCGTTCGGCCTGGTGATCGGCGGCGAGGCGGCATTGCCGTTGTATGCGGTGATGGTCTGGGTCAACCTGGGCAACGGCATGCGCTATGGTTCGCGCTATCTGGCGATTGCCACCGTCCTTGGCTTGCTGGCGCTGCTGGTCGTGTACGGGCTGAATCCGTTGTGGCAGGCGCAGCCGTTCATGATGCTGATGCTGATGATCACCAGTACGGTGATTCCGGTCTACGCCCACCTGCTGCTGGAGCGCACGCGCAAGGCCTCCGAAGAGGCCATCGCCGCCAACCTGGAAAAGTCGCGCTTTCTGGCCCAGGCCAGCCATGATCTGCGCCAACCCATTCACTCCATCGGCCTGTTCACCGCCTGCCTGCGTGAGGCGCGCCTGGGCGAAGAGGAGCGGCGGCTGGTGGACAACATCGACCGGTCGCTGCTGAACGTCTCGCAATTGTTCCGCTCCATTCTCGATCTCTACACCCTGGACAACGGCCGCTTGCTGCCCAAGTACCAGGACGTTCACCTGGGCGAGTTGCTCGCCGAGTTACTCTGCCAGAATGCCGAAGCCGCCCGTTGGGCCGGGGTCGAATTGCGCCTGCGGCCATGCAAACACTGGGTGCGGGTCGACCCGGCACTGTTGGCGACCATGGTGCAGAACGTGCTCTCCAACTGCTTGAAGTACGGCCGCCAGCGCCCTGTACTGGTCGGCGTGCGCCGGCGCCACGGCGGGCTGGTGGTGGAGATCCACGACCAAGGGCAGGGGATTGCCGAGGAGCATCTGTCGCGGGTGTTCGAGGAGTTCTATCGCGTTCGCCAGCTGCGCGATAAAGACGTTGAAGGGGTCGGTCTGGGCTTGTCTATCGTCAAGCGCCTGGGGCTGTTGATGGGCATGGACGTGATGCTGCGCTCGCGGGTGGGCCGTGGCACTTCGGTCAGCCTCAGCGGCTTGCCGCTGGCGACCGCGCCGGAGCAACTCGTTGTGCGCGACGATCCACGTCAGGCGGGGCTGTTGACCGGTTTGAAAGTGTGCCTGGTGGAAGATGACCACAACGTGCTGCTCGCCACCCAGGCATTGCTGGAGCGCTGGGGCTGCAAGGTGCAGGCGGAGTCGAGCGGGCATGATCTGGTCAGCGATTGCGACATCATCGTCGCCGACTATGACCTGGGCAACCACGCCACCGGTATCGAATGCATCGACCACCTGCGCGCGCGGCGCGGCGTGGCGGTGCCAGCGCTGATTCTGACCGGGCATGATCTCGAGCGGATCCAGGCAGCCCTGCACGATCGGCAGATCGCCATTCTGTCCAAGCCAGTGCGCCCCGCTGAACTACGGGGCGCTCTGCGCGAGCTCAGTCAGGGGCCGCTTACTGGTTGAACGGGGTCAACCCATTACCGCGGGCGCCTTTGGGCTGGCAGTAGGCGGCGGGTTTCATCATGCCGAAGCTGGCCACGGCGAACATTCCGCCACTGGCACCGCTGGGCACGGAGCAGTTGTAGTCACCGGACGCGGTGCTGGCGATGTAATACGTGGTCATGGAGTCACTGCGCACATTGGAAACGCGCTTGACCGTCTCGCCGATATTGGTTTCCGAGAGCGTTTTGAGATGGTCTTCGGTGGGTTTCATATGGCTGCAACCGGCAACGCCGATCATCAGGGCGCCGAGCAGGGCGAGGCGGGTGACTGGAGCGTGCAGTTTCATGGCGCTTCTTCCTTGGGGATGTTTTGGTTTTTTTTTTGCGCAACGATCCCTTGCACGGCGAATTCGCCGTGCTGGCGGGAAGCATTGGGGTTGCTGGCGAATATAGCGCCAGGTGGGTGCGGGGTCGATTAGCACAAGTGTGCTAGTGGCACTTTAGGGCTACGGTAAAAGGAGCGCGTTGATCACTGAATCAACGCCGCCAGACGTCCCCGTGTTCACTGACGACCCATGGCTTTTGCTCAGCAACGATCTGCACGCCGCCAACCCAGCGCTCGGCTGGGGCACAGTCGAGCCAATTCACGGTGCCTCGTAATATGCGCTCACCCAGGTCGGTGATTCGAACAAGACCGTGCTGCCACTCACTGCCTGGCTGTTCCTGCACCAGTGGCTGCGGCGCATCGATGAGCGGGCGCAACAGCGTAGCGAACATCAAATCCCCCAGAAAGGGCAGAGGTTCATAGTCCTTGCTCAAATGAGCGAACACTTTGCCGGCAGGCAACGCTCCGTGATCTGCCAGTATCCGTAGGGTCAGACGCTGGGTCAGACTCAAGCCATCCGAGGCGCCCGGGAGTTCCTGGAGTTGCCTGGCCAACGCGGGCCCGAGCAGCGGCAATGCCGGATGCACCTGGCCTGCCATCCGCGCCCAGTTGCCAGGGTCGGCTGAGGTATAGGCCGCCCATGCCTCCCGTGCCAGCGCCAACGCATCTGCAGCCAGTACTCGCCGTTGTGGCCAGAGCCATGCAAGCACATCCGGCGCCAGCTGGCCCAGCCCAATGAAACGCTCAACGCCCGGCACGCGGTTGATCTCGATCAGTTCCAGCCTGCGCGGCACCGTAGCCAAACTCGCCAGGAGCCGAATCAGAAACAACTGATCATAGGCGTCGCCCTCGCACCACAGCACCAATTCACTATCGTGGCCGAGTTGCGCGAGGGCCTGGCGTTGTGAGGCTTGGCGTTGCTGGGCATCACGTGGCGATAAGCCGAATGTCTGCTGAATGAACGCTGCACGCACTTGCCAGTAATCGTCGTCAGGCAGGGCCGGAACAGGGCCCATGACCATCGGATCATCGAACATATGAAATGTGCCCGTGAAGCCAGCGACGCGCAGGTTGTGCTCGATATCGTTGCCGCAGCGCCAGTGCTGAACGGTGGCCTCGTTGGTCGCAGCAAAGTCCGGATGACGTGCGGCGAAGGCGACGCTGTCGGCATGTGCGATCAACTTTGGCCAACTGGAGAAACCCGTTTCACGCGCTACCAGCCACTGAGTGTCGGCGAGCTTGTACTCAGGGCCAGGCACGCCGATTGCGCGCAACTGCACGCGGGTATCTTCGGCTTGGTTGTTCTTGAGGGCTTTGAGCAACTGCTTTGCGCGTTTGCGCAGCGCGGGCAGGTCAACAAGACCATGATGGCGGGAAGCATTAATGGCGGGCATGCCAACTCCTTACAGGGCTCGGTCCGCCGACAAGCCGGGAGCTGGAATGGGCAATGTACAACGCATGCCTGGGAAACCCCTTCGCGCGGACCGCAGGCGCAGCACACGCCCAGGCATCGACTGTAACGGCCAGGCGTCACGGAGGTAAAGCCTGATCGCGTGCTGGCACACATAAAAAAGCCCGGCGAACCGGGCTTTATCAAGCAAGACGCTACTTACTGAGCAGTCTTCAGCTTGATCACATCACCGGAAACGGTGGTGGTGTAGCCATTCAGAACCCATGCCCAGAACCAGCGCTCTTGTACCTGGGTGTTGATCATCGCATCGCCGCCCTTGGCCTTGATGGCGTAATCTTGCGCGCGTACGAAGCGGCTGTTCTGGCGAATCGGGATCAAGCCGAACAGCATCAGGCCGGTGGCACTGGCTTCGCTGTGGCCAACAACGGTGTACTGGCTGCTGTCGTACTGCTGAGTTTTCATGGCGGTGCCGGTGCAACCTGCCAGAGCGAGACCCAGTACTGCAGAAGCGATGACTTTGCTGAATGACTTCACGTTACTACTCCATGGACTAGAGCCCGAATACAAATATTGGGCGGCGGCACTTTACCAGAACACCTCGACGTTCTGCAGTTGGCTGTCTTGATTCCCGCGTCACTGTCAGAAGCGCCACTTGGCATTGACCACCGCATTGCGGGGTTCGCCGCAGGAACCTGAGGCAAAGGTGCCCAAGCCGTCGTAGTAATTTTCGTCGAAGGGGGGAGAGCGGTCGCGTTCAGTCAGTACGGACTTTGCAATTGGTCTGCGCGCTTGTAACAATCCCGGCCTTTTGGCGGTCATGCAGCCGCCGCAAAAGCCCTGCCCATTTTGACAAGGAGCTTCAACCGTGGAATCACGCAGTCTGGCTGCAGAGATCTTCTTCAGCATGCCATCCCATCTGTGGGTCTTGCCAGTAGCGGGCGTGGTCGCCTTTTTCGGGATGCGCCTGGCCGCACAATCGCCCGAGCGAGAGTCATTGTTCAAAGGCGTGACGTATCTGATCCTGCTGGCGTTGGCATTGTTGCCCAACGCCTACTACCTGCTGAGCCCGCCGACGCCGGACATGGCCGAACTGCTGGCACAGGGTGGGCTGCTGCCCAATTACAAAGGCCTGGTTTATCTGGACGCGTTCTACGCATTCGCCGGCTGGGCATTGAGCTGGGTCGTGCGGCAGAAATTCGACGCCTGAGGCGGCTCAGATCATTGCAGGGTCGTCGGCTTAAACGTGTCCTGCAACTGGGCGAAGGTCTGCTCGATGCCGGTAATCAGCTTGTCCAGATGATCAGCTTCGGTGTGGTTGCCGACTGCGCGCTGACGATCGCGCTGCTGACGCAGGGTGAGTAGGTTTTTCTGCAGTGCTAGGGCGGACTGGTCGTAGTTTTCCATCTCGATTCTCTGGCTCATGGCGTCCCTGCCGTTGTAGGAATGAGCCGACCGTATCAGCTCATTCTGAGAGCCGGAACTGCGTTTTCGTACAGGTATTGCACTGCTGTAGGCTTAATCCTACAAGCAGATCAGAGCCGTCCTACGATGGGTGTGTGCCGATATTTCGAAGCGTTTGTATTCAATGCACTCACAGGCCAAGCGGTGCAGTGTTTCCAAAGTTTTTGTCTGCGCTCTGAAATAATTTGTTACTGCACCTGTATCCGCCTAGCTGCGCGGCTCGCGTGAAATGACCTGTTGCAATTGACCCGGCTCGGCGGCCTCCTGCTCTAGCCATTGGGTGACCAGCGCGGCTGCCGAACCAACGGCCGCAGCTTCCCCCGTAAGTATGTAGAAGCCCGCACTGGTGGGTAACTCATGGCCCGCCAAGGCCAGTACCAGCGTGCCAGCCTGCAGGGCGTTGGCTACCAGCAGTGCTGGCACCAAAGCGATGCCCATGCCTTGCTCGGCAGCCTCTATCGCCAGAATGGTTTGCGAGAATACTGGGCCGGTAAACCGGGTGCCTGGCTGGCCGTAGTGATCGAACCAGCGCTTCCAGTTGTTGTGGCTGTCGGAAACCAGCGGTGCACTGGCCAGATCGCTAGGTACCTGCCAGTCACCCGCGTTACGTAGTGACGGCGCGCACACGGGCAGAGCCTGGCCCGCCAGCAGGTGACGCGCGTGACAGCCCGCGAAAGGGGCAGTGCCCCAACGCACGGCCATGTCCACCGCGCCTTTGCCGGTCAGTGGCCGGGTACTGTCGGAGGCATCGATCATCAGCGCGATCTGCGGATGTGCTGCCGCCAGCCGGCCCAGTCGTGGGATCAACCAGCGGCTGGCAAAGGCTGGCGTGGTGCTGAGCACCACCTGGTGGGGATCGCCCGGGGCAGCTTGAGCGAGGAGCTCGGTGGTGGCGTCTTCGATGATGTGCAATGCCTGCTGCACTCGCAGCAGGTACTCGCGGCCCTGGGGCGTCGTGCACAGGCCGCGTGGCAGGCGTTCGAACAGGGCCATGCCGAGCTTCTCTTCCAGCGTGCGTACCTGCTGGGCGACTGCGCCTTGGGTGACGCTCAACGCCTCGCCTGCCGCGCGAAAGCTGCCCAGCCGGGCAGCGGCCTCAAAGGCAACCAGATGATTGATCACGCTGGGCGCGGTGCGTCGCTTGGCGGTGCTCATGGGGGCGGCTTCCTGCGGCGCGTGTGGGCTGATCGGCTGATTCTGGCGTCAGTCTGTCCCGCGAGCAACAAGTTCGCCGGCAGTTGCGCTAGCATGGCGGGCTTTACCGAAATGGGGGACAGTTTGATGACCACGCCAACCTTGCGCCAGGCCAGCTTGCAGGATGTGGAGCGCTGCTACCAGATCGAAACCAGCGCCTACGAGGGCGATGAGGCGGCCACTCGGGAAAAGATAGCCATGCGCATCGAGCAGTATCCAGAGGGCTTTCTGATTCTGGAACTGGATGGCGAGATTGCTGGTTTCATCAACAGCGGTTGCGCCGAGCAGGTGGTGATGTCCGATGAGGCCTTCAAGGAGCTGGTCGGGCATGATCCGCGCGCTGCCAATGTGGTGATCATGTCGGTGGTGGTAGACCCGGCGCTGCAGGGGCGCGGCTTTGCCGGGCTGCTGATGGCGCACTTCGTCGAGCAGATGCGCGCGCGGGGCAAGGCGACGATCCATCTGATGTGCAAGCAACGCCACGTCGCCCTGTACGAAAAACTCGGCTATCGCTATGTGCAGCCATCACCCTCCGATCACGGTGGCATGAGCTGGCACGAGATGGTCATGGCGTTGTAAGGCAGTTATATGATTTCCGGCGCGCCAACGTTGGCCCGACGCACACTCAGCCAGGGAGAGGCAAGTGAAGTACGTTGTTATCCAAGCTCATCGATCCGGATACCCGCGACCTATCCGGGTCGCCAAGGGCGATCTGCTCGAGATCGGCCAGCGTTACGAAGGTAACGAGAGCTGGCTGGACTGGTACCTCTGTACCTGCGCCGGGCAGGAGCCTGGCTGGGTCCCGGCGCAGCTCATCGAGCGGGTTGGCGTCGCCCAGGGCAGGGCGCTGGAGCACTACTCGGCGCATGAGCTGGATGTTGATCCGGGGCAGCAAGTGCTCGCCCTGCTGCCCATGAACGGCTGGTTGTGGTGCCGCCGTGCTGGCAATGGTGAGTTGGGCTGGCTGCCTCTCGAGAAGCTGCAACTGCTGGAGTGACGCTTTGAAAAGGTACCCGCGGCCAGCTGCCGGTCTCATCTGATCTGCTTTTTTTCCGCGAACCTGCATCTGTAACCGTATCAGCCTAAGGCGGAAAATACCTCACAAGCCCAGTCGACTGACCGTTGCACGCCAAGCTGCTTGTGCCGCGATGGTCCGCCCCGGGCCAGCTACACCAATTCGTGTTCACACTGTAGAGGTTCCAATGGGCAAGCTTGCGCTGTTCCTCGGTGGTTTTCTGCTGCTGACAATCTGTATCGGCCTTTTGGGCACCATTCCGCCGCCTTGACCGGCGATACCCCGCTGCCGGCCCGCTGCTTCCCCAGGCGGGCCAGAGCTGCGGCGTTCACCCTTGTGCAACTACCCATAGCCGAGTGGCCTACAAGCCGACTCGGCGTTGTCGTATGTGCGATAAGTCGTTCTTTGGCTTGGGAAAACTGTCCACAGAAAACGTGGGTAGGTCTGTGGATAAATCGCTGCAGGTAAGGTGGTTAGCGGCCTGCGTTAGATTGAGCAGAATTTGAGCAGCGATTATCGGCCTGGATTCAGACGGTCTGCTGTAGCGCCTGTTCGGCGAGCTCGACGCAATTGCGGCCACGTGCCTTGGCGCGATACAGCGCCTTGTCGGCGCATATCAGCAGCGCGTCCAGCGCAGGCGATGGGCCGCCCTCGGCACAACCTGCCAGACCGATGCTGACGGTCATCTGCAGGCGCGGGTCGGCGTGGTTCAGGTGTAGGTCCTGCACTGCCCGGCGCAGGCGTTCGGCAGTGAACTGGGCATGCTCGGGCGCAAGCCCGGGCAAGACCACGACAAACTCTTCGCCACCCAACCGGGCAAACAGCTCGCCATCGCGCAGCTGCTCTTGCAGGGCGTGGGCGAAGGTGCGCAGCACTTGGTCGCCGACACCGTGGCCATGGCGGTCATTGATGCTTTTGAAGTGATCGATATCGAGCATCATCAAGGTCAGCGGCATGGCCTGATCAAGCTGCTGGCGGCTGTCGAGCAGGGCATTGGCCAAACGCGTGAAAGCGCTGCGGGTGAGGGCGCCGGTCAGATGATCGATGGTCGCCTGATGCTCAAGCCGCGCCAGTAGACTCCGGTTGGCATTGCTCACGCAGGCCACTACCAGAGGGCCCAGTACCAGCATGGTGATGCCCAGCCGTGCCGACATCAGCGTGGTCACTCCCGGCACGCTCTGCGGCACGCTGAAGTGCATGAGGTTTTGCGCCACGGCGACGATCAAGCTGCTGCCCGCCATCAGCGCCAGTAGTGACACAAGGAAGGGTGAGTAGGTCCAGGCACACCAGAGCAAGGCGGCGATCGGGAACGCAATCGCGCCAGGGCCGCCAAATACGATGCTCAGTGCCAACGAACCCACCAGCACGAGTAGCGGTGCCAGGCGAATCGGCTTGCCGCCGCCGTGCAGCAATACGCCCCGCGAGGGCGCGGTCAACAAGGCCGGCACGATCAATATGCAGGTGGAAAACTGTTCGCTGAACCAGGCCTGCCAGGTCGCGCGCATCGACTCCTGAAACCACGGTGCCGACATCAGGCAGGCCATGCTTGCCGCCACCATGGCGCCAGCGGCGCACGCGGCAAACACGCAAAGCACGCCCTGAGGGCTGCGCATACGCCGATGCTGGCGCGGCAAGCGGACCAGCAGCAGCCAAACCGTAACGATCACGCTCAGATTGCACAGGTTGAACCACAGCGCCGGTTGCCAATTACTCCCGCAGGCCAGGTCGGCAGCCACCATGGCCAGCCACACCAGGGCGAAGCCAAGTGGAGTCGCCTGACGGGGATAGCGCAGCAGGACGCCTGCCAGCACTGCGTTGACCGGCCAGAACAGCGACAACGACTCGATCGGGCGGGCGAGAACGCCGCCAAGGGTAATGACCAGGGTCAGGCTGAACAGGACAAAATAAGGCAAGAGCTGCGAGCGTACTGGAAACACCATGGGTTCTACCGGCTGGCATAGACGGATCCAGGACAACGACTGCAGGCACCTGGGTAATTAGTGTCAGTGTGTTTCGCCAGCCCGCCTGCTGTCAAATTGCCTCACTAGAGCCCAAAGAACCACGGCACCATCACCACAGTTACCAGCATCACCAGCAAGGTGAACGGCACCCCCACTTTGACGAAGTCAGCAAAGCGGTATTGGCCAGGCCCCAGGACCAAGGTGTTGACCGGTGAAGACACCGGCGTCATGAACGCCGCCGAGGCTGCCAGTGCAACAGTCATGGCGAACGGGTAGGGCGACATGCCCAGTTGATGGGCGGTGCTGATCGCCACTGGCGCCATCAGCACTGCGGTTGCGGTGTTGGAGATGAACAGGCCGATAATCGCAGTCACGGCGAACAGGCAGGCAAGAATGGCGCTGGGCCCGGCATTGCCGAGCAGGCTGACCAGGCCGCCGACCGCCAGATCGATGCCGCCGGTCTGCTGCAGGGCCAAGGCAAATGGCAACATGCCGACGATCAGCACCAGGCTCTGCCAGTGGATCGCGCGGTAGGCGCTGTTCATGTCGATGCAGCGCCCGGCGCCCATCAGCAGGCAGCCGATCAGCGCGGCGATGACGTTGGGGACCAGCCCGCTGACCATCAAGCCAACCATCACCGCCAGGCTGATCAAGGCGTATGGCGCGCGGCTTCGTGCCGGCGCCACCTGATCGATCTCGGCAGGCAGGCTCAGCACCAGAAAATCCTTGGGCTGGCTTTGCAGCTGACGCACGGCTTTCCAGGGACCGACCACCAGCAAGGTATCGCCTTGGCGCAGTTTTTCTTCCACCAGTTGCTCGTCGATGGCGGCCTGTTCGCGGCGCAGACCGACTACGTTGAGGTCGTAGCGGCTGCGGAAGGTCAGCTCAAGAATGCTTTTGCCGATCAGCTGCGAGCCAGGTGGCAGCGACACTTCGGCCATGCCCAGTTCCTGCGACTGATCGATGAAGTAGGCCGCCTTGAAGTGCAGCGGCTCAAGGCGCATCGATTGGCACAGACTGCGCAGATCATCGCGGTTGGCGAACAGATCGAGCAGCAGCACATCGCCCTGTTGCAAAACGCTGTTGGAGTCGGCGCTGATCACCCGGGTGGTGAACTTGTGCTGGCGCTCGATACCGATCACGTTGGCGCCGTGGCGGGTGCGTAATTCCAGTTCACCCAGGGTATGCCCCACCAGCGGTGAGTCAGGGCGAATGCGCAAGCGCCGTTCGCGGCCATTGAGCTTGTAGTCGAGCACCAGGTCGAGCAAGGTGCGGCGGCTTTCGGTGCGGCCATCCTTGCGTACTTCGCCGTTGAGCCAGCGTCGGGTCAGCAGCATGTAGCCGATGCCCAGCACCAGCACTACCAGGCCGAACGGGGTGAAACTGAAAAAGCCGAAGCCCTGCTCGCCATGACGCACCAGCTCGCTGTGTACAACCACGTTGGGCGGCGTGGCAACCAGGCTGAGCATGCCGCTGATCAAACCGGCAAAGCTCAACGGCATCATCAGTCGGCTGGGTGCCAGGCCAAGCCGCGCGGCAATGCTTAGCACCACCGGGATAAAGATAGCGACGACTCCAGTCGAGCTCATCACCGAACCCAGGCCGGCTACCGAAACCATCAGCAAGACCAGCAGACGCGCTTCGCTGTTGCCTGCGCGGGCGCTCATCCATTCACCGATGCGGTAGGCAATGCCGGTGCGTACCAGGCCTTCGCCGATGACGAACAGCGCCGCGATAAGGACCACGTTAGGATCGCTGAAGCCGGCCAGGGCTTGCTCTACAGTGAGGATGCCGGACAGCGGCAGAAATACGATGACCAGCAACGCAACCACGTCCATGCGTGGGCGGTTGAGGATGAATAACAGGATAACCACGGCCAGCAGGCCGAGCACCATGAGTAGCTCAGGGTTCATGACGAGGAAGTGATCCTTCACGCAGGGGGCACACAAGACATTAGCAGTCAGTGTGGCAGTTTGGCGTGATGGGGGTGTTGATGTGATGCAGGTTTTTGACGCGCTGCATTGGTGCAGTGCGGGAGCAGCCTAAGCGTTGTGAGGGTGGGGCGGCTTGCGATTGCCGGGGCTACAACGTAGCCCCGGCGTTCTGAGATTGCAATCAGTGGCGATGGCGGCGCTTGTGCTTCTTCTTGCTGCCGCCGTTGTCGCCCATGTGGTTACCCACGGCGCCACCTGCTGCGCCGCCCAGGCCAGCGCCGACGGTCGAGCCGGTCGAGCCGCCGAGGGCGCCACCGACCAGCGAGCCACCTGCCGAACCCAGGCCGCCACCCAGCGCTGCCTCGGTGCGATTGCCTTTGCGCGCGCCGACGGCGCTGCCGGCTGCGCCGCCCAGGCCCGCACCGATAGCCGCGCCGGTGCGGCCGCCCATCTGCTGACCGACCACATTACCGAGCACGCCGCCGAGGCCGCCGCCGATAGCTGCAGTGCCGTCACCGGCAAAAGCGCTTTGGCTCAGCAACAGACCCAAGGCGAGAGAAGGCAGAGTCAGACGCATAATGGTGAACCTCGAAACAAGTGGCTAAGTCAGGTCATTGATCCGTAAAGGATTACGGGGTACTCACTAGGACCGGGTTCGATCGATTTGGTTTCTTCGACAATGGAGTTTTTGTTACTCGATGGAACGCTCGGGCTCGATGGCTGCTGATCTGTCCCGTTCGGTCATGGTCGGTTTGCGTGGGGCGCCCTAGACTGGTTGGCAGGCCGCAGTGAGACGGCCACCCGCTGCCTGGTTAACCAACATGATCGCCCATACCCCTACACTGTTCGCCGCCGTCGCGCTGGTCGCCACCATCATGGCGTTCTGTCTGTTGCTGGTGGGTCAATACAATCGCCGTGACAACCTGCTACTGACCGGCTGCGGCCTGCTCGCGCACGCCCTCGCATACATCTGCTACACGCTGTATGCCCAGGCCCCGCTGTGGGTCAGCTATGCCTTGGGCAACAGCCTGCTGTCGCTGGCGTTGGCGTTCTACTCGGCAAGCTTGTTTCGGGTGCGTGAACTGAAAGTACCGTGGCGAGTTATTTTCATCATTCCGTTATGCATGTTAGGCGGGCTGCTGCTTCTGCTGCAGACGCTCGAGCCGCGCATGCTGCTGGCCACAGTAGTGCTCATGGTTCAGTGCGGGCTGTTGCTGCATTGGGCGCGGCGTCATGCCGAACGTCCCGGTCGGGCGCATCTGCTGTTGGTGATCGGCGCTTCTATAAGCCTGGTAGGCCTGGGTATGCGGGTTATCGCGGTGCTGGCTGGGGACGCAGCCGAGATGCGCTACGACATCAGCAACCTCAAGCAGACGGTATCGGTGGCGATCGGCACGGTAACGGTGATGATGTATTCGCTCGGCCTAGTGCTGATGGCCAAAGAGCGCAGCGAGTCGCGCTTGCAGCACATGGCGCTGCACGATGTGCTGACCGGCACTTACAACCGGCGGGCCATCCTCCAGCGTTTCGACCAAGAGCTGGAGCGCGCACGTGATGAGGGCAGTCACCTGGCCGTGGCGATGATCGATATCGATCACTTCAAACGGATCAACGATCTGTATGGCCACCTGGCTGGGGATGAGGTGCTGTGCCACTGCGTTCGCCAGCTACAACGGCGCCTGCGTGCGGCTGACAGCCTGGGACGTTATGGCGGGGAGGAATTCCTGCTGCTGTTGCCACATACCGAGCGTGAGGGCGCGATGGCGGCACTGCAGGGCTTGCGCCAGGCCATCGCACAAAGCCCGGCGCAGTTCGCTGACGACACTATCGAGCTGCGCTTCAGCGTCGGCCTGTGGTGCGCAGTGCCCGGGCCTGATGACAGTGCGGCAGCGCTGCTCGGGCGAGCGGATGCGGCGCTGTATCAAGCCAAGGCGGATGGGCGCAATACTGTGCACATGGCAGCAGTGCCAGGCCCCTGCTAGATCACTTCGAGTGAATGGCCAGCACGACGCCGTTGGTGATCTGCACCAGCACGAAGCGATTGCCCATTTTTACCCAGTGGCTTTCTTTTTCCGGCGCTGGCAGGCCGTTGGCTTTCCAGTCAACCACGGCGGCATCATCGCGTTTGTATTGATCCGGGGCCTTGTCACCGACCTTCAGTTCGCGGTCGTGAGACTCCGGCGCCTTGACGCTCTCGACGTTGCTTTCGGCTGCAGTGGCAGCCAATGGCAGGCAAGGCAGGGTGGCGGTGAACAGCAGGGCGGACAGCAGTGGGCGCATTTTCATGCACAGTCTCCAAATGCAATAGGTGTGTTAATGCGACAACAGCTGAGCGTCGAGAATTCACTTGTGCAGGCACGCAAATGCTAGAGTCGCGTTCTTTTTTGCCTACGAGGATGAAACATGCGTGCAATTGTGCCGATGGCCGCAGCATTGATGCTGCTGGGGTGTGCCTCGTCGACCATGGATGCCGCGCGCGGCACTGCGCCGACTGCACAGCTGAAATCGCAAAAGGCTGCGGAACTGGTTGCCCAATGCATCCAGTTCAGTTGGCAGGATGAGGCTGTCTTTGGGGTCGACGCCAGTGGTTACATGCAGGCGCGCAAGAGTGGCGGCTTGACGGTATATACCCGTGAGGCAGAGTCGTTTGCCGACATCTACCCGCAAGACGGTGGCACACGCGTCGACTATTACGCGCAAAAAGCCGACACCACCGCACTGCGCCGCCGGGCTGCTGCGGCGACCTGCCTGTAACCGGCCGGCTCAGGACAGGAAACCACCGTCGACATTGAGCAGGGTGCCGGTGGTGTAGCTCGAGGCGTCGCTCGCCAGGTACAACACTGCGCCGGCCATCTCGCTGGGCGCCGCCACACGCTTGAGCGGTATCTGCTGCAGGGCGACGTTGAGGATGGCGTCATTCTTGACCAGTGCCGAGGCGAACTTGGTATCGGTCAGGCCTGGCAGCAAGGCGTTGCAGCGGATGCCGAACTGCGCGCACTCCTTGGCGAACACCTTGGTCATGTTGATCACCGCGGCCTTGGTCACCGAGTAGATGCCCTGGAACAGCCCCGGGGACACGCCGTTGATCGAGGCCACGTTGATGATGCTGCCACCACCGTGCTCACGCATCAGCTTGCCGGCCTCTACCGACATGAAGAAGTAACCGCGAATGTTGACGTCAACGGTTTTCTGAAAGGCGCCCGGGTCGGTGTCCAGCACGTTGCAGAACTGCGGGTTGGTGGCCGCGTTGTTGACCAGGATGTCGAGCCTGCCGAACTGCTCGCGAATGCCGGCAAACACCTGTTGGATCTGTTCCAGCTCACCGATATGGCAGGCCACTGCAGTTGCTTTGCCGCCGGCTGCGATGATTGCGTCGGCGACCTGCTGACAGCCGTCGAGCTTGCGGCTGGAGACAATCACATGCGCGCCTTGCTCTGCCAGCAGGTGTGCGATGGCTTCGCCGATGCCGCGGCTGGCGCCGGAAACGAAGGCAATCTTGCCGTCGAGGTCGAACAGTTGCGTCTTGGCCATGCTGTGTTCCTTGTTGTGTGTGGTCAAAGTGCGGACTTGCCGATCACTTGCAGCGCCATCTGCTCAAGCAGGCGGTTCATGTGAATGAACTGCGCGAAGCGTTTGTCCTGCGTCTGGCCGTGGTGGAAGCGGTAATAGATCTGCTGGACGATCCCTGCGAGGCGGAACAGTCCATAACAATAGTAGAAGTCGAAGTTGTCGATGCGGATGCCGGCGCGCTCGGCGTAGTAGGCAACGAACTGCGCCCGGCTGAGCATGCCCGGAGCGTTGCTTGGCTGGCGCCGCATCAGTTGCATGGGGGCGGGGTCGTCGGCCTCGATCCAGTAAGCCAGGCTGTTGCCCAGGTCCATCAACGGGTCACCGAGGGTGGTCATCTCCCAGTCCAGAACGCCGATGATCTGCATCGGGTTGGCTGCGTCGAGGATGACGTTGTCGAAGCGGTAGTCGTTGTGCACGATGGCTGAGCGCGGGTGGTCGGCTGGCATCTTTGCCCGCAGCCAGTCCATGACCTGCTGCCAGCGCGGTGCATCCGGGGTGGCGGCCTGCTCATAGCGGCTGATCCAGCCCTCGATCTGGCGCTGCACGTAACCCTCGGGTTTGCCCAGGTCAGCCAGGCCGCAGGCGCGGTAATCCACTTGATGCAATTGCACCAAACGGTCGATGAAGCTTTTGCACAGGGCTTCGGTGCGCTGGGCATCGAGGCCCAGCTCCAGCGGGATGTCCGAGCGCAGGATGATCCCTTCGACCCGGTCCATCAGGTAGAACTCGCTGCCGATCAGGCTTTCGTCGGTGCAGTGCAGGTACGCCTTGGGGCAGTAAGGAAAACCGCTGTTGAGCTGATTGAGGATACGAAACTCACGAGCCATGTCGTGCGCTGACTTGGCTTTGGCGCCAAAGGGCGGACGCCGCAACACGAACTCACGCTGTGGGTAGCTGACCAGGTAGGTCAGATTGGAGGCGCCGCCTGGGAACTGACTGATCAGCGGCATGCCTTCCAGGCCAGGCAGATGAGCTTTGAGATAGGGATCGATGACGCTGGCATCGAGTTCTTCGCCGGGGCGTACCTGGGTGGACTGGTCAGTCAGCGTCATGCGTGATCCTTATTCTCGGTATCGAGGATTATTGGCTAATCTAATCGGCCTGCTGTAATGGAACAAGCGTGCTAGTCGCCATATAGGCAGGCGTGTTGGCGCTTGATCAGTACGCTTGATGCGCGTTACCTACATTGGGCGATGAGCGCCGTAGCACGCAAAAAAAAACCGAAGCCGGTGCCGGCTTCGGTTTCTTTCAGACAGTCGTCGTTGCCACTCAGGCAGGGAACAGCTCGCTGAGCTTCATCGACAGCATCATGTCGCCTTCAACGCGCAGCTTGCCGCCCATGAACGCTTGCATGCCATCGGTTTCGCCGCTGACGATGCCTTTGAGGGTCTCGCTGTCCAGCACCAGGGTGCAGTTGGCGTCTGGGTTTTCACCTTCCTGGATGTCGCAGGTGCCGTCTTTGACGACCAGCGCGTACTGCTTGTCTTCGTCGGTGATGTTGAAGCCGAACACCAGGTCCAGGCCTTCAGCAGCAGCGGGATTGAACTTGGCTTTCATCGCTTCGACGGCTTTAGCTACATCGCTCATGGTGTATTCCTTGTTAAGTGAAATTCGCGTCCGCAGGGACACAACAGGCCGGGCTCACCTATAGGTGATGAGCTCCGGCGCCTTCAACAGCTGCACATGGGCCTGACAGTTGAAGGAAGCCAGTGCCACGTCATGGCCGCGAAACTTCAGCTGGCTGAACGACGTGTTGATAATCTGCCAGTTCAGCGCAAACGCCTGGCTGGGGGTGATGCCGGTAATCAGGTGGAGCAGGGCGGCGATGCTGCCGCCCGAGGTGAAAACAGCCACGTTGTCGCCGCTGTCGGCGGCGTCCAACACCCGCTGCAGGGCACTGCGCAGGCGGCCGGTAAAAGCCTCCCAGCTCTCCAGCCCATCGGCCGGATGCTGGCCGTCGTGCCAGCGCTGCACCATCAAGGCAAACAGGCGCTGAAACTCGCTGCGGTTTTGCGCTGCGTTGCTGAGCACATGCAGTGCCTGCGGCTCCTCTGGCAGCAGCGCCGGCAGCAGTGTGCGGATCACCCCATCGGCGTCGAATTCATTGAAGCCGGCATCGGTCTCCAGCGCCGGCACCGCGCAGCCCAGGGTGCTCATGGTTTCGAGCGCGAGCAGGGCGGTGTCCTGTTGCCGGCGCAGGTCGCCGGCGATGCAACGATCCAGGCGCAAGCCGAGGTTGGCCAGATGGCTGCCCAAAGCCTGGCTCTGACGCACGCCGACCGGCGACAGTACGTCGTAGTCGGCGGCACCAAACGAGGCTTGGCCATGTCGGATCAGGTAGAGGTTGCCCACATCGATATCCGGCCGAGTGAAGTTGCTGGGAGGTTAGGATGCGCCAGAGTGGCTGTCAACGAAAAAACATACAAGCGTTTGAAAAGCTTGTTTGAAAGATGTTGCCAGCGTTTTCGCCTGCTGGCAGTGCCCGGTACGCCCCGGTATGCTGGCAGCAGTTTCGCACCGTGCAGGTGCTGATTTATAAAGGAGTCAACGTGGAGTTTCTTGCAGAATACGCAAGCTTTCTCGCCAAAACCGCCACCCTGGTGATTGCTTTTCTGGTGGTGCTTTCGGCTATTGCCGGCCTGCGCGGCAAAGGCCGCGGCAAGCCCGGGGGGCAGTTGCAGGTCACCCGTCTCAACGACTTCTACAAGGCGCTGCGTGAGCGGCTCGAGGCGGGCCTGTTCGACAAGGCTCAACTCAAGGCCCTGCGCAAGCAGCAGGCCAAGGCCGACAAGCAGCAGAAGAAAGCCAAGGGCGAGGACAAGGCGCGGGTCTTCGTTCTTGATTTCGATGGCGACATCAAAGCCTCTGCCACCGAAAGTCTGCGTAATGAAATTACCGCGCTGCTGACCCTCGCCACCCCGCGTGATGAAGTCGTGCTGCGGCTCGAGAGCGGCGGTGGGCTGGTGCACAGTTATGGCCTGGCCTCGTCGCAACTGGCGCGCATCCGTCAGGCCGGTATCCCACTCACCGTGTGCATCGACAAGGTAGCTGCCAGCGGCGGTTACATGATGGCCTGCATCGGCGACAAGATCGTCAGCGCACCGTTTGCCATCCTTGGCTCGATCGGCGTGGTCGCTCAGTTGCCAAACGTCAATCGCCTGCTCAAAAAGCACGACATCGATTTTGAAGTGCTGACCGCCGGTGAGTACAAACGCACGCTGACCGTATTCGGCGAGAACACCGAGAAGGGCCGCGAGAAGTTCCAGGAAGACCTCGACGTCACCCATCAGCTGTTCAAGGACTTTGTTGGTCGTTATCGCCCGCAGCTGCATATGGACGAGGTGGCCACCGGCGAGGTCTGGCTGGGTGTTGCGGCGCTGAACATGCAGCTGGTTGATGAGCTGCGCACCAGCGACGAATACCTCAGTGACCGCGCCCGTGAAGCCAACCTTTACCACCTGCGGTTTGCCGAACGCAAAAGCTTGCAGGAGCGCATTGGTGTGGCCGCCAGCGGCGCGGTTGAGAACACCTTGGTGGGGCTGTGGAGCAAACTCGGCCGCTTACGCTAACACCTTGAACCCCTTGAAGATTTTTTCTGAGATTGGGGTTGCAAGGCCAAGCGAATGCAGACATAATGGCGTCCATTGAAGCGCAGCAAGCTTGAAAAAGCGCTGAAGTTTCAAGGAGATAGCAGGGCGCAAGCCGCTAGATCCAACCTTTGAGGCCGAGTAGCAAAGTGGTTATGCTCCGGATTGCAAATCCGTCTACGCCGGTTCGATTCCGACCTCGGCCTCCATATTTGAAAGCCCCGCAGATTAACGTCTGCGGGGTTTTTCTTTGTGGGCCGGAAAAGTATGGAGTGAAGCAGCTGAAGTCCAATGTTTATTGGTGGGTGCCGAACAGGCAGAAATCACCGATGAGGCAGCTGCGCAACCGAGCGGGCTCGGGCGATGACTCGGCTGTAGCCGGTGCAGTCAGTGAGCCGCGCGGGCACGGCTACGCTGAATGCAGCAGTTTTCTGACCTCGGCGATAATTGCGTCGATATTGAAGGGCTTAGGCAATACCGCGTCAAATAAATCCGGTCGCTGCATACCGATATGTGCCTGGGCGCCGCTTATCAGAATAATCGGTACTTGATGTAGCGATGGCAGGGCTCGCACGGCGGTAGCGAATTCCAGGCCGTCCATGGCCGGCATCATGAAGTCGGTGATGATCAAGGCAGGCTTGACTCTGTCCAGAGCATCGAGTCCTTTTCGGCCATTGCTGGCCGTTACCACGGAAAACCCCTCATCCTCCAGCGCGAAGCTGAGAATGTCAGCAATTAAATATTCGTCGTCGACGACCAAGATGGTAGTCACTTTATTTTAATCCACTCAAAAACCTAAGAGATAGAACCAGGACATCACTCAGTTGGGACTGATGGTTCATGTCTTGAAGCCTTTTTGAGTAAAACATCCTGGGCTTGGATGACGACCTCGAATCGGGAGGGATCATAAGCGCTGTCTCGGACTTTAAGAACGGACAGCGTTCGCTTTAGTTCAAAGTCATTCTCGGCGAAGCGCATCAGCATCAGGTTGTCGACGATGCTCGACAGGTCGGAGTTGGGCGCGCTGACCTCGGAGCCCAGCAGATCGCGCATTTCCCACGTTGCCAGTACCGTGACACCTCGGGCGCGCAGCTCGTTCATCAGCGCGCTGAGGAAGTCAGTAATCCTTGCCGGATTGGTCGCGACTCGGGTCATGCCGCTAAGGCTGTCGACGAACACGCGCTTGATACCTTTGTCTTCGACAATGCTCAGCAGTCGAGCACCGAGCCCGTCCAGCAGACCTTCGGTTGTTGGCTGCCAGGCGATGGTCAGGGCGCCGCTGTCTTCCATGCCTTTGATGTCGATGCCCAGTGAGTCGCCCTTGAGCCGTAGCCGTTGCGGGCTTTCGTAGAAGCCAAAATGCAGCCCTGGGCTGTCCACCGTCGACTCCGCCAAGAACTTCAGACCCAGCGTTGTTTTTCCGATGCCGGAAGGGCCCATGACCAAAGACACGCTGGAACTGTAAAGGCCGCCTCCCAGTATCGTGTCCAGTGAGGCAATCCCACTGCCAATGCGCGTCATGTCAGCACTGTCGGGTGCGGACGGGTGGCTGTACAGGCTTTCCAGACGAGGATAAACCACCAGCCCGTTGTCGGTAATCTCACACTCGTGAAGGCCTGCCAGCGCAGCACTGCCGCGCGTTTTACGCAGTTGAATGCGCCGTACCGAGCGGGTGCCGAACAGCTCTTCGCCTATTTCAATGACGCCATCGACCATGGTGTGCTCAGGGCTACCGTCGTCCAGCCGTGAACTGGTGAGAAACAGCACGGTGCAACCGGCAAAAGCAGCGTGGCCCTGCAGCTCTGAGATGAACTTTTTGGTGTCGATGTGTGAGTCGGCTTTGGAGCGCGCATTGAGCAGGCCATCGACGACCAGTACGGTGGCTTTGCGACGGCTGATCTCGCGACGCAGCAGCTTCACTACCTCATCCAGACCTTCGTTTTCCAGCGTGTCAAATGCGCTGACGAACTGAATTTCTTCGCCAATCCTGGATGAGTCGAAAAAGCTCAGTGTGGAAAGAAACTGAAAAAGACGGTCATGTGACTCGGCCAGCAGCGTGGCAACCAAAACGCGGCCGCCATTGTTCGCATGATGGAATCCAAGTTGGTTGGCCAGGATCGTTTTGCCGGAACCTGGGCGCCCTTGGATAATGTACGAGGCACCTGCGACCAGCCCGCCCTTGAGCAGAGCGTCCAGTCCTTCTATTCCACTTTGGAGGCGTTTGAGCTTTTCCACGATGCGACCCTGATCTGAAAAACAGGCTGTTAAGCCGACTAAGGGTGTGATGCTAACTCCAAATTCGTTCAGGGGCTATTGCCGACTAGTGCGCAGCAGTCGTGGCTTTTGTTGAGCTGGCGACCTGGGCCGCAAGTTTGCTGCCATGGCGCGAGCCACCAGAGGCTTTTGCATGAGCCTCTACCCGGCCATGCTTGGTACATCAAGTCCGACTTTCACACGGTCCAGCGCGACGATTGTCTTGAACCAGGTAACGTTGGAGTTTTCAGCAAACAGTCGCCGCGCCAGAGTCTGGTATTCCTTCATGCTGGCAACGGTGAGTACCAGAACGAAATCCACTTCGCCGGTGACGTAGTAACACTGCTGAACTTCGGGCACCGCGAAGTGTGCCTTCATCGCCTCCAGCGCCTCGATGCTGGTGCGCTCAGCCATCACTTCCACGATGATCGTGATCGGCCGGCCTACGGCGGTGGGATCGACGATGGCTACGTTGCCCGTGATGACTCCCCCGTCTTCCATTCGTTTGATGCGGCGCTGAACGGCGGCCGTGGAAAGATTGACCTGCTCGGCCATAAGCCGCAGTGGCATGGTGTTGTCACGTTGGACCAGGTCCAGGATGGCACGGTCAAATTTGTCCAACGATTCAGGTGCAGCGTCGTTTTTCGCCATTGTAAATCCGTGAGAAATTTTCTCGAAAACTACCAGAAAACTGCGGCCCTTTATCTAGGTAAGAGCAATATTATCTTGCCAGCAGTCTGCGTACGCAGCCTATTCGGGAACACACACAGGATATTGTTGGCATGCTCGCACTGTTCCATCTTTCCCCGGTCCTGTTGGTTACAGCCATGCTCGTGGTATTGCGCCGGCCGCCCGTTCACGCCGCCGTTGCAGGCACTCTGTTAGTCATTGTGCTCTGGCTCGCCGGCGCGGCAGACGCATGGCGTCTGAGCAGTATGGTGGCCGCCGCTCAAGATACCGCCGTGCTGTTTGCAAGTACCGCTTTCGTGATCGTCCCAGGTCTGCTCTTCGTGATTTTTATCGAGCGCATGGGCGTCAATCTGGCGCTGAGCCAATGGGTGCGGTCACTGGGGCTTGGGCGCGGCGATCAAGTCGTGTTAATTGTCCTTGGGTTGGCACCGTTGCTCGAAGCGATGACTGGTTTCGGCGTGTCGTTGATCGCAACAGTGCCCCTGCTGCTAAGTCTCTTCGAGCGTCGGGTCGCGTTACGGATCGCACTGGCCGGCATGGCCATCATGCCTTGGGGAACGCTGGGCCTGGCATCTGTCATTGGTGCTTCGTTGGTTCACCTGGACGCATCCATGCTGGCATCGACCTCGGCATTGACCAGCGCCCCGGTTTTCTTCGCCCTCAGTGCACTCGCGCTCTATCTTGCAGGCGTTCGTGACTCGCGGGGATGGGGGGCGTTGGGCGTTTTCTGGCTGCTGTTTGTGGGCGTTCTTTACAGTGCAAGTCGGTGGCTGGGGCCGGAAGTAGCGGGCGTTGCTGCGGGCCTGGTGACGGCAGCAGCGATACTCTCTGTTGGGCTGTGGCGCCTGCGCCGCAACGACAGCGAGCGCGGTCCGGTGCAATGGCCGCGTCAGGCATGGCCGTATCTGGTGCTGATTGTCTGCATTGTCGGCTTGAAGATGCTGTGGGCGATCACCTCCTGGCAGGAGCACTGGGTTGTACAGGGCGCCCAGGTCAACTGGAAGCCACTCGCCTCACCAGGTCTGGCGTTGGTCATGGTGCTGATCGTGCTAGGCGCTCACGCGCGCAACATACAATCCCGGACCGCACACGACGTTAACTTGCCTGCTGCGCTGTTGGCTCGGGCGAAGCGGCCATTGCTGACTATTTTCTTCTTTCTCGCGATGTCGCAGATGATGGTTAAGGCCGGCTTCCTTGCGGGGTTGATGCAACTGCTGGCTGGGCTGTCGCCCACCGCCGCGACGTCGTTGGTTGCCCTGTTTGGCGCGTTGTCTGGCTACATGACCGGGTCGAATGTAGGCGGCAATGCGATCTTCATGCCGGCCATCGCGATGTTGCCCGAGTCCTCCCGCCTACTGCTGGCTGCCGTCCAGAACAGCTCGGCAGGGCATGCGGCGCTGGGCTCGCTATCGGTTGTCATGCTGATTCTGGGGCTTGCCAAAACCCAGGCCAAGGAGGAAGGCGAACTGATAAGGTTCGGCTTCATGCTGGTCTGCCTCAATACCGCGTTAGTCGCGTTGGGCGCCGCGATGCTGAGTGGATGGCTTGGCTAGCCTGGTGTTGGCGGATGGCACTTTTTCACACAGCCTGAACCCGAAGCAGGCGCTCACTGGTCGCTAGCTTCAACACTGGCGATCAGCAACTCGCGCAGCATGCCGCGCCACTCGCCAGCCGAATACGATCGCAGGTCCCAGCGTGGTGCCTGGGCCTGGGTAGGTGCCGCGAAAGATTGAAGCAAGGTCATTGCCGCAAGCGTATAGCCCCTCGATCACCTGGCCTTGCATGTCCAGCACCTGGCCATCGGCGTTACCACTCAAGCCTGCGCTGCAGGCGAGATCGGCCGGTTGCACTGTGACGGCATAGTAGGGCCCATCGCCTAGGGGGCGCACGCAGGGGTTGGGCAGTTGCTGCGGGTCGCCATTGTGACGGTTCATGTGGCTGCTACCGCGGTTGAATGCAGGGTCGTCACCGTTTGCAGCGGCGGCGTTGTAGGTTCTGACGGTGTTTGCCAGCCCCTCGGCATCAACCTTGAGCTTGCTGGCAAGTTCGTCCAGGGTGCTGCTTTTGATCAAGTAGCCGGCTTTGACGAACCTGGCAATATTGATGGCGCTGCGCAGCGGCATGACCAGGCCCAGGCCGTAGCGTTGCAGGAAGGTCTGGTCACAGATCAGGTGAGCAGTGGCGCTGCCGTCGTTAAGCATGCCCATGACGAAGTCGTGGTAGGAGTCCGACTCGTTGACGAAGCGCGTGCCTTGGGCATTCACGGCGATCAATCCAGGCTTGGCGCGGTCGAGCAGGATGTGTGGCCATATGGCCTGGTAGCCGTCCTTCGCGGTGCGGATCGAGCAGGGCATCCACAGGCCTGGACTGTCGTGGCCGTCGTCGAGCTGGGCATTGGCCTTCAGCGCGCGATCGATGCCGTCGCCGGTGTGGGTCAGGGGCGACAGTGAAAGGGCTTGGGCAGCGCTCGGGAACAGCTGTTTGCGTAGGGTTGGATGGCGCGTCAGGCCCCCGGTAGCCAGCACCACGCCACGACGCGCGCGGATGCGCATGGCCTCGCCGTTGTGCAGCACCACGGCGCCCATTACGTGACCGTTTTCCACAATGAGTTCGTGCAAAGGGGTTTCAAAGCGCAGTGCCACCTTGCGCTGGCGCAAGCTGTAGAACAGCCTGGCGACCAGGGCGTTGCCCATCACCAGATTGGTGCCGCGTGGGTAGCTCAGGCGGTCGATGCAATAGCGGCCGACTGTGCTCAGGGTGCGAGTCAGGTGGTGCATCGAAGCGAAGGGCGAAAGCAGCGCATCCAGATCGGCGCGTGGCACCATCATGCCGCCCAGACCCATGAACTCGCGCCGAGGTGGGCGCACGCGGGCGAAGTCTTTGCCCAGCAGCCTGCCATCGAACGCGAGGGGCGCCAGGGCGCGGCCACCGAACGCTGCACCGGGGCCGCTGACGTAATCGGGATGAGCGGCGGCTGCAACGAATTTAACCTCGCTGATGCGCTCGAGTTCATCAATCGCTTGTGGCCCGCTGGCAAGGAAAGCTTCGCGCAACGCTTCACCGCCGCGTTCGCCAACCACCGCCTTGAGGAAGGTCGCGGCCTCTGCCGCGCTGTCCGGTACACCTGCGCGTTGGCTTTGGTGGGTGCCGGGTACCCAGGTGGTGCCGCCTGAGGTCGCGCTGATGCCGCCCACCACGGCGGTCTTTTCACACAGCAGCACGTCCAGCCCGTGGTGGCTGGCCATCAATGCGCTGGTCATGCCTGCAGCGCCTGCGCCGAATACCAGCAGGTCGACTTCCTGGTCCCAGGGGAGGGGGGCGATGGTGCTCATTATGGTTGCTCCTTCATGGCGTGGTAATTCATGGGCGGTTTGGCAGCCCGCCCTTGTGCAGGTGAAGTGTCGGCAGCATTCAGCAGTTGCCTGCTGTGGTGTGCTCAAACGGATCAGAGCGGTTCGATAATTGCCTTGGCAGCGGCCAGCGCCTGTCGTGCCCAGGCTTCGACGCCCACTTGCGCAACCCTGCGGTCATGGGGGATTTCAACGCTGACCGGGACCGTAGCCGGGAGGCTGCGCCAGATCCTCGCCAGGTCGATATCGCCCTCGCCCGGCAATAGACGCTCGCCACGCGCTGCTTGAATCAGGCCGTCACGGGTGTTCGGTCGCAGCGCTGGGCCGTCGCATATCTGCGCGTAGTTCAGCCATTGCGCGGGGATACGTTGCAAGTCCTCGAAGCGACTGTCGGAACGGTCGAAATGCAGCGCGTCGACCAGGATGCCGCCGTTGGCGCGGTCGGCCTGTTCAACGATGTGCAGTGCACTGGCCAGGTCGCGGACAGCCGTCCACGGCATGAACTCCAGGTCTGCCGACAGGCCGAAGGGCTGCATGGCGTCGCATAGCCGCGCATAGTGTTCGATCAGCCGGTTGGGTTCCGGGTCGTCGCCTGCCACCAGTACGGCCTTGGCGCCGAGCTGCGCGCCGACTTCGAGGAACGGCAGATAACGCTGCACGTCGAATTGCCCGTCGAGGCGGATCAATTCCAGATCAAAGACTTTGACCCCGGTGTCGTCGATGCGCGCGAGGGTTTCGCGCAACATCGGTTTGTCGTCCATCAAGGAATAGGCGACTGCCCCTGGCGCCACCGGCAGCAAACGCACGCCAGCCTGGTCATAGCCGGTGCGTGCAGCCAGTTCGATCATTTCCGGCGGGGTTAACGCGAGCGCGGTCAGTTGTGCAATGGAATAGCTGGCTTGCATGGCATGTCTACCTACAGTTGGCTTCAGTTGATGGCAGCGGGGATTGCCGACGCGTCGCGCTTGCGACTTTTGATCCACAGCGCTGTAACCCCGATCAGGGAAGGGATGGCTAGGAACAGGAAGACCTGGCTGAAATTCCATTGCGAGGCCAGCATCAGTGCACCGATCCCGGCGCCGCTGATCGCGCCCAGCCGGCCAATGCCAGTGGCCCAGCAAACGCCGGTGGCGCGGATCTGAGTGGGGTAGAAGGAGGCGGCCAGCGCGTAGCCGCCGACGTTTACGCCGTTCAGAAAGTAGCCCAGTAGCAGTATCAACGGGCAGAGCACCTGCATGGTCGGCTGCTGCAAGGCGATCAGCACTGCGCACGCCCCGCCGCAGAACACCGTGGCGCCGACCACCTTGTGGTGTTCCCAGCGGTCCATCTTCATGCCGACGGTGAAGTTGCCCAGCATGCCGCCGATCTGCAGCAACGAGCCCAGCAGCGCCGCCTGACCCATGCTCAGACCAGCATCGCGGCTGAGCAGCGGCAGCCAGCTCGACAGCAGGTACATGGTCAGCAGACCCATGAACAGAGTGACCCAGATCATGCAGGTGCCCAGGGTGAAACCGGGCGCGAAGAGGGCACTGACCTTGCCTGTCGCCTTGATCGCCGCTTCGCTGCTATGGAAACGCGTCTGGGCGTTGGCCAGGCCCGGAGCAACCTTGTTGATTTCCTTGATCAGGCGGTCCTTCAAGGCACTGTTCTGCGCCAGGAAGCGGATGGACTCCGGAAGGCTCAAGAGCAGCAGAAGGGCGAACGCAATCGGCAGCACGCCGCCGGCCACCAACACTGACCGCCAGCCGAAGTTTTCGATCAGCCACTCACTGCCCAAACCACCCAGCGCCGCACCAAAAGCAAAGCCGCAGTAGATGAACGAGACCATGTGAGAGCGGTAGCGCTTGGGGGCGTATTCCGAGATCAGGGTCGCCGTATTGGGCATCGAGGCACCCAGCCCAACCCCGGTCAGAAAGCGCAGTATCGTCAGGCTGGTGATCCCGGTCGACCAGGCGGAGGCCAGGCTCCAGAAACCGAACAACAGCACCGAGCCGATGATGACTGGCCTGCGGCCGAAGCGGTCGGCCAATGGCCCGGCAGTCAACGAACCGAATGCCAGCCCGAGCAGCCCGCTCATCATTACCGGGCCGAGGTCCTGGCGCAGCACGCCCCAGTCGTCGACCAGCGCCGGGGCAATGAAGCCGATCGCGGTGGTGTCGAAGCCGTCAAACACCAGCACCATGAAACCGAGGAACAGCACCAGCCACTGTCGGGTGCTCATCTTTCGAGCATCCATGAAGGTGCTCACATCTACATCTGGAGGGTTCGCCATGGATAACTCCTGCTTTTTGTTTTTATGAAAATGCCTTTTCCGGTGATGGGCTGGCAGGTTGGCGCCAAGGCATTACCAGGGTCGGTAAGCCGATATTATCATAATTGGAAATCCATTCCATATTCATATTGGATTCCAATTCGTTTTTGGGCGCTGGCAATCCACGGCCTGTGAACGGCCTGCTGTCGAGCAATTGCTAGGGAGCGGCGGCCAGGTCAGTAAGCCAGGCCGCGGTCAAGCGAGGTGCCGATCAGGCGGTGTGTTCGCTGATGTGGGAGGTCATCAGCGACAGCTTTGGGAGGCTGTCCAGGTTGATCGCGGTGATCTCTTCTACGGCGTCCAGCAACGCTGGCTTCAGCGCTTGCATGCGCTCGGCAGGGAGGCGGACGCTGGGGCCGGCGATACTGATCACGCCGACGACCTGCTGCTGCGAATCGCGAATTGCTGCAGCCATCGAGGCGGCGCCAATTTCAAAGCTCTCGTCGACGCTGGCATAGCCCTGCTCACGGGCGATCTTCAGGTTGTCGAGCAGGTGTTCGATGGTGGTGGCCGCATTGGGGCCATATTCGCCCGGTTTAGCCAGGCCTTGCCGGTAGACCAACTCCAGCGCGCGCTCGTTGCTGAGGCAGCTCAACCAGGCCAGGCCAGACGCCGTGCAGCAGAGCTTGGCCTCGGCACCCGCATCGGGATCGTAGCGCAGACCGGA
Organism: Pseudomonas sp. EZ-C24; assembly: GCF_014525325.1. Taxonomy (NCBI): domain Bacteria; kingdom Pseudomonadati; phylum Pseudomonadota; class Gammaproteobacteria; order Pseudomonadales; family Pseudomonadaceae; genus Pseudomonas; species Pseudomonas sp. EZ-C24. The sequence goes on along the minus strand of NZ_JACDIU010000014.1, from coordinate 1,052,235 downwards.
GCGGCTGCCCTGGGCCTTGGAGATCCAGATCAGGTTATCGCCATCTACAATGCTCAAGCGCACAAGCTCGCCGGACGCTTGCGCCAGGCGCTCGAGTATCGGCCGGGCTAGGTCGACCATGTCGCTCTTGGACAGATGCTTGAGCGCCAGTGAGACCAGCTTCAGGGCAAGCACGTAATTGCCGTGCTGATGCTCCTGGCGCACGAAACCCTGTTCGACAAGGCAATTGAGCATGCGGTGGGTCGCGCTCGGCGGAATGTCCAAGGCTTCCGCTACTTGTTGAAGTGCCAGCCCGGAGCTTTTGCCGGCGAGCAACTCGATGGCATGCAGGCCGCGTTCAAGCGCATTGCTCATGTTGTTTCCTTAGGTTTGCGATAGATCAGCGGCCCATGGATAGTGGCAGCCACCTCCGGACAAATGTTATCCACGTTGAATTGCCGATTCATCCGGTTTTTTGGCTCAGATCCTGAAGAACTGTCTGTAGCAGCCTAATTGCTCACTGAGCATGTGGCTACCAGCGTGCACGGGGTGCCCGGCGGCCTTTGCAGTTCGTAACAGACGAGTCTCTGCAGGTTGCATGATGATATCTGCAACCAAGGCCCCGGCAGGCACGGCGGCAAGCTCTAGCGGAAGTGGATCATCCTCCGAGAGGCCTAGCGGCGTTGCGTTGATAGCGATATCGGCCACCTCAAGGTGGTGTGGCTGAGCAAGCTCGCATCGGCCAGGCCAGTGCTGGCTTAGTCTGGCGAGCAGTGCATCGGCTTTCAGGGCATCCGGTTCCTGTAGATACAATCGGCCCACCTCTGCTTGCAATAATGCGACAGCGATCGAACTACCCGCACCCCCACCACCGGCCAGTACGACGCGTTTCCCGATCAGGTCATACCCTTTGCGCTGAAGGCTCAAGGTAAATCCCGCGCCATCGAAGTTATCCGCTTCCCACCCGCCCTGTTCGTTGCGGCGCATTGCATTGGTGCTGCCAGAAACCTGCACGGCAACGCTCACCGACTCCGCGAAATCTCGAGCAGCAAACTTGTGCGGAATGGTGATCAGCATGCCGGAAAAATTATCCATCGCCTGGAGGCCACGTATCACGGTCGCGAGTTGCTCAGGCCTGGCATGCACCGCGATCATCACTGCGTCTACAGCTTCATCAGCGAACACTCTGTTGAGAAGCTCTGGAGCCTTGACCTGCTTCACTGGATCACCGATAACCGCAAAAATCCGGGTCTTGCCAGTTGGGCTGGGTATCAACAACTGTGACATCTATTCTCTCCTAGGGGGCTGTCCCAGGCTGCGTATCCCGCACCTAAGCGAAGCAGCAGGGTATGGCTCGCGAACGTACCAGCCCATTGCTGCGACCGAGCCACTCGATTGAGTCAGAGGCTATGATATAGAAAAAGGAATTGAATTCCAGTTGATAAGTTGATTCCGATATTGTCCGGCTTTTTTGAGCCAGTTTCGACTTTCGCAACTGACCGCCTTGGCTGACGAGCAAGCTCAAGGTGGTTGAGAGCGCCAGCGCGGTGAACAAGCAGCCCCCATCCAAGCCGGTTGTGCGGCCGGTCGGCCTTTACCAGGCGTTCCTGTTCTGGCTCAAGCTAGGCTTCATCAGTTTTGGTGGGCCCGCCGGGCAGATTTCGATTTAGCGGTGCATTTGACCGGCCTGCAGCGGTAGTCTCGGTTGCTGTCGCTATTGCCCTGTTCTGCTTCAAGCTAACAGTGATCCAGGTTCTATTCGCTTGCGCCGGTGCAGGTTTGGCAGTCCATATGCTGTGGGTTTGATAGATGAGCGCGCTAGCGCAGTGACAGGCTAACGCTCGACTGCTTGCCAAGCATCACTGCCGCCGTTATCGCCGCTCGCGCCTGTGGGCTGTTCTTCCAGCAAGTTGACCCCAGCGCTGCCGAAGCCTGCGCCAGAATGTCGTCGACGCTCGAATCGCCCAACATCTGCAGTGACTCGATGCCCATCTGCTCAAGCCTGCTGATAACCGTCGGGCCTACGCCCTTGAGCGCCAGCAGGGCTGCGCGTTCGTCCGCTGAAAACGGCATGGGTACATCCTCTCTCCGTGAGTTTTGCCAAGCTTCACTCATATTCGAGGCCACCACAACCGAGGCAAGAGCGCGAGGTTTTATGCTTGGTAATCTTGCTGATATCTGCGCAAATTTGGCAGGGATCTCTCTTTATCTGGCTTTAAAGTCCTGCTTACGTGCTTTGCGGTGTATAGTGGCGGGCGAGTCCTCTCTCTGGGTGGCTCATCAGTGAGGTATCAGCATGTCCCAGTCTGCGACCCATCACGCTCAACTGCGCTTGAATGAGCAAATTGAGCAGTTCTTGTCCAAGGGCGGCGAGATCAAGGAAGTGCCAAGAGGCGTCAGCGGTTTCAACCCTGCCGCGCCCAAGGTGCACTGGACCAAGGCTCAGGCTGCCAAGACGCCGTGAGTCTGCTGTAACAGGTGTCCTTCGGCGCGTGCGCGTTTGCGCTGCGCTGGCTGGATGCCGAGTTGCGCGATTGCCGAATCACAGGCAAAGAAAACCCGCCAACGGTGGGCGGGTCTAAAGATCGTACGGAGCCTGTGTAGTATCTGACCGGGCTTGTCAGTAAAACGTGAAGACGATGTAGCAAGATCATTCAGGTAATCTGCAGGCAAAAAAAAGCCCGCCGTAAGGCAGGCAAGGATTCTTGAAGGGAGCTCAGGCAGGGTGCAATGCCCTGGTTAAGTCGGGATTAACAGTTCAGCCGTTGACCTGCACCGATGATCGCTTTATACAGGCGAGCTATTCAAGGAGCCTGGCATGAGCGACGAACACGACCTCCACGAACCCGAACACGATCACCTGCTTGATCACGAATTCCTCTATGAAGACTTTGCGCCCGAGGCCGATGCCCAGGGTTTACTGGATGAGGTCGAGGATGACGAAAGCACGCTCGATGACAGCGACGACGAATACGACCATCCTGCCTGGCACGATGACGTAGACGACTGACTCACGCCAGCACGCAGATCAAGCCGAGGGCACGCACTCAGCGCCGATCCAGCGAGAACCTGCCAGCGCCCGTCACGGCGAGCAGCAGCAGACCACCGACAATGCTCATGTTCTTGAAGAACTGCGTCATGTTGGCGCTGCGCGCAGGCTCGACCATGTCCCAGAACGGGTGGCCGATCAACGCGGTGCCGACCACGAACAGCGCGAACAGCATCGCCAATGGTCGCGTGTAGAACCCGAGAATCAGCACGATTGCAACGAAGAACTCCATGATCACTGCGATGGCTGCTGCCAGTGTCGGCACAGGTGCACCTATCGAGGTGAAGTAGCTGACCGTGCCTTCAAAGCCGGTCAGCTTGCTCCAGCCCGAGAGCACGAACAGGATCATCAGCAGGATGCGGGCGAGCAGGATGATGGCATCGCGTTGACCAGCGAACAGGGTATAGCGCATGGCGGGGTACCAGTGAAGTTGGATGATTTCACTGTAGCAGGAGTTGCGAGCAATTCTTGCGCGCAAACAAAAGGCGCCCCATGGGGCGCCCTTTACGCAATAAGTGGTGCGAGTGGCGGGACTCGAACCCGCAAGGCTCACGCCGGCAGATTTTAAGTCTGCTGTGTATACCAATTCCACCACACTCGCACGCTTGAAAGGGTCTGTGCGACCGGCACGTTGTTAAACAGGTGCTCTGCAATCAAGCGCGCTTTATAACCCATCGTTATAGATGCGTCAACAAAACACCCTCCATGCAGGAATTTCTGGTTGATCGATGAAGCCTGCAGTCCAGACAATCGACACGATAGTGTCATTAAGCCACTGTTCGCGACTTTTCAGGCGACCATGCTGCTCACTGCGAGCGAAATCACCAGTCCCAAGCGGCTCCGTCAGCTGGCTACTCGTCAAGAGCTTCGCTTAGCCTGTAAAGGGCGAGTAGACTCAACATTATGTTTATGCCTCAGCCTGTGGTGCCTGTGGAGTTTTCATGGTTTCAACCGACCACCCGGACCAATCCGAAATGACCGCCAACCGCTATGAGCAGCTCGTTCTGTCGGTGGTTGATTACGCTATCTATATGCTTGATCCCTCTGGCCACGTAGTGTCGTGGAATGCGGGTGCAGAGCGTATCAAGGGCTACAAGGCCGCCGAGATCATCGGCCAGCATTTCTCCGTGTTTTTTACGCCGGAAGATTGTGCCCAGAATCGCCCTGAGCAGATCCTGCGCAAGGCCTTGGACAATGGCGTCGCCCAGGATGAAGGCTGGCGCGTGCGTCAGGACGGCACGCAATTCTGGGCCTTGGCCGCGTTGGACGTGGTGCGTGATGAGCAGGGCCAGATCATCGGCTTGGCCAAGGTTACGCGCGATATCACCGACCGGCGCGAGTCTGCGCTGCAGCTCGACGCGGTACGCGCGCAGTTGTTCCAGGCGCAAAAGCTCGAAGCCCTGGGGCAGTTGACCGGCGGGCTGGCGCATGACTTTAACAACCTGCTGACGATTATCCTCAGCTCGGCGCGGATGGCCAGCAACAGCCAGGATCCGCAGCGGGTTCAGCGCCTGCTGGAACACATCATCGATGCAGGGCAGCGCGGCACTCAACTGACTCAGCAACTGCTCAGTTTTGCCCGCCATCGCCAGTTGAGTTCGGCGAGCATTGCTCCGCTCGCGCTGATTGACTCGACCCGTGGTTTGATCGAGCACGCGCTACCCGGCAGCATCGAATTCGAGCAGCAGCTGGCGGCAGAGCTGCCGTTGATCCAGGCCGACCCTGGCCAATTGCAGATGGTTCTGCTCAATCTGCTGTTCAATGCGCGCGATGCGATCGAAGGTGCGGGGCGGATTCGCTTCGAGGTCGATTGCGTGCAACTGGCAGGTGAGGTCGAGGGCCTGCACGGGCCGTTCGTGCGGTTTAATGTGCAAGACTCCGGCGTGGGTATCGAGGCGCATGTGCTGCCGCGTATCTTCGAGCCGTTTTTCACCACCAAGCCGTTTGGCAAGGGCACCGGGCTGGGTCTTAGCCAGGTGTATGGGTTTGCCAAGCAGAGCAATGGTGCCATCTGTGTGTCCAGCAAGGTCGGGGAGGGCACCAGTATGTGCCTGTACCTGCCGGCGGTGCTGAGCCCCCCTTAACGCGAACCCGACAGGCAGCGGCCATGGTTGAAGTACTCAAGCGAGTCGAGACAGGTATCGAAGGGCTGGATGCTTTACTGCGTGGCGGCCTGGTCGCTGGCGCGTCCTACGTCGTTCAAGGCCCGCCTGGGGCCGGCAAGACCATTCTCGCCAACCAGTTGGCGTTTGGCCACGTGCGCAATGGCGGGCGGGTGCTGGTGGCCACTTTGCTTAGCGAATCCCATGAGCGGTTGTTCCAGTGCCTGTCGACGCTGGAGTTCTTCGACCCGGCGCTGGTAGGCGATCAGATCCAGTTTGTCAGCGCGTTCGACACCCTCGAACAGGAGGGCCTGGATGCCGTGGTGCGGCTGATGCGTCAGGAAATTGGCCGGCAGCAGGCCAGCCTGCTGATCGTCGATGGCCTGCTCAATGCCCGCATACGTGCCGAAACCACGCTCGACACCAAAAAATTCATCTCCGAGCTGCAAGGGCATGCCGCCTTCGCGGGCTGCACTGTGCTGCTGTTGACCAGTTCGCGTCTGCAGGAGGGCAGCCCAGAGCACACCATGGTCGATGGCGTCATCGACCTTGGCGAGACGTTGGTTGGCAGCCGTGCCGTGCGTACTATTCAGCTGCGCAAGACCCGCGGCAGCGCTGCGTTGTCTGGCTTGCACGAGTGCCAGATCGATAGCGCCGGGCTGACGGTGTTCCCGCGTCTGGAGGCGCTCTACAGCCATCCCAGCCACCCTGGCTCGGAGACAATGGAATCTATCAGCACCGGCTCGCAAGCGCTGGACGACATGCTTGGCGGTGGCGTCAGTATCGGCTCGACCACATTGGTAATGGGGCCTTCGGGGATCGGCAAAACCTCTCTGGGCCTGGCATTCGTAGCGGCTGCGTCACCTGTGCAGCCGGCGGTGCATTTTGGCTTCTACGAATCGCCTACCCGATTGCGCCAGAAGGCCAGTGCCTTTGGTTACGACTTCGCTGAGCTGGAGCGCTCAGGGGCTTTGCTGTTGAGCTGGCAGCCAACCACCGAGGGCCTGCTCGATCAGGTCGGTGCGCGCTTGCTGAAACAGGTTGATAGCCTCGGTGCCAAGCGCGTGGTGATCGACAGCCTCGGTGCATTCAGCCGGCTGGCATTCGATCCGGCACGCATCAATGGCTTCTTCCGCGCCCTGATCGGCGAGCTGCGTGCCCGCGATGTGACGATGTTGATGACCTGGGAAATGCGTGATCTGTTTGGTGCCGAAGTCAGTGCGCCGTCACCCGACCTGTCGAGCATCGTCGATAACCTGATCCTGACCCGCTTCGTCGAACTCGATAGCCGGCTGCGGCGCATGCTGTCACTGCTCAAGGTGCGCGACAGTGACTACGACCCTGCGCTCCATGAGCTGTGCATGGGACCGAATGGGGTGGTTGTGCGCAAGGCTTTCGAAGGTGCCAGCGCAGTGCTTAGCGGCACGCCTACTCAGTCGGAGGGCGGCTGACAGTCCAGCGATGAAGACCATTTTGATCGTCGATGACGAATACCTGATTGCCGAGATCCTGGGTTATGCCCTGGAGGACGAGGGTTTTCTGGTGGAAAAGGCCAACAATGGCGAAAAGGCGTTGGATCTGCTACGCCAGAAGCCTATTGATCTGGTGATTACCGATTACATGATGCCGAAGAAGAATGGCCAGGAATTGGCCAAGGCGATTCGAGAGGATCCTGCGCTGGCACATTTACCGCTGATCTTGATGAGCGGCGCGCAAGCCGCGCAAGCAGATTGCAATTTGTTCGGTGCAGTATTTCAGAAACCATTTCATGCCAATGAAATGGTAGCCAAAGTGCGGGAGCTGCTGGGCGGCTGAGGGCCTGGCAAGATCCCGCATCGGCGGGCCGATCGGTCAAGCGCATCCGTGCGGCTTCAAGCGATGCAGGTTTCAGTGTTGCTCGTCGTGGGGCTTTTCCGGTGCGGGGCTGCCTGCCTGGATGCGTTTGAAAATCTCCTCGCGATGAACCTGAACATCTTTTGGCGCATCGATGCCGATCCTCACTTGCATCCCTTTGACGCCCAGAATGGTCACTTTGATATTATCGTCGATGACGATGCTTTCGCCGACCTTGCGGGTGAGTATCAGCATGTAGTTCTCCTTGGGTAATAACGAAAACCGTGCGGTCAGTTACCGCTGCGGCGGGAGCGTGTCCCTCTTCCTTCTCATTAAAGACGCTTTCGGAGGATAGTAATTCCCCCGTAAATAAAATCTGTTTCATGTCTCTAGCTGCAGGTGCCGGTTTTGCGGGTTGAAGTGCCCCGGCGGAGGTGCTCGGGGGCAAGAATAGGGGGCTTACGCGCAGATTGGAAATTTCTCTGCTTGATAGTGCATATAGACCCGCTCAATCGGACTCCTGCAGCGCCCGCAAAAAGTGCATCAAGGTCACTTCTTCGGGCTCAAGCCCCTGGCGAATGCGGGCTCGCGGCAGAGCACCGAGGCGCCCCAGCTGGAAGTGCTCAAGCACTGCCGGGTGGATGTAGCAGCGCCGGCACACTGCCGGCGTGTTGCCCAAGCGTGCGGCAACCTGACGCACAATCGCTGTGACCTGGCGCTTGGCTTCGGTTTCCGGCTCCCAGGCCAATGGCCGTAACAGATGCAGGGCCAGGCTGCTGCCGGCCCAGGTGCGGTAGTCCTTGGCGGTAAAGTCAGCGCCGGTCAGCTGTTGCAGAAACAGGTTGATATCGCTCGAGCCGATGCTGTGCCGCTCACCGTTGTCATCCAGATACTGGAATAACGTCTGCCCAGGCAGCTCCATGCAGCGTTTGACCAAGCCGGCCAGCCGCCGGTCGCGCAAGGTAACGTTGTGCTCCACGCCGCGCTTGCCCCTGAACTGGAAGCGAATGGTACTGCCCTTGACCTCGACATGATCGGAGTTGAGGGTGGTCAATCCATAGGAGTTGTTGTCGCGCATGTACTGGCGATTGCCGACGCGGATCAGGGTCGAGTCGAGCAGGCTGACCACCAGCGCCATGACCTTTTCCCGGCCCAGCCCTGGGCTGCGCAGGTGGGCGTCGAGCTGCTTGCGCAATTTGGGCAGCACCTGAGCAAAGGCCAGCATGCGTCCGTATTTATGCTCATCGCGCACTTCGCGCCATTGCGCGTGATAGCGATATTGTTTGCGTCCGCGAGCGTCGCGGCCGGTGGCTTGCAGATGGCCCTGCGGGTCGGCGCAGATCCACACGTCGGTGTAGGCCGGTGGGATGACCAGCGCCGCGATGCGCGCAAGCGTCGCCTCATCGCGCACCCGTTCACCGTCCGCGTCCAGGTAGATAAAGCGATCACGCCATCGGCGTCGGCTCAGGCCAGGCTGGCTGTCGTCGACATAGTGCAGGGAACGGGGCAGCGGGCAATCGAGCATGGGGCGGCATCCAGCGACCAAGTGTCTGCTCAATGGACAACGCCGTTGGCGTGGATGCTCAGAGTAAAACAGCGACCGATTTGATTTGCGCCCATAGCGCCTGGCCCGGGTGCACGCCGAGCTGGTCGGCGGAGTAACGGGTGACGCGCGCCAACAGCGTGGTGCCGGCCGCATCCAGACTGACCAGTAGATGGGCCGGGTTATCGGCGGCGCGCAGCTCACGCACGCGCACGGGCAAGCGGTTGAGAATGCTCGACTGGCTGTCTGCCGCCAAGGCCAGGCTGACATCGCGGGCCTGAATCTTCAGCCGGTGCGTGCTGCCAACTTGCAGCGAAGGATGGGCGATACGCAGCGGTTGGGCATCATTGCCGGGCAAGCGCAGGTCGAACAATTGATAGTGCGGATCATGGCCGACCACCAGCCCTTCCAGCACCACGCCGGCATCGTCGCCCTGAGCCAACGGCAGGTCCAGCCGCGCCAGTGTCTCGCTGATGGGGCCGCTTGCAAGCACCTTGCCCTGCGCCAGCAACACCAGGTAGTCGGCTAGTCGCGCCACTTCATCCTGGGCATGGCTGACGTAGACCAGTGGAATCTGCAGCTCTTCATGCAGGTGCTCCAGATACGGCAGAATCTCGCGTTTGCGTGGTCCATCCAACGCTGCCAGGGGCTCGTCCAGCAGCAGCAAGCGCGGGCTGCTGAGCAGGGCGCGAGCGATGCCGACCCGCTGCGCTTCGCCGCCAGACAAGGTGGCTGGACGGCGCTCAAGCAAATGACCGATGCCCAGTAGTGCACACGCCTGTTCAAGGCTGACCTTGCGCTGTGCCGCTGGCACCCGCCGCCAGCCGAACTCCAGGTTGGCGCGCACTGACAGGTGGGGAAACAGGCTGGCTTCCTGGAATACATAGCCGATCGGGCGCCGATGTGGCGGGAGGAAAAACCCGCTGGCACTGTCTTCCCACACTTCACCGTTGACCTCGATGTAGGCGCTCGACGCACGCTCCAGACCCGCCAGGCAACGCAGGCACGATGTCTTGCCCGACCCGGAATGGCCGAACAAGGCGCTGATGCCTGAACCTGGCAGTTGCAGGTCGACATCCAGGGTGAAATCGTCGCGCGCCAGGGTCAGCCGCGCCAGTATTGAAGCACTCATCTCAACTCCAGCCGGGCTTGCCACGGCGCCCCGCGTACAGCAGGAGCAACACCAGGAACGAGAACACCAGCATGGCTGCGGCCAGCCAGTGTGCTTGTGCGTAGGCCATCGACTCGACATGGTCAAAGATCTGCACCGACACCACGCGGGTCTTGTCAGGGATATTGCCGCCGATCATCAACACCACACCGAACTCGCCAACGGTGTGGGCAAAGCCAAGGATGCTGGCGGTGACGAACCCAGGCCGAGCCAGCGGCAGCACGACATGAATGAAAGTGTCCCAAGGGCTTGCACGCAGCGTGGCGGCGACTTCCAAAGGCCTTGATCCAATCGCGCTGAAGGCGTTTTGCAGGGGTTGCACCACAAACGGCATGGAGTACACCACCGAACCAATTACCAGGCCGGTGAAGCTGAATACCACACTGCCCAGGCCCAGTGCCTGAGTGGCTTGGCCCAGCCAGCCGTGCGGGCCGAGGGCGATCAGCAGGTAAAAGCCGATCACCGTCGGCGGCAGCACCAATGGCAGAGCGACCACCGCGCCGACCGGGCCGCGCAACCACGAGCGGGTCCGCGCCAGCCACCAGGCAATCGGTGTACCTATGACGAGCAGAATCAGAGTAGTCAGGCTGGCCAGTTTGAAGGTCAGCCAGATCGCTCCGAAGTCTGCAGCATCAAGCGGCATCAGATCTGATAACCATAGGATTTGATCACGGCTGTGGCCTTGGGGCCTTTGAGGTAGTCGATAAACGCCTTGGCAGCGGGGTTGTCCTTGCCCTTGTTGAGGATTACCGCATCCTGGCGGATCGGGTCATGCAGGCTGGACGGGACGATCCAGGCCGAGCCGTTTTCGACTTTGCCATCTTTGTAGATCTGCGACAGGGCGACAAAGCCCAGCTCAGCGTTGCCGGTGGAAACGAACTGGAACGCCTGGGTGATGTTCTGGCCTTCGACGAGCTTGCCTTTGGTGGCTTCAGTCAGGTTCAGCTTGGCCAGCACCTGAGTCGCTGCCAGGCCGTAGGGAGCGGTCTTGGGGTTGGCGATTGACAGGTGCTTGTAGTCATTTTTTTTCAGCACTTCGCCTTGCGCGTCGACGTAGCCTGGCTTGGCAGACCAGAGTGCCAAGGTGCCGATGGCGTAGGTGAAGCGCGAGCCTTCAACGGTCTGCTTTTCTTGCTCAAGCTTGGCCGGAGTGCTGTCATCGGCCGCCAGGAATACTTCAAAAGGTGCGCCGTTGTTGATCTGCGCATAGAACTGGCCCGTCGCGCCGAAGGAGGCCACAAGCTTGTGTCCGGTGTCCTTCTCGAAGTCTTTGGCAATCGCCTGGATCGGCGCGGTGAAATTGGCTGCGACGGCAACTTGAACTTCATCGGCCCAGGCATTGGTGCAGGCGAGCAGGGTGGCCGCCGTTGCAGCCAGGTAGGGCAAACGCATACGCATGAGGCAACTCTCCGAGAGCAGGTTATCGTTATATACGGGACTATATAGCGAGAGTCGACTCTACGGGAAGGGCCATAATCGCGGGATCGAATCAGCGCCCTAATTGCTCCAGCGCGCGCTCGGCAATGTCTCTGGTCAGCTCTGTCGCAGGCAGGTGTCGGCCAAGGCGCAAAGCCTGGCCGGCCCACAGATTGCTGAAGTCACTGCTGCCCGCGCTATCGCTGATCGCCCGCAGCGGCATCAACGCGCCGCCTGCCAGGGGGAAGGCGGGGGCCAGATCGCTCATCGGGCCAAGTTCGCGCATGATGCGGTTGTTGATGCCACGCGCGGGCCGCCCGGTGAACAGGTTGGTCAGCGCTGTGTCACTGGCGGGGGCGGTATCCAGCGCCTGGCGGTGGGCTGCAGATACCTTCGCCTCCGGGCAGAACAGGTAGGCAGTGCCGATCTGCACCGCCGAGGCGCCAAGAGCCAGTGCGGCCACCAGGCCGCGGTGATCGGCAATGCCACCGGCGCCGATCACCGGCAGTCGCACTGCGTCGACAATTTGCGGGATCAAGGCGAAGGTGCCGATCTGGCTGGTGATGTCATCGCTAAGGAACATGCCGCGATGGCCGCCGGCTTCATAGCCCATGGCGATGATCGCATCGCAACCGTGCTGTTCCAGCCAGAGCGCCTCCTGCACCGTGGTCGCACTCGACAGCACTTTGGCGCCGGTGGCCTTGACCCGCTGCAGCAGGCTGGCAGTGGGCAGGCCGAAGTGAAAGCTGACCACCTGCGGGCGCAGTTCTTCAACCAGTTGGCAGCTGTGCTCATCGAATGGCGCACGGTTGGATACCGGCGTCGGCGCGGCGAAATCAGCGCCCAGCTCCTGATAATACGGCTGTAGGGCCTGCTTCCAGCGCAGTGCGCGGGCTGCATCAGCGGGCGGCGGTTGATGGCAGAAGAAGTTCAGGTTCAAAGGCCCTGCGCAGGCGGCGCGGAACGCTGCCACTTCACTGCGCACCTGATCCAGGCTGAGCATGGCGCAGGGCAGAGCGGCCAGGCCACCAGCCGTGCCCACAGCGATGGCCATGGGTGAGCCGGTGGCTCCGGCCATCGGTGCTTGCAGGATCGGCACATCGATGCCGAGCAGATCCAGGATACGGCGGTCTGGCCAGTTGCTCATGTGCACTCCTGTCAACTCTGTTTCAACTCGGCGCCCAGCCAGGGCCAGGTTTACAGGGCCTTGCTGACTTTGATGTCGCTGATCTTGGCGACGTCATCGCCATGGATCTGTTGCAGCGCCAGGCGCGCCTGCTCTTCGGAGTTGTCCGGCATCACGGCGAAGTCGAAGCGTTGCTCGCCATCGAGCTTGTATTTGATCACGTACTTGATGTTCTGGGTCATGGCGGGCTTATCTCAGTTGCGACGACGAGCGACGCACGATTTTGATCTTGTGCGTGAAGGTTGGCTTGCGCGTGACCGAGATCGGCCGGGGCGTGGTCGTGTCGAGGGTGATGTTCCAAAAACCGGTGCTCGGCACGACGATCTTCGCCGGGAACTGGTCGAACGCGCCGCCATGGTAGGTGTGACGCCCGCCATTCTTGAAACTGCGGAAATTGGCGTCGTTCATCAGGCGAATGTTGCAGCGCTGGGAGCACTCGATCACGACAATGTCGTCCTCGTTGAGGTGCTCGCGCTGGTGTACGAATTTCATGTGATGCTCCGCAAAGTTTATTCGTGCAAATGCGCAAGATATCACGATGTAGCGGTACACTCCCGCCCCTGATGGCCGGGGTAGGGATAAATCCGCCAAAGCAGGGAGCAAACCCGCCCGGTTGTTGTCATACACATTCTTTAAAGCAGGCAGAGGTATTCCAATGAAGTGGGCGGTGGCGGCGATGACCTTGACTCTGGGCGGCTGTGTAAGTGTCGCTGAGCTGGAGCAATCGCGAGAAACCATGGATGTGATGTCTGGCAAGGCGCCTCAGGTGTACGCCGACTGCATCAAGGCCGAGTTGGCGAGCAGCCGCGACGCGCTGGTGCAGGAAAAGCGCGGCGACGGCCTGCGCCTGATAGTGCCGCAGAAGCTGACCGCGGGTGCGGGTCCTGCTGCGTTGATTGACATCGACAAGCGTGGTAGCGGCAGCAGCATCAAGCTGCGCGAGCGGCTGAACAACTTCCCGCTGCGCTTGGGTGATGTGCGCGCAGCCACGACCAAATGCATCTCCGGATCTTGATCCAGCTCAGCTAAACGGCCATTTAGCGGGCCAATTGTCATGTTCTTGTCCGGTAGGCGTTGTTGCCTGCCGGAGGATAAGCCTACTATTTTTGTGCTTATACCTTTTAAGCCTAAGCTTATAACAAGGAAATGGAGCGTCCCGTGATGAATCCGTTGAGTCGTTTTGCGATCAGCACTGCGCTGATCCTGGCCTGGCCCGCGGCGCATGCCGCCGAAGGCCAGAAAATCTTCACCCAGGGTGGGGCCAACCCTGCTGCGATGGCCTGCCTGGGCTGTCATGGCCCCGATGCCAAGGGCATCGCCGCTGCAGGGTTTCCGCGGCTGGCCGGCTTGTCGGCCGGGTATCTGAACAAGCAGCTGCAGGACTTTCGCAGTGGCAGCCGCAAGCAGCCGGTGATGGAGCCGCTGGCCAAGGCCTTGAGCGCGCAGGAAGCCAAAGCCGTCAGCGAGTACCTGGCCAGCCTGCCGAGTGACCCGGCACCTGATCTGCGTCGCCAGCAGATTGCCACCGACCCGGTGTCGCGCTTGGCCCTGTACGGCGACTGGGACCGGCAAATCCCGGGTTGTGTGCAGTGCCACGGGCCAGGCGGCAGCGGTGTCGGTGAGCACTTCCCGCCACTGGCGGGGCAGCCTGCGGCGTACCTGGTGGCGCAGCTCAATGCCTGGCGCGACGGCAGCCGTAGCAATGACCCCAATCAGTTGATGGTCGGCGTGGCCAAGGCCATGACCGATGCCGAGATCACGGCAGTTGCCGAGTTCTTCGCCCATCCACTGGCCCAGGAGGTCAAGCCATGAAGCCGATCATTGCCACCCTGTTGTTGGCCATGGGTAGCGCCCAGGCTGCCACGCCGATTGCCATGGAAGATCAATCCCAGCTCAAGGTGCCCGGCACGCAGGCCACAGTGCAGTTCGCGCCGCCCGCTGAAACCCAGATCCCGGACAACGCCTTTGGCCAGATGGTCCGCGAGGGCCATGCCTTGTTTGTCGATACCCGCCGGCTGATGCCCGAGGCTGTGGGCAACGGCATGAACTGCAGCAACTGCCACCTTGATCAGGGCCGTATGGCGTTTTCTGCGCCGCTGTGGGGCGCTTATCCGATGTACCCGGCATATCGCAAGAAAAATGACAAGGTCAACACCTTCGCCGAACGCATCCAGGGCTGCTTCCAGTTCAGCATGAACGGCAAGCCGCCTGCGGCGGATAGCCCGCAGATGACCGCACTGAGCGTTTACTCATACTGGCTGTCGACCAATGCGCCGACCGCGGTCGAGACACCTGGCCGTGGTTATCCCGAAGTGCCTCAGCCCAAGGGTGGGTATGACTTCAAACGCGGCAAGCAGGTGTATCGCGAGCAATGTGCGATCTGCCACGGCGATCAAGGCGAAGGCCAGCAGGTGGCAGGTGAATACGTGATGCCACCGCTATGGGGCAAGGACTCCTACAACTGGGGCGCTGGCATGCACCGGATCAATACGGCGGCGTCGTTCATCAAGTACAACATGCCACTTGGCAAGCCCGGCAGCCTCAGTGATCAGCAGGCATGGGATGTCGCTGCATGGATCAATCGCCACGAACGGCCGCAGGACCCGCGCCTGGTGGAAGGTTCAGTCGAAAAAACCCGATTGAAGTTTCATGCCAATGACGGCGTCAACCTGTATGGGCAAAAGGTCGAAGGCATGCTGATCGGGCAGGGGATAACCCGGTAACGCTTGCGGTAGACACTTCTGATGCGCGTCTTTTTGCGTATGCACTGGCGTGAAAATGACGCGCTTCGAAGCGGGTTCAGGGTTACCAGAGCCCGCTGTCAGCGGGGCAAACCTGCCGGCAACAGGCTGAATATTTGCGATCCGTTGGAACTAACTACACTGGGGTATCTCTATCATGGCAGCGGTCGCTTCAGGCTGGGCATTGTAAGGTGCGCGCCGCCTGATTAGACTGCGCCGAATTTCGTACGCTAAGCCCTTGTTAAGGACGTATATGATCAAGAAATGCTTGTTCCCGGCAGCCGGCTATGGCACCCGCTTCCTGCCAGCTACCAAGGCCATGCCCAAGGAAATGCTGCCAGTGGTAAACAAGCCACTGATCCAGTATGGCGTCGAGGAGGCACTGGATGCCGGCCTGAGCGAGATCTCCATCGTGACCGGTCGTGGCAAGCGCGCGCTTGAAGACCACTTCGACATCAGCTATGAGCTGGAAAACCAGATCAAAGGTACCGACAAGGAAAAATACCTGGTCGGTATTCGCCGTCTGCTCGACGAGTGCTCGTTCTCGTACACCCGTCAGACCGAAATGAAAGGCCTGGGCCATGCCATCCTGACCGGCCAACCGCTGATCGGCGACGAGCCGTTTGCGGTCGTGCTGGCGGACGACCTGTGTGTCAACCTCGACGGCGACGGCGTGCTGCAGCAGATGGTCAAGTTGTACAACCAGTTCCGCTGCTCGATCGTTGCCATTCAGGAAGTCGATCCGCAGGAAACCAACAAGTACGGCGTTATCTCTGGCGAGATGATCCGCGACGACATCTACCGTGTTAACAGCATGGTCGAGAAACCAGCACCGGAAGATGCCCCGTCGAACCTGGCCATCATCGGCCGCTACATCCTGACCCCGGACATCTTCCAGAAGATCCGTGAAACCGAGCCAGGCAAAGGCGGCGAGATTCAGATCACCGACGCGCTGATGAAGCAGGCGCAGGAAGGCTGTGTGATCGCCTACAAGTTCAAGGGCAAGCGCTTTGACTGCGGTGGCGCCGAAGGCTACATCGAGGCGACCAACTTCTGCTTCGAGAACTTCTACAAGGCTGGCAAGGCTTACTAAGCCTGCAGGCTTGCAGCCCGTATAAAAAACAGCCACCCTCTTGGGTGGCTTTTTTGTGGAGTCTGGATTGTGACTTACGATTTTGATCTGTTCGTGATTGGTGCCGGTTCCGGCGGTGTGCGTGCCGCGCGATTCGCGGCGGGTTTTGGCGCCAGGGTCGCTGTGGCCGAGAGCCGCTACCTGGGCGGTACCTGTGTCAATGTGGGCTGCGTGCCGAAAAAGCTGATGGTGTATGCCGCCCACGTCGCTGACGAAATGGAGCAGGCTGCCGGCTTCGGCTGGACGCTGGAAGAGGGGCACTTCGACTGGGGCACGCTGATTGCCAACAAGAATCGCGAAATCGAGCGGCTCAATGGCATTTACCGCAACTTGCTGGTCAACAGTGGGGTGACCTTGCTAGAAGGCCATGCGCGACTGACGGGCGCCAATGAAGTCGAAATAGACGGTCAGCGCTACTCAGCCAAGCATATCCTCATCGCTACCGGCGGTTGGCCGCAGGTGCCGGACATCCCTGGCAAAGAGCTGGCGATCACATCCAACGAGGCGTTCTTCCTCAAGCAGCTGCCCAAGCGCATTCTGGTTGTCGGCGGCGGCTACATCGCGGTCGAGTTTGCCGGAATTTTCCAAGGGCTTGGCAGCGCCACCAGCCTGCTTTATCGCGGCGACTTGTTCCTGCGCGGCTTCGACGGCTCGGTGCGCACTCATCTCAAGGACGAATTGGACAAGCGCGGCGTTGACCTGCAGTTCAATAGCGACATTCAACGGATCGATCAGCAGGCAGATGGCAGCCTCAAGGCCACCCTCAAAGATGGCCGTGAGCTGCTCACCGACTGCGTGTTCTACGCGACAGGCCGCCGGCCGATGCTGGACAACCTTGGCCTGGAACACACGGGTGTGGAACTCGACGAGCGTGGCTTCGTGCATGTCGATGATCAGTACCAGACCACTGAGCCTTCTATTCTGGCAATTGGTGATGTCATCGGTCGAGTCCAGCTCACCCCTGTGGCGCTGGCTGAAGGCATGGCCGTTGCGCGGCGTCTGTTCAAACCGGAGCAGTACCGACCGGTGGATTACCGGAACATCCCCACCGCGGTGTTCAGTCAACCGCCGATTGGTACGGTTGGCCTGACCGAGGAACAGGCCATTGAGGCGGGTCACAAGGTGCAAATTTTCGAAAGCCGCTTCCGAGCAATGAAGCTGACCCTCACCGAGATTCAGGAGAAGACCCTGATGAAGTTGGTGGTGGACGCCGATACCGACAAGGTGCTGGGTTGTCACATGGTCGGGCCAGACGCGGGAGAGATCATTCAAGGCCTGGGTATTGCGCTCAAGGCAGGCGCGACCAAGGCGCAATTCGACGACACTATTGGCGTGCACCCTACAGCGGCCGAAGAGTTTGTAACCATGCGCACGGCAATGCGCTGATCCTGCTGGTGGGGTCAGGGGCCGACCTGCCATCTGGAGGGGTCAAGCCGGCACACTCAGGTGGACCTCAGCGTCCAGTCCTGGGGCGGTTTCCGGGCCCTTGGCAGCCAGTCGGCGGCGGTCGACCTCGAGTTGAGGTTGCGCTGCCAGCCGAGCACAAAACGACGGTCAGTGCAGGTGCTAGCGCAGTTCGAAGATGCCAGCGGTGGTGGCGCAACTGACAACCTGCAACTTGCCGGCGAATCAAGTGCTACGGGCCTGGTGGTGCGTCTGATGCGCAGTGATGGTGGCTTGCTGCAGTTGGGCACCACTCGGCATAACTTGGCCAGAGTGCGACCTGGGGACGACTTTGTGCGGATAGGCCTGCGTGCGGCGTATGTGCAGATTGCGCAGAGCGTTCGGCCCGGAGTGGCTAGGGCGCGTGCCACTGCGCTGCATTCCTATGAATGAAAGGATCTATCGGAACGAGCTGCTTATAGCCAAAACCAATCAGCAGCATGAGCTTTGCCAATGAGCCATCGCCGGTTCAGGTGGTTAGTATTCTCCCCGTCAACCACTTCTTAATCCCATGACGGAGCTTCTCTCATGCCTATCATCAACAGCCAGGTCAAACCGTTCAACGCTACTGCCTTCCACAACGGCGAATTCGTTCAGGTCAGCGAAGCCGACCTGAAAGGCAAGTGGGCTGTCGTGTTCTTCTACCCAGCTGACTTCACCTTCGTCTGCCCGACCGAACTGGGCGACCTGGCCGACAACTACGCCGAGTTCCAAAAGCTGGGCGTGGAAATCTACGGTGTGTCGACCGACACCCACTTCACCCACAAAGCCTGGCATGACACTTCGGAAACCATCGGCAAGATCAAGTACCCGCTGATCGGTGACCCGACCCACGTCATCTCGCGCAACTTCGACGTGCTGATCGAAGAAGCGGGCATGGCTGATCGCGGTACCTTCGTGATCAACCCAGAAGGCCAGATTAAGATCGTCGAAATCAACGACGGTGGTGTAGGCCGCGACGCCAGCGAGCTGCTGCGCAAGGTCAAAGCTGCCCAGTACGTTGCCGCTCACCCAGGCGAAGTCTGCCCGGCCAAGTGGAAAGAAGGCGAAGCCACCCTGGCACCATCGCTGGACCTGGTTGGCAAGATCTAAGATCGTGCGCCAGTCGCGGGCGGTGAACAGCCGCCATAGCTGAAGTCATCACCGCCCCGCCAAACGCCCGGGCACTTTTGCCTGGGCGTTTTTGTTTACCCTGATTGCTCAAGGAATCGCCCGTATGTTGGACGCCACGCTTAAATCGCAACTGAAAACCTACCTGGAGCGGGTCACCCAGCCGATCGAGATCGTAGCCTCCCTCGACGACGGTGCGAAGTCCCGCGAAATGCACGACCTGCTGGTGGAAATTGCCGGCCTGTCGGACCTGATTACCTTGAACAAGGACGGCAGCGACACGCGCCGGCCCTCGTTCTCGCTGAACCGCCCGGGTGCTGATATCAGCCTGCGCTTTGCCGGCATCCCCATGGGCCACGAATTTACCTCACTGGTGCTGGCACTGCTGCAAGTCGGCGGCCATCCGTCCAAGGCCAGTGCCGAAGTGATCGAGCAGATCCAGGCGCTGCAAGGCGACTTCACTTTTGAAACCTACTTCTCGCTGTCGTGCCAGAACTGCCCGGACGTAGTCCAGGCGTTGAACCTGATGGCGGTGCTCAACCCGAATGTGAAACACGTGGCCATCGATGGCGCGCTGTTCCAGGACGAGGTTGAAGCACGCAAGGTCATGGCCGTGCCGAGCATCTACCTCAATGGCGAAGTGTTTGGCCAGGGCCGCATGGGCCTGGAAGAGATTCTTGGCAAGATCGACACCAGCTCTGGCACACGCCAGGCCGAGAAGATCAACGCCAAAGACGCTTTCGATGTGCTGGTGGTGGGCGGTGGCCCGGCCGGCGCCGCAGCTGCAATCTATGCTGCGCGCAAGGGCATCCGTACCGGCGTTGCCGCCGAGCGTTTCGGCGGCCAGGTGCTCGACACCATGGCGATCGAGAACTTCATCTCAGTGCAGGAAACCGAAGGGCCAAAACTGGCCTCGGCGCTGGAAGAGCACGTCAAACAGTACGACGTCGACATCATGAACCTGCAGCGCGGTGAGGCATTGATCCCGGCTGCTGGTGGCGGCCTGCACGAAGTGCGGCTGGCCAGCGGCGCTTCGCTGAAGGCCAAGACCGTGATCCTTGCCACCGGTGCACGCTGGCGCGAGATGAACGTGCCTGGCGAGCAGCAGTACCGCGCCCGCGGTGTTGCCTACTGCCCGCACTGCGATGGCCCGCTGTTCAAGGGCAAGCGCGTGGCGGTGATCGGTGGCGGCAACTCAGGTGTGGAAGCGGCCATCGACCTCGCCGGTATCGTCGCTCAGGTGACATTGATTGAGTTCGACAGCCAGCTGCGTGCAGATGCGGTGTTGCAGCGCAAACTGCACAGCCTGGCCAACGTCAAGGTGATCACCAGTGCGCTGACCACCGAAGTGTTGGGGGATGGCGAAAAGGTCAACGGCCTTCGTTACAAGGACCGCAACAGCGATGAGCTGCATGACATCGCGCTGGAAGGGATCTTTGTACAGATCGGCCTGCTGCCCAACACCGATTGGCTCAAAGGCACGGTCGAGCTGTCGCCGCGTGGCGAGATCATCGTCGACGCCAAGGGCCAGACCAACATCCCTGGTGTGTTCGCTGCCGGGGACGTCACCACCGTGCCGTACAAGCAGATCGTGATTGCGGTGGGCGAGGGTGCCAAGGCCTCGCTGTCCGCCTTCGATCACCTGATCCGCAGCTCGGCGCCGGCCTGACGTAGACGCCTGCTGCGCTGGCTGGGTTCAGCCTTCCAGCAGGGCCAGGCGTTCTTCCAGTGCTGCAATTCGTGCCTCCAGCGCGCTGATACGTTCTTCAGCGATGCTAGGGGCCGAATTGCGTTCAGCGCCGCCTTGCTGGCGCGCCGCAAGAATAGCCTCGATCTCTGCCGGATCACCCAGCGCGTGGGTATAGCGGTCTTCCCGCTGGCCAGCCTGACGCGGCAGGTGAACCGCTAGCTCACGTGAAATCAAGCGCTCGAGCTGATGCTGGACCTGTTGGTCATCCTCGAACTCATGCAAGCGGTTGCTGCGGGTCAACAACTCGTTGATCGTCTGCGGCCCGCGCAAAAACATCAAACCCATCAGCACCAGCTGCGCGGGCACCAGTTCCAGCGCCTTGTCGACGCGTTGCTCCCAGCGGTCGGCGCGACTGCCCATCTGCAGTTTGGTAAAACCACGCCCTTCGAGCGCCCGCAGCGCCTGGCCAACCTGGCCCTGAGAGAGGTTCATCACCGGTTCGCGGCTGGTTTTCTGGTTACAGGCAACCACCAGTGCGTTGAGGGTCAGGGGGTAGGTTTCAGGGCTGGTGGCCTGCTTTTCGATCAGCGATCCGAGGATGCGGATCTCGGTGCTGTTGAAGCGGCCTTCACTGGGGTTGTGTTGTTCTGACATGGCCCTGTCTCGTTGCGAGGAAAGGCCACTAGCCTAGGTAAAGCGGCGCCGTTAAGCAATTGCCAGCGGCGCCGCCTTATCACTCAGGCTGCGCGTCGCTCCTGGGCCTTACAGGCGGCGGCGGTGAAGATCACATCGGTCGAAGAATTCAGCGCCGTTTCAGCCGAGTCCTGCAGCACACCGATGATGAAACCGACGGCGACCACCTGCATGGCGATTTCACTGGGAATGCCGAACAGGCTGCACGCCAGTGGGATCAGCAACAGAGAACCACCGGCTACGCCCGATGCGCCGCAGGCACACACCGCAGCTACTACGCTGAGGAGCACGGCAGTGGGCAGATCGATACTTATGCCCAAGGTATGCACGGCCGCCAGGGTCAGCACGGTGATGGTGATCGCCGCGCCGGCCATGTTGATGGTTGCGCCAAGCGGGATCGAGACCGAGTAAGTATCTTCATGCAGGCCGAGTTTTTCCGACAGTGCCAGGTTGACCGGGATGTTGGCGGCCGAGCTGCGGGTGAAGAACGCCGTGATGCCGCTCTCGCGCAGGCACATCAGCACCAGCGGGTAGGGGTTGCGGCGGATCTTCCAGAACACGATCAGCGGGTTCATCACCAGCGCGACAAACAGCATGCAGCCGATCAATACCGCCAGCAGGTGCAGGTAGCCAAGCAGGGCGCTCAGCCCCGACTGGGCCAGGGTCGCTGCGACCAGGCCGAAGATCCCCAGCGGCGCAAAACGAATGACCACGCGCACGATATAAGTCACCGCATTGGACAGGTCGTCGACTACAGTGCGGGTGGCCTCGCTCGCATGGCGCAGGGCGATCCCCAGGCCGATGGCCCAGGTCAGTACGCCGATGAAGTTGGCATTGAGCAGCGCCGCTACCGGATTATCGACAGCGCTGAGCAGCAGGTTCTGCAGCACTTCGGTGATACCGCCCGGAGCGCTCAGCGACGCCTCACTGGCGCTGAGCAGCAGGGTCGAGGGGAACAGCATGCTGGCGATCACGGCGACCACGGCTGCGCCAAAGGTGCCCAGCAGGTACAGCCACAGGATCGGCCGGATATGGGTTTGCTGGCCGTGCTTGTGGTTGGCGATCGAGGCCATCACCAACACGAACACCAGCACGGGCGCTACCGCTTTGAGCGCACTGACGAAAACCTTGCCGAGAAACGCCAGGTCCAGCGCCACGGCAGGCGCGAGCAAGGCCAGGGCGATGCCGGCGATGAGGCCGATGACGATCTGGGTAACCAGGCTGGTGCGGGTGAACAGGCGAAGAACAGGCAGCATGTGCAGCGAATCTCAGGGATTTGGACGGGCGCGACTGTACCATAGACCAGCGCTCCCGGCCGCTGCCTACCAGTGGAACAACTCTTTGCGCGCACCCTCGGTAATCGCGACGATCCCCGGGTGCTTGACCTTGCGCTCTACCGAGATCGCATAGAACGACTCGTTGACCGCCTCGGTATGGCCGATCAGCACCACTGCATATTGGCGGCACACCTCATCGGCAATCACGCTGGGCGCAACGAAAATGCCGCTGCCGGACTGACCGAAGGCCTGCATCAAGGCACTGTCATCGAACTCACCGACGATCCGCGGCTGCACCTGCTGCTCGGACAGCCAGCGCAGTAAGCGGCTGCGTACCACTGTCTCCTGACCTGGGATCAGCAACGGAGCATCATTCAGACAGGCCGGAAATGCACCCGAGTATTCTGCCGCCAGAGCTGGGGTGGCAAAAAAGCTCAAGCCGCATTCGCCGAGTTTCTGGCTGTAGCCTTTGATATCCAGATGGCTGGGCATGGGGCTGTCGGAAATCACCAGGTCCAGACGCTGGATGGCCAGGTCGGCCAGCAGCCGCTCGAGCTTGTCCTCCCGGCAATTGATGCGCAGGGCGCCGTCCAGCTCCATGGTCGGCGCCAGCAAGCGATAAACGATGGACTTGGGGACCACATCGGCAACGCCGACGCGGAACAGGATCTGCTCCTGCGGCCCGGCGCGCAGCATGGTCTCGAGCTCGCTGCCGATCTGGAACATCTGTTCGGCGTAGACCAGCGTCTGCCTGCCGCTCTCGGTCAGCTCAAGCTGACGCCCGACGCGCTGGAACAATTCCAGACCATGGGTCTGCTCGAACAGGCTGATCTGCCCACTGATGGTTTGCGGCGTCAGATTCAGCTGCTCACTGGCGCGGGCAATACTGCCGGTGCGTGCGACTACCCAAAAATAATGCAGCTGCCGGTAATTGAGCATGGTTGTTTCCGGATTCGTAAAAAACGAAGTATAGCCGCTAAAAAAACGAATTTTCCGGATGTTTCCGCTTCATTAGAATGCCTTTCATCAGGCGCTACGTGCTGCCCGGACATGACAAGTGAGGATCCCATGCTACAACTGAAATCCATCGGTACCCCGTTGGTGCTTGCGCTGGCGCTGTTCAGCCTGGCCGGGTGCGATCAGGCTGAGAAATCTGCCCAGCAGGTGCTCGATCAGGCGGCGCAGTCTGCCAAGCAGGCCATCGACAAGACCAATGAAGCCGCTCAGCAAGCGTTGAATGACGTCATTGGCGGCGAGGGTGAGAAATCGGCCAACCCCGCCGATGGCGAAGGCAAGACCCAGGACATCTGACCCGCAGCTGCGAACATAGCCCTAACATAGCCAGAAACAGGATTGATTCATGGAATATTTGCTGGAACTCGCCGCAAGCCCGACCGCCTGGGTAGCTTTGGCCACATTGGTGGCAATGGAAGTCGTGCTCGGTATCGACAACCTGATCTTCATCTCGATCCTGACCAACAAGCTGCCTGTCGAGTACCGCTCCAAGGCGCGCCGGATTGGTATCAGCATGGCGTTGATCATGCGCCTGGCGCTGCTCAGCACCGTGGCCTGGATCGTTCAGTTGACCGATCCGGTAATCGAGATCTTCGGCAATGCCTTCTCCTGGAAGGACATGATCCTGATCGCCGGTGGCCTGTTCCTGCTGTGGAAGGCAACCAAAGAGATCCACGAGAGTGTCGATCCGCACGGTGCCAAGCATGAGGCCACGGTCTCATCCACCGTGACCCTGGGCTTCGCCGCAGCGATCTTCCAGATTCTGCTGCTGGATATCGTGTTCTCGGTCGACAGCATCATCACCGCAGTTGGCATGACCGAGCACTTGCCGATCATGATCATCGCTGTGGTGGCAGCTGTTATCGTGATGATGGTGGCCGCCGATCCGCTTGCCAACTTCATCAACGACAACCCGACCGTCGTGATGCTGGCCTTGGGCTTCCTGATCATGATCGGCATGACCCTGATCGCCGAAGGTTTCGGTGCCCATGTGCCTAAAGGTTATGTATATGCAGCGATGGCGTTCTCGACTGCGATCGAGATGCTCAACATCTTTGCTCGCCGCGCTCGCCTCAAGCGTGAGGCTGCACAGGAGTAAGGTGCGCGGGGCGCTTGGCGCCCCATTCGCAATGGCAGTTTCATCAAGCGACCGCGTATGCTTTCAAGCTGCGCGGTTTTTTGTTTTGCACTGATGCGATATCAGTGCGCTGCAGCGGGCTGACGGGCGCGTTGCACGGGCAAGGGTTTGGCCTTGGCCTGAACCGGCAGTGGATGATGCGAATGCCTGCGGACAATGCGCAGAACGCCCCATAACATGGCAGCGGCCACACTCAGCCACATACCTACCAACAGCAGAATTCCCATAGTCAGGCTCATGTGTGCCTCCTTCTCTCGGGCTTGCCCCAGGCTTACCTTCCAGATACTTACTTAGTCTAGCGCTACCCTCATGACGTTCAATTGAGCTTAGGTCGAACCCTTGGTCCGATTTGTTACTAGCCTGCGTCGGGCTATTCCTGCGCGCGCGTCCGCCCTATGATCAGAGACCATCGCCGGATGCCAGACCGGCTTCAGACAAGTGAGTGTCCATGTTGCAAGCTTCCCGCAAGTCGTTGCTCAACCCTTCACAGCGCCTGCTCGCTGCATGCCTGCTGGCGGCCAATCTGGTTGGCTGCGCCGGCGCGCCTCCAGCGGATGTAAAAGGCTTGCCGCAGCGGGTCGAGATCAGCAGCGTGCCGTTCTTCCGCGGCAACGCCAATCACAGCGGCGCCATGGCGCTGGCGGTCATGCTCTCGCAGCAAGGCATTCGGATCACCCCGGGCTTGCTTGACAAGCCGCTGAAGCTGCCTGAAGCAGCCGAAGCGCTGGAAACATCGATCCCGCCTGTGGCGCGTGATTACGGCATGCTGGTGTATCCGCTGGACAAGCGTCTGGATGCATTGCTCGCCCAGGTGGCGGCGGGCAACCCGGTGCTGCTGCGTTATCAAGAGGGTTCGGCGTGGTGGAGTGAGCCGCGCTATGCGGTACTGGTCGGCTATGACAGCTACAAGCAGCGGGTGCTGCTGCGTGCAGGGATGCAGCGGCGGCAGATGATGTCGTTCGACGCTTTTGCCAAGGCGTGGGCGGAGCAGGGTAGTTGGGCAGTGTTGATACAGCCACCGCAGCAACTGCCTGCACAGGTTGATCGCCAGCGCTGGTTGCAAGGCGCCGATGAACTGGCACGGGCAGGGCAGGAAATGGCGGCCAGACAAGCCGTCAGCAGCCTCGGCCAGCCCTGAACGCAAACGGCCGGCGCTGATGGCCGGCCGTCTTCATCCGCTATGGATCAGAAGCCCAGACGATCGCGCAGGCTGTAATACCACGCACCCATAGCGCTGAATGGTACCCGCAGCAGTTGGCCACCCGGGAACGGGTAGTGCGGCAGGCCGGCGAATGCGTCAAAGCGTTCGGCCTGGCCGCGCAGCGCTTCGGCCAGGACCTTGCCCGCCAGGTGGGTGTAGGTCACGCCGTGGCCGGAGCAGCCTTGCGAGTAGTAGATGTTGTCGCCTATCCGGCCGACCTGAGGCAGACGCGACAGCGTCAGCAGGAAGTTGCCGGTCCAGGCGTAGTCGATCTTGACGTCCTTGAGCTGCGGGAATGCCTTGAGCATCTTCGGCCGGATGATCGCTTCGATGTTGGCCGGGTCGCGTGCGCCGTAGACCACGCCGCCGCCGAAGATCAGGCGCTTGTCGCCGGTCAGGCGGTAGTAGTCGAGTAGGTAGTTGCAGTCCTCGACGCAGTAGTCCTGCGGTAGCAGGGTACGTGCCAACTCATCGCTGAGTGGCTCGGTGGTGATCACCTGAGTCCCGCATGGCATCGACTTCGAGGCCAGCTCCGGCACCAGGTTACCCAGATAAGCGTTGCCGGCAACGATGATGTACTTGGCGCGGATCTTACCCTGCGGGGTGTGCACGACAGGGTTGGCGCCGCGCTCGATGCGTATGGCTGGGGTTTGTTCATAGATCACGCCGCCCAGCGACTCGACCGCAGCCGCTTCGCCCAAGGCCAGGTTGAGCGGGTGAATATGGCCGCCGCTCATGTCGAGCATGCCGCCTATATAGCTTTCGCACGCGACCACTTCACGGATGCGCTTCTGGTCCATCAGCTCCAGTTGGGTGTGGCCATAGCGTTCCCACAGGCGTTTTTGCGATTCCAGGTGGGCCATCTGCTTGGGCGTGATGGCCGCGAATACGCCGCCGTCCTTGAGGTCGCACTGGATGTTGTACTTGGCTACGCGCTCGCGGATGATACGCCCGCCTTCGAAGGCCATCGCGCCCAGCAATTTTGCTTCGCGCGGGCCAACAGTGCGTTCGATCACGTCGATGTCACGGCTGTAGCTGTTGACGATCTGGCCACCGTTGCGGCCGGATGCACCAAAGCCAACCTTGGCAGCTTCGACGACGGTAACCTTGAAGCCGTTCTCCAGCAGGAACAGTGCGCTGGACAGGCCTGTATAGCCCGCACCGATTACGCAGATGTCGGTTTCCACCTCACCCAGCAGCGCCGGACGTGGCGGCACCGGGTTGGCCGAGGCGGCGTAGTAGGACTGTGGGTAGGGGGTATTAGCCATGCTCGAGAGACCTCGTGTTTTATATTTTTAACGAATGTACCGATGCTATCAATAATAATAAACACCCGCTAGTCGTACGGTGAAAATCCTTTACGCAGCGGTGGCGCGTGACTATTAGTAAATATTTTTATGATTCAGTGGCTTAGCGTGGAAAAAACAGTTGACAGGGTTTTTGGATTCCGTAGAATGCGCCCCACGACAGGCACATAGCTCAGTTGGTTAGAGCACCACCTTGACATGGTGGGGGTCGTTGGTTCGAGTCCAATTGTGCCTACCAAACTTGAAGAGGGCGATCCGAAAGGGTCGCCCTTTTTGCATTTGCTTCGCGCCTGAAACACCCTGCGGCAGCCTGCCCATCGGCGCTAGCCAGCCATCATGGTAGAATCCGCGCCTTCGATTCTGGAGTTAGACGCGTGCGTAAACTTGCGGTGGTAACAGCAATGCTGGCCTTGGCGGGCTGCAACAATGAAGTGGATGGCGTGCACAAACAGGTGGCCGAACACCTGAGTAATCCCAAGACCGCCAAATTCGCCAACGTGCGCTTCGATACCGATGGCTCGATCTGCGGTCAATTCCGTGGCAAGGACGCTGACGGCAAATTCGAGGCTTACCGCAGCTACGTTGCAATCAAGCGGGATGGCCAGTACCAGATCATCGTCGACGAAACCGGCGACGACCTGCGCATCCGCGAGATCTGTGGTGGTGCCGAGCTGCAGCGTCGCGCCGAAGCCCTGGCCGATCAGCCGGCGCCAGAGGGCTGGGATGTCGAGGTGGTGCAGGGGCCGAACATGGGGGCTCTGAGCGACATGACTGCGCGCCTCATAGAGAAGGGTATTCCCTCTTCGGTCGAGTACCGTGATGGTAAGCCGGTGGTGCTGCTGGGTCCATTCGCGACCAAAGAAGAGGCGCAGGCGCGCAAGGCCGATGTGATGGCGCGTCAAGGCACTGACTCTGTGGTGATCCAGCATGGCGCCCAGCGCTGATAAGTGACTGATGAGGCAGGCGGGCTGTGCCTGAACGCGATCGTTGGCTATGCTTGGCTAAGCGGGCGCTGAACAGGGAGGGGTCGCATGTCTACATTGGAACGGGCCATCGCTGTAGCCGCCAAAGCCCACGAGGGGCAGTACGACAAGGGTGGGGCGGCCTACATTCTTCATCCGCTGCGGGTTATGATGCGGGTGTCCACACCTGAGCAGCGTATTGTCGCTGTACTCCACGATGTACTCGAAGACACGTCCCTGACGGTATCAGACCTCGCTCTTGAGGGTTTCCCGCTGAAAATCCTCGCCGCCTTGCTCTCGCTGAGTCGACGTCCTGGCGAGAGCTATGAGGCGTTTGTGATTCGGGCAGGCGCTGACCCTCTGGCACGAGAGGTCAAGCTGGCTGATCTGGCCGATAACAGCGACCTTAGTCGCATCGCCTGCCCAGGTCCCGCTGACCTTGCCCGGCTCAGCCGCTATCAACATGCCAGTGCCTATCTGCAAACCTTGACTTGAACGCTGGCCTCGGTTGCGCTGTCTACTTTATCTGGCGCATTTACCCGCTTGGTCGGTAATATGCCCGACCTTGAAGCTGGGTAACTCAAGAGGTAGCAATGGATCGAGAAGGCCCTGCGGTGCGGGTCGAAGCGATGGTCAGGCCCGACCGTCTCCAGGTTTTCCCGACTGATGCCTCGGAGCGTCTGCAACTGGCTCTCGACGCTGGCGCGATTATTGGTACCTGGCTGTGGGACATTCGCAACGACTGCGTGACGGCTGACGAGCGCTTCGCCCGCTCATTCGGGCTGTCTGCAGAACGCTGCACCAGCGGCATTCCGATCTCCGAGGCGTTCGCCTCCATCCACGAGCAAGACCGCGAACGGGTTGGCCGCGACATCGAACAGGCCATGGCTCGCGGTGGGCGCTTTCGCTGTGAATATCGTGTTCGCCAAGACGACGGCTGCTATCGCTGGGTAGAGGCCAATGGTCGCGCCGAGCTCGATGAGCAGGGCATGGCTGTGCGCTTTCCAGGCGTGCTGATGGACATTGAGGGGCGGCGTGTTGCCGAAGCTGAGCGCGATCGCGCAAACGCCTTGTTGCGCACGTTCACGGCGGCAGTGCCTGGCGTGGTGTACGCCAAGGACCGCCAGGGACGGATGCTGGTCGCCAACCACGGCACTACGCAGCTGATCGGCAAGCCTCCCGAGGTTTACCTCGGCAAGACCGACCTGGAATTTCTTGAAGACGAAGCGCAGGCGCGCCAGGTCATGGCGAACGACCAGCGCATCATGGACAGCGGTCAGGCTGAGCAGATTGAAGAGCGGGTCGACATGCCGGACGGTTCTGTAGCCGTATGGCTGTCGGTGAAGGCGCCGTTGCTGAGCGACGCCGGTGAAGTGATCGGTTTGATCGGCTCCTCGATGGATGTCACCGCGCGAAAGAACGCCGAATCCGCCTTGCTCGAGCTAAATCGTACGTTGGAAGTCCGCATCAGCGTCGCCGTTGCCGAGCGCGAGGCGGCTCAGGCTGCGCTGCGTCAGGCACAGAAGATGGAAGCTGTGGGCCAACTGACCGGGGGTATCGCTCACGATTTCAACAATCTCCTGGCCGGCATCAGCGGTAGCCTCGACTTGATCAGGCTGCGTTTGAATCAGGGGCGCACGGCCGATCTGGAGCGTTACCTGGGCGTTGCTCATGGTGCCGCCCAACGCGCCGCTGCCCTTACCCATCGCCTGCTCGCGTTCTCCCGTCGGCAGACGCTGGTGCCGGTCGAGACTGATGTGCATGCCTTGATTGGCGGCATGGAGGAGCTGATCCGGCGTACGGTCGGGCCGGCAATCAGCCTGAAGGTGGAGTTGGCTGCGCAGGCCAGTGCTTGTCTGGTCGACCCGGCGCAGGTTGAAAACGCCTTGCTCAATCTGTGTATCAATTCGCGCGATGCCATGCCGGGTGGCGGCAGGATTCTGATAAGCACTCGCGACCAGCGGCTGACGACTGGGCCCGAGCTTGATCCAGAGTTGAGCCCCGGCAACTACCTGAGCATTTGCGTGGCGGACAGTGGTACCGGCATGAGCGCCGAAGTGCTCGGCAAGGCCTTCGAGCCGTTCTTCACGACCAAGCCGGTTGGCGCCGGTACCGGGCTTGGCTTGTCGATGATCTATGGCTTTGCCAAGCAATCCGGTGGCCAGGTGAGGATCGAGTCAGAGCCGGGCAAAGGCACGCGAGTGCTGCTGCAGTTGCCGGGCCACACCACTGCGGTGGACGCCCCGCAGGTGCAACCTGGCGAGTGTGCCGAGCCCACGGCCGCAGCTGGCGA
The DNA here is from genome assembly GCF_014525325.1 of Pseudomonas sp. EZ-C24. Classification (NCBI taxonomy): domain Bacteria; kingdom Pseudomonadati; phylum Pseudomonadota; class Gammaproteobacteria; order Pseudomonadales; family Pseudomonadaceae; genus Pseudomonas; species Pseudomonas sp. EZ-C24. The sequence continues at coordinate 1,021,955 of NZ_JACDIU010000014.1, read as the reverse complement.
AACGGTTTTGGTGGTCGATGACGAGTCCTCCGTGCGCATGTTTGTCAGCGAAACCCTGGGCAGTTACGGCTATGTGGTGATCGAGGCGGCGGACAGCCTGGCAGGGTTGCAACTGCTGCGGTCGGACATCCGCATTGATCTGCTGGTGACCGACATCGGTTTACCCGGCGGGCTTGACGGGCGGCAGATGGCGGAGGCGGGCAGGCAATCGCGGCCTGACCTGCCGGTGTTGCTGATGACGGGCTATGCGCAGCCTGAAGTGCTCGATCGTCAGCCGCTGGAGTCGACCATGGCGATACTGACCAAGCCATTTGCCCTCGAGGCACTGACCTCGCAGGTCAATGCCTTGCTCAGGCCGCAAGCGGGCGATGCTACCGCCAAGGCTTGAGTCCCTGCTCAGTCTTCCTTGGGTACAGTCCAGAAGATCTGCACGCCGCCATCATCCCGGTAGGCAAGGGTGACATTGTCGTTTTCAGCGATCTCTTCGAGTAGCGTTGCCCAGTCATCCGGCAACTCGTGCTCCAGCCGAAAGATCAACGCAGACTTGCTGCGCTGGGCGGTAGGGCTGTTTATGATTTTCTGAATGCGCTCGCCCAGTTGTTGGTATGGGCTGGGGGTGGCTTGAGAGGCAGCGGCCATCGGGGTGTTCCTTGTTGTGCTGTATGTGCGTACAGTATTTCACTGTAGGCAATTTCGCAACAACCTCGTGAGCCTTGGCCCAAGTGACTGTCGCGGGCCATACAGCCCGCGACAGCGTTGAGCAAAGCGTTGCTCGGCTCAGGCAATCAACAGATCAATATTCCCAGAAGATCCGCTGCAGCTCTTTGCTGTCTTGGGTCTTGGTCATTGCGACCATCGCCAGAATCCGTGCTTTTTGCGGGTTCAGGTCGTGGGCGACGACCCAGTCATTCTTGTCATCCGGCTGCTCGGCGTTGCGCAGTACGAAACCGCCCTGGTTGACGTGGGAAGAGCGAATGATCTGCACGCCGTTTTTACGCAGCTCCTGCAGAGCCGGTACCACACGTGACGATACCGAGCCGTTGCCGGTGCCGGCATGAATCAGCGCCTTGGCGCCGTTTTGCGCAAGGGCCTTGTACGCGGTGTCGGTAACGTTGCCGTAGCCGTAGGCGATGTCTACGGCAGGCAGGCTGCTGATTTGCTTGATGTCGAACTCGGAGTTGGAGGTGTGACGCTTGGCTGGCAGGCGGAACCAGTACGATTTGCCTTCCACGACCATGCCCATCGGGCCCCAGGCGCTCTTGAACGCTTCGGTCTTGATGTTGATCGACTTGCTGACATCACGGCCAGATTGGATTTCGTCGTTCATGGTCACCAGTACGCCTTTGCCGCGCGATTGCTTGTCGCTGGCGACGGCTACGGCGTTGTAAAGGTTGAGCATGCCGTCAGCCGACATTGCGGTGCCCGGGCGCATCGAACCGACCACTACGATTGGCTTGTCGGTCTTTTCTACCAGGTTGAGGAAGTAGGCGGTTTCTTCCAGGGTGTCGGTGCCGTGGGTGATAACGATGCCGTCGACGTCGTTGCTGTCAGCCAGCTCGGCGACGCGTTTGCCCAGCTTGAGCAGGTCGTCGTTGCTGATGCTTTCGGATGCGATCTGCATGACCTGCTCGCCGCGCACATTGGCCAGTTGAGCCAGCTCGGGTACGCCGGCGATCAATTTGTCGATGCCTACCTTGGCGGCCTGATAGGTAGCGCTGTTGGCGGCGCTGGCGCCGGCGCCGGCAATGGTGCCGCCGGTGGCGAGAATCACCACATTGGCGAGCTTTTGTTGCTGCTCGGCTTCTTTGGCAGAAACTGCAGTCGGCAGGATCAGCAGCAGGGCGAGGGCGCCCGGGGCAAATGTCTTCAGTGCGGTTTTCATCGTTATTGTTCTCTCGATCTTCCTGGTGAGATTTATATGTCGCACAGCTAAGCAGGCAGGTTTCATACCAACGCAGCGTCGAGTCTGGGTTGAGCCACTCCCGGCGGGAGTTCGCTCATATGCCGAGACAAATCCAGCGATGGGATGTATTCGGCTTACCGAACGGATACAGGTAAAGTTGTTCGGTTTTCCGTGGCCAATCCGCGTAACCTGCCGCTGGCCCCGGTTTGCCAAAACAGCGTCTCAGGCAATTGACAAAATCAGGGCTTGTTTCCATAGTGGCTTAACGCAAACGTTTGCGATCCGATAAAAAACACAAGATTCGGAGTCATCTCATGAAACTGCCGTTCCCCGGTCGTCTGCTGTCCCTCGCTATCGTCTCCTCGTTGGCGCTCGCACTGCCCCTGGTAGGTCAGGCTGAAGAAAAACCCAAGGTCGCTCTGGTCATGAAGTCGTTGGCCAATGAGTTTTTCCGCACCATGGAAGACGGCGCCAAGGCCTACCAAAAAGAGCACCCTAACGACTTCGACCTGGTAGCCAACGGCATCAAGGACGAGTCCGACACCAGCAACCAGATCCGCATCGTCGAACAGATGATCGCCACTGGCGCCAACGCGCTGGTGATCGCGCCGGCTGACTCCAAGGCGCTGGTGCCGGTGATCAAGAAAGCCATGGATGCCGGCATCACCGTCATCAACATCGATAACCGCCTCGACCCCGAAGTGCTCAAGAGCAAAAATCTCAGCGTGCCCTTCGTTGGCCCTGACAACCGCAAGGGTGCCAGGCTGGTCGGCGACTATCTGGCCCAGCAAAAGCTCAAGCCAGGTGATCAGGTGGGTATTATCGAAGGCGTCTCCACCACTACCAACGCCCAACAGCGCACGGCTGGTTTCCAGGACGCCATGCAGGCGGCACAGATCAAGGTCGTTTCGGTGCAGTCTGGCAACTGGGAAATCGACAAGGGCAACGCGGTGGCGGCGGCCATGCTCAATGAGTATCCAGAGATCAAAGCGCTGTTGGCCGGCAACGACAGCATGGCGCTTGGGGCTGTCTCGGCTGTGCGTGCCGCAGGCAAGAAAGATCAGGTTCAGGTAGTCGGCTATGACAACATCAACGCCATCAAGCCGATGCTCAAAGATGGCCGCGTGCTCGCCACGCTCGATCAGGATGCCAAGAAGCAAGCCGTATATGGCATCCAGGCTGCGCTGCAGATGATCAAGGGCGAAAAAACCGCTGTCGATGCCGACAATGTCATCCAAACCCCGGTTGAATTGATCACCAAACCGTGATCCAGGCAGGAGACCCGGCCATGTCTGCAACGGCCACGCAAACGGTGCTCGCGGTCAGCGGGCTGGGCAAGAGCTACGCCCAGCCTGTGCTGGCTGACGTCGAGCTGGAGCTGTACGCCGGCGAAGTGCTGGCGCTGACCGGTGAGAACGGCGCCGGCAAAAGCACGCTATCGAAGTTGATCAGCGGCCTGGAAATTCCCACCGTTGGGCACATGAGCTACCTCGGCCAACCTTACAGCCCTGCCAGCCGCAGTGCGGCAGAGGGGCTTGGGGTGCGTATGGTGATGCAGGAGCTGAACCTGCTGCCCACCCTGACGGTTGCCGAGAACCTGTTTCTCGACAACCTGCCCAGCCGTCTCGGCTGGATCAATCACAAGCGCCTGCGCCAGTTGGCGGTCGCCGCTATGGCGCAGGTGGGCCTGGACGCGATTGACCCGGGTACCTTGGTCGGTGAGTTGGGTATTGGCCATCAACAGATGGTCGAGATCGCCCGCAACCTGATTGGTGATTGCCGGGTGCTGATCTTCGACGAGCCTACGGCGATGCTCACTGCCCGCGAGGTCGAGCTGCTGTTTGTCCAGATCGAGCGCCTGCGTCAGCGCGGCGTGGCTATCGTGTACATATCCCATCGCCTTGAAGAGCTGCAGCGTGTGGCCCAGCGCATCGCGGTGCTGCGCGATGGCAAGCTGGTGTGCGCCGAGCCGATCCAACGTTACAACAGTGCCGAGCTGGTCAACCTGATGGTCGGTCGTGACGTGGGCGAGCATATCGACCTGGGCAGGCGCCAGATCGGCGCGCCGCTGCTCAAGGTCGACAAGCTCAGCCGTGCCGGCAAGGTGTGCGAGGTTTCATTCGAGGTGAGGGCAGGGGAGATCTTTGGTATCTCCGGCCTGATCGGCGCCGGCCGTACCGAACTGCTGCGGCTGATCTACGGCGCCGACCGCGCCGACAGCGGCAGCGTTGCCCTTGGTCAGCCGCCGCAGCCGATCACTGTCGACTCGCCCAAGGCCGCTGTGCGTGCTGGCATTGCATTGATTACCGAGGATCGCAAAGGTGAGGGGCTGCTGCTGACGCAGTCGATCAGCGCCAATATTGCCCTCGGTAACCTGGGCGCCGTGTCCCGTGCTGGGGTCATCAACAGCGCTGCCGAAACAGCCTTGGCCGAGCGCCAGATCAGCGCCATGCGCATTCGCAGCGCAAGCCCGGCGCAGGCTGTCAGTGAGTTGTCCGGTGGCAATCAGCAAAAGGTGGTGATTGGCCGCTGGCTCGAGCGCGACTGCCAGGTACTGCTGTTCGACGAGCCGACCCGCGGTATCGACGTTGGCGCCAAGTTCGACATCTATGGCCTGCTTGCTGAGTTGGCGCGCCAGGGTAAGGCGCTGGTGGTTGTTTCAAGTGACCTGCGCGAACTGATGCTGATCTGCGATCGCATCGGTGTGCTCTCTGCGGGGCGCCTGATCGACACCTTCGAGCGCGATGCCTGGAGCCAGGATCAACTGCTTGCCGCGGCTTTCGCCGGTTATCAACAACGTGATGCTCTGCTGCATGAAGCAGCTCCCAGGATGGACCCATGAACAGCTCTCCCGTCGACACTCCCGCTCGCCGCAGCGGCACCTATCTGGGCCTGGGTACTTACCTGGGACTGGCCGGCGCATTGCTGGCAATGATTGTGCTGTTCTCGTTTATGAGCAGCCATTTCTGGTCGTACGCAACCTTCAGTACCCTGGCCAACCAGATCCCCGATCTGATGGTGCTGGCAGTAGGCATGACGCTGGTGTTGATCATCGGTGGCATCGACCTGTCGGTGGGCTCGGTGCTGGCCTTGGCAGCCTCGGCGGTCAGCGTGGCAATTCTGGGGTGGGGCTGGAGCGTGTTGCCCGCTGCGCTGCTGGGCATGGCAGTCGCCGCCCTGGCTGGCAGCGTCACTGGCTGCATTACCGTGGCCTGGCGTATTCCATCCTTTATCGTCTCGCTCGGTGTGCTGGAAATGGCCCGTGGCCTGGCCTATCAGTTCACTGATTCGCGCACGGCCTATATCGGCGATGCCTACGCCTGGTTTTCCAATCCAGTAGCATTTGGCATCTCGCCAGCCTTCATCATCGCCTTGCTGGTCATCGTCGTTGCCCACCTTGTACTGACACGCACAGTGTTCGGCCGTTACCTGATCGGCATTGGTACCAATGAAGAAGCTGTACGCCTGGCCGGGATCGACCCGCGGCCCTACAAGATCATGGTGTTCACCCTGATGGGCCTGCTCGCCGGCCTCGCCGCGCTGTTCCAGATTTCTCGTCTGGAGGCCGCCGACCCGAACGCCGGTGCTGGCCTTGAACTGCAGGTGATTGCCGCTGTGGTGATCGGCGGTACCAGCCTGATGGGCGGGCGCGGCTCAGTGGTCAGTACATTTTTCGGAGTGCTGATCATTTCGGTGCTGGCCGCCGGGCTGGCTCAGATCGGCGCTTCCGAACCAACCAAACGCATTATCACCGGGGCGGTCATTGTGATTGCCGTGGTGCTCGACACTTATCGCAGCCGGCGCGCGAGCCGGCGGAACTGAAACCATGGCAACCATCAAAGATGTCGCGGCAATGGCGGGGATTTCCTACACCACCGTTTCCCATGTGCTGAACAAGACCCGTCCGGTCAGCGAACAGGTGCGCCTGAAGGTCGAGGCGGCCATCGCCGAACTCGACTACGTGCCCAGTGCCGTAGCCCGCTCGCTCAAGGCGCGCAGTACCGCCACTATCGGCCTGTTGGTGCCTAGCAGCGTCAACCCGTACTTTGCCGAGCTGGCCCGGGGCATCGAGGATGGCTGCGAGCGTAATGGCTACTGCGTGATCCTGTGCAACTCCGACGACAATCCGCAAAAGCAGCGCAGCTACCTGCGCGTATTGCTGGAAAAGCGCATTGATGGCCTGGTGGTAGCGTCAGTCGGTGAAGACAGTGACTTGCTGCAGAGCCTGGCCTGTGTGCGCACGCCGATGGTCATCGTCGACCGCGCGCTGGAGGGCGTAGATGCCGACCTGGTGCGGATCGACCACGAACAAGGCGCTTACCTCGCCACCCGTCACCTGCTCGAGCTCGGCCACCGCGACATCGCCTGTATTGGCGGGCCAGCCGAGACCGGGGTCAGCCAGTTGCGCGTGGCCGGTTTTCATCGGGCTATGGCCGAGGCGCAGGCTGAGGTCAGCGCAGCACGTGTGTTGCACTGTGATTTCACCAGCCCAGGCGGCCACGCTGCTGCGGCGCAGTTGCTTGACGGCCGGCGGCCCACGGCGATTTTTGCCGGCAACGACATGATCGGCTTTGGCGTCCTGCGCGCGGCCGCCGAGCGCAATATCAGCGTGCCTGGCGAGCTGTCGGTGATCGGTTTCGATGACATCGAGCTCAGTCGCTACGTATACCCGCCGCTGACCACTGTAGGCCAGTCGATTCGCGAGCTCGGCGAAAGTGCTGCCGAATTGCTGCTGTCGCGCATCGCCAGGCCGCGGCACGACGCCCCGGCCGAGCAGCGCATCATCGCCCCGCGCATCATCATGCGCGAATCTACCGGGCCACGCCCGGACCTGTTCAATGATTACCGCTAAGGACTTCCCATGCATGCCAAGGTAGTAGTGGTCGGCAGCCTCAACATGGACCTGGTGGCCCGCGCCGAGCGCTTGCCGCGAGCCGGCGAGACGCTGACCGGCGACGGTTTTTTCACGGTGCCCGGCGGCAAGGGCGCCAACCAGGCGGTGGCCGTGGCGCGCCTCGGCGCCAGCGTGGCCATGATCGGCAATGTCGGTGATGACGCCTATGGCCCGCAGCTGCTACAAGCGCTGCAGGTCGAAGGCGTTGATTGTCAGGCAGTGGCTAGCTGCGCGGGTGTTTCCAGCGGAGTGGCGCTGATCGTGGTGGACGCTGCCAGCCAGAACGCAATCGTGGTGATCCCCGGTGCCAACGGCCTGCTCAGCGCCGAGTCGGTGCAGCGCGCTGACAGCTTGTTGCAGGCTGCTGATATCGTCATCTGCCAACTGGAAGTGCCCCAGGCAACGGTTGCCTGGACCTTGGTCCGAGCCCGTGAGTTGGGCAAGACGGTGATTCTCAATCCTGCCCCCGCTACCGGCCCGCTGCCGGCAGACTGGTTTACCAACATCGACTACCTCGCGCCCAACGAAAGCGAGGCCCAGGCCTTGACCGGCATTGCGGTGAGCGATCAGGACAGCGCCCGCCGCGCTGCCGAGCAGTTGCTTGCGTTCGGGGTCGGCAAGGTGATCATGACCCTCGGTAGCGAGGGTGCTTTGGTGGTGAGCGCGCAAGGCTGCCAGCACTATCCGGCAACGCCGGTCAAAGCGCTCGACACCACTGCGGCCGGTGACACCTTTATCGGTGGCTTTGCCGCTGGCTTGGCGCGTGGGCTGAGTGAGGCTGAGGCGATCACCCTCGGTCAGCGCGCGGCCGCCATATCGGTCACTCGTGCGGGTGCGCAGCCCTCGATTCCCTATCTGGCGGAGCTGCAGCCATGAAAAAGACCGCTCTGCTCAATATTGCTCTGTCGCGCACGATTGCCGGTCTGGGTCATGGCGACATCGTGGTGATCGGTGATGCCGGCTTGCCGGTGCCGGTTGGCGTGGAATTGATCGACCTGGCCATTACCTCGGGCTTGCCGGACTTTGCCAGTGTACTGCGGGTGGTGCTGAGCGAAATGCAGGTCGAACGGCATGTCTTGGCGGCCGAGCTGTTCGAGGTCGCGCCACCGGCGTTGGCTGAAATCCAGCAGCTCAGCGCGCTGGGCTTGCTCGGCGTTCGCGAGCAGATGCCGCACAGTGAGTTCAAGCTGCTGAGTCGTCAGGCCAAGGTCATGGTGCGCACCGGGGAGTGCAAGCCATTCAGCAATATCGCATTGGTCGCTGGCGTCACGTTTTGACCTATTGGCTTCGATCCGCCGTGGCGCGGCCTGAATTTGCAAACTGTTGGCGCAGGAGTGCCTTATGTTGAAGAAACTGCTGCAAGGAGCCGTCCTCATGGCTGCTGTAACAACCTCGGCGCTGCACGCCGCCCCGCGCGAGTTGATCATCGACACCGACCCTGGTGCCGATGACCTGGTGGCGCTGTTTTTGGCGATGGCATCACCCGGAGAGCTGAACATTCGCGCGATCACCACGGTTGCCGGCAACGTGCGCCTGGAGAAAACCGCCCGCAACGCGCGTCTGGCCCGTGAGTGGGCTGGGCGCGAAGACATACCGGTCTACGCCGGTGCTGGGCGACCTTTGGTGCGCGCGCCCATCTACGCCGCTGAGGTTCACGGCGAGGAGGGCATTACCGGCGTGCAGGTGCATGAGCCAAAGCAAAGCTTGGCCGCGGGCAATGCGGTGCAGTATCTGGTCGATACCCTGAGCGCAGCCAAGCCACACAGCATCACCATCGCCATGCTTGGGCCGCAGACCAACCTGGCCTTGGCGCTGATCCAGCAGCCAGGGATCGCCCAAGGCATCAAGGAAGTCGTGGTCATGGGCGGCGCCCACTTCAATGGCGGAAACATCACGCCAGTCGCTGAATTCAATCTGTACGCGGACCCGCATGCCGCTGAGGTGGTGTTGGCCAGTGGCGTCAAGCTCACCTATCTGCCTCTGGATGTCACCCACAAGCTGCTGACCAGCGATGCTCGGCTCAAGCAGCTGAGCGCGGTCAACAACCGCGCCAGCAATCAGGTCGTGGACATCCTCAACGCCTACATTCAGCATGACATGCAGCTCTACGGCATGCCCGGCGGGCCGGTACATGATGCGAGCGTCATTGCTTATCTGCTCAAGCCAGAGATGTTCAGCGGGCGGCAGATCCACATGAGTGTCGACAGTCGCGAAGGCCCGACCTTCGGTCAGACCGTTGCCGACTGGTATGGCGTGCTCAAGCAGCCCGCCAACGTCATGTGGGTAGAGGAGGGCGATGCCCAGGGCTTGTTCGATCTGCTCAGCGAGCGGCTGGCTCGATTGCCATAGCTGCAGCCTGGGGCGCGTAGCGCTCCAGCACTTGCTCTATAAAGCTGCGGGAGCCTTCGTTGCCGAGTTCGTGTACCAGCAGGTCCACGGCAATCAACATTAGCTCCTCGGCGGTGCCTGGTGCGTACGAGCGATGGCCCGCGGGTAAGTGGACCTGGATGTCGGCATCGATGCTGAGGCTGCGCATTGGAAATTTCTCGTTGGTTCGGACTATAGATCGAACACCGGGCCCTGGCGTTCGTAGGGAGGCATGCTGCACTCCACTTATTGCAGTAAATCATGCCTTTGCGTCAAGAGCCCTGCGACTTAGGCATAACAGTCCGTGCGCGACAAACTATTTATTCGGTGCAAAACCCGGTGACGATTGCTGTTTCCCCTCGCGGGCGCGAGTCAGGCACACTTGGGCGTTTTGCAACGAATATTGCGCACTACTGTCGCATACAGCAGTTCCCATGATGATTAGGAGGATTCATGTTCCGTACCCGTGCTTCTCTGGCAACCGTACTGGTAGCTGTTGCGCTGGCTGGTTGCAGCACTGGCAGCGCGCCGGGCGGTGACAGCAGCGCACCGGCAGCCTCGACTGGCAACGATGGCCGCTGTAACGCCAGCGGCGCTGACTTCACCGTAGGCAAACCGGGCACACCCGAGCTGCTTGAGCAGGCGCGCAAAGCCAGCGGCTCGCAAATGGCCCGCATCCTCAAGCCGCACGATATGGTCACCCTGGAGTACCGCTCCGAGCGACTCAACCTCAATGTTGACGAGCAGGGTAACGTCGTCCGCGTCAACTGCGGCTGATTTGCTCTTTAATGGTCGCTGGCGCCATGGGCGGCGGCGACCAATCTGTAAAATTCAGGCATAAAAAAACCCGCCACGAGGGCGGGTTTTTTTACAGCATCCGAATTACTCCGGACGAACCTGTGCAGCCTGCATACCCTTCTGGCCTTTTTCGGCAACGAAGGAAACAGTCTGGCCTTCTTTCAGGCTCTTGAAGCCGTCGGATTCGATGGCTTTGAAGTGTACGAACAGGTCGTCGCCGCCGCCTTGAGGAGTGATGAAGCCGAAGCCTTTTTCATCGTTGAACCACTTGACGGTGCCGGTTTGGCGATTGGACATGGGGTGAATCTCCAGAAACGTAATTTTTTATCGGTGCAGATGTAGCCGAAGCTGCGTGCGCCAGGTACATCATAGTCTAATTCTGCGCGTGTCGCGCCTTTTAACTGCGAAGAAAACTGATACAGCGCAAATAAAGGCTCGGAAGCCCGCTGTTAGGCGGTCAACCTTTCGTCGTGCACGCCTGTTTTACCACAGTTTGAGCCTTTTGCATCAATTTCGCGTCAACACCGTCCTTGCTGTCGAGGTCTTCGATCTCAGCCATGCTGAAATTCTTCTCGATTGCCTGGGCACCACACTTGCAGTGGGTGTCGGCGTCCTTGGCGCTGATGCCTTGCTGGGTGGCCACCTGCACGCATTGCTGCATGTAGGCGTCTTTCTTGCCGGCTGGCCAGTCGGCTTGGGCCGCCATGGGCAGCAGCAGTGCCCCCGCGGCGGTCAGGGCCAGAAGAGACTGAAGTCGCATAACCAGACACTCCCTTGATATAGGTCTGATGAAAATCGGATGCATCAGCAAATCTGATAGGCTTTTTTACTCACAGTTCACCGGATTTACGCATTTACCAAATATTCGTGCCTGGCCGCTAACCTGCGTGCTAGCATGCTCGGCTTGCAGTTGCCCAGAGGCAGCCAGCAACTATCTTTCTATTTCCAGTCACTCTGGTTCGCCCCTGACAAGCCGAAAGGCTTCTGCCACTGTGAGGCAGGCTTCCTCTATTAAGGAAGGCAGGTCGGATCTTGTACTGGCTCATCCCAACCCACGTGACCTTTGGTAGGGGTCACCACTAGGAGAGGAGGCGCCATGCCCACCATTACTCTTCCCGATGGCAGTCAACGTTCGTTCGATCACGCTGTATCCGTAGCCGAAGTCGCCGCCTCGATTGGCGCCGGCCTGGCCAAGGCCACCCTGGCCGGTAAAGTCGACGGCAAGCTGGTCGATGCCTGCGACCTGATCGAACACGACGCCACCCTGCAGATCATCACCCCCAAAGATGAAGAGGGGCTGGAAATCATCCGTCACTCGTGCGCCCACCTGGTCGGCCACGCAGTCAAGCAGCTGTACCCGACCGCCAAGATGGTAATCGGCCCGGTCATCGATGACGGCTTCTATTACGATATCGCCTACGAGCGCCCCTTCACCCCTGATGACCTCGCTGCCATCGAAAAGCGCATGCAGCAGCTGATCGAGAAAGACTACGACGTCATCAAGAAGGTCACCCCGCGCGCCGAAGTCATCGACGTGTTCCAGGCCCGTGGCGAAGACTACAAGCTGCGCCTTGTTGAGGACATGCCGGATGAGCAGACCATGGGTCTGTACCATCACGAAGAATACGTCGACATGTGCCGCGGTCCGCACGTGCCCAATACCCGCTTCCTCAAATCGTTCAAGCTGACCAAGCTGTCCGGTGCCTACTGGCGCGGCGACGCCAAGAACGAGCAGCTGCAGCGCGTGTACGGCACTGCCTGGGCTGACAAGAAGCAGCTGGCTGCCTACATTCAGCGCATCGAGGAAGCCGAGAAACGCGATCACCGCAAGATCGGCAAGCAACTCGACCTGTTCCACCTGCAGGAAGAAGCGCCGGGCATGGTCTTCTGGCATCCGAACGGCTGGACTGTTTATCAGGTGCTCGAGCAGTACATGCGTACTGTGCAGCGTCAGAACGGTTACCTTGAGATCAAGACCCCGCAAGTGGTCGATCGAATCCTCTGGGAGCGTTCCGGTCACTGGTCCAACTACGCCGAAAACATGTTCACCACATCGTCGGAAAGCCGTGATTACGCGGTCAAGCCGATGAACTGCCCGTGCCACGTGCAGGTGTTCAATCAGGGTCTGAAGTCGTACCGCGACCTGCCACTGCGTTTGGCCGAGTTCGGTGCATGCCACCGTAACGAGCCATCTGGCGCGTTGCACGGCATCATGCGTGTGCGTGGTTTCGTTCAGGATGATGCGCACATCTTCTGCACCGAAGATCAGGTCAAGAAAGAAGCGGCCGACTTTATCAAGCTGACCCTCGATGTCTATAAAGACTTCGGTTTCGTCGACGTCGCCATGAAGCTTTCGACCCGGCCGGCCAAGCGTGTCGGTTCGGACGAGCTGTGGGATCGCGCCGAAGGCGCCCTGGCTGATGCGCTTAACGAATCCGGCCTGGAGTGGGAATATCAGCCAGGCGAGGGCGCCTTCTACGGCCCGAAAATCGAGTTCACCCTGCGTGACTGCCTCGGTCGTAACTGGCAGTGTGGTACCCTGCAGTACGATCCGAACCTGCCTGAGCGTCTGGACGCCAGCTACATTGCCGAAGATAACGCGCGCAAGCGCCCGGTAATGCTGCACCGCGCCATTCTCGGTTCGTTCGAACGCTTCATCGGTATGCTGATCGAGCACTATGCTGGCGTATTCCCGGCTTGGCTGGCGCCAACCCAGGCAGTGATCATGAACATCACTGACAAGCAGGCCGATTTTGCCCTTCAGGTTGAAAAAAATCTGACCGATAGCGGTTTTCGTGCCAAGTCTGACTTGAGAAATGAGAAGATCGGCTTTAAAATCCGCGAGCATACTTTGCTCAAGGTCCCGTACCTTTTGGTTATAGGGGACCGTGAAGTCGAAACGCAAACCGTCGCTGTGCGTACTCGCGAAGGCGCTGACCTGGGCTCCATGCCCGTCGCCCAATTCGCCGAGTTCCTTGCGCATGCGGTTTCCCGGCGTGGTCGCCAAGAATCGGAGTAATGATTATTAAGCGTGATATGAGAAACGATAAACGAGCTGCACCGAAGGCCCCGATCAACGAGAATATCTCTGCACGCGAGGTTCGGTTAATTGGTGCTGATGGTGAACAGTTGGGCATCGTCTCGATCGAAGAAGCGCTTCGTATCGCTGAAGAAGCGAAGCTGGATCTGGTAGAGATTTCTGCTGACGCCGTACCTCCTGTCTGTAAAGTCATGGACTACGGCAAAAGCCTGTTCGAGAAGAAGAAGCAACAGGCTGCAGCCAAGAAAAACCAGAAGATCATCCAGATCAAAGAAATCAAGTTTCGTCCAGGGACGGAGGAAGGGGATTACCAGGTAAAACTACGCAACCTGGTACGTTTCCTAAGTGATGGGGACAAGACCAAGATCTCTCTGAGATTCCGTGGTCGTGAGATGGCCCACCAGGAGCTGGGTATGGAACTGCTGAAGCGGATCGAAGCTGATCTCGCCGAATACGGGACCGTCGAACAGCATCCGAAGATGGAAGGACGCCAACTTTTGATGGTCATCGCCCCCAAGAAAAAGAAATAACCACCAGGGCACGGCAGGCCTTGCGGTTATGTTTATCCACCCCAATGCGGAGTTACGAACATGCCAAAAATGAAAACCAAGAGCGGTGCAGCGAAGCGTTTCCTGAAAACGGCGACCGGCTTCAAGCACAAGCACGCTTTCAAGAGCCACATCCTGACCAAAATGTCGACCAAGCGTAAGCGTCAACTGCGTGGTAGCAGCATGCTGCACCCGTCTGACGTGGCAAAAGTCGCGCGCATGCTGCGCGTTCGTTAATTCTGGTCTAGATAGAGGAAGTTACTCATGGCTCGTGTAAAGCGCGGCGTAATTGCTCGTAAGCGTCACAAAAAAATTCTGAAACTGGCTAAAGGTTACTACGGTGCACGTTCGCGCGTATTCCGTGTTGCCAAGCAGGCTGTCATCAAGGCTGGTCAATACGCCTACCGTGACCGTCGCCAGAAAAAACGTCAGTTCCGCGCTCTGTGGATCGCTCGTATCAACGCTGGTGCTCGCGTCAACGGTCTGTCTTACAGCCGCCTGATTGCTGGCCTGAAAAAAGCGTCGATCGAAATCGACCGTAAAGTTCTGGCTGACCTGGCAGTGAACGAAAAAGCGGCGTTTGCTGCGATTGTCGAGAAAGCTAAAGCCGTTCTGGCTTAAGTACCCACGACAATCATCCGGCGGCGCATGCGCCGTCGGGTGTTGAACGTCATCGATAGGGGAAGAGCCTTCAAAGCTCTTCCCCTATTTTTGTATCTGGAGTCTGTACATGGAAAACCTGGACGCGCTGGTCTCCCAAGCCCTGGAAGCTGTGGAGCGCGCTGAAGACATCAATGCCCTGGAACAGATCCGGGTTCAATTTCTCGGCAAGAAAGGCGAGCTGACCCAGGTGATGAAGACCCTGGGCAACCTGCCAGCCGAAGAGCGCCCCAAGGTTGGAGCGCTGATCAACGACGCCAAGGAACGCGTCACCGAAGTGCTCAATGCGCGCAAGGCTGGCTTTGAAGAGGCCGAGCTCAGCGCTCGCCTGGCTGCCGAATGCATTGACGTGACCCTGCCTGGCCGTGGCCAGACCACTGGCGGCCTGCACCCGATCACCCGTACCCTCGAACGCATCGAACAGTTCTTCACCCACATTGGCTACGGCATCGCCGAAGGCCCTGAGGTCGAAGACGACTATCACAACTTCGAGGCGCTCAACATCCCCGGCCACCACCCGGCCCGGGCGATGCACGACACCTTCTACTTCAATGCCAACATGCTGCTGCGCACCCACACCTCGCCGGTGCAGGTACGTACCATGGAATCGACCCAGCCGCCGATTCGCATTGTCTGCCCTGGCCGCGTCTATCGCTGCGATTCGGATATCACCCATTCGCCGATGTTCCACCAGGTGGAAGGCTTGTTGATCGATCGCGACATCAACTTCGCCGACCTCAAGGGCACCATCGAAGAATTCCTGCGGGTGTTCTTCGAGAAGCAGCTGGATGTACGTTTCCGTCCGTCGTTCTTCCCCTTCACCGAACCGTCCGCTGAAGTCGACATTCAGTGCGTGATGTGTTCCGGCAAAGGCTGCCGCGTGTGCAAGCAGACCGGCTGGCTGGAAGTGATGGGCTGCGGCATGGTCCATCCGAACGTGCTGCGCATGTCTGGCATTGACCCGGAAGAGTTCCAGGGCTTTGCCTTCGGCATGGGCGCCGAGCGTCTGGCCATGCTGCGTTATGGCGTCAACGATTTGCGTCTGTTCTTCGACAACGACCTGCGGTTCCTGGCGCAATTCCGCTAGGCCACACCTCGACCATATTCAGGAGAACAGCATGAAATTCAGTGAACAGTGGCTGCGCGGTTGGGTAAACCCGCAAGTCTCCCGCGACGAGCTGGTTGCTCGTCTGTCCATGGCCGGCCTCGAAGTCGACAGCGTCACGCCGGCGGCTGGCCAGTTCAGCGGTATCATCGTCGGCGAAGTGCTCAGCACCGAGCAGCACCCGGATGCCGACAAGCTGCGTGTGTGCCAGGTCAGCAACGGCCAGGAGACCTTCCAAGTCGTCTGCGGCGCGCCTAACGTGCGCCCGGGCCTGAAGATCCCCTTCGCCATGATCGGAGCCGAGCTGCCAGGCGACTTCAAGATCAAAAAGGCCAAACTGCGTGGCGTTGAATCCAACGGCATGCTGTGCTCGGCTGCCGAGTTGCAGATCAGCGAAGAAAACGACGGCCTGCTTGAACTGGCCGCCGATGCGCCGGTTGGTCAGGACATCCGTGAATACCTCAATCTCGACGACGCCAGCATCGAAATCGGCCTGACCCCGAACCGTGGCGACTGCCTCTCGGTGGCCGGTATGGCGCGCGATGTCAGCGCCCTGTACGACGTGCCGGTTACCCGCATCGACGTGCCGGCCGTTGCCGCCAGCCACGACGAAGTGCGCTCGGTTGAAGTCTCGGCCCCGGCCGCGTGCCCGCGTTACCTCGGCCGCGTGATCCGCAACGTCGACCTGGCCAAGCCAAGCCCGCTGTGGCTGGTAGAGCGCCTGCGCCGCAGCGACGTGCGCAGCATCGACGCTGCAGTCGACATCACCAACTACGTGATGCTCGAGCTCGGCCAGCCGATGCACGCCTTCGACCTCGCCGAAATCAACGGTGGCATCCGCGTGCGGATGGCCGAGGAAGGCGAGAAGCTGGTCCTGCTCGACGGTCAGGAAGTCGCCCTGCGTAGCGACACCCTGGTCATCGCCGACCACACCCGGGCCCTGGCCATTGCCGGCGTCATGGGTGGCGAGCACAGCGGCGTGAATACCGAGAAGACCCGCGATCTGTTCCTTGAGAGCGCCTTCTTCGAGCCGATTTCCGTCGCTGGCAAGGCCCGTTCCTATGGTCTGCACACCGATGCCTCACACCGCTACGAGCGCGGCGTCGACTCGCAATTGGCTCGCGAAGCCATGGAGCGCGCGACCGCGCTGCTGCTGGAAATCGTCGGCGGCGAAGCCGGCCCGATCGTCGAAGCAGTCAGCGAGCAGCACCTGCCGAAAGTTGCGCCGATCATTCTGCGCGCCGAACGCATCAGCCAGATGCTCGGCATGGACATGGACCCAGCCCAGGTCGAGCAACTGCTCAACGCCCTCGAGCTGACCACCAGCGCCGATGGGGCAGGGCAGTGGACGGTACAAGTGCCAAGCCACCGCTTCGATATCAGTCTTGAAGTCGACCTGATCGAAGAACTGGCCCGTCTGTATGGCTACAACCACCTGCCAGTGCGCTATCCGCAAGCCCGTCTCGCCCCCAAAGGCGCGCCGGAAGCCCGCGGTGAGCTGCCAACCCTGCGCCGCCTGCTGGTAGCTCGCGGTTATCAGGAAGCAATCACCTACAGCTTCATCGACCCGAAACTGTTCGAGCTGTTCAGCCCTGGCGTCGAGCCGCTGCTGCTGGCCAACCCGATCTCCAACGACATGGCCGCCATGCGCGCCTCGTTGTGGCCCGGCCTGGTCAAAGCGCTGCAGCACAACCTTAACCGCCAGCAAGACCGCGTGCGCCTGTTCGAGAGCGGCCAACGCTTTGTCGGCCAACTCGGCGACCTCAAGCAGCAGCCGATGCTCGCCGGCGTCGTCACCGGTACCCGCTTGCCAGAAGGCTGGGCCAACCCACGCGATGGCATTGACTTCTTCGACGTCAAAGCCGACGTTGAAGCGGTGCTGGGTTACTCCGGCGCGCTCGGTGAGTTCAAGTTCGTCGCGGGCAAGCACCCAGCCCTGCACCCAGGCCAGACCGCCCGTATCGAACGCGACGGCAAGGAAGTCGGCTACCTCGGTGCTCTGCACCCAGAGCTGGCCAAGACACTCGACCTGGATCGCCCGGTGTTCGTCTTCGAGCTGATCCTGGAAGAAGTGGTCGAAGGTTGCCTGCCGAAATTCAGCGAACTGTCCAAGTTCCCTGAAACCCGCCGCGACCTGGCCCTGATTGCCGGCCGTGATGTGGCCGCCAGCGACGTCCTTGAAGCAATTCGTGACAATGCAGGCGAATGGCTCACAGACCTCAGGCTGTTTGACGTCTACCAGGGTAAAGGCATTGATCCTGATAGAAAAAGCCTCGCGGTCGGCTTGACCTGGCAGCATCCATCGCGCACTCTTAATGACGATGAGGTGAATGCCACCCTGCAGTTGATCCTCACCTCGCTCGAACAAAGGTTGAACACCACGTTAAGGAAATAACGGCATGGGTGCTCTGACGAAAGCTGAGATGGCCGAGAGGCTGTACGAGGAGCTTGGGCTTAACAAGCGAGAGGCGAAGGAACTCGTCGAGTTGTTTTTCGAAGAGATCCGCCACGCGCTTGAAGATAACGAGCAGGTCAAGTTGTCCGGATTCGGCAACTTTGACCTTCGCGACAAACGCCAACGGCCGGGCCGCAACCCCAAAACCGGGGAAGAAATCCCGATCACCGCACGCCGCGTCGTCACCTTTCGTCCAGGGCAGAAATTGAAAGCCCGGGTTGAGGCCTATGCTGGAACCAAGTCATAACGACGAGCTGCCCCCCATCCCGGGCAAACGCTACTTCACCATTGGTGAAGTCAGCGAGCTCTGTGCGGTAAAACCGCACGTGCTGCGCTACTGGGAGCAGGAGTTTCCCCAGCTCAACCCCGTCAAACGCCGCGGCAACCGCCGGTATTATCAGCGCCAAGACGTACTGATGATCCGCCAGATCCGCGCGTTACTGTACGACCAAGGCTTCACCATCGGCGGTGCGCGCTTGCGCATGTCCAGTGATGAAGCCAAGGACGACACGACGCAGTATAAGCAGATGATTCGGCAGATGATTGTCGAGTTGGAAGATGTGCTGGTGGTGTTGAAGAAATAACCTGATCCGACGAATGGAAAGTTTTTCGAAAAAAAGCTTTCATTAATCAAAAGGTTAGGGTAGATTTTGTACCGTTCTCAGCAGTATTGAGAGCAGTTCGGGGCGTAGCGCAGCCCGGTAGCGCACTTGCATGGGGTGCAAGGGGTCGAGTGTTCGAATCACTCCGTCCCGACCAAATAATCCCAATGACTTAGGCCATTTCCGCAAGGAGTGGCCTTTTTCATTTGCGTGACGTTTGCGTGACTTCTCCATTTTCAAGCCTGCCTCCTTTTCAAAATTGTCAGCACCGGCCCACGCGAGTCCGTTGCTGAAACCTTGTTTGCCGCCTCTATCAACTGCCCCAGCTCAGCGCCGGAGTAGTGGCTGGTCACGCTCCCGTTCTTGTGGCCAAGTAGCGACTTCCGATCTTCCTCTGTCACGCCAGCTGCCTTCAGGCGTATGCCGAAGGTATGCTTCAGGTCGTGAATCCTGATTGAAGCGAAACCAGGGCAAGCTGGGCGCAAATGTTGCCTCGCTGCGCAGCTTCTCAAGCTTGTGGATCAGGCACTGCTCAGCTTCTTCCCGGTCACCAGTTCCAGGATCAGTGCGTATCCAGAGCCAATGGCCTTGAGCTCATCGTAACGGGTGGTGAACGATGATGTAGGGGCAAATTGTTTGTCCGGGATTTGCAGGTGTTCCTTATCTCCTAAATTGCCCCAGTCCATGGGCTTTCCGGCAACGGACCGGGGCGGCTCATTGGGAGGCACAACGCTACGACCGCGCTGTAGTGGCGCGATACTGGCCTTTCATCCACGCTGGATGTGCGACAGGCTATACCTTCCGCTTTCAGTTGGCCCGGCGGTCTAATAGAAAAATTCCATATTTTGAATAGGCGCATACTCGATTCAGCTCAGAATTTCTGAGCGTTGAGAGGTGCGTATGTCCAGAGATAGATATGGGATCGATAGTGATAGGCTGGTAAGCATGCCGGCTGATAAAGGTAACTATCAAGGTGATCAACAAGATCAAGCCGATAAAAATCGTTCAGAGGATCGCGCCCGTTACGTACAGAATCCGCCCTTTCGGAGCGTGAATAGGCAAGGGCCGCCGGATTTGTCAGGTTCACCCACTGTAAAACGTTACATATATCAAAAGCATCCCTGGGAATAATCTCCGTATTGGGGCTTAAGTGATCATCTGATCCTTTGGATTAAGTCGACAGAGCCCAGCACCGCGCTGGGCTTTTTGCATTTCAAAGACTGATGGTCAGCGATACTGGTGGAGGAGGGCTGACTCCATGCTGGCCAGCTCCACAGCCGCAGCGGTAAACGCTTCACCGCAATGACCGCAAGCCGTCATGACTTGCGGCAGGTCAAGCGCAGGTCCAACTGGACGGACGCCGAATGGCTTGCGTTTGTCAGTGGCTACAGGAGTGTGTTCAAGGTTAACGTCCTGCGGGTGATTTAGATTGATCCGCCGAATTCGCTCCCAATGCAGGAAGCATCAGGAGTATCGGGCTGCATCGAAGCAGCCTGGATCCTGATCGAGGAATTTCTTCATCCTGCGCCACAGCGTGGTGGTGCTGATGCCCAGGTGCTCGGCTGCGATTCTTCGGTTGCCGCCAGCATTGGTCAGTGCGGCGAATAAAATGTCTCGCTCGTTCGGCAGCTTTGACACACTTTCACCAGCAGGATTGATGGCTGCCGGCGAAAGATCGTCAAGCGCCTCGTCCAGCCAGTCCGGAAGCAACGTGCTGCACTTACTCATCACGCTAAGGCGTTCGACGATGTTGCCTAGCTGTCGTACATTACCTGGCCAGTGGTGATCGCAAAGCCTGGCGATAAGCTTCGGCGTCGTTTTCAGTAGGTCGCTGGCGCTACCTTTGAGAATGTGGCGGGCTAGGGCAGGGATGTCCTCTCGACGCTCGCGCAGAGGAGGCAACCTGAGCCTCAACACGCAGATCCGGTAGTAGAAGTCCTCACGGAACAGCCCTTGGGCAATCAACGCCGGCAGCGGTTTGTTGCTCGCGGTGATAATGCGGATATCCACCGGCGTGACCTTGTCGTCCCCCAAACGGATCACTTTCCGCTCCTGCAGAGTTCGAAGTAGCTTTAACTGGATGTCCGTAGAGGTTTCGCTGATTTCGTCTAGAAACAGAGTGCCGGTATGGGCGAGCTCGAACACTCCTGCCCGGCCCTCCGCCGCCGCTCCAGTGAATGCGCCCTTCACGTAGCCGAATAACTCGCTCTCCAGGACGCTGGGCGCGAAGGCTGCACAGTTGATGGCCACGAAGGGACCGCTGCGGCGTGGTGAGGCATTGTGGATACTCTGCGCGAACAACTCTTTGCCGGTGCCGGTTTCACCTTCAATCATCAGGGTGCTGTCCACTCCTGCAAAGGTCGCAGCCAGGGCCTTGGCTTTCAGCAAGGCGGCGCTGTTGCCGATGATGTCGTCGAAGCTGCTTTCGGCCAGGTGGCGGCCTGCCAACGCGCGACGCATCTTCTGCTCGATCGCTTTGATATCCGTCTGGTTTTGCAGGGTGGCGACGGCGCCGATTATCTCTCCCTCAAGCACGATGGGGGCAATGCTCAGTGTCAGCGAAAGTCGGCCTATGTCGATCAACGCGCCACGCACTGGTTTGCCATGGCGGAGCGCCTGAGTGAAGTAATTGCTTAGCGGTAGTTGGGTAACGGCGTCTCCGCAGCTGACTGCACTCAAGTAGGTTCGGGCGACATTATTCATCCTGGTTACCACGCCCGAACCATCGACGCTGAAGATGCCTTCAGACACGCAATCCAGAATTGACTGGATCATCTCGTATCGGTGTTGCAGTTCCTGTCGCTGCTGTCTTCTTTCCTCCTGCACCTGCAAAAGGTGCAAGGCCTCGTCGATCGCTTCTGCTGCTGCGTCACTGTCGGTATCGGACATGACATAGTGCATGCCCCGCGATTTCACCGGTTCCTCGAGTGACAGTCCACCTATGGCTACTTCGATACCCTGCGTCTGCAGGTTGTCGAGTACCGAGTCGGTGTTTTGCAAGCTGCTCAGAGGGTCGATAAAGCAGATTGAAGCATCGGGCAAGAATGGACGGGACTTTTCCAGGATTCTTGCGTAGCCCTCTGAGGTGGCCAAAAAAGCAATTTTCGATGACAGGCGTGAAGCCTTTTCGTAAGCATTGATGCAATCGAAAAAGGTATGCCTGACCTCCACGACCGGCACGCGAAAGTGTTCGCGAAGCATGCTTGCGGTCTTGCCTCGACTGATCAGCACCTCAGCACCTTCGTCAATCAGCTGCCGAGCAGTCTTGATCGCATCGGTCTGGGCCGCCTCCACAACGGGCAGCGAAAGCTGGCGCGCTCGCAGGATGCTGTTCATTACCCGGGTCATGGTGGTGGACGGCGTGATGACGGCGATTCCGTTTGTAGGAATCCGCTGCTCAGCCAAGTAGACCTCGTGTTTCATGCGGTTTCCTTATATTTCATTGTTGTTCAGGAAATGAAATTAACTGCAATGAGCAGGTTATCCCTCTGTTGCCTCCTGGCAAAGGTCAGGTGATCGAGCATGCGCTAATTAATTGATACTAAAAGATTTTATTTTATGTGAAGCCGACGTCGCCGCGCGTGGCACATGACTTGCTCTACCTCAAGGAAATAAATCCAATAAGAGGCAATGTGTTCATGGACCTGATCTTTATCGGTTTCGGCGAAGCCGCGTTCCACCTGGCCAGCGGCCTGGGGCAGCAAGGGGGAATGCGTATAGGCGCATATGACGCCTATAGAGACGACCCAAAGGCTGGCCCGCTGATTCAACAACGTGCCGAGCAGGCGCAGGTGACGCTGTATGACACCCTGGAAGAGGCCTGCCGAGAAGCGCGCTTCATCGCATGTTTGACCAGCGCCAGCAGCGCCCTTGCACTGGCCGAGCGGATCATGCCGCTGCTCCAGAGCGGGCAGCACTACATCGATATGAACTCGGCAGCCCCCACTGTCAAACAGGCTATCGATCGATTAGCGCGGGCTGCCGGCGTTGACTTCTGCGACGTCGCGGTGATGGGTACCGTACCGGGTAACGCCCACCGTGTCCCGATGCTGCTGGCCGGGAGCGCCGCCCAGGCGTTTGAGCAGGCTTTCACGCCGCACGGTATGCGGCTGACTGTGCTGGACGCCGAGCCCGGCTCTGCTTCGGCCATCAAGATGCTCAAAAGCGTGGTGATGAAAGGCTTGCCGCAACTGTTTCTGGAATCCTTCCTGGCGGCCGAGCGTTTCGGCGTGCTTGATACCTTGGTCGAATCCTTGGCTGACTCACTGAACGGCAAAACGGTAGAGCAACTCGCCAATACCTTCACCGCTCGGACCTTGATCCATGCGAAGCGCCGCGGTGCTGAACTCGACGATGTAGTGGCGACGCTCGAAGCGGCCGGCGTCGATTCCACCATGTCCACGGCCACCCGCGGTCAACTACAGAAGCTTGCTCTGAGCGACTGGGCCAGCCTGCTAGGGCCGGGTGGCAGCGACATGAATTATCGCGACGCCATTGCCCATCTCGCCCGCCACTCTTGAGGATTGTCGATCATGAACACTGAACAGTATTTTGCTCTGCCTGAACCCATCCCGCAGGACATCCTCGAGCGCTTTCGCAAACTCAGCCCCGCCCAGCTTTGCGATGGCATGCAAAGCCTTGGTATTGCACGTAATGGCTGCATGGACAGCGATCTGATGCCGCTTGATGAAAGCAAGATCATGCTCGGCACCGCCTACACGGTGGATACCGAAGACGGTGACAATTTCCCTATCCATGTTGCCATTTACCAAGGCCGGCCAGGGTACGTGCTGGTGGTGGCTGGCAAGGGCTATCGCGGTCGTGCCTACATCGGTGATCTGATGGCTGGCGCTGCCCAGGCAGTTGGCCTCAGCGGTCTGGTGATCGACGGCTGCGTACGTGACAAAGTGCCGCTGGCTGAGCTGGACATTCCGGTCTACGCCAAGGGATTCATGCAACGTAGCCCGGCCAAGCAGGGCCCCGGCAAGATCAACGCACCAGTGCACTGTGCCGGGATAGAGGTCACTCCAGGCGACTTGGTCTTCGGCGATTACGACGGTGTCACTGTCGTTCCTCGTGGCCGCCTGCTCGAAGTCTTGCAGGCTTCGGAGAAAAAGGATGCTTATGAGGCCAAGCGGCGCGAGGTCATCGATGATTACGCCCGTCGTAGGGCTAACGGTCAGCCGCTGCCAGAGCTCGCGCCGGCCTGGGTGACTGAACTCCTGATCGGGCGCTGATGCATTCAAGGGAGTCCAAGAGGCTCTACTGATACACCGTTTCCGCACTATAAGAATAAAATTGGGAGATGCCCGAATGCTTACCGCTCTCGGCTATTTGTTGATCGTTTCGTTCCTGATCCTCGTTATCAAGCAAAAGCTTTCCCCTTTCACCGGGCTGATCGTCGTTTCGCTTATTGTCGGTGCGCTGGCGTGCATGGCCTCCGGTGTGCCGTTCGATACGCTGGTCACCTGGGTAAGGGAAGGCCTGTTTTACACCGTCAACGCAGAAGGCAAGGTGTCGCTGGGGACCGTCAACCCGACGGTGATGATCCTGTTCGCAGTTCTTTACTTCAGCCTGATGATGAATGTGGGTCTGTTCGATCCGTTATGCACATACCTGATCCGCAAGGCCAATGGCGATCCATTGAAGATCATCCTGGTCACGGCTTTCACTTCTTCCGTGGTAACCCTCGATGGTGATGGCACCACTACCATATTGATCATCACCAGCGCCTTCCTGCCGCTTTACAGACAAATGGGCTTGAAGTTGTCGAACTTGGCCATGCTCATCATTCTCCCTTGCGGACTTGGCAACTGCCTGCCCTGGGGCGGGCCGTTGGCGCGTGCTGCCGCAGTGCTCAACGTGGAGGTGAACACGCTGTTCGTGGCAATTTTGCCGATCCTTGGCGTGTCATTCATTTATGTGTTTTTCATGGCCTATCTGATGGGGCGCAAGGAGCGCGTTCGGCTAGGTTTCATACCGGGCGAGCGGGCCATCGTCACGCCGCAGCAGATTGAGGAAATGGTCACGGTGATCGAGGAGAACGACCGTGAGTTCAAGCGGCCTAAACTGTTTCTGTTCAACCTGGCCCTGACCATCGGCATGCTGGTCACCCTGCTGGCAGGCTGGGCGAGTGGGGCAATCGTATTCATGCTCGGCACCGCCATCGCTCTGGCGGTGAACTACAGCGCCACCGAGCAACGTGACCGTATCACTGCCAACGGTGGCGATGCCATCGCAGTTGCGTCGATCATCATGGCGGCAGGCTGTTTTCTCGGCATCTTCAACGGCAGTGGCATGGCTGCTGCGGTCGCGCAAAGCATCGCGGGTCTGATCCCCGAATCAATGGGCAGTCATACCGCCCTGATGTTCGCCTTCCTGGGGGCGATCGCCTGCTACGCATTGCCAGTGGACGCCTATTATTTCGGCATCCTGCCGGTAGTAGCGCCGATTGCCTACCAGTTCGGCATCACTCCTACTGAAATTGGTGTTGCCTCGTTCATGGGGCAGGCGCTGCGTTATGCCAGCCCTACGGTAGCCTGGTTGTTCCTGCTGATGAACCGGACCGAGATGACCTTCGGGCAATATCAGAAAGAGTTCTTCAAATGGTCGCTGCCGCTGTTCGGCATCTTTATCGTTACCGCGATCGTGACGGGAGAGTTGCCCGTGGGCTAATCAGCCTGCCAGCCAAGTGCTGGGTGCAGCCAGTCATCGCTGTGGTTATGCCGCGATGACTGGCCTACAGCCTTTTGATCACAAAAGCGGTGATACCGAGATACCCCTGCAGCAGTGCACCGGCAACGAGGAGCGAGAGCGCTGCGACCATGCACAGCAGCAGTGCCCTCTGGGTTAATGTGGCCCAAAGCGTACATGGTCATCACCTTTTGGCGGGCATGCAGGCGCCGCCTGTGCGGGGGAGGCACTTATCGCTTGGGGGATGATATCCTTCCGCTTACCAAACAAGGAGAGTGGTAATGGGCTGGCGGGAGAGGCATAAAGCGTTTCAGGAGTGGTTGACGCCGCGGCGACGTCGGCGAGCGGGCGGAACGTTGCTTGCCGTCTGGGCTGTCGGTATCTGCATTTACCCAAGCACGTATTGGGTCTACGTGATGATTCCAGGAATCATGTGGTTCATGAGCGCTTGGCCGGCTGAGCTTCATGACAAAAGTTGATGAGCAAAGTCAAAAACGACACTGCATATCTTTCATCCGGTTTTGCGCTTCGCTGTTGATCAGCCTCGCAAGCGCTCAAGTCTTTGCTTTCGGGGACATGAGGCAGCTTCCCGGCTCTGAGATCGTGGCTGCTGGCGAAATTGAACAGATGTCATGTCCGCTCGGAGGCAAGGACGACTGCCGCTCTTGGCCGCGTGATCTCTACAAGGTAAGGAATGAGAACATTTGTTTCACGACAAACGTTTCATGCGGCTTTAGGTGCGAAGGCTTCCTCGCTGAGAGAGCTCAGGTGGTAACGCTGTATGTGGCTTCCTCCTATAGCCTCAATAGTGGAAGCATTAAACGAGTCAGGTGTCCCTAGCAATTCTAAATTGTGATGGGCTGCATTCTGTTCTGATGCGTGTCCCGCCATAGGGCGTAGAGGCCGCGGGTTAAACATCGTCTTGTTGAAACTCTGGAGCTACCTGGGCATGTAGTTCCGCTGCCAGCGACGTGGGATGGCTAGCGAGGACGCGGCGAGTGCAAACACCAGAAGCCCGTTGATTACAAAAGCCGTGATCCCGAGATACCCCTGCAGCAGCGCGCCGGCAACTGCTCCCAGCAGCATTCCCATCCAAGGCACAAGCTGCACCCGCCAGCCCGGCTTGCGCTCACCCATCAACCACCGGCCAAGCCCGCGGCCGAAGCGTGACAGGGCGCCGGTGACGTAAGTCAGCCCGATCGGCAAACCATTCACTTCCTCGACCACGGCATTGATCATGCCCATGGCTATGACAGTGCACACCAGTGACAACCGCGGTATAGGGGTCAAGCCTGCCAGGCAGAGCAGGGTGCCTACGCAAAGCAGCAACGGCCAGGAGCGGCGGTCGATCAGGCGCGTGACGATCACGCCGATGGCATTGCCAGCGATGAACGCGCCGATCAGAGTGCTGATGGTGAGGATGGAGCTGTAGTCCCGCTCACCAATTGAAACCGCAAGGCGAGTGGTATTGCCGCTCATGAAGGATACGAAATCACCTGTTGCGGTGAACCCGACTGCGTCAGTCATGCCGGCGAGGAAGGAGAGTGCTGCGACCATGCACAGCCCAACTTTGCCACGCAGCCGAGCTATGCGTCTTCCGCGTGCTGTATAGAATGCTGAGTCAGGAAGCATCAGTGCCTCAGAGGCTTTTGGAAACAACGTATTATCGGACAATAAAACCTGTTTCAGACCGCGTCAAATCATGTCCAAAGGCAGATTTTTCCGCTTCCCTGTAGTTCATTTCCCAAACATATTCCCAGCGCCTTTAAGCTCTTACAGGCCAACCTCAGCGCATCTAGCCTCATGCCGTCGCCGCAAATGCTGCGACCGGCTTTGACAGGCTGTACTGATGAGTGAATCACGTGCTCGCTTATGGCGGCTGTACGTGGGGCACCTCGTGTGCGCCGAGTTCCCTCATCCTCGGTCTGTCAACCCGCGTATAGCTGCCACCCACCTGTTTGAAAGCAGGCATGCTTCAGAAGTAAGTCGTCATCCCGACAAAGTACGCCCGACCCGGTACGTAAAAGCTGGTCGACTCATCCCGCGGGTCTTCATCGAGCAGGTTTTGCACGCCGGCATTGAGTGACAGCCAGTTGGTCGCCGCCCAGTTGGCGCTCAAGTCGTAGGTGGTGTACGACTTGACGAAGTCAGTGCCCAAACCGCGCTGCTTGCCCACATGCTGCGCCGACAGCTCGGTGCCGATGCGGTCGCTGATCTGCCAGTCGATGGCGCTGAACAGCGACAGTTTAGGCGCGCTGATCAGGTCGCGGCCGGTCGACAGGTTGCGGCTTTCGAGCATGTAGGTGGCGTTGGTGCGCCAGCTGGCATTTTCCCACAGGGGGACTCTGCTACTGCCTTCCCAGCCGCGGGTGCGGGCCTTGTCGGCGTTTTCCAGCATGGTCCACCAACGGCCCTGGAAGTTGCCCAGCGGGGCGTATTCGATCTTGTCCTTGAAGTCGGTGTGGAAGTAGGTGAGGCCTGCTTCCCAGCCGTCGTGGTCAAAGGACACGCCGATTTCTTTGTTGGTGCTGATTTCCGGGCGCAGGTTTGGATTGCCGGCCATCCAGCATTCGCCGGTGACGTACCCCAGCGGCCGCAGCGACGTGCAGCCGCGACCGCCGGAGTTGGTTGCCGCACCGGCGCTGCCTTCTTTCAGGCTTGGCGCACGGAAACCTCGCGACACGCCGCCGCGAACTGTCCAGTCCGGGTGCGGGTGGTAGACAAGGTAGGCGCGCGGGCTGTTGTGGTTGCCATATTCGTCACTGTGGTCGAAGCGGTTGCCCAAGGTCAGCGAGAGGTTGTCGAGCAGGAACAGTTCGTCTTCGATGAAGAGCGCCGAGTAGTCGCCCTCAAGGTCCGCACCGCTGACTGGCTTGCCCTGATAATCGACGGGGACGGTACCCAGCGTGTCGGTGTTGGTCAGTTGCTCGCGCTTCCATTGCCCGCCAACGGTGAGGCGCTGGTTGATCAGCAGATCGAACGGGATGTTGAGGCTGCCTTCGACGATCTTTTCCTCGGAGCTGGCCTTGCCCCAGCTGATGTCGTTCTTGAATTTGTTCAGGTAGGCGTCGATCCGCGAGGTGCCAAAGCCCCAGTCCGCGTTGTGCGAGATGATGAAGCTGTCTCGGGTCAGACGCGCAGCACCAAAGCCTTCACCAATGGTTTCGTCCCAGTCGCCGAAGGTCTTTTTCGACGACCAGGAGCGCTCCACGCCTTGGGTGGCTTCGAATGACAGCTGGTGGTTGTCGTTGACTTGCCAGTTGAGCAGGGCGTTGACGCTGTGGTCCTTGGCCCCGCCAGCGCCGTCGTTGTAGACGAAGTCGCCGAGGGTATCGACCCGCGGTTCGACTTCGTCGGCCGCCCGCCGGGTGAGGTTGGCGCCCAGGCGCAGGCCTAGCGATTCGGTGATCGGGCCGGACAGGTTGACGCTGGTCTGGTTGGTCTGGCCGCGGTCGGAGTCTTCCGGGATGGTTGTGTTGGCGTTGAGCGAGCCGCTCCACTCACGGGAAACCTTGCGGGTGATGATGTTGATGACGCCGCCCATGGCGTCCGAGCCGTACAGCGACGACATCGGCCCGCGCACGATCTCTATCCGCTCGATCATGTTCGGCGAGATCCAGTTGATGTCCTGGCGGCCCAGGTCGCGGCGGTAGTTGGTGTCGGCGGAGCTGCCGATGCGTTTGCCGTCCACCAGAATCAGCGTGTACTTGTCGTCCAGGCCGCGCAGCTTGATCTTCGACTGCTCGCCCACCGGGCCAAAGCCGCCGGTCACACCGGGGATACGCCGCAGCAGGGTGTTGAGGTCGTACACCGGCTGGCGCTCGATCTCTTCGCGGGTGATGACACTGACGCTGGCCGGGGCATCGCGCACATCAGTGCCGCCGCCGCTAGCGGTGACGAACGAAGCTTGCAGTTCAGTGGCAGGCAGCGGCTCTAGCTCGAGGGTTTCTTCGGCCTGAACAGGGCTTGCGGCGATCAGCGCCAGGGTGAGCAGGGCACGGCAGAACGGTGGGCGTGGCATCGTGGAACAGTCCTTGTCGATCGGTTGGATTCAAGAGGCAGAATGCAATCGGGGTCGAACGGTATCGCAAATGAGAACCATTTAAAAGTAATTGCCCAATTTTGTTTACACAAAACTGACAAATACTTTACTGAGCACGTTGATGCTTCTTGCTCGCCGAAGGCGTGATCGGAGCTTCATTCAGACGTAAAAAAGCCCACTCGGCGGTGGGCTTGGCGGCAGCACGGTAACCTTACAGCAGGCGCAATGAGCGCCGTGCTTGATCTCACAGTGAGGTGGCGATCACCTGGGCAAGCTGCATGTCGGACATCATCGGCTCGCTGTGTGTCGAGCGATAATAGCGTGATGCTTGTTCAAATTGCGCGCCGCGGATGATGCCGTCAGAACCGATGAAGGTGAGGGCATCGCTTTTCGCGGTTTTGAACAGATCTGGGATCGCTGTAGTGCCCGCGAGCGCGCCTGAAACGATGATGCAGGGTGCCAGGGAAGTGATCATCAGTGCAGCCTGGAACGGGTTGTTGTTCTCGGCTGCATGTGTAGGAATGCTGATTAATGTCAGCATGGTCAGCGGTAGTGCGTTCCATAACATCATGTCTTGCTTCCCTGCGCTTCGATGGTCGCCACGATAGAAGAAGGCGAGATGTTGCAGTTGTGCTCAGTCAGCCTTATGGCCGGCTGGCTTCAGGCATGGGTACGCAACCACTCGTCGGCGACATCGCCCATGGTTGCTGGCGCGCCGCTCTTGATCCAGGCCATGAACGTACGGTCGAATTTGAAGGCTTCGCCGCATTCGGCAATCAGGAATTGGCGGACCTTCTGGGTGTTACGGTACTGAGCGTCCAATGGGGTGGCGCGGGTGATTGGTCCTGAGTGCCAGTTTAAGCTCATGGCTGATCCGGTGATGGCGACTTGAAGCGGCAGGTTAGCACTGAAGGGCGTGGCGTTGTCCATGGATTGAGTTGGCTGGGCTGCTCAATCTGAACTGCTCGGCACGTGGACTGCCCAACGACCACACACTGAGGAAACTGCGATGACCGATCCAAAAGACGACCAGAAAGACAGCCAGGTGCCGGCTCATTCCACCGAAGAGGAAAAGGCTCGGCTCAAGGACAAGAACAAGGATGGCATTCCGCCTGGTGCCGAGTGAAAGCGCGCCTCGGCGGCCAGTCCATCAAGCATGTGGGACTGGCCGCCATTTACATAGAGCCGTTTCCTGTCAAGGCGGCGAATATGTTCAACGTTCAGACTTCCTGGCGCGATCAGCCGGCGGTCAATCCATCTGCAGATAATTGATCGAAATCGCCACCACCTCCGCCGCGGCATGCAGTAACACCGGCACCAGCAAACCGCCGCTGGCTATACGTGCGATGGCGAGGATCAAACCGACGGCAACCAGCGTTACCAAGGTGATCAGGTTGTCGTACTGGTTGTGCAGCGCAGCAAACACCAACGTGCTGACCACGATCGCGGTCCACTGCCAGAAGCGGCCACTGTCCAGCGGAAACACGCGCATCACGTAGTGCCTGAACAGCAGCTCTTCGGTGACCGGCGGGAACAGCACCAAGGTCAGGCAGAGCAGGGCGATCTGCGCCGGGCCTAGGCCGTCGTAGAAGTGCACCATGAAGCTTTCGCGGGGTATCTGCAAAAGGTGCATCAGCAGCGCGCACAGCGTGTAGGTCCCGACCATGGCGATCAGACCGAACAGCAACGGGCGCCGCCAGTGCTGGCCGAGGATCACCTGCCTGATGCCTTGCTTGCGGTACTGCAAACACAGCAGCACCAACAGGCCGATCGCGGCATAGCCTACCGAGTTGATCAGCTTCTGGCTGGTGAGGGGCGCGGACGGGTCGGGCAGGACAACCAGCACGCTTGCGGCGAGGTAGATGATGAGCGCCAGGGCCAGCATGCCAAGACGCTTGAAGACGTTATAGCGTGACGGCGCAGGGGCTACCGCTGAGGGCAGCGATGATGCTGAGGTTTGCACGGGGACGTTCCTTGTTTGAGCAATTCGGCGGGCATCTTGCCGTTGCCGCTATCGCCTGACAATCGACGATCGTAGATAAACAATATTTACCCAGGGCGGCGCCAGCGTGGCTAACACTCAGTCCCCGGACACCAACTTGCTGGCACTGGTGATCTGCTGATTCCAGATCATCTCGTAATGGCTGGACAGCACAACGCTCGTTTCCCAACTTCCCATAGTAATGCGCCTGAATGGTGCAGGGTTGCCTTGGGATGAGTCATAAAGCACACGCCTGAAGCCGTCATGTTGAAGAAAGTGTGCTGACTGCACAGTGATCATTGTGGCAGACGCACGCTTTTTGCGAGACCAGCGGCCCCTTCGAAGCGGCCCGCATATTGCTCTAGCTGCTCCATCCACTACCCGGAGCAGCATCGATGAGCGCGCCCAGCGAATTCCCGTTATCCGAAGCCCCGCAGTCAGCCCGCAAGGGCCTGCTGCCGATCGCCATGGTTTTGTTCAGTTTCACCTTCTTCACCGGCACCATGTTCGCCGGCGGCAAGCTGGGCATGGCGTTCAATTTCGTCGACATGCTGTGGATCGCCACCATCGGCAACTCACTGCTGGCGTTGTACGCCGCGAGCCTGGCGTTCATCGCCTCGCGCAGCGGGCTCAACACGGTATTGATGGGGCGCTTTTGCTTTGGCGAGGCGGGCAGCCGGCTATCGGACTTCCTGCTGGGTTTCGCCGAGCTGGGCTGGTACGCCTGGGGCACCGCGACGGTGGCGATCGTGCTGGTGAAAATCCTGGGCCTGGCTGAGGGCTTCACTGTGCCGCTGATGGTGCTGTTCGGTCTTGGTTTCAGCATTACCGCGATCATTGGCTTCAAGGGCCTGGACCTGCTGTCGCGGGTGTCGGTGCCGTTGATGTTCGTGCTGTTGCTGGTGTCGATGTACATCGCTACCGGCGACGCCGGTGGTTTTGCTGGCCTGGCTGCGGTGGTGCCGCACGAGGCGATGACGTTTTCAGCGGCGGTGACCATGGTCTTTGGCACCTTCGCCAGCGGTGCGACTCAAGCCACCAACTGGACGCGCCTGTCGCGCAGCGGGCGGGTCGCGGTGACCGCCAGTGTGGTCAGTTTTCTGCTCGGCAATGGCTTGATGGTGGTGGCGGGAGCATGGTGCGCGATGGTCTATCAGCAGGCCGATATCGTCGAGGTGATGATCCTGCAGGGCTTGTCGTTCGCTGCAGTGATCATGCTCTGCCTGAACCTGTGGACCATCCAGGGGCCGACCATCTACAACGTCTCGGCGGCGGCCTGCCATCTCCTGCGCAGCGAACGCCGGCGCACGGCAACTCTGGTCGCGGCGGGGCTGGGCATCCTCTTGGCGATTGGCGGCATGTACGAGCTGCTGATCCCGTTTCTGGTGCTGCTGGGTTCGATCATTCCGCCGGTCGGCGGGGTGATCATGGCTGATTTCTGGTACCGCCACCGCGGCAAATACCCGGCGCTGGCCTCGGTTCAGTTGCCACGCTACAACCTCAAGGGGCTGACTGCCTACGCCGTCGGTGCGCTGTTGGCCTACAGCTCGCCGTGGGTCGCGCCGCTGGTGGGAATTGGCGCTTCGGCGCTGTGCTATATCGTCCTGCTTGAGCTGAGCGGTCGGCGGCGGGCGCTGGCGCAGGTCGAGCCGTGAGCCTGGCATTGGAAGAAATTCTGCGCCTGCCCGGGCTTGCACAGATGACCGTGCGCGCTGGCCAACGCAACCTGCAGCGGCGGGTGCGCTGGCCCTACGTGGCCGAGAACGAGGGTATTGCCGAATGGGTGATGGGCGGTGAACTGGTGTTCGTTACGGGCATCAATCACCCGCGCGGCGAGGCCAATCTGCTGAGCCTGGTCGAGGATGGCGACGCGGTGGGCATCGCCGGTCTGGTGATCCTCACTGGTGGCAGCTTCATTCAGCAGATTCCACCGAAGGTGATCGAACGCGCCGAGCAACTGGGCCTGAGCTTGATCGAGCAGCCCTACGCGCTGAAGATGGTGGTGGTGACCCATTTGATCGGTACGGCGCTGGTGCAGATGGCACAAGCGCGCCGCTCGCGGGATGACATCATCGGGCAATTGCTGACCGGCGATTATCCAAGCCTGGCCATCGCCCGGCAACGCGCCGCGCACTTGCAGCTGGCGCTGGACGAGCCGCGGCGGCTGGTGGCGCTGCGGCTGGCAGGCGATGAGGTATTCGAACAGCATGCTCCGGAGCAAGCCGAGCGCCTTTGGCAGGCCAGCCAGCAAGCGCTGGAAGACTGCCTGCAAGCATGGTGTCGCACCCAGCCGGGCGCTGTCACGGCACAGTTGCCGGGCGATCTGTTCGTGCTATTGCTGCCTGACGTGCCGAACCTGCGCGGTGGGTTGGGGCAGTTGCATCAGCAATTGCGGGTTATTGCCGGTGACACCGGGGTATATCTGGGCATGTCCTGCCTGGCCGAGGACTGCGCGCACTATCGCCAGGCACTCAACGAAGCCCGTCAGGCGCTCGACGTCGCCCAGCACCTGCGCCCGGCCAGCGGCCTGTGCGACTTCAGCGAGTTGGGCGTGCTGCGCCTGTTGCAGGGGATCAGCGACCGCGGCCTGATCGACAGCTTCGTCAGCCAAACCCTCGGTCGCCTGATCGAAACCGGGCGCAAGCATCCCCATGCGTTGTTGCACACCCTCGATGCCCTGCTGGGCGCCAACGGCAACGCCTTGCAGGCCGCCGCGCGTTTGGGCCTGCACCGCAACACTATCAATCAACGCATCGGCAGAATCGAACAACTGAGCGGACAATCACTCGATGATCCGCTTTTTCGTATGAATGCTGCGGTCGCTATGCTCATATGGCGCATGACCGCAGCCCAGGGCAAGGAGTAGAAACATGAACATCATCAATGCACGCCTGCGTGGCAAGGACGGGCTGTTTCGCATCGAACTCGAAGGCGAGCGCATCGCTGCGATCCAGGCGCAGAGCGGGCCGCTGGCGCTGAATAACGCCAGTGATATCGACGCCGAGCACAACCTGGTGGTGCCGCCCTTTATCGAGCCGCATATTCACCTCGATGCCACCCTCACCGCTGGCGAGCCCAACTGGAACATGAGCGGTACCTTGTTCGAGGGCATCGAGCGCTGGGCCGAGCGCAAAGAGCTCAATACCCATGAAGACACCAAGACCCGCGCCAGCAAGACCATCGGCATGCTGGTCGATCACGGCATCCAGCATGTGCGTACCCATGTCGACGTCACCGATCCCAAGCTGACCGCACTCAAGGCGATGATTGAAGTCCGCGAAGAAGTGCGCCACCTGATCGACCTGCAGATTGTCGCGTTTCCGCAGGAGGGCATCGAGTCGTACGCCAATGGTCGCGCCTTGATGACCGAGGCGGTGGCGATGGGCGCGGATGTGGTGGGCGGTATCCCGCACTTCGAGAACACCCGTGATCAGGGCGTGTCGTCGATCAAGTTCCTGATGGACCTGGCCGAGCGCAACGGTTGCCTGGTCGATGTACATTGTGACGAGACCGACGACCCGCAGTCGCGCTTCCTCGAAGTGCTGGCCGAGGAAGCACGCATGCGCGGCATGGGTGCGCGGGTTACCGCCAGCCACACTACGGCAATGGGTTCGTATGACAACGCCTACTGCTCGAAGCTGTTCCGCTTGCTGAAAATGTCGGGCATAAACTTTGTTTCCTGCCCGACCGAGAGCATCCACCTGCAGGGCCGGTTCGACACCTACCCCAAACGCCGTGGCCTGACCCGCGTCGCCGAAATCGACCGCGCCGGGATGAACGTGTGCTTTGGCCAGGACTCGATCGTCGACCCGTGGTACCCACTGGGCAATGGCAACATTCTGCGCATTCTCGAGGCCGGTTTGCACATCTGCCACATGCTCGGCTACGAAGACCTGCAGCGCTCGCTCGACCTGATCACCGACAACAGCGCGCGCACCCTCAATCTTGGCGAGCGCTATGGGCTGGAGGTCGGACGGCCAGCGAATCTGCTGGTGCTGTCGGCGCCGGATGATTACGAGATGGTCCGCAGCCAGGGTTACGCACTGGTTTCAGTGCGCAATGGCAAGGTGCTGATGCGCCGCACCCCGGCCCAGGTGCAGCGCCTGGCTTGATCCTGACCATCGCCCGCGCAGGCTTATCTGCGTGGGCGATGGCTGGCGATCGGTCTAATTCGCATTTGCCCCTGAGCGCGATCAGTGGCACGCTTGGCCGGCGATTTTGCATCGCCCCTACAGCGAAATAAGGAAACGCCCAGGTGAGTTGGGAAAAAGTCGGTAAAGCCCTCGTTGGCCTGCTGGTCGCTGGTGCCTGTGCAGGCGGCCTGTATCTGGCATTCAAGCAGGACCCAGCCCTGGAAGCGCGGCTTACCTACTCCTACCTGACCTACCCAAGCCAGTTCAGCGAGCGCATCAGCACGGCCAATGACATGCTGCGCTACGAGCGCTTGCACGGGCAGATGAGCGATATCAGCCAGGGCCAGTTGAGCAATCAGCAGGTCGACAAGCTGGTGGACGCGGCCCAGGCGCCGTATCTGGCGTTGTTTGCCAAGCCGTTCGAGGCAGGCCTGGTCGACCATCGTACCGGCTTGGTGATAGAGCTGAAGAACACCCGCGAAGCCCCGCTGAAGAACATTCAGATCCGCTTGCCGGCCAAGGGCCTGGTGCAGGTGCGCGACGATGACGGCAACGACATCATCCCACAGGCGGCCACCAACCTGATCGACATCGCCACCATCGGCGGGCGCGAAGACTGCAAGGTATGGGTGTACTTCGATTCGGACTACTCGCAGATCCGACAGGGCGGCCTGAGCATTCGCCACGCTGACGGCGAGGCGCAGATTCTCGCTTACCGCGAGTTCGTCGGCCTGCCAGCCACCATTGCCAGCTACAGCCAGCTGCTGCTGGCCTTGCTCGGTGCACTGGCGATCGGTGTATTGGGCCTTGGCTACGCATGCCTGAGCCGCAGCCAGCAGGCTACGGCCCAGCGCCGCGCTTAAGGCGCGACCAGCTCGAAGCGCCCCTGCGGATCTTCCAGCCCGGACATCAGGCGCAGGAACTTGATCCGCTCGCCGCTGATGCTGATATCACCCACTGTGACCTCTTTGACGAAGCCGGTCTGCTTCAAGGCGATACGATCGAGTGTGGCTTTTTTCATGCTCACCTCGACATCCGCACGGCGGTGGCGCGTGCGGTCGCGGTGGGTCAGCACGCCGTTGCGCACGGTCAGCGCATAATCTTCACCCAGGTCAGTGAAGCGCCAGTTGATGGTCAGGTCCTGCTCGGCTGCCTTTTGCGCATCGAGGCGCACGCTGAGCAGATCGAAGAACAGTGGCGCTGCCAGGGCCCGTACCATGTCATCGACGTTGCCGGGGGCTGGGCTTGCGGCAACACCGTCGCGCAGCTCCTGTGCGCCGCTCAGGTAGGCATTGCGCCAGGTAGCGTTCTCGCTCTGGTAGCCGAGTTGCTCGAACGCATCGGCCTGCAGCTGACGTGCTGCGCTGTTACCGGGCTGGGCGTAGATCAATTGCCGAGTCAGCTCGGCGACCCAGCGGTAATCACCTGAAGCAAATGCCTTGCGCGCCAGGCTCAGCACCTGGTTGGCGCCGCCCATGGCTTCGACATAGCGCCGGCCGGTGTCGCTCGGTGGCAGTGGGTCGAGGGTAGCGGGGTTGCCGTCGTAGCTTCCCATGTAGCGTTGATAGACCGCACGCACGTTGAGGCTGAGCGAGCCGTAATAATCGCGGCTGTACCAGCGCTTGGCCAGGCGCGGGGGCAGCGTGGCGAGTTGCGCGGCAATTGCGTCTGGGCTCAGGCCCTGATTGATCAGGCGTAGCGTCTGGCCATCGATATAGGCGTACAGGTCACGCTGGTCGGCAAGGTACTCGCGCACTGCCGCGCCGCTCCAGCTTGGCCAGTGATGCTGGCCGAGGACGATCTCGGCCCGCTCACCGTAACGCACCAAGGTCTGGTCGAGGTAGCGCGACCAGCTTCTGGCATCGCGCACCGGCGCGCCACGCAGGTCGAGCAGGCTCAGTTGACTGTGGGCGACGTTCTCGCCCATGGCCAGCGCCTTGAAGCGCGGCAGCCAGAGGTTCATCTGTGCCGGCGCGTCCTGGCCTGCGGTGAGCTGGAATTCGATGTCGATGCCATCGATGCGCACGGTCTCGAGCGCTTTGCTTATCTCCCGCGTGGGGGCGATCAGGCTGATCGTGGCGTTGCTGGATATGTCTTTGCCCAGGCCTGCATCGACCTGGCCGCGAGGCCCGCGGGGCAGGGCGTTGCCATACAGGTATTCGGCGCGGCGCTGCATCGCCGGGCCCGCCAGCACGTTCTCGCTGATGGCCTGCGCATAGAAACCGCGCGGTGCCAGCACCTGAACCCTGCCGGCCTTGACCTCGGCGGGGTCGACGACGCCGCGCACGCCACCATAGCTGCTCACCTGCGGGTTGCTGTAGATCACCGCCAGCACAGGCTTGCGCGGGCGATGCTTGAAGTACAGCTCCATGGCAGCGCCGGCGGTTTCTACTGAATGCAGCGGGTCGATCACGATCAGGCCGCTGTCGCCTTCGACCAGGGTCATGTTGGCGAGGTCCAGGCCACGTACCTGATAGATGCCCTCGGTGACCTGGAACAAGCCAGCGATGGCGTTCAGTTGGGCTTGGCGCCACAGGCTTGGGTTGACGGTGGCAGGGGCTTCACCGTTGATGAAGGCGTAGCGCTGCAGGTCCCACACCGGTTGGCTGTCGGCATTGTCGATGCGGCCATCGAAGCGCTCGATCAAGCCGCGCTGAGCGGCGTCGAAATCGGCGCGGTCGTTGAAGGGGAGGCGCTGCAACCATTGTTGATTGCTTTGGCGGGTGAAGCTGGTGGCGTCTTTTTGCGGTGCATCGGCGGCAGAGGCGAGCGGGCACAGCAGCAATAGCGGCAGTAACAGGCGATGCGGCATAGGGATTCCTTGGCTTGAACGACGCGCAAGGGGGAACAGTAGCCTATGGCAAGGAGGTTTGGGCAGGTGGTAACGCTGTGGCTGTGAGTTTTAGGGCTGCTGAGCAGCCCTAAAACGATGCGCCGTGTTGCTCAGCGCTGGAAACCCAACCCCGATGACAAGTCAGTCTATCAAGTTGACTTAACTCGCCGCCGTTTCCGGTGACGTTTAGTGCTGACGCCAATGATTTGTGTGGCGTTAATCGCAGATCCAGGATGCTTGCGCGCGGACTCGCAGCGCTGACTTAGCCGCTTTCGTGCAACAGCAGTGCCTGATGCAGCCTTTCGAGCAGAGCCTCACGCACGCTGTCCGGGGCACTCACCTTGATCGAGCCGGCATGCGCCAGCAGCCAGCTCAAAAGGGCCTGGTCATAGGCAACCGTGGCCACCAACCTGGCGTCGCCTTCGGCAAGCGGCTCCAGCAACATGTCGTCCGACAGCGGCTGCGCCGCCAACTGCCGCGCCAGCCCCGGCGTCACCCAGGCCCGCAAGGTGATCGGTTGCGCCATGCAACGATCGCTGGGCTGCGGCTGCAGCAGCTCGGTGCTGAGCTCGGCCTGCCAGTACCAGCCATATGGGGTGCCCTTGCTGTTGCAGCGCACCGGAAACAGCTCGGTCAGCTCGTTCAAATCACGCTCGACCGTGCGCTTGCTGGTGCCATGGCCGACCTGGTGCAGGGCCTGCTGCAACTGATTGGAACTCATGCCCGGGTGGCGGTCAGGCAGCAGTTTGAGCAACTGCCACTGGCGGGCGATGGTCTGGCGCGTGGGGTTGCTGGGCAAAGCGGGTTCCTTGGCGCGCGATTACTGCACGGCTCTGGTGGTGGCAATTGGCTATGTTCGCCTAGCATACCTTTTGCTGGGCGTGCAGCCAACGTGCCGTGACAACTGGCCTGCGTCTGCGGTATACCTGAGCGCTACCAAGGGGAGCCCGGAGACGGGCTGAGAAACCGCTGGCAAGATGCAGCGCGGTGACCCTTAGCACCTGATCCGGATCATGCCGGCGAAGGGATGGGACAGCCGACCTGCCTTTGCGCCGGCCTCACTGCGAGGCCGCACCATGCACCACCCGCCTGGCCTCGCTGCCACCTCCCAGAGGACAGCAGCATGAGCGAACGTTTTACCCATTATTTGCGCGAGCAGAGCGAACCGACCTGGTCGGCTGCCGTTGGCCACCGCTTCGTGCGACAGCTATGTGATGGTTCCCTGGCGGATCCGGTTATGGTCCGCTACCTGGTTCAGGACCATCGCTTCCTCGACAGCTTTCTGACCTTGCTCGGTGCGGCGATCGCCACAGCCGATACCTTTGAAGCGCGCCTGCGTCTGGGCCGTTTTGCCGGGATGATCTCGAGTGACGAAAACACCTATTTCCTGCGTGCATTCGAGGCCCTCAATGTAAGCCCGGCGCAGCGCGACGAGCCTGCCGACAGTGCGCCCACCGCAGGCTTCAAGGCGATCATGGCCGAGGCGGCGGCAAGCCGCTCCTATGCGGCAGCGCTGGCGGTGCTGAATGTGGCCGAGGGGTTGTACCTGGACTGGGCGCAGAAGGCGCCGCAGCCACTGCCCGAGCATTTCGTCCACGCTGAGTGGATCACCTTGCATGACAACCCGTTCTTCGAGGATTTTGTCGCGTTCCTGCAAGCTGAACTTGACCGCGTCGGGCCAAAGGAGGCCGAGCTCAGCCGCGACTTCTACCTGCGCACAGTCGCGCTGGAACTGGCCTTCTTCGATGCCGTATACGATGGCGAGGCCTGACATGGATATTTTTGATCGGCTCAAGGCCGCCGCTGCGCCGCAATGGGCGAGCTACGTCGAGCATGACTTCCTGCAGCAGATGCAGACGGGCACCCTCAGTCAGGCGGCGTTTCGCGAGTATCTGGTGCAGGACTACCTGTTCCTGATCCAGTTCGCCCGCGCCTGGGCGCTGGCCGCCTACAAGAGTCGCCTGCCAAGTGACATCCGCGCCGCGCAGGCCGGGCTTGCGGCGATTCTTGACGAGACTGAACTGCACCTGCGCCTGTGCGCCCGCTGGGGCTTGTCGCAAGCCGACATTCAAGCTGCCCCCGAGCATCAGGCGACCGTGGCCTATACCCGCTATGTGCTTGACTGCGGCGCCGCCGGCGACCTGCTTGAACTGCACGTTGCGCTGGCACCGTGCGTGATCGGCTACGCCGAAATCGGTCAGCGCCTGGCCGGCGCAATCGGTGATCTGAACCAGCATCCGTACCGCGAATGGATCGGCGAGTATGCCGGTGAGGCCTATCAAGACGTGGCGGCGTCTGCCCGCAAGCACCTGGACGAGCTGGCCGCGCGGAGCATGACCGAGTCACGTTTCACCGAGCTGGCGGCGATCTTCGCCCAGGCGTCACGGCTTGAGGCGGACTTCTGGCAGATGGGATTGCAGGCTGCCGAATAATCGGCTGGTCAGCGTGCTTGAGGTGCCTGCAGGCATAGCTGTGGTACCTCGACGCTGCCTTTGGCGTCGCGGTCGTCGACAGCGGCTGTCACACTTTGTCCCATTTGCGCCAATGCATCTGATTAGGATTCTCTTTTACAGCGGAATTCACAAGGTCACTTGCATGCGCGCACCACGTCGTATTTTCAGCCGTTCCTCCACGTTGGCCGTATTTCTGGCGGGTGCCGCGCACGCGCAGACAAACCCTCCAGAACCCGTCCCATTGACCCTTGAAGATGTGGTTGTGACTGCCTCGGGCTTCGAGCAGCGGGTTGAGGACGCGCCCGCGTCGATCACCGTGATCGACGGCGAAGACCTGCGTCGCAAGTCGTACCGCGACCTCGGTGACGCAGTGCGTGATGTCGAGGGTGTCACCGTCAACGGCGGCGCCAACGAAAGCGACATCTCGATGCGCGGCATGCCGGGCGACTACACCTTGATTCTGGTCGATGGCAAACGCCAGAGCGCCCGTGAATCACGGGTCAACGGCAACGCCGGTTACGAGCAGAGCTTTGTCCCGCCGGCAGCCGCCATCGAGCGGATTGAGGTGGTGCGCGGGCCGATGTCGTCGCTGTATGGCTCGGACGCTATCGGGGGGGTGATCAACGTCATTACCCGCAAGGTCTCGCCCGAGTGGGGCGGCTCGATCGGTTATGACTATTCGGCGCGTCAGCACAGCGCAGAGGGCGACGCCGGGCAAACCACTTTCTACTTGAGCGGTCCGCTCAAGGAAGACCTGCTTGGCCTGCAAGTGTGGGGCCGCTACCTGGACCGCCAGGCCGATGCTGACCTGGAACAGACCAACGGCCACAGCAAGGCTGATCACCGCGACCTGACCACGCGCCTGGCCTTCACGCCCACGATCGACCACGACATCCTTCTCGAAGCCGGCGTTACGCGCCTGAAAAACGGTGATGGCGTCAGTGCCAACTGGGCCACCCGCGAGCAAGAGAACAACCGTGATCACTGGTCGCTGTCGCACCAGGGTCGCTGGGGCTGGGCCACCTCTGACGTCGCCCTCTATCAGGAAACCACCAGCCGCGAAGGCAAGGCCACGCCAGACCAGACCGACATCTACGGGCGCAAGCCTGAAATCCGCAACCGCGTGCTCGACGCCAAGTTGGTCGTGCCGACCACCTACAACGTCAGCACGGTTGGCCTGCAATGGCAGGAAAACCAGGTCACCGACTGGAACCAGGGCTTGGGTGACAAGGTTGATTACGAGTTCTCGGTCCAGCAAAAAGCGCTGTTTGCCGAAAACGAATGGTCGG
Organism: Pseudomonas sp. EZ-C24; assembly: GCF_014525325.1. NCBI lineage: Bacteria > Pseudomonadati > Pseudomonadota > Gammaproteobacteria > Pseudomonadales > Pseudomonadaceae > Pseudomonas > Pseudomonas sp. EZ-C24. The sequence continues at coordinate 980,159 of NZ_JACDIU010000014.1, read as the reverse complement.
TCACCGACACCTTCGCCTTGACCGGCGGCCTGCGCATGGACAACCACGAAGAATACGGCAACCACTTCAGCCCACGCCTGTATGGGGTCTGGCGCGCGACGGATCAGTGGACGCTCAAAGGCGGTGTTGCCCGCGGCTTCAAGACCCCTGAGCTGCGCGCCGTGGTTGAAGGCTACGCCTACCTGCGCCGCAACCGGTTCGTCATGCTCGGCAACCCTGACCTCAAGCCCGAGACCAGCACCAACTACGAAGTGTCGGCGCTGTGGTCCAACCGCAATGATCTGTCGGCAGGCGTGACGTTGTTCTACAACGACTTTCAGGACAAGCTCTCGACCGTAACCACTGACCGGCGCTGGAACGGCTACATCGTCATGGACCGGGTCAATGTCGACAAGGCGGTGATCCGTGGCGTCGAGCTGACCGGTCAATGGGACATCCGCTCCGACCTGCTGATCAAAGGCAACTACACCTACACCGACTCCGAGCAGAAGACCGGTGCCAACGCAGGTGCGCCGCTTGCCCTGACGCCGAAACAGAAAGCCAACCTGCGCGGCGAATGGCGGGTCAATGACCGCGCCCAAGCCTGGGCCGCGCTCAGCTACTACGGCGAAGAAACAGGCAACACCATCACTGCCGAATCGGCGCCGGGCTACACCACTGCCGACATCGGCGGCTCGTATGACCTGACCCATGCGCTGACTGTGAATGCCTCGCTGAACAACATCACCGACAAGCGTCTGGACGACGAGACCTACGGCACGGTGAACTATGGCCGCACGCTGTGGATGGGCGCGACCTACAACTTCTGATCAGAGCAGTAGCAAACGGGGCCGTACATCGGCCCGGTTTGCGTTTGCGCGTGTCAGCCTTGGCCGACCGGCAGCCGCACCAGCGCGCACAGCCCGCGTGGTTTGCGGTTTTCCAACAGCAGTTCACCGCCATGGGCCTGAATGCAGGCACGGGCGATCGCCAAGCCCAGACCGAGTCCGCCACCGCTGCGGGCGTCGGCACCACCGCGGCCGAGCTGGACAAAGGGTTCAAAGACTTTTTCCAACCACTGCTCAGGCAGCCCCGGACCTTGATCGGTGATCTCCAGGCGCACCTGGCCGTCAGCCTGGCTGAGCGTCACGTGGGTCGCACCGCCATGCTTCAAGGCGTTGTCGATCAGGTTGGTCAGGGCACGTTTTAGCGCCAAAGGTCGGCAGCTTAGCCAGGCCTGTTGCTGCACATCCCAGGTCAACGGTTGCCCAAGCAGGCGATAACGTCGGTCCAGTTCGTCAAGCAAGTCGTTCAGGCGCAACTGACAGGTCGCCTCCTGCACTGCATCGCCGCGCACGAACTCCAGGGTTTCGCCGACCATCGCCGTCAGCTCGCCCAGGCTTTCCAGCAAGTCGTTGCGGGTGGCGCCGGGGTCAAGCAGTTCAACCTGCAAACGCAATTCGGTCAGCGGCGTGTTGAGGTCATGGCTGATCGCTGCCAACAAGCGGGTGCGGCCTTCGACATGCCGGGCCAGGTTGGCCTGCATCGTGTTGAATGCATGGGTCAGCTCGCGTGCTTCGTGCGGGCCGGTTAACGGCAGCGGCGCAATCCACTCACCACGGCTGACCCGCTCGGTGGCTTTGGCCAGGGCCTTGATCGGGCGCAGCACGCGGGCAAAGCCGAACATCATCACCAGCAAGACCGGCAGGGTGGTCATTGGCAAACTGTAAGCCAGTACAGTGCCCCACTGATAAGCACCGCTGGGGTGCTGCTCGGCATTCAGATACTGGCCGTTGCCCAGCGCCAGGCTGCTGCGCAAGCGTAGTGGCGCCCAACCGCCAGGACTGAACGGATAAGCGCGGGCGTCGGTGCCGTTGACCCGCTCCAGTTGCACGATCAGCGAGTGTTCCGGCGATAGCTGCAGGCGCTGGCGCAGGTCGCGGCTAAGCCGCTGTTCTTCAGAGCGAGCGGCGAAAGCACTGACCTCGGGGGTTGCCGCGATCCAGAAGCTGGTTTCCGGGTTGGCCATCTTGGCCAGCATCCTGTTGGCCTGCGCTGCGGGCAGGTCGCGCGCCAGGTTGAACGCAGTTGCCAGGCGCTCCAGGCTGGCTGCCCGGGACAGCGGATGAAGCAGGCTGCCGTGGCGGTGCAGCAGAACGATGCCGATCAAGTGCGAGGCCAGCAGTGCCAGGCACAGCAGCAGCAGTAACTGGTGCAGCAAGCGCTGCGGCCACAGCCGGCGCAGGCTATTCAAGCTCGACATCGGCGGCCAGCAAGTAGCCGCTGCCCCACAGGGTGCGCAGCAGCTCGGCGGTTTGCCCGTCATGGCTGAGCTTGCGCCGCAGGCGACTGACCTGGCGGTCGATGGCGCGTTCGCTGATGTCGCTGTCGTGCGCTGCCGTCAGGTCGACCAGCCGTTGCCGGGTCAGGCTGCGATGCGGGTGGGCCAGAAACACCTGCAGCAGTTTGCCCTCGGCGGTGCTCAACTGAACTGACTCGGCACCTTCGCGGCTGAGCGAGGCGCTGCTGGCGCAGAAGTGCCAGCCGGCGAAGCGATAGCGGCGTGCTGCGGGCGTAGCTGCAGGCGCCGCGTGGAGTCGCGCCTGGGTTGCCTGATGCCGGCGCAGCACGCTGTTCAGGCGCGCGACCAGCTCACGCGGCTCGAACGGCTTGGTCAGATAGTCATCGGCGCCCAGGTCGAGGCCGCGAATGCGATCTGCAGTGGTGTCGCGGGCGGTCAGCAGGATCACCGGCAGGTTGCAGCGCCGGTGCAGTTGCTGGCACAGCTCGAAGCCATCGCCGTCGGGCAGCATGACATCGAGTACGGCCACGTCGAACGCCTGCTGCTTGAGCAATTGCCAGAGTCCGGCCGCGTCGGCGGCGGTGCGCACCTCGAAACCATGGCGGCGCAGGTAGGTCGCCAGCGGGTCGCGGATCTTGCGGTGGTCATCGACCACCAGCACTCGCGGCGCGGGCGTGGGTTGTTCAGCTGGCATTGGCTATCGCGCGTGATGTGGGAGGCAGGGCGCAATATTACTACGAGTCATTATCATTTGTGACTGCCCGCTGTGGGCAGATTGTCACAGCGGGTATCGTCACCTGCAGTCGCTGGCACTAGATAGCCGAGCGGCGCACCTGCTTGACCAGGATCTTCTCCAACAGCTCCCACATCGCCGGGTCGGTGCTGAACGCGACGTTGAAGCGCATCCACCCAGTCGCCTGGGCGTCGACCATGAACAACTGTCCGGGGCCGAGCATGATGCCTTGCTCCAGCGCGTCATCCAGCAGGGCCGCGCTGTCCGGGATGGCCCGGTGGCGCGCCCACACGTACATGCCTTCGTCCGATTCGGTGAACAGCTCGAAGCCCAGCCGGTGCAAATGCCGGCCCACTTCCTGGTGTGCTTCGGCCAGGCGCTGGCGCAGGCGTTTGAGGTGCTTGCGCCAGCGGCCATCGATGATCGCCGCGTAGACCACCCGCTCCATCACTTGGGAGGTGGTCAGCCCAGAGCGCATTTTCAGGCGCAGCAACTGCTGCATCAGTTCCGGGTTGGCGAACAGGTAACCAACCCGCACGTTCGGTGAAATGCTTTTTGAATAGCTGCCGACGTATACGACTTGCTGCAGGTGATCGAGGCTGGCCAGGCACGGCTGCGGCTCCGCGATCATATCGGCGTACAGGTTGTTTTCCACCAGCCGGAAGCCGTGCTGGCTGGCCAGTTGCAGCAAGCGGTGCAGTTGCGGCAACGGCGTACGCGAGCAGGTCGGGCTGTGCAGGTGCGGCTGGGTGAAGAAGACACTTGGGCGGTGTTCGCTGAGCAGTTGCTCCAGGCGATCGAGGTCGTAGCCGGCCGGGGTGCGCGGCACGCCGATCAGGGTAGCCCCCTGAAAACGCAGGATGCTCATCAGGTTGGGGTAGCCTGGGTCGTCGACCAGCACCACATCACCGGGGCGCACCAACGTGCGTACCGCCAGGTCCAGCGCCTGGCTGGCGCCGTGGGTGAGCATCAGCTGCGCCGGGTTGACCACGATCGACAGCTCTTGCTGCAGGTTCTGCGCGGTCAGCGTGCGCAGCTCCGGCAGGCCCATCGGCTCGCCATAGCCGGACAGCTCCAACGGGCTACCGGCGACCTGACGCATGCCCCGGCGCAGGCCATCTTCGTACATCCAGTCGTTGGGCAGCCAGCCGCAGCCGGGTTTGAACGGCAACTGACGGGTTTCGAAAATCTGCTGCAGGTACCACTCGGCGTTGAACGACGGCCGGTTGTTGTCGGCGCCGTGGGCCGGTCTGTCGAGTTGCTCGCTGGCCGCGCGATTGACGAAAAAGCCGGTGTTGCCGCGGCTGACCAGCAGCCCTTGCGCAACCAGACGGTCGTACGCTTCGACCACGGTGAAGGTGCTCACCGAGTAGGTGGCGGCAAAGGCGCGGATCGACGGGACCTTGGCACCGGGTTTGAGCGCCTGGCTGTCGATCAACTCGCGCAAGCCGTCGATGATCTGGTTGACCAGCGGGGTGGCGGAGTCTGGATGTAGTACGAGCATGGGTGTGCCTTCAGGTGTGCAGACGCGGGGCGTCGGCCGGGTGTCGCGCGGTGTATTGCATGGGCGGCCTGTACAGTGCAGTGCGACTTTCATGCCACTGTGCATGGCTCTATCAGCGCGACATTTTTACATTAGGTGTCTGAGATCGCCAGACACCTTTTGTTTCAGTTCGTTCGAGGCCCGCCTCGCACGACCCACAGGCCGCCAGGGAAGGCCTGCTCGTGCCCTCGCACAGCGCCTGCGCGCATCAGTATCGATGTACAGGTGAAACCGCTTGCCATCGGGGTTTCACGCAATTCCTTAGATAAAAAGAAGCACGGGGACACAACTGATGGACGCAACATCTACAACTACCGCATCCGAAAAAGGGGCGCCGGAGAGCAAGCTGAATGCTTCGCTCAAGTCGCGCCACCTGACGATGATGTCGATCGCCGGGGTCATCGGCGGCGCACTGTTCGTCGGCTCCGGCAGTGTCATTCACAGCGCCGGCCCTGCTGCGGTGCTGGCTTATCTGGCTGGCGGCATCCTGGTGGTGCTGATCATGCGCATGCTCGGTGAAATGGCGACGTCTTCGCCAGACACCGGCTCGTTCTCGACCTACGCCGACCGTGCCATTGGCCGTTGGGCAGGCTTCACCATCGGTTGGTTGTACTGGTGGTACTGGGTCATCCTGATGGCCTGGGAAGCGTATGTGGCGGGCAAGATCCTGCACGGCTTCTTCCCGGGGGTGAGCACCAATGTGTTCGTCCTGGCGACGACCCTGGTGCTGATCACGGTCAACTTCTTCAACGTCAAGCACTACGGCGAGTTCGAGTTCTGGTTTGCCTTGATCAAGGTGATTGCGATCGTCTGCTTCCTGATCGTGTGTGGCTCGGCGGTGTTGAATATCTGGCAGTTCGGTGAGGTCCGCGGGATCACTCACCTGACCGCCGAAGGCTTCATGCCGAACGGCTTTACCACGGTGATTGGTGCGTTGCTTGGGGTGATGTTCGCCTTCCTCGGTGCGGAGATCGTGACCATCGCTGCCTCCGAGTCGAAAGACCCGGCCGGGCAGATCGTCAAGGCGACCAACTCGGTGGTCTGGCGGGTGTGCCTGTTCTATGTCGGCTCGATCTTCCTGATCGTCTGCCTGGTGCCGTGGAATGACCCGCACCTGGGTGAGTCGGGCTATGGCGCTTATCGCCGTACGCTGGAACTGCTGGGCGTGCCATATGCCGAGCTGCTGATGAACTTCGTCGTGTTGACCTCGGTGAGCAGCTGCCTGATCTCGGGCCATTACACTGCCTCGCGCATGCTGTTCTCGCTGGCTCAGCGTGGCGACGCGCCGTCGTTCTTCAAGATCACCCGCGCTGGCACTGGCGTACCGGTGTTCGCGATCGTCGGTTCGTGCGCGGTGGCAGTGGTGTGCGCGCTGATCAACTTCAGCGAGACGCTGCGGCCCAAGGACGTGCTCGACACCTTGATGAACACCACGGGCATGATCGCTTTGCTGGTGTACCTGGTGATCGCCTTCTCCCAACTGCGTATGCGCCGCAAATTGATTGCCGAAGGCAAGGAGATCCGCCTGCAGATGTGGCTGTTCCCTTGGCTGACCTACCTGGTGATTGCGTTTATCGTTGCTGCGCTGGTGACCATGGCGTTCATGCCTGACTACCAGATTCTGGTGGTTTCGACCGGTATTGCTGCCTGTGTGGTGGTGGCGATGGGTATTGTGCATCAGATCCGTTCGGCGAAAAAACTGCACTAAGCAACGCGCTGTATGATGTCGGCCGGTTCCCGCAAGGGGCCGGCCGCGTTTGTTTGTGCGGGTCTCACCGCGAACCCCTCGACATGGCTTATGCTAGGCGCTCAGCCGCCTACAGGAGCCGCCCATGGCCTGGTCTGCCAACCAATATTCGCTGTTTGAAGACGAACGCAGCCGCCCCGTGCGTGATCTGCTGGCGGCGGTGCCGCCGCGTCCAGTGCGTCACGCTACCGACCTTGGCTGTGGGCCGGGCAACTCCACCGAAGTGTTGTTGCAACGCTGCCCGGACGCTCAGGTGACAGCGCTCGACAGTGATCCGGACATGATCGACAAGGCCAATAAACGACCGCGTTTGAGTGTGCCGAGGGTGAGCTGCAAGATTGCCGACATCGCGACCTGGCAAGCAGCCGAACCACAGGACTTGATCCTCGCCAACGCTTCGCTGCAATGGCTCCCCGAGCACGCCACGCTGTATCCGCACCTGGTCCGCCAGCTCAGCGAAGGCGCCAGCCTTGCGGTGCAGACTCCGGACAACATCGACGAACCGGCCCACCGACAGATTCGCGAGATCGCCAAGCGCGGGCCATGGGCCGACAAGTTCGCTGACTTCTCGCTGCCGCCGCGGCATACCGCAGGGTTCTACTACGACTTGCTCAGCCCGCTGTGCAGCCGCGTCGACGTCTGGCGCACGACTTACCATCACCCCTTGGCCGGCGGTGCGCAGGCGGTGGTTGAATGGTTCAAAGGCTCGGCACTGCGACCTTACCTGGATCGTCTGAACGAAGCAGAACAGGCGGACTTCCTGCAGTTGTATCTGCAGGCGATGGAGCATGACTACCCAGCGTCCAGCGATGGCAAGCTGCTGCTGCCGTTCCCGCGCTTGTTTGTGCTTGCTACTCGCTAACTGCGAAACGAGCGCCAGCTCAGGTAGGGCAGGGAGGGCTCAAAGCCCTTCCTGGACCAGCTGCAAAAAGGTCGCCACCACCCGGCGGGTACGTTGCTCGCTGAGGCACACCAGTGTTTCAGTCAAATGCCGCTGGCAGTCGACGATCGGCAGCGCACATACCCGAGCGTCGGCGCCAAACTCGGCAGCCGACACCACGCCAACGCCAATCCCTACTACCACCGCCTCGCGCGCAGCTTCGCGGCCTTCGACCTGAATTGCCGCACGGATGCGCAGCCCTGCCCGGTGCATTTCCTCTTCCAGCGTCTGCCGCGTCACCGAGCCTGGTTCACGCAGCACCAGCGGCGTGTCGTCCAGATCAGCCAGGCTGATCGAGGCGCGACTGGCCCAGGGGTGGTTGTGCGACACGAATGCCACCATCGGGTCGCGGCGCATTGGCACGCAGTACAGGCGCTCGTCATCGACATCGCGGCCGAGCAGGGCGAGGTCGGCCTGATAGCTGAACAGGCGCGCCAGTGATTCATCGGTGTTGCCAGTCTCGATCTTGACCTGAATGCCGGGGTAACGCTGGCAGAAGCGGGCAATCTGCGGCAACACATGCACCGGCGCATCCACCGCCAACACCAGGCTGCCGGTATGCAATGCACGCGAATCCTGTAGCAACTCGACGGCTTCGGCTTCGCAGGCGAACAGGCGCTGGGTCACGCCCAGCAGCCGCTCGCCGAGGTCGGTCAGTTGCACCGAGCGTTTATTGCGATGAAACAGCAGCACGCCAAAGCGCTCTTCGAGCTTGCGCACCTGGTCGGACACGGCTGGCTGAGTGAGAAACAGCTTTTGCGCCGCGCGCGTGAAGCTACCGTGTTGAGCGACCGCATGAAACGCCTTGAGTTGCGCCTGAGACACCGACATACCGCCTCCACTTACAAGCTGAGCTTATGTGTGAAATACGATAAATCGATTTTTGTTATCAGTCAGTAACTGTTTCTATGATCGACAGCTCCAGTGCGCAGCAAGACGCAGCGCGCTGGTGGCCATAGCAGCGGCGCGGTCATGTCAGCCGGCCCTGTTATCTGACCCGACGATGGCCACCGTCATGTAGTGCGACTCACAACAACAAGACAGGCGTTTTTTCACATTCTGCCGGCACACTTGAGCGAGAGGTCAGACTCCCATGAACCAAACCCTTGCTGCCATCAAACGGTGGCGTATTCAGATTTTCGCCATTACCTGGCTGGCCTACGCTGGCTTCTATTTCACCCGCAAGGCCTTCTCGGTGGCCAAGCTGGGCATCGGCGAAGACCCAAGCTTCATGCTCGACAAGGCGGCGATGGCCAACCTCGATGCCATCTATCTGGCTGCCTACGCAGTCGGCCAGTTCACCTGGGGCATGCTTGCCGACCGTTTCGGGCCGCGCGTGGTAGTGCTCGGCGGGTTGCTGATTTCAGCGGCGGCGGCGGTGGTGATGGGCAGCTACGCAACCTTCCCGATCTTTGCCACCTGCATGTTGATTCAGGGCCTGGCGCAGTCGACCGGTTGGGCGGGGTTGTGCAAGAACCTTGGCAGCTTCTTCCCTTCGTCGCAGCGCGGCCGGGTGCTGGGGCTGTGGAGCTCGTGCTACGCCTTTGGCGGGCTGGTGGCGTCACCGTTTGCCGGTTGGTGGGCGTATACCTTGATCGGCACCTGGCACGCGGCGTTTTTCTCCAGTGCGGTGGTGGTGGCGCTGGTGGCGGTGTTGTTCTTCTTTCTGCAACGCAACAAGCCTGAAGATGTTGGCCTGCCGGCGGTCGAGCCAGAGCCGCAGAGCATGGCCCCAGGGCCAAACCTGTGCAGCGTATGGCAACCGCTGCGCGAGATCCTGCGTAATCGCACGGTGCTGACACTGGGCCTGGCTTACTTTCTGTTGAAGCCAGCGCGCTACGCCATCTTGCTCTGGGGCCCGGTGATCGTGTTTGAACAGATGCCGTCGGTGGGCAAGGTGGGTGCTGCAATCATTCCCACCGCATTCGAGCTGGCCGGGCTGCTCGGGCCGATCATCATCGGGCTGGCGTCGGACAAGCTGTTCGGCGCCCGGCGCATGCCCGCCTGCGTGATCAGCCTGCTGCTATTGACGGTGACCCTGGCGTTGTTCATGGCAGCGATGAACAGCGGCAGCATTGCCCTGGTGGTGGGCCTGCTGTTTGTCATGGGCCTGACCTTGTACGGCCCCGATTCAATGATCAGCGGCGCCGCTGCAATTGACTTTGGCAGCGCCAAGGCCGGTGCCACCGCCGCAGGCTTCGTCAACGGTTGCGGCTCGGTGGGCGCGGTGCTGGGCGGCTTGCTGCCGGGCTACTTCGACAGCGTCACGGTATTCATCGTATTTGCTGGCTGCGCGCTGTTCTCCGCACTGGTGCTGCTGCCGCACTGGAACAGCCGCCCGGTCGCCGCCGAACAGGTGGTCGACGTTGCCCCCAATACCAGCATGGCAATCAAGCCACTGCGCAGTTAAAGGAAAGCCCAAGCGATGAGACCCTTCTGGCTGCAACAAGCCCTGGATCAGGAGCAGGACGCACTGTGCCCGCCGCTGAGCGCCGACATCCGTTGTGATGTGTGCATCGTCGGTGGTGGTTACACCGGCTTGTGGACGGCATTGATGATCAAGGAGCAGGCGCCGCAGCTGGAGGTGGTGCTGATCGAAGCCGATATCTGCGGCGCCGGGGCCAGTGGCCGCAACGGCGGTTGTGCGTTGTCCTGGTCGGCCAAGTACTTCACCCTCGAGCGCTTGTTCGGCGCGGCCGAAGCGGTGCGCCTGGTGCGCGAATCGGAGCGCAGTATTGCGGCCATCGGCGACTATTGCGCAGCCAATGACATCTATTGCGACTACCGCATGGATGGCACCCTGTACACCGCCAGCAACGCCGCGCAACTGGGCGGCACCGATGCGGTGATTGCCGCCTTGGCGCGTCAGGGCATCAATTCTTTCGAGCGACTGGCGCTTGAGCAGGTGCAGCAGCGGGCGGGCTCTGCGCGCCATCTTGAAGGCTGGTTCTCGCCGGCCGCCGCGACAGTGCAGCCGGGCCGGCTGGTGCGTGGTTTGCGCCGCGTTGCGTTGCAGCGCGGGGTGCGCATATACGAAGGCACGGCCATGACCAGCCTTGAGCATGGCGCACCGGTACAGGTGCGCACTGCTCATGCAACGGTCCGTGCTGATCGAGTGGTGCTGGGCCTCAATGCCTGGATGGCGCGGGCGTTTCCGCAGTTCGAGCGCAGCGTGGCAATCGTCTCCAGCGATATGGTGATCACCGAGCCGTGCCCTGAGCTGCTCGATGAAATCGGCCTGGACAGCGGCATCAGCGTGCTCGACTCGCGCATCTTCGTGCATTACTACCACAACACCAGCGACGGCCGGCTGATGCTCGGCAAGGGCGGCAATACCTTTGCCTACGGCGGGCGCATGCTGCCGGTGTTTGACCAGCCTTCGCCGTACCAGCCGCTGCTGCGTCAGACGCTCGACGACTTCTTCCCGGCGCTGGCCGAGGTGCCGATTGCGGCGAGCTGGAACGGGCCGTCGGACCGTTCGGTAACCGGCTTGCCCTTCTTCGGGCGGTTGGACGGGCAGGGCAATGTCTTCTACGGCTTCGGCTATTCAGGCAGTGGCGTCGGCCCGTGTCATATGGGCGGGCAGATTCTCTCGTCACTGGCCTTGGGGCTGGACAACCCCTGGACCCGATCAGGGCTGGTCAAAGGCCCACTGGGGCAGTTTCCGCCGGAGCCGATCCGTTATCTGGGCTCGCTGCTGGTGCGCGATGCGATCCGCCGCAAGGAGCGGGCAGAAGACCGCGGCATGCGGCCACGGCGGCTGGACGTGCGCCTGGCCAGGTATGCCGCAGCCGCCGGCAAAGCCGACAAAGGCTGATATTGATCAAGCCTCAGTGCCGGCTGGCGCTGCAGGCGCGAGATTTTTTGCCGAGGGCCGTATAAACTGCTGCCACTTTGGCCGGTCGCTTCCTGAACCGGCCCGCTGAAACGTAGAGAGTCGACATGGGCGCACAGTGGAAAGCCAAGCACAGAGAAACCGCAGCCAATGCCAAAGGCAAGATCATGGGCAAGCTGGCCAAGGAAATTCAGATCGCTGCCAAATCCGGCGCCGACCCTGACTCCAACTCGCGTCTGCGTCTGGCGATAGAACAGGCCAAAAAGGCCTCGATGACCCGCGAGACCCTCGAGCGGGCGATCCGCAAAGGCGCAGGCCTGGATGGCGACGCGGTGCAGTACACCGCCGTCAGCTACGAAGGCTTCGCGCCGCATCAGGTGCCGCTGATCGTCGAGTGCCTGACCGACAACGTCAACCGCACCGTCGCCCAGATCCGCGTGCTGTTCCGCAAGGGCCAGTTGGGCGCCAGCGGTTCGGTAGCCTGGGACTTCAACCATGTTGGCCTGATCGAAGCCACCCCGGACAACGCTGACGCCGATCCGGAAATGGCTGCCATCGAAGCCGGCGCGCAGGACTTCGAAGAAGGTGAAGAGGAGGGCGCGACCCTGTTCATCACCGACACGACCGACGTCGACGCTGTACAGAAGGCGTTGCCAGCGCAGGGCTTTACCGTGATTTCGGCAAAAATCGGCTACACCCCGAAAAACCCGGTAAGTGCTGCCAGCCTGAGTGCCGAGGCTCTGGCCGAAGTTGAAGCGTTCCTCGAAGCGATCAACGACAACGACGACGTGCAGAACGTCTACGTCGGCCTGACTGACTGATCAGTGCACGGGGGCCGCACTGCGGCCCTTTCGCGGCGCAACGCTGCTTTTGTGTGGTACGTCATGCATCCTGTCTTCGCCTCGCTCAGTCTCTCCCATCTTCGGACCCTCGATTGCCTGCTTGAGCTGAAAAACCTCAGCCATGCCGGTGCGCGCCTGGGCGTCAGCCAGTCGGCTTTGAGCCGGCAGTTGGCCAGCTTGCGCGAGGCGTTCGATGATCCATTGCTGGTCCGTCAGGGCCGTGGTTACGTGCTCAGCGAGCATGCCGAGGCGCTGGTCGAGCCGCTGCGCCAGGTGCTCGAAGCCTTGCAGGCGCTGCGCGAGCCGGCTGTGTTCGACCCAGCGAGGTGCGAGCGGCGCTTTTGTCTGGCCGCGTCGGATTACGTTGCCGAGCATATGTTGCCGTTGCTGGTGGCGGCGCTTGAAGTTGAGGCACCAGGGGTGTCGCTGGATTTTCGTACCTGGCAAGCAGGGCAGTACGCGCAGCTCGCCAGCGGTGAGATTGACCTGGCCACGACGCTGTTCGACGAGTCGCCGGCCAACCTTCATGGCCGCCTGCTCGGCGAAGACCGCGCCGTATGCCTGATGCGCGCTGATCACCCACTGACCGCCCGTGAGCTTTTGAGCCAGGATGATTATCTGGCCTTCAAGCATGTGCGCATCAGTGGCGGCGGTGACAAGGACAGCTTCATTGATCGCCACCTGCGGGCGCAGGGGCTGCAGCGCCGGATCAGCCTGGAGGTGCCGTTCTTTTCGTCCACCGTACAGGTGGTTGGCAACAGCCAGGCGCTGGTGACGGTGCCCGAGCACATTGCTCGGCAGCTGGCCCGGTTGCACGGCCTGGCCTGGCGGCCGTTAGCCTTTGTCGAGCACAGCCAGCGCTACTGGGTGGTCTGGCATCAGCGCTTGCAGGCGTCGGCCGAGCACCGCTGGCTGCGCAACCGAGTCTACGAAGTGTGGCGTCAGTCGCAGTTCGGTGTGCACGGCGGGCATGCGCCTTCGCCATAGCACCTATGCACCAGGCGGGGTTATTGCGCGATGGCCGTGCGCCTAGACTGGGCTGCAGCAACAGCAGCCCATTCTCAGCCCGCGAGGAGCCCGCGCGTGACCCCCGAACAATTTCGCCAACATGGCCACCAACTGATCGACCTGATTGCCGACTATCGCCAGACCATCGCCGAGCGCCCGGTCATGGCGCAGGTCGAGCCCGGCTATTTGAAAGCCGCCTTGCCTGTGGCTGCGCCGGATCAAGGCGAGCCCTTCGAAGCCATCCTCGACGATTTCAACAAGCTGGTCATGCCCGGCCTGTCGCACTGGCAGCACCCAGACTTTTATGGCTACTTCCCCTCCAACGGCACCCTGTCGTCAGTTTTGGGCGACTTTCTCAGTACCGGCCTGGGCGTGCTCGGCTTGTCCTGGCAATCCAGCCCGGCCCTGAGCGAGCTGGAAGAAACCACCCTCGACTGGCTGCGACAATTGCTGGGTTTGTCTACGCAGTGGAGCGGGGTGATCCAGGACACTGCATCGACCAGCACCCTGGTGGCGTTGATCTGCGCCCGCGAGCGCGCCAGTGACTTTGCCCTGACCCGTGGTGGTTTGCAGGGCCAGCCCAAGCCGCTGATCGTATATGCCAGCGCCCACGCCCACAGCTCGGTGGACAAAGCGGCTTTACTGGCAGGGTTCGGTCGCGAGAACATCCGCCTGATCGCCACCGACGAGCAATTCGCCATGCAGCCAGCGGCGTTGCAGGCGGCCATCGAGGCAGACCTGGCGGCGGGTAATCAACCGTGCGCGGTAGTCGCCACCACCGGTACCACGACCACCACTGCGCTGGACCCGCTGGCAGCGATCGGCGCTATCAGCCAGGCGCACCAACTATGGCTGCATGTCGACTCGGCCATGGCTGGCTCGGCGATGATCCTGCCTGAGTGTCGCTGGATGTGGGACGGTATCGAGCTGGCCGACTCGGTCGTGGTCAACGCGCACAAGTGGCTTGGGGTGGCCTTCGATTGCTCGATTTACTACGTGCGCGACCCGCAGCACCTGATTCGGGTGATGAGCACCAACCCGAGTTACTTGCAGTCGGCGGTCGACGGCGAGGTGAAGAACCTGCGTGACTGGGGCATTCCGCTGGGGCGGCGCTTCCGTGCGTTGAAGCTATGGTTGATGCTGCGCAGCGAAGGGGTGGAGGCCTTGCAGCAGCGCTTGCGCCGCGATCTGGACAACGCTCGCTGGCTGGCCGCTCAGGTCGAGGCCGCAGAAGATTGGCAGGTGTTGGCGCCGGTGCAGTTGCAGACGTTGTGTATTCGTCACTGCCCGGACGGGCTGGAAGGTGCGGCGCTGGATGCGCATACCCGGGCCTGGGCTGATCGACTCAATGGTTCGGGGTTGGCGTACGTCACGCCGGCAACGCTGGAAGGGCAGTGGATGGTGCGGGTATCGGTAGGGGCGCTGCCCACCGAGCGTGAGCATGTCGAACGCTTGTGGGCCAACTTGCAGGCGGTGGTCAGCGCTTGAAACGGCTGGGGCTGCATGCAGCCCCAGGCAGTTTTTACTGAGTTGCAGCAGTGTTGAGGCTGCCTTTGCGGGTGGCTTCGTAGGTATCTTTGTCCATCGGTTTGGCATTCGGGTTGCCGAGGTCTTCCATCGCCAGACGGTGCGTCTCGGGAGCCACGTAGGCAGCCAGGGCGCAGATGCAGGTGATGAAGAACGCCGAGCCACCTACCACCAGCCAGATGTTTTCCGAGCCTGGCGGCGCGATGGCGGCGAATACCGCTGGCAGCATGGCAGTGAACATGGTGCCGATGTTCTGCGCGATAGCCATGGCCGAGACGCGGTAGCGAGTATTGAACAGCTCCGGGAAGAAGCTTGGGAATACCGCGTTGTAACCTTGGTAGACCATGCCCCACATCAGGATCGATGCGCAGAAGGCCAGCGGCACGTTCTGAATGCTGATCGCATACAGGTAAGCGAAGGCCAGCAGGCCCGAGCCCATGCAGCCGGCAATCATGGTTGGACGACGGCCGATCTTGTCAGACAGGTTGCCAACGAACGGGATCACCAGCACTGCGACGATGTTGCCGACTACCGGGATCCACAGGTACACGCTCTTGTCGAAGCCGATGCCGTAAGCCGGCTGCACCGCATAGGCTGCACCGAACACGGTGGCAACGACTGGAATGACGTTCATCAGGGCCATGAACATAACCAGGACCATGTGTTTCCAGCTGTACTTGAACGCTTCCTTGACTGGCGAGCGGGCGATCTTGTCCTGCTTCTCTTCCTTGACGAAGGCCGGGGTCTCGTGGACTTCCTTACGGATGATGAAGCCGGCTACCAGGACGAATGCGCTGAGCAGGAACGGAATGCGCCAGCCCCACTCGTTGAAGGCTTCGCTTGGCATGAAGTAGGCCAGTGGCAGGAACACCGCCGCAGCCAGTACCTGACCTGCCTGAACCCCTTGCAGGGTGAAGCTGGCGAAGTAACCTCGGCGTCCGAACGGCGCATGCTCCATGATCATCGAGCTGGCACCGGAGATCTCACCGGCGACCGCAAAGCCCTGAACCAGGCGCAGCAGCACAAGAATGATCGGGGCAATGATGCCAATGTCATGGTAGGTCGGCAGCAGGCCAACGGCCATGGTCGAGATACCCATGAGGAACATGCACAGCAGCAGAACGTTTTTGCGGCCGCGGGTATCACCCCAGTGACCGAGCACAACGGCACCCACCGGACGGGCCAGGTAACCGACACCGTAAGTCGCCAGCGAGGCGATGATGGCCATTTTCGGGTCCATCGACGGGAAGAAGATCTGCGGGAAGATCAGTGCTGCGGCTTGGGCGTAGATGAAAAAATCGTAGTACTCGAGGGCCGAGCCGATCCACCCACTGGCGGTCGCTTTCTTGGCTTGAGAGCTGGAGTGAGCCATTGTTGTCTCCGTTGTTCTTGTTATTGAACTTATTATGTCGTGACGCTGGGCTTGTCGGTACAGGGTCCGCTGAACGTTCGCAGGGCAGTGAGGAGTTCGAATGGTCTGTAACTGGATTCATGGTTGCCCAGGCTCGAGCACCGAATCAATTCGCCAAATTCGCTTTTGTTCGGTAATCGAACAAAAACTAACTGTTTCGTACAAAAGTCATTGATGGCGGGACTTTACCCGCGAATAATCGATTCTGCCAAGCACCTGCAAGGGTTTTTTGGCTGACGCTTCTCAAATAACAAGGAACTCCAGCATGCAGCGTTCGATTGCCACCGTGTCCTTGAGCGGCACTCTGCCAGAAAAACTCGAAGCCATCGCCGCAGCCGGCTTTGACGGCGTCGAGATTTTCGAAAATGACCTGCTCTATTACGCCGGCAGCCCGCGCGAGATCCGCCAGATGTGCGCCGATCTGGGCATCGCCATCACCCTGTTCCAGCCATTTCGTGACTTCGAAGGCTGCCGCCGCGACCGTCTGCAGAAAAACCTCGACCGCGCCGAGCGCAAGTTCGACCTGATGCAGGAGCTGGGCACGGATTTGGTGCTGGTGTGCAGCAACGTACAGGCGGACGCGCTGAGCGATGAGCAGATCCTGGTCGACGACCTGCGCCTGCTGGCCGAACATGCTGGAGCCCGCGGCCTGCGTATTGGCTACGAAGCCTTGGCCTGGGGCCGTCACGTCAATACCTACCAGCAGGTCTGGAACCTGGTACGCCAAGCCGATCACCCGGCGCTGGGGGTGATCCTCGACAGCTTCCACACCCTGTCGCTCAAGGGCGACCCGAGTGCAATCCGGCAGATTCCGGGCGACAAGATTTTCTTCGTGCAAATGGCCGATGCGCCGATCCTGGCCATGGACGTGCTGGAGTGGAGCCGCCACTTCCGCTGCTTCCCGGGGCAAGGCGAAATGGACCTGGCCGGTTTCCTCGCACCGATTCTGCAGACCGGTTACCGTGGGCCGTTGTCGCTGGAAATCTTCAACGATGGCTTCCGCGCTGCACCTACCCGGCAGAACGCTGCCGATGGCCTGCGTTCGCTGTTGTACCTGGAAGAAAAAACCCGCCTGCAATTGCAGCGTGAGGCCCAGCCGATCGAGCCTGAGGTACTGTTTGACCCGGCGCCAGCCAGTACCTACGACGGTGTCGAGTTCCTTGAGTTTGCCGTCGATGAAGCGGTAGGGGCACGTCTGAGTGGTTGGCTCAAGCGCCTGGGCTTTGTCGAGGCGGGTGCACACCGCAGCAAGGGTGTCCGGCTGCTGCGCCAAGGCGATATCAACATCGTGCTCAACGCTGAGCCCTATTCATTCGCGCATAACTTCTTCGAAGCCCATGGCCCTTCGTTGTGCGCCACCGCACTGCGGGTCAAGGACGGCCAGGCTGCCTTGCAGCGTGCCACCGCCTACCGTGGCCAGCCATTCCGTGGCCTGGTCGGGCCCAACGAGCGCGAGATCCCGGCCGTGCGTGCGCCGGATGGCAGCCTGATCTACCTGGTCGAGCAGGCCGGTGCCGGGCATACCATCTACGACAGCGATTTCCGTCTGGATGCCGCCAGCGGCGCCAGTGGTGGCCTGCAACGTATCGACCACATGGCCCTGGCCCTGCCGGCCGAATCGCTGGACAGTTGGGTGCTGTTCTACAAGAGCCTGTTCGACTTCGAGGCCGACGACGAGGTGGTCTTGCCCGACCCCTACGGCCTGGTCAAGAGCCGTGCCTTGCGCAGCCAGTGTGGCACCCTGCGCTTGCCGCTGAATATCTCGGAGAACCGCAACACTGCGATTGCCCACGCGTTGTCCAGCTATCGTGGCTCGGGCGTCCACCACATCGCCTTTGACTGTGCCGACATCTTCAGTGAAGTGGCGCGGGCAAAAAACGCCGGTGTGCCGCTGCTGGAAATCCCCCTGAACTACTACGACGACCTCGCTGCGCGGTTTGATTTCGACGACGAGTTCCTCAGTGAGCTGGCCTACTACAACGTGCTGTACGACCGTGACGCCCAAGGCGGCGAGCTGTTCCACGTGTATACCGAGCCGTTCGAAGAGCGTTTCTTCTTCGAAATCATCCAGCGCAAGGGTGGTTATGCCGGTTACGGCGCAGCCAACGTCGCGGTCCGCCTGGCGGCCATGGCCAAGGCCCGCAGCGGGGCAGCACGCAAACCTGTGTTGTAAGGCAAGCGCCGGCCCAGTGGCCGGCGCACCTGGCACAAAACCTGACCAATGCGACCATCTGCGTGCTTCCCTGCGTCGCAGCAGTCACGGATAATCCCTCCAATTCCAATAATTAGCCTGTGAGTGGGTATGAGTGATTCCGTAGTCAGCCTCGGCGAGCCCGCCCTGGAAGGGGCGCGCAAATCGCGCAAGAACAACCCGGAGAAGACCCGCGAGGACATCCTCCAGGCCGCCATTGGCGAGTTCGTTCAGCAAGGCCTGGCCGGCGCCCGTGTCGATGCCATCGCCGAGCGCACTGCCACCTCCAAGCGCATGATCTATTACTACTTCGGCAGCAAGGAGCAGCTCTACGTCGAGTGCCTGGTCAAGCTCTATGGCGACATTCGCAAGACCGAGCGCGGCCTCGATCTGGAGACCTTGCCGCCAGAGCAGGCCATCCGCCGGCTGGTGGAGTTCACCTTCGACCACCACGACCACAACGTCGACTTCGTACGTATCGTCTCGACTGAAAACATCCACTATGGCGAATACGTCAAGCAATCACCGGTCATTCGCGAGATGAGCAGCGTGGTGCTGGAGACACTGGGTCACACGCTCGAGCGCGGCGTTGCCGAGGGCGTGTTCCGCGAGGGTATAGAAGTCATCGACCTGCATATGCTGATGAGCTCGTTCTGCTTCTACCGGGTCTCCAACCGGCACACCTTCAGCGAGATCTTCCAGATCGACATGACCGATGACCAGGTCAAGCAGCGCCACAAACAGATGATCGGCGACGTCGTGCTGCGCTATATCCGTGCCTGAACGGGCTATTCGCCCAGGCGTTGCTCGCGCGACGGCGGATAGCCAAAGTAGGCTGCATAGCACTTGCTGAAGTGCGACACCGAGACAAACCCGCAGGCGACGGCGACTTCCATCACCGACAGGTCCGAGTACTGCAGCAGGCGGCGGCTCTTGGTGATGCGCAGCTCCATGTAGTAGCGCCGCGGCGAGGTGCCCAGTTGCGCCTGGAACAGGCGGTCGATCTGGCGCCGCGAGCGGTCACTGTAAGCGGCCAGTTGGTCCAGGCTGAGGGTCTCTTCGAGGTTGTTTTCCATCAGTTCGACAATGGTGCGCAGGTGCAGGCTCATGGATTTTTTCGCGCCAGGTCCGACCTGGCGGTAGCGCGCCCCGGAGAACGATAGAATCTCCTCGACGCCTTCGGCCAGGGCGTCACCGTACAAGCGCCGTACCAGCCCAAGCATCAATTCCATCGCGCCATTGGGGCTGGCTGCTGTCAGCCGATCACGGTCAAGGGTAAAGCTTGCCGGGGTGATCCGCGTTTGCGGGCTGCGCTCGGCCAAGCTGGCACGCTGTTCGGGGTGAACGCTGCAGCCATAGTCACTCAAAACTCCGGCCCGCCCGAGAAACCACGCACCGTTCCACAGCCCGCCCAAGGCCAGGCCATGATGGTTGCAATCCTGCAGTAGCCGATCCAGCGCCGGGTACTTGAGTGGAGTACGCAAACCGCCGCAGATGATCAACAGATCAGCCTGCTTGAGGGTTGCCGGATCCAGATCGGTGGCGATCAGCTCAAGGCCCAGGTCGCTTTGCACGCGTTCGCCATCCAGCGACAACGGGGTGAAGCCGAAGCTGTCGGCGCGCAGCAGGTTGGCCGTGACCAGTACGTCCATGGCCACGGTGAAACTGGCCATCGAGAAGTGTTCGAGCAAGACGAAATCGACCTGGTAGGGCTTGTGCACACTGGCATCTGCGGACTTGGTCCGGAACATGTTGCTGGTGCTGGTCTTCTTGCTGAATTGACGAGGTGTGGCCACTGCCGGCTCCGCTTCCTGGCTGACGCGGTGAGTGTGCTGCGGGCACCGGGCAAAGACAACAGAGGCGGCGCTGGGGTGGTAGTTGAGGTCGTTATTGGCGACATGCTCTATGCTGGCAGGCCGTCAATCCGAGTAATCCAGATGAAATTCGCCGCCGCCCTGTTACTTACCTGCCTGCCGCTCGTGGCCAATGCCGTTGCAGTTGGCGATCAACTCGCGCCCTGGACCCTGCAGGATCAGCACGACCAGAGCTACACTCTGGATGGCGACACGCGCATTCTGCTTGTGGCCCGTGACATGGACGGCGCCAAGCTGGTCAAGGCGGCCATCGCTGAGCAGCCCAAGGGGTATCTGGAGGCGCGGCATGCGGTGTTCGTCGCGGATATCCAGCGTATGCCGTCTATAATCAGCAAGCTGTTCGCCATTCCAGCCATGCGTGACTACAGCTACCGGGTCATGCTTGATCGTCAAGGTGAAGTCGCCAGCCGTTACCCTGGGCAGGAAGGCCAGGTGCTCTGGTTGCAACTGGACCACAGTCGCGTGGTAGCACAACAGCAGTTCAGCGATGCCAAGGCGCTGCAAAGTGCGCTGGATCAGGTGACGAAGCCCTGAGACGGGCCGAATCGGAATGAACCCTTGCGCCCTCTGCGGGACCAAAGCATTACATGCTCACGGGAGGACGCTTATGGAAATCGGAACGATCTGGATCATCGTCGCCGCTGTGGTCATCGCCCTGGAAATCTGGGCGATCTGGAACATCATCGGCAGTGAACGGCGAGCGGAGCGAAAAATGCTCTGGATCGTCTTTGTCGTCTACGCGCCAGTGCCTGGGCTGTTGTTCTGGATGTGGCGCGGCCCGCGGGCGGTCAAAGGCCGTCATGTGCTGGAAGAAAAATAATCCTCTTGACCTCGGGTTAACCTGAGGTTTGATACTCGGTCGTTCTTTCACTCGATGGAGCGACCGCATGTCCCCCGTTTTCCAATTGTCCAATCCCGACAGCCTTTATGACCCCAGCGCCAATGCTTATTCGCATGTTGCTCAGGTCCGCTCCGACAGCTGCCTGCTGTATGTAGCCGGGCAGGGCGGCGAAAACGCTCAGGGTAACCTTTCAGCACTGTTTGCTGAGCAGGTGGCCCAGGCGTTGCTCAACCTGCAGCTGGCGCTGGCTTCAAAAGGTGCCGGTCTGGGCGATGTATTCAAACTCACCTTGCTTATCGTTGATCACAGCGAAGAGCGTCTGCGCCAATGGGTGCAGGCGGCAGATCAGGCCTGGGGCGAGCACATGAAGCCCACCTGCACGCTAATTCCGGTGCCACGTCTGGCGCTTGATGGGATGCTGATAGAGGTTGACGCAGTCGCTGCTATCGCAGGGCAGGGCACAAGCGGCCGCTAGGCTCTTATCAAGTTCACAAAGAACTCTCCTGCGCGGCATAATGCCATTGTCTGCTCCGGCCCGGCCTTCCCGCCGGGCCTTTTCTTGTGCGTGTTGCCCATCAGAGAAGCTCATGTCGCTAGTCAGTAATCCCGACGTCATGTATCGCCTGTTGATTCAGAGTGTGGTGGATTACGCCATCTACATGCTCACGCCCGAAGGCGTGGTCGCCAACTGGAATCCGGGGGCGCAACGCGCCAAGGGCTACAGCGCCGAGGAAATAGTCGGGCAGCACTACTCGCTGTTCTATGACCATGAGGATCGCGCTGCCGGGATCCCGCAGCGCAATCTGGAACTGGCCCGCAGCACCGGACGGTTTGAAGAGCAGGGGTGGCGACTACGCAAGGACGGCAGCGCGTTCCGTGCGCATGTGGTCATCGATGCGGTGCTCGATACTGACGGGCAACTGCTCGGTTTTGCCAAGATCACCCGCGACGTGTCCGAGCGCCATCGCTACGAGCAGGAGTTGCTCAAGGCCAAGGAGCTAGCCGAGCAGCATAGTCAGGAAATGGCCGACCTGTCGCGTTTTCTCGACTCGGTGATCGCCAACATCCCGGCCAGCCTGATCGTCCAGGATCTCGACAGCCATCGCATCCTGTTGGCCAATCAGCAGGCCGAACGTCTGTTTGGCGGCCAGGGTGCGAGCATGATCGGCCAGTTGCCAGAGGACTGCCTGCAGCCAGAGGCGGCCGATTACCTCCAGCAGCAGTTGACGCGTGGTTCGCGCAGTAGCAAGGGCTACGCCTCGGAAACTCGGGTGAATACGGCCTGTGGCCCGCGAATCTTGCGCAGCCGAGCATCGCTCAGCGAAAACCGCGACGGCCAGCCGGATTATGTGCTGTTCGTGGCTGAGGATGCGACCGAAGAGCTGGCCGCGCATGCGCAGATCCATCATATGGCGCACCACGATGCCTTGACCGGGTTGCCTAACCGCACGTTGTTCCATGAACGCCTGAAGCAGGCGCTGCTGCGCGCAGAGGAGAGTGGCAAGCTCACCGCCGCGTTGTGCCTGGACCTGGACAACTTCAAGAACATCAACGACTCCCTCGGCCACGCCTTCGGTGACAAGCTGCTGCGTGCGCTGGGCACTCGCCTGCGCGGTGAACTGCGCGATCAGGACACCTTGGCGCGGCTTGGCGGGGATGAGTTCGCTGTCGTCCTCAACGGCATGGACAGCCCGCAAGCCGCCTGTGTCACCGCCCGTCGCCTGATCGAGGCGATGGCCCCGGTATTTCGTATCGAAGGCCATCAGTTCAGCGTTGGCGTCAGTATCGGCATCGCCATTGCGCCGAATGACCATGAACACGCCGAGCAACTGCTGGGCTACGCCGACATGGCTTTGTACGAGGCCAAGCGCAACGGCCGCAATCGTTATGAGTGCTTCCATCTCGAACTCGACAATGCCGCCCGTCAGCGCCGTCTGGTTGAAACCGACCTGCGCACTGCCTTGCATCTGGGCCAGTTGCAACTGCATTACCAGCCGGTGGTCGACCAGCAGACCCATGCGGTCACGGGTTACGAAGCATTGCTGCGCTGGGAGCATCCCATTCGCGGCATGATCATGCCGATGGACTTTATTCCGATCGCCGAAGAAACCGGGCTGATTCACGAGATAGGCGCCCGCGCGCTGAATCTTGCCTGCCAGGAGGCGGCCACCTGGGGCACCGATCAGGTGGTGTCGGTCAACCTCTCGCCCGTGCAGTTCAAAAGCGGCAACCTGTTACACGTCGTGACTTTGGCATTGGCGGACTCGGGCTTACCTGCTCACCGTCTGGAGCTGGAGATCACTGAATCGGTTCTATTGGGTAACAGCGAAGAGAACGTCAATACCCTGCGGGCGCTGAAGGAGCTCGGTGCGTCGATCTCGCTGGACGATTTCGGCACCGGCTATTCATCGCTGGGGTATCTGCGCTCGTTCCCGTTCGATCGAATCAAGATCGACAAGTCGTTCGTCAATGACATGTGTGACAGTCGCGAAGCGATGTCGATCATCCGCGCCATCACTGAACTGTCCAGCAGCCTGATGATCAAGACCACTGCAGAAGGGGTCGAGACGCCCGAACAGATGGAACTGCTGCGCGCCGAGGGTTGCTCGCACTTCCAGGGATTCTTGTATG
Source organism: Pseudomonas sp. EZ-C24 (assembly GCF_014525325.1). Classification (NCBI taxonomy): domain Bacteria; kingdom Pseudomonadati; phylum Pseudomonadota; class Gammaproteobacteria; order Pseudomonadales; family Pseudomonadaceae; genus Pseudomonas; species Pseudomonas sp. EZ-C24. The sequence continues at coordinate 956,755 of NZ_JACDIU010000014.1, read as the reverse complement.
GACGGCCGGTGCCGGCCAGCGAGCGCTTGATTACAGTGAGCCAAATCGACGGCGCCCGGCCCGCTGCAACCAAGTTGTGACAGCTGTCTTTTAGCTGTGAGTCAGGCCTGCGTTGAGTCTGCAGGCCCGATCATCTGCACGACCTTGTCGCGCAACTGGTCGATACTGAACGGCTTGCCGATCGAGTGCATGCCTTCCGGCACGCTCAAGCTGTCGGCATAACCACTGGCAAACAGCACGGGTAGCAGCGGGCGAATTTCCCGTGCTTTACCCGCCAGATCCTGACCGCTCATATCGGGCAAGCCGACGTCGGTCATCAGCAGGTCCAACGGCGTTGCAGAGTCATTGAGGATAACCAGGGCACTGGTGGCGTCTGCTGCTTCGATCACCTTATAGCCAAGATCCTCGAGCACTTCGACCATCAGCATACGTACGATGTCGTCGTCTTCGACTACTAGAAGGGGGTGCATGTCGCGGTCCTGTACCAGATAAGTGTCTCTACTCTGTGCCCGTATCAGGCCCAGAAGTTCCCAATATAACGTTCACTGCAATCAGATGGAACGATTGGCGCACTCCGTTCTCAAATACTGGCTAAATGCCCCTGCCATAAATGGCAAAGCTGGTTAGACTTCGCTGTCAGACCCGCCAGTGGGACACTGCAGCAACATCTTGCAGGTGCCGGCACCCTCGGTATTCAACGGTTAATTCGCTCGGGCGTTATCAGATGATTCAAGCAGCTTCTATGGACCAGCAGAGCTTTCGCAAGCTGTTAAGCCGCAACGTCGGCTTGCCACTTGGCGTGGGCCTGCTTGGCGCCGTGGCGTTTGTCGCGGTAATCAGCTACCTGCTCTCGGCCATGCAATGGGTCGAACACACCGACCGCGTGATTGGCAATGCCAACGAAACGCTGAAACTTTCGATCGACATGGAAACCGGCATGCGCGGGTTTCTGATCACCGGTGACGAGCGGTTCCTGGACCCTTACGAGGTGGCCAAGCCGCGTATATTCGCAAGCCTGGACAGCTTGCGCGAGCTGGTGGCAGACAACCCGGCGCAGGTCGACCGGATTGATCGGCTGAGCGCGCTGCAACATGCCTGGAACGATTTTGGCCAGGAGATGATCACCCTGCGCCGGACTCAGGGCGGATTCCAGCAGGCGATCACCAACGGCCGCGGCAAGCGTATCACCGACGAGGTGCGCAAAGAGTTTGACGACTTCATCGGCAACGAACAGCAACTGCGCCAGGTCCGTAACCAGACCGTCAACACGGTTACCGTCACCGCGATTACCACCTTCGTACTGTTTATCGTCGCGCTCAGCGGCCTGCTGGCGTATCTGGGACGCCGCGATTTGCTGGCGTTGTCGGACAGCTACGTAGGTAACATGCAGGCGCAGCAGCGCGCCAATGAACGCCTTGAACACAATGCCTGGCTGCGTAATGGCCAGACCCAGCTGGCCGAGCAAGTGCTGGGGCAGTTGACCCTGCCGATGCTGGGCGACAACATCCTGCAGTTTTTTGCGACGTACCTGGGCAGTGTGGTTGGCGCGTTGTATGTGCGTAACGAGCACGGCAGCCTGGTCCGTGTCGCCAGTTACGGCCTGAGCGCCGAGGAGCAACTGCGTACGCAGGCGCTGGGCGTCGACGAGGGCTTGGTGTCGGAAGCGGTGCGCCAGTCGCGCGTGGTGCGCCTCGATCAGCTGCCGGAAGATTACTTCCGCCTCAGCTCGGGTCTGGGCAGCGGCTTGCCGCGCAGCGCACTGTTGATGCCGACTCGCGACAATGGCCAGATCAATGGCGTCGTCGAACTTGGCTTCCTGCGCCCGCTGAGCGAGCGTGACCAGGAGATCGTCGAGCGCGTTGCCGAAAACCTCGGCATGTCGATCGAGAGCGCCCGCTACCGTCAGCGTCTGCAAGAGGTGCTGGCCGAAACCCAGCAGCTCAACGAAGAACTGCAGGTGCAACAGGAAGAGCTCAAGACTGCCAATGAGGAGCTGGAAGAACAGTCCCGCGTGCTGAAGGAATCGCAAGCGCACCTTGAGACGCAGCAGGCCGAGCTTGAGCAGACCAACGAGAGCTTGTCCGAGCGCACCGAGGCACTCGATCGCAAGAACAGCGAGCTCAATGAAGCCCAGCAAGAGCTGCAGGCCCGCGCCGAAGACTTGCAGCGCTCGAGCAAGTACAAATCAGAATTCCTCGCCAACATGTCCCACGAGCTGCGCACGCCGCTGAACAGCTCGCTGATCCTGGCCAAGCTGCTCGCCGAAAACGACGAGGGTAACCTCACCGCCGAACAGGTCAAGTTCGCCGATTCGATCTATTCGGCTGGCAACGATCTGCTCAACCTGATCAATGACATTCTGGACATCGCCAAGGTCGAGGCGGGCAAGCTTGAAGTGCGCCCCGAGACGACCCAGGTCGAGCGCCTGGTCGAAGGCCTGCGCAGCATGTTCGTGCCGCTGGCCAAAGACAAAGGCCTGGACTTCCAGGTCGTGCTCGAGCACCCGCTGCCGGCGACGCTGTTCACCGACCGCCAGCGCCTGGAGCAGATCCTCAAGAACCTGCTTTCGAATGCGATCAAGTTCACCGAGCGTGGTCAGGTCAGCATGACCATCAGCAAGCAGGCCGGCGTCGGCCTGGTGTTTGCCGTGCGCGACAGTGGTATCGGCATTGCGCCGGATCAACAGCAGGCGATTTTCGGCGCCTTCCATCAGGTCGACGGCACCAGCAATCGCCGTTACGGTGGCACCGGGCTGGGCCTGTCGATTTCGCGCGACCTGGCCCATCTGCTCGGTGGCCAGATCAGCCTCGACAGCAGCCCCGGCCAAGGCAGCGTGTTCAGCCTGATCATGCCCGAGCGCTATGAGTCGGATGAGCCGGTCGAGGTGCAGACCCTGCGCCCAGCTGTCGATCAGTTGCCGGCTGCGCCGCAGGTGCCAGCAGCAGTACCGCTGCCGCGCCACGCGTTTGCCGATGACCGCGAGCTGGCGCCGTTCAGCAAACGCTGCATTCTGGTGATCGAGGACGAGCCGAACTTCGCCCGTATTCTCTTCGACCTGGCCCATGAGCTGGGTTACAACTGCCTGGCCGCGCAGAGCGCCGACGAGGGCTTCCGGCTGGCGGCGCAGTACCTGCCAGATGCGGTCCTGCTCGATATGCGCCTGCCTGACCATTCCGGCCTGACCGTGCTGCAGAGGCTCAAGGAGCAGGCCAGCACGCGCCATATTCCTGTGCATATCATCTCGGTCGAAGACCGTGTCGAAGCGGCCATGCACATGGGCGCGGTCGGTTACGCGGTCAAGCCGACCAGTCGCGAAGAGCTCAAAGAGGTGTTCGGCCTGCTCGAAGCCAAGCTGACCCAGAAGCTCAAACGCATCCTGCTGGTTGAAGACGACGACCTGCAGCGCGAGAGCATTGCCCGCCTGATCGGGGACGACGACATCGAAATCACGGCGGTGGCGTTGGCTCAGGATGCACTCGAGCTGCTGCGCGAGAACATCTATGACTGTATGATCATCGACCTCAAGCTGCCCGACATGCTCGGCAACGAGCTGCTCAAGCGAATGACGGCTGAAGATATTCGCGCGTTCCCGCCGGTCATCGTCTATACCGGGCGCAACCTCACCCGCGAAGAAGAAACCGAGCTGCTCAAGTACTCGCGCTCGATCATCATCAAGGGCGCGCGCTCGCCGGAGCGTCTGCTCGATGAAGTGACGTTGTTCCTGCACAAGGTCGAGGCGCAGTTGTCCAACGAGCGTCAGCGCATGCTGAAGACGGCGCGCAGCCGTGACAAAGTGTTCGAGGGCCGCAAGATCCTTCTGGTCGATGACGACGTGCGCAACATCTTCGCCCTGACCAGCGCCCTGGAACACAAGGGCGCCATCGTCGAGATCGGCCGCAACGGACGCGAAGCGCTGGAGCAGCTGGAGCTTCACGACGACATCGACCTGGTGCTGATGGACGTGATGATGCCGGAAATGGACGGCTACGAGGCTACTCGCTTGATTCGCCAGCAAGCGCGCTGGCGCAAACTACCGATCATTGCCGTGACCGCCAAGGCGATGAAAGACGACCAGCAGCGCTGTCTGCAGGCTGGGGCCAATGATTATCTGGCCAAACCGATTGATCTGGACCGGCTGTTCTCACTGATCCGCGTCTGGCTGCCGCAACTGGAGCGAATTTGACTAGCGAGCGCAACACCGACATCGAGATCCGATTGCTGATCGAGGCGATCTATCTCAAGTACAGCTACGACTTCCGCGATTACTCCGGGGCGTCGATCAAGCGCCGCATCCTGCATGCGCTGCGTCAGTTCGACTGCCGTACGGTGTCGGCGCTGCAGGAGCGGGTGCTGCATGACCCGGGCATGTTCATGCAGTTGCTGCAGTACCTGACGATCCCGGTCAGCGAGATGTTTCGCGACCCTGGGCATTTTCTTGCACTGCGCGAAGAAGTCGTGCCGTTGTTGCGCACCTGGCCGTCGCTGAAGATCTGGATCGCTGGTTGCAGCACCGGTGAAGAGGTGTACTCGATGGCCATCCTCCTGCGCGAGGAAGGCCTGCTCGAGCGCACCATCATCTACGCCACCGATATCAACCCGAATTCGCTGGAGAAAGCCAAGCAGGGCATCTATTCGATGCAGAACATGCAGGGCTATGAAGAAAACTACCGCAAGGCCGGTGGCCGCCGGGACTTCAGCGAGTACTACACCAGCGCCTACGGCAACGCGATCATGGACAGCAGCCTGCGCGACAACGTGACCTTTGCCGACCACAGCCTGGCCACCGACAGTGTGTTCTCGGAAACCCAGTTGGTGTCGTGCCGCAACGTGCTGATCTACTTCAACAAGAGTTTGCAGGACCGCGCCTTTGGGCTGTTCCACGAGTCGCTGTGCCACCGCGGCTTTCTGGTGCTGGGCAGCAAGGAGTCGGTGGATTTTTCTGCTTACAGCGAGCAGTTCGAGCCCTTGGTCAAACCTGAACGGATCTTCCGTAAATCATGACGGGCGTCGATGCGGTAGTGATCGGCGCTTCGGCGGGTGGCGTCGCAGCCCTGTTCACCGTACTCGGCAGCCTGCCGCAGGGCTTCGCCGTGCCGGTGCTGTGCGTGCTGCACCTGCCGGATGACCGCCATAGCCAGCTTGCCGAAGTGTTGCAGCGCAAGGTGCAGCGACCCGTGCGGGAGGCGCGTGACAAGGCGTTGATCGAGCCTGGGCTTATCTACGTGGCCGGGCCGGCCTATCATTTGTCGGTCGAGCAGGATTTCAGCCTGTCGCTGAGCCAGGAAGAGCCGGTGCATTTCTCTCGCCCGGCGATTGATTTTCTGTTTACCTCGGCAGCCGATGCCTATCGCCAGCGGCTGCTTGGTGTGCTCCTGACCGGTGCCAATGAAGACGGCGCGCGCGGGCTCGCCTACATCAAACAATGCGGAGGCCGGACAGTGGTCCAGGACCCCCAGGACGCACAAGTCGCGCTGATGCCGGAGGCCGCATTGGCCCTGCACAGCCCTGACTACATCCTTACTTTGAGCGGCATCGGGCAATTGCTCGGCAGCCTGGAAACCAGCGCATGTTAAGCCAGATTACCGCCAAACTGCTGATCGTCGACGATCTGCCAGAGAACCTGCTGGCCCTCGCCGCGCTGATCCATGGCGAAGACCGCGAAGTGCACCAGGCGCAGTCTGCCGAAGACGCGTTGGGGCTGTTGCTTGAACACGAATTTGCCTTGGCCATTCTGGACGTGCAGATGCCCGGCATGAACGGCTTCGAGCTGGCGGAGTTGATGCGCGGCACGGAAAAAACCAAGCACATCCCGATCGTCTTCGTCAGCGCCGCCGGGCGCGAGATGAACTACGCGTTCAAGGGCTACGAAAGTGGCGCAGTCGACTTTTTGCACAAACCCCTCGACACCATGGCGGTGAAGAGCAAAGTGTCGGTGTTTGTCGATCTGTACCGCCAGCGCAAGGTGCTCGACCGCCAGCTGCAGGACCTGGAGCGCAGCCGTCAGGAGCAGGAAGTGTTGCTCGGTCAGTTACAGGTGGCGCGGGGCGAGCTGGAGCGCGCGGTGCGCATGCGCGACGACTTCATGTCGATCGTGTCCCATGAAGTGCGCACGCCGCTGAACGGGCTGATTCTGGAAACCCAGCTGCGCAAGATGCACCTGTCGCGAGGCAACCTGGCTGCATTCAGCGAAGACAAGCTACAGGCCATGGTCGAGCGCGACGAGCGGCAGATCAACAGCCTGATCAGGCTGATTGAGGACATGCTCGACGTATCGCGCATCCGCACCGGTAAATTGTCGCTGCGGCCGCGCCAGTTCGACCTGGCGCAGCTGGTCAGCGGCCTGGTGGAGAACTTCGAAGCGCAGGCGCTGGCCTCCAACACCCACATTGAGCTGCAATGCTGCGATACAGTTGAAGGTGAGTGGGATGAGTTTCGGATTGAACAAGTGGTAGCCAACCTGTTGTCCAATGCATTGCGTTACGGTCAACGGCAACCGGTGCAGGTACGGGTGTTCGAGCAGGCCGGGATGGCCTGGGTGCAGGTGCAGGACCACGGTATCGGCGTCAGCGCCGCCAACCAGCAGCGGATCTTCCAGCAGTTCGAGCGTGTTGCAGCAGAGCAGGCCATCGGAGGCCTGGGCTTGGGTCTGTATATCTCCGAGCAGATTGTCAGGGCCCATGGTGGGCAGATCCAGATCGACAGCGAGGTAGGCCAAGGCGCGACATTCAGCGTGCTGCTGCCACTGACGGCGCTGTCACAACAAACCGACCAGGCGCAGGCAACCTCTGCTTAAGCCCGGGGTCAGATGGCCAACTTGCTGAATTCCAAGGCGTTGTCATGAGCGAAGATGCACAAGATGTTGTACTGGTAGTCGAGGATGAACCGGCCATTCGGATGATCTTGCGCGACTATCTTTCAGGTGAGGGCTACCACGTGCTGGTTGCCGAAGACGGCCAGCAGGCGTTCGAGATTCTCGCGCGCAAGCCTCATCTGGACCTGATCGTCACCGATTACCGGTTGCCGGGTGGGATCTCCGGGGTACAGATCGCCGAGCCAGCGGTCAAGCTGCGGCCTGATCTGAAGGTGATTTTCATCAGCGGCTATCCAGCCGAGATCCTCGAATCCGGCAGCCCGATTGCGCGCAAGGCGCCGATCCTGGCCAAGCCGTTCGACCTGGATACGCTGCGTGACAAGATCCAGGATCTGTTGCAATGACAGGTTGCTGGCTGATCTGAGCACGGGTATCGATTTGCCCGCTCTCGGATGAGCAACGGCGGTGGTTGCGGCTCGGTGACAACGGCTATGCTAGGTACATGACAGCCAGCCAGCCGATACGTCAACCTTGCCCGCCCGGTGCCTGCGACTGCGGGCGCGATGACTTGCAAGCCGCATCGCCTGCAGCGCAGCGTATCCTGCGCCTGACCCGCCACGAAGAAAAACGTCTGCTCGAACGCCTGGAAAACCTCAAGGGCCTTGAAGATCTGCACCGCTTGCAGCAGCTGATGCATGATCAGCTTGGCATCCGCGTGCACATTGCTCCCAGTTTCAACGAAGTGCGCACCATGCGCGGTATCCTCATCGAACTGGCCGAGCAGCCCGGTCTGTGCCGCAAGACCCGCCAGGCCATCCCAGCAGCCATCCGCCGGGGGCTGGAGCGCAACCCGGAAGTTGCTTTCCGCCTGCTCGATGCGCACGACCTGTTGCGCGACGCCTGAGTCAGCGCATCGCCGCCAGTTTGATCCCGAAGCCAATCAGGCAAGCACCCGCCAGGCGCTCGAGCACATTCGACAGTTTGGGGCTGGCGCGCATGCGTTCGGCCAGGTGATGGGTCAGCAGCACGGCCACCAGCCCGTAAAGCAATGTCAGCGCGGCGATGGTTACCGCCATGAAGGCGAAAGTGACCATGCCCTGGTGCCGAACCGGGTCGATGAACAGCGGAAAGAACGCCATGTAGAACATGATCGCCTTGGGGTTGAGCAGGGTGATCATCATCGTCTGGCGCAGGTAATGGCCGCTGTCCATGCGGCTGACGCGCGGTGCGCCGCCGGCCTTGCTGAGCAGCATGCGCAGTCCCAGATAGGCGAGGTAGGCCGCGCCGGCCCACTGCACCACATGGAACGCCGCGGGGTAGGCCGCCAGCAGCGTGGCAACCCCAGCCACCGCCAGCCACATCAATACCTGATCGCCGAGAATCACCCCGCACGTGGCAGCCAGGCCACCTTTGATGCCCGCCTTGCCGGTAGCGGTGATCAGCGCGAAGTTGCCAGGACCGGGGATGGCCAGCAGGATCAGAAAGGCGATGACGAAGGCGCCGTAGTCGGTCACACCGAGCATTGTTGTTCTCCTTGAAGCGCTGGGCAGATGTAACTGGATGTATGACAGCATTGGCGGCGCTTGCAAAGACCACGGGTGACTAATTTTGCCCGGGGCTTTTACGTTCTCTTGAAGTCAGTGCCGTTGAGACGGCCGCAACCATCGCCCCGCGCCGACCGTGCTGGGGCGGGCAACTTCCAAGGAGACAGGCAATGACTTCCGTTTTCGACCGTGACGATATCGTTTTTCAGGTGGTGCTCAACCATGAGGAGCAGTACTCGATCTGGCCTGAATACAAAGCGATCCCGGCGGGCTGGCGCGCAGCGGGCAAAAGCGGCCTGAAGCAGGAATGCCTGGCCTACATCGATGAGGTCTGGACCGACATGCGACCGCTGAGCCTGCGCCAGAAGATGGCAGCAGCGGCGGCGCAGTGAGCGTCTGCCGGTGAGCGTAGTCAACCTGTTGTGCCTTCCCTACTCAGGCGCCAGTGCAATGGTCTATAGCCGCTGGCGGCGCAAGCTGCCTGCCTGGCTGCAGGTGCGTCCAGTGGAGTTGCCAGGTCGCGGTGCGCGCATGGGCGAGGCGTTGCACACCGACCTGCTGGGCCTGGCCAGGCAACTGGCCGCTGAGCAACGGTTGGCAGCCAACGCGCCTTACGCGCTGCTTGGACATAGCCTTGGCGCACTGCTGGCGTTTGAGTTGGCCCACGAGCTGCAGGCGCTGGGTTGCCCGCCGCCGTTGGCGTTGTTTGCCTGCGGTACCGCCGCGCCCACTCGGCGCGAGGACTACGACGGCAACCGCTGGCGCGAGCCACGCAGCGACGCCGAGTTGATCGCCGAGCTGCGCAGTCTGCAAGGTACGCCTGAGGAGGTGTTGAACAATCAGGAGCTGATGAGCCTGACCTTGCCGATCCTGCGCGCTGACTTTCTCCTGTGTGGCCGCTATGCCTATCGTCAGCGGCCATTACTGCGCTGCCCGTTGCGGGTGCTCGGTGGCGAGACGGATCGCGCCAGTCCCGATCAGTTGCAGGCCTGGAGCCGAGAAACGCTTGGGGAGTTTTCTCTGCAGCACTTCCCGGGTGGGCACTTCTTCATTCATGAGCACGAAGACCGCGTGCTGAGCGTGCTGAGCGAGGTCCTTGAGCCGCTGCGCCTGACTGCCTGATTGACGTCCTCCCTTGCTTGCGAGAGGCTTGAGTTTTCCTCCGCAAGGGATGGGCAATGTTGATTGATCCGCTCAAGGCCACGCTGCTGGTCGTTGATATCCAGGAAAAACTGATTGGCGCCATGAGCGACCCGGCCGGTACCCGGGCGCGAGCGCGCTGGTTGCTCGCGGCAACTGCCGAGCTGCAGCTGCCAACGGTAATCTCCGAACAATACCCGCAAGGCCTCGGGTCAACCCTGACCGAGCTCACGGCGGCGGCTCCGGCCGCGCAGGTGGTCAGCAAGCAGCACTTTTCCTGCGTGGCCGCGCAGTGTCTGCCGGCCAGCTTGCTCGAGCGCGAGCAGGTGATCGTGTGCGGCATGGAGACCCACGTGTGCGTACTGCAAACCGTGCTTGGCCTGCTCGGTTTGGGCAAGCAGGTCTTTGTCGTCGAGGATGCCTGCGACAGCCGTACCGTGGCGAATAAAGCAGCAGCGCTGGCGCGCATGCGTGCCGCCGGTGCGCAGATCGTCACCCGCGAGATGGTCGTGTTCGAGCTAATGGGCAGCGCTGCCCATCCGCAGTTCCGCCATATCAGCAAAACCTACATGGTCGGAGACCAACCCTGAACCGCCGTCTGGCCGGGGCCGGCGTGGTGATTCTGGCCCTGCTGCAAGGGTGTGCCGGTCAGCGCGAGAGTGCTCCCGAAGCAGACCCGGCCAAGGTTCGCGCGCAACTGCTGCGGCTGCTGCCCGCCCAACTCAACGACCGTCAGGGCTGGGCCGAAGACATCCAGACGGCGTTTACAGCTCAGCAACTTGATCCGAGCAAGAGCAACCTGTGCGCGGTATTGGCCGTGACCGAGCAGGAATCAACCTTTACCGCCGACCCGCAGGTGCCCAACCTGGGCCGCATCGCCCGCGCCGAGATCGACCGCCGGGCCGGCCGGCTGCATATCCCCAAGCTGCTGGTGGACGCTGCGTTGCTGACGCCCTCCGGCAACGGCAAGTCGTATCAGCAGCGGCTGGCGGCGGTGCGCAGCGAGAAGCAGCTCAGCGCGCTGTACGACGAGGTCATCGAACGTTTGCCGTTGGGCAAGACGCTGCTCGGCGGGCTTAACCCGGTGCACACCGGTGGGCCGATGCAAGTCAGTATCGACTTTGCCCAGCGTCATGCCAGCAATTACCCCTACAGCTATCAGGGTACCATTCGCCAGGAGGTGTTCAGCCGACGCGGCGGCATGTACTTCGGCATCGCCCACCTGTTGGGGTATCCGGCGCATTACCCGCGCCAGCTGTACCGTTTTGGCGACTTCAATGCCGGTTGGTACGCCAGCCGTAACGCGGCGTTTCAGGCGGCGCTGAGTCGCGCCAGTGGCGTCAGCCTGGCGCTCGATGGTGACCTGATTGCACCGGGCTCGATCATGCCCGGCGCTACCGAGCAGGCAGCACGCAAGCTGGGGGTGAAGCTGGGCTTGCGCAACACGCAAATACGCAGCCAGCTGGAGGAGGGCGACAGCCTTGCGTTCGAGGAGAGCGAGTTGTATCGCGAGGTATTTGCTCTGGCAGATGCCAAAGCCGGCAAGTCGCTGCCGCGCGCGGTGTTGCCAGGGATCGAGCTGAAGAGCCCGAAGATCACCCGCAAGCTGACCACGGCGTGGTTCGCTGGTCGAGTAGATGAGCGTTATCAGCGCTGTATGAAGCGCTGATGGATGAGCATTTCAGGGGCTGTTGACAGCCCCTGAAACCAGGTCTAGCCGAGCAGAGCGGCGATGACCTGTTCGACACTGGCTTTGAGCCCGGCAACGCTGTCTTGTGGATCACTTTCAACTATGACCAGTTTTGCTCCGGCCGCCTTGATAACCTCGGCGACTTCGGCAGCGGGTTGGCGATGGTGAACCACCAAGGCCACGTCCTGCCCTTTGAGCGTGTCGGCCAAGGCCTTGAGCGCCGCGGCATCCCACTTGTCATCCGCCGGTAGCGGCTGATCGACCACGTCCAGATTGAGCCCGCTGACCAGATAACCGAGGCGCTCGGACAGGTTCACCACACTGAGGTTGTCGGCCTCGGCCAGGCGTGTCTGGCTGCTGGCGTTGAGTTCCAGCATCTGCCGTTTCAGGCCTGCCAGATTGGCCTGGATCCTGGCCTTGTCGTTCGGCGACAAACGCTCGAGATCGTTGGCCACGACGTCGGCCATGCGCCCCATGTTGGTGGGGTTGAGCCATGGATAGCCGGCAAACGCGTTGTCTCCCTGTACCGCAATGCCTGGCAGCGCGCCGTCTACCGGGCGTGCGGCATCGATCTCGACGATGCGGATGTTGCTGCGTCGGGCCATTGGGTAGAGCGGGTCATCGCGCCAGATCGAACGCAGGCCAATGGCGGCGTCGGCCGTCTGCGCGGCCTTGTCCAGGCTGGCGCCACCGCGGCCACTGAAGTACGACGGCTGGCGGGTCGCTGGCAGGTTTGCCGGCGCCGCGCTGTTGAGCTGTACCGACGTGCCTTCGAGCAGCGCGGTGGCCAGGCTGTGGGTGACCGGCAGGCTGGTCAGCACGGTAACCGTTGCCGGTTTGGCCGCCAGCGTCAGCGCGGGCAGGCCCGCCAGGGCCAAGGCCAGAGTCAGTTGCTTGAGGGTAGAAGTCATGCCGGGTTTCCTTGCAGGCGTGGTACCAGAGCGCGGGCGAGGGCGGCAAGGGCGAAGCAGACGCCGGCCACCAGAATGATCGCCGCACCAGACGGCACCGGCAGGTCGAAGACGATCGGCAGCAGAATGCCGCACAGCGTGCTCACCGTAGCGATCAGCACCGAGATGAAGAAAAAGCCTTTCAGCGACTGGCTGACCAGGCGTGCTGCCGCTGCCGGGATCACCAGCAGGGCGCCGACCAGAATCGCGCCGATGACCTTGACCGAAGCCACGGTTACCAACGTCACCAGCACGACGAACAGATAGTCCAGGGTCTTCACCGCTACACCGCGGACCGCCGCCAGCTGCGGGTTGAAACTGGCCAGCATGATCCGGTTGTACAGCGGCAACGCCAGGGCCAGCACCAGCACTGCGACGATGCCCAGCACCAGCAGGTCCTGAGCACTGACCGTCAGCACCGAGCCGAACAAGACGTTTTCGAGGATGTGCACGTTGATCTTGCCCGCGAGCATCAGCAGCAGGCTTGCGCCCAGTGCCAGCGACACCGACAGGAACACCCCGATCAAGGTGTCCGGCGACAGCCCGGTGCGGTTGCGCAGGAAATTGAGCAGGATGCCGAACAGCAGGCAGTAGCCGAACAGGCTGCCGTACGGCCCGGTGTAGGGCTCGCCGAGCAGGATGCCGATGGCAACCCCGGTCAGCGCGGCATGGCCGACCGCTTCGGAGAAGAAGGCGAAGCGTTTGACCACGACCAGGGTGCCGAGGCCACCCAGCACCGGCCCGATCATCACCCCGGCAATCAGCGCGTTGATGACGAAGCCGTAGGCCAGCGCCTCCGGCAGATAGCCAGCGCTGGCCCATTCCTGGATCAGTTGGCGGAAGGCTTCAAAGCTCATCGGGCGAGGCTCTCGCTGCGAGGGTGGACGGAGAACAGACCAAGCAGCCGCTCGGGGGTCAGGGCTTGGGCCGGTGGCGCATCGAACAGTACTTTGCGGCTGAGGCCGGTCACTCGGTCGGCCAAGCGCAGCACCGCTTCCAGGTCATGCTCGATCCACAGCACGGTGGTGCCGCTCTGGCGCCAGCTGTGCAGCAGTTGCTCGAACACCTGGATACCGGCTTCATCGAGGGCCGACATGGGTTCGTCAAGCACCAGCAGTTGCGGCTCGGGGATCAGCCCTTGGGCCAGCAGCACGCGCTGGCGCTCGCCACCAGACAGCGCGCCCATGCGCCGCTTGCGCTTGTCGAGCATGCCCACCCGGGCCAGTGCTGCATCGATGGCAGGTTGGACCCGGCGCGACAGGCCGAGAAAGGCCGGTCGACGCTGGCACATGGCAGCCATGAAGTCGTCGACAGTCATAGGTAGGCCACGATCGAACTCCAGCGCTTGTGGCACATAGCCGATCACTTCGCGCTCGCCCGGCCAGTGCAAGGTAAGCTGGCCCTGATGCGGCATCTGCCCGAGCAGGGTCTTGATCAGCGAGCTCTTGCCGCCGCCGTTGGGGCCGACGATGGCATGCACGCTGCCGGCGACCACGCTGAAACTGACCTGTTCCAGAATCGAAGTCCGCCCGAGAGTCAGGTCGATGCCGGCGAACTCGATCCGCGGGCCCATAACCACGCTGAGGTTGGCCGGCGCAGTCATGCGTTGTTCTCCTGAATCGCTCGGACCACGGTATCGAGGTTGCGCTGCATCTCGACTTCGTACTTCTCCTTGGTGTATTCGCCGTAGGAGATGTGCGTCAGCGGGTAGATGCGCACGCCAGACTCACGCTGGATGGTTTCGACGTAGGCCGAAGGGAAGTCCATCTCCGAGAAGATCACTTTGACGTCGAGCGCCTTTAGCTGGTCGATGGTCTTTTTCAGCTGCGCTGGGCTTGGCTCGATGCCGTGAGCTGGCTCGACCACGGCGGTGACCTCCAGGCCGAAGTCGCGCACCAGATAGTCGTAGGCGGCATGAATGGTCGCTACGCGAAAATCCGCGTGGGGCGCTTCGGTGACCTTGGCCAGGGCGTCGGCGCGCAGCTTGCGCAGGCGCTTGGCATAGGCACGGGCGTTTTGGGTATAGAACTTGGCGTTGTCCGGGTCGAGCTTGCCCAGCTCGCGGGCGATATTGTTGACCTGGGCGATGGTGGTGCTGATCGACAGGAAGGTGTGCGGGTTGACCACCTTGCCTGCACCACGGGCGGCAATCCCGGTCGCGGCCAGCAGCGGCACGTTGGCATTGGCCTCGATGGTTTTGACATCAGGGGTTTCGCTGGCGGCGATCATGCGCTCGGCGAAGTCATCATGGCCGACGCCGTTGAGCACGATCACATCCAGGCCGCCAATGCGTTTGATGTCTTCGGCGCGCGGCTCGTAGGCGTGCGGGTTGAAACCGGCAGGAATCAACGGCACCACTTCGGCCTTGTCGCCGACGATGTTGCTCACGTAGCTGTAATAAGGATGCAGGGTGATGCCGATGCGCAGTGGCTTGCCGGCCTCGGCATGGGCCAGGGCCGGGAGGGCGCAGGCCATGAGCAGGGCGAGGGCGCGGCGGGCGAGGGCGGAGCGAAGCATGGAGGAGTCCTTGGATTCAGTGACGGTGTTGACGGGTAACCCCGGCGTCGTAATGGCTGACCACTTGCTGCCAGCCAGCGGCGATCAGGGCCACCGGCTGCAGGTCGTCCGGAACCACGGCTGCGGTGTCGCGGCGCAGCCAGACATCGGCCCGTTCATCCGCCTGCGCGGGCACGATCAGCAGGAAGCTGCCGGCGACCGCGCTGTCCTGGCTGCGTCCCAGATAGGCGCCGGCAGCCAGCCACTGCCATTGATGGCCACCGCGGCTGACGCTGCTGGCATCGCTGACAAACGGCGGCAGGCCTTCTTCGGCGAGGCTGGCCACTTCAGGCATAGAACCGGTCTCTTCGCGCAACTGGCGGATCTCGTCGAACGCCACCAACAGGTCTGTGAATACCCCTTGTTCGGCCGCCGTCAGGTCGCGCCGGGCGTCGATCTGGTGGCTCTCGATGCTGACTTCATCCTCACGCTCGCCGCGCAGCGTTACCACTGTGGCGGCCAGCGCCAGGATCAGCAGGGCTGTCAGCAGTACATATAGCGTCTCATGCCCGGCACCGGCCGGGCGGATCACCTGGGCGCGGCTCATGGCTCGCCTATATCGGCATGGTCGATTTCAACGATGTGCCCGGGGCCGGCGTCGAACAGCACGTAGAATTCACCGTCGGGGCGCTTGAAGGTCAGCGTCGAGTCGTCTCCCAGCTTGCTGCCAACCAGCACCTGCTCGTCGTAGCCGATCACGTCCAGGGTCACGCCGGGTGCGCCGCTGCCATCGGAGAAGCCACCGGTGCATTTGATCTGCTCGGCATCAACCGGTGCGCACTCGCACATCGGATTGTGCGCCAGGGCAGGGCCCGCGCAGAGCAGCAGAATTGGCAGGGCCAGCCTGCGAGTCAGGTGTTTCATTTGGTGCCTCCTTGTTTCTCGAGCCAGGCCACGGTTGCCGGTGAGGCCTGGGCCAGGGGGACGGATGCCTGGTGCATGCTGCCGTCCCAGCCTTCGATAGTGATCCAGACCTGTGCGTCAGACCGTGTGCGCGGCGGTACCGGCAGCGAAGTGATCATGCGGTAGGGTGCCCCGAAGAAAATCGTCCCCGCAGCGCGCAGGCTGCGCGGCTTGCCGATACGCAGGTAGACCGCTTTAACCTCCGTGGTGCAGGCTTTGCACAGGGCTGCGTTGAACAGTTTGAAATGACCCGCCGGGCCATCCGCCCTGGGCGCTTCGTCGCGCAGTTCGGCCAGGTCGAGCGTGTACGGGCCTACCTGAATATCGCTGACCTGATTGGCGCCCAAACCACTGTCGCCGCGGAACATGGCCGCGTCGGCGAAGTACTTGGGCATGAACCCCAGCGGGATCAGGATCAGCAGGATGTTGATGTGGAATCGCCACTTCAGCCAGAACTGCTTGAGCGGGCTCACCGGTACTGCTTGCGCCTTGCTCATGGCTGCGCCTCCACTGAAGTTTCACTGCGTTCCGGTTGTGCGCGCGCGACTCGATCGGTGCGCTTGAGCGCTGCGGCGGTGGCCTGGGCGGTGCGCTTGGTCCAGATCAACAGCCCGCTGAGTACCATCAGGGTCAATACCAGGCCGAAGAAGAACCAGATCAGCTTGATCGCCAGGCCGCCGAAGTCGCCGGTGTGCAGTGGACGCATCGACTCGGTGACGAACTCCAGCGCGGAGCGGTCTTCGAGCAGGAACTTGCTGTCGACATTGCTGGTGTAGGGGTTGACCGATGCGGTCTGGAACATCAGCGGGTACCAGCCGCGGCCACCCATTTCGACATGGCTGTAGGCCGTGCTGGGCAGGCTGATGAAGGTGATCTCAAGGCCGGGAATGGCCTCGGTGGCGATGCGCGCCGCTGCATCCAGGTCGATCCGCGGTGCCGGGCTGCCGTCGGCAGTCAGCGGCACGTCTTCGCGGGCAATCACCGGCACGATCGGCTCGCTGGAGATGGTTATATGGTTGTCACCGAGAATGGCCTGGATCAGGAACCAGATGCCGGTAATCGAAATGACCGTGATGAACCAGATCGACCAGACCCCCGCCAGCCGGTGTACGTCACCCCAGAAGATCCGCGAGCCGTGGCCGCTGCGCACCGGCTTGAAAAAGCCGCGCCAGAATTTTTTGTACACCACCAGGCCGGTCACCAGCGAGGCCAGCATTGGCAGGCCGAGCAGCGACACCAGGTACCAGCCCCAGCTGTAGCCATTGGTGAACGGCACCAGCCACCAGCCGTGCAGGGCACGGGTGAAGGCTTCGAAGTTGAAGTCCGGCGCCTTGCCCTGGATCACCCCGGTGTACGGGTTGACGTACAGGGTTGGCGTGGTGCCATCCGGGTTGGTGACGCTGGCGGCGAGGGCAAAGTGCGAACCCTCAGGCTGCACCAGCATGCGCACGGCCATGTCCGGCTCGGCCTTGTGCAGGGCGTCGATGATCTGCTGAAAGCTCAGCCGCTCGGCGCCGTCGCTGGGTTTGCTCGCGCGCACGTCAGAGTTGGCCAGCCAGACGATCTCCTGGCTGACTACGGCCAGCATGCCGGTGAAGCAGACGATCAGGACAAAGAACCAGATCGGCAGGGCGAGCCAGCTGTGGACGAGGAACCACAGCTTGGACTTGGACTTTTTCGTAGGTTGGGCCATCGGTCATCTTCTGAAAATAAGGGTCGAGCGCATGCTCAACCGTGTAAGGCTGCATTAATAAAGACGAATGAGAATGAAAATCCTGCCTTTTTAAATGCAACCAGATATTTCAGAAGGCGTCCTGTACCCTCAGGCGTTGCTCGCGGCGGCCATTACCGCCGGGCGGGCGCAGCGCTGGGCGAGGTCCTGATAGAGCGCCTGGCCGATTTCCGCGGCACGGGCGGGCAGCACCGACAGCAACGTATCGCTCAGGCCATGAGTGGTTTCGCAGAAGCCTTGCAGGTACACCGAGGCGTGCATGTCCGGGCTGGCCAGGACTCGATAGTTGCGATCGGCACTGAAGTCGTCCAGGTAGCCCTGCAGCGGCGCCAGCAGTTCTCGGTGCGAGCGGCGTTCGTAGCCGGTGGCGAGGATCACCGCGTCATAGCGGTGAGTCTGTTGCTGGCCGGTGGCGAGGTCGCGCAGGGTCAGTTCGATGCCATCGGCAGTGGCTACGACCGCATCCACGTTGCGCCGGCACAGTACGTTGTGGCGATACTGGTGGGAGACCTTCTGCCGGTAGAGGATGCCGTAGATGCGGTCGATCAGGTCGAGGTCGACCACAGAATAGTTGGTGTTGTGGTACTCGCCGATCAGCTTGCTGCGCAGTTCGGCAGGCTCGTTGTAGACGAGGTCGGTGTAGTCGGGGGCAAAGATCTCGTTGACGAAGGGACTGTCATCGGCAGGCTTGAGCGCAGTGGCACGCAGGATCATGTCGACCTTGACCGACGGGTAGCTGTCGTTGAGGTCGATAAAGGCCTCGGCCGCACTTTGCCCGGAACCGATCACCGCGATACGCATCGGCTTGCCTTCGGCGCAGGGTAGCTTGGCCAGGCCGCTGATGTAGCGGGAGTGGTGGAAGACGCGCTTGTCGTCCTTGAACCCGGCGAATTTCTCCGGGATTTTCGGCGTGCCGCCGCTACCAATTACTACCGAACGCGTGCGCCGGCTGTACTCACGGCCCTGACCGTCGCGCGAGACCAGCCGCAGGTGCTCGACCCGGCCAGCGTGCAGTTCTGGTTCGATGCGCAGTACTTCTTCGCCGTACACGGCCTGGTCGGCAAAATGCTCGGCGGCCCAGCGCAGGTAGTCGTTGTACTCCAACCGGCACGGGTAAAAGGTGCCGAGGTTGATGAAGTCGGCCAGGCGCTGCTTCTGGTGCAGGTAGTTGACGAAGCTGTACGGGCTGGTAGGGGTGCGCAGC
This sequence comes from Pseudomonas sp. EZ-C24, assembly GCF_014525325.1. NCBI lineage: Bacteria > Pseudomonadati > Pseudomonadota > Gammaproteobacteria > Pseudomonadales > Pseudomonadaceae > Pseudomonas > Pseudomonas sp. EZ-C24. The sequence continues at coordinate 938,225 of NZ_JACDIU010000014.1, read as the reverse complement.
GACACCAGGTCCTTGAGGAAGGAAATCTGCAACTCGCTCTGAGTGGCCAGCGTATCGCCGTGCCAGCGGTAGTCTTGCTGCTTGTCGATGAACAGGGCGTCCAGGGCATGGCCCTGGCTCTGGGCGAGTTCTTCGAGGGCGATGGCCAAGGCCAGGTTGGAAGGGCCGAAACCCACGCCGATCAAATCTTTGACTGTTTCTGGGGTCTGGCTCATGGCTGCGTTCCCTGAAGTTCGAATGAACAGGCGCGCCGGAGTTTGGCCCCTGCGCCTTCTACACATTTTGGAACGAGCCAGCTTTGAGGGAATTTAGCCAGCCTGCAGCGCAGGTGCTGCCCACTTCAAGATCTGCTGCGCGCGGCCGATAGCCTGGTCAACGCAAGGACCACTTCAGGGCAGGTACGGAACATGGTTACAGTTACAGGCATCTCGATCGCTGGCGCTGCTTCGGCGCAAGTCGCCGGCAAAACCAATCAGCGTGATGACGTCGAGCAGGTCGAGAAGGGCGGCGCCATGCCTGTCGACCTTTCAAAAGTCGCTGGCGGCGCCAAGGCGGCACAAGCAGATAGCGGCTCGGACAGCAGCGAGCCGCCGCACATCAAGCAACTGCGCGAACTGATCAAGCAACTGCAAAAGCAGCTCGCCGAAGAGCAGAAGCAATTGGCCGAGATGATGGCTAAAGACACAGATGATGGTGCCATGATCGCTTTGATTACCGCCAAGCAAGCCAGCGTCAGCACGCTGACTGGCCAGGTCATGGCGGCGACCGCGCAGTTGCTCGAAGCCCTGACCAAGACCGGTGACAGCAGCGCCGGCGGTACGGTCAATACCCAGGCCTGAGACGACGCCCGGCGGTTGGCCTGGCGTCGCCCTGGAGCGTCAGGCTCAGTCGGCAACGACCTTGCGTCGCTCCGCTTTGTACTGCATGGCCACGGCCGGTGCAGGTTTGGCCGCACCGGTTTCCAGCCACTGGCGCATGCGGCTGGCGTCGGCGAAGTGGGTGTACTTGCCGAAGGCATCCAGAATCACCATCGCCACGGGGCGGTTGTCCATCCGGGTCAGCAGCACCAGGCAGTGCCCTGCTTCATTGGTAAAGCCGGTCTTGGTCAGCTTGATGTCCCAGTTGCTCTTGTTGACCAGATGGTCGGTGTTGCGAAAGCCCAGCGTGTAGTTAGGCTTGCGAAACGCCACGGTCTTTTCGCGAGTGGTCGACAAGTCGCTCAACAACGGGTACTTGCGCGATGCCAACAGCAGCTTGCCAAGGTCGCGTGCGGTCGACACGTTCAGCGTCGACAGGCCTGTAGGCTCGACATAGCGGGTATGGCTCATGCCGAGGCTGCGCGCCTTGGCGTTCATGGCCTTGATAAAGGCACCATAGCCGCCTGGGTAGTGGTTGGCGAGGCTGTTGGCTGCGCGGTTTTCCGACGACATCAAAGTGATCAGCAAGGTCTCGCGGCGATCGAGCTGGCTGCCCAGGCGGACCCGCGAGTACACACCCTTCATTTCCGGGTTGTTGGCGATGGTCATGGTCAACTGCTCGTCCATAGGCAGTTTCGCGTCAAGCACTACCATGGCCGTCATCAGTTTGGTCACCGAGGCAATCGGCACCACCCGGTCGGCATGGCTTGCGTACAGCTCCTTGTTGCTGTTGAGGTCGATCAAAAGCGCGCTGCCCGAGGCCAGGTGCAGTTTGGCCGGATCGCGCTGAGTCTGGCTCGGCGGCGGCGCAGCGGCAGCGGTAGTTGCGAGGGTCGAAGTTCCAGTGAGCAACAGCAGCAGGCTGAGGATGGACAGAGAAGTTTTCACGTTGAGGCTCACTAAAAGGAGGTATGTCGTTGGCTTTGCAGGGTTTTCCCCAAAAAACCGCTGCATTGTGGAGTATGGCCGAAAGCGTGTCGAATGCCTTATGACTAAAGGGCGCAACGTGAACGAATTTTAATCCTGTACCAATTCTGTACCAATTACGCACATTTCCAGCTTCGCGAGTTCCGACCAATCATTGGCCGAATTCAGCCACTTCGCATAGGTGGTTAGCAGCACCTGAACAGAGTGCCCAAGCTGCCCTGCAATAAATGCTGGGTTCATGCCCGACATGAGGCACATGGTGGCGTAGGTGTGCCTGCAATTGTACTGTGGCCGAGGCCTTACCTGCCGCCCGGCGATCGCATCATTGAAGTGGACACCGGGCGTGTCGGGCCCCTTCATGAAGGGTGATCTACCGGATGGCTGGAAGACGAAGGGCGAAACCGTGGCCACACGGCGAGTCTGCGTTTCTCTGTCATCGGCGATCTGCCTTGCCTTCGTGAGCGCGGCCAGAGCCCTGCTGTTGAGCATCACCGTGCGGGTGTATTTGGTTTTGGTCCGCTCCATCACCTGGTTCTCGACCACGATCCGGCAAACGTGGGCGGTCTTTTTATCCATGTCGACCTCGTCCCACCTCAGGGCCATGATCTCGCCCGTGCGCATCCCGGTGTAGAACGCAAACTCATAGAAAGCAGCGAAGACTTGATTGCACCTGGAGAAATTGGCGTACATCCACTCGATGAGTGCGTCCGCTTCTTCGACTGTGAACGGGTCCACTTGCTTGCGCGTCTTCTGCGGCAGCTGGATCGCGGCAGCTGGGTTCCTGTCCACCACTTCGTCGTAAACCGCCGCTCGAAACATTGCCTTGACCCGGGCGATCGCGGCGCGCTTGACGGTCGAACTCTTCCACTCGGTCCTAGCGACCACCTCCCTCAGCACCATCGGCGTAACTGCCTTGATAGGCAGTCTCGCCAGATGCGGCATCCAGTAGTTGTTCATAATCCCTTTGTAATTCACCCGCGTGTCGTGCACGACCTCCAGGCTGTTGAGCCAGCTTTGCGCGTACTCCCCGAATGAAATCTCGCTGACTGTCGCGTTGTAGCTTGAACCCGGGAACAGCTCGGCATAGCGCTTTTCGTCCAGCACGCCATGCTTGGCCAGGCTGACTACTTGAGCGCGTAGATCGGCTGCCGCTTTGATCCCCTTGGCAGTTTGGGGATATGCGAGCGTTTCTGATCGCCGTTCGCCGTTGACCATAAAACGGATGCGGACGGCGTTGCCGATGAACTCGACTCCAGTGGGTAACCCCATTCTCCTTCCAGCCACGCTTCATATCTCCTGATGCTGTAGAAAATCCTGCCGTCGACCTTTTTCCAGACCCCTTCGGGGATAACGCCGCGGCATCGTTTGCCCTCCAATGCCCGCTTGGTGGTGCCTACCAGCTCCGCCATTCGGTCTTCGGGCACCTTGTCCGACGCCCAGGCAATCGGCTCTCTTTGTTCGGTTTCCATGGGATGGTCTCCACGCCGCCGGTGGCGGCAGGTTGGTGGTCAGGCGCGGTGCAGCTGGATAATCGCGCGGGCATGTTCAAGGGCGGCCAGGTGCTCTTCCTTTGCGCCGATCAGCTTGGCTCCAGGCACCAAGTTGTCGCTGATCATCACCAGCGCATCGTTGGGCACTTCATGGAATCGGTTGATTGCGGACATAGGGAATCCTCGCCCGCGTATGTAGGCGGGCTCGAGTTGTAAGAGGGGGCGCTAGATGTGGGATACTGGCTTTTTGATATTGATAGGAGGCGGGTGTGAAGTGGTCTGAGGCATTGAGCATCGCTAGTTCGATTGCAACGCTTACTGGTGTGTCGTTGGCCGGGATGTCCAATCTCGGTGGATTTAAAGGTGCCGGCGTAGCTGAAGTCGGATTCAAGAGCGTGTCTGCGATTTTTTGTGTACTCGTTGCAATTGGGGTGCTGTACTTCGTCGTTCAAAAGTTTTCTAAAACTTTGGCTGGCATGGAGGGCGAGGAGCGTCCCTACATGTGGACTTTTGGGTTGGCAGTAGCCTTTTTATTTACTGCGGCTGCTTGGGGGCTGTTGTATTGGGTGGCCTCTTTTTACTGGGATGTGCGCTACCCGCGTTGATTCCCCACCCTCTCAATGCTGTGAAATTAGTTCCTTCGGCACCTGGACGGTATCGCCGAGCATGTGGTGGACGAAGCCGCGGCAGAACGCGACCAGGGCGGTGGGGCCGTAGAGCCAGATCCCGGCAGCGGCCGGCCCGCCGCTGTAGCAGGCCTCATCGGCCAGGCCCGGAGAGTGCTGAGTGCTGCCGCGGTGCTTGTCGATCAGCGGGCCGCCTTGCTCCCAGTTGGCGGATGGGCGATAGCCGAAGCCTTCTGCGGCACCACGGATGCTGACGCTGGTTGGGTCTTCTTCGGCGCGCCAGATTGTCGTGCGCCGGCCTGGGGCTGAGCTGAAGTCCTCAGCCATGGCCACCGCCCAGTCCAGCGGCGCGCCTATCAGCCTGGCGGTCTTCACTTCGATCAGGTCGGTCATGCACGCTGCTCCTTCCGACGCTCCACATCGATCTGCTCGTAAAGAGCATCCACTCGCTTCTGCTTGCGGTTAATCGCCTCGGATCGGCTGAGATGGTCTCTCAAGGCCTTGTCATATGGCTCGATCTTCTCGATCAGCCGGAGGCGCTCATTCGGGTCTTTCGAGGCGTTGAACTGCTTGGCCAGGCGATCACGCTCGCTGAAGTCGAGGTGATCAAGTGCGCGGTTTTCCTTTTCCATCTCATCGATAACGGCGGCCGATTGCCGATTCCAGCGCAGGTAGAGAACATCACTCTTCTTGGGCTTGAAGAAAAAGTGCTGCGACCTGATCCAGTCCACCAAGTCTTCCTTGGTCATTTCGTCGAGCACGTCTTTGCGGTCGGCTTTACTCACAGCTCATACCTCTCATCAATCCAGCGCCCAGGCGCCAGTGCGGGTGTAGGTCCTGAATCTTTTTCGTGCGGGGAGAGCTGGCGCTCGTTGCCGGCCTGGTCTGGACCGCGCAGCATCCAATCCGGCAAGCAGGAGAGCCCGGCGCGGGAGTCATCGGAGACCCAGCACGTAACTCCGCGAGCGTCGTCGTGCTCGATATGGGCGCCGGAGAACGGGTAGTCCAGTTGGCGCTGTGTGATTTGCTCGGGGGTCATAGGTTCGCAGCCGGCGAGGGTGGCCAGCAGCAGGAGGCAGAGGGCGAGGCGGGTCATGATCTGCTCCCGATCGCTGCGGCAGCCTCAACGATTGCCCGGCGAGTGGCCCGGAATGGATCATCGCCATGGTAGATGTCGAACTCACCAAAGCGCTCAGCATCCACAACGGTGTACGCGTCCGTGTCGCCGTCGAATGGCTCGATGATGTGGATCTGGATGCCCAGGCGATCACCGCGGCCCATCAATACGGCCACCCGCAGTGCGTCGCCATCGTTGATCAACGGGTTCCAGTGAGCACGCACACCCGACTGACCCCTCAGGCGGAAAGGCCACTTTCGATCGCGGCAGGTGCATGGTTCAATCTCAAGGCGTGCGGCCTTAGCGGCCAGTTTGAGAAGTTCGAGATCGCGTTCGTCTACTTCGGACACAGGCATTCCTTGGCCGCCATATCGCGGCAATAAGTTGTACAGGTTATTTATTCGGTATAAGAAAAGTTGCCGGTTGTCAGACGCAGTCCGCATATCGGCCATTAAAGGTTGTCTGTCGTCGTTTGTTAGATAAAGTTGCTGAGGGAACAACCATTAAAGCGAGTCGAAGGAGGGCGACATGAGGATTCGAGGGAATGTATTTTGGACTTGGGCTGATCCGACCCTTCACCATCGAATGCACGATGAAATACTCGATGACGGGACGGTCATTGACGTCCAGGTGCGCTTGTCGCGTACCGGTAATACGCAGTTGTTTGTTGGCGTGTACGCGGCTTCTGGCATGCCCATCTACGAAGAGGCATACGACTCAAGGCCCCACGAGTCGATGACTAGGGCCCTTGTCTGGGGAGTAGGCCGAGCCCGTCAGATAGCCTTGGACGGTGCACCGACTGCCAGGGTCAGCGCTGCAGCGCGATAGTGGTCTGGATCGCAGGCGGTTCGGTGGGGGCGTTTCGATCACGCTCCTCTGCCTGGCTCATGGTGTCACGACCCGGCGAGCCCACCAGCAGACAGGGCCGTCGTCGGTGTCGTGGATGGCCAGGCAGAACCAACCTTCGCCGTCCGGGCGATCAGGCTCCCAGTAGCTGCAGTCCGGATCGTGGCTTTCGAAATACCGGTCAGCAATGGCCTCGTCGGCATACTCCAGGCTAACCCGCCCGACCTCCAGACCCTGCTCAGCAATCCAGGCCTTGCAATTGTCGCTGTCACCCTCCTCGAAGTCAGGTAGGTCAGGGTGTTGGAACATTCCGTATTCGTCGCGCACAACCGGCGCCGGCTGGATCAGCTTGATTTCTTCAGGCATGACGATTCCTTGGCCGCCATATCGCGGCAGTGAATAGAGGGGAGAGGGGTTACAGCTGAGGAGTACGGATGTTCTCTTGCTTGGCGATGACCTTTAGGCAGGTCTTGCAGGTGACCTCGGACTTGAACCTGGCCGACTCCCACTCTTCGCCATCGCGGCTGCCACGGCCAACGCCGCACGCCGAGAAGTGCTCGTCATCGTTGCCGTCTTGGTCGTAATCGATGTGGGCAGCCCAATGGATCTTCACGGCTTGCGCTCCAGGGCGGCGCGGGCTTGCCAGCCGTTCCACATGTCACCGAGCTGGGGGTCGTCGTACTGATCCTTCCAGTCTTCATGCGAGCACAAGGTATGGTCGAAGTCAGGGAACCGTCGCTCAAACGCCGCCCGCTCATTGATCTCAACCGGCGCGCTCGGCTTGAACACCTGAAGGCAGTCTTGGCAGATGTGGTCGACGATTTCGCCGTTGTCGAAGCGTGCACATTTGACCGGGTGCTTGCACTTCGTCGCGCACGGCTCTGCGCTGGCGTCGATGCTGTGCGACTCAACCAGCTCTGCGCGCAGCGACTCGATGAGGTTCTTCTGCTGCTCAATGACGGTGCGCAGCCGCTCAACCTCGGCAGGATCGGCGTGGGTGTAAACGTCTCGAGTAGGGATGCCAGCGGCTTCGGTGTTCTTGCGGTGATCTTTTATCCTGTCGTCGCCGTTCCACCACTTGCTTTGCTGATAGAACTGCCACCCAACAACCTCGCCCTGCGCCGGGCGTGTGTAGAGCTTGTCACCACGGCGCAGCGGGTTGCCGTTGTCGCCATAGATCAACTCGACGAACAGGCCATCGTCGGCTTCATCCACGACCGCCACCGGCACTCCCTGGTGCTGCTCGGCTGGCTTGGCGAGTAGCTCGCGCAACTCCGGCAGCGCAGCCATGTCCACCGCCGTGTTCTTTCCGAGGTCTAGCCGCTCCAGCAGCTCACGCGGCGCAAGGACCATCTGGTTATTGCTCATGCTCGATTCTCCGATTGATACCTTGCCTGTCGCTTCTTCGAGCAGGCCTTGTGGTTGCCGTGGGCGCGACTACCGCCGCACTCGTCGCATACGTTTGAAAGCGTGAACTGGGGCATGCCGACTCGGGGCCGGGAGTAGGAGCGGGGGATGGGCTTCATGCGGCCTCCGCGTTTTCTGTGGGCATGGGGATACCTCGCGGCTATAGTCGCTGCGCAGTTATTTTTCAGCTGCAGCCAACTCAGGAAAAGGAGTACGGAATGTCCAAGGATCCGCACGAAACGGTTAAGCGTCTGACTGATGCATTGGAGATAGCGGCCACCGGCGTTGAAAAGCACATGCGCTTGAAAGCCATTCATCAGGAGCTCATGCCACTTAATCCTGATGAGTTCCCAGATGAAGAGGCGCGAGAGCTGTTCATAAGTGTTCTGGAGTACTCAGGGTGCTACGATCCTCAAAGGCCAACCGCAGTTAGCCATCCAGAAATCGAGCGGTGTTTCCAGCAGCTCTGGGAGCTTTACTGGCGCATGTCTTCCAACAGTCAGTACCGCTAGGGCCTCTCAAGCTGCTGCTAACAGAGCTTCAATCACTCGCTGGCCAGCCAGAGGCGGCACCGCGTTCCCGGCCATGTGCATGGTCAGCCGATGGTTGTCCGGCCGCAGGGTGTCAGCTGGGAAGGACATCGCGGCCAGGGCCTCGCTGGCGCTCAGCATCCGCATGCGATCGCCGTCGACCAGTGCCCAGCGGTCCAGGGTGGTGATGGTTCCTATCGGGCGGTTGATATCGCGGCCGGTGGTGCTTGATCCCTTGCCGTAGTAGGGCATGATGAACCGTTCGCCGAAGCGCTGGCGTCCGTTGCGCACCCGTTCGAGCGTGGCTTGGGCACGGCCTGGCTTCTCGATCTGCGACCAGCGCCCGGCCTCGAAGTCGAGGAAGCTGGTCGCCGCAACGTGTCGCTCCTGCGGCAGTTGCAGCATCAGCGGCGCCTTGCTGCGAGTCAGAACCATAAACAGACGCACCCGGTGCTGTGGCACGCCGAGGTCTGCGCAGTCCACGATGTGTGGCGCGGCCTGATACCCCAGGGCCTGCACTGCTTGCAGCCAGGCCGGGTAAAGAACCCAGTCGGTGAACTCCGGCACGTTCTCGATCACCGCAGCTTGTGGCCGATGGAATTCAAGGGCCGATACCGGCGCCCACGCCGTCGATCGCGATGCGTCGTGCTCAGGGTTGCCCGACTTCTTGCCACGCGCTTTGGCATGGCCCTGGCAGCAGGGCGAGGCCAGCAAAATATCGTGTGCTGGCACCTGCTCCCATCGGGCCTGGTGCAAGTCCTGGCAGACGTGCTGGGTATGTGGGTGATTGGCGCTGTGCCATTGAACGGCCTCTGGCCAGTGGTTTGCAGCCCAGAGGACCTGGACGCCTGCGGCGCGCGCGCCGGTGCTCCATCCGCCGAGGCCGGCGAACAGGTCGATTGCTGTGGTCACGTCGTTATCCTTGCGTGCAGGCGCCGCCCTCGCCGGGGAGGCGTTATCGTTGAATAGGGGAAGGCGCTGGCGGGCAGCGCCGAATTGGACTATTGCTTCCCTCTCGGCCAATCCACTCAAGGATCGTGAGATGAAGCGACTAATGATTTGTGCTGTGCTGGCTGCCTCGGGCGCTGCTCAGGCTGGCATTCCGCTGGTGAACGCCACGTGCCCAGGGAACATTGAGGTGCACGCCGACAAGGGCGGCCCCATCTACATCAATGGCAAAGAAGGAAAGCTGAAGAAGTTCAACGATAACTACTTCGAGGCCAAGGGTAGTGGGGTGACAATCTCACTGTCGATCAACCCTGACGGCTCGCCTGATGTCTCGTATACCGGGAAGAACCGGGCGAATGGCATTTGCCAGGTGAAAAGCGAAGGCTCCTGAGGCGCTTGCGGGCAGCGCAGGAAGATTAGGCGGCGATCGAGAACTGCTTGGCCAGAGCCTGCTGCACTGTTGCGACGATGCGGCAGAGGTAGTCCCAGTCAGGGTTGCACTCCATGGCGTCAGCTGGCAGGTTCCACCAGTCGTCACCGAATACGCGGTGCATGAACTCGCGGTGGGCGCCGCCGCACTCGTCGAGCGAGCTGGTGTGTCGAACGTCCTCTGCTTCGTCGATCAGACTCCGGGCATCCTCTGCGTCCAGATCCCGGTCGCGCCGCATTTGCACTATCACCTTCCGCGCTTTTTCGGCTAGGGCCTCGGCGCTGAATCGGCGAGAGCTCAGCCCCCGGTCGAAGTAGCCGATGATGTAGGCGTCGTGCAGCTTGCAGAAGAATTGGCCGATGTTCAGGCCATCCCACATGCTGCCCCAGTAGGCGTGCCATGTCTTGTCGTAGCAGCTGACGGTGATCTTGCCTTTGCAGGGCGCGAGGTCTTCGAGGTACACGCTGATCGGGTCGAGGTTCGGCGCCTCGGTGATAAGCAGCTTGGTGACGGTCGATGTCTCGACGTTCATGGCTTTCTCCATGCATGCGCCGCCCTCCGTGGCCGGATGCGGCATGGTGGAATAGGTGGGGTCAGGCGGCCGGGCGTTGAATCTGGTCGTCAGCGTCTTGATCCGGATCTGATGCGATGCTGCGTACGCTGGCGTCGTAGAAAGCCTGCACCACGTCATCGCTGAGTAGGATTTCGTGGCGCATCTTCAAGAACTTCAGGAGTTCGTCATCGCTCATGGCATCCATCTTGAGGATCGCCGTTTGCAGCACCTCATTGATCGGCATGCCCTTGGCGCGCTCGCTGATTCGTTCCATGGCTTGGTGAATGCCGGGCCGCACTCGGTGTCTCAGCGCCTTCTCATCGAACTTGAGGCGCTTCTTCTCAGCGTTCTCGTTACGCTGCTTCGGCGTCAGAGCCATCATCGCCTCCATTACGCACAAAGCGGGTGCCCGGCCCGATGTCGAGCAGGTCGCACACCCGGTTGATGATCTTTAGCGCGGCGTCGAACACCTTGGCGTCGTCCGGCTCGCGTGATAGGCGTTTCAGGTTCGGCTGGTGCTCCAGGCAGACCTTGTCGACCAGGCGCCGTGCCAGGCTGCGTATCGCGTCCGCGCTGTCGTCGAAGCGCAGGCTCAGCGCAAAGGCCACGGCCACATCATCAGGCCGGTACTGGCCGCCGCTGCGGGTGATGTACAGCTTGCGCACCGGCTTTCGAGCCGATGCATCGAATGGGATTGCCATGCTCGACCTCCTGCAGGCCACTTGGGGGAATACTCAGGTGCTCACGCCGCCTTGTTCTTTGCAGCGCGCTTCGGATTTTTCTGCTCAATCTCGAGGTCCATGTCATTCCAGCCTGCAAGAAACCAGGCGCCGTGGAATGTGGTGGGGTTGAAGGGGCTTGCCAGCTTGCTTGCGCCGTTGCGGCGGCACTGGCGGCCATCGTAGTAAACGCTGGGGTACTCGCCTTTATCACTCATCTGCTACCCCCGTTACCGCTTGAGCGGGAAGTCGATGTCGAACGCAGCGATGATCCGCTGCAGCTTGCGGTCGCCGATCCCGAGCTGGGCAGTGACCCGGCAGCGGGAGGCGCCGGTATCACGAAGGGCGATTATCTGATCGGCGATTCGCCGGTCGGCCGCGGCCTGGTCAACCACTACCTTCTCTGGCTTGACCTTCTTCGGTGGCGAGAAGAACTTGAAGCCCTCCCTCGCGGCGATGCCCCACATGGCGCCTTTGGTCGTACCCAGTAGCGCAGCCACCTCGCCGCAGCTCATGGTCTTCGCAAGCTCTGCGACCTTGGCGGCGCGCTCCCTGGCCACGGCCTTCTGCTTGCTCAGCGCTTTCTCATGCCGTGGGCTGGATCGCTTTGGCTTCGGCTCAGGGTGCTTGCGCTGCCGAAAAGGTTGGTAGGTGAATCCCTCCAGCACGACAAGCTGGCCGCCAGAGGAGAAGAAGGCAGCTTTCGCTGCCTCCAAGTCGATTGATGGGTTCATGCTGCCTCACTTGATTCGAATCGAGCTTTCGCCGCGCTCAAGGTGGGCCCAGGGCGCGTCAGGGATCAGTTCATGTTCGCAGTCTTCGCCGGCGGCCATGCGCTTGCGGACTGACTCGTTGTGCTCGCGGTCGGCCTTGAGCTTGGCGGCGATCGCGTTTTTGTCCGGCGCAATCTTGGTGCTGACCGAAGTCAGGTCATCGGGGACCGCCTCTTCGTTGTCGACGACCACTCTTTCCTTGCCGGCGGCAAGCGTGATGGTGAACAGAGGTCGCTTGATCGTCTTGATATTCGCTGCATCCATGTTGCGGCGAAGGTAGTCTGTAATCTGCGCGACGCTGTTCGCCTTGACGCGCTTGAGCTCAGATAGCCGGTCAATCTCGGATTCGATGGCGCCGATATCACCCTCGATGTTCCGGCGAAGCATGACGATGTTGTCGGCCTTCACTTCGAACTCGCCTTGGATTCCTGCCATCGTGTCTTGGATGGCCTGCACCAGGCTCTCGTCGTCGGTGTCGCACATGGCGGCGAGTTCAGCCATTTGGCCAGTGAGCGCGTATAGCTGAGTCATGCTGCGTTCTCCTGCGTGAATTTAGGCGAGAGGTCGACGAGCTCTTTAGCGATGCGGCGGACCCCGCTTTCGTCCTTGCGAGCGGTCAGCCGGCGGACTGCGTGGTCGTGAATCTTCTTCAGCTCTTGAGCCGATTGAGCGCCTTGCATGGTCTCGATCGTGCTCCTGATGTAGTCGAGCCGCTCTTGCTTCTGGCGCTCGATCTCGGCTTCTTTGTCCTCGGCTTGCTCGATCGCCTGCTCGGCCTGCAGCTGCTGGACGTAGTTCTGGTCGTCGAACATACCCAGGAACACGTCGGCGCTGAAGCCAAGCATCGACAGGGCCTTCTTGATAGCGTCGGTCAGCGACTTCTTCGGCGCCTCGCCGTCGGTCGTTGTTCCGTACTTCGACTTGTAGAGGTACTGAGTACATCCGTACTGCTCGATCTCTCCGCGCTTGCCGTCCAGCGCGAACCAGAAGGTGATCTTGACGGTGTGGTTCAGCTCATGGCCCAGGCTGACGCGCTTGTCGCCCTCGCCGCTGAACATCTCGGCGCCCTTGTCGAAGCGTTCCTCGACGACATTCCAGCCAAATCCGATGCCGGCCGGCCCGAACACCTCGGTGGCCTTCATGATCATGGCGGTGCCGTTGAGGCTGGTAATCTGCTGGCCGCCGACCTTGGCGTCCTTGGTGAATCGGGTGTCGGTCGTTTGGACCTTCTCCCAGATGCTCATGTTGTTGTTCATTTCAGGCTCCAGCAGCTTATGCCGTCAGCTTCTTGATAATGGCCTCGCCGACCTGAGTTTCGATCAGGTCGCGCAGGGCGCTATGGTCGTAGTCGGCGATGATGTCGCTGACGCGCTGGTGGATCATTGGCTTGAGGTCTTCAATCGCCTGCTGCATCTGCTGCCAGCCTTTGCTGGCCTCGCGATCCCAGGCGTTCGGCGGGCTGAACACCGTCGTCGATGACAGGTTGTTGATGACGCTGATGGCCTTGCCTTTCAGGGTGGCCACCATGTTGCCGTCGAAGTGCTGGTCGACGATCTCGCCAACCAGGTAGTAGGCGGAGTTGCTGATGATGCGCTCGAAGTCCTTCTGAGCATGGGCGGCTGCGGCAGCGCTGAAGGCATCGGTCACGATCCGACGCTTATCCGACTCGCTCAGGTAGTCGTCGACGTTGATGGTTAATTCGGACATTGGGATACACCTCGCGCCAGGCCGGCGCCGTCAGTTGGAATAGGGGAATGCCAGGTCACCCGGGCACGGAGGTACGCTCCAGGCCCTGGCTGCGGTGGATGGTTGCGCGCTCTCGCCGCTTACGCTCCCGAAGGGGTACGGTTATCCCCAATGGGGTCCGCCGTGCGCCGGATGTGTGATCAGGAAGTGATAGAGCCAGCCAGTGCGCTGGCGAGCATGAAGAAGGTGCAGGCGAAGAGGGCAGAGAAGGAGCCACGCCATATCACCAGGCGTCGGGCTCGCTGGTAGCGGGTCACAACTTCGCCCTCGCTTCGAGCCACTGGCGCTTTGTGCATACCACCCACAGGTTCGGCGAGAGTGATTTGTGATGTTCGCGCCAAGTGACATTTTTTCGCCACCATTTGTTCTTTGTGCCAATCCAGCGTGCGCAGCTGATGTAGGGCTCCGGCCAATCCTGAACATACTCAGCGCACCATCGGATGAACTGCCGTGCTCTATCGCTAGGAGCTGGATCGTGGGTGTGGCTCATGCCCGAACCTCATACCCGACAGTCCATTCACCGCAGAGGCAGGCGCGGCAGCTCCAGGCCTCGGGGTTCTCGATGAATGCCTCAGCAGCAGCGCGCTTGGCTTCGAACATGGTCGGCCCGGTGAACAGCATCAGCACACGACCGTCGGGCAATGCCTGGGCCTCGGGCAACTCGGCGATCTGCTCGTCGATGAGCGTCATCACGATTGGTGTAGTCACGCGACCTCCTTGCGCCCATCAACAATCTTGTTGAGGCGCCCGCAGTAGTGGTTGAACTCTTCGATGGTGATGCGCCCGTCGCTCAGCATTGCCGTCAGCTGATGAGAGATGATCATCGAGTAGCTGGTAGGCGTGCTGGGGTGGGTCATAGCATCCAGTTGCTGGTCGATCAGGACATGAGGGCTTCTCACTGCGCCTCCTCGGCCTGAGCCAGAACTCCTTCTTTCGCGAATGGAGCCAGCAGCTGGCGGGCGATCTCCTGCAAGGCAGTGTCCGGGTTGGGCACTGCCAAGAGTTCGTCGGCGGCCGCAGCGGCGTCGGTGGTGATCTTGCCGCGCGCCGCCAGCACCAAACGACCAAGCACCGAGCTGCTGATCCCCGACAATCCAAGCTGGCCCATCGCGAACCCATCAACCGCCTGAGCGAAGCGCTCGAACGTCACGCCCTGCTGCTGGCGGAGGCGGCGCTGGAACAGCACGTCACGCCGCGCCATCAGCTCAGCGATGCCGTCGTCGATCCACAGACGCTCAGCCTCGCTTTCATCACTCACCGCCGGCGGGAGGCGGTTGTCGTACTCAAACTGTGCTGCTCGAAGTGCGCCCATGGTCGCCTCCAGGTGGTGGGTTACTCGGTGGGTGGGTTGAGGTGTGGCTGCCAGTGCGTTACGCGGTGCTCGAAGCGCGAGCCATCGCCGTAACGCCAGTCGATGCCATTCCAGTAGAGGAAGCGGGCGCCGTTGAAGGCGCTCTGTGCTTTTCGTGCTGGCGTGTAGGCGATTACCCAGGCCTTTCCGCCACCCTTGAGCAGCTGAGGTAGCCTGTCGCTGCACTTGATCCAGCCGCTCATGGCTTCACCCGGGCCTTGGCGATAGCAGCCCGTACAACCTTGAGATACTGTCCGTTCACACCGATATAGCCAGATTGACTGCAAAGTCGTTCGACGCCTTCCAAGGCCTCCAGCAGATCGGGCGCAGCGGCGATCAGGCGTGCATTGGCCTTCCGCAGATCTCGGCCCAGTTCTGCGGGTCCGATTTCAGTGAACGTCACGCAGTCACCGCAGTCAGCGATCATCCAGCCGTCAGACGGGAGCGCTTTCACGCCATCGCCACTGTCGGCCCCGAGGCCGGTGAAAACCTCGGTTTCGTTCAGGACCTCCCAAGGTCCAGGGGTATGAGTCGTCATTTGTGAGCCTCGGTGGACAACCGCATTGGCCAGGTGCCAGGCGCGGGCGACCAAACCCACCGTGAAAGGTGGCCTGGCGCCTGCCGATGCGGTCGAATTGAAGGGAAGGGGATGCGGGGTGTATCGGGGGTGGCAATCCAGGCCGCGCCATTGATCGCCTCTCGGCTTGCGGAATCGAACCGCTCAGCGGGATTGCCACCTCCGATGCAGCCTGCGATGGGGAGCAGGGCATCGGGCCGGTTAACGTCAGGCTGACGGGTTGCGGTTGTTCATTTGGCGCGAGCCTCACTCATCCAGTCGTCCCGGCTGATTCGGCAATGAAGGGCCAGGCTCCACTGGCCGCTCTTTCGAGCCCGAACCAGCTCCCGGCTTTGATAGCGGGCGTGACGCACGCAGCCTTGCTTGGATACTCCAGTCATCTTTTTGCCCTCCAAGGCGGTTGATTTCCCGTCTGGCCCCGTCGCCAAGGCCAGCCAGTGAAATCTGGTCACGCATACATCTGCACCGTCACATAGCCGTTGCTGGCCACGACGTGCTCCCAGCGATTGAAGTAAACGATGCCGCCAAACTTGTTTATCGCGGCCTGCTTGACCTGCTGCACGACCGACTCAACAGGCTCGCCCTGGTCGGGAAGGGCAAGCCATTCCAAGCGCTTTCCGTTGCTGAGGTGATTTTCGATGTAGAACTGAGCCATACCTAATTCCTCCGGTGGATTCCCAAAGCACCCGGTCGCCCAGGTGCTTCAGTGAATCGTCAGGCACAAAAAAGCCCGCGATTTGCGGGCTAGAGAAAGCATTCGTAGGCCTACAGCCGGCCTGCGCGCTTCAGTATGTCGTGAGCTGCGATGACAGCAGCTTCACCCGAGTCCTCTGGCTTCCAAGGGGTCTGGGAGCCATATTCGAATTGTGCGTCTCGCTCATAGGCACGGTAGAAGTTCTCCAGGGCGTCCAGTATTTCCTTCTTGCTCGGCTTATCGCTGTTATTCACTGCTGGAACTCCTCGGTTTCAAGTTCGCATTTTACCCTCGATTTCCAATGCCGGCTCAGTGAACCGGCATCAGTAAATCTGTGGCGCCGCGACCCGCTACTGGCGTCGGTCTCTGGCTCAAATCTCGTTGTCATTCCAGCCGCGGGCCTTTCGGCTTGTCCTCCCGCTGGATAACTGGTCTTGGCGCTTTACGCTGCACGCCCGGGGCAGTTGCCACCCCTCTGAACCGTTGAGGCCGGTTCATCGCTGCCTTTGAATCTGGGCCGGTGGTGATCCGGCAAGGTGTGTCGCTAAAGAGCGGGTGAGCCGTGAGGGCCTCTGCAGGGCCGGGTGAGGCGCTGCGTGTTGATGTGAATATCACGCATCGTGTTTTTAAAGTCAACACGTTTTGTGATTTGTTTTATTGAGGCCGTGATGAGTCTTTTCCCTACGAAGCGGGTTCAAGTTTCACAAGGCGTGATGTATGCTCGATGGAATTGCTGGATGGATATACAGTAAAGGAGAGATGCTTATGTCCAAGCAAAAGAAGGCGGCAAGACAAGAGCGTGAGGAAATGACCGGCCTAGAGCGGCTGAGCCTGCGGGTATCGTCGATGATCAATCATCCGATTGCGCAGACACAGCGCTGGGTGACAATCCAACGGCTGCACACAGACGGAGAGGCTGAGTGGGAGGAGGTGATGGGGCTGCTGGTCGAAACGCCCGAGCTGGACCTGACCTTCAATGATGACGACAGCGTGACCGTTCGCTGGGAGCGACGCAGCGTTGAGGCGCGGGACGACTTCATCATTGAGCAGGACAGCGTGGAGGAAGTGGAGGAGACTACGCCTTTTTGATAGGCAGTAAAAAGCCCGCGATGGGCGGGCTTAAGGTTTTTGGAAATACGCCTAGCGTCCGTCGTCGTAAGAGAGTTCGCCGAAGATCGAGTGCCGTTCGTGGAGAATTCTCAGCACGTCAACCGCAGCGTCTTTCAGTTCGTAGGGGCCGATAATGATGATGGAGTCTGTCGACTTGTCGACCGGCAGGTCGTCTGCCTTCAATCTAGCTCGCGTTGATTCGTAATCATCGCCAGGTCGGCATGGCACGCGCACAGTCCAGCCCTCAGCCGGCATATGGCGTTCAACTGCTGCGACATCAGCCTGGCAGTGCTTGCACTTGATGGCGGCGTGCTTGATTGGCTCTGCACAGTAAGGGCAGGGGCGAGAATCTCGGGACTCCATAAGGCTGCTGATTTGCTGTGGCGTGATTTGCTTGCGACCACCGAAGATGATCATCATCAGGCCAGCCATGGCCATCAGGCCGCCTACGATCAGATAGTTCTGCTGCTGTGCCATCAGCCCGATGTTGTTTACCCTTCCGCCCATCCCCGTGGACACAGACACATCCATCGCCATTGCGCCGATTACGGCGATCATGCCGATTACCGCCGCGAATATCCCAAAGCCCCGCATGGGCATCCCTCCCAGATGATTGAGCCACCAATCCTACCACTCTGGCCCTGCGCTATCACGCTGGCATGAAAAAGCCCGCCGAGGCGGGCTGTAATCATTAAGGATTGATCATTTCTGAGATTGTTGAGCCTTCATTTGCTCAAGTAGCTGCCGGGTTTCGATGGATTGCTGTTTCATCTCTTGAATAGATGCTGATGTGTCTCGACCGGAGTCAAAATTGGCTACGCCATAACCCATTACCGCAATCACGATGCCGACAATGGCAATGACAGAAAGGATAGAGTTGAGGATTATCGTACCCTTGAGCCCACGCACACCGGCAAGATCCTTATCCAGCAGCTGCAGGCTATGGTTCATCTGGGTCAACCCGTCTGAAACCTTGCCCTCGAATTCCTTAAGGCGAGCATCAACCTTAAGCTGCTGGTTTTCAAGCCTAGCGTTCAGTTCTTCGCGAGTGATGTCGTTCATGCTGGGAGTATGCACCTCAGATGGACTGTTGTCAGCAGCGATCAACTTTGAACTCGCCGGCCTTGCGTACATGGGCCTAGCCTGCTCAAAGCCTGCTCTCACTTGATCGGGGGCATGAAACCTACTCACTGACATCACCGTTGAGACCGTCTAGATCTAGCTGTTCTGGCGCGGGATTACTATCCACCCAATCTCGAACAATTTTTGCCATGTGATGTCTAATAAAGCCGCAATTGTTGCAAAAAAGTACGAAACTGCTGGTGCTTTCTTCCTCAGGTCCGTCGAGGAGGGGAGTAATCGCTCGGAATGCGACATCGGTATCGGCCCGGCCAAACAGCGTCCATTCATTTTTGCCGCACGCCGCACATGTTGTGCTTGCTGTTTTCTCTTCAAGAAATCGGATGAAATCATCCATCTGAACTGAGAAACGCTCCCGATCGCTTTTAAGAGCAGACATTGATCAGTACCTATAAGAATTAGACGTCTCACAGCCTCGGCATGGCTGCTGGTTGCGCTTTTTTAAGAGAAAACCTAAACCAGATGCGCATTCCATACCAGTAACACCCTTGCTTGGATGTAGGTTTCATCCCGCCGGATCATCCGATCCTTGTGCTGAGGGTTGTCTGAAATCATTTCGAAATAGTCCTCGTCAGCGATTTGCAAGCGTTTGATGTACTCGTGCCCGCCCCAAGAGAAGTAGTAGATCCCGTCACCTACGAATTCGCGAATGCTCACGTCAACGATGAGCGGGTCGCGACTCTTGATCGTGGGCGCCATCGACTGGCCCCAGCCGGTGACTAGCTTCAGGTGGTAGTGCTCTTTGAATTCGACGCCCAGCTCGCGAAGGTGCTTGGGACTGACGCGCACGTCTTGCAGCATCTCCGGAAAGTCGTGTGTCACCTCACCGCCGCCCATCGCGCCACGCACGTCGTAGTGAGCGATCCACACCTCATCACCTACTAGGCCGGGCCGAGGAAAGTCGCCTGCCAATACTCTGGTAGCCCCCGAATCCACGTGAAGTCCAGGCTCTTCAGCGGCTGCGAGAAGCCGTTGCCTCGCTTCTTCTGGAATCCCTTTTCCGCTTTTAGCAAGCATCTGCTTGACCAAGTCAGCAGTAGATCGCCCAGGCGCGGGCTCAGCATCAGCAGCGGGGGCATTCAGAAGAAGCTCGGACTGGTCGACACCTAGCGCTACTGCTATGGAGGCGATATCAGCCAAGGTCGGCTCACGCGTGCCCGCCTCGTAGTTGCCTACACGCGATTGCGACTTCCAGCCACAGGCCTCCGCCAGTTGAGCTTGGGACATACCCGTCGATTTTCTCAGGCGCTTAATGCGCTGGCTCAATGATTCATTCATGCGCCGGATTTCATCACGAAACGAAATACCCGGCTTTCACTTATTGTGATTGCAATTAACACGATACGTGTTTTATCCTTCGGTCATCAATGGAGGAAAACCGTATGAACCAAGTCCGAACGATTCGCGAAAGGGCTGGCGTCACCCAGGCAGCGCTTCGACGTCAGCTCGGCTGGAACCAGTCCAGGCTGGCCAACTACGAATCCGGCCTAAGAAATCCAGGGCTTCAGGAGGCGCGCCAGATCGTTGAAGCGCTGAACAAGCT
Organism: Pseudomonas sp. EZ-C24; assembly: GCF_014525325.1. Taxonomy (NCBI): domain Bacteria; kingdom Pseudomonadati; phylum Pseudomonadota; class Gammaproteobacteria; order Pseudomonadales; family Pseudomonadaceae; genus Pseudomonas; species Pseudomonas sp. EZ-C24. The sequence goes on along the minus strand of NZ_JACDIU010000014.1, from coordinate 918,781 downwards.
TGGCGCCACCTGCGCGCTGGACGACGCGTTTCCCCCGGCTCGAGCAGCCGCCTAACAACTTCCAATAGCAAGGAGCAATCCCCGCATGTACGCCAACCGCAATCACCTGCATGACCGCGAGATCAAGGTCAGGGTCGATGAGGACACGTTTGAACTGATTCAAGCGCTGGCCAAGTTCCACCGCACTCAGCGAGCCGTGCTTTGCCGGGAACTGCTCGAGGCTCAGCTGGCCGCCCTGTCCTCGGAGAATACCGGCGATCAGAACGTGGCCTGAAGGCCCGCAGGAGGCCCGATGCCTATCGAACAGATCGGCTTGGACCAGGAATTGACGAATCAGCTTGAGCAGGAAGCCAGGAGAAGGGGCGTCAGCCCTGAAGAACTCGCGGCAGAGCTGATCCGGAAAGAGCTGGCAAGCCGAACGAAGCCTCGCAACCCAAGAGGCAATGTGAAGCCGTTCCACGTCAGGTCCTGATAAGGCCCTGATGAGCCCTAATTGCGGGCACAAAAAAGCCGGGTTCGCGGCCCGGCCTTTTCAACTGCATATGACTGGAGTCGATTATGCATATACAGCCACCAGATGTACAGGGCCTCCAGAGGCCCGCGCCACAAAATGCAGCCAACGGTTTCGTGGCGCGCACGATGTCCTCCAAGGAGATTGCCAGCTTGACGGGTAAGCGCCATGACAACGTCAAGCGTGACATCGTTGCGATGCTCAAAGACCTCAAGGTTGATCCCCTCAGTTTTGAGGACATCTATCTCGACGGCAGAAACCGTGAGCAGTCGCAGTATCTGCTCGACCGTGAACACACCGATTGCCTCCTGACCGGATACAGCCCGGCACTGCGCATGAAGGTTATTCGCCGCTGGCGGGAGCTGGAAGGTCAGTCAGAAGTGCGCCAGGCCGTGACAGCCAGCGGCACGAAGGTGATTGGAGAGATCGCGATCATGGAGTGCTTCACCCGCCTGCTCAAGCCTGCTCCCTCCAGCCAGCTGGCGATGCTCACCAAAATTGCAGAGAACAACGGCCTCGACCCGCAGTTCCTGCCGAGCTACGCGATCGACTCGCCACCCGATGCTACGGGCGGCAGCTCAATGCCGACCATGGCGGTGACTGCACTGCTGAAGCGCCATGGCGTAAACAAGTCCGCCCCCTCGTTCAATCGCGCCCTGGCCGGGCTCGGCTTCTTGCAAGCCCGAACCCGCCAGAACAGCAAGCGCGAGCCCGTGTGCTTCTGGTCCGTGACTGATAAGGGCCTGCGCTATGGCAAGAACATCACCAGCCCCCAGTGCCCGCGAGAAACGCAGCCGCACTGGTACATCGATCGTTTCGAAGAACTCGTCGACCTGGTCGGCGTGGGAGCCAAGTAATGGCCGGAGACTGGATCAAGATGCGCGTAGATCTTCAGACGCATCCGAAAGTTTTCCGCATTGTGTCCGCATTGCGTGCGGACAGACTGCGGGTGATCGGCGGACTGCATGTCGCTTGGAGCATCTTTGACACCCATTCTGCTGATGGCGTACTGCATGGGTACACGGCAGATGCTATGGATGCGGTGATCGGCTGGCCCGGCTTCACCCAGGCCATGATTGATGTTGAATGGGCTGCCATCGATGACGACGGAAGCCTTGTAATGCCTCGCTTTGACGAGCACAACGGGGCCAGTGCAAAGCGCCGCGCCAACGATAGCGAGCGCAAAAGGGTCTCTCGAAAGTCCGATCCTGTCCGCAATCCGTCCGCAAGCGGTGCGGACAAAACGCGGACCAGAGAAGAGAAGAGAAGAGAAGATCAAAACCCTCTCTCTGCGCAGGAGGCTGTCGACCCTCGCATGCCCAGCGAGATGACCCTCGACTGGCAGCCGGCCACGAAGCTCCTGAAAACCTATGCGGTGCACTCCGGCGTTGCGCTTGACCTGTTCACCGAAGAAGTGCGCCGAGCATTCACGGCCCACTACGAACCGCGCGGCCAGGTGAACACCCAGGCCGAATGGGTGCAGATGCTGGTCAAGTGGGTGCTGAGCGACCGCAACCGCGCTGCCGCTTCGAACGTGAAGCAGTTCCCAGCGCGCCAGAGCAGTGAGCCTGACTTCGACAGCACTGCATGGGCCGAGAACCTGGTGGTGCGCCCATGAAATCAGCCAATCAACTGATGGCCGCTATGGCCAACCGTCCGCCCGAGCTGCACGGCGGTCCCGTGGTCGTGTCGCTGGAGACTGCCGAGGTGGTGAACGACCTGTTCCGCCGCCTGCGCGGGATCTTCCCGGCCTGGCGCCAAGCGTGGCCATCCACCGAGGCCCTGGCCGCAGCCAAGGAGGAGTGGATCAAGGAGTTCGCCTCCGAGGGTATTCGCACGCTTGAGCAGATCGAGTTCGGCATCGAGAAGTGCCGCAAGCTCAAGAAGCCCTTTGCGCCGAGCGTGGGCGAGTTCATCGCCATGTGCCAGCCGACGCCTGAGGACTTCGGCATGCCGGCGCCGGCCGACGCTTGGATCGAGGCGCTGATGGGCGTGTACAGCCACGAGGGCGTGAAGATCGCCGCCGTGGCCACGGGTCTGTTCGACCTGCGCTCCGCCCAGCAGAACGACAAGGGACTACTGGCTCGCTTTGATCGTGCCTACCAGATCGTCCTGCGCCGCGCTCAGGAAGGCGAACCGCTCGACGGCAAGATCGCCACGGGCATCGGCCACGACAGCCAGAAAAGCCTGCTGGAGCTCGCAGACGAGCACGCCAAGCAGAAGCAGGCCCGCCTGCTGGAGATTCAGCAGATCCCAACCACCGCCGCAGTCTGCCGTGCGCAGCTGATGGCCAAGTTGAACATCAAGCGCGCCGGGCAGCCGGCTGGGGAGGGGGTGTGAGCCTATTCCAGTGCTACGAATGTGGCTGCCGAGAGAACACGGCCTTGTGCAATTTCTGGTCACGCATGTGCGAAACCGACGATCCGAAGTGGAGGGGTGTACCCGCTAAACCATGGATGCTGTGCTCTGCTTGCGATCCGCGCAGTCGGCAGTGGCATGGAGAGTTTAAGCGTGAGTTTCTGCCGAAAGGCGAATTCGTGACAAACGCTCAAGGAAACCTGGCGCACAAAGACACCGGCCAGCTTTGCTCCGATTACCTATCCGAGATCGGCAAAGCCATGCAGGAGAATCACTGATGGACACCAACAAGATGCGCGACTCGGGCCGTGAGCAAGTCGACAAGGCCGTTCTGAATTACTACCGGAATCGAGTAGGCGCTTGCGCGCATTACTGCGCCACTGCCCTGAAGCTGGAAAGGGCGGAGATTAGCAAATCTCTGCAGCGACTCAAGCGCCGCGGCCTGATGGTGGCTGATGGCACCTACTGGAAGGTGGCCCCATGAAGCGCGTATGGACAATCCAAGTGCCAGGCTTCAGCCCATTCTCGATGGTGCTGATGGATGGGCCGCAGGACCAAGCAGGGGCGCTGCGTGAGGCGCAGTTGATCTGGCCGGCGTGTGAGGTGCAGCCATGACCATCGACAAAGCGAAGCTGAAGGCGCTGGCCGAGGCTGCGAACGCAGTGACGACCGACGTGAACATTACCATGGCCGTTGGCGCTGACCCTGTTGAGGTCAAAGCCGTTCAGGACTATCTCCAGATGGCCATGCCCCAGGCTGTCCTGGCCCTGCTCGCCGAGGTAGAGCGACTGGCCTCCAGCCGGAGCAAAAAAGAGCGAGAGCTTGAGCAAGAGCTCGAAGTCTGGCGGAACGGACCGTCCTGCTGGACTTGCGGCGACACTGGCGACGTGCACGACATCACCGGCGAGTGGCGCGGTGAGTGCGATTGCCTGACTGCTCAGCTTATCAGCGGCAATCAACAGCGCGACCAGCTCAAGGCTGAGAACGGGGCGCTGCACAAAGAGCTCGAAGGGAAAGCCCTGGTACCCGTTGAGCCGTCTGATGGCCTGCTCATGAGCATGGCGATCCGTAGCGACCATGCGCTGGGTTGCCCAGGCTATTACGACAAGAAGGTTCTTGGCAGGGCGAATAGCGGCGTCAGTCATGCCCGGATGCTTGAGTGCGCGCTGGGTGAAATGCGCAAGCTGCACGAGGAGGTGGTCGGCACTGGGTTTTACTCGCCAGAAAAGGACGCTGACTATGCGGCCATGGCCAAGGGGGCAGTCCATGGCTGAGAAGATCAGCGTCGACTGCCAGGCCAAGCTCTCCGAGGCCGTGACCATGCTCACCACCCTGTACCGCGACAAGAAGTTCGTCGTGGTCAGCATGCGCCCGGGCAAGGACCGCACCCTGGACCAGAACGCATTGTGGTTCGCGTTCTACAAGCGCATCTCCGAGATGACCCAGATCGGCGACCCATCGGACGCCCGCAAGTACTGCAAGCTGCACCACGGCGTGCAGATCCTGCTGAACGAGGATCAGGACTTCCAGTCGGCCTGGTACCGGGTCATGCGTCACCTGTCGTACGAGGAGAAGCTGGACATGATGGGCGACTGCAAGCTGTTCGGGCCGGACGGTATGCCGGTGACCAGCCTGTTCAACCGCGCGCAGGGCATCGCGTACACCGAGCGGGTGGTGGCGGACTTCTCTGCTCGCGGGGTGGTGTTTGGGGATCTGCTTAGGGAGAAGGCCGCATGAGGGTCGTATCGAAGAAGGTCCGCGACAGTGCCCGCGGCCAGGACTGCACAGTCCGCATCCCTGGCACCTGCAACTTCAACCCGGATACCACTGTGCTGGCCCACCTGCCATGCGGGCAAAAGGGCATGGGCATGAAGGGCTTCGACACGGTGGCGGTATACGCCTGCAGCGCCTGCCACGACGTGCTCGACGGGCGCGGCAAGGGCGAGGTGGACTGGTCCGATATGCCCCGGGCGATCGCCGAGACGCATGAGGCCCTGATTCGGGCTGGCATTCTGACTGTGAAGGGGGCCGCATGAGCAAGACAGCACAACGTAAGCGCCAAGCCTACGAGGAAGGCTTACGCGATGGTCGAAACTGCAATGGCTTCAAGTACCTGCGTCACCCATTCATGGAGGATTACCGCAAGGGCTGGCTGGAGGGGACCTCATACCTTCAGCCGAAAACGGTACTCCAGCGGTTCCGCGAGGTGTTCGCATGATGGAGTTGACACTGCCATGGCCGCCGGCCGCATGCAGCCCAAATGCCCGCGTGCATTGGACCAAGAAGAGCAGGGCGGCCAAGTCCTACCGGGCAGCCTGCCACCTGCTGGCGAGGCAGGCGGGCATCACCGCGCCAGAAGGTGAGGCGCTGCTCATGCTCGAGTTCGTGCCGCCCGATCGGCGCCGGCGTGACGACGACAACCTGCTGACGATGTTCAAAGCGGGCCGTGACGGCCTGGCTGATGCCCTGGGCATCGACGACAACGTGTTCGCCACCCAGATCAGGGTGAGCAAGGAAACGACCAAGGGCGGCGCCGTGCGCGTCCGCATAGAGCCACGATGGGGGGCAGCATGAACTGGACACCAACCGACACCGGCCAGCTCCTGCTGCTGGTCATGGCCCTGATTGGGGCCTACTGCCTCGTTCGCGGGATGCTGATCTCGAACCGCCTGAAAAAGGAGAAGGGCCTGTGAATTATCAGAACGTGGTATCAGCGGTAGTTCGCGCCCTGGCGGCTGAGACGATCAACAGCGCCGGGGGATGCGATTTCGAGCCGAAGGTGCAGGCCGCGAAGCAGAAGGGCGCCATTGTGGGCAAGGAGGCGGCATTCCTGGTCGACTGCATGGTGTTCAGCCGGCTGCACAAAAACCTCACACCGGAGCACTGGCGGCACCTGGTGGCCAAGTACTCGACACACGTCGACCGCAAGCACGCGGCGATCGAGGAGATCACCCGCACACATCGCTCGCCGGCACCGGAGCGGTTCCGCCACTGCGCCATCCTGACATGGGCCATGCCCAAACTGCCTGGTGTAGATGGGAAGCGCAGCACCAGAGTGCTCCCTGAGGCGTGGTATGACATGGACAATTGGAGCAACGAGCCTCACCCGATCAAGACTCAAGAGCGCTGGCGGCGTGACATCCGCAAGGTGCTGGAGGGCGCCGTGAACGAGGCTTTGACCGAAGCTCAGCACATTCTCGACCATGAAGGCCTTTTGGTGGCAAATGTCGCTTGACGACGAGTGAGCCAATGAGCCAATATCCACCCATCCTGTCATTCCTGCGCGTTTAGGAGTGACCAAAGCCTTCGGGGGAAGACTGGTTCGATTCCAGTGGCTATGCCGGCTATCCGGATGGCGTTTTTGTTTGCTCTGGCTGTAGGCGTACTTACAGTTCCTCAAATGGATTCGCTGATCGCAGCAGCAATGTCTGCGAAGGAGGTTAGCTTTATGATGAAAGGCATTTTGGACATGGTTGTTTCGGCAAGTTCTGTCAGTTTGTCCGCCGTCTGGTGTAGCTGCGTTGCTGCTGGTGCGCTTCCTCTTTCCATTCGAGCCTAGCGGCTCACAGAAACCCGGCCTCAGTGCCGGGTTTTTTATTGCCCGCAATAGGGCCTCAAGAGTCCCGTACGGGGCGGAGCAAATATGGACCCAACCGATCTTGGCCCAGGCACAGCTACCTGGCTGGGCGGAACGGGCACCGTATTGCTGGGTGGATTCCTCTGGCTGCGCAAGTTCCTCTCCAAGGATGCAGCTGACCGCGCAATGGATAACGCCGACATTGGCACCGTGCGCCGCCTGAACGAACTGCTCGACTCTGAACGTGAGGCCCGCAAGCTTGCCGAGGCCCGTGCCGATCAGTTCGCCAAAGAGCGCAATGACCTGGCCGCAACCGTCGGCCGCATGGAAGGGAAGATCGAAGCCCTGACCAGTCAGGTCGCCAACCTCACAGAGCGGGTGACGCTGCAAAGCGACGAGATCGCCCGTCTGCGCATCAAGCTGGGAGGTACTACCTGATGGACAAGTGCGCAATCCAATTCATGGCTCGCCATTGGTGGCGCCGGGTAGAGGTGTGGTTCATCGCGATGCTGCTGGTCACTGGCGGGGTGTTCTTCGGCTTCCAGCTCGGACAGTGGGCGCTGGCAGATTCCTACCGCCAGCAGGTGGCCGAGATCCGCGCCGCCTACGACGAGGCCACGCTGCAGCGTGACCAACGCCTGGATGAGCTGACCCGAAAGACCAGGACGGCAGCCGACAAGGCGACCAAGGCAGCGACCACGGCTACCAAGGCGGCCGACAAGGCTGATGAGGCCCTCAATCGGGTATCGCCGTAACCTCGCCGTTCTGACCATTCCTGCGAGCGCGGCACTCGGTCACGGCGAGCATGATCGCTGCAGTCAATCCCGGCATGAGAAATGTGAATAGGATCGTGAGATCCCAGCTCATTGCCGCGCTGCATGGGAAGGCCCAGAAAGTGGCGACAATGACTGACGCGATAACTCGCCAGTCACGTGGGTGCCTGGGCTTGCTCGCCATTGCGGCTGCATAGGCTTTCCAGCACCCCCATAGGCTCGGTACAGAGATGGCGATTATCGTCACTGGCAAGGCAAGCTTATCCATATAGACGATGGCTATGACCAAATAGATTAGTCCCCAGAGGAAGATCAATGTCACTGGAGCGATTCCGGCGAGCGCACCAAGCGTGAGGGCAATACGAATCTTGGTAAGTCTGGTCATCCCGATCCCTGTGGGGTAATTCATTCGCGGATAGGATAATTCCACCGCGCCACGAAATCGACATGCGCCGTTTTGTGGCGCGGGAGTAGCTATGAGCAGACCGATGCCACCGGCCGACCTGCTCGAGTCGCTATGGCTCACCCTGCAACCTGCCCCTGATGTATGGGAGTGGATACAGGCAGAGATCCTCGCCACCACCGGTGGTATCCACAACGAAGAGCACGCTCACCTCATCGACGCGAATGTAGGCGTGCTGTGGGCGTCGTCTGCATTCGCGAAGAAGGGTAGGACGGTGCTAGGCCAAGCCGAGCAGCTGATGATCCGGGCGGGCGGTTGGCAGAAGGCACGCCAAGAGCAGCAGATGCGCGACTGGTTCGGCGAAGAGCCTGAGTTCCTGATCACCCTTGCCGCTGACTACTGCGCCCAGTGCACCGAGGCCGAGTTCTGCGCCCTGGTCGAACACGAGCTCTACCACATCGCGCACAAGCTCGATAAGTACGGTGCCCCGGCATTCACCCAAGACGGTCTGCCCAAGCTTGAGATGCGGGGTCACGATGTCGAGGAGTTCGTCGGCGTGGTGAGGCGCTACGGTGCAAGCCCTGACGTACAGCAACTGATTGACGCTGCAAGCCGGCCGCCTGAGGTGGCCAAGATCAACATTTCGAGGGCCTGCGGAACCTGTCTGCTCAAGTCGGCCTGACGCTAGACAGGCATTAGACGGAATCCCAACCTATGGCAGCCCTGAGCAACGAGGTGAAGGCCTTTATCGTTCAGGCGTTAGCCTGCTTCGATACCCCCACCCAGGTGGCAGAGGCCGTCAAGCGTGAATTCAACATCGATGTGACCCGCCAGCAGGTGGAGACGCACGATCCTACAAAGCGCTGCAGCAAGACCCTGGCCAGGCGCTGGGTGACGCTATTCGAAGACACTCGAGCGCGATTCCGCGAAGAGACAGCCGAGATCCCCATCGCGAACCGGGCCTACCGGCTCCGCACGCTGGGCAGGCTGGCCGAAAAGGTCGAAGGCATGCGCAACTACGGGCTGACCCTCCAAATCCTTGAGCAGGCCGCCAAGGAAGTCGGCGACGTCTACGTGAATCGCCAGACCAAGAACGAGAACCCCCACGACAACGTGCCGCCGACCCGGGTGCAGGTCGACGTGGTGGACGCGAGGAAGCCTGATGCCGTCTCTTAACGTGCCGCAGGCCAACTTCCTCCGGATGGAGAACAAGTTCCGTGGCTTCGTGGCCGGCTTCGGCTCGGGCAAGACCTGGGTAGGCTGCGCTGCGCTGTGCAAGCACGTGTGGGAGTGGCCCCGGATCGATTCCGGCTACTTCGCGCCGACGTACCCGCAGATTCGCGACATCTTCTTCCCGACGATCGAGGAGGTCGCATTCGACTGGGGCCTGAAGGTCAAGACGAAGGAGAGCGACAAGGAGGTCGAGTTCTACAGCGGGGGCCAGTACCGCAGCACGACCATCTGCCGCTCGATGGAGAAGCCGCAGACCATCGTGGGCTTCAAGATCGGGCACGCCCTGGTCGACGAGCTCGATGTTCTGCCCGCGCTGAAGGCCGAGCACGCCTGGCGCAAGATCATTGCCCGGATGCGCTACAACGTGCCCGGGCTGAAGAACGGCGTAGACGTGACCACCACCCCTGAGGGGTTCAAGTTCGTCTATCAGCAGTTCGTGAAACAGCTGCGCGAGAAGCCCGCATTGCAGGGCATGTACGGCCTGGTTCAGGCGAGCACGTTCGACAACGAGCTGAACCTGCCCCCGGACTACATCCCATCGCTGATGGAGTCGTATCCGGCCCAGCTGATCCTGGCCTACCTGAATGGCCAGTTCGTCAACCTGAATGCCGGCTCGATCTACCACGCATATGACCGCAAGCTGAACTCTTGCTTCGACACGGTCGAGGCGGGTGAGCCGCTGTTCATCGGCATGGACTTCAACGTCGGCAAGATGGCGGCCATCACACACGTCAAGCGGCCCGACGGCAAGCCCAGAGCGGTGGACGAGCTGATCGACGGCTTCGACACCCCGGACATGATCCGGCGCATCAAGGAGCGGTACTGGCGGCACAACGGCCGCGACTACGAGAAGACCTGCGAGATCAGGATCTATCCCGACGCCTCTGGCGGGTCGCGAAAGTCGGTGAACGCCAGCGAGACAGACATCGCCATCTTGCGCCAGGCCGGCTTCAGCGTGATCGCGCCCGACGCCAACCCGCCTGTGAAAGACCGCATCAACGCCATGAACGCCATGTTCTGCAACGCGAATGGCGAACGCCGCTACCTGGTCAACCCGCTGCGCTGCCCGACCTATGCGGACGGCCTGGAGCAGCAGGTGTGGGCCCCCAGTGGCGAGCCTGACAAGAAGTCCGGCGTCGACCACGCGAACGACGCTGGCGGCTACTTCATCCACCACGACTACCCGATCAGCAGGCCGGTCACTCATGTGCCGATCTCGTTCACTTTCTGAGGCCACCCATGCCGAACTTCACTCCCCGGGCAGAGTACTCGGAGGCCTTGCCCGGCTGGCAGCTGGTCAAGCGCTGCGTGGCGGGCGCCCGCGAGGTGCGCAAGCACGATATCTATTTGCCGATGCCGGACCCGGAGAACAAGTCTCCCGAGAACCAGGCGCGGTACAAGCAGTACAAGAAGCGGGCGATGTTCCTGAATATCACCGGGCGCACGCGTACCGGCCTGCTGGGAGCCGTCTTCCGCAAGACAGCCGAGCTGGAGCTTCCCGCCGGGGTCGAGTACCTCAAAGAAAACGCCAGCGGCGATGGCGCGAGCCTGGAGCAGCTGTCCAAGGACGCCGTGGGCGAATGCCTGGACGCCGGTCGCGGCGGGTTCCTCGTGGACTTCCCTGCGGTTGAGGGCGTGTCCTCGATGGCTGACATGCAGGGCCGCAGCGCGCTGATTCACCACTACGGCGCCGAGTCGATCATCGACTGGGACGAGCAGGTGGTCGATGGCGTGAAGCGCCTGGTCTATGTCTGCCTGCTGGAGTGCGTGTCGGTGTTCAGCCCGGACAGCCTGGAGCGCACAACTAGCACCCAATACCGCGTTTTACTGCTGGTTGATGGTCGCTATGTGCAGCGCGTCTACGCCGAAGACGGCAACAGCTACAGCGAGGCCGCGCCGCTCGACAAGAATGGCCGCCCCTTCGACCACATCCTGTTCAGCTTCTACGGCGCCCAGAACAACGACGCCAGCATCGACAAGTCGCCGCTGGAAGACCTGGCCGACGTGAACATCCTCCACTACGGCAACAGCGCCACGGTGGAGGAGAGCGGCTTCATCAGCAGCCAGCCCACGCTGTTCATCACCACTGATATCAGCGCCGACGAGTTCGCCAAGGTGAACCCGAACGGCATGCACATCGGCTCTACCCGCGGCTACAACCTCGGCAAGAGCGGCACTGCGACCCTGGTCCAGGCAACCGAAAGCCAACTGGCTCGCACGCTGCTGAAGGACAAGGAAGAGCAGATGCTGATGATCGGCGCACGCATCGTGCAGAAAGCGGGCGGCGCCGAGACGGCTGAGGCGGTTCGTATCCGCTACAGCTCGGACAACAGCGTGCTGGGCACCATCGCCGGCAACGTGTCCGAGGCCCTGAAACGGGCGATTCTGGACGCTGAGCGATTCATGATGGGCGACCCGGACGAAGCCGGTACCGTCTTCTGGCTCAACCAATCGTTCTTCGACGAAACGATGACCGCTCAGGACATCCTGGCCCAGGTGCAGCTCTGGCAGCAGGGCCTGATCGCCAAGTCGGACCTGCGCACCAACCTGCGCCAGGGCGGTGTGCTCGAGGCAGACCGCAGCGACGAGAAGATCGACGAAGAGATCGCTCAGCAGCCGCCGGTGACCGGCAACGACACCGGAGATGGCGGCGATGAGCAGTGACGGCTACCTGTCCGACGCAGCGACTCGCCACCAGGTGCACGTGCAGCGCTACGCCGGGGGAAGCCTCAAGCGCCTGGCCAAGTTCATCACCAAGGCCATTGGCACCGCCAAATCGCGCGTATCAGAAGGATTGAGCCGGTACGGCACCCAACGGTACGAGAAGCAGATCAAAGAGCTACAGAGCGAACTGGCGGGCGTCTACGGCGCGATGAAGCAGCAGGCCGTTCTCGACCTGGCCGAATTCGGCGGCTATGAGGCTGAGTTCAACATGACGCTGCTGGGCAAGGTCGTGAAGACGGTCGTCCAGCTGAACAGGTCGAGCATTGAGCAGGTAGCCGCGGCTGCACTGGCCGATCCGCTAGATCTGGAGGTCGGCAAGGGTCGCCAGCGCATCAGCATCGCCGGCGCGCTCGACCAGTACAGCACTAAGAAGAGCGCTGAGATCATCAGCGAGATTCGCATGGGGTCGGCACTGGGTGAGACGAACGGCCAGATCACCCGGCGGCTCACCTCGCTCGGCGTTCAGCAGCGGGACCAGGCCGCATCGCTGGTCAGGACCATGACCAACCACATCGCCAGTTCGGCGCGGGCCCAGGTAATGGCCGACAACGACGACATCCTCAAGGGAAAGCGCCGGGTTGCCACACTGGACGGCAGGACCACGCCGCTCTGCCGGGCCCTGGACGGCACAGTGGTGCCCATGACCGCGCCGTCACCGCCATTCCACTGGAACTGTCGGACCGCCGAGATACCAGTCCTAAAGGATGAGTTTGCCCGGGATATTCCTGGCTCGACTCGCCCGGCGGTAGGCCCCGATGGCGCCGAGCAGGTCAGCAGCAAGACCACCTACGGGGAATGGCTCGCACGCCAGCCTGCAGCGTTCCAGCAGGATGTGCTCGGCCCGGCTCGCTACAAGCTGTTCAGCAAGGGCGAGTTGACCATCGACCGGTTCGTCGACGACGACGGCCGGACCCTGACCCTCAAGCAACTGCGCGAGCGTGAGCCGATGGCTTTTGAGAGGGCCGGACTATGACGCCTCCAATGTTAATCCTACCGCTATCACTGCTTTGGCCTGAGAGGACCAGCATGGACGAGAAACCTGAATCGGCACGCCTTCAACCGCTGCCGGCCTTCACCGTTGATCCATTGGAGTCGGCCATTGCCAATGCCGCCTCATCGCTCGAAAGCGTGGAAGGGCTGGGTCGCCTGATCCTTGAGGCGCACCTGAAAGAGCTCTGCGCGCTCCAGCTTGAAAAGCTGAAGTAGCCCGCGCCACAAAACGCAACACCGCAATTTCGTGGCGCGCAATTTCCAAGCCCTGGCTGAGCCGGGGCTTTTTGTATCCGCAGGCAGGGCCTGCCCAACGTCTCTGGGAGACAGCAATGACCTTGAAATTCCAACTGGACAGCCTTGATGGCGTCGATGAATCGGTAGCATCCCTGTACGTCGAGAAGGACGGCAAGTTTGTCCTTGGCATCGATGGGCTTCCGCAGCAGGAAGACGTCACCGGCCTGAAGGCCAAGGTCGACGAACTGCTCGGGGAGAAGAAGGCGGCCGAGAAGGCGCGCAAGGAGGCCGAGGAAACCGCTCGCCTCGAGCGCGAAGAGGCGGCCCGCAAGTCGGGCAACGTCGAGGAGCTCGAAAAGTCCTGGTCCGAGAAGTACGCGCGCCGCGAGGCAGAACTGACCGGCCAGCTCGAAAGCACCAACAGCACCCTGCTGGGCCAGATCCGGGATCTGACCGTAGGGCGCACCGCTACCGAGATCGCCACCACCCTGGCTGTTCCAGGCAGCGCCAAGGCATTGCTTCCCCACATCGAACGCCGGCTGAGCGTCGAGCAGCGCGACGGTAAACCCACCGTTGTCGTGCTGGATGCCGCCGGCAAGCTCTCGGCGGCAACGCTTGACGAGCTGAAAGCAGAATTCACCAACGATCCGGCCTTTGGTCCGCTGATCGCTGGCAGCAAGGCATCTGGCGGCGGGGCCGGGGGTGCTGGAAAAGGCGGCGGGGCCGCAAGAGGCAACATCGGCGGCACCAAAGAGGAACGCACGGCGGCACTGGCCAGCCGGTTCCCAGACCTTCCATTGAAATAAGGAAATACACCCATGTCCCTGTCGCAAATGCAGGTTTTCAACGAATACATCATGCCGGCGACCATCGAGACGCTGGATCAGATGCTCGTTGCGTTCAACGCCGCCAGCCGCGGCGCCATCGTGCTGTCCCCGGACGGCTTCACCGGCGACTTCCTGCAGGAGTCGTTCTTCCAGACCCTGGCCGCTGCCCAGCGCCGCGTTGATCGCTACGCCGCCAACGGCGCCGCGCCGATCACCGACCTGACCGAGCTGAAAAACACTTCGGTGAAGGTAGCTGGCGGCTTCGGTCCGATCCGCTACGAACCTTCGCAGATGACCTGGCTGGAGCGCCCGACCGCTCAAGGCATCGAGGTCGCGTCCCGCGCGTTCGCCGAGATCCTGCTGAAGGACCAGCTGAACACCGCCATCGCCGCCCTGGTCGCCGCGATCACTGCCCAGGCCGCTGCCGTCAACGACGTGTCGGCCACCGCCGGCATCACCTACGCCGGCCTGAACAACGCTCACGCGAAGTTCGGTGATGCGAGCCAGAACCTGGTCACCCAGGTGATGCAGGGCACCACCTACCACAAGCTGGTGGGTCAGAACTTGGCCAACCAGCAGCAACTGTTCCAGGCCGGTAACGTCCGTGTGATCGACATCCTGGGCAAGGTCTCGGTTGTGACCGATGCCCCGGCGCTGATGCAGGATGGGACCCCGGACAAGGAGATCATCCTGTCTCTGGTCCAGGGTGCGGCTCTGGTGCACGACGGTCGCGACATCATCAGCAACGTCCAGACCACCAACGGCAAGGAGCGGATCGAGACCACTCTGCAGACCGACTACACCTTCGGCCTGGGCCTCAAGGGGTACACCTGGGATGTGACCGCCGGCGGTAAGTCTCCGACCGATGCCGAACTGGGCACTGGGACGAACTGGGACAAGACCGCCACCAGCATCAAGCACACCGCTGGTGTTGCTCTGATCGGTGACGCCTCCAAGTAACCCTGATGGCGGGCTGGGCCGATGGCTTGGCCCGCTGAGGACGTGAGCATGAGCAAGAACAACATCTGGTACTTGGCGGGACCGTTCCACCAGTATCAGGAGAACGTGAAGGCACTGGCTAAGGAAGCCGGCTTGGTAATCGTTGATGCCAACGCTGCTACCAGCCGCAAGGGCGAGGCCAAGGACGTCCCGGAGGTGACCATTCGGCCCGAGCTGAAAGCCGTGGCCGTGGTTGTCGAGCCTGGCGGACTGAGCCAGGACGTGGTCGATCAACTGACAGCTGAGCAGGCCGCTATTGGCTTGATCGTCGAGTCGTTCGCAGTGCAGAGCCTGGAGCGCCCAGAGGGTGAGCTTGGCGAAACAGCCGGCCGTCTGTTCCAGGTGCTGGAAGCGGTCAATGCCGGCATCGCCAGCTTGCAGCGCGAGCGCGACGGCGAAGCCGAGAAAGCCAGATTGCTGCAGAAGCAAGTGGATGACCTGCTGGCCCAGGCAGCCAAGCGTGAGCTCGAGACCGAAGAAGCCCGAGAGGCCAATGAGGTCGCCGAGCTTAAAGCCAAGCTGGACGCTGCGAACGTTACCTACCGCGCCAACGCCTCGAAAGAGTCGCTGCAGAAGCAGGTTGCCGAACTCGGCCAGCAGTAATCCCGGGGCCTTGGCCCCTCTCATTTCAGCGGAGGCCGGATGGCTACCTACATCACCGTGGCCGACGTGGATAGCATCCTCGGGGCTGCCTGGGCTCCCGACGCCGACAAGGAAGAAGCGGTATTCGAGGCGAACGCCTACCTGACCGCGCTCAACCTGGTTGGCATCGACATGGATGACATCCCCGACGACGTGAAGGAGGCTGGCGCCAGGCTGGCCAAGTGCGCATCCCAGGGCAAGCTGTACCAACAGCAGACCGAGGGATCGCTTGAGGCCAAAACGGTCAAGGCTGGCTCGGTATCCACCAGCAAGACCTTCGGCTCGATCGACAAGACCAGCACGGCCGCACAGCCGGCGTGCGTGCAGCTGGCTCTGGCCCTGCTCACGCCATGGCGCAGCAATCCATTCGCCTTCCGCGTGTCGAGGGGGTAGGGCATGGGCCTACGCGACGACATTCAGGCCGATCTGGCCGAGGCCTTCGACGATGACCTGGCTGATGCCGTGTCCGAGTTCACCGGCACCTACATGGGGCCCGGCGTCTGGGATCCGGTCAGCGAGACCACCACGGCCCAGCCGGTGAACTACACAGGGCGCGGCGTGCTCGACAGCTACGACAGCCGACGCATCGACGGGCTGAACATCTTGGTGGGCGATGTGCTGCTGATCTGCCTGGCCAGCGAAGTCACCGATAAGCCAGCCGTGGGGCACCAGATTACCGCTCCAGATCTGATCACCGGCGAGCCGGTCACGTACCGCATCGTCAGCCCCGGAATTGACCCAGCTGGGGCCCATTACGAGATTCATCTGAGGAAGTGACCCATGGCCAAGCAGGGATGGAGCACACCGCCAAGCCTGTTCGCTGGCGTGGTAGAAGAGGCGCTGACTCAGCGCGTCAGGGTGATCGCCTTGGCCATGCTCAACGAGATCGTGCTCCGGTCGCCGGTCGATACCGGGCGATTCCGAGGCAATAACATCGTGAGCGTTGGCGCCCCGGTCTACACGACCACCGAGAACCTGGACAAGAGCGGCGGCGAGACGATCCAGCGCGGCCTGTCTGCCATGAGCGGGCTTGAGCCGTACACGCAGGTGTTTATCCAGAACAACCTTCCATATGCCCAGGCCCTTGAAGATGGCCATTCCAAGCAAGCGCCGCCGAAGGGTATCTACGAAGCCAGCTTCCATGGCGTCACGCAGGCCTATTCATGACCTTCGAACAGATCCGCGCCGTCATCATCGGCCGCATGCAGCAGTGGGCGGGGATTCCAGCCGATGCCATCGACTACCCGAACAACCCGCAGGGGCCATCCAGTCCAGCAGGAAAGTCAATCTGGGCCAGGCTTGCGGATGTTCCTGGCCTATCCAGTACGCCAGAGGTCGGCAACGGCCCAAGCGTTCGACGCACGGGCATTGTCATCGTTCAGCTGTTCGTGCCAAGCAACAAAGGCACCCTGGCTATTACCAAGGCCGCCGACACGCTGGTGCAGCACTTCGAGTTCTACAGCGATCCGACGGGGCCATTCGACTGCTACGCGGCATCAGCCAGCACGATCGGCGACGACGGGCACGGCTGGTACCAGGTCAACGTTTCTATCCCCTACAGGGCCTACTGATGAGTCAGACCATGAAGGTTCGCTTCAATGGCGAGGTGGTCGACCGCGCCGTTGCTCATACCACCAGGGCCATTCAGGAAGACGGATCGATCGTTGAGTACGCCGAGCCGTTGCTCGAGCCAGACGAAGTGGTCTTCAGGCCCGACGACGACCCGCTGCCGATCATTGTGGTCCGCACCATCCCAGCCTGACCAAACACAAAACCTGCACCGCCACATGGCGGTTTTCTTACGCCTATCGATAGGAGAAACACCCCATGTCCAGTGGTGCCAAGGTATCAACCGCCTGGAAACGCGAGGTCACGCCGGGCATCACCCCGCCAGGCGATTGGAACGTGCTGACCCGTGTCAGCTTCGGCCTGGTGCCGACCTACAACACGGAAGAGAACAACGAGATCGGCGCCGACCGAATGGCCCAGGGCACAGCCCAGACCACCGTGGATGTTGGTGGCGATATCGAAACCAAGCTGCGCTACGGAGCGCTGGACGAATTCATGGCCTCCTGCTTCGGCAAGGACTGGGCCGGCAACGTGCTGACCATGGGTAACGACCGCATTTCGTTCTCCATCGGATCGTACGCCAGCGATGTCGGTATCGCGGCCATTGCCCGCGGCGCCCAGGTCGCGACCATGAACTTCGAAGTCCCAAACGACAACGAAATCACGGTAACCACCACCTTCGCGGCCATCGACTGGTCCGACAAGGCCGACAACACCTCGTTCATCCTCAACCCGATTGCCGAGGCGCACCAGCGCCGCTACGGGTTCAAGGACGTCACCGGCCTGAAGATCAACGGTGTGCAGCTGGGCGAAGACAACGCCTGCGTTGACAGCTTCAACCTGCAGTTCGACAACGCCGTCCAGACCCAGCGCTGCATCGGCAACGGCAACCCGTTCCCGGGCAACATCATCCCGACCACCTTCACCCCGTCCGGCTCGATCACCATGAGCTGGTCGAAGACCGCATACGAGTACTGGAAGGCGCAGCAGACCGGCGATGCACTGAGCTTTGAGTTCACCCTGAACAATGCCGATGGCGGGTACACCTTCTTCCTGCCTGAGATGGAAGTGAGCGGCGACTGGCCGGACGGCGGGGCCACGGACATCATCCAGGTTGAACTGAGCTACACCGGCCGGCGCATCCCACCGACCATCACCCGCATTCCAGGCCCCGTGGCTATCACCGCCGTTGCCGTCACCCCTGACACCCTCAGCTTGGAAGTCGACGAGACTGCCGACCTCGAGGCCGCGGTAACTCCGGTAGGTGCCAGTCAGTTGGTCATCTGGGCCTCTTCGGCTCCGTCCATTGCCAGCGTGAGCGCTACCGGCTTTGTCACCGCCCTGGCAGTTGGTACGGCCAACATCACGGCGACCAGCGCAGCAGACGGCACCAAGACCGACACCTGCGCAGTCACCGTCACCGCTTAACCCTTTGCCCGGCGCGCCCTGCGGTGTGCGCCGGGCCTTTTACCGCAGAGGAATACCATGGCCTTCACCATCGCAAAGAAGCCAGAGCTGGACATCAACGGTCAACGCTGGGTTGAGTTCGCACCTGGCGCCGAGATTCTGGTCGGTTCCATCGCAAGCCCGCTCTACAAATCTCATCAAGCACTGATCAACCGCCACCTGGCGCTGATCAACCAGCAGGCAGGCGTGGGCACTGCCGAATTCAGCCTGGGCGCCATCCCTGACGTCGAGCTGGAAACTGATGACGACCTGTTCATCGAGCTGGCCGCCAAGCACCTGATCAAGGACTGGAAAGGCGTAGACATTGAAGAGAGCCCGGGCGAGCCGGCGCCCTACACGCCAGAGCTGTGCATCCAGCTCATCAAGCAGATGAACAGCGTCTACTTCCTGGCGCTGCGCACTGCGACAGATATCGCGCGCCGCGTTGAAGCGAATGCCCAAGCCACCGCCGAAAAGTAGTCGCGGCATACCTGTGGGGTAGGGACTGGGCCGGCGAGGCGAACGAAAAGGCTCGCTGGAAGCGCGACCGCCTAAAAGATGTGTCGCCAGTGCCGCCGCAGCCCGAGATTGACGGCGTAACCGCTGAGATCCTTGAAGCCTACGGCTACATCAGCAGGTCCCGGCAGTACGTCGGCATGGTCGGCGCGCCCGCGCCCATAGCGCCGCTGGCGATCACGGAATACCTCGACCGCTACCCCTCAGCGATATGCCGCGAAGAGTTCGACGCTGCTGTCTTCGCCCTCGACGATCAGTTCCGCAAGCACTGGGATGAGCAGCACGAGAAGGCCCAGGCCGCCGCTGAATCCAAAAACAAACCCAAGAGGCGTTGACGCCGGAGGATGACATGGCGCAGGAATCCCGCCTGGCGGTAACGATCGACTCGCGGGGCGCCAAGCGCAATGCGGACGACCTGACCGGATCGCTGCAGGATATGACGCGCGCGGGCGACGCCGCCGCTGCATCAGCCGATGGCGTGAGCAGTAGCCTGGATGATCAGCGCAAAGAGCTGACTCAGCTTCTCGGTCAGATTAACCCCACGGTAGCCGCGCTCGGCCGACTGGATGACATGCAGGAGAAGCTGGCCAAGCTGAAGAAGGCCGGCATCGTCGAGAGCGACACGTTCGTCGAGTACACCGGGCGCATCAATACCATGCGCGAAGCTCTTGGCGAAACAACTGGCACGATGAACAAAGCCGGTATGTCAGCTAAGGCCTACAGCGCTGCACTGCGAAATGTGCCGGCGCAGTTTACTGATATCGCTGTAAGCCTTCAGGCTGGCCAGGCACCGCTTACGGTGCTTCTTCAGCAGGGTGGTCAACTCAAGGACATGTTCGGCGGCATTGGTCCTGCCGCGCGTGCTCTGGGTGGCTACATAATCGGGCTCGTCAACCCGTTCACGGTTGCAGCAGCAGCGGCTGGAGTTCTCGCTCTGGTCTTCTACGACGCAGAGAAAGAGGTCAGCGCCTTCAACAAATCGCTGTTCGCAGGCGCTGCTAACTCTGGGCAGACGACAGAAGGACTGGCGCAAGTCGCCAAATCAGCCGCCCAAGTGACTGGTGATCTGTCCGAGGCAAAGGCTGCCGTAATTGCCCTTGCTGCATCCGGTCGCTCCAGTGAAACCCAGTTCAGAAATTTGGCTCAGGCATCGTCAGCTGTTGCCAAGTTTACCGGGCAAGCTGCAGATGATGTGGCGAAGTCGTTCGGCGGGCTCGGAGACAGCGCCACCAAGGCGGCGCAGAAAATCAGCGAGCAGTACGGACTGGTGACTGCGGCCCAGTACGAAGTCATTGCAGGGCTGGAAAGCCAGGGTAGGAAACAGGAAGCGCTGGATGCGCTGAGCGAGTCACTGAACACCAATGCGCAAACCAGGCTTCAGCGCTACAGGGACTCTCTATCCGAGCTTGAGCGCGACTGGGACGATGTCGGCACGGCCATCAGTAACGCCTACGCCAAGGTCAAGGCAGAGCTTTTCCCTGATGACAACAAGCAGATCGAGATCGCGCAGCGCATCTTGGACACGAGGAAGGAGGGCGGCTTCACAGGTGCGCTGTCTAACCTGTTCAGCTTTGGCGACAACTCGAACCAGGCTCTTCGCTCCCAGATAAAAACTCTGGGTGAGCGCCGCGATGCCGCTGCATCTGCAGCCAAGGCTGAGGCGGACGAGACGAATGCCAATCAGGGGCGAATCGCAGCAGCTGCCCGATGGGCCAGCTCTCAGTTGGAGTACTTGGACAAGGAGTCCAAGAAGCGGAATGAAATAGCCGAGGCGCGCGAGCTTGGGCTGAAGGCTGGCAGGAGCGAAGAAGAGATCGCCAAGCGCGTGGCGGCTATCGAAAGCAAGTATGCAGATAAAACCAAGCCGAAGACGCCTCGCCAAGATGAGCGCGGCGTGGCTGAAGCTCAAAACACCTTCGCCCGCCTGTACAACCAGTACGACCCGGCAGCTCAGGCTGCGCGCACGCTCACCAAAGAGCAGGGGCAACTGGACCTGGCCTTGAGCAAAGGCAAAATCAGCCAGGAGGAGTACGGAAAGGCGCTGGCGCAGGCCTCAATAAACTACGCCGCAGCAATCAAGGGCGCCCAAGGCCTGACCCAGGCCGAGCAGTACCGGGCGCAACTTGAGCGGCAGCTGGCCGGTCAGCGCAATGAGTACAGCGTTGCAGCGGCAGGCGTGGGCATGGGCGACCAGCAGACTGCACGCATGCAGGAGCGCGTGCAGCTCGAGCAGCAGACCAACGACCGTATCCTGCAGCTGCGTACCGAACTGGCCAACGCCACGACGGAGAAGCAGCGGCAGGACCTGCAGGCGCAAATCTCGCTGACTCAAGAGTTCCTGCCGAAACAGCAGGCCGCGCTGACGGCTGGCTGGGCGCAGATGGATCAGGCCATGCTTAACCCTATCAACGGGTGGACGGCGGCGCTGCAGAACTTCCAGGTCACAGCAACGAACGTAGCAGGCCAGACACAGGCCGCGCTGACGGGAGCATTCAGTACCATCACGTCGGGGGTAGGGAGCGCCTTCGAGAAGATGACGCTCGATGGTCAGACCTTCGGCGAGTCGGTGACCCAAGTGACGAGGAGCCTTGTCGGCGGCGTGATCAACAGCCTTGGGCAGATGGCTGCTCAGTGGGTGATCAATCAGGGAGTGCAGCTTGCGTTTGGCCAGACCTCCGCAGCGCTGGCAGCTCAGCAGATCGCCCAGGTTGGCGCGGTGACGGCAGCTGAGACTACTGGCGCGGCAGCTGTGGCTACGGCCAAGGTTGCGGCGGACGGGTTCTCCACGGCTTCCAGTCTCGCGGCAACCGCGACCACAACCACCGCGCAGGTCGCTGCTGCCGGCACGACCATGGCGGCATGGCTTCCTGCTGCCCTGGTGGCATCGGTTGGCACATTCGGTGCCGCGGCCATTGTCGGCGGTACCGCGCTTCTGGCGGCATTCGCTTTGATTAAGGGCTTCAGCACCGGCGGCTATGTTTCAGGATCCGGTACGGGGACGTCCGACAGCATCCCGGCACGGCTCAGCAACGGTGAATTCGTCATCAATGCTCAGGCTACCAAGCGCAACCGCCAGTTGCTGGAGGCAATCAACTCTGGCGAGCGCGTGTCGATGTCTGGCGAGGGGCTGGCCGTGAACGCCGTTACCAGCACCGGACAGCAGCAGGCTCAGGGAGGCGGCATGAGCCTCACGGTCAACCTGATCGAAGATAAGGCGAATGCAGGGAAGGTGACGCAGACGCAAAGCGAGGACGGCCAGAACATCCTAGAAATCTGCGTCGCGAGCATTATGGGCGACGGTGAGCTGTATCAGGCGATCGGTTCTAAATTCGGAATGCAAGGGGTTGGCTCATGATTCAGTACCCGGCAGAACTGCCTTTGCCCCTGCAGGATGGATACACCCTCAACACCCCAGTCGACCCAATGCTTCGCACGCCAATGGAGTCGGGCAGGGCGCGGCAGCGCGTCTTGTTCGATGATGTTCCTGATCATGTGAGCGCGAAGTGGAACTGCGACCGAAACCAGATGGCGTTTTTCCGGGGCTGGTACGCAAGGACGCTCAACCAGGGCGTTGAGTGGTTTACCACTCGGCTACTGCTGCCAGAGGGGTTCATCGACGTTGAGTGCCGCTTCATCGGCAAACCAACCGGCCCCGCGCTTGTTCAGGTGAGTCGGTGGGAGTATTCGGCGACCCTTGAGCTGCGCGAGCCTTCGCTGATCCAGCCTGGCTGGGAAGACTTCCCGCAGTTCTGGTTCATGATGAACATCATCGACATGGCGGTTAACAGGGAGTGGCCCGAAGCATGACCGACTCAGCCATTCTTGAGCAGATCTATCGGGAGGCGGTTGCGTCGGGAGGCAAGGAAGCCTTTTTGCGGACGCTTGAGATCACCTGCCCGGCCTGGTCGGCGCCCGTGCTCATCTGCAACGGATTCAAGGATCGAATCTGCGGCACCGAGGATGGCCGGCTGGTGACATTCGAAGCGGCCAACATTGGCATCGCACTGGCCGCCAAGAACAACAAGGGCAATCAGGCCTTGGCCTTTGGAGTGGACAACACTACCGGCCGGGTTCGCCACCTTGCTGACGATGCGCTCGACGCCAATGCCAGGGTGACAGCCGTCTACCGCGTGTACTTAGCCAGCGATCTCTCAGCGCCTTGCGAAAGGCCCTATCGCATGTCGGTGGACAGCGATTCCTTCGAGCAAAACCAAGCCACCCTGCAGTGCGGTTTCTTCAACCTCATAGGCACCGGATTCCCGCGAGTTTTCTACACCACCAACTTCGTGCCAGCCCTCAAATACCTGTAAAGGCAGCCCTATGGAATGGATCAACAAGTACCTGTCATGCAGGTATGAGGACGGCGCTCGCGGTCCTGAAATGTTCGATTGCTGGGGGCTGGTCAGGGATGCGCGGCATGTGCACCTGGGTAAGCGTCTACTGCCGAGCTGGGGCCAAGTGCGCAACACCGAACCGAAGGAGTTCACCAGGGCTTACCGGGCAGAGGCCGAGCACATGGAAGTTTGCCGGCCGGAGCAGGGCGCGATTGCCGCGGTGATGCGTGGGCATATCTGTGTTCACGTCGCGCTGGTTGTTGACGTGGTCGGAAGGCTGAAGGTGCTGGAGATCAACCCCGCCCGTGGCGCCCGCTGCCTGTCGCTCTCTCAATGGCAGCGCGATCACAACACCGTCATTTACTACAGAGACCGGCAATGATCGAAATCTACCCGAACAAGCTCGCAGACGGGGCCGCCGAGGTGCGCGCAGTCACCACGCGGCAAACAGTGCTGGGTTGGTTACATGCCGATGGCCTACCGCCAGAGGTCGAGCCGGCAGCTCTGCCGATGAGCGTGTTCGTCAACGGCGAGCGGGCCCTGCCGACGCAGTGGGGGTCCATCGAATTCGGTCCGGAAGACAGTGTTCAGATCTACCGAGAGCCGAAGGGCACCGACCCGTTCTCGATCACCTTTGCGCTTGTCTTCGGCGCCAAGGCAGTGCTCGGCGCACTCATGCCGAAAATGCCTTCGCTCAACAGTCGGAGCAATACCAAGCGCGGCAACGACCTCGGCCTGGCCACCGTCAAAGGCAACCAGGTAAAGCTCAATTCGATCATTCGCGAGATCGCTGGGCGGCAGAGGCCCTATCCTGACTACGCGCTGCCGCCGAACCGCTATTTTGACGACCCTCGCTCCCAGTGGATTGAAATGCTTTTGGTGGTTGGGCGTGGCAAGTACGACATCCCGCTGAGCAACGTGCTGATCGGAGATACGCCAGTGATCTCGCTTGGCGCGGATGCTCAACTGCAGATCTACCAGCCTGGAGCAGACCTGAGCGCCGAAAACGCCGCGCGATGGTGGCATTCATCGCCTGAGGTAGGGGCGACCTCTACAGGCACTGCGGGCATTGAACTGAAGGCCACCTACGCCGTATCGCCCGTGCCGACTGCGCAGTCCTACCAGTTCGCAGGATTCACCGTGACAATCCCTACAGGGGCAGGGCAGTTCCCTGCCGGCTGGGCCGCAGGCATGATCGTTCGAATCGTAGTTGGCTACAGCTACGACGTGATTGATGGTGGTGCTGCGCGCGACATCATTCGCGGGAATCTTGATCAGATCGCCCCATATGTGGGGATGCCCATTGAGATCGTCGGAGCCAACGAGGGCAACTACACCGTAGCGAGTTACACGCCGGGTGTTGGTTCAGCGCCGGACGAGATGACTCTGGACTGGGAGGCTGGCGGGCCTGCTGCCGGCCTCACAACTGGTACCGGCCTGCAGATGAGCATTGGGGTTCGCGGGCTTCGATATCGCATCGTTGCGGCGAGCACTTCGTCCATCACTGTCGGGCGGATCAACGCCGCTGGGGAGCCTGACTCTACCTGGCCAGGCTTCGACGCTCTGACCACATCAGTCGCGCTTCTGCAGCTGGACGGATCAACACAAGAAGGGGACTGGTCTGGCCCGTACGCCGCCTGCCCCGATGGTGCTACGACAACCCGGCTTGCCTGGGATATCTTCTTTCCGCAGGGCTTGACGCACATCGGCGAGAACTCCGGGTTGCCTCGTAACTTCTCGGTTACCGTCGAGATGCAGTACCGCGACATCAGCACTGCAGGCGCCTGGACTTCCTTCAGGAAGACCTACACACAAGCCACTCTGGACCAGCTCGGTTTCACTGAGTATCTGAATATCCCGCAGATGCGCCCAGAGGTGAGGATGCGCCGCATCGGTGCCAAATCTACCAGCACCAATGACGCCAACACTGTTCAGTGGTATGGCCTGCGAGCGAACCTCACAGCGCCCACGCGCTATGAAGGCGTCACTGTCATAGCGCTGAGGGTGAAAGGCGGCAACCGAATTGCTTCCCAATCGGAGAGTCAGGTGTCTGTGGTGTGCACGCGCATCCTGCCCGTACGCCGAAACGGCGCCTGGGCGCCTGAGGAGCCAACCCGTGATATCTCGGCGTGGCTGGCCTATATCGCGCGCAGCGTCGGTTATTCGGTCGAGGATGGTAACTCCGACATTGATCTTGATGAGCTTGACCGCCTGCACGCGATCTGGACTGCACGTGGCGACTTCTTCGACCGCACGATCGAGGACGCCAGCACGGTGAAGGCCTGCATGATTGAGGCGCTCCAGGCGGGGTTTGCGGAGCTGACCATTGACCGCGGCCTGATTCGTCCCGTAAGGGATGAGCCGCGCGGGCCTGACTTCGACCACGAGTATTGCCCGCTGACAACCCGCAGGTGCTAACGAAACCACTGAAGCGTGACGCAGAGCATGCAACGGCAGACGACTTCGATGGTATCGATGTGGAGTACCTGGACGGAAACACGTGGCAGATTGAGACGGTGGAATGTCGACTGCCCGGGGATCTAGGCACACGTACTGAGAAGATCAGCGTGAACGGTGTTACCAGTCGTGCCCGCGCATGGCGTATCGGCATGCGCCGTCGCCGGCAGCAGGTGTACCAACGCAAGCGCTACAGCTTCTCCACGGAGCTGGACGCGCTGAACAGTGGCTATCTCGACTACGCACTACTCGGTGACACGACGCCCGGCTATGGCCAGAGCGCGATGCTCAAGGGCTACGCGAAGCTGGGCAGCCTGCACATGTTGGTTTCGACCGAGCCGCTCAACTGGTCCGCCGGCGGCGAGCACTGGATTGCTCTGCGGCGGCGGGATGGCAGCGCCTCAGGGCCCTACGTGGCCACTCGCATCGATGACTACCGCCTGACCATCCCAGCGCTGGACTTCGTGCCGGTGCTGGATAGCGCAATGGACGCGCCTGTTATCCAGTTTGGGCCTAAAGCCAAGTTCTGCTATCCGGCCCTGATCAAGGAGGTTAACCCGAGCGGTACCGTGAGCTGCAACGTCACCGCCGTGAACTACGACGAGCGCGTGTACCTGGACGACGACAACTTCCCGCCGGCTTGACCGGACCCTTAACGAGCATGCCCGCCACTGAGCGGGTTTTTTTATGCCCGGAGAAAACATGCGATACCAAACTGGCAACCCTGTTGAACCGGATGGATCCAGCGATCCTCGCGACTTGTATGACAATGCCGGCATCATCGATCTACTTGTGACGGGGCCTCTTGGCGAGTACTTAAATCGCCTTGGCGTTCCGCTCACCTCCTGGCGGGGCATGATGCAGCAGGTGATCGACTTCCTCGACGCGCAAGGCTACGAGTCTATCTACCTCGCCTATGCAGCTGGTGTAGTCGTAGAGCGGCAGAAGCAGCTTGTTCAGCGCAACGGGGAGCTCTACCGGGTAGCCAATATCGCTGATCTTCCGCTGACTCTCACTGGCACCTGGTCGACCGATGCGCCGAAGTTGCAGGCTGTTGGTGACGCCGCACTACGCCAAGCGCTTGCTTCGACTTCCGGCTGGTCAATGGTCGGCGCGGGCAGCTACGGCACCGTTGAGGACGCTATCGAGACCGTCGCTACCGATCTTGATTCATCGGCGAAGATGGTCGACGGTACAGGTTCGCAGACTACCGCAGCGGCCGTAAGCCTGCAGTTGATGATCAAGAACCACATCGACGCTTCCTGGTATGGCTTCAAGTCCGGCCGCACGCCTCTAGAGCAGGCCAATGCACTGCAGGCTGCTGCCGGTGCTGCGAAGGCCGAGAACAAAAGGCTCTTCGTCCCACGGGACAATTACACCTTATCTAAGGGGGTATTGATTGAAACCCCGCTCACAATGGATGGCGGTACTCTGGATTTCTCCGGCGGCACAGACTTCTCTGCAACCGGAAATACAGCCTTGAGGATCGCCGGGCAGGGTCTCAGTCTTCTGCCAGCGCTTGCTTCTGACGTTGCTAAGCATGCCGTGGTGCTGCCTCTTTCTTCCGCGCCCGCCGGTGTAGGACCAGGTGACATTCTGTGCATTCACAACGATTCGGCGGGTAGCTGGAACGCAATCAGGTCGTTCTACCAGGCCGGCGAATATTGCATGGTTAGCCAAGTTTCGGGCTCCAGCGTAAACCTGGCAGCGCCGCTGGCGGATGGTTACGCGGCATCGGCGGTAAAGATTTACAAAGTCCAATCTCTGAGGGGTGACTTTGACTTCAACGGCACTCAGGTAATCGGCCCTCCGATATCTTTGCTGAGCGGCATCGGGGTAGAGTTCGTGAACGTCGCAGGTTCAAACGTATACGGGCTTACCGCGAGAAATGCCAACCTTACGCAGATTCAATACACCCGTAGCATCGACATTGACAGCTTCGGGCTTCGGGCCTATGAGCTTGAGAACACAACAATGGGTAACGAGTACGGCCTTGCGCTAATCAATAGCCAGGGAATGCGTATCCATGGTGGCGAGTTCATCAGCAGCAGGCACGGCGTAGCGATGGGTGGGCTAACCGGCCCGGGCTCCGTGGTGAACCGGTACAACACTATCATCGGAGCAAGGATTGCTAGTCGCGGTGCTAATGCCCTAGCGGCTGACTTCCACGGCAATAGTGAGTACTGCCTGTACCAAAGTTGCCATATTGACGGCGGCGGCTCTGTAGGCGGCGACAAAAACGCTTATCGAGACAACGACATCATCAGCAGCCGCGATGGTTATCTTTTCTTCGGTAGTGAACTGAGGGGTACTGACCATGCGTTTGCTGGCAACCGCTGTTACGTGAAAGCGTCTCCGGCTGCAAACTTCGGAGTTGTTAACCTGGTGACCACGGCCAACTGCATCAGGGGCGGGACCTTGGACTTCAACAACTTTAAGATCTCCGGGGCCAACTTCGCACAGTTCCCGATTAAGATCGAGGATACCGGCAGCCTGGCAACAGACCGTAATGTCAGAATTGAAGGGCTCGATGTTCAAGCGGCATCAAGTTTGCAGTTCCTGCGCCTTCTCGGTCTCCCCGCAGCGCCTTGGAACAACCTGACACTGGGCGTAGTAACGACCACCGGCAACGCGACGCCCAGTGTCACCAACACAACGACCAAGGTGCGGATCCCTGCTCCGGTCGCTTTCTAATGCCTTCTCAATTCGGGGTTGTCAGACCCATCGCTTAGCGCTGTAGATTCAACTCGCGAACGAGATCTGACTAACCCTGAGTAGAGACCCAGCACCGCCGGAACAACAAGGTATGTAAAGTACTTTCCGAAAATAAGAAGGATGAACGCAGAGATAAGTAGAGAAAGTACCATGCAATCAGCTGTACTGCTATTTCTGCTCAAGAGCACTCTTTTCAAAAGCGATGCTATTGGAACTGTTATCAGCAGACAGAAGAAAACAAAGCCAATCAGACCTAGATCCTGCCAAGAAGAAAATATATTGTGAATGTAGAGCCCTTGCTCATAATCGCCGTAGCTGCCTGTTAGCGGGCTTTGCAGTATCTTTTCGATTCCAGATATGGCGATCTCGTTCCTGATGTTGGATGAGTTATCGGATTCTAGGTTTAGTAGATTTGTGACCCTATTGCTTGGGATCTCGACGACGCCAAACAAGAAGACCGATGTAGTGGCTACGATAATAATCGCAAGTATAAATATGCCAATAGGTTTGCTTTTGGATCTGAAGAATTCAAAGCATGTGGAAAATATCAAGAAGCCAGCGAACTCGCTACGGGCGCCATTCAGGTATAGGGCAGCTAGGGAGAGGGCGTACAAAGATAGTCGAAGCAATGTTGTGCCTGATAGAAATATGGAAAGGCACGACATTAAGAATAGCGAGAGAGCAAACCCTTGGTAAGATACTATGCTCTCGTTTTCGGCAGAGCCACTGCGCGGGTTAAATGCGCCGTCGCTAGAAAGACATATAACAATTGCCGCCAACGTCGCTGATAAGAAAATTAGAAGATTTCTGTTTTTATGGAGGGTTGAGAAAGCCCCCTTAAATGCCAAATACATTGATGCCATTTGTATTGAAGATATTAGATGCCACTCAAGCAAGTATTTCTCTGCGCCAAGCGCTCTGTGGGATAGAGCTATTGTCGCGAAGTATATTAAAAATGCAAAGTAGACAAAGTCGTGTGTTTGAATAACCGCCCGCTTACCGTGGCACAGAAAGTAGGTTATTGTTAGTAGTGGAAGCAAAGCAAAGCAGGCTGCGGTGAAGTACCCGCCGGCAAATGGAGGCATAACGCCGTAAGAAATTAATACTTGATACAGGAAAAAAGCCGGTAGCAGCATTACGACAGAAATTGTGGAGAATTTGCTGTAAAGAGTTGACCTCTGGCAAGTCCCAAAATCATCCGTGCGGGTATTGCCTCTCATGATCCGTCACCTTGGCTATAGTCTAGAGGTCTCTTCATATAATGGTTGCACTTAAATAAAATTAGATTCTGCATATTTCTTTAATGTGCCATTTATATTTCTCTGTAAAACGCTGCTATCAGCGAGAGAAGTATTATGATAAGCAGCATTGAGCAGGAGTAAAACTTTTCAATAGCCTGTTTAAATCTACTTGCTTGCATTTGTCCATCTATCCTTGAGATTGTTTTTCCGTTCAGTCGCCACATTTTACACGCTTCTGTTTTTTTTGCTTGCTGGGCTTAGCGACCGTGGCCTGCTTCTTTGTGGATGCTGCTCTGGTGGGTTCAGCTAGGGCTGGAATGCCAGTATACTCCGCCAATTTTTGACCAGGGGATAGAAAAATGCGGGCAGGGACGGCGCTAAGCAGCGCACTGGGCTACAAGCCCTTCATCGATGGGTTGAGGGCGCTATCGATTCTAGCTGTTGTGGCTTACCACGCTGGGGTGCCAGGAGTTTCCGGCGGCTTTGTGGGCGTGGACATCTTCTTCGTTATCTCGGGGTTCTTGATCGTTACCCACATTCTGAGCTCGCTCCAGGCTGGAACATTCACCTTTGGAGAGTTCTGGGCAAGGCGCGCTTTGCGGATTCTGCCCCCATATCTACTGGTCTTGCTGGCTTGCTCAGTCGCGGCGCCATTCATACTGGTGCTCCCGAAAGAGCTGACAGAGTATGGGAATCAAGCTATCTATTCTGCTGGAATGATAGTCAATCATTACTTTCTAGGCCAGCAGGGGTACTTTGATGGTCTTGCCGATACGAAGCCGCTGCTTCATCTCTGGTCTCTAGCCGTAGAAGAGCAGTTCTACCTTGTCGCCCCGATCTTGATATGTATCTTATTCTCAACCTCGAGGAAGATAACGGATCGTAGCGCTGCGGTGATTTGCTCAGTTGTGCTGGTCGCCATATTTGCTATGTCTCTTTTTGGTAGCATTACACTTAGCGGCGGTGGTGCAGGTAAAAATTACGCTTTCTTCCTGATGCCTCTTCGTGCTTGGGAGTTTATTGCCGGAGGCGTAATAGCATTCTTTATTCCGCTAATGCAGAGGTCGCCTAGGCTCATAGGTGAACTTGCGGCTATTCTAGGCTTGTGGCTTATTGGTTTTTCTATACTCACATACTCAGGCTCCAGTCCGTACCCATCATGGAAGGCAATTTACCCAGTAGCTGGTGCGGCCCTGATAATTCTGTGCGGCGTATCCAATCCAAGAATAATGGTCGCGCGAGCGCTTGCACTCAGGCCGCTTGTGGCTATTGGGCTTATTTCATACGCATGGTACTTGTGGCATTGGCCGCTGCTTACATTTGGTAGGATGTATAATTTCGGAGAGCGCATTCTCCCATTTGATCTGGCCATGGTGGGTGTATCGTTGCTTCTCGCATGGGCAACCTATGAACTGGTGGACAAGAGGGTTTTGGCTTGGCGGAAGAGCCTGCCTAGGGGGGCAGGCTGGGCGCAAACAGCGATGGCTGTTTCTCTGTGTATCCCTTTGGGAATATCGGGATGGTACATGGCCAATGGTTATGCTGCATCAGTATCCAAGGGATTCACTGAGGCTCAAACACCTAAGGTTGCGACACGTGCAGGTATCTGCGACCTGCATTTTATCGCAGACCCAACGGCATGCGTAAAATCTGCTCAAGCCAAAACAATGGGACTCCTGATAGGAGATTCTCATGCTGATGCGGCATACAGAGGTCTTTCCAAACACGCTAACGAGAATGAGTCAGTACTTGCCACCATGTCATCTGGTGGGTGCGCAGCTATGTTAGGCGTCCACGTAAACAATCCAGATTTAGCAATGCAGGGTAGATGTGAGAATGGCAGGGATAATGCACTAAAGATGGTTGGGGTTACGGTAAAACCAAAGTATGCCATTCTTTTTTCCAGCTGGACTATTTACGCTGGCCGCGGTCGGTATTCTTTGAGTGAGCCTGGATCTACGGAACCTTTTCCGGACACTCAGGCTGGATTCGTAGGGAAGTTAAAGGATACCTACGATTATCTAAAGTCTAAGGGTGTGGAGAGGATTTTAGTCATTGCACCTGTCCCTATTTTTAAATCTCTAGCTCCAACGTGTGTGATGCGATCTGATCGATACCGGTTAGACCGAGATAAGCACTGCTCAATTCCAAGGCTATCTGCTGAAAAGGATAGGTCTGACGTGGTGAAATGGTTGAATGAGTCGATTGTTGGTGAACAGAATGTCCGCCTGATCGACCCAATAGAAAACTTCTGTGATGCCGTGGTTTGTAGGAGTTACGGTGAAGAGGGGGTTTTATATGTCGATACAAATCATATCGGTGACTCAGGGCTAGAGCGTATCTATAAGGCAGAAACACCATCGTTCAAATGGGTTTTCGGAGAAAGCATGTAGATCAAGAATATAAGCCATCCGTAAAGAATATGTTGCCCGCCTAGTGCGGGCTTTTTTTGCCTGGAGAAACTCGCATGCCCATCACCGAGCAGCAGCTGCTGCAGGTTCTGCCAAAGGCCCGCACCGTAGCGGGCATTTTTTTGCCTGCGCTGAACCGCGCCATGGTTCGCTGGAAGATCGATAGCCGCCTGCGTGCCGCCGCCTTCATCGCGCAGATCGGCCACGAGTCAGGCCAGTTGCGCGTGCTGGTCGAGAACCTGAACTACAGCGCCGAGGCGCTGGTGCGCACCTGGCCCAGCAGGTTCACCACCCAGACTGCGGCGGCATACGCCCGGCAGCCGGAGAAGATCGCCAACCGCGTCTACAGCGGCCGCATGGGGAATGGTCCAGAGGCGTCTGGCGATGGGTGGCGATACCGCGGGCGCGGCCTGATTCAGCTTACCGGGCGCGACAACTACCGGGCGGCCGGCGCTGCGCTGGGGCTGCCGCTGGAGGATCAGCCGGAGTTGCTCGAGCAGGCCGATCACGCAGCACAGTCCGCTGCGTGGTGGTGGGCGAAGCACGGGCTGAACGAGCTGGCCGATGCCGGCCGCATCCAGGACATCGGCAGCATCATCAATACCGGAAAGCCTGGGCGAGTGCCGCATGGCGCTGCTGAGCGAAAGGCGCTGTATGACATCGCCGTGAGGGTGCTGGTATGAATTCCTGGGCGCTGCGCCTAGCCGGGGCCGGCCTGCTTATCCTGCTGGGCATGGCCGTGGGCGCCTGGGCGACTACTCACCACTTCCGCCCGCTGCTGGATGATCAGCAGGACAAGACCGCACAGTGCACCGCCGCGCGCGACAACCTGGCCGGGCTGGCTACAGAGCAGGGGAAAGCAATTGGCGACCTGATGCTTGCCGCCGCCGACCGCCAGGCTGCCGCCGAGCAAGCCGTGGGCGTGGCCAAGGCCAGCGCCGACACCGACTACGCCGCGGCGAACCGCCTGCAGCAGGAGCGGACCGGCGGCGACCAGTGTGCCGCCGCAACTTCGATAATCGACAAGGAGCTTGGCCTATGAGGGCGCTGCTGATTGTTTGCGCGCTGGTGCTGGCCGGCTGCGCGGGGCGGAATGAAGCAGAAACCCAGTACGTCCGCGTCGAGGTGCCGGTGCAGGTGCCGTGCCGCGCGCCGGATGTGGCCGTGCCGCCGTGGGCTGCCTCCGGCCTGCGCAAGGATGACAGCTTAGAAGTAAAGGTGCGGGCTCTGCTGGCTGAGCGCCGGCAGAGAACCGGCTACGAGCGGATGCTCGTGGCTGCCATGGCCTCGTGCCAGTAGCCACAATGCTGTAAAGGCGCTGATTTGAGCTTGCTGAGGAGCATGAGAGCGGCCGTGCGATATCAAAGTCCAAAAATGGCATAATCGTTCTTTTAGGGCTTTGAGTTATCGTGATGAATCGCAGGAGTTTTTTGGTATCGGCAGGGATAGTTGGTGCATTCGCTTCGATTCCATTTGCAAGAAGACTCACGCCACCCCGTCCGCTTCTACTCAGCGGAGCATACAGCTTGTGGTATAACCGGCCCGCAGTTGCCACAGTTTCGGGCGGCTTTGTATTCGGATATGTGACCTCGAACGGTGAGGTGAGCGCTGCAACGGTCAACGATCAGTTGCTACTCATCAGCACCTCCCGTATCCACAAATTCGGTGACGCTAGCGATCATGGATCGCCTTCCTTAATTAGGGTGCCAAGCGGAAAGTATGAGGGGAGCGTCCTCGCCTGCTTCAGCAATCATGCATCACCGTTGATGTGCTCCCGTCTCCCAAGCCCAGGATCATTCCCCGAGTGGACCGAGCCTCGTATTATCGACTCAGGACGTTCGACATATGCCTCCCTAGCGACCCTTCCGGACGGAAGCATCGTGCTGATGCACACGCAGCAGGAGCGGATCGGAAGGCTCTCTTCCGGCGAATGGCGCCGGGTGGTTGCGCGGACGACCAAGGATGGCGGTGACAGCTGGAGTGAGCCGACCCTAATCGCCGGACAAGGCGCAGGTACGTTTCCCTATTCAACAGCGCTGACCGTATCTGAGGATGGTAGATGTGCCATGGCCTACGCCATTTACTCATCAGCCGAAAAGCGTCATCAGGGGCTGACAGTGGTTGTCAGTCATGATGCATTCCAGACCAAAATTGAAATTCCCGTCGACCTCGGCGACGCGGCCGAAGCCGATACGGTCCCTTATGAAGCGCGGTGGATGTCTGACAGCGTCGTGGCAATTTCCTACAGCCAAGTTTCTACTGATGGAAAAAGCGCGCTGAGCAGGCTTGTAACGGTCGATGTTGATTCTGGGGTGCAGTTGCAAAGCATCTCACTTCTGCCAGTCGCCGTGCACACCTATGCAGGTGGCGCGGCAATCGAGGAGGCTGGAAATTCGGTAATTTGCTCGCCGGTTGCAGGCGGCCTTGTGCGTAAGCACCTAGGCTCTGACAGAGTGGACGAAATTGTTAAAAAAGGGGCGTATTCTTCTCCATGGGTGTTCAAAGCTGGAAGCCATAACATTCTTATCGCATTGAAGAACCCTTGTATAAAGACCACTCGGGACTTCGGAGCGGACATACTGATCATGCCGCTTTCATAGGGCAGCACTCTGAGCTGGGGCTTAAAGTCACTGGGCATTCACCGAAGGATAAGTCATTGAGCCCTGATACAGACCTAGTCCTGATGCCTGACCATGAGATGTACCTGCAGGTCATGGCTGCGCTAAAACTCTATCACGAAGCGAAGGACCTGGGCGCTCCAGTCCTTGAGGTTGAGCGCCTGCGGCAGATTTACGACGCTCACGTCCAGCTCGTTACCGAGTACCAGCTCAACGCCTTGAGCGGCAGAGGGTCGCCCGCGCACTGAGCCTTGCCCGCCAGGCGGTGATTGCCGGTGGCGGTCCCCGGCCTTACGATACTGTTTTTATATACAGTATCGGGTGCCGCCATGTCACAACACTTACCTGCGCTTTGGGTCGCTGAGCTCGATGATGTCTCGGCCTTGACTGACGATCCCGAGGGAAGGGCGGCTGTGCTCGAGGTCATGGCATTGGCCGCTCACCGCAGAAATGAGGTTGACGCCGACCAGCTAGCGGACATGCTCGAGCTGGCAGAGGCGGCCCGTCTCTATGGCCTTGAGGCTGGCCAGCCATGCATTCCGTGAGTGCTTTCGCGGCAGCCGACGACCTGCAGGCCATCTCGCTCGACGATCTTCTCCAGATCCGTGGACCCAGCGTGTACCTGGTGAGGATCGACGGCGACAGCATGGAGGGCGCCGGGATCTTCGACAAGGACGTGGTGATCGTCGACAAGGCGATCGATGCGCGGGCCGGACACATCGTCATCGCGGCCGTCAACGGCGAGCCGGTCTGCAAGCGGCTTGACTACGTTGGCCAGCAGATCGTGCTGCGCTCGGAGAATCCCCGGTATGCGCCGCGGTTCATCATGGAGGGAGACGAGTTCTCGGTCTGGGGAGTGGTCACCTACAGCCTGCGCAGCCATGGGCGTATGTCATGTATTTCCTGATCGTCCGGCGGCGCAAGCTGGGCGTGGCCATCCCGACTGATCAGCTGGGGAAGATCCAGGCCCTGAAGGCAGACATTCACATCGGCGATCACCACAGCGCGCCGCTGGGCAGGATGTCGACGCAGGCGTGGGTGTTCACGCATTCGCCAGGCGCCGACATCATCCCGCGTCTGCACGATGCCAAGGTGAATGGCATGGCCCAGCTCGGCATCAACATCAACGGAGTGGAGGAAGTCGACGGCGTGCTTTATGCGCAGTCGTGGTGGTGTCGGACGGTGTAGCTATGTAAAGGTGGCGGAGGTTGGCAGAACGCCGGGGGAGGGGAATGACCAGTTTTCGCTGGATGGACGTACAGCTGCCTCGTACCACTTTTTGTACCACTGGCCTCGTTTTGGAGTGTGTTGTAGGGTATCGAGGAGGGCTGGAAGGCCCGGAAATACGGGCTTTCCTCACTTCCCAAAACGTGCCGAAACGCGAAAAACATCTGTGGAGTATGGCCGAAAGCGTGTCGAATGCCTTATGACTAAAGGGCGCAAGGTGAAGGAATTTTAATCCTGTATCCATGTTTTAAGGCCATCTGCGGTGAAGCTGTGGGAGTGGGGCGTAGCGCGAACGGGCTACCTCGTAGCTCATGGTTGCTGAAGACGATGGGCACTTTGTCGATTCATGATTAAATACCGCACTTCAAGGAGGATCATCATGAGCAAGCACAGCACTACCCCTTTTTACGCCGCAGGCGGGTCCATGCTGGTTATCGGTGTTGTTTTCGCCGCCGTAGGCGCTTCTGGTCAGCCTGCGTTTGGCTGGACCGCGGTCGGCCTGTTGATTCCCAGCGCTGTATTGTTGCTGCAGGCGGTTCGGCGCAAACGTCGTTTTAATGACGATGGAGCGTCGAATTGATCAGCACCGGGAAAAAACGATCGGCTTAGCCAATACCCACTGTCAAGAGTTGCTTCTCGAGAGTTAGCGCCGTTGGTCTCGTCGCGGGCACTTGCGTCAATCCCGCGGCTCTCACGCTAAGGCACGGATCATCCGTGCATTGACGAGGGTAGCGCTATGGATATCGACGAAAAAGCACCTGGCAACATCTCTCAGCAGGGCGTGGGCGGTACGACCGACAACGAGACGGCTCATGACCCAATGCCTCCGCTGCCTGAAGATGAAGATGCCGGCCTGGACGAAGAAATGTCTGACGTAGAGACCAACAACACAGTCTCCAGCGAGCATCCAGATCCAGCCTGAGGCGTGCCCCAGCGCGCAAAAAAAAGCCCGCCAAAAATGGCGGGCAACAAGGGCACAAGGAGCAACACACAACACATTCGTTCAAGCCATCAAGCTGCCGCTCTGCAGCTGATCGGCCATCGCTACTGCACAGGCTTTGGACGCCAGCGGGCCGCTCACCGGCTCGCCATTGCGCATCAGATACCAGCAGGCCAGCAGCCCCTGCTCACGCAAGCGAGTGGGAACTGCGCTACCAACAACCGACATGATCTGGATAGTGGCCATGCTGACCTCCTGTAAGACGTGCGCCAACCTTACCCAGCTGCTGACGGCGTTTGAAATCAACTTCCTCAATAGTGGTCATCAGCTCTATCAACAGTAGTGTCGAGACCACGCTGCGCGATGGCTCCTACTATGGCCGTTGTTACTGTCAACTGAGCGCCGGGAAAGGGTAAAGGTTGTGTAAGCAATGCCCTCTGGTACGCTGGAGCAACGATTCAGCTCAGGCAAACGGAGCAGTAGATGAGCCACATTCCCAGCAGAAACACGCAGTTGTGCATCTCTCTGGCCGGCCGTCCCGGTACCTTTGGCGTGCGCTTTCACAATCATCTCTATGAACAGCTGGGCCTGGATTACTACTACAAGGCCATGACCACAGATGATCTGCCCGCCGCGGTGGCTGGTATTCGAGCATTGGGGATTCGCGGTTGCGGTGTATCGATGCCGTTCAAGGAAGCTTGCCTGGCGTTGGTCGACGAGGTTGATGCGTCTGCGGCTGCCATCGAGTCGGTTAATACGCTGGTCAACAGCGACGGCTACTTGAAGGCTTACAACACCGATTATCTGGCCGTGCAGCAGTTGCTGGCCAAACATGAGGTAGACCCGGCTACAGCGTTCGCGCTGCGTGGCAGCGGCGGGATGGCCAAGGCAGTAGCCTGTGCGTTGAGTGACGCCGGCTTTCGTGAAGGGCTGATTATTGCCCGCAATGAACAAGCTGGGCGGCAACTGGCCGACATGCTGGGTTATCGCTGGCAGGCAGAACTGGGCGACTTGGCGCCGCCGATGCTGATCAACGTCACGCCGATTGGTATGGCCGGCGGCCCTGAGGCGGAGCAACTGGCGTTCCCCGAAACCGCGATTGCAGTGGCAGAACGGGTATTCGACGTGGTGGCGATGCCGGCGCGCACGCCACTGATCTGCCGCGCCGAAGCGCTCGGCAAACCGGTCATCACAGGGCTTGAGGTGATTGCCCTGCAAGCGCTGGAGCAGTTTGTGCTGTATACCGGCGTGCGCCCCACGGCAACGCAGATCGATGCTGCAATCGCCTATGCGCGGAGCGCCTAGTCAGCTGTACTTACAAGGGCGTCGGCTGAATCACTTCGACCCAGTAACCGTCGGGGTCTTTGATGAAGGCCAGATGATTCATGCGGCCGTCGCTCAGGCGCTTCTGGAACGGCACCTGCAAAGCTTCAAAGCGTTCGCACGCTGCAACTACATCAGGCACCGAAATGCAGATATGACCAAAACCGCGTGGGTCAGTGTTGCCATCGTGATAGGCAAACGCTGCATCACTTTCAGTGCCGTGGTTATGAGTCAGCTCCAGCACGCCCGGGATCGACTTCATCCACTGGTGACGAGCATCGTCATCAGCCGGAATTTGCGCGGGGTCAACCAGTGCCAGGAAGTACAGGCTGAACTTGGCTTCGACGAAGTCGCGCTTGTCCACCAGTTTGAAACCGAGCACGCGGGTGTAGAAGTCCAGCGACTTCTCGATGTCCTTGACGCGCAGCATGGTGTGGTTGAAAACGAATTGCGCAGTGGCAGCGTCGGTTTGAGCGGTAACGCCAGGCAGGGTGTTGAGATCGTTCAGGCTCATGAAGGCTCCAGAGACGAGGCCGGGCCCGCAGGCACCAGCGATAAGACAGGCCGTCCATGATACGGGACGTGAGCGGGGAGGCAAAATGAAAGCGCCCTGCACGAGGGCAGGGCGCTGAAATTAGAGGCCCGCGTGTGCGGGCGCAGATGGGGTCGCTAATCCGTTAGCTGGAATTGATCATGGCCCACAAGCTGTGAAAAAAGTGTGAAGTGTATGTCCATGTTTCATGGACGCAACCAGCCGTCGACAGTGCTGGCGCCGTGTTCTTCTTTCCAGGCTTTCAAACCGCGGTGGTTACCGCCCTTGGTTTCGATCAGCTCGCCGGTGTGCGGGTTCTCGTAAACCTTCACCACGCGGGCGCGGCGCTGCTGTTTTGGGGTCGCCCCGGACGCCTTGGTGGCAGGTTTGCTGCTGCCTTTTGGATCAAGGATGTCGACGATATCGCGCAGGCCCTTTTCGTAAGTTTTCATAAGGCCCAGCAGTTTCTGCTCGAACTCGATTTCGCGTTTGAGACCGGCATCCTGCTTGAGCGCCTCGAGTTGGGCGATCTGTTCCTGAAGCGCTTTTTCGGCAGCGCGAAACTCTGCGAGTCTGGACACTTTCATCACTCCTTAAATACGACTGCGTCAAAACGTGACGAACATTGTAAGAAGATTTAACGTCGGTCACGCAGGGATAGTGCTGTTCACTAGTCTCGAGTGTAGTTGCCGACGGCGTCACGGTAAACCATAAACTTTGCAAGTAGTCAGGGAACTTTACTAGTTTTATGTGCGTTAATTTATTTGCTGTTCACCCACAGCCTTAACTGCTCGACATAGTGTCGGCTCAAGCCGACACTCAGGGTCTGGCAATCACAGCAAACCCGAGCGGGAGTGGCTAATGAAGCAGTTGTTATTAATCGGCATCGGCCCTGGTGATCCGCGGCAGGTGACGTTCGAGGCAGTCGATGCGCTCAAACGGGCCACGGTATTCTTCGTCCTCGACAAGGGCGCCCGCTCTGATGAGCTGGTGCGCATGCGCCGGGCAATTCTCGAGCGCTACCTGCCCACTGGCGACTACCGGGTGCTGCAAGTTGATGATCCGCAGCGTGATGCATTGGCCAGCGATTACATTGAGGCAGTACAGGACTGGCACCAGCAACGCGCAGCGCTCTACGCAAGATTGATCGATGAAGAACTCGGCCCGGACGACGTGGGTGCTTTCTTGCTGTGGGGCGAACCAAGCCTGTATGACAGCACGCTGCGGATTCTCCAGTTGGTACGCCAGCACGGTACACAACTGCAACTCGAAGTCATCCCCGGCATCAGCAGCATTCAGGCCCTGGCAGCTCGTCATCAGATCCCGCTGAACCGCATTGGCGAGCCGCTGACCGTACTTCCCGGGCGGCAGCTCGGCGCAGTGAAGCAGATCGACAATGTGCTGGTCATGCTTGATGGCCAGTGCGCGTTCGCCGATATCGACGACCCACAACTGCATATTTACTGGGGCGCCTATCTCGGCACGGCGGACGAGCTGCTGCTTGCCGGGCCTTTGTTGCAGATGAAGGCGCAGATTGTGGCCGCACGTGAACAAGCGCGGCAACGCAAGGGCTGGATCATGGACACATACCTGTTGCGCCGGGAGCTTTAGCGCATCGGTGCTGTCGTACCTGCTGTGAAAAAGTGTTCGATCAGCGAACGCTAAACCGGCCGGTAGACACGGCAATCCATTACCGGCTATCGCAATTGCGCGCATCTCTTCTAGAATTCGCCCATATCCAGGCCGCCTTTGATGGCAGCCGGATCTTGGCGGAGTAGCTGCCAAGTCCCTATTTGAGTACGCCATGAGTTCGAGTACACCGCTGTCCGGAGTCAATCAGCCGCTGCGAGGCATCGCCCTGGTAGTGGTCGCCACTTTCCTGTTTGCCAGCCACGATGCGCTGTCCAAGTTCCTCGGTGGTCTGTACCCGATCATCATGGTGGTGTGGGTCCGCTATCTGGTGCATACATTGCTGATGGCTGGGATCTTTCTGCCCAAGTCGGGCATGGCGGTGCTGCGTACCCGCCAGCCTGTGTTGCAGACGCTGCGTGCACTGAGCCTGCTGAGTACCAGCCTGCTGTTTACCGCGGGCTTGCAGTATCTGCCATTGGCCGAGGCCACTTCGGTCAACTTTCTCGCACCGGTGTTGGTGACGGCATTGTCGGTACCGCTGCTCAAAGAGCATGTCACCACTGGCCAGTGGGTCGCGGTAGTAATGGGCTTCATTGGCGTGTTGGTAGTGGTACACCCAGGCGGCTCAATGTTCACCCCGGCGATTCTTTTCCCGTTCGGCTCTGCATTGGGTTTCTGCTTTTATCAGCTACTCACCCGCAAAGTAGCTGCCTACGACAGCCCGACCACCAGCAACTTCTTTGCCGGGCTGTGCAATACCCTGGTGATGACGGCATTGGTGCCGTTTTTCTGGAAGATGCCCGAGTGGGACCACCTGCTGCTGATGCTGGCGCTGGGTGGTTTCGGGATGTCTGCGCACCTGCTGCTGACCCAGGCCTTCCGCTTTGCCGCACCAGCCATGCTGGCGCCGTTCAGCTACTGCCAGATCGTGTTTGCCGGGCTGTTGGGCTTTGTGGTCTTCGGCCAGGTGCCAGACCACCTGAGCATGGTGGGCATCGCGATCATCTGCCTCAGTGGTCTGGGCGCTGCGTGGATGCAACGGCGCAAGTAATCTGCTGGCGCGCACGTTGGCTTCGGAGTGCTGACATATTCACGCTATCGGTGGGTAATACTTGCTCTATTAGACCTCTGCCCGCGCTCAGCTAGTCTTGGTCAAGGGACAAGCCTGCGGCTGCGCAGCGCCTGCTGCACAACACGCCGTATCCAGGCAACCCCTTTGCACGCTTGTGGCGGCCTGACCGCTCCAACTGATGAGCAGACGGCCGAGCCTATGTGCTCGGCTGATCAAGCTGGCCTAGACCGGAACTCTGACAGAACCCGACCCGAAGGTACCCGCAGATGTCGAACGAATCGAAATGCCCGTTCCATCAAACCGCAGGTGGTGGCACCAGCAATCGTGACTGGTGGCCTGACCAACTCAACCTGAACATTCTGCACCAGCATTCAGACAAGTCCGATCCAATGGACCCCGATTTTGACTACGCCAAAGCCTATGCCAGCCTTGATTTTCAAGCGCTCAAACAGGACCTGACCGCGCTGATGACCGATTCGCAGGAGTGGTGGCCAGCCGACTTTGGCCATTACGGGCCGTTGTTCGTACGCATGGCCTGGCATAGCGCCGGCACCTATCGCATTGGCGACGGGCGCGGTGGTGCAGGCTCCGGACAACAACGCTTCGCGCCGCTCAACAGCTGGCCAGACAACGTCAGCCTGGACAAGGCGAGGCGTCTGCTGTGGCCGATCAAGCAGAAATACGGCAAGGCTATCTCCTGGGCTGACTTGATCGTACTGACCGGCAACGTCGCCCTCGAATCGATGGGCTTCAAGACCTTTGGCTATTCCGGCGGCCGAGCCGATGTGTGGGAACCTGACCAAGACGTCTACTGGGGTTCGGAAAAGGTCTGGCTGGGCGGTGACACCCGCTACGGCAAGGCCCAGGCGCCGGGCCAGGGTGACCTGGTTGCCGAGCCCGCCAAGCATGGTGAGGAACAAAGCCGCACCGATGCCGGGCGCAACCTGGAGAATCCTCTCGCGGCGGTGCAGATGGGCCTGATCTACGTCAACCCGGAAGGCCCCGAAGGCAATCCGGACCCAGTCGCATCGGCCAAGGATATCCGCGAGACTTTCGGCCGCATGGCCATGAATGATGAAGAAACCGTGGCCCTGATCGCTGGCGGGCACGCCTTTGGCAAGACCCACGGCGCCGGTCCGGCCGACAACGTTGGCGCCGAGCCCGAGGCTGCCGGCCTGGAACAGCAAGGTCTGGGTTGGCACAACAAGTTTGGCACCGGCAAAGGCCCCGACACCATCACCAGTGGCCTCGAAGTGACCTGGACCTCGACGCCGACGCGCTGGAGCAACGAGTATCTGGAAAATCTGTTCCGCTTCGACTGGGAACTGAGCAAAAGCCCTGCTGGCGCCCATCAGTGGCAGCCAAAGAACGGTGATGGGGCAGGGCAGATCCCCGACGCGCACGACCCAAGCAAGCGCCATGCGCCGTCAATGCTGACCTCCGACCTGGCGTTGCGCTTTGACCCCATCTATGAGCCGATAGCGCGTCGCTTCAAGGATCACCCCGAGCAATTGGCGGATGCCTTTGCGCGCGCCTGGTACAAGCTGATCCATCGCGACATGGGCCCGCTGGCGCGCTATTTGGGGCCGGAGCTGCCGCAGGAAGAGCTGCTCTGGCAAGACCCTCTGCCCAAAGCCACCCCCTCGGCACTGAGCGAGCAAGACATCGCCTCGCTCAAGAGCAAAGTGCTCGCCTCGGGCCTGAGCGTAGGCGAGCTGGTCAATACCGCCTGGGCTTCGGCCTCGACCTTCCGTGGCTCGGACAAACGTGGCGGTGCCAACGGCGCGCGCATACGCCTGGCGCCGCAGAAGTTCTGGGCCGCCAATCAGCCGCAGCAGCTGGATAAAGTGCTGGGTGTGCTGGAAGGCATTCGCAGCGGTTTCGCCACTGGCGGCCAGCAGATGTCGATGGCCGACTTGATTGTGCTGGCTGGCAGTGCTGCCGTTGAAAAAGCGGCGCGTGATGCCGGCCATGCCCTGACTGTGCCGTTCCGCCCGGGTCGTGTCGACGCTTCGCAGGAGCAGACCGATGTCGAATCGTTCGGTGCGCTGGAACCGTTGGCTGACGGTTTCCGAAACTTCGCCAAGGGCAGTTACAACGTCAAGGCAGAGCGGCTGTTGCTGGACAAGGCGCAACTGCTGACCTTGACCGCGCCAGAGCTGACCGTGCTGATCGGTGGTCTGCGTGTGCTGGGCGCGAACAACGATGCGAGCAAGCATGGCGTGTTCACCGACAAACCTGGGCAGTTGAGCAATGACTTCTTCCGCAACTTGCTGGATATGAGCGTTGAATGGAAGGCGACCGGTGCGGACAACAATGCGTTCGAAGGCCGTGACCGCAAAACTGGCCAGCCGAAGTGGACGGGTACCCGGGTAGATC
This sequence comes from Pseudomonas sp. EZ-C24, assembly GCF_014525325.1. NCBI lineage: Bacteria > Pseudomonadati > Pseudomonadota > Gammaproteobacteria > Pseudomonadales > Pseudomonadaceae > Pseudomonas > Pseudomonas sp. EZ-C24. The sequence goes on along the minus strand of NZ_JACDIU010000014.1, from coordinate 875,095 downwards.
TGGTGTTCGGCTCCCATGCGCAGTTACGCGCATTGAGCGAGGTTTACGCCAGCAGTGATGCCAGTGAGAAGTTTGCCAAGGACTTCATCGCGGCCTGGGTGAAGGTGATGGAGTTGGACCGTTTCGATCTGAAGTAGCCGTTGGCGCCCCGGGCAGCCCCAGGCAATCTGGGCTGCTCTGGCGGCGGCGACATCTGATCCCTTCTTTTTTTTGTAATGATCGCGATGGTCGGGCGTGCTGGCGTTATTGCTATGATGGGCGCCACGCAATGCACGGGTGAACCTTGCATTTCACTCGAGACCGGAGGTGATCCGCTTGATCCGCACGTCCATGCCTGTTCCCCAGCTTGGTTTTGCCATCGACCCGCAAGCCATCAGCGCTCTGCCTGATGCTGCAGCTTATCGCACGGTGTTGCTCGAACGCATTGCCAGCGCGCAGCGGCGCATCGTCATCGTGGCGCTGTACCTGCAGGAAGACGAAGCCGGTCAAGAGGTGCTGGACGCGCTTTACCAGGCCAAGGCGGCGCGGCCTGAACTGCAGATTGTCATCGTGGTTGACTGGTTCCGCGCGCGTCGTGGCTTGCTTGGCGCTGGCCGCCAGCCCGGCAACGCCGCCTGGTATCAGGCCCAGCGCGAACAGCGCGGTCTGGACGTCGTCATCCACGGCGTACCGGTACAAACCCGTGAGCTGTTTGGCGTGCTGCACCTCAAAGGCAGCGTCATCGATGATTGCGTGATCTACACCGGTGCCAGCCTCAACAACGTTTACCTGCATCGCTTCGATCGGTATCGCCTCGACCGTTATCATCTGTTCGAGTGCCCAAGCCTTGCCGATGCCATGGTCAGCCTGGTCCACGAGGTGCTGGCCAGCGCTGCCACGCCGCGCCTGGACCAGCCCGCGCCGCCGGCCACGCGCACCATGCGCGCTGCTATCCGTCGCTTGCGCGCACGCTTGCGGCGCATGACCTATCCATTGCCGGCTGAACCGGCCAGTCACGGCCTGCGGGTCATCCCGCTGCTCGGCATTGGCCGCGGCAACCCGCTCAACCGTGCGATCTGCGCGTTACTCGCGGCAGCGGACGAGCAGATCATCATCAGTACGCCCTATTTCAATCCGCCGCGCCTGGTCATGGCCGAGATCGATCGGGCACTGGCGCGTGGTGTGGCGCTGGAAATCATTGTCGGCGACCGTACTGCCAACGATTTTTACGTCGCGCCTGGTGAGCCATTCAGCGCCAGTGGTGTATTGCCGTACCTGTACGAAGACACCCTGCGCGCCTTTGCCAAACGCCGCCAGGCGGCGATCGACGTGGGTCAGTTGACCCTGCGCATCTGGAATGACCCCGGCCACACCTTCCACGCCAAAGGCGTATGGATCGATCAGCGCTACAGCCTGCTCACCGGCAACAATCTCAACCCGCGCGGCTTCAACCTCGACCTTGAAAACGGGTTGCTCATCGATGACCCGCTGGGCCAGTGGTTGGCGCCGCGCGAGAAAGAGTTGCAAGCGCTCAGGCGCCATGCGCCGGCGCTGCGCTCGGCCAGTGAGCTGGGCGAGCCGGGCGAGCATCCGCAGCAGGTGCGCAAATTCCTCAAACGCTTGCGTTTCAGTCGGCTGGAGCCGCTGATCAAGCGGGTACTGTAGGGCAGGGCGCTGCTTCGACCACCTCAGGCAGTGGCGAGCGTGGCCAGCCGCGGCCTGAATCCACCCAGAAATTCACCGACAACGATGTCGACAGAGACTCGACTTGATGAAACCAGCCTTCGGGGAGGAACAGCAAGTCGCCAGCCTGCAGCACAACTTCCAGGAACCGCACCTCGCGGCAACGCGGGAATTGCGCGTAATCGGGCGCTTTGGGATCAACGTCACAGCCTTCCAGGCCCCCGTCTGGCGATGTCGCCCAGCAGCCCAGGGCCTCGCGGTGATGGGGCGCGGCAAGTATGAACGACTTTTCTCCCCAGACCTGAGCGAACAGGTTGTCGCTGTCGTCGCGATGCAGGGGCGTCAGCGTGCCTTTGGGGCCGATCCAGATGCGCGGCGGGATGAATTGCTCGGCTTCGAAATAGCCGGGGTAGCGGATGTGTTCGAGCAGTTGTGCCGGCAGGATGTTATTACCCATGTATGCGGGCGGCTTGCCGTCAGTGCTTACCGCTATGGGGTTGTCCAGGCTGGAGACAAAATCAGCCATGGACGTCGAGCGGAAGTCGCGCTCGGTGGAGAAGGTTTTCTCGACATAGTCGCCGTGGCGGGTAATGCCTTGCAGGTTGGCGAACAGCTCGAGCGAGGCCTCATGACCATTGCTGAACAACGGCCAGTCGTGCAGCGCGTCGCTGATCACCAGCGGAATGCCGTGCAGCATGTAGTGTTGGCGGAACTCGTCCACGGCCAAGCCGTAGCGTGGCCGCCGTTCGATTCGAGTTAACGGCGGCTGCGCTGCAGACAGCGCATCGCTGGGTCGGGCGCTTGGCGGATAGCGGCGATTGGCTTCGACCGCAGGCGCCTGGTTACCGCGCAGCGCCATGTCGATCGCCTGCGGCAGCAGAGTAGCCAGGCCCAGGTTGCCGTCGATGATCAGGCGGCCGCTGGCGAACAGTTCTTCGACATTGGCCTGCCCGGCCATGATCGCCATGAAATCTGCGCTGGCAACGGCAATGCTGACATCTGCCGAGCCGTGCTGGCCGCTGCCGCTTTCGGCATGGTCGCCGGCCTCGTACCAGTACGCAGTATGGCCATCGAAGACGAACTGAAACACGCCCTTGAGGCCAACGCTGGCGGCGTTGGCGAACAAATTGCCCAGAATGCTCTGCAGGTCCATGGCTTACTCGCTTGGTTGGCTCATTTGTACAAATGACGAGGGCCGTGGGCGGAAATTTATCACGCGGTATTGGTGGTAATCGGGCGTCGCTGCCAGAGCCAATGATCCAGGCTCAATCGGCCGGCGCCCCTCAGCAGCAGGGCCAGCAAGACCACCAGGTAAATCAGCGGTAGTTTGAAGTTGCCATAGCCTTGGTCGGTAATCGCATAACCTTTGGCCAGCTCGGCCAGGCTCGACCAGTCGGCAGGCCAGTGAACTGCGGCAATGGCTACCACGGTCAGGATAATCAGTGTCGCCGAGGCCAGCCGGGTGCCCAGACCCAGCAACAGCAGCAGTGGGGCGACCAGCTCGACCCACATCGACAGCTGCCAATTGAATTGTGCAGGCACCAGGTTGAAAGGGAACGGGAAACTCGCTTGCAGGTCGGCAAACCAGTTGCCGCCGTTGAATTTTTCCCAGCCTGATTCAAAAAACTCCCAGGCCAGGAACAAGCGCAGCGGTATGTCGGCAGTCCAGCCTGCGAAATTGTCGAAACTGCTGAAGGCGCGGTTCATAGCGTTCATGGTCAGACTCCGCTGCATGAAGAGGGGAGAGCAGAGTCTGCGACGCTGAGGTATCGGCAATGTGTCGACCAAACAGCGTTGTGTATCGCTGTGTATTGCAAGCCCCGGCTATGCCTTCAAGGCACCTCGATTTGGGCGCAGAGTCCGCCGCCCGAGCGGTTGCTCAACGTCAGCCTGGCGCCCATCGCAAGCGTCAGTTGCTGGGCAATCGCCAATCCCAGGCCGGTGCCACCGGTCTGACGATTGCGTGAACCTTCAACCCGGTAAAACGGCTTGAGTACTTCGTCGAGCTCTTCCTGAGGTATGCCCGGGCCGTCATCGAGCACGCGGATGATCGTCAGGTCGTTATGCCGGGATACATCCAGCTGCGCAGCCCCGGCAAACTTCAGCGCATTATCGAGCAGGTTGACCAGCACCCGGCGCAAGGCATGCGGCCGGGTCTGCACGGTACCGCCGGTATGGCCCAGCCGCTCGACCTGGGCTCCGCTGTCCTGGTAATCGAAGACGATACTGTCGATGAAGGCGTCAACATCAACGCGGCACGGCGCTTCGGTGCCGCCGTCCATGCTGCGGGCATAGGCCACGCCCTCGCGAACCAGATGCTCCATGGCGCTCAGGTCGCTCGATAATTTGTCCTTTTCCTGCCCATCATCCATCACTTCCACGCGCAGTTTCATGCGGGTAATGGGCGTCTGCAAATCATGGGAAATCGCCGCGAGGATTTGCATGCGCTCTTTCAGGTAGGCAGCGATACGTGCTTGCAGGGCGTTGAAGGCCACTGCCGCATACCTGACCTCACGTGGGCCGCTTTCATCCAGTTGCTGCCCGGGGGCGTTGGGGTCGAGGTTGTCCACCGCCTGCGATAGCCTCGTCAATGGGCCGATCGCCAAGTGCACGGCGAGCCAGGTACAGATCAGCAGCAGCACCAGTTGTATCAGCAGCACAACCGGCAGCCAGCTGGCTACCGGTGCCAGGGCTGGCGTTACATCGATGGTCAGCGGGGCGCCGTCGGCCAGGCGCAGATGGACCTGGAAGTGCGCGTCCTGACCGGGGATCTCCAGGAACGTCAGGTGATGGTCCTTGCCAATTGCCTTGACCACCGACTCGGCCGCCATCGGCGGGTTCTCGCTGGGCATGGCCTGGCCGCTCTGGCCGTTGTCGAGCCGGTAGCGGTAGGTGCTGCGCTCCAGCCGCGGCAGCCAGGCGGCGCGCTCTGCTGCGGGCAGGCGGTCGAGAATTGCCACCGAGGTGGCTACATCCTGTTCGAGATTGGTGAGCATCATCGAGCGGCTGCTGACAAAGCGCTCATAGGCCTGCAGGCTGAACGACAGCCCGTAGGCCAGCACCAGCCCGCTGAAGAAGATCAAGGCCAGCCGCGAAGCCAGCGTGTGCGGCCATTTCATAGTGTTGGCTCGAGCAGTTGAACCGCCAGCGAGAACACGTAACCTTCGCTGCGTACGGTTTTGATGCAGGTCGGCTCACGAGCATCGTCGCCCAGACGCTGACGCAGGCGGCTGACCAGCAGGTCGATCGAGCGATCGAAGATATCCGCCTCACGGCCCTGGGTAAGGTTGAGCAACTGCTCGCGGCTGAGCACCCGCTGCGGGTGGTCGAGGAACACCCGCAGCAGCCGGTACTCGGCGCCGCTCAGGGCCACCAGCGTGCCTTGCTGGTCAAGCAGGTGGCGTGCGCTGGTGTCCAGCCGCCACTGGCCGAACGCCAATAATCGGCTGCTTTCACTGATGGTCAGATTCGGCGGCAGCATCCGGGTGCGGCGCAGCACTGCGTTGATCCGCGCCAGTAGCTCACGGGCGGAAAACGGTTTGGTCAGGTAATCATCGGCGCCCATCTCCAGACCGACAATGCGATCGGTCTCGTCATTGCGCGCGGTAAGCATCAGAACCGGCGTAGTACGCTGGCGACCGGCGCGCAACTCACGGCACAGCAGCAGGCCGTCGTCGCCGGGCATCATGATGTCGAGGACGATCAGATCTACCGTGTTCGACTCCAGAAAGCTGCGCATCTGCCGGCCGTCGGCGACAATGCTGGTGCGCAGGCCGTTCTTCTTAAGGTAATTGCCGACCAGCTCGCGGATTTCGCGATCGTCGTCGACGATTAGGATGTGGTTGATGTGATCCATCAGTCAAGTCCGTCTCAGCGAGAATGGACGCAGTGTACCGAGCGCCAAGGCGCTTGCCTGCGCGGCTTTGTATTGCAGTGTATCTCGCAGTGCTGCAGATACACGGGCTCGCAATAACGCCGCTTCGGCGACACAGGGCAGATACCTGTCGGGGGTGAAATGGCACTCAACGGGAAGCGTGGTCTTCCCCACCTAGCCCGGAGCGTTGCCATGAACTTCAAGACTATTACCAGTGCAGCCTTGTTCGCCGTTGCCAGCAGCGCCACCATCGCTGCGCAAGCCAACAGCGTATCGATGGAAAGCAGCAGCGCTATGCACTATCGCTATGGCGATCGGCTGGACGTGAAGAAAGTACTGTCGGTAGAAGATGACCGCAGCAATGCGTGCGGGGTAGTCAACTCGCGCATCGAGTATCTCGATTCGCACGGCCAGCGCCAGAGCGTTGAATACCGCAGCTATGCCACCAGTGGCTGCCATGAAAGCTGAGGCAAGCGGGCTGCAACCTCGGCAGCCCGTCGCCCGGCATTTCAATCCATGCTGGCGAAATGCGCCTGCATCCTGCTGGCGTCTGCGACTCTGCCGCTGATCAGCTCGAATGCCTTGACCGCTTGAAACACCGCCATGTTGCCACCGTCGAGGGTGCGGCAGCCGAGCGCACGGGCGTGGCGCAGCAGTGCTGTCTCAAGCGGGAAGTAGATGATCTCGGCAACCCATAGCCGCGCGTGCAGCAGTTCCACTGGCAAGGGTGTGCCTGGCAGCTTGGCCATGCCCACCGGTGTGGTGTTGACCAGGCCATCGGCATCGGCCAGGGTGGCAGCGAGATCACCGCCCAGGGCAGCTCGGCCTGCGCCGAAGCGCTGGTTCAGGTTGTCGACCAGGGCTTGCCCGCGCGCAACATCGACTTCGAACAGCACCAGTTGTTCGACTCCTTCAGCGAGCAGGGCATGGGCCACTGCAGCACCGGCGCCACCGGCGCCCATCTGCACCACCAAGCGCTTGCTGACGTCGCCCAGCCCGCGTCGGAAACCCTCGGCGAAGCCCAGGCAATCAGTGTTATGACCAATGCGCTTGCCGTCCTTGAACACCACTGTGTTCACCGCGCCAATGCCACGCGCTTCATCAGACAGCTCATCGAGCAACGGCAGGATCGCCTGCTTGAACGGGAAGGTGATGTTGAGGCCGGTAAAGCCGGTGCGTTGCGCGGCCTCAAGCAGATCGGGCAGGGCGCTGTCTTCCAACCCCAGCTGGTCGGCATCGATCAGCCGATACAGGTAACGCAGCGATTGCGCGTCGCCCTCGTGCTCATGCAGGGCAGGGGTGCGGGATGCCTGGATGCCGCGGCCAATCAGGCCGGCCAGAATGCTTGGTTGGCTCATGCTGCTTGCTCCGCGAACATCTGCCCAAAGTGCGCCAGCGCCATGCGATAGCCATGGCTACCCAGGCCGCAGATCACCCCAACGGCAATCGACGAGACGAACGAGATATGCCGGAACGGCTCACGCTTGTGCACATTGGACAGGTGTACTTCGATCACTGGCAGCTCGCTGGCGACCAGCGCATCACGGATGGCCACCGAGGTGTGGGTCCACGCACCAGGGTTGATCACGATGCCGGCGCAACGACCGCGGGCGGCGTGGATCCAGTCGATCAGTTCGCCTTCGTGGTTGGTCTGGCGGAATTCGATATCCAGGCCCAGATCGCGGGCGCTGTCGGCGCAGCTGTTGGCGAGGTCGGCGAGCGTCTCGCGGCCATACTGTTCAGGTTCGCGGGTGCCGAGCAGATTGAGATTGGGGCCGTTGAGCACGAGAATTCGGGGCGTCATGGCAGATCACTTTGTTGTTTTTGATTGCCCCGATATTTGTACTATCTGGTTAATTCGTCAATCGGCTAGCACGTTTGCTGGTTGAAAATGGGCGATTACCGAACCAGGATGCTTTATAGCGCTACCACTGTGACCCAATAGCGTGTGGTTTGTACTACGCGCACGGGCAGGGTCGTGCTCAGTGCGCGCAAGGTCTGGTCGCTGTCGTCGATGGCGAAGGCGCCGCTGATGCGCAGACCTGCGACCACGGGGTCGCAGCGTAACCAGCCGGGGCGATAGCGGCTCAGTTCAGCGAGAAACGCATCCAGACGCTGATCATTGGCCACCAGCATGCCCTCGCTCCAGGCGTCCTGACCGGCATTGATCGGTTGCACCGCGCCAAGCTGGCTGGCGTTGAAGCGGCACTGGGTGCCTGCATCGAGCACCACTGGCGCAGCGCCGTTTGGGGTGACACGCACCTGATGTTGAAAAACGCTGACCAGCGTGCTCGCGCCGTCGGCCCTGACGGCGAAGCGCGTGCCCAGCGCCTGAATGCTGCCCTGTGCGGTCTGCACCTGCAGCGGCCGACGAGCAGGGTCGGCGGCGCTGGTAAGCAGCAGCTCGCCTCTGTGCAGTTGTATTCGGCGTTGAGTTGCGCTGTAGAGCACGTCGACGGTACTGGCGGTGTTCAGTTGCAGGCGCGATCCGTCGGCGAGCATCGTATTGAGCCGCTCGCCGGTGCGTGTGTGGTAGTCAGCCATCCAGCCTGCGCGTTGGCCTTGGCGATAACCTGCGTAGCCAAGCGCGCCGGTACCCATCATCAAGGCGAAACCTTTGAGCACGGCGCGTCTGCTATCCAGCGCGGGCTGATCGGCTAGGCGCAGCGCTCGCCCGGTAACGTTCGTGGGCATGCCATGCAGACGTTGTTGCAGTTGTTCGATCTGAGCCCAGGCCCAGCGATTGTATTCATCGCGGTCGAGCCATGCTTGCCAGCCAGCCTGGTCTGCAACCGAGGCTTCCTCGCATTGCAAAAGCCCAAACCATCCTGCGGCTTGTTCCAGGGCTGCGCGTTGTCGAGCGTGGAGGACGGTCATCAGCGTCCGGCGCCCAGGCTGAACAGCACGCAATGCTGGGTGGCCTTGGCTACATAGCGGGTAACCGTCACCACCGAAACCTGCAATTGCTCTGCAATCAGCTTGTAGCTCATGCCGTCGAGTTGCGACAGCAAAAACGCCTGGCGCACGTTTGGGCCCAGACCGGCGAGCATCGCATCCAGTTCGCACAGGCTTTCGAGCAAAATCGCGCGGGTTTCTTCGCTGATGCTGACCGCCTCGGGTTGCTCGGCCAGGGCCTGCAGCCAGGCGCGTTCGAGTCGAGCCCGGCGAAAATGGTCGATCATCAGGCGGCGGGCGATGGTGGCCAGGTAACTCTTGGGTTCGCGCACTGCCTCAAGCTGATTCTGTGCATCCTTGGCACTGAGCACCCGAATGAACACATCCTGCACCAGGTCTGCGGCAAGCTCACGGCAGTCGACGCGGGGGCGCAGCCAGCTCAACAGCCAACGCTGATGTTCCTGGTAAAGGCACTGCACCTGACGGTTCAGCGGGCGATGGCTGGAGGTCATAAAAGGCTCGAAGCGCAATTGGGAGTCATTATCATTTTATGAGCGGCCTTGACGCTAAGCAAGCACGCCAGCGGCTGCAACCTGTACGCCGCGCTGATCGGCAAAGACTTGCGCGGCAAAAATCCGGATAATGGCGGCCATTTCGTTTCGCTTTATCATGGTAATCCCGCATGGAAATCAAGGTTAACTTTCTCGACAACCTCCGACTTGAAGCCAAGTTCGATGATTTCACGGTGGTCGCCGATCAGCCCATTCGCTACAAGGGCGATGGCTCGGCGCCGGGTCCGTTCGACTACTTCCTGGCTTCGTCGGCATTGTGTGCGGCTTACTTCGTGAAGTTGTATTGCGAAACGCGCAACATTCCCACCGACAACATTCGCCTGTCGCAAAACAATATCGTCGACCCGGAAAACCGCTACAACCAGATCTTCAAGATCCAGGTCGAACTGCCGGCGGATATCTCCGACAAGGACCGCCAGGGCATCCTGCGTTCGATCGACCGTTGCACGGTGAAGAAGGTGGTACAGGCCGGCCCAGAGTTCGTCATCGAACAGGTGGCTAACCTGGATGCTGATGCGCAAGCCTTGTTGATGCTCGACAGCGATCCGCAGGCAAGCACGTACATCGCTGGCAAGGACCTGCCACTGGAGCAGACCATTGCCAACATGTCGGGCATTCTCGCGGGCCTTGGGATGAAGATCGAAATCGCCTCGTGGCGCAATATCGTGCCCAACGTCTGGTCATTGCACGTGCGCGATGCGCATTCGCCCATGTGCTTTACCAACGGCAAGGGCGCCACCAAGGAAGGAGCCCTGGCTTCGGCGCTGGGCGAGTTCATCGAACGCCTCAACTGCAACTTCTTCTACAACGATCAGTTCTGGGGCGAAGACATCGCCAACGCCGAGTTTGTGCATTACCCGGACGAGCGCTGGTTCAAACCCGGCAGCAAGGACGCCTTGCCTGCCGAGATCCTCGATGAGTACTGCCTCGAGATCTACAACCCCGACGGCGAACTGCGCGGCTCGCACCTGTACGACACCAACTCGGGCAATGTGAAGCGCGGCATTTGTTCGCTGCCGTTCGTTCGTCAGTCCGACGGTGAAGTGGTGTACTTCCCCTCCAACCTGATCGAAAACCTGTACCTGAGCAACGGCATGAGCGCCGGCAACACTCTGGCCGAGGCGCAGGTGCAGTGCCTGTCAGAGATTTTCGAACGTGCGGTAAAACGGGAAATTCTTGAGGGTGAACTGGCCCTGCCAGATGTTCCTGAGGACGTGCTGGCCAAATACCCGGGCATCCTCGCCGGGATCAAGGGGCTGGAAGAGCAGGGCTTTCCGGTGCTGGTCAAGGATGCCTCGCTGGGCGGCGAATTCCCGGTCATGTGTGTGACCTTGATGAATCCGCGCACTGGCGGCGTGTTCGCCTCGTTCGGCGCGCACCCAAGCCTGGAAGTCGCGCTTGAGCGCAGCCTCACCGAGTTGCTTCAGGGACGCAGCTTCGAAGGTCTCAATGACCTGCCGCAGCCGACGTTCGAGAGCCACGCAGTGACCGAGCCGAACAACTTCGTCGAGCACTTCATCGACTCCAGCGGTGTCGTCTCATGGCGCTTCTTCAGTGCCAAGGCCGACTTCGAATTCGTTGAGTGGGACTTCTCTGGTGAAGGGGAAAACTCCAACGAGGAAGAGGCTGCAACCCTGTTCGGCATCCTCGAATCGCTGGGCAAGGAAGTGTACATGGCCGTGTACGAGCACCTTGGCGCCAAGGCCTGCCGTATCCTGGTGCCGGACTATTCCGAGATCTATCCGGTTGAAGACTTGATCTGGGATAACACCAACAAGGCGCTGCTGTTCCGCGAAGACATCCTCAACCTGCACCGCCTGGACGACCGCAGCCTGAAGGCGCTGGTCAAGCGTCTGGATAACTGCGAAGTGGACGAATACACCGACATCACCACCTTGATCGGTGTCGAGTTCGACGACAACACGGTGTGGGGCCAGTTGACCATTCTGGAATTGAAGCTGCTGATCAAGCTCGCCTTGAAGCGCTTCGACGAAGCCAAGGAACTGGTAGAAGCGTTCCTGCAGTTCAACGACAACACCGTGGAGCGCGGCCTGTTCTATCAGGCGCTCAACGTGGTGCTGGAAGTGGTGCTCGATGATGAACTGGAACTGGCCGACTACGAGGTCAACTTGCGCCGCATGTTCGGCAATGCGCGGATGGATGCGGTCGTGGGCTCGGTCGAGGGCAACGTGCGCTTCCATGGCTTGACGCCGACCAGTATGAAGCTGGAGGGGCTCGATCGGCACCTGCGCTTGGTCGACAGCTACAAGAAGCTGCACGCAGCGCGGGCCAAGTTCGCGGGCTAAGCGGTTACCACGTGGGGCTGCTCTGCGGCCCCCTTATTTTTTGCCTTTCTTGATAGCCTTCAAGCGCGCCTTGGCCTTTTGCACAGCCTCGATGCGCTCGCTCTTCTTCATCTTCTTCCACTTGCGAATATCGTCTTTGCTGCGCCCGCAGCCCAGGCAAACTTCGTCGCGGATCTGGCATTTGGATATGCACGGGTTGTCAGCGTCTTTGCCCAAAACTCTAGTCCTCAGCCGGTGCCGCTCAGCAAACGGGTAGCCGCCAGATTACAGCCCTGTCTTCAATTGCGCTGAACTATCGCTTTGGCCGAGCGATCTTCCATTAGGCCTCCAGGCGCAGTCTGTGCAGGGAGGGACCTCTGGATCGATGAAAGGAGCCACCGTGAACGACTCAACCCTCTATCGCTGCCGGCCAGGAGCGCTGCACGCGACTCTGTTGGCCGGTACCGTGCCGCTGTTTCTCGGCGCCTTGCTCAGTGACATAGCCTATTACCAAAGCTACCAGATTCAATGGGCCAACTTTGCTGCCTGGCTGATTGCCGGTGGCTTGCTGTTCTGCGGATTGGCATTGCTGTTTGCCCTGGTCAATCTGATCCGCGCCGAGCACAAGGGTGGGCGCCCAGTGGTGTACTTCGCGCTGCTGCTGGCTACCTGGCTGCTGGGCCTGATGAACGCCTTTGAGCATGCCAAGGATGCCTGGGCCGTTATGCCGTCGGGGCTGGTGTTGTCGGTCATCGTCAGTGCGTTGGCGTGCATCGCAACCGGCCTCGGCCTGACCAATCTGCGCTCCGGAGGTGTGCGATGAACCGCGTACATGCACTGACAGCCTTGAGCATGGCGCTGCTGCTCAGCGCCTGCGGTGGCGAGGGCGACGCCACGCAAACCTACGGCGCCAACCCGAAATTGCCTGATCAGCAGCGCGGCCTGTTGCCGAGCATGAAAATCGCCGAGCCGACCGCCTGGGGCGATCTCAAGCCAACCGTACCGCAGGGCTTCAACGTCACTGCGATTGCCACTGACCTGAAGATCCCGCGGCAGACGCTGGTGCTGCCGAACGGCGATATTCTGGTAGCGGAAGGGCGCGGCGGCAGTGCGGCCAAACTCAAGCCCAAGGATGTCATCGCCAGCTCTATCAAGGCCAAGGGCAATACCCAGGTCAAGGGCGGTAACCGCTTGACCTTGCTGCGTGACGCTGATGGTGACGGCAAGTACGAAGTGAAAACGGTGTTCGCCGAAGGCCTCAACGCACCCTATGGCCTGGCCTACTTCGAGGGCAGCGTGTACGTGGCCAATCAGGATGCGCTGGTGCGCTTTGACTACGCGGATGGCCAGACCAAGGCCAGTGGCCCGCCCAGTAAGGTCAGCGACCTGCCGGCCGAGATCAACCACCACTGGACCAAGGCGCTGACGATCAGCCCCGACGGGCGCTACCTGTACGTCGGCATCGGCTCCAACAGCAATATCACCGAGCGCGGCATGGAGGTCGAAATAGATCGGGCCATGGTCTGGCAGATCGACGCCCAGACCGGCGCGCACAAGCCGTATGCGACTGGCCTGCGTAACCCGACTGCGCTGAGCATCGAACCCACCAGCGGTGAACTGTGGGCTGTGGTCAACGAGCGCGATGAGCTTGGCCCTGACCTGGTGCCTGACTACCTGACCTCAGTCAAAGCGGGGGGCTTCTACGGCTGGCCCTATAGCTACTGGGGGCAGAACGTCGACCCACGTGCGCAGCCGCAGAACCCCGAGAAAGTCGCTGCGGCGATCAAGCCGGATTACAGCCTCGGCTCCCACGTTGCGGCTCTGGGCGTTGATTTTTCGGTGGCGGCCATGGGCGCGCAGTTTGCCGAGGGCGCGTTCGTCGGCGAGCACGGTAGCTGGAACCGACCGAATCCGGTGGGCTACAAGGTGATCTTCGTGCCGTTCAGCAATGGCAAGCCGGCCGGCGATCCGATCGACTTTGCCACCGGCTTCCGTGGTGAAGATGGCAAGACCCGCGGTCGCCCGGTGGGTGTGACGGTGGATCCGCGTGGTGCGCTGATCATCGCCGACGACCTCGCCAACACCATTTGGCGGGTAACGCGCAGTCAGTAACGCTGCGCTGAGCACCAATACCAGGCCATCTGCGTGGAGCCTCAGCGCAGATGGCCTGTTTGCTGGCGCGAAAAATGTCGGCGCTCAGTGAATTTTTTCGTAACCCTTTGTATCTGATGCCTTAGAGCCTGGCCATTAAAACAATGGCAACCGGTAATGGACACGTCAGTAACAGAGTGGCAGATATGAAATCACGCAAAAAAAGCGTCAAGCCGATCGGCTTGAAAGACATCACCATTGTTGACGACGCCAAGATGCGCAAGGCGATCACCGCCGCAGCGCTTGGCAACGCCATGGAGTGGTTCGACTTCGGCGTCTACGGCTTTGTCGCCTATGTGCTCGGCAAGGTCTTTTTCCCCGGCGCTGACCCCAGCGTACAGATGATCGCAGCCTTGGGTACGTTCTCGGTGCCGTTCCTGATTCGGCCCCTGGGCGGGCTGTTCTTCGGCGCCCTCGGCGACAAATACGGCAGGCAGAAGGTTCTCGCCGCCACCATTGTGATCATGTCCCTGAGCACCTTCGCCATTGGCTTGATTCCGTCCTATGCCGCGATTGGTATCTGGGCGCCCATCCTGCTACTGCTGTGCAAGATGGCCCAGGGCTTCTCGGTAGGGGGTGAATACACCGGTGCCTCGATCTTCGTCGCTGAGTACGCCCCGGACCGCAAGCGCGGCTTCCTCGGCAGTTGGCTCGACTTCGGCTCGATCGCAGGCTTTGTTGCCGGCGCCGGCCTGGTGGTGTTCATCTCGGCCATGATCGGTGAAGAGAGGTTCCAGGAGTGGGGCTGGCGGGTGCCGTTTCTGCTGGCGCTGCCGCTGGGCATGATCGGCCTGTACCTGCGCCATGCGCTGGAAGAGACCCCCGCCTTCCAGCAGCATGTCGACAAGCTCGAGCAGGGCGATCGCGAAGGCCTGGCTGGCGGTCCGAAGGTGTCGTTCAAGGAGGTGGCTACCAAGCACTGGCGCAGCCTGCTGACCTGCGTAGGCGTAGTCATCGCCACCAACGTCACCTATTACATGCTGCTGACTTACATGCCCAGCTACTTGTCGCACAACCTGCATTACAGCGAGAACCGCGGGGTGCTGATCATCATCGCGATCATGGTGGGCATGCTCTTCGTGCAGCCTCTGATCGGCTTCCTCAGCGATAAATACGGCCGCCGCCCGTTCATCCTGTGCGGCAGCATCGGCTTGTTCGCACTGGCCATCCCGGCCTTCATGCTGATCACCAGCGGTGTGCTCGGGCTGATCTTCGCCGGTTTGCTGATGTTGGCGGTGCTGCTCAACTTCTTCATCGGGGTGATGGCTTCGACGCTGCCGGCGATGTTTCCTACGCACATTCGCTACAGCGCGCTGGCCAGTGCCTTCAATATTTCTGTGCTGATTGCCGGCCTGACCCCGACCATCGCCGCCTGGCTGGTAGAAAGCACCAACAACCTGTACATGCCGGCTTACTACCTGATGGTCATTGCCCTGATCGGTCTGATCACCGGTATCACCATGAAAGAAACTGCCAATCAGCCATTGCGCGGCGCTGCGCCCGCCGCCTCGGACATCGAGGAAGCGCGTGAACTGCTGCAGGAACACCACGACAACATTGAGCAAAAAATCGAGGATATCGACGAGCAGATTGCTGAACTTGAGGCCAAACGCACGCATTTGGTACAACAACATCCGCGTATTGATTAGCTCGAAACGAGCAAGTCGGATCAGGCTGTGAGAGGATGGCCGGCAAACCATGTGTCTGGCAGAACAGGACCCTGAATTAAACCTGATGAAGACTCCAAAACGTATTGAGCCGCTGATCGAAGACGGTCTGGTCGACGAGGTGTTGCGGCCCTTGATGAGTGGCAAGGAAGCAGCGGTGTATGTGGTGCGCTGCGGTAACCAGGTGCGTTGTGCCAAGGTCTACAAGGAGGCCAACAAACGTAGCTTCCGCCAGGCGGCCGAGTACCAGGAAGGGCGCACGGTGCGCAACAGCCGCCAGGCGCGGGCCATGGCCAAGGGTTCCAAGTACGGTCGCAAGGAAGCCGAAGATGCCTGGCAGAACGCCGAGGTGGCCGCCTTGTTCCGCCTCGCGCATGCCGGCGTGCGAGTGCCCAAGCCCTACGACTTCCAGGACGGCGTGCTGTTGATGGAGCTGGTGGTCGATGCCGACGGAAACGCCGCGCCACGCCTCAACGACGTTCACCTGGAGCCGGATCAGGCGCGTGAATACCACGCGTTCGTGATCCGCCAGATCGTCTTGATGCTTTGTGCAGGGCTGGTGCACGGTGACTTGTCCGAATTCAACGTCCTGCTCGGCCCGGATGGCCCGGTGATCATCGACTTGCCGCAGGCCGTCGATGCTGCCGCCAACAACCATGCTTTCAGCATGCTCGATCGTGACGTGGCGAACATGAGCGGTTACTTCGGGCGCTTTGCTCCCGAGCTCAAGGACACCCGCTACGCCCGCGAGATGTGGTCGCTGTTCGAGGCCGGGGAATTGTTGCCCGATAGCCCGCTGACCGGCGAGTTCGAGGATGACGACCACGACGCCGATGTCGGCGGCGTGCTGCGCGAGATCGAAGCGGCGCGGATGGATGACGAACGTCGCCGTGCCGGTCGTGAAGAAGCCGAGCGTGGCCCGGTCAAGAGCGAGGAGCCGCCACCGCCGCCGTGGCTGCAGTAACCCCTGGCAATAAGATTCGCCTGATTGCTGCCTGCCCACTGGCCGACCATGATTGCGCGATTGTTCAGGTGCAATGCCTGAACAATCGCAATGGTGGCTGCGGGCGGGCGGTCTTACGACCAACCGAGTGAACCAACCTTATAGCTCGAACTAGCGGGCCCGCTCGTAGCCGCCACCCATCACTTGCACTTGGCCATCACCACCTGACAGGTCTTCGGCGTACCGCCTGAACGGCTCGCATAGCGCATGCAGCTGTCCATGGATTTCTTGCGCGCCGCGCTCAACGTGTTGCCCCATGCCAGGCCACCCTCGCCAGCGGTCGGCACTGCCTTGGCGAAGCAGTTCGCGCCTGCTTGGGCATAGCGCGTAGCGCTGGATTTGTTCGAGCATCCCGTCAGCGATGCAAGGCTGCCGATGAGCAGGATCAGCAGCAACCACGATGGGTGGTAGCCAGGTATCGCAGTGCGGGCCATGGAGGTTCCTGTAAGCCTGATGATGTTCGTACCTCAGTTTAGCCCCGATTGCGCCTACCCTTGAAGGGCAGAACGATGCAACCTAATGCTGCAACGCTGTGCCCAAGAGTTAGTGATTAACGCCCGTTGTGCCCTGAGAGGAAGCCCCCACCGATGTTGGTCGTCGAGCAGCTGCGCAAGTCATTCAATACCGCCCAGGGCGTTCTGCCTGTACTGCAGGGCGTCGACCTGCAACTGGCGCGGGGCAGCAGCCTGGCGCTGATGGGCGAATCCGGTAGTGGCAAAAGCACGTTGCTGCACCTGCTCGCCGGACTTGATCGGGCTGACAGTGGCAGGATACTGATCGAGGATGTACCCCTCGATACGCGGGACGAAACGGCGCTGGCACGCTGGCGGCGCGACAGCATTGGCCTGGTGTTCCAGCAGTACAACTTGATCAGCAGCCTCGACGTTGCCGCCAATCTGGCGTTTCAAGCCCGCTTGGCCGGGCGCCACGATCCTGCCTGGACCGCGCAGCTGGCGGAGCGGCTTGGGTTGACCGAGTTGTTGCAGCGCTACCCCGAGCAGCTGTCGGGCGGCCAGCAGCAACGTGTGGCGATTGGTCGTGCGTTGGCGGGACGGCCGGCGCTGGTGCTGGCCGACGAGCCCACCGGCAGCCTCGATGAGGCAAGCAGTGAAGAAGTCCTGCAACTGATGCTCGAGCTGGTTGCCCAGGCGGGCAGCAGCCTGTTGATGGTGACCCACAGCCGGCAGTTGGCGGCGCGGCTCGAACATCGGTGCTTCCTCAAGGCTGGACGTGTTCAGCCGGAGCCGGATTGATGGCCAGCCTGCTGATCACCTTGCAGGCGCTGCTCAGCCATTGGCGCCGGCACCGCTTGCAGTGCTTCAGTATCTTTACCGGGCTATGGCTGGCAACGGCATTGTGGACCGGCGTGCAGGCGCTCAACAGCCAGGCCCGCAGCGACTATGCCCGTGCCAGTGGTGTGCTTTCGGGCGCCAGCCAGACGCAACTGGTGCCGCGTCAGGGCGAGCATCTGGCGCAAGCGCTGTATGTGCAACTGCGCACTAGAGGCGTGCAGGTGACGCCGGTTCTGGAAGGCCGCCTGCAACTTTCAGGAAGCGCGACTCAGGCAGTGCGCTTGATCGGTATTGAACCGCTGAGCCTGCCAGCGAAGATGGCCGTGGCCGGGGTACAGGCGCAAGCGTTCGAGCTTGCGGCCTTCATCGACAGCCCTGGGCAAGCCTGGATCAGTCCAGACACGCTACGCCAGTTGAACCTGCAACCGGGTGAGCGCGCGCGCACCCGCGATGGTCAGCTGATGCCGCCGTTGGTCCTGCAAGCGGACCTGGCGCCTGGGGTGATCGTGGTCGATATCGGCCACGCGCAGGCGCTGCTCGGCGCGCCAGGACAACTGTCGCGTCTGCTGCTCGAAAAACAACCCACCGCGCTGCCTGCCGACATCGCCGCCAAGCTTATGCTGCAAACCGGTGGCGACGACGGTGATCTGCAGCGCCTGACCGACAGCTTTCACCTCAACCTGACTGCGCTGGGCTTGCTGGCATTCGTGGTCGGCCTGTTCATTGCCCATGCGGCCATTGGCCTGGCGCTCGAGCAACGGCGCGGCTTGATCAGAACCTTGCGTGCCTGCGGTGTCAGCTTGCGGGTGCTGTTGACCGGGCTGGCGCTGGAGCTGGGTGCGTTCGCGTTGCTCGGCGGCCTCGCCGGGGTGGTCAGTGGTTATCTGCTGGCCAGCCTGTTGTTGCCTGACTTCGCGGCCAGCGTGCGCGGCTTGTATGGAGCGCAGATCGCCGGGCAGCTGAGCCTGTCGCCGCAGTGGTGGTTGGCCGGCGTCGGCGTGAGTCTGCTCGGTGCGTTGTTGGCCGGTGTCAGCAGCGTGCTGCGCGCTGCGCGCCTGCCGCTGCTGGCGCTTGCCCAGCCACAGGCCTGGCGCCTGGCCCAAGGGCCGTGGCTGCGTCGTCAGGCGCTGGTCGCCTTGTTGCTTGGTTTGGTAGCGCTGGGGTGCTGGCAGTGGGGCAATAACCTGAGCAGCGCCTTTGTCCTGCTCGCGGCATTGCTGCTGGCAGCGGCGCTATTGCTGCCGGCCTTGCTCGAGCTTGCCCTGGCCGGTTTGGCGCGCTTGTGCCGGCGGCCATTGCCGCAATGGTTCGTGGCCGACAGCCGCCAGCAATTGCCGGCGCTGAGCCTGGCGCTGATGGCCTTGCTGCTGGCGTTGGCCGCCAGCGTCGGTGTGGGCAGCATGACCGAGGGCTTTCGCCGCACCTTTACCGGCTGGCTCGATCAGCGCCTGTCGGCAGACCTGTA
This sequence comes from Pseudomonas sp. EZ-C24, assembly GCF_014525325.1. Classification (NCBI taxonomy): domain Bacteria; kingdom Pseudomonadati; phylum Pseudomonadota; class Gammaproteobacteria; order Pseudomonadales; family Pseudomonadaceae; genus Pseudomonas; species Pseudomonas sp. EZ-C24. The sequence continues at coordinate 856,229 of NZ_JACDIU010000014.1, read as the reverse complement.
CCTGACCCCGCGCGACACTGCGCAGGCAGTGCAGATCAGCGACTGGCTGGCACGCCAGCCCGAAGTCACCGCGGTGCTGCCCAACTGGCGCGTCGAGTGGCGGCTGCAGCAATGGCCGACGCAGGTCCAGGGCATCGTCGATCACCCGTACTACAACAATCACTGGCCGCTGCTGGAAAAATCCGCCGGTGCCTGGGAGCAGCTTGCGCAGGGGCGCGGGATCATGCTCAGCGAACAGTTGGCCAGGCGCCTGCAGCTGGGTCTTGGCGACGCCTTGCAACTGCCCGAGCCATCAGCCCAAACGATGCCGGTAGTGGGCATCTATGCCGATTATGGCAATCCCAAAGGGCACCTGCTGATCAGCGCCGACTGGTTACGCCAGCACTGGCCGCAGGCGACGTTGAGCAATCTGGGCCTGACCTTGGCTGGCGAGCATTTGCCGGCGCTAAAGCGGGCGCTGGGCCAACAGTTCAGTCTCGATGACAGCCGCATGGTCGAGCAGACCACGCTCAAGCGATGGTCTGCTGCGGTGTTCGAGCGCACCTTTGCCGCTACCGCCGCACTCAACAGCCTGACCCTCGGTATCGCTGGCGTGGCGTTGTTCATCAGCCTGCTGAGCCTCGGCCAGAGCCGCCTGGGCCAGTTGGCGCCGTTGTGGGCGCTGGGGGTCGAACGCCGTCGGTTGATCTGGCTGACACTCGGCCAGACCCTGATGCTGAGCAGTTGCACCGTGTTGCTGGCGATTCCGCTTGGCTTGCTGCTGGCCTGGTGCCTGGTGGCCGTGGTCAACGTGCAGGCGTTTGGTTGGCGTCTGCCGCTCTATGTGTTCCCCGGTCAGCTGCTGCAACTGACAGTGCTCGGCGTGCTGACCAGCTTTCTGGCCAGCGTCTGGCCGCTCTGGCAACTGGCGCGCAGGCAACCCAGCGATCTCTTGAGGCAGTTTGCCAATGAACGTTAAACCCTGGCTGACCGCGCTGTGCCTGCTGCTTGCAGGCTGCGATGCGCCTGCACCCGAGCCCAACAGTTTTGCCGGCTTGGGGCAGGAGGCCAGCGCCTTCCAGCAGGTCACGCCGGGCCATGAGCTGCAGTTCCCGCGTGATCATGGCGCCCACGACGGCTTCCGCATCGAGTGGTGGTACGTCACCGCCAACTTGCAGGATGCCCAGGGGCGGCAGTGGGGCGCGCAGTGGACCTTGTTTCGTTCGGCATTGCGCCCTGGCGCAGAAACCGCCGACTGGAACAGCCCCAATCTGTGGATGGGCCACGCGGCGCTGACGGGGCCGGGCGGTCATCAGTCCAGTGAGGTGCTCGCCCGCGGTGGTATCGGCCAGGCTGGGGTTGAGGCGCAGCCATTTCGCGCCTGGATAGATGATTGGTCGCTGCTGGGCGGCAATGGGATTGGCCAGTTGCAGATGAAAGCCGCAGGTGAGGATTTCCGCTTTGATCTGCACTTGGTCAGTGAGCGGCCATTGGTGCTGCACGGGGCCAAGGGCTACAGCGAAAAATCCGGCAAAGGCCAGGCTTCCTATTACTACAGCCAACCGTTCTATCAGGTCAGTGGCGAAGTCGAGCGTGACGGCCAGCACGTGGCCGTTACCGGTCAGGCCTGGCTCGATCGCGAATGGAGCAGCCAACCGCTGGCGGCCGGGCAGTCAGGCTGGGACTGGTTTTCCCTGCACCTGGACAGCGGCGCCAAGGTAATGCTGTTTCAGGTGCGCGAAGCTCACGGCGATGCCTACAAAGCCGGCACCTGGGTCAGCGCCGACGGCAAGATCCAGGCACTCCAGGGAGCGCAGATCGAGCTGCAAGTGCTGGCCTCGAGCAAGCAGGCAAACGGTAAAACCGTACCGACCCGCTGGCGCGTGCGGCTGCCGGAGCAGGGCGTCGATGTCCAGGTCGAAGCGCTGTACAAGCAGGCCTGGATGAACACCCGGTTCCCGTATTGGGAAGGGCCGGTGCGGGTCGAGGGCGGCAGCGGGCAGGGCAGGGGTTACCTGGAAATGACCGGTTACTGATCTTTGTGGAGAAGCGCACTGTCGGCCAACTCACAGCGCTGCGAGCAGGCCATCCTTGCCCAGGTGATAACGCTGCAGGTCCCGAGCCAGCGTCAGTTGCCCGCTGTAATGGGCCTGCGCCTCCTGGCGCACATCATCGATGGACGGGCTGCGCTGCGGGTTGTCCTGATAACGGGCGCTGAAGTGAGTCAATACCAGGTTCGGTACACCTGCAGCCTCGGCAAATTGCGCGACAGCCGCCGCAGTGCTGTGGCCGAAGTTCGATTGCGAGCGTTGCAGCACAGGTTCGGTGAAGGTGGCTTCATGCACTAGCACATCGGCACCTTTGGCAACCTCGGCCAGCAGAGCGGGTGAGTCGTTGTCGCCGCAGACGACGATGCGCCGGGCCGCTCGGGATGCCTTCAGGTAAGTCAGCGTGTCGAGCACACGACCTTCATGTTCGACCTGCCGGCCATGGGCCAGATCACCCCACAGCGGCCCGCGCGGGATGCCGTCGGCTTGCAGGCGCTCGGTGTCCAGGCGCGGCTCCGGGTTGATTTCGGTGAACACAAAGCCATAGCTCGGCACCCGGTGCGACAGCTCTACTGTAGTCACCGCAACCTGCGCGCTGCGCCAGTCCTGCAGCGTTTCTACCGCCAGCAGATGCAGCTCGAAGGGCAGATAGGTCTGGCTCACCGCCAGGCTCAGGCGCAGCCACTCATGCAGTGCCAGCGGCATGATCAGTTCGAGCGGTTCGCTGCGCCCGGACATTCCCGCGCTGGCGAGCAATCCCGGCAGCCCGTAGCAGTGGTCACCGTGGACATGGGTGATGAATATCCCGCGCAGATCACGCATCGACAGTGATGTGTGCAGTAACTGATGCTGGGTGCCTTCGCCGCAATCAACCAGATACCAGCTTTTGCCGGACGCTTCGATGACTGCTGTCGCGCTGACGTTGCGGGCCTTGGTGGGTACCCCAGACGAGGTGCCCAGAAACTGCAGGTCCATTGCAGGATCCTCTTGGGTTCGGAGGGCTATTTTAGCCTTGCGTTGGCTGACTGATGAAGACTCTCAAAGCAGGTTTGAGCGTTTTGGCTGTTAGGAAAAGTCTCCGGCCGTAAGACTTTTCGCTCAATGTAGTAGGGCGCATCCTGTTCGCTTTTGGCGGGGAAAAATACCGGTCAGAAGCTGCTAGTTTCCCTCGCTCAACAAGCACTGGGCGTTTGCAGATGCGCGTGATAATTGACGGTAAAGGTCAAGCTGTCGATGGCGATGATACGACAACGGGTGCGGTGTGCATCGCCACGGGTGATGGCTACATCTGTGATGGGCGCATGGTCCTGCGTGTCGGCGACAAGACCACGGCCTGCCCGTTGTGCGCCGAACCAGGCACTGTTGCCGAAGGCGCGCCGTGCTTTATCTCCGATGGCAGCGAAGTGGCGGTCGATGGTTCGCTGGTGCTGTGCGCTTGCCCGCCCGGTACCAACCGAGTTGTAGCGCCACCTGACTTTGTTCCACCCTGGCGGGAGACAAGGTCTTCGCGCGTGGTCGGCCCAAGCGCGCAGAGCTTTGGTCAGCCTGTGCACTTCGTTGATAGCCGGCCGTACATCAATGAGCCAGGCTTCCATATTGTCCAGCGCAACATGTCCTTCCCGCAGGTGCTGATGCAGTTAGCCGGGCAGGACAGCACCTTGCCGATCTCGCGCCTGCAGCTGCTCAACCCGACGTTCCAGCAAGGCTTCAAGGCCGGAGAGATTTTCGTCATTGGTGACCCCGACAACGGCGACGCCTGCACCCGCGAAGAAGCTCAACTGATGGCCGCCGCACAGCAGGCCCGCGACTCGCTGGCGCTGCTCGACTACGACGAAGCCGAATTCATGATGGAGCACCAGGCTGAAATTGCAGGGCTGCTGACAGGCGCCAGCCAGTCCATGGGTGTCGGTAAGGATGTACTGGAGCAAGGCCTGAGGCAGGTCCGGGCGACCTTGCTCGAAGTCGACCAGTTACACAAACAGCAGTTCGCCAAGTTCGGCCACCTGAACAGCCCGGAGTTTTTTGCTAGTCGACAGAAGTTGCTCAGGCAACTGGATGGACAGTTGAAGGCGGCGTTTTTGAACAAGCGATTGAACCTTGGCCCTTACGAGCGTCTTCGTCGTGATTTGAAGATTTCTACCAAGAGTCTGGTTCATCACTGGTCAAAGGCCGGCGGGCCGGGGCAGATTCCGGGGTATGCCACGCATTTGGATGAGGTGGCGAAGGCGGCCAAGTACGTCAAGTATGGCGGACACATCGGCACAGCCTTGGGAGGTACATCGTCTTATTTGAAGGTGGAGGAAGTATGTCGAGCGGGCGAGACGGAGGAGTGCAAGCGGATTCGGTTTACAGAGGCGGGTAGTTTTATAGGCGGACTCTCTGGCGGATCTCTCGGTGCAGCCGGTGGCAAGGGAGCCGCTGTAGCGGTATGTGGCTTCGCTGGTCCTTATGCACCTCTTTGTAGCCTAGTGATGGTGGGCGCCGGTGCAATAATCGGTGGTAAGTATGGTGGGTCGCTTGGAGAGGTGGGAGGTGAGGTTATCTATGAGGAAACAACGCAGTGATGAATATCCCTGAATCATGGTCGCTAGACCTAAAGCTGTGGCTCTTCGTGACCCCATTTGTATTGATGTGGGCAGGGATGGGTTTGTATGTGTTTGTGATTCTGAGTCGGGATTTCAAATGTCTGCAACAGATCGTCTCTACCAATCCGAGATTAATTATTGTGATGCCGAGCAAATTTCGAGCGTTTAATGATAGGTGGTGGTTCGTTATAAATTTTTCTTGGTTGCTTCACTGTCGTCGTCTATATATACGGCGCGGTCAAATCACTGATGAAGATTTGAGGCTTATCCCTAGGGGCTTGCGTATTCGTCTTAATGTCGGAGGGCTGCTGATGTGTGTAGGGTTCGCGTGGATGCCGCTACTTCATTTAGTTATAACGTTGTGGTGAACCCGTCGCGGCTGGTCTGCGTACCTCTATCGGTGATTTGCTGTGAGTTGAGGTCGGGTGTCCCTGTGGAAAGTCTTTTAGTCTGAAAGAAACTGGGGAATCACATTTTTCAATGTTATAGCTTGAGGGTATCAGTGAGTGAATTAAATCGGAATGATTGTTGTCGAAAAGAAGCTGGAACTGTAAGTATATAGGTCGGAAGGTGTCGTGACACGTTAGCCCCTTCCGACCTATATCATCTAATCCGCCTTACGCCACACCAACTCACTCACGTCATACCCTTGCTCACGCGCCGTAGTCAGCAATTTCTCACGCGTTTCACTGCTGATGGTCGGCGTGCGCGACAGCAGCCACAGATACTCGCGGTTCGGGTGGCCGACCAGTGCAACCTGGTAATCCTGATCGTGGTACAGCACCCAGTACTCGCCCTTGGTCAAGCCGGGCAGAAGCTTGCTGAACCAGTTGTCGAACTTGACCCAGAGCTTGTCGGTCTTGCCCGGCACCTGTGGTTCGGCGGTGCCGTGGACTTCGTTCCACTTGCCGTCTTCTTCACGGCATCGATTGGTGACGTCGATCAGGCCGTCGGCGCGCAGGCCATATCGCGCTTCTGACTGCACGCAGTTGCGCTGGAAGAACATCGGCAGGCGGGCGACTTCATACCAGGTGCCTTGGTAACGCTGCAGGTCGACCTGCATGGTTGCCGGCGGTTTCTGGTTGTCGCTGGAGCTTGCGCAGCCGGCCAGCGCCAAGGCCAGGCATGACAGCAGCAAAGTGTTGCGTAGGATCATCAGGCACCTCCTGGAAACAGTCGAATGGTTTGTCTGCAACGTTCGATCCCAGCGCGCTGGGAAAGTGCCGATGTGCGGCCCAGCAGGTTGCAACATCACCGTCGAGCCAGCCATTGAGTTGTGCAAAGCTTTGAGTATAGGGTAGCCGCCCACCATCGCCCGAGGTCTCCATGGAACTGCGCCAATTACGCTACTACCTGGGTGTACTCGAACACGGCAGCCTCGGCCGCGCCGCCCTTGAGCTGGGTGTTGGCGCTTCGGCGTTGAGCCAGCAGCTGTCCAAGCTCGAAGGTGAGCTGTGCACGCGGCTGTTGACCCGCACCAGCACCGGCGTGACGCCGACTGCGGCCGGTTTGGCGTTCCAGCACCATGCCCGGCTGACACTGCGTCAGGCCGAGCACGCTGTGCTGGCCGCGCAGAGCGGGCGCATGAGCGGCTATGCCAGCGTAGGCCTGGCGCCCACAACAGCGTCGATCCTCGGCCTGCCGCTGATTGCGCGCATGCGCGAGCGTTATCCAGACGTGCGCCTGCATCTGGTCGAGATGCTTTCGGGTTATCTGGTCAACCAGCTCAACGCGCGCCATCTGGACCTGGCAGTACTGTTCCAGGCCGATGTGGGGCCGCGTTTGAGCCTGCGACCGCTGCTGCAAGAGCGCTTGTTTGCGTTGGTGCCAGCGGCGCTGGTGCGGGCGGAGTGGGGCGATAGCCTTAGCCTGGCACAGCTCAAGGATCTGCCGCTGGTGTTGCCCAGCGCCCAGCACGGTTTGCGCACTACACTGCGTTCAGCCTTCGAGCGGGTGGGGCATGAGCCTGACATCGTCATGGAGATCGACGGCCTGTCGTTGTTGATGGACGCGGTGTGTGCCGGCCACGCCGCAACCATCCAGCCAGGGGCCACGGTAGCGCGATCGCTGCAGGCGGGGCTGAAGGTGTTCGAGATCAGCGATGCCGACGCCGAGCGACGCAATGTGATGGTCAGCCTGGCCGAAGACGAACTGTCACCGGCGGCACTGGCCACGCGCATCGTGCTGTTCGACGTGGCGCGTGAGCTGGTCGAGCAAGGCCGGTGGCCCGGTGCACGGATGCTCTCGACCTGACCCTTTAGCAAAACTGCAGGCCCCTGTGCCGACAGCCCGTTTCGCCGTCCTGGGCAGCGCTCTAAAGTCGCCGCCATCGCGAGGAGCAACCGAACGCCCGTCTCCTCGCTGAACAGGAGGCGATATGATTGATGTGCTCGTCATAGGGGGCGGCAACGCAGCCCTGTGCGCTGCGCTGATGGCGCGCGAGGCCGGTGCCAGCGTGCTGTTGCTGGAAGCCGCACCGCGCGAATGGCGCGGTGGCAACTCGCAGCACACGCGCAACCTCAGGTGCATGCACGATGCGCCGCAGGATGTGCTGGTCGAGAGCTACCCGGAAGAAGAGTTCTGGCAGGACCTGCTCAAGGTCACCGGCGGCATGACCGATGAAAAGCTGGCGCGCCTGGTTATCAGAGCTTCGGCGACCTGCCGGGACTGGATGCGCAGCCATGGCGTGCACTTTCAGCCGTCGTTGTCCGGTGCCCTGCATACCGCGCGCACCAACGCCTTTTTCATGGGTGGCGGCAAGGCGCTGGTCAATGCCTATTTCCGCAGCGCCGAGCAGCTCGGCGTAGGTGTTCGCTACAACGCACCGGTCAGCCACATCGAACTTGACGGTGATCGTTTTGTGGCCGCCCATATTGGCCCTCGTCACGTCGATGGTCGCGACCTGCCCGCCGAACGTATCGAGGCGCGGGCCTGTGTGCTCGCCGCCGGTGGCTTTGAGTCCAATCGTGAATGGCTACGCGAGGCCTGGGGCCAGAACGAACGTGGCGAGTGGACTGCAGACAATTTCCTGATCCGTGGCACACGCTTCAACACCGGCGTGCTATTGCGTGGCTTGATGGAGCAGGGCGCCGACACCATCGGCGATCCGACCCAGGCGCACATGGTTGCCATCGACGCGCGTGCTCCGCTGTATGACGGCGGCATCTGCACCCGTATCGACTGCGTGTCGCTTGGCGTGGTGGTCAACCGTGACGGCCAGCGCTTCTACGACGAGGGTGAAGACTTCTGGCCCAAGCGCTATGCCATCTGGGGCCGCCTGGTCGCACAGCAGCCAGGGCAGGTGGGCTTTTCGATCATTGACCAAAAGGCGCTCGGGCGTTTCATGCCGCCGGTGTTTGCCGGCACCAAGGCCAATACCCTCGGTGAGCTGGCGCAGCAGCTCGGCCTGCCCGAGGGCGAATTCGTCGCCACCGTGCAGGCCTACAACGCAGCCTGCCAGGTCGGCACGTTTGACCACACTCGGCTTGATGACTGCCATACCCAAGGCGTGCAACCGGTCAAGAGCCATTGGGCGCGCCCGCTGGATACCCCACCTTTCTACGGCTACCCGTTGCGCCCCGGCGTGACCTTTACCTACCTGGGCCTGCGCACCGATCACACCGCCGCCGTGCACTTTGCCGGCAAGCCCAGCCCGAACCTGTTCGTTGCCGGTGAAATGATGGCCGGCAACGTCTTGGGCAAGGGCTACACCGCCGGCGTCGGCATGTCCATCGGCACCGCTTTCGGCCGGATTGCCGGCACCCAGGCGGCGGCAGCGCTCGGCTATCACCATCCTTCCAGCGAGATTACCCATGACTGCGCAACTGCTTGAACCGCGGCTGGTCGAGCCCAGCAAGGGCCACGGCGAACTGATCGCCGTGCTGAATGTGGACGAAAGCGAAGTCGACCGGCAGATGCGCATCTGTAATGCCTGCCGTTATTGCGAGGGCTTTTGCGCGGTGTTCCCGGCAATGACCCGGCGGCTGGACTTCAACAAGGCCGACATCCACTACCTGGCCAACCTGTGTCACAACTGCGGTGCCTGCTTGCATGCCTGCCAGTACGCCGCACCGCATGAGTTTGCCGTAAATGTGCCGAAGGCGCTGGCCACCGTGCGCGGCCAGACTTACTCGGACTACGCCTGGCCAAGCGCGTTCGGCCGGCTCTACCGGCATAACGGCACGCTGCTCGCCAGTGCACTGGCAGCCGGGTTGTCGCTGTTCCTGCTGCTGGCGCTGCTGGTCAATGGCACGCTGCTACCAGGGCGGCTGGCGGGGGATTTCTATGCGGTGTTCCCGCATAACACCCTGGCGTTGATGTTTGGCGTGGTCTTCGCCGCGGCCATGCTGGCGTTGAGCATCGCCGTCAGACGCTTCTGGCGCGAGGTCGCACCGGCAGACAGCCCGCCCGCAAGCAAGCATGCTGCGGTGGTGGAAGCCTCGACTGCGGCGCTGACACTGAAGTATCTGGACGGTGGTCATGGCCAGGGCTGCACCAACGAGAGCGACCGCTACACCTTGTGGCGCCGGCGTTTTCATCACCTGACCTTCTACGGTTTCATGCTCTGTTTCGCGGCGACGGTGGTCGCCACCGGTTACCACTACCTGCTGGGTGAAATGGCGCCTTATCCGTTGCTCAGCTGGCCGGTAGTGCTGGGTACTGTCGGCGGTGTGGGCCTGGTCATCGGCCCTGTCGGCCTGCTGGTGCTCAACCTGCGCCGCGACCCAGCGCATGGCGATGTCAGCCAGCGGCCGATGGACCGCGCGTTCATCCTGCTGTTGCTGCTGGTCAGTCTGACTGGCCTGGCCTTGCTCGGCTGGCGCGACACCGGAGCGATGGCAATCTTGCTCGCGGTGCACCTGGGCTGCGTGATGGCGCTGTTCCTGACCTTGCCCTACGGCAAGTTCGCCCACGGCATTTTCCGCAGCGCGGCGTTGCTCAAGTTTGCCATCGAAAAACGCCAGCCCGATCCGCACGGCCTGGGGGGCGAATGACGTCCGCTCAGTACCAGCGCAAGCCAGTCGCCGTGCACGGCTCAGCTGTTCGGCCATTTCTCCAGCAGAATGGCCACGAACTTCTCGGCAGCCGGCGACAGCGAGGCGCCGCGCCGGTAGACCAGGCCGAGGGTGCGGGTCACCTCTGGCTCGCTCAGCGGCACGCTGACCAGGGTAGGGTGGTCGGCGGCCGGCATGGCCAGGCTGGGCATGGCGGAGACGCCAAGGCCAGCCTCGACCATGCCCAGCGACGTCGACAAGTGCTGCACCTCATAGAACCACTTGGGACGCCAGCTCAGGCCGGACAAGGCATGGTCGAGCAGCATCCGGTTGCCGCTCAGGCGGCCTACGCCGATCAGGCGATAGTCGGCCAGCTGCGTCCAGGTCACCGAAGCGCGGCTGGCCAGCTCATGGTCACGGCGGCAGGCGAGGACGAACTTCTCCTCGACCAGCGGCACGAACTCAATGTCCGGGTGCTGGCCACTCATCATGTTGATGCCGAAGTCGGCTTCACCGCGCAGTACGGCCTCAAGCCCGTCGTTGGCGCTGAGATCGAGCAGGCGAATACGGATCTTCGGATATTGCTCGTTGTACAGGCGAATCACCGACGGCAAAAAGTAGAACGCTGCGGTCGGGATGCAGGCCAGGGTCACCTGGCCGGTCTGGCGTTCGGCCAGTTCGCGGATGCTCAGGATCGAGTCCTCGAAGTCATCCAGCAGGCGTCTGGCCTTGGGCAGGAAGTCGCGGCCGACACTGGTCAGGCTGACCCGGCGCGTAGTCCGTTCGAGCAACGGCGTACCCAGGCCTTCTTCTAGCTTCTTGATCCGCCGGCTCAGTGCCGGTTGAGACAGATGGAGCACATCAGCAGCTTCGTGGAAGCTGCCCAGTTCGGCGATTTTCACGAAAGATCTTATATCCTGGAGCTCATATTCCATGACGATTCTCTTCAGCAGTCCACGACTTTATTCATTTGCTGCACGCAATAATAGCTACGATCTTTGCATTGGATTGATTTATCGGTCCCTGTCACTCTTGTTTCCAACACATCAATACCCCCTATTGATCAACAAGAGTCAGTAGTCATGCAACGAATTCCTTGTGTTCTGATGCGCGGCGGTACCTCCAAGGGTCCGTTTTTCCATGCCTGGGACTTGCCGACCAATGTGGTCGAGCGTGACGAAATGCTGATCAACCTGATGGGCTCTGGCCATGAGCTGGAAATCGACGGCATCGGCGGCGGCAGCCCGCAGACCAGCAAAGTGGCGATCCTCAGCCCCTCGCTACATGCCGATGCCGATGTCGACTACCTGTTCGTTCAGGTCATGGTCGCTCAGCGCCGCGTCGATACTGCACCTAATTGCGGCAACATGCTCTGCGCAGTCGGCCCATTCGCCATCGAAGAGGGCCTGGTCAAGGCCACCGAAGGCAAGACCCTGGTGCGCATCCGCAACTTGAACACCGGAACCTTCGTCAACTCGCTGGTGGAAACCCCCGGCGGCATCGTCCGCTACGAGGGCCGCACTGCGATCGACGGCGTGCCGGGTACCGCAGCGCCGGTGCAGTTGACCTTCCTCGATGCCGTTGGTAGCAAGACTGGCAAGCTGTTCCCCACCGGTCAGGCCAGCGATGTGATCGATGGTGTCGAGCTGACCTGCATCGACATGGCCATGCCGATGATGATCATCGAAGCCAGCAAGCTTGGCGTTACCGGCGGCGAAAGCCCGGCCGAGCTCGAGGGCAACAGCGCGTTGATGCAAAAGATCGAAGCGCTACGGATCAAGGCCGGCGCGGCGATGGGCCTGGGCGATGTCAGCGGTATGGTCATTCCCAAACCCGTGCTGATCTCGCCAGCTAAATTCGACGGCACCCTGCAGGTGCGTTACTTCATGCCGCACGACTGCCATCGGGCATTGGCCATCACCGGCGCCATAGGCCTGGCGACGGCCTGCGTCAGCCCAGGCACGGTGGTCATGCAGATGCTCGGCGAGCGCGCCAATGGCCTTACTCAGGTGCGCCTGGAACACCCGAGCGGCAGCATCGATATTGCCCTGGAACGCACCGAAGGCAAGCCGATTCAAGCCTCGGTGGTACGCACTGCCCGGCGGCTCTTCTCCGGCTACGTCTACGCGCCGTCCGTGCGCAGGCTCGCCGGCTGATCGCTTTAAACGCTTTGTTTAACGATTGACATACAATCGCTCGCTGCCTTGCCGGGCATCGAGCGAGTCAGGCGCCGTCTGCCCGGCAGACGTGCACATTTACAATAAAAACAAGAGATACAGACATGCTCGCACTCCTCGGTTTGGTCATGGTAGTGACGTTCACCTACCTGATCATGAGCAAACGCTTATCCCCAATCGTGGCCTTGACGGTCGTGCCTATCGTATTTGCGGTGATCGGCGGCTTCGCCCCGGAAACCGGCAAGATGATGCTCGACGGCCTGAAAATGGTTGCGCCGTCGGCAGCCTTGTTGCTGTTTGCCATTCTCTTCTTCGGCCTGATGATCGATGCGGGCTTGTTCGATCCGCTGATCCGCAAGATCCTCAAAAGGGTCAATGGCGACCCGCTGAAAATTGCCATCGGCACCGCGCTGCTGTCGCTGCTGGTCGCACTGGATGGTGACGGCACCACCACCTACATGATCACCTGCGCCGCAATGCTGCCGCTGTACAAGCGCATCGGCATGAACCCGATGATTCTGGCGACCATCTCGATGCTGTCGCTGAGCATCATGAGCGGCATGAGCCCATGGGGCGGGCCGGCTACTCGCGCCATCGCTGCCTTGGGCCTGGACGCCACCCACTATTTCATCCCGATGCTGCCAACCATGATCGGCGGCGCCGCCTGGGTTGTGTTCACCGCGTTCCTGCTGGGCCGTAGCGAGCGCAAGCGCATTGGTAACATCAAGCTCGAGTCCGGTGGTGGCGACTGCTACATTAAGGCGATCCTGGAAGACACCCCGCACAAGCGTCCGCGCCTGGCCTACGTCAACCTGGTGCTGGTTATCGCGGTGATGACTGCGCTGGTGCTGGGTGTGATGCACGCGGCGATCCTGTTCATGATCGGTTTCGTTGCTGCGCTGATGATCAACTACCCGCAGCTGGACATCCAGAAAGAGCGCATCCTCGCCCACTCGGGCAATGCCATGACCGTGGTCCTGCTGGTGTTTGCCGCCGGTATCTTCGCGGGCATCTTCTCGGGCACGAAGATGGTCGACGCGCTGGCGCAGACTTTGGTTGACTGGATCCCGGATGCCTGGGGGCACTGGTTCCCGCTGGTGGTGGCGATCACCAGCATGCCGCTGACCTTCGTCCTGTCCAACGATGCCTACTACTTCGGCGTGGTGCCGATCCTGGCCAACGCCGCTGCTGCATACGGCATCGACCCGGTGGAAATCGCTCGCGCCTCGGTACTTGGCCAGCCGGTACACCTGATGAGCCCGCTGGTGGCTTCGACCCTGCTGCTGGTGGGGATGGTTGACCGCGATATCGGCGACTTCCAGAAAGCCACGGTTAAATGGGCGGTGTATACCTCCCTGGTAATCACCGCCCTGGCAGTCCTGACCGGCGCCATTTCGTTCTTCGCCTGACCTTGTTGGACGGGCACCGCTCGGTGCCCGCGCAGCCCTTCAAAAAACAATAAAAGAGTCCTCTGACATGCAATCACTCCTTCTGCGTGGGGCCGCCTGCGGCCTGTTCTGCGGCTGCCTGCCTGCGGCCGTCGCCGGCGGTTTTATCGAAGACAGCAAACTCAAGCTGCAACTGCGCAATGTCTACTTCAACGAGAACTTCCGTGACGAGCAGGGCATGACTGCCCGTGCTGCCGCCACTGCCAAGAGCGAGCGCACCGAATGGGCGCAGGGCTTTTTGCTGGATTACCAGTCAGGCTTCACCCAGGGCACCATCGGTGTTGGCCTCGATGCCATGGCGCTGGTCGGGGTCAAGCTCGACTCCGGTCGCGGCCGCAGTGGCACCGGCCTGTTGCCCGTGCATGACGATGGCCGCGCGGCCGACGAGTTCGCCAGCGCGGGTGTAACCGCCAAAGCCAAGCTGGCCAATACCGTGGTCAAGCACGGCACCTTGCTGCCCAAGACCCCGGTGCTGGTGCATAACGATGCACGCTTGTTGCCGCAGACCTACCAGGGCACTCAACTGGTCAGCACCGATATCGATGGACTGACCCTGACTGCCGGCCAGCTGGACCGCTTCAAGCAGCGCGATTCGTCCGACAGCACCGGGCTCTATGTCGACGGCTATCGCGGCGACGAGACCGGCGATTTCCGCTACGCCGGTGCTGACTATGCCGCCAGCAAAACACTGCGCCTGAGCTACTTCCATGGCGAACTGGAAAACTTCTACCGCCAGGACTTCGCCGGTATCCAGCACGACCTCAAGCTCGGTGGCGGCGTGCTGACCAGCGACCTGCGCTACTTCAGCAGCCATGACAGCGGTTCGGCCTACGCCGGCCGGATCGACAACGACATGCTCAGCGGCCAGTTGGCCTACGCCCGCAGCGGCCATACCGTAGGTGCCGGTTACCAGGTGCTCAACGGCGACGCCGGGCTGCCGTACATCAGCGGTGCGACCGTGTACTCGTTCAGCAACGTCGGCATCGGCAAGTTCATCGAGGAAGAAGAAAAGACCTGGATGGCCAGCTACGCCTACAACTTTGCTGCAGCCGGTGTGCCAGGCCTGACCTTCATGACCCGCTACCTGAGCGGTGACAATGGCCGTTCCGGCGATGCTGGCCTGAGCGAGTGGGAACGTGACATCGAGCTGGCCTACGTGGTCCAGTCGGGCACCTTCAAGGGGCTTGGCATCAAGGCACGTAACTACGTCTATCGCGCTGACTTCGCCCGCGGTCGTGACAGCAATCGGCTGTACCTGACCTACGACATTGCGCTCTGGTAAACGCGCAGCAGGGGTAAGCGGGTTTCAGGCCTTGGCCAGGCGGATGATCTGTCTGGCGCAAAAGGCACCGGTAATGATCACGGCAAACAGGCGCAAGGTCTGCATTGCCAGCACCAGCCCGACATCTGAGTGGGTTTCCACCGCAATGATGGCCATGGCATCCAGCCCGCCTGGGCTGGTTGCCAGGTACATCGAAAGAAAATCATGTCCAGTGACCCATGCCAGCAACCAGGCGCAGCCGGCGCACAGCGCGATCAAGCCGGTCGCTCCGGCGATCATGGTCGGCAAGCGGCTCCCCACATAACGCACCGTGGCACGATCGAAACGCAGGCCTACGTAGCATCCGATGGCGCCATAGGCAAAGGCCAGCAACCAGCCGGGCAGGGTGATCTGCATCAGGCCACTCAGTTGCAGCGCACTACCGATCAACAACGGTGCCAGCAGCGCGCCCGCAGGCAGTTTGGCGGCCAGGGTTATCCCGATCACAATCACTGCCAGGCATGGCAGCAGTTGGTTCAGCTGTACCGCAGGGGTGCTGGCGGCTGGTACCAACGCCTTGCTGGCGATATCGCCGGCGCCAAGCAAGTGGCTGACCAGCGCGCCGATCATTACTACGCAGACGACCCGCACGTATTGCATGGTTGCCACTACCCGAGGATCGGCACCGTGTGCTTCCGCCATCGAGACCATCGCCGAAGCTGCGCCAGGGGCTGTGCCCCAGGCTGCAGTCGCGGCCGAGATACCGCCGTAACGTACAGTGGCCAGGCCTACCATGGCGCTCAACAGCACAGTGAGCAGCGTGGTTATCAGCATCACCGGCCACGACTGCGCCAAGGCCGCCAGTACCGTCCAGCTCATCGAGTGGGCAACCATCAGGCCGACGCAGCCCTGGCCAAAGCGAAACACCTGTTTGTGCAGGCGCAGCCCGGTGCCACTGACGCCAAAGGCGATCGCGGTCAGCATCGGCCCGAGAAACAATCCTGCAGGCACTGCCAACGCATGCAGTAGTTGGCCGCTGGCGGCAGCACAACCGATCAGGGCCAGCCAACGCAGGATCAGCAGGGGATTTGATAGGAACAACTGCACGTGGTGATTCTCCTCGACCCGGTAACGGCGCTTACTGGAGAAAATTATCGACGGCGCAATCGATCAAGTCTATTTTCTAATTTCGATGAACCTATAACTGAAATTCATGAATCATGGACCTTCGCGACCTGACTTACTTCGCCACCATCGCTGAGCTTGGTCATCTTGGCCGGGCTGCCGAACGGCTCAACCGCAGCCAGCCCGCCTTGAGCAAAAGTATCCAGCGGCTGGAAGAATCACTTGGCACGCGGCTGTTCAAGCGCGATGGCCGGCGTATCAAGCTGACCGACGTAGGCGAGTTGCTGCTTGAACGAGGTCGGCAATTGCAGCTGAACATCGCCGAAACCGAGCGCGAGGTCCGCGATTTTGCCGGTGGTCTGATTGGCAACATCCGCCTCGGTTGCGCGGCGAGCATGGCTGAGTACTTGTTGCCGCGGCTGACCGAGTCGCTGTTGCAGCGCGCGCCCGAGCTGACCTTGCAGCTGTCCATCGGCCAGGACGATCTGCTCAAGGAGTCGCTGCGCTCGGGGCGGTTGGATGCCATCATCTGCCCGCTGATCGTCGATGATCCGCACGTCAGCAGTTACCCGATCCTGCAGGATGAGGCCGTGGTGGTAGCCAGTGCCGACCATCCACTGTTTGCCGCGCCGATCACCTTGCACAGCCTTTGCCAATACCGCTGGGTGCTGCCGGCGATCACGGTCAGTTCCAGGCGCTGGATCGACAACGTGTTTGCCACTCGCCATTTGCCGATGCCACAGGTGCAGATCGAAGCCAACAGCATCTCGATGCTGCCCCGCCTGATCGAGCGCACCCGGCTGCTGAGCTTTGTAGCGAGGGAAACCCTTGAGCACGGCCACGGTATGTCGCGCTTGCGTGCGGTGACCCTGGATGAAACCACCATGCACCGCACTGTGGCGGTGTCGATTCGCGCCGAGGGCTATCTGCCACCGGCCGTGGCCGCGATGGTCGAATTGCTCAAGGAACGCGGGCGCAGTTTTTTCGGTGACAACTGAACGGGCCGATCAAGCAGTGCTTGTTGCAGTCCACACCGCCAGCTCGTAGCCGTCCGGGTCGATGAAGTGGAAGCGGCTGCCGCCGGGGAATGAGAAGGTCTGCCGGCTGATCTGCGCGCCAGCAGCCAGCAGCCGCTGCTGAGTCGCATCCAGATCGTCGGCGTACAGAATCACCAGCGGGCCGCCGGGGCGTACCGGTTCGCCGGTAGTGAAACCGCCGCTCAGGCGACCGTCACTGAATTCGGTGTAGGTCGGGCCGTAATCGACGAAGGTCCAGTCGAATGCCTTGGCGTAAAACGCTTTGCTGCGGGCAATGTCGCTGACATTGAATTCGATGTTGTCGATCTGCCGGTCGTTACCGCGAACAGTCATGATGGCTTCCTTGCTCGGTCGTGAACTTGAAGCCGTGAGCATGAGGGCTTTTGGACAGCTTTGTCCACATAGCTCATGCGTGCTCAACCTCGAAGCCACAGGCTCCATGCCGACAATCAGATGACTTTTACCGCCCGGCCAATAAACTGAATCGGCCCAGTCGGCTTGCCAGTCTTCGATCCGCCGGCATTCTCCAGTGTCAGTTCGAACAACTGGTTCGCTTCAAGCGGCGGCAGTTTGTCCAGCGGCACCGAAATCTTCTCCCCTGGCTGGACCAGACCTAGCGAGACCGGCCCTTGCCAGTCATCACCCTTGGTCCAGAACTGCAGGGTTTTGTCGGCCGGCACAGTGACTTGGCCGAGTGGAATCAGCTCGACCTCACGCGGACTGCTGGCCTGAATCACCCAGCCCGGGGCGCGGTCTTGCGGGGCGACCAGCACGACCAGATAGGAGGTCTGCGGCGGCGTGACAGTCTGGCTCGACAGCGCCACGGCCATCACCAGACATGCCGCCAGGCCAGCACCTGCCAGGCCACGCCACAGCGGCAGCAGGTTCCACCAGGAGGTGTTCACGCTGCGTTCGGGGGCTGCTTCACGTGGAGCGAGGTTGTCCAGGCTGCGGCCAATGCGCTGCCACAGTTGCCTCGAGGGTTGTTGCGCCGGGGCGAGGGCAGTCAACTCCAGCAGGCGTTGCTCCCAAGCATCGATAGCGGCGCGCAAGGCACCGTCATAGGCCAGGCGTTGTTGCACGGCGTCACGTTGCTCGGCGTCGAGCGTGCCCAGTACGTATTCACCGGCCAGTTGCTCCAGCTCATCGGCGTTGCTCTGGTCGTTGTTCATCCCATGCACTCCCGCAATGCTGCCAGGCTGCGTTTGATCCAGGCCTTGACCGTGCCCAGCGGCGTGCTCATGCGCTGGGCGATTTCTGCATGGGTGCAGCCGTCGACGTAGGCGTGCAGGATGCAGTCGCGCCGCGCCGGCTCCAACTGCTCCAGGCAGTGGTAAATCCGCGCCGAATGCGCCTGCGCGGTAAAGTCCACTGGCTGCCACTGCGCAGAGGCTTGCAGCGCCTCGTCGTGTTGCTCATCCAGAGGCACCTGGCGGGCGCCATCACGCACGAAGTTTAATGCCAGATGCCGGGTGACGCTGTAGATCCAGCCACGTGCCGAACCTCTGTCTGGGTCGAAGCTTGCGGCATGCGTCCAGATGCGCACGAAGGCGTCATGGACGATGTCTTCAGCGACCGCCGGTTCGCGTGCGATGCGCAGGGCGACCCCGAGCAAACGCGCGCTTTCCTGCTGATACAGCTCGCGCAGGGCTCTACGATCGCCTGCAGCGCAGGCCAGCAGGCAACGTTGATAATCAAACGCGGTTTCAGGCAAGGACAAATTCTGTTCAGCCATTGGCAAGGGGTGCGGACCCCAGCCGGCTGGCCGGGGTTTGTCGCAGAGCTTAGACGACTTTTGTAGTCAGCACTTGCCGTGCACGTCGATCACTTGGCAGACCAGAAGATGTAGTCGGCCTGATATTTGACAACCTGTTTCTCACCCTTGTTGGCGGCAGTGCATGCGCTGGCGGGAGCTACGCCGCCTTTGGTCGCGGTGCGCTGAATGTAACTCACGCCCTGCATCGCGCCTTTGCCGTCGGCGGGGTTGGCCTTGACCAGTTGGTAGGGGATGTCGCCTTTGCTGGCTGGGGAGACGGCGACCTGGGTGCCGGTGACTTTCGAACCATCCTTGGCCTGCCAGGTTGCAGGTGGGCCAAAGTAGTCGCCGACTGCTTTGCCCTTGCGGTCATTGAGCACGGCTTTGGGGCCGACGAAGAACCACTCGGTCTGGCCGGCGGCATCTACCTTGTCGCGGCACTCGTAGGTGATCTCGCCTACGCCGACGGTTTCCATCATCACTTTGTTGCCGTCCGGCACCTTGACTGCATCCGGCAGGCCCATTTGCGCCTGGGCGGTCTGCATGAACAGGGACAGGCCGCCGATGGCCAGGGAAGCGCTGATCAGGCTGAGAGGACGTTTGCCATTCATGGTGTATCTCCTGGTGAGTAACCGAGTGGCAGCGATGGGCTGCTGACAGTACTACCCGCCAGGAACGGGTTTGGATGCAGGCTGTTGAAAATATTTTTTCACGCGAGATCAAACTCGCTACGCGCACGCTCAGGACGGCTTGGCAGCATCGCTGCCTGCAACTGCTGGCCTGCTGAGTGCTGAAAACTGAGCTCCTGATCGACGGATCGATCCTCGACGATGCGGCCATCCGCAAGCACCATTACACGCTGGCAGAAGTAGCGCACCAGGCTCAGGTCGTGGCTGATCAGCACGAACGCGGTGCCGGTGTCGCGGCGCAGTTGCTCAAGCCGCTGCAACAGTTGCACCTGCAACACCCGGTCGAGATTGGACAGGGCTTCATCGAGCACCACCAGCTGGGGTGAAATCGCCAGAGCTCGAGCGATATTGGCCCGCTGCAATTGACCGCCACTGAGTTGTTGCGGCAAACGCTCGGCGTGTTCGGCCGACAGGCCCAGTTGCTCCAGCAACTGCAACACGCGCTGGCGTTGGGCTGCTTGGCTGATCGTGCTCAGATGACGCAGGGGCTCAGCGATGCTCCAGCCAATCGAGCGCTGTGGATTGAACGCGCTCGGCGCGTCCTGAAACACCAATTGGACGGCGCGCTGAAAATCGCGCGCCGCCTCGCCACGCAAGCGGCTGACGTCCCGCCCGGCGAAGCTGACCTGGCCCTGGCTGGGCCGCTCAAGGCCGAGCAGCAGGCGGGCGAGAGTGCTTTTGCCGCTGCCGCTGCTACCGAGCAGGCCGGTGGTCTGGCCGGCCTCGAACTGTACATCGATGCCTTCCAGCACCTGCAGCCACTTACCTCTGCCGAGCAGCCCGCCACTGCGATAACCGTGTTCAACTTGCTGTACTCGCAGCAGGCTCATGGATGACCCCCGGTCAGCAGATGGTGCGCGTCTAGCAGTGTACGGGCGCTGGCGCTCGCGGGTGCGTCGAACAGACCTTGGGTGTCTTGCCGTTCGACGATGCGCCCGGCGTCCATCACCAGCACGTGGTCGGCGCAGCGTGCGACCACGCCCATGTCGTGAGTCACCAGCAGCACGCCTAGCCCGTGTCCTTCAACCAGCTCCATCAACAGTTCGAGGAAGCGTGCCTGGCTCAGTGCATCGAGGTCGCTGGTCGGCTCATCGGCCAGCAGATAAGGGGTCTGCGCCATCAAGGCCAAGGCGATCATCATGCGCTGAAGCATGCCGCCACTGAGCTGGAAGGCGAACGATTCGAGCACCCGCTGGTGATCGCCCAAGCCAACTGCGGCAAGGCATTCGATCATTTGCTGACGGGCATCGGCGCCATGCACGCCACGCAGCTTGAGCGTTTCCTGAGCATGACTGGCCATGCTCCGCAC
Organism: Pseudomonas sp. EZ-C24; assembly: GCF_014525325.1. NCBI lineage: Bacteria > Pseudomonadati > Pseudomonadota > Gammaproteobacteria > Pseudomonadales > Pseudomonadaceae > Pseudomonas > Pseudomonas sp. EZ-C24. The sequence goes on along the minus strand of NZ_JACDIU010000014.1, from coordinate 835,821 downwards.
TGGGTTGAATGCGCTGCGCGGGTTTTGCAGAACCAGGCTCGCAACGTGCCCGCGCACCTGCGCAGGTGCCAGCGAAACGCCGTCTAGCAACAGCTCGCCACCGCTACGCAGCAGGCCCTGCGGCAGCAGATCAAGCATGCCCAGACAGCTCAGCGACTTGCCCGAACCGCTGCTGCCAACCAGCGCGCAGACCTTGCCCCGGTGCAGCTGCAGACTGAGTTGATCGACCAGCAGCGTGTTCCGGCTGGCAACGCTGAGGGTGCGCAACTCGAGGGTGGGGGTGGGCATCTAGTGGCGCTCCTGAGCAGGGTCGAGGCGGTCGCGCAGGGCGTCGCCGAGCAGGTTGAAGGCCATCACCGAGAAAAAGATCATAAGCCCCGGCCACAACAGCAGTTGTGGATGGGTCCAGATGAACTCCTTGGCGTCGTTGATCATCACCCCCCACTCGGCAGTTGGCGGCGTCACCCCAAGGCCGAGAAACGACAGCCCGGAGACGTGTAGCATCATATGGCCGATATCCATAGTGGCGAGCACCAGCAGCGGCCCGGCGATGTTGGGCACTACATGCTGGCGCAGCCGGCTCCAGCGCGAAGCGCCGGCCAGCCGTGCTGCCAGTAGGTACTCGCGGCCACGCTGGGCGATGACCAGGCCGCGCACCATCCGCGCGTACCAGGCCCAGTGGGAGAGGGCGATGGCGACGATGACATTGGTCAAGCCGGTGCCGAGCAGGGTGACGAAAAAAAACGCCAGCACCAGCGTGGGGAAGGTCATGAACATGTCGCAAAGACGCATCAGCAGCAGGTCCAGCTTGCCGCCGACAAACCCCGCGACGCCGCCGACCAGCAGACCTAGTGCCAACACCAGGGACAGCGTCAACAGCACGCTGCCCAGCGACAAGCGGGTGCCGACAATCAGCCGCGAGAGCAGGTCGCGGCCGAGGTGGTCGGTGCCCAGCCAGTGACTCATGCTGGCCGGTTGCAGGCGTTGGCCGACGTCGATCAAGTCCGGATCATGTGGTGCCAGCCACTGGCCGAACACTGCCAGCAGCACCAGCAAGCTGACCAGCAGCGCGCCTGCCGCAAGGCTCCAGCGAAGTCGCAACGGTTTGTGCGGCACCGCGGCAAAGGCGCTCATGCGTCGACCCCCTGCAGGCGGCTGCGCGGATCAAGCCAGGCATAGCAGATATCCACCAGCAGGTTGCACAGCATCAGCAGGCCGGTCAGCAGCAGGGTGAAGCACTGCATCACCGGGAAATCACGGTTGAGCACCGCCGATACGGCAAAGCGGCCGACCCCGGGCCAGGCAAAAATGGTTTCGATCACCAGCGCACCGCCGATCAGTTCGCCAACGTGCATGCCGGTCGCGGTCACCAGTGGCAGCCAGGCATTGCGCAGGATGTGCCCGCGCCACACCCGCCGCTCGGGCAAACCCCGGGCACGGGCGTAGGTGACATGCCGTTGGCCGCTGGCTTCAAGCAGGCTTGCACGCAGCAGGCGGGCGTTGATCGACATCGACATCAGCGCGATCGCCAGTACTGGCATCACCAGCTGGCCGGGGCTGCCGCGGCCCAGCGCCGGCAGCCAGCCCAGCCACAGCGAGAACAGCGCAATCAGCAAAAACGCCAGCCAGAAGTTGGGCATCGACACGCCGATGAAGGTCACCGCGCGCACTGCGTGATCTGGCCAGCGCCCCTGCCAACGTGCCGCCAGCAGGCCCAGCGGCACTGCGAAGAGCAGGGTGCAGGCCAGGGCCAGGCCGCCCAATTGCAAAGTCGCCGGCAGGTAATAGAGCAGATCGTCAAGCACCGGCCGACCGGTCAGGTAAGAGATACCGAAATCCAGCTGCAGCGCCTTGCACAGCCAGATCCAGTATTGCTGGTACAGGGGCAGATCCAGCCCCAGCGCCTGGCGCACTTCAGCGACTGCCGCGTCGGTGGGCGGGATATGCGACAGGCGCAGGTAGTCCAGCGCAGGGTCGGTACTGCCCAGATGCAGCAAGACAAATACCAGCAACGACACGGCCAGCATGACCGGTAACAGCAACAGTAGGCGCAACAGGATATAGCGCAGCATCGGTCAATGTTCCTGGCTGGGAGTCATGGCTTCGAACGGCACATCGAACAGGGTGCTGCCGAACTGCACGTGGTCGACCACGTCGCGGCGCAGGCTGATCGCAGTCAGGTAGGAGATCGGCACATACACCGCCTGCTCGTGCAGGGTGGTGAGGATGAAACGGTACTGCTCGGCGCGTTGCTGTGGGTCGGTGCTGGCGAGTACCTTGGTGATGCGCTGGTCGAGTTGGTCCTTGATCGCCAAGCCACGTTGGGCCATGTAGTCGGCATGGCCGGGGTAGCGCATCGAGCTGACGAACGAGTGTGGATCGTAGGGCGCGCCCCAGGTGTCAGCGAAGATCATGCCGAAGTCGCCTTCGCGCTGGCGGCTCACCAGCGCACCTTCCTCAACAGCGCGCAGGGTAATCTGCATGCCAAGCTTGGCCAACTCGCCCTGGAACACTTCGGCGAGACTCTTTTGCAGGGCGCTGGTGCCGAGGAACACCAGTTCGACTGCCAGTGGCTCGCCACCCTTGCTGCGCACGCTTGCCCCGGGCACCAGTTGCCAGCCTGCAGCATCCAGTTCGCGGGCGGCGAGGGCAGGGTCGTAGGCGTACGGCGCAAGGCCGAGGTCGGCATAAGGCAGGTTGGGCGCGAACAGTGTGTCGGCGCGGGGCTCCAGGCCATACAGAATATTGTCGATGATCGCCTGTTTGTTCAGACCATGGTTGATCGCCCTGCGCACCGCCAGGTCGCGGGTTGCGCCTCTGCCAGTATTGATCGCCAGGCTGCGAGTCGCCAACGGTGCTGACAGTGCACTGGCAAAGCCCTGATCGCGCAGACGCACAAAAGTACTGGCGGTGATCTCGCCGGCAGCGCCCTGGATCAGGTCGATCTGCCCCGTCTGCAGAGCCAGCGCGCGGCTGTTGGGGTCGGGGATGACTTTGACCAGCACCTCGCCGTAGGCGGGTTGCGCGCCCCAGTAATACGGGTTGCGGGTGAACCGATCAAATTCGCCCAGGCGGCTCTCGACCCGCTGCCAAGGACCGGTGCCGACTGGCTCGCCAGGTTTGGCCAGCGGCGCACCGAAGCGCAGTGGGCGTACCTGGGCCAGTTCCATCAGGGTCGGGTAGTAGGGGTGTTTGAGGAACAGTTGCAGGGTCCGCCGGTCCGGCGCTTCGACCCGCTCCAGCGTAGTGACCAACTCCAGCCAGCGATGGCGTTTGCTGTTGGCCAGCACCGCATCCAGATTGGCCTTGGCGGCAGCCGCATCGAACGGCGTGCCGTCACTGAAGCGCACGCCGTCGCGCAGGGTGAAGGTGTAAGTCTTGCCGTCGTCGCTGACGTGCCAGCTACTGGCCAGCCAGGGTTCGACCGTGCCGGCTGCGGTGTAGCGCACCAGCGGCTCGTAGACCATGGCCTGTGCGTACATCTGGTCGGGTGCGTAGCCGCGCGGGTCGAGCGGGCCCGCATTGACCGGCCACGAATAAACCAGCGTTGGTGCCTCGCGGTCGGCGTGCGCGCACAGGCTGGTAGCCAGCAGCAAGCCCCAGAGGGCGGACTTTAATGTGCCGGAGGACTGCTTCACAGGTGGGACCCTATCTTGACGGAGGCCGTAGCCTAGAGAGGTCGCCGGGGGGAGTCCAGACAAAATCACTGGCCTGCAGGTAACAAAATACGACTACAGCACAAGCTGATTGCGTTGCATCACTTGTACGCGCCTGGTGAGAACCACAAAGAAAAAAATCGAACTCGCGCCCCGGCTTGCTTGCCCACTTCCTAGCTAGTGAATAATTCCCGCAAGGAGACAGCAATGCCCAGTTCAGATGGCAAAATCCGCTACGCAGTGGTTGGCGGCGGTTCGATCTCACAGGGTGCATTCATGCCTGGGGTCGGCCAGACCGACAATTCGGCGCTCGCTGCACTGGTGACTGGCGACCCTGAGAAGGCCCGTCAGCTGGCCAGCCGCTATCAGCTCAAGGCGTGGGCCTACACCGATTACGCAGCACTGCTCGCCTCAGGTGAAATAGATGCGGTTTACATTGCCACGCCCAACTACCGCCATCGCGAGTTCGTCATCCCGGCGCTGGAAGCCGGCATTCATGTGCTGTTGGAAAAGCCCATGGCGGCCAGCGATGACGACTGCGTGGCCATCCGCGATGTGGCGCAACGCACAGGCACTAAATTGATGGTCGCCTACCGTTTGCATTGTGAGCCAGGCACGCTGGAGATGATCGAGCGTGTGAATAGCGGCGAGTTTGGCCAACCACGGTTGTTCACCTCGATCTTCACCCAGACCGTCAAGCCGAGCAATCACCGTGCCCACAGCGGCTTTGCCGCAGGCCCGGTAGCTGACATGGGCCCATACCCGCTGAACATGGTGCGCCAGCTGTTCAATGCCGAGCCGATCGAGGTCAGTGCGCAGGGCAGCCATTCTCCAGGCAGTCGGATCGACACCTGGGACACTGTCAGCGTGTCGCTGCGTTTTCCTGACGAGCGCCTGGCGCAATTTACCGTCAGCTACTGCCTACCCGACTCGGAGCGTTTCCAGTTGCTTGGTAGCGGGGGCGAAATCGAAGCCTCGCCTTGCTATGGCTATGGTGAAGATGTCGCGATCAGCTACCGCGCAACCCTCGACGACACCACCCGCGTGCATGTGCATCCAGTGGTGGATCAGTTTGCTGGCGAGACGGCGTACTTTTCTGATTGCATCCTCAACGATCAGGCGCCGGAGCCAGACGCGGAGGAGGGATGGCGCGATGTCCGCGTGATCATGGCGATCGAGCGGGCGTTGATCACCGGGCAGGCGCAGATGCTCGAGCCGCTGCCGGCCAGGCGCCTGCCGCAGCGTGAGCAGCGTCGCGCGTTGGCCCTCGCCGAAGTGCCGACCTATGTGAATACCGAATCGCCTACCGAGTAGTCAGACGCCCGGGCCTAGGCTTGGGCTGGCTGCGCAGCCTGCTTGCGGATTGCGCGCGGTCTGGTTGATCAGCGAGGCCAGCCGCATCAGGTTACGTTGATGGGCCGTAACTACTGCATCGATTGATGCGCCGGCCGGGCTTTGCACCACACTGCGACAATCCAGGCTGGCGCCTGCGGCGACCCGCAGGCGCCACTTGGTATCCAGCAGCGCGTATTGGCCGGGCACGGAATCAAAGCGCTGCACAATGATTCTTACCGAGCGTTGCTGGCCAGGCACGCCACTGCTTAGTTGCTCGGCCAAGGCGCTGCGCAGCTCATCGGCCAGGCTGGCGCCCCACCATTGCGTTTCCAGAATGGCCAGCCCGCTGGCGCCTTGGCGAATCACGATCTGGGCGCGGTCGACCTGCGCGGGCACACTGACGCTTTCGATGGCGATCTCGCTGCCGGCCGGGGAGCGGCTGACCTGGGTTGGCATCAGCGTGTGAAACTGGATCGGCTCGCTGCGACACGCTGCCATCAGCGCCAGCGTGACGAGCAGCATGAGCGTGCAGGGTGAAGTCATGGCTATCGCTCCGGGTCAGTTGCGCGGCGGGCCTTGCAGGTCGATTGGTGGCGCATTGCTTGGTCGACCACGGATCAACGCCTCTGGGTTACGCCCCAGGTAATCGGACAGATCGCGCAACGAGCGCGACATTCGGCCGAGTTCGTCGAGGGTCTCGCTGAGCTTCTCACGCTGCGGTGAGTCTTCGGCGAGCGTGGCGCTGGCCGACTGCAAGGTCTTGCTGACATCCGCCAGGGTGCTCTGCACCCCCGGCAGGGTGCGGCTGTTGAACTGCATCAGGCCTTTGCGCAGCTCGACCAGGTTGCCATCAAGGTTGCCGGCGATGCGCTCGACCGGCAACTTGTTGATTTTTTCCAGCATCGCCTGGAGTTGCTCCTGGAGGATTTCCAGGCTGCCGGGCAGGGTCGGGATCGCAATTGGCCTGGCGTTCAGGTCGAAGGCGACCTTGGGCGCCTTGGGGAAGAAGTCCAGGGCGATGTATAGCTGACCGGTCAGCAGGTTGCCATTGCGTGCCTGCGCGCGCAGGCCGTTGGCAACGAACGAACTGAACACCTGGGCGGTGGCGGTCATGTCATCCGGATCATGCTTGAGCGCTTTGAGCATTTTCTTGTGCGCCTGGCCCAATCGCTGCGCATACACCACGATCCCGACGTTGATCGGGAAGCTGCGTTGCACTTCATCAAAGTCCAGATTGACCGAGACCACTCGGCCGATCTCGATACCGAGAAACTCCACCGGCGCGCCCACTTTGAGGCCGCGCATGGCCTGGTCGAAACGCAATGTCAGGTACTGGGCTTTGCCGCTCGGCGGGGCCAGCGCGGTTTGCTGATCATCGAACAGCTCATAGGTGCGGTCTTCGGCGGCGGCGCTATCGTTGGGGCTGTACTCTGGTGCGCGGAAGGCGATGCCGCCAACCAGCAGGGTCGACAGCGATTCAGTCTTGATCGCCACGCCGTTGGCGCCGACGTTGACGTCGATGCCGCTGGCGTTCCAGAAGCGCGTGTTGTCGGTGACATAGGCGTCGTTGGGGGCGTGGATGAACACTTCGATATTGACGCCTTTGCCGTCGGCATCCAGCGCGTAGGCGACTACCTGGCCGACCGGGATCTTGCGGTAGTACACCGGCGAGCCAATATCCAGCGAGCCGAGGTCCTGGGTGTGCAGGGTGAAGCGCTTGCCGGGTTCGCCGTAGGTGATCGGCGGCGGGTTTTCCAGGCCCTTGAAGCGCTTGGCGCGGCCCTCGGCCTGGCCGATGTCGGCGCCGATATAGTCACCCGACAGCAGCGTATCGATACCGGACACGCCGCCGGCGCCAATGCGCGGGCGTACCACCCAGAACTGCGAGTCTTCGCGGGTGAAGCCCTCGGCTTGCTTGTCCAGCTGGACGGTGGCGTTGACGCTGCGTTGATCATCGCTCAGGGCCACCGCCGAAACGTGACCGATGACCACGCTGCGGTATTTGACCTCGGTCTTGTTCGCCACCAGGCCACTGCCGGTCTTGAAGTTGAGGGTGATGGTCGGGCCTTCCTGCAGTTTGCTGTGAATCACCAACGACAGGCCGACCAGTACCGCCACCAGCGGGACCAGCCACACCAGTGACACGCTGAAACGGCGCGTCTTGATCGGTGGCGGTCCCGGTTCTGCGGGTGCTTCAGTGGCGGGCGACTTCATCCGTGGCCTCCTCAGGTCCTGCTTGCCAGATCAGACGCGGGTCAAAGCTCATCGCCGCGAGCATGGTGAACACCACCACCAGGCCAAAGAACAGAATCCCGACGCGCGGCTCGATATCGCCCAGCGCCTGGAACTTGACCAGCGCTGCAACCAGCGCCACTACCAGCACGTCGAGCATCGACCAGTAGCCGATCAACTCGACAAACCGGTACAACTGCGAACGCTCGCGGCACGCCCACCGGCTGCGCCGTTGGACGGTGATCAGCAGCAGCGACAGCGCGACGAACTTGACCCCCGGCACCGCGATGCTGGCGATGAAGATGATCAGCGCGATGTCCCACGCGCCGTGCGCCCAGAACTCCAGCACGCCGCTCATGATGGTGCTGTCGGCACCGTCGCCGAGCATGGTCGTGTTCATCACCGGCAGCAGGTTGGCCGGGATGTAGAACACCAGCGCGGCCAGCATGAACGCCCAGGTGCGGGCCAGCGAGTTGACCTTGCGCCGGTGCAGTGGTGCGTCGCAGCGCGGGCAACTAAGTGGCTCGTCGCGCATGTCGCAGGCCAGGCCGCAGCTGTGACACAGGCACAGGTTGAGCTCGGCGGCCGTCGGTGGGCGATTGCTGGCAGTGCGGTTCATGGCAGCGCCCACAGTTCGCGGATATCGCGACCAGCGATGCGGATCAGCAGCAGGCTCAGCGCGGCGAGGGCGAACAGGCCGATACCGGGCAGCACCGCCAGCATCCCGGCCAGCTTGAAAACCGCGACCATGGCGCCGAGCAGGCAGACTTCGAGCATGCTCCACGGGCGCAGGGTTTCCAGCCAGCGCATGCACAGTTTGAACGCCGGCGCGCGGCGCTGGCTGAGGGCAAAGGCCAGTACCCAGATCAGCAGCATCAACTGAAACGCCGGCGCGATGATGATGGCGATGGCTGCGACCATGGCAATGAAGGTGATGGGTCCCTGGCTCAGCGCCAGTACTGAATCCCACAAGGTGGCGCTGTTTTTCAGGCCCTGCAGGCTGATGGTCATGATCGGGTAGAAGTTGGCGAACAGCCACAGCATGGCTGCGGTGATGGTCAGCGCCAGGCGTTGTTCCACCGTCAGGCCGTTGTAGCGCTCCAGCACGCCGGCGCAGCGCACGCACAAGGACTTTTGATGTTTGCCGAGCACAACCTGCTGATAAACGCAGTCGCAGTGCTCGCAAATGATCAGCTGGGCGGTGCTGGCCATGGTCGCCATCGCATGAGGCAGGGTTAAGTGAATATAGAAGTGCTGGCTTATTCGGCAACTTTTTCCTGGAGGTAATCCGCTGACAACGGGTGATGCCGGCTGAACCTCGACCCCGTTCTGCAACTCCACTGGCTGACGGGCAAGTCAAGCAGGGAGAGGCTGATGATTTATCTGGGTTGTGCCGGCTGGAGCATCTCACGTACTTACGCTGCACAGCTGGCAGGCGAGGGCAGCCATCTGCAGCGCTACGCCCGCCAGCTCACGGCGGTAGAGATCAACAGTTCGTTCTATCGACCGCATCGCCCAGCCACGTATGCGCGCTGGGCAGGTGCGGTGCCGCCGGGGTTTCGCTTCTCGGTCAAGCTGCCGCGTGCCATCAGCCATGAACGGCGTCTGGTCGATTGCGCGCAAGCTTTGGCTGAGTTCTTTGCGCAGTGCACGGCGCTCGGGTCAGCGCTGGGTTGCGTGCTGGTGCAACTGCCGCCGTCGTTGGCTTTCGAGCCGCTGCTAGTGGAGCGTTTCATGGCTGATGTGCGCGAGGTGTATCCAGGGCCTGTGGCATTGGAAGCGCGCCACCCCAGCTGGGCCGAGGCCGGAGCGCTGATGGAGCAGTTGCAGGTGGCACTGGTGGGCGCAGACCCGGCGCGCTTTGCCCTGGACGCGCAGCCGCGTGGCTGGCCAGGCCTTGCGTACTGGCGCCTGCATGGCTCACCGCGTGCCTATTTCAGCGATTACCCCAGCACCTGGCTGCAGGCGCTGGGGCCGCAGTTGCTGGCCCGCGCCGAGTCCGGCTCGGCGACCTGGTGCATTTTTGACAACACGGCAGGCGATGCAGCCTTGGGCGATGCCCTTGAACTGCAAACGCTACTGGGTAGTTGAGCGCAGTACACTTTGCAGAAATGGCGCCGTCCGGCTTTGCTTGCAGCGGGCGACATCGGCGGGCGCGCCGCTGGCGACGACCTGGCCACCCGCAGTGCCGGCGCCAGGGCCGATGTCGATGACCCAGTCGCTTTGCGCCACCACACGCATGTCATGCTCGACCACCACCACCGTGTGCCCGCCGTCGACCAGCCGGTTCAGTTGCAGCAGCAGGCGGTCGACGTCCTGCGGGTGCAGGCCGTTGGTGGGCTCATCCAGCACATACAGGGTGGCGCCGCGCGCGCTGCGTTGCAGCTCGGTGGCCAGCTTGATCCGTTGCGCTTCGCCACCGGACAGCTCGGTGGCCGGTTGGCCAAGGCGCAGATAACCGAGGCCAATATCGGCCAGCACCTGCAAGCTGCGCCGCACGGGCGGCTGTTCGGCAAACACCTGCAGCGCTTGTTCGACGGTCATGCCGAGCACATCGGCAATGCTCATGTCCTGCCAGGTCACTGCCAGCGTTGCCGGGTTGTAGCGGGCGCCGTGGCAGGTCGGGCAGGGCGCGTAGACGCTGGGCATGAACAGCAACTCGACGCTGACAAAACCTTCGCCTTCGCAGGTTTCACAACGGCCCTTGGCAACGTTGAACGAGAAACGTCCGGCGTCGAAGCCCTGCGCCTTGGCCTGTTCGGTGGCGGCAAACAGCTTGCGGACGTGATCGAACAGCCCGGTGTAGGTGGCCAGGTTGGAGCGCGGGGTACGCCCGATCGGCTTCTGGTCGACCTTGACCAGCCGCTTGATCGCCTCCAGGCCGGCGACTATGCGGCCGCTGCTGGCCTGCTCAGGCTCGTCTTCCAGGCTCTGTTCGTCAGGCTCTGCGGCTTGCTCCGGCTGGCCCAGGTGAGCGCTGACCAGTTCCAGCAGCGCCTGGCTGACCAGGCTGGACTTGCCCGAGCCGGAGATCCCGGTAACCGCCGTGAAGCAGCCCAGCGGGAACTGCGCACTGAGGTCCTGCAGGTTGTTGCGGGTTACGCCCTCCAGTGTCAGCCAACCCTGGGGGGCCCTTGGTTGCTGATGTTGCGGCCCGGCCTCGGCGAACAGATACGCGCGGGTACACGACTGCTCGATCTCGGCCAGGCCCACTGGCGGGCCGCTGTAGAGAATCTGCCCGCCGTGCTCGCCGGCGGCTGGGCCCACATCGATCAGCCAGTCGGCGCGGCGCATGGTGTCCAGGTCGTGCTCGACCACAAACACTGAATTGCCGCTGCTTTTCAGCCGTTGCAGGGCCGCGTACAGCGCCTCGCTATCGGCCGGGTGCAAGCCGGCCGAGGGTTCGTCGAGCACATAGATCACGCCGAACAGTTGCGAGTTGAGCTGAGTGGCCAGGCGCAGCCGCTGCAGCTCGCCGGACGACAGCGTGGGCGTGCTGCGCTCGAGTGCCAGATAACCCAGGCCAAGGTCGATCAAGGTGTTGATCCGTTCCAGCAGTTCGGCGGCAATGCGTTGCGCGGCCAGGCGTTTCTCCAGCGACAGATTGGGCGTGTGGCGCACGTCCGGGCCGCCGCTGTGCGCCGGCTCGCCCTTGGCTGCGCGTTGCTGGCGGGCCTCGCGGGTTTGCTGATGGGAGAGGGTAGCGCCGCTTTGCTCTGCGTTGGTCAGGTAGTCGGGATTGGCCACCGTGCGCAATACCACGGCCAGGTCCTGCAACGGCAGCTGCGAGAGCTCGGCAATGTCCAGGCCGGCGAAGGTGACGGTCAGGGCTTCGCGCTTGAGGCGTTTGCCGGCGCACAGCGGGCATGCACTCGGGCGCATGTACTGGCTGACGCGCTTGCGCATCTGCGCGCTTTGCGAGTGCATGAAGGTGTGCAGCACATAGCGCTTGGCGCCACTGAATGTGCCTTGATAACTCGGCTCCAGCTTGCGTTTGAGCGCTGTGCGGGTCTGCTCGGGAGTCAGCCCGGCGTACACCGGCACAGTCGGGGTTTCCTCGGTGAACAGGATCCAGTCACGCTGTTCTTGCGGTAGATCGCGCCATGGCTTGTCGATGTCGTAGCCGAGGGTGACGAGGATATCGCGCTGATTCTGCCCGCCCCAGGCCAACGGCCAGGCCGCCACCGCACGCTCGCGGATAGTCAGAGAAGGATCGGGCACCATGCTCGCCTCGGTGACTTCATAGACGCGGCCCAGGCCATGGCACTCCGGGCAAGCGCCCTGCGGCGTATTCGGCGAGAAGTCCTCGGCGTACAGCATTGGTTGCCCGTCGGGGTAACTGCCGGCGCGCGAGTAGAGCATGCGGATCGAACTCGACAAGGTGGTCACGCTGCCCACCGAGGAGCGCGCACTGGGGCTGCCGCGTTGCTGCTGCAGGGCTACCGCTGGCGGCAAGCCTTCAATGGCGTCGACATCGGGTACGCCGACCTGATCGATCAGGCGCCGTGCGTAAGGCGCCACTGATTCGAAATAACGCCGCTGCGCTTCGGCATACACGGTGGAAAACGCCAGCGAGGATTTGCCTGAGCCGGACACACCGGTAAACACCACCAGCGCGTCGCGAGGGATGTCGACGTCGACGTTCTGCAAGTTGTGTTCGCGGGCGCCGCGCACGCTGACGAAGCCGGTGAAGGCGTGCTCTGGGGATGTGCTGCGTGGTGGCATGGAAGACGGCCCTGATCTGCTGGAAATAACACCTTGATGAGTAGGACCGCATCGGCCAATGGCCGTGCGGGTGAGTTTCAAATCCGGATCTACCCAGAAGTTTTTCTACTGGCTCTCGTGATTATTCATGACTGCTGACGAGCCTGCTCTCGGGTGTAGCCTTTAAGCGTCATCAATGTGTACTCAGGAGCAATCATGTCAGCAGACAAAGTAGCCATTATCACCGCCGGCGGCAGCGGCATGGGCGCCGCCGCCGCCCGCCGACTAGCCGCCGACGGCTTTCACGTCGCGATCCTGTCCTCTTCCGGCAAAGGCGAGGCCCTTGCCGCTGAACTAGGCGGTATCGGCCTGACCGGCAGCAATCAGTCCCCTGCCGATCTGCAAGCACTGGTCGATGCGGTCATGACCAAATGGGGCCGCGTCGATGTGCTGGTCAACAGCGCAGGCCACGGCCCACGGGCGCCGATTCTGGAGCTGAGCGATCAGGACTGGCAGCTTGGCATGGACACGTACCTGCTCAATGTCATCCGTCCCAGTCGCCTGGTTACCCCGATCATGCAGCGCCAGCAAGGTGGCGTGATCATCAATATTTCTACCGCCTGGGCTTTTGAACCTAGCTCCCTGTTCCCGACTTCAGCGGTGTTCCGGGCAGGGCTGGCCGCGTTCACCAAGATTTTTGCCGACGAATATGCCGGCGATAACGTGCGCATCAACAACGTCTTGCCCGGCTGGATCGACAGCTTGCCCAGCACCGAGCAACGCCGCGACAGCGTACCGCTCAAGCGTTATGGCACCAGCGAAGAAATCGCCGCCACCGTGGCATTTCTGGCCAGTGAAGGCGCCGCCTACATTACTGGGCAGAACATCCGCGTCGATGGCGGCATTACCCGCAGCCTCTAACCGCTGAGCAGGCCATGGGCAAGTTCGCAGGAACCCCTCGGCGCTGGGCTGACTCAACCGGGAAACCAGCGCCGGGTAACTGCCAATGAATGTCTTCGATGCCTCCTTGCAGCCACAGGATGAACAGCGGATCTCGGCACTGTCGGGGTGGTATCACCTGCTTGAGGACCGCCAGCAGCGCATGGACTGCCCCAACACCTACCACGAGCGGCTGCTCTATCAGGCTGACGAAATGGACCGGCTGGGCTTGGTGACGTGGCAAGAGTGGCGTGACCTGAGGCTTGAGGCAGACAAAGCCTACCTTTGGGCCGTGCACGGTGGCGACTACCGCAACTAACTGTGCCACGGGGCCTCAACGACCCCGCACACATAGCTTAAACGGCGGGATTAGGCTGCCCTGTCGGCACCTCGTCATGCAGTGAAACCCGCGCAGTCTCCGGCAGCGCCAGGCCACCGATCAACGCCAGCAAGGCGATCACCACCAGATAAAACGCAGGTGCCAGGCTGCTGCCGGTCTGGCCAATCAGCCAGGTCGCAACCAGCGGCGCGGTGCCGCCGAACAGCGTGTAGGCAACGTTGTAGGTGATCGCCGAAGCGGTGTAGCGGGTGCGGGTAGGGAAGCTTTCCGACAGCAGCGCGGCAGTGACTACGCCACTCATCAGCGCACCGACCGCCAGCAGGATCACGCCGAGCAAGGCGCCGGACATCGACCCCGAGCTCGCCAGCCAGTAGGCCGGGAACACCGCAACCATCACCCACAGGCAGGTAAAACCAATGGTCTTGCGTCGGCCAATGCGGTCCGAAAGCAACCCGGCCAGTGGGCAGCCGGCAGCGGCGAACAGCAGTGCCACAGTGGTCACCAGCAACGACTGCGCGCGGGTCAGGTTGCCGACCAGTTGCAGGTAGGTGGCAAAGTAGGTGGTGAACATATAGAACGACAGCGCCGTCAGCGAAATGAACGCGCCGAGGTTGCGGATCGCCCGGCCGTGATTGCGCAGGGTCTGCTTGAGCGGCGAATGGCTGTGCACCTTGCCTTCGGCGATGGCCGCGCGGAACGCCGGGGTTTCCTCCATGCGCCAGCGCAGGTACAGACCGACCAGGCCCAATGGCGCCGCGATCAGAAACGGCACCCGCCAGCCCCAGGTGTTCATCGCGTCACTGCTCAGGTTTGCCTCGAGGGCGTAGGCGATCACTGCCGCGCAGGCAAACGCCGAGAAGGTCGACACCGGCACGAAGCTGCCATAGAACGCGCGTCTGTTTTGCGGTGCGTGTTCCATCAGATAAGCGCATGCACCGGCGTACTCGCCACCAGCGGAAAAGCCTTGCAGGCAGCGCGCCAGGGTCAGCAACAGCGGCGCGGCGATACCGATGCTGGCGTAGGTGGGCAGCAGGCCGATGAGGGTGGTCGAGCCCGCCATCAGCAGAATGGTCATCGACAACACGCGTTTGCGCCCGAGCCGATCTCCCAAAGCACCAAACACGATGCCGCCCAATGGCCGCAAGGCAAAGGCCACGGCGAATACGGCAAAGGTTTTCAGCAGGCCGGCGCCGGGATCGGAGCTGGCGAAGAACTGGCTGGCGATCAGTGTGGCAAGGAAGCCGTAGACGGCGAAGTCGAACCACTCGACGAAATTGCCAACGGCCGAGGCCGCGATGACCCGGCGCAAGGTGGCCGGTGATACCTCATGGGAAGTGGACATGCGGAGACGCTCCGATTTGCCATGGCAGCCTGATTGAAAGTGCCGCAGTCGGGCCGCAGCATCGTTGTTATGGCTATCAGTAGATCGGCAGGTTGCGCCGCGCGCATATTCGGGGGCGACACTGAGCTATCTGTTTCAACCAGCAGGCAAGCGGTTGCGCAGGGCTAGACCGGGAACACCACGCCGGTACGCGAAGCCGCGTTGCGGATATGCTCCTGCATGGCCCGCTGCGCGCCCAGTTGCGAGCGTCGGGCCAGGGCGCGGAGGATCTTGCTGTGCTCCTGCCAGGTTTCCATGGCCCGCTCCGGGCGTATGAACGGCAGCTTCTGGCTTTCCAGAAAGATGTCTTGGCTGGCGGTGATCACATGCAGCATGGCGCGGTTGCCGGCGGCCTGCAGCAGCGCCTGGTGGAAGGCAAAGTCCAGCCGCGCTGCCGCTTCGAAGTTACCCGCACGTAACTCCTGGCGCATGGCCTCGACATTGGCGGCAAGCCGGTCGAGATCGTCGGCCGTCAGGTTCAGCGCCGCCTGCCCGGCGGCAAAGCCTTCCAGTGCATAGCGCAGTTGGAAGGTGTCGGCGGCAGACACCTGCTCGGCGTACGGCCAACTGAAGCCCACCGGGGTGGCCGGCACCGGTGCCAGCACGAACACGCCCTTGCCGGGCTGCACGCTGACCAGGCCCAACGCGCTGAGGGTCGATAATGCTTCGCGCAACGAGGCCCGGCTGACCCCCAGTTGCTCGGCCAGGTCGCGCTGCGAGGGCAGGGCATCACCGGGCAGATAACCACCGTCATCGATCAGTTTGCGGATTGCCTGCAAGGCGATTTCCGGGACGGCGCGGGGGAGGGTATCGAGCATGCAGTTCAGACCGGTCAGAGGGCAGGGTTCGACCCTTTTACGGGCAATGCGCGGCGCTGGCAAGCCTTGCTCCGTGCTGGCGCAGGGTGAACGGGCTTTGCACAAATGCAGGGCGCAGCGCGGCGTGCTTACCTCAGTCTGCAGGCAACTGTTCAGACCAGTAAGACCGTGGCGCAGACGGGCTGGCCTGCTTTTGCGGGGTTTCGCGAGCTTTCTGGCATGGCCCGTGCACTTGTCCTGTGTAACTGCCTGTCCAGTTGCCCACTCTGACCCTGCGAGGCTCGTGCATGACCAAGTTCCGTACCCTGTTTCTGGCTACCCTGTTCTGCGGCGGTGCCCTTGGCGCAGTTCAGGCCCAAGCCGATGCGCTGGCCGACATCACCGCCCGTGGTGTATTGAAAGTCGCTGTGCCGCAAGACTTCCCGCCATTCGGTTCGGTCGGCCCTGACCTCAAACCGCGCGGCCTGGACATCGACACCGCGCAGCTGCTGGCCGACAAGCTTGGGGTCAAGCTGGCGCTGACGCCGGTCAACAGCACCAACCGTATCCCGTTCCTCACCACCGGCAAGGTTGACCTGGTGATCTCAAGCCTGGGCAAAAATCCGGAGCGGGCGGCGGTGATCGACTTCTCGAAACCCTACGCACCGTTCTACCTGGCTGTGTTCGGCCCGGCCGAGACCAAGATCGACAGCATCGATGCCATTGCTGGCAAGACCATCAGCGTCACCCGCGGCTCGATCGAAGACATGGAGCTGTCGGCAGTGGCCCCCAAGGGCGCAACCATCAAGCGCTTTGAAGACAACAACTCGACCATCGCCGCCTACCTGGCTGGGCAGGTCGAGCTGATCGCCAGTGGCAGCGTGGTCATGGCGGTGATCGCCGAGAAGAACCCGGCCAAGGTGCCGGTACTCAAGGTCAAGCTCAAGGACTCGCCGGTGTATGTCGGCCTGGCCAAGCAGGAGCCGGCACTGCTGGACAAGGTCAACGCCACGCTGGATGCAGCCAAGGCTGACGGCAGCCTCAATCGCAATGCGGAAAAATGGCTGAAGCAGCCGCTTCCGGCTGACCTTTAAGCCGCGCCTGGAGTTGCTGTTCGATGGCCTATCAATTTGATTTCGCCCCGGTGCTGGCCCAGGCTGACCTGCTCCTCAAGGGCGCGCTGTTCACCCTGCAACTGACGGTGGTCGGCACCGTGCTGGGGCTGGCCATCGGCGTGCTCGGCGCGGTGGTCCGGGCCTGGCGTCTGCAGCCGTTTTCCGCGGTGTTCGGGGTGTATGTGGAGCTGATCCGCAACACGCCGTTCCTGGTCCAGCTGTTTTTCATCTTCTTTGGCTTGCCGGCGCTTGGCGTGCGCCTGAGTGAATGGGAAGCGGCAGTGCTGGCGATGGTAATCAACCTCGGCGCGTACTCCACCGAGATCATCCGCGCCGGCATCATGGCCATCCCCAAGGGCCAGCTGGAAGCGGCTGCAGCGTTGGCCATGAGCCGCTTCGAGGCGTTTCGACATGTGATTCTGCAGCCGGCACTGGCCAAGGTCTGGCCGGCGCTGAGCAGCCAGATCGTGATCGTCATGCTCGGTTCGGCGGTGTGTTCGCAGATCGCCACCGAGGAGTTGTCGTTCGCGGCCAACTTCATTCAATCGCGTAATTTCCGCGCGTTCGAGACTTATCTGCTGACCACCGTGCTGTACCTGCTCATGGCTATCGGCGTGCGGCAGTTGCTGGCCTGGCTCGGCCAGCGCTGGCTGATGGGGAGACGCTGATGGACTTCACCTTGTGGGATATCGTCCGCAACCTGCTGACCGGCTTGCAATGGACCTTGTTGCTGTCGCTGGTGGCGTTTGTCTGCGGCGGCGTTGCCGGCTTGCTGTTGCTGCTCGCACGGATCTCGGAAAACCCTTATCTGCGCGGCCTGGCCCGGGGCTATATCGAGTTGTTCCAGGGCACGCCATTGCTGATGCAGCTGTTCATGGTGTTCTTCGGCATCGCGCTGTTCGGCATCGACGTTTCGGCGTGGATGGCAGCAGCAATTGCCCTGACGCTGTTTACCAGCGCGTTCCTTGCCGAGATCTGGCGCGGTTGTGTCGAGTCGATCGGCCGTGGCCAGTGGGAAGCGTCCGGCAGCCTGGCGCTGAGCCGGCTCGAACAACTGCGCTATGTGATCCTGCCGCAGGCCATGCGCATCGCCATCGCGCCGACGGTGGGCTTCTCGGTGCAGGTGGTCAAGGGTACGGCGGTCACGTCGATCATCGGCTTCACCGAACTGACCAAGACCGGCGGCATGCTCGCCAACGCCACCTTCGAGCCGTTCCTGACCTACGGCCTGGTCGCCGTGGGCTACTTCATCCTCTGCTACCCGCTCTCATTGAGCGCCCGTTATCTGGAAAGGAGGCTGCATGCCCCTGCTTAGAGTGTCTGCGCTGCACAAGTATTACGGCGACAACCACGTGCTCAAGGGCGTTGACCTGAGCATCGAAGAGGGCGAAGTGGTCGCGATCATTGGCCGCAGCGGTTCGGGCAAGAGCACCTTGTTGCGCACCCTCAACGGCCTGGAGTCGATCAGTGACGGCGTCATCGAAGTCGACGGCGAGTACCTCGACGCTGCCCGCGCCGACCTGCGCAGCCTGCGCCAGAAGGTGGGCATGGTGTTTCAGCAGTTCAACCTGTTCCCGCACCTGAGCGTCGGCGAGAACGTGATGCTGGCGCCGCAGGTGGTGAAGAAGACCAGCAAGGGCGAAGCGCGGCAACTGGCTGAGCAGATGCTGGCGCGGGTCGGCCTGGGCGAGAAATTCAATGCCTACCCGGATCAACTCTCCGGCGGCCAGCAACAGCGGGTGGCCATCGCCCGTGCGCTGGCGATGTCGCCGAAAGTGCTGCTGTGTGACGAGATCACTTCGGCATTGGACCCGGAACTGGTGACCGAGGTGCTGGGGGTGGTACGCCAGCTGGCCAAGGAGGGCATGACCCTGATCATGGTCACTCACGAGATGCGCTTTGCCCGGGAAGTGGGCGACAAGCTGGTGTTCATGCACCAGGGCAAGGTGCATGAAGTGGGCAATCCGCAGGAGGTGTTCGCCGCGCCGCAAACCGCTGAGCTGGCGAACTTCATTGGTGCGGTGGCGCAAGCGTCCTGAGCTGCTCGACCAACTGAGCAGCTAGTGGCCGTGCTCTGCGATCTCAGGTTAGAGTTCGTGCTTGTGCCACTCACTGACCCTGTCATGGCCCAGAATATCTACGACACCCCTGCATTTTTCGCCGGTTACAGCCAGTTGCCACGTCAGACTCAGGGGCTCGCTGGCGCTCCCGAGTGGCCCAGCTTGCGCGCCATGTTGCCTGTACTCGCCGGCAAACGGGTGGTCGATCTGGGTTGCGGCTTTGGTTGGGCGTCGCGCTGGATGCGCGAGCAAGGCGCGGCCTCGGTGCTAGGGCTGGACCTGTCGCAGAACATGCTCGCGCGTGCCCGGCACGATACCCATGATCCGGCGATCGAGTACCGCATCGCTGATCTGGAGAGCCTCACGCTGCCAGCAGCAACGTTCGATCTGGCCTACAGTGCGCTCACCTTCCACTACATCGAAGACTTGCCGCGCCTGATCGCAACGCTGTACCAGGCACTGGTACCGGGCGGCCAGTTGGTGTTCAGTTGTGAACACCCGATCTACATGGCCGCTGCCGGCGCGCACTGGCAGCACGCCGAGAACGGCAGCCTGAGTTGGCCGGTGAGCCGCTACGCAGTTGAAGGCGAGCGGCGCAGTGACTGGTTTGCCAAAGATGTGTTGAAGTATCACCGCACCCTGGCCAGCACGCTCAACAGCTTGATCGAGGCGGGTTTCCAGGTTGCCCGGATTGAGGAGTTTGCACCGAGCCCAGAGCAGATCGAGGCCTGGCCGGCGCTGGCTGAAGAGCTTGAACGGCCAATGATGTTGCTGGTCTCGGCACGACGTTGAGGCGCCATCAGAAACGCACGTCCATGGCCAACTCGAGCGTACGCGGCGCGCCCATGTAGTACTGCAGGCCGTATGCCTGCTTGGCGTAGACCTCGTCGGTGAGGTTGCGCACCCGTGCGGTCAGTGCGGTGTTGCGGTCGACCTGATAGCGCGCGAATGCACCGAACAGGGTATAGGCCGGCGCCTTCAACGTGTTGGCGTTGTCGGCGTAGACCGAGCCGACATAACGTCCGTCAACGCCCATCGACCAAACCGTATCGAAGCTGTAGGTCAGCCACAGGTTGCCGACATTGGCCGGCACGTTGACCGGCGCGTTGCCTTTACGCGATACCGAGACGCCATTGGCGGCCTCGTTGAACTCATCGTACTGCGCATCGACATAGGCATAGTTGGCTTCGGCCAGCAGCGTTGGCGTGACTTGAAAACGCCCAGCCAGTTCGATCCCGCGTGAGGTCTGCTGACCGGCTTGCACCGTCAGGTTGGGGTTGCTCGAATCGCGCACGGCAAAGTCCTTGCGCACGATCTGATACAGCGCAACGGTTGCCGCGCCGCGACCTTCGAGAAAGTCGAACTTGCTGCCGGCTTCCCACTGCTCGCCCTTGGACAGATCGAACAGGCCGACGTTGGAATAGGTGGCGGCGGCCAACGACCCGGCCGGCAGGTCGGCAGCGGTGCTGTACTGCAGGTACACGTTGGCGCTAGGTGTCAGTTCATAGGTCAAGCCGACCCGCCCGCTGAGCGGTTCCCAACGGCGTTCAAAGTAGGCTGGGCTGGTGGGCGAAACCGTGCCGTAGTTGTCCACCTGCATTTCCAGGTAGTCGTAGCGCAGGCCTGTGAGCAAGGCCAGGCGATCGGTCAACTGCAGGCGGTTTTCAGCGAACACTGCGCGATTGTCGATCTGGTGATGGCGCTGGCGTGTCAGGCCGGTATTGACCCCCGGGATGTCACCGAAACTGCCAGGGTCGAAATGGTCTGGGTCGACCACGTCGCTCCAGCTGCCCGCAGTGGGGTAGAGGTCCTGGCGCATGCGCGAGTAATCCACGCCCATCGCCCACTGGCTCGACAGGCCAAGCAGGCTGTTGGCGTGGCGCAGTTCGATACGGTCGCCCAGTACCGTTTGCTCATGGCGCTGCAGGTATGGGCTGCCGCGCTGGACATTGCCCGCGGCGTTGTAGCTGTACCGCTCAAGGTTGCGGTAATCGCGTTGGGCGTCGTAGTGGTACAGGGTGTTGTGCACGCTGGTGGCGTCGCTGATCTGGTAGTCGAGCATCGAGCGCAACCAGCGCACGCGCTGTTCATAGCGGCCGTCGGCGACGTTGTAGTTCTCGAAGCGGCGGCTGTTGTCGATCTTCATGGTGCTGCGCCCCGGCAGGATCGGCGCGCCCCAGTAGGGGCTGACTTCCTTGTCCTGCTGGTACTCGATGGCCAGCGTGTGGGTGAGGTCGGGGGTCAGCTCACTGAGCAAGGACAACGCCAGGCTGTCGGTATCGCGCTCATTGCGGTCGATGTATCCGTTACTGTGGCCGCGGCTGAAATCCAGGCGCACGAAGTGGTGGGCCTCGGCCGGGTTGCTGGCCAGCGCCTGATTGATACCGAAGGCGATTTCCGAATCGTCGAAGCTGCCATAGCGCAGGCGGCCATCGATGGTCTGCTGATCGCGGCTTGCCAGCTTGCTGATGTAGTTGATCGAGCCGCCAACTGCACCGGCACCATGCAGGAACGACGACGGCCCACCGATCAGTTCGACGCGATCAATGACCCAGGCGTCCACCGGGCGAGTAGCGCTGCTATAGCCGAGGTTGATGCCGTTGAAGAGCTGGGTGACCTGGTTCTGGGTGAAGCCGCGGTAGCTGACAAAGCCGCCGTAGCCGGGGTTGGCCGAGGCGTTGACACCGGTCATGGCGTTGATCACGTCCTGGGTGTCCTTGGCCCCGCGTTGTTCGATCACGCTGCGGTCGGAAACACTGACCGAGGCGGGCGTTTGCCGCGCGGTCAGGCCGAGCTTGGAGCCGGTACGGATCGGCTCGTCCAGTTGCACGCCCGAGGGTGCTGCGCGGCTGGCGTCGATGCTGGTGGCGGTGAGTTCGATGGCCGAGTGGTCGGCCCAGGCGATACTGCAGGTGCTCGCCAGGAGCACCAGGGAAGTCTGGCGGATCATGTTGTTGTGGTTTCCACGCAAAAGTCATGGCTGAGCACACACCTGCGGGCAAGTGGCCCGGGCGGCTCAGACGAAGGTTGCTGGCGCTGCGTGGATGGCAGGGGAGGCGCGTGGGTTGAGGGCAGGGCGCACATAGCGTGGCGGCGGTTGGGCCCAGCTGCGCTGGACCATCGGCGACGGCGCGCTGCCGCGTTGGCGCTCGAACCACCAGCCGGTGCTGCTCGGTGCCACCGCTTGAACAAACGATGAGCACACCGGGCAGTCCAGCTGCGCCATGTGCTGATCACCGCTGGAGTCGCCAAGGTCGACCGCCGGCCCGTGCTCGCTGGACAGCGAACAGAAGCCACCGTTGAGCCCGGACAGTTGCAGGCCGCTCATCTGGCCGTGGTGCAAACCGCAGATCAATAGGCTGAAGAGGACGCTGGCATACAGCGCCCAGGCAGTCAGCGCGCGGCTCTGGCGGGGGATTTTCATGGCGGTGAATCTACCATCAGCTCAGCATCGCCTGAGTGCTGACTGCCTGTGGTGGATTGTCGCACCTGGGTGTCAGGCGGCGCGTTCCAATACATCGAGCAGGTCGACGAACTCGCGGGCCAATTTGTGCGTGGGTGCCAGATGGACCAGCGGCACGGCCGCCTGGTGCGACTCGCGCATCTTGATCGAGGCGCTCAGGTACACCGGCAGAATCGGCAAGCCTTCACCGCGCAGTTGCTCGACCAGGGTCTGGTGCAGTGCGGTGCGCCCGGCGTACTGATTGACCACCACGCCCTCGACGGTAAGTTCTGCATTGTGGTCGTGGCGCAGCTCTGCAACTTCGGCCATGACGTTGAGCAGTGCCTGGCGCGAGAAGCTGTCGCAGTCGAACGGAATCAGCAGGCGCTCGGCGGCAAGCAGGGCGCTGAAGGTATAGAAGTTCAGCGCAGGCGGGGTGTCGATATAGATCCGCTCGTAATCTTCCGACAGCGCGACCAGCAGCTTGCGCAGCTTGTTGATCTTGAATTTGCTTTCCAGACGGGTCTGCAAATCGGCCAGCTCTGGGCTGGCAGTGACCAGATGCAGGTTGGCGTAGCGTGTCTCGCTGATGGCCACACGATTCTTCTTGCCTTCAGGGCTGGTACTGAGGGTCTGCCTGAAGAAGTCGGCAATGCCGGGGGGGATCTGATCGTTGCTCAAACCGGTCAGGTAGTAGGTGGCATTGGCCTGGGGATCAAGATCGACCAGCAGCGTGCGGTAACCCTCTGCAGCACTGGCGGCGGCGAGATTGCAGGCGATGCTCGATTTGCCCACGCCACCTTTTTGATTGAATACGACTCGACGCATGCTGCGGTTCATCCCTGAAATAAGCCGTGGGGCCATAGATGGCAGTTCAGAGACAATCCTATGAAGTAAACATGACAGTATTAAGACAAGGGTTGTTACATTTTGCCCGGTGCTTGAAACCCGCATCCTGAGCGAAGCCGGCACGCTCGAATCGCAACTCGAACATGCCGGCGTTTAACGTGCAACGGCCAGTGGATTAGCCGCCGCCACCGCCGCCACCGCCGCCTGCGCCGCCGCTACCGGAACTGCCCGAGCCAGTGCCGCTGCCTGAGCCGCCCATGCCACTGCCGCCGGTGCCGCCTTGGTTGTCATCGCTGTCAGTGGTGCTGCCGCCCATGCCGCTGCCCCCGGTACCGCTGCCGTTCATGGTGCCACTGCCAGTGCCGTCACGCTGCATGGTGCCGGTGCCCGTGCCGTCGCTGTTCATGGTGCCCGGGCCAACGCCGGTAGCGCCGCCGGTCTGGGTGCTTGGCGCGTCGTTGTCATTCATGTTGGTCGCGGCCATGGCCAGTGGCGCGGTGGCGCCCAGGCAGACTGCGAGACAAAGTGCATGCATCCGCTTCATGGTGTATCTCCCGTTCATGTGAGTACATGCATTGGGCCTTGCCTCGTCGATGAGGGTGCCCCGGGACTGACGGACGGTGTTCCTATCAAATGGCGGCGGCAGCGCCATCAACGTAGCGCTGATAGAAGTCGAGGGTGGCGAGGTTCTTGTGCTTGGCCTCGAACATGATGTCGAAGTCGCCCGTGAAGCCCAGCGCGTAACAGTTGGTCCAGTCGTTCCACATGCGCTCGCTGTGCTGGTACAGATCACGCTTGTTGACCTGCTCCAGCAAGGCTGGAATCTCCAGCTTCTGCTGCGCGGTAAAGCCCAGTTCCTGCAGGCGCTCGGGCGGCTGCGAGTAGTGCATCACCGGGCGCACGCCGCGCCAGCTGGCGATGATCGGCGCAAGCCGTGGGTCGTCATGGGCGATGTAGTCGTTCTCGTGAATCCAGCAGTGATGGATATCCAGCACCACCGGCGCAAGGTCGGCCAGGCCCAGGCAATCGTCGACGCCGTAGGTCTTTTCATCGTTCTCGAAGGTGATGACATTGCGCGCTTCCTGCGACAGGCGCGGCCAGACGGCACGCACGCCAGCGGCACCCAGACGCCCGGCAATGTGCACGTTGCACTTGAAGTCCTGAAAGCGCTGGCCGTAGCCCATCATGCGGATCATGTCGGCGTGGTACTCGAACTCGGCCAGGCTGTTTTCGACTACGTCGGGGCGGTCCGAGCCGAGTACGCAGTACTGGCCGGGATGAAACGACAGGCGAATATCCGCGCTGCGGGCAAACGCGCCAATCGCGCCGAGGCGTGTCTGCAGGTCAGCCTGAACGTTCGGGTTACGGTAGAACTCCGCCACTTGCGGGTGGCTGTAGAGCGGCAGCAGGTCGCTGCTCAAGCGCACCATGCGCAGGGTTGGCGGCAGCTCCGCCACGTACGCCAGCAGGCGCAACTGGGCATCGAGATTGTGTTCGACCAGCTCCAGCAGCTTTGCCGCAGCGGCTTCGACGCTGGCGCTGTTGAGCCAGCGCAAGGTCGTGGTGCGCGGATTGAAGGCCTTTTCGATGGCCTCCAGTTCCTTGATCGCCAGGCTGCGATGCGGGTGGCGGTACATACAGGCAAAGCCCAGACGGGGCATGGTCATCTCCGGGTCGATGGGGCTGCAGCTTGGACATCAGCGCCGCGGCAAACGCTCAGTTCAGCTGTGCGCCGCCTCGCCACTGCGCGCGACTTGGACCTGATTGCGCCCGTTCTGCTTGGCCACATACAACGCAGCGTCGGCCTCGCTGAGCACCTCGGCCGGCAGGCTGCCAGAGTTGGCCTGCCAATGGGCTACGCCCAGCGACACGGTGATCGCACCGACCGCAGCGAGCGGTGTGTCCTGCACGCAAATGCGCAACCGCTGGGCAACCACGATGGCGATCTCCAGGCTGGCGCCAGGCAGGATCATGATGAACTCCTCGCCACCGGTGCGGCAGAGCACGTCGACTTCACGGCAACAGCTGCGCATCAGCTCGGCCAACTGGCGCAGGGCCTGATCACCCACTGCATGGCCGTAAGTGTCGTTGATCCGTTTGAAGTGATCGATGTCGAGCACGACAGCGGCGAAGTTACGCTCCTCGGCCTTGAGCAGCGACAGGTTGTATTCGAGGCTGCGGCGGTTACCGAGCCCGGTCAAGGGGTCGGTTTGCGCGTCCCGGTTGAGCCGGCCGATGCGCTCCTGCAGCAGATTGAGGCCAAACAGCAAAGCGCGCTTCAACTCGGCCGCTTCGAAGTACCAAGCACGCACCTTGTGCAGATGTTCGGCCGTGCCAGGGCGGTCCAGCGCCAGCGCGCCCGCCGCCAGTTGCCACAGCGGCCGGGTGATGGCCAGGGCAAACCACCACAGGGCGAGAAAACCAAGCAATGCCAACGGCGCCGACAGTAGCACCACATTCAGAATCAGCTGACGCATTGGCGCTACTGTCTGGCTCAGCGGCTGCTGCGCGATAACGCCCCAGCCCGTGCTTGGCACTGTGGCAAAACCGGCGAGCATCTCCACGCCGGCACTGTTGTGGATCTGCCGAGTGCCCTCAGACAGGGCGGGGAGCTGATCGATCAGGGAATTACCCTCGACCACTGTCCCGACCCGCTCCGGGTCTGGGTGATAGAGCAGACGCCGGTTACGGTCGACCACGTACAGGTACGAGCCATCCTTGTAGTAGTGCTCGCCGAGCATGCTGTTGAGGAAGTTGCGTTCACGCAGGTACACGCTGCCGCCGACATAGCCCAGGTATTTGCCTTGCCCATCGAAGATCGGCTGTGACAGCACCACCACCAGGTTATTGGCTGCCGACAGAAAGGGTGTTGATACCAGCGGGCGGCGTTCGCGCAGGGCCTCTTGCGAGCCTGGCGTCTGCACATGGGTGCCGATCAGGTGGCGCAGTGGCGCGGGCGAAACGGCGCGCAGAAACCCCTGGGCGTCGACCAGAAAGGTCGAGTTGAAGGCGATGCTCTGCTGCAGCACCCGCTCGGTCTCGGCCAGCAGCGAGGGCGCATCGTTCAGGTTGTGCGCCTGCACCCCGGCACTGAAGCCCAGTTGCTGCAGCGCGTTGCCCAGAAACGTATCGGTGATTGCTGCAAGTTTTGCCGCGTAGACCCGGTTGGCTTCCAGTGAATGGTCGATCAGCAGTTGGCGTTGTACCCGGTAACTGGCGAAATAGCTGGTCAGCAGCATGGTCACTGCAGTCAGCGCCGAGAGTACGAGGATGAGTGTGCGCAGATCCAGGCGCAGTCCTTTCTTGGCGTGTGGCAATCCTGACCTCACTGACGGGTTACTGCGAAATACCTTATGCGTTTCGCGTGATTACAGCTACAGCTAAACCGGGCTGTTCAAGGCAGCGCTTGCAGATCGTCCTCGACCTGCTGCATACGTTGCGCGGCGAGGGCCTGTACCGCTTTGTCCTGGGCGCTGGCGCGCATCAGACCGGTGAGCTTCTCGCTGAGGCGTTTGCCCTGCTCGGTGTCGCCGAGTGCCTTGGCTTTCTCGGGATTCTGCGTTGCCTCGACGATGGTCTCGAATTCGGCATCGCTGAAGTTGGCTGTGCTGTACAGCTTGAACAGGTCGTTGCGCTGGTCCTCGACGGTGAGGTGCTTGCGCAGTACCTGCTTGATCTGCTCTTCGGGGACCTGCGGGTGGGTCATGGCCAGCAGTGAGGCCATCCTGCCGATGTTGTGCTCGTAGGCGGCTTGCAAGGGCAGCTTGGCGAGGATCTGTTGTTCGCGGCTGGGCTGCTGGTCGCAGGCAGCGAGGGCACCGAGCAAGAGCACGGGCAGCAGCAGGTTGAGCAAGCGATTCATCGAGCAGCCCTTGGGCACAGTGGGGTGGCAAGTTTACCGTTTTTCCAGGGCCTGCGTGGCAGTTGCGCTGCGTGGGAAACGGCCTGCACAGATGTCCGGAAGGTAAACACATCGTTTTTGACAGCGGCTGCCCAGCTGCAGCTGAATACCCCCTCAAGAACAGTTTTGCCGCGACGTTGCGGACTGATCCGCAGCGCCTGCCGTTTCGCCAGTCAGCTTGAGCGCGCCCGTGCAATTGCGCACGGGCTGGCGATCGGGTAGAAGTTGGCTTTCACCTCGCTTCAAGGCCTGAGCGCAATGACAGACTGGATCATCACTTCGGTAGCCGCCGATGCCATCGACGAGGTGGTCGCGTTCGTCAACGACTCGCGGCGGGAGCTGTTTCCGCTGCTGGCTGACGCACCGCTGCCGGCTGACCTTGCCCGGTTCAGCGATACCTACCTGCAAGGTGGCGGCTGTTTCTTGACCGCGCGCGACAACGGCCGGCTGGTCGCAGCCATCGGCTACCTGCCTTACGACCACCGCTTCAGCCAGCTGAATTATCACGACTTCACTGTGGTGGAAGTGGTGCGGCTGTTCGTTTTGCCCGAGTACCGCCGCTGTGGTCTGGCCGCAGCGCTGTTTGCAGAGCTACGGTTGCGGGCCAAGGCTGCTGGAATCGAATGTTTGTATCTGCATACGCATCCGTTTCTGCCAGGAGCGATTCGCTTCTGGGAGCGGCAAGGGTTTGTCGTCACCGATATTGAACAGGACCCTGTATGGCAAACGACGCATATGCAGTTGCTGCTGGTGTAGTGGGTGAGAAGGCACTGTGGGGGTTGAGCTAAGGCGTCGCCGCCGGCAGGTTGCCGGGACCGTTTGGCGAACCGACTGAGGTAGATAAGCGCAGACGCAGTCAGAGTTTCTCGTTCTGATCAGCTTCGCTCTGCCTGCCTCAAAACCCACCCGTAAGCGGATACTCCACCGCTACCCGAATCTGATCCGCATCCAGCTCAGCTTGCGCCGTGTTCCCACGATGCACGTCATGCCGCAGAGAGAACACCGTGCCTTTGGCCTTGCCGCTCTGTACTACATAGCGCGCTTCCAGGTCGCGTTCCCAATGTTTGCCGCCGCGGCCATAACCGAGATAGGCATAACCGCCGCGTGGATCGACACGACTGCCGTCGATGTCGAAACCGCGTACATACAGCGCCGTCAGGTTCAACCCAGGCACGCCGTAGGCGCCCATGTTCAGGTCGTAGCGCGCCTGCCAGGACTTCTCATTGGGGGCGTTGAAGTCGGACAGCTGCACCGCGTTGCTGATGAAAATGGCGCCGCGGCTGACGTAGTCGAACGGGGTGTCGCCGTGCACTTGCTGCCAGCCGAGACTGAAACCGTGTGGCCCGTGGTTGTAGCGCGAGACCAGGCTCCAGGTGGTGTTGTCGATCTGCCCGGA
This sequence comes from Pseudomonas sp. EZ-C24, assembly GCF_014525325.1. Lineage (NCBI taxonomy): Bacteria > Pseudomonadati > Pseudomonadota > Gammaproteobacteria > Pseudomonadales > Pseudomonadaceae > Pseudomonas > Pseudomonas sp. EZ-C24. Next base: position 807,674 of record NZ_JACDIU010000014.1, on the reverse strand, counting down.
CAAGGCCTTGCCGGTGTCGCGGGTGCGGTACAGGTTGAGGTCGAGGCTGACGCTGCGTTGGTCGCTCAGCGCGTGGCTGAGGGTGCTGCCCAAGTAGTGCTGGTTCCAGGTGTCTTCATAGCGCGAGGTGTACAGGCTGGCGCTGACGGAGTCGCTCGGGTTCCAGACCATGCCGGCGAGGTCGAAGCTGTCGCCCTTGAGGGCATTCGAGTAGTTCACCACCAGGCCTTGGTTGTGGCTGCTGGCGTTACGGTCGGCGCTCTCGGTGAAGTGCCCGGCAACCAGTTTCAAGATGTCAACTTCGTTGCTGGTCAACAACCAGCCGGTTGCAGTCTCTGGCAGCAGGCGGCTGTCGGAGGCGTTGAATACCGGCGTTTTTACCCGTTGTTCACCGTAGCTCAGCACCGTGTCGGCCATTCGCAGTTTAAGTGCGGCGCCAGCGCGGCTGTACTCGGTTTTCGGGTGGCCTTGATTGTCCACGCTGAGCAAGCGCGCCTTGCCTGCGCGGCCGCCGCCGCTGTCGAGTTGCACGCCGAGGTAAGCGTGGGCATCGACGCCAACCCCGATCAGGCCCTGGGTGAAACCTGACTGCAAGGTGCCCATCAGGCCATAGCCCCATTCTTCGGCTTTGCCGCTACGCTCGCTACGCGGTTTGTAGGCGTTGCGCGCGCCGCTGTTGCTGGCGCCGTGACGATAATCGCGCTGGTCGAATACGCTGCGGTTGAGCAGGCTCCAGCTGCTGTCTTCAATCAGCCCGTTGGCCTTTGCCTGGGCAGACTCGGCGGCTGCCAGAGGGGAGACAGTGATCAGCGGGAGCAGAGCAGCAGCGCGCTTGAAATGGCTCACTGACCTGTTCCCAGTTTCTCCAGCTGTACTTGCAGACGGGCCTTGGCCCGGGCTGGCAAGGTCGCCGGCAGGGCCGGCATATCGACCGCCGGTTCGCCAACCTGGATCAACATGACCATGCCCATCGCCAAGTGCGGAATGCACTGAATTGCATACAACCCCGGTACGCTGAACTGCTGCTCGTGGGGCTGATTGAGCTTGCTCTTGAAGGCTTCGGCGCCGGCTGGCAGCAGCTCGGCCAGGGTCGCGGCATTGTGCCCGCTCATGCTCGGCACAAAGCGCACGCTGTCGCCGGGAGCGATGTGCAGGTGGTCCGGTTCATAGACCATGGCGCCGTCGCTGCCGCGGTTGAGCATCTTTACTTCATGGATTTCGGCGTGAGCCGGCGGGGCGAGCAGGGCGCTGCACAGCAGCAAGGCGAGAGGGCGCGAAAACATAGTGGGAACATCCGTGTTCAAGGGGCGCGGAAACGCAGTATGCGGGCGCCGTCATAAGGATCGGTGAGGTAGTGAGCGTGCACGCCGAAGGTGCGCAGCAGGCGCTCTGGGGTCAGCACGTCATGCGGCTTGCCGAGGGCTACCAAGCGGCCTTGATCGAGCACCGCGAGGCGGTCGCAGGTCAGCGCCTGGTTCAAATCATGTAAAGCCACCAAGGTCGTCACCGGCAGTGCCTGGACCTGTTGCAGCAGGCTCAGTTGGTGCTGGATATCGAGGTGGTTGGTTGGCTCATCGAGCAGCAATACGCCTGGCCGCTGGGCCAGGGCGCGGGCGATGTGCACGCGCTGCCGCTCGCCGCCGGACAGGCTGTGCCAGAGGCGCTGGCGCAAGTGCAGGGCGTCAAGATCGGTAAGGGCCTGCTCGACGATGCGCCGATCCTCGGGGGAGTACGGCGCCAGCGCCGACAGCCATGGTGTGCGGCCCAGGGCCACGGCGTCATACACGCTGATGGCATCGCTGGTGTCGGCTTGCTGCTCGACCAGAGCCAAAGCCTGGGCGATCTGCCGCCGGGGCATGCGCGCCAGTGGCTGGCCGAGCAGTTGCACTTCACCACTGCTCGGTTTGAGCAGGCCGGCAAGCAGTTTGAGCAGGGTCGATTTGCCGGAGCCATTTGGGCCAACCACGCCGAGGGTTTCCCCGGCGATCACCTCAAGCTCGACCGCTTCGAGCACATCGTTGCCACCCAGACGCAGGCCAAGGCCTCGGCAACTGAGCGGCGCGAGATTCACGCTGTTGAGGTTGGTCATGCGCGCCCCCGGCGGCTTACCAGAATCAAGGCGAACAGCGGCGCGCCAATCAGCGCAGTGACCACGCCGACCGGAATCACCTGCCCAGGAATCAAGGTCCGCGAGAGGATATCGGCGCTGATCAGGAACAGCGCACCTCCCAGGGCACTGGCCGGCAGCAGGCGGCTGTGCCCGGTGCCGAGCAGCAGGCGCAGTGCGTGTGGAATGACCAGGCCGACAAAACCGATGGCGCCGACAATCGATACCATCACTGCCGTAACCAGCGCCGCGCAGCTGATCAGCAGCAGTTGGCTGCGGCGCACCGGAATACCCAGCGAGGCCGCCGAGTCGGCGCCGAAGGTAAAGGCGTCGAGGGTGCGCCGATGCCACAGGCATACCGCCAAACCCAGCAGCGCCACCGGCACCGCCAGCCACACCGACGGCCAACGCACGCCGCTGAGGTTACCCAGCAGCCAGAACAGAATCCCGCGCGCCTGTTCGGCAGTCGCCGACTTGGTGATCAAGAATGCCGTAAGCGCGCTGAACAACTGCGAGCCAGCGATCCCAGCCAGAATCACCTGGGCATTGCCGCCGCCAGCACCGCTGGCCCGCGACAGCAACAGGACCAGGCCGAACGCTGCCAGTGCACCAATGAACGCGCCGCCCGACATCGACAGCGCAGCGCCACCAAGCCCGAGCAGGGCTACCGCGACCGCACCCGTCGAAGCACCCGCCGACAACCCAAGCAGATACGGCTCGGCCAGCGGATTGCGCAGCAGCGCCTGCAGGATCACCCCGCAGGTCGCCAGCCCGGCGCCGCATGCGGCAGCCACCAGAGTGCGGGTCAGGCGATAGTTCCAGACGATGCCCGCGTCGATCGGGTCGACTGGGTAACCGGCGTCCCACAGGTGGTTGGCCAGGACCTGCAAGACCACGCTGGGCGCCACTGGCGTTTCACCAATGGCGATACCGGCAAGCATCGCCCCCAGCAAGGCGAGCAGGGCAGCGGCGCAGTAGGGCAGCAGACGCATCATGGTTGCTCGGCTTTCCCCGAAGCAAACGCGTTGGACAGCGTCTCCAGGCCACGGAACAAGCGAATACCGGCCTGCATCGCGTCGGCATCGAGGACGATGATGCGGCCCTCGTGAACGGCGTCCATGTGTTTGGTGACGGGGTCACTACGGAGGAATTCGAGCTTCTTCTGGTAGTCATCGGCAGGGAAGCGGCGGCGGTCCATGCGGGCGATGATCAGCCAGGTCGGGTTGGCCTTGGCCAGGGTTTCCCAGCCAACCGTTGGCCACTCTTCGCTGGACTCGACCACGTTGCGCACGCCCAGGGTCTGCAGCATGAAGTCGGCCACGCCCTGGCGACCGGCGACATAGGGGTCGATGTCGAGGTCGGCACTGGAGAACCAGAACAGGGCGGAGGTCTGCGACAGGTCGTGGCCGGCCAGTTGTTTGCGGGCAGTGTCCAGGCTCTGCTTGAGCTCATTGTTGAGCGCTTCGCCACGCGCCTGCACGTCGAAGATCTCGGCCAGTTGGCTGACGCTTTTGTAGATGCTGGCGATCTGGAACGGCTGCAGCCGGGTGCCGTCGGCACCGACCAGGTTGTCCTTGCCTTCGCAATCGGACGGCAGCACATAGGTCGGCACGTTCAGCTCGTTGAACTGCTCACGGGTGCCGACCACACCCTGTGCGCCGATCATCCATTCGAACTGCGCAGCTACCAGTTGCGGGCGCTTGCCGACCACTGCTTCAAAGCTTGGGTCGTTGTCAGCGAGGCGCTCGACCTGGTCGTTCTGCGCCTTGAACTCGGGCAGCACGTTGTTGAACCACAGCGAGGTGCCCACCAGCTTGTCGCCCAGGCCCAGTGCATAGAGCATTTCGGTACCGGCCTGGCCGATGGTCACTGCGCGCTGCGGCGCCTGGGCAAAGGTCTGCACCGCGCCGCAGTTGTCGATGGTCAGCGGATAGTGGGTGGCGGCGGCCTGGGCCAGGCCAGACAGGCTCAGGCCTGCCAGCAGGGTCACGAAACGGGGCAGCATGGGTGGGCGATCTCCTATCGAACAATGCGGGGAATGAACCCACGGACAGGCATCGCCTTGCCCATTGCGCACGGCAATAGGCAGCACCCTCGGAAGGGTGGAGATGGCCAGCCCGGACACCCCGCCGGTTGGTAAATGTTTGCCGGCAGGTCTCCTGACTGGTGCGTCATGGCCTGGCTCCAGCCTTCCCGGGTCAGCAACCCAGTGGCATCGATGGAGCAGGCTCGGCACTTACAGTTGCGGGGGCAGTTCCGTTTCGCCTGCATTCAAGGGCAGGCCTGGGATTCCCTGTTAGTTCCGTGATGGAAACCGGCGGGCGGCATGGTAGACCATCACGCCGCCGGGGGAAAACGCTTTTCAGAGATACTTGAGCCAGCTGATGTCGCGGCGGCGCGCCTTGAGTTGGGAAAACTGGCGCACCGGCAGGTATAACGCCGCCGCCAGCAAGCCTGCAGTCAGCCAGATGAAGCCGATGCTGTCGAAGCCGAAATAACCACCCTGATTGAGCCCGAACAGCGCGACACAGGCCAGGTATAGCAGCTTGAGCACATACAGGTGCAGCAGGTAGAAAAACATCGGCGCCGCGCCGAACACCGCCAACACACTGATCCAGCGCGCCTGGCCGGCGCGTTCGAAACCGCGCAGCAACAGCAGCCCGGCGCCCAGCGTCAGCGCCAGGAACAGCAGCGACGGTGGGTATTTGGTGATGTTGCAAAAGCTCATCACGGTCTGCATCAGGCTCGGGTAGCTGCTCCACGGCGCTTCGCCGTAGCCATTGAGCAGGCGCAGGCCGACGAAGCCGAGCAGGGCCGCTACACCCGCCAGCAGCAAGCGCCGTTGGCGCACGCTGGCGACGCTGCTGCGGGCGAACCAGGGGCCGAGGGCGTAGCCAAGGGCAATCACGCCAATCCACGGCAGCACTGGGTAGGAAGTGCGCATGCGCAGGCTGTCGGATACCTCCAGCCAGCCGCGGTCATGCAGGATCGCCCACGGCACATGCATGACCGAGCCGGGCGCAAAGTGCACGCCGTCGAGCAGGTTATGCCCGGCGATGATCAGCGCACTGAGCGCGATCAGCGCCGGGCGTGGCAGCCAGACCAGCAGCGACAGCGCGATCATGCTTACGCCGATCGCCCAGATCACCTGCATGTAGATCACCGTCGGGGGCAACTGGAAGGTCCAGGCGAAGTTGACCAGGGTGAATTCCAGCACCACCAGAAACAGCCCGCGCTTGAACAGGAACGCCGAGGTGGCGCCGCGGCCTTGATACTTCTCGCCATACAGCCAGGCCGAAAGACCGGTCAGCAGGACGAACACCGGGGCGCACAGATGCGCCAGGGTGCGGCTGAAAAACAGCGAAGTTTCGGTGCTTTCGATGGTCATCGGGTCAACCACCTGATGATGCATGAAGAAGGTCTCGCGTACGTGATCGAGCAGCATGAACAGAATGACCAGCCCGCGCAGGGCATCGATGCTCTGCAGGCGTTGGCTGACGAGGGTGGGAGAAGTCAGGGCGGTTGTCATGAAAATTCGCTGGTGAGGTTTCGTGTAACGTTATCTTATAACGATTGGTTTTCCTGTTGAAAGTCTTTTGTCGGTGAGCGTAGTGCCCATGAAGGCCCTGGCTAGCCCGTTGCAGCGCGGCCAGCCAGGGTGAATCGTGTTTAGAAGCTGTAGTCCAGCGTGGCGAAATACGAGCGTGGTGCGCCCAGCAGCCACTGCTCGCCGCTGTAGGCGGCCGTCACGTAGTTGCGGTTTAGCAGGTTGTTCAACTGCAGGCCCAGGCGCACGTCAGGCAGCACTTGCCAGCCCAGGTTGGCATCGACCACGGTGTAGCTGGGGATGCTCTGGCTATTGCCGGTGTCGGCGTAACGCGTGTCGACATAACGCAGGCCGACGCCGGCATCGACGTCCTGGCCAAAGCCTTTGCTCAGCCACAGGTTGGCACTGCGTCGCGGCACATTGGCCGGGCGTTTGCCGCTGCGGTCGGTGGCAACGCCTGCCACGCTTTCATTGAAGTCGTCGTACTTGGCCCGTAGCAGCGCGGCGTTGGCCGACAGCTGCCACTGGTTGGCCAAGGCCAATTCGAGGGTCGCTTCCAGGCCATCGGAGGTCTGCTGGCCGGCCTGTTGCGGTTGATGGCTGACAGGGTCGTCGACCAGCAGCTTTTTCTTGACGATGTGATAAGCGGCCAAGGTCCACTCGCCACGGCCATCAAGAAAGCGCTGCTTGACGCCAAGTTCGGTCTGGCGCGCTTCGGTCAGGTCGAAGTTCATCTGTGCCGGGCTGAGGCTGACCAGGTTTTCCACACCGTCTTCACTGGTCGAGTACTGGCCGTACAGCGACAGGTCCGGGGTCAGCGCATAGACCAGCCCGGCGCGCCAGTTGCCGCCGCTGAGGCTGCGGTCGGTGCGGCTAGCGTCGATCAGGTTGTCGCGCTCGATGTGGTTCTGATCACGGCGAATACCGGTCACCAGCGACAGCTGCTCGGTCAGCTGCGTGCGGTTTTCGGCGAACAGCGCTGCGCTGTGGGTGGTACTGAACGAGCGCGGTTGCAGCGGCGTGGCGCTGACGAAATGGCCGGGCGCGGGCTGCCACGGGTCAATGTAGTCGTTGCCGATATCGTTGTAGGGCCAGTTGTTGGTCAGGCGGAAGCGGATCTTGTTGTATTCGGCGCCCACCACGGTCGTGCTGGCCAGGCCAAACAGGCTGTGCTGGAAGGTGAAGCTCTGGCGATCACCGATCTGCTCCTGGTTGTGCTTGATCTCGAGAAAGCCATTGCGCAGCAGTTGGCCGACGTCTGCGTCCCAGTTGTAGTTTTCGGCGTTGCGCCAGTGGCGACGGCTCTTGATGTAATAGAGCTGGTTGCTGGCGCTGACGTTGTCGCTGATAGCCCACTCGCTGCTCAGGCGGGTCCATTCATCGTGGTAGCGCAATTCGGCGTCACGCACGTTGTAGTTCTTGTCGCGCAGGCTGTCACGGTAGTGCCCGGCAATCAGCGGTGTGCCGAAGTAGTTCATCGGCTCGGCGTCGCCGCGTTCGTGGGCGAGGGTGAAACTCAGGTCTTCGTTGGCATCGAAGCGCAGTGCCAGGCTCAGGGCCAGGTTGCGTGAGTCGCCGCGGTCGATATGGCCATTGCCTTGCTGCTTGTTGATGGTGGCACGGTAGCTGAGGCGCTCGCTCAGGCTGCCGCCGCTGTCCAGGCCCAGTTGCTGGCGGTCCCATGAGCCGTAGCCCAGGCGCAGCTGGTTGTGGATCTCGCCTTGCACGGGCTTTTTCGGGATGACGTTGACCACCGCGCCGGTGGCGCCTTCGCCGTATAACACCGACGCCGGACCGCGCAGCACTTCGATACGTTCGACCAGCCATGGGTCGACCGGGAAAGTCTGGGTGCCGGCACCGGTGTACAGGCGCGCGCCGTCGAACAGGGTCATCACCGAACCATGGCCGTTGAAGCCGCGTGCGCTGAGGCCAGTGCCGCCATCGCCTGGGGTGCCGATGGAGGTGATACCGGGGGTGCGGGTGACCGCATCCTGCACGGTGAGGTTGCTGCGCTGCTGGATCTGTTCGGCGCTAAGGCTGCTGACACTGGCTGGTGTTTCGAAGGCAGTCAGGCCGAGGCGCGAGCCGGTCTCGCTGCTGCTGGTGAGGTCGGCGCTTGCGTCGCGGCGTTCGCTGATCGCGATAGAGGGCAGGGCGACGACCTTGCTCGTCGGCTCTGCGGCCACGGCTGGCGAAGCGGCGGCAATGCAGGCCGCCAGAAGAGTAAAGGTATTGGTACGGGACATGTCGTTCCACTGGTGCAGGAAGTAAGGATCCCGGTGGAAACAACGCAAAGACAAGCGGGCACGAACGCTGGGCGCACGCGCAAACCGGCCTGCGCCCGCCCACCGCGGGTTTGCCAACTGAAAGTTGCAGGCCGGTCTCCGGGCTTGCGAGGGCTGGAAACCTTCACCTTCCCGTGCACGGGCACAGTGGTGTGTCGAAGGTTTCACTCGCTTACCGTTGCGGGGGCAGCGCCGGACTAGTCATGCAGATGACGCACCGGCTTCCCGTTTCACCCTGCGCACGGCGGCGCAGGACACCTGAAACTGGCGCGCATCTGAGCATCGAAAGTGGCCTTAGTCAAACCTTGGCGCTAAGAAAAATTTGTGACGCATTAGAGGTTTGCGAGTTTTTACTGATTCTTTTTCGAACTTTTCACATTTGGTGTGCATCGAACCGCTCGATTGTCACAGAAACACCCACGTCATGGAGACCTTTACCAATGTCCACCCGTAACCTGTTGCGTCATTCTTGCCTGCTGGCCCTGATCGCTGCCCCGCTTGCTGCCAGCGCTGCGCCAAGTACCGATCCGCTGTTCACTTTCGGCCTGCTCGGCAGCTACGACAAATTCAAGTTCGAAGGCGGTTCTGAATCGGAGACCGATCACCTCGGTCAAGGTGGCCTGTTCGCCAACTATGGCAACAAGATGACCGCCGAATCCGGTTTCATCTACCAGATTGGCGCGGACGCCAAGTATGGCAAGAAGAGCGACAACAAGCTCAAGGAGGCCAAGGTTGATCTGGACCTGGGCTGGCGTGCTGCGATGGACGCGCGCAACTTCCTCGACTTCACCGTGGGCGGTGGTTATGACTGGTCGCGCTTCGAACCAGAGCTCAACGACCTGGATACCGAGCTGACCTACAAGTCGCCGTTCGCCAAGGCTGCCGTCGGCTACAACCACCAGTTCGATGCTTCGACGCTGCGCGTGGAAGTCGGTGCCCGCCGCACCCTCGACGGCCGCGCCAAGCTCAAGGTCGACGATTTCGGCAGCGACACCGTCGATATGAAAGACCGCACCAACCCTTATGCCGAAGTCAGCCTGCTGATGAACCAGCAGGGCGGTATGCCCATTTACGGCAGCGTCTACTACACCCGCACCGAGTACAAACTCGATGAAGAGTCGGATGCAGCCGACAATACCAAGCTCAAGCGTGATGAGTTCGGCGTGAAGGTAGGTCTGGCGTTCTGATTCAGCGCGTTAGCAGGGGGCCGCATAGCGGTCCCCGTTTTCTACGCAGATCCGCGGCTACTTGCCACGCCGCCGCGACACCCGCGCTTCAATGTTCTTGCGCCCGATCAGCAGCGCAGGTTTCTCCACCACCGGCTCATCCGCCAGCCATTTGTACATCACCAGGCAATCCACCAGCCCCAGCCGGGCATGCCTGTAGGCCTTGGGCAGGCGGCCGACTTCATCGAAGCCAAGCTTGCGCCACAGCGCTACGGCAACCTCGTTACTCGCCACCACCGAATTGAACTGCAACGCCAGAAACCCTTCCTGACGGGCAAGCTTCTGCGAGTGCTCGCACATCAGCCTGGCCACGCCACGCCCGCGTGCAGCCGGGCATACCATGTAACCACAATTACCCACATGGGCGCCGGGTCCGGCGGCATTGGCTTTGAGGTAATACGAGCCAAGCAGCTCGCCGTCCTGCTCCGCCACCAGCGTATGCAGCGGTGCCTCCAGCCACAGCTGGCGCGCCTGCTCGAAGCTGATCTGCGGGTCGAAGGCGTAGGTTTCGCGGGCCTGGACGATGCTTTGCAAGGTGGGCCAGAAAGCCTCGAAGTCGGCGGCGGTCATGGGGCGAATGTGGATCATGGCGGTACCTGCACGGGCTGAGCCGGCAAGTCTGGTGGTGCAGGCGCCGCCGCGCAAGTGCGGCGACGCCGACAGGCTTACTCGTCGGCTTTGCCCAGCGCATCCAGAGCTCGGGTCGAATAGACCAGCGCTGCTCCAGCGTTCATTGCCACGGCGACACCGAGCGCCTCGGCGATCTGCTCGCGGGTCGCGCCCTGCTTGAGGGCTTCCTTGGAGTGCACGGCAATGCAGCCGTCGCAGCGGGTGGTGACGGCAACCGCCAGCGAGATCAATTCGCGGGTCTTGGCATCCAGGTGGTTGGTCTTGGCCCCGGCGCCGCTGGCGGTCATGTAGCCCGAGACGGTGTCCGGTGAGAGTTGCTTGAGGTCGCCGATGCCAGCCATCAGCTGCTTACGGTAGGCGTCCCAGTCCATCATGCTCATTGTCTTCACCTTGTAGGGTTGCGGCAGGAGCTTTCAGGCTAGTCGAGTGGAGAGCGTTGGCGAGCGGGATAATAGTCGAAAGCGTGTTGCACTTAGGTAGCAAGCATTCAGCGCCGCCGGCATGACGGCGCCTTGCCAGGCTGCCTCAGATGTAGATGAACACCAGCACCAGCGCCGCTACCACCAGCCACTTTTCCAGGTAATAGCGCATGCGGTTGCGTTTTTTCAACGCCTTGCCACGCTCGCGGATTTTGTAGATGCGGGTGAACAGGCGGTTGATCGCGCCAGTCTTGTCATTGGCGTTGTTGGGCGCTGCAGCCGCGGCCATCACCTTGCGGCTGAACCAGCGGTTGAAGGCGCTAGCCCAGCGGTACTTGAGCGGCCTCTCGACATCGCAAAAGAGGATGATGCGGTTGTGCTCGGTGGTGTTGGCGGCGTAGTGGATGTAGGTTTCGTCGAAAATCACCGCCTCGCCGTCGCGCCACGAGTATTTTTCGCCGTCGACATCGATATAGCAGCCATCGTCGTTCGGCGTGTCCAGGCCCAGGTGATAACGATAGGAGCCGGCATACGGGTCACGGTGGCGAACCAGCTTGGCGCCTGGGGGCAGGGTGGCGAACATGGCCGCCTTGACCGTACCGATGCCTTGCAGCAGCTCGGTAGTGCGCGGGCACAGGGTCATCGCCGACGGGTGGGTCTCGCCATACCACTTCAGGTAGAAGCGCTTCCAGCCGGTCTTGAAGAACGAATTGAAGCCGACGTCGTCATGGTTGTCGGACTTTTTGATTTCGCCAACGTGCAGCAGTTGCTGGGCTTCAGCGCGGATTTCCTGCCAGTTGTCCTTGAGTGGTTGCAGCTCAGGGAAGGCATCGACCGGCAGGTAGGGTTTGGCCGGCAGCCTGGAAAACAGGTAGAGGAAGCTGTTGATCGGCGCGAGGAAACTCGAATGATCGCCCAGCTGGCGCGTCAGTTTGTGGCGCACGCGGCCACGCAGATGCACATAGGCAATCGAGAGGACGAAGATTAGTACGAAAGCAATTTTCATCGACAAACACTTGTAGAGAATGGCCATGAGCCATGGCTAGAGCGCGCCAGCATAAACAAACCGCGTACGACTTTGTACTTATTGTTACATTTGATCGACGGTACTTTGGTGGCATTGCCTAGGTGTCGCGCAAACGTTTCCGCTAGGATTTTCGGCTCATCTCCGATCCGCGAGGCCGGTTACACTCGACTAATCCGTTCATTAATCCGGAGCGAACATGGCCAAGGAAACGCGCCCCAGCGGCAGCCCGTTCAAGCGACTGTTTTTTGCCCTGCCAGTCAGTGATGACCAGCGCCGCAGCGTCGCTCAGTGGCGCCGTGAACTTGAGTTGCGCAGCGGCAAGCCAGTGCCCGCCGACAACTTCCATCTGACCCTGCTGTTTCTCGGGGATGTCGACAGTGCGCAGTTACCCGCTCTGTGCGCTGCGGTCGACCAGATCAAACGGCCGGTCGCGCCGTTACGCGTGCTGCTCGATCAATTGCAGGTGTGGCCACGGGCGCAAGCGCTGGTGTTGCAGGCAAGTGATGCGCCGCCCGCCCTGCGCCAGTTGGTGTACGCCCTGGAACAGGCCGCGCTGGGCCTGGGCATCGCCCGCAGCAGCCGTGAGTACCGCGCGCACCTGACCCTGGCGCGTGACTTTCAGGGGCAGGTGCCGGAGGCCAGCGTGGCGGCTGATTTTTACCTCAGTGCGCGGCAATTCACCTTGTACGAGTCACGCAAGGGCCGCTATTGGCCATTGGCGCAGTGGCCGCTGCAGGTCTGAGAAGCGCTTCAGAACTGCGGCGTGTACTTGACCGAGAACATCAGATTGCGCGGCTCGCCATAGTTGTTGCTGCCGTTGAGCTGGTTGAAGCCGGCGACCCAGTATTTCTTGTCGAACAGGTTGTTGGCGTTCAGCGCAAGATTCACTTCTGGGCTCAGCTGATACGCCACCCGCGCGCTCCATACCGTGTAGCCGGGCACCTCGTAGCTGCGCTCGTAACCCAGGGTGTGGCTCTGGCTGGTGAAGCCCATGCCAGTGCTCCAGCGCTGGCCGTCGACTGGCAGCTGGTAATCGGCCCAGGTGCGCAACATGTGCTTGGGCGTCCACTGGCTGAAAGTGCGGCCTTCGTTTTCCGGGTCATCAAGAAACGTGGTGGTGTTGTAGGTGTAGCCGGCGAACAGCTGCAGGCCGCTGACCAGCTCGCCGCTGATCTCGGCTTCGACCCCCTGACTGCGGACCTTGCCGGAGGCCATCGAGCAGTACCAGCCATCACATTCCTGGCCCGATGCGATATCGGTAACCGCGCGGTTTTCCTGGTCATAACGGAAGATCGCCAGCGAGGTGTTGACCCGGCCATCGAGCAACTCGCCTTTGAGGCCGGTCTCGTAGTTGCTGCCAACGATCGGCTTGAGTGGGGCATTGCCCAGGGCACGTTCGGTCTGCGGCACGAACACGTCGGTATAGCTGGCGTACCACGACCATTGCTCGGTGAGGTCATAGATGAAGCCGGCATACGGGGTGACCTCACCGGACTCGGTCATACGGCTGGTGGGGTAGCGCGTGCCCGGGTCGGTCGGGTTGTTGAAGTCGATCGAGTCCCAGCTGTAGTCGAACCAGCTGACGCGGGTACCTGCAATCAGCGTCAGGTCCTGAACCGGCTTGACGCGCCAGACGCCGTACAGGCCCTTTTGCCGAACGTCGTAGCTGGCTTGGTTATGGCGACCAAAAGGACCGGCCAGCAGGCTGTCGCGGCTCGGTTCCGGGCGGTCATGATCGATGTCGAAGATGTTGCCGCTGCCGGCGTTGAATTTGCGCCAGTAGGCGTCATCCGAGGTCAGCTTGGCGTAGTTGCCGCCGACGGTGATTTCGTGCGCCACCGAGCCGGTATCGAAGTGGCCGACCACGTTCATATCCAGCCCCAGCTTGTTGGAGTGGAAGTCAGTGATCCAGTCGGCGTAGCTGACGCCATCGCCGTTGGCCTCCAGGCCTTCGCCGGACGTCTGCACGCGCTGATGGGTAGAGGTGTTGGTCTCGTCCATGCGCACGGCGGCAGTCTTGAATGTCCAGTCGTCGTTGAAGCGGTGCTCGAGGTCCAGGTAGTAGGTGGTGACATCGGTTTCGGCGCGGCTCCAGCGTGCGCCGGTGAAGGTCGAGCGGGGTAGATCGACCGGCTTGCCGCTGGCGTAACGCGGGATACCGCGCAGCATCGGCCGAGACTGTTCACGGCTGTAGCTGATACCTGCGCCAACCGTGGTGGCGTCGTTCAGGTCGATGTCCAGCGCGCCATACAGCGAGTGGGTTTTGCTCCATTGATAGTCGATGAAGCTGTCGCTCTGGTCTTCATCCAGCACCATCCGCCCGCGCACCTTGCCATCGCTGGTCAACGGCCCGCCGGCATCCAGTTGCAGGCCATAGTGGTCCCAGGAGCCGGCCTTGCCGGTGATGGCCACGGTCGGCGCCGCCTGGCCGCGCTTGCGCACTAGGTTGATCGCACCACCCGGGCTGCCGGTGCCTTGCAGCAACCCAGAGGAGCCGCGCAGCACTTCAACGCGATCGAAGAACACCAGATCCTGGGTCGCCCAGTTGCCCAGCGAGTAGCTGTTGCGCTGGATCGGTACGCCGTCGTACTGCCAGTCATCGATCTGGAAACCGCGCGAAGTCACTACCATGCCCGGGCCGATACCCTGCGCGCCGACGATGCCGGTGGTGTGATTGAGCGCGTCCTTGAGGTCGGTGATGCCCTGGTCGTCCAACTGCTTACGGGTGATCACCGTGACCGACTGAGGAATCTCTCGCAGGGTATGGGTACCTTTGCCCAAGGTGACTGCGCGCGCGGCATAGGAGCCGCTGCCTTCGCTGGTGGCGTCGAGGTAGTTGTCATTGATGCTGGTCGCGCCCAGCTCCAGCGCGTCGCCGCCGACACTGGCCGGGGCCACGCTGAAATGGCCGCTGCCAGTCACCCGCAGTTGCATGCCGCTGCCGCTCAGGGCGGTCTGCATGGCCTGTTCGGCGCTCATCTGGCCGACCACTGCTGGCGCCTGCTTGCCGCGCACCAGGTCTGGCTCCAGCGCGATAATGCTGCCGCTCTGGCTGGCGATGCGGTTGAGGGTGGCGGCCAGGCTTGCGGCCGGCAGGTTGAAGGTCAGGGTCTGCGCCTGAGCCAGGGCACTCAAGCTGCTCAGAGCGAGGACCAGGGGCAGGGCGCGGGGCCAGGTGTTGTGCACGGTGTTCTCCCGTTGAAAAGTGGCTGTCAGGAGATAGGTGCGACGAGAAATGAAAACCGGACACGGCTGCGAATGATTTTTAAAAATATTCTCACTAAGCCGGCACTGGGCCGATCAGGGTCAGCCACGGTGCGTAGTACTCGACCTTTATAGGCAAAGCTTCGGCGAGGGCGGCCAAGGCCTGTTGCGGCTGGTCCAGCGGGAACACACCCTGCACGCGCAGGCCGCGCACTGCCGGGGCCAGGCGAATGTAACCACGCTGGTAAGGGCGCAGCGCCTCGACCACGGCGTGCAGTGGCTCATCCAGGACCTCCAGCTTGCCGTCGACCCAGGCGGCGCGCTGCAGCTGCTCACCACTGAGTAGCTGAATGCCGTCAGCGCCAAGCAGCGCGGCCTGACCTTGCTGCAGGACTTGCTCCTGTCCATTCGGCAGGCTGGCGCGCACGCTGTGCTGCAGCACGGTAACCCGTGTTGTGGCTGGTTCCTGGCCGACCAGAAAACGCGTGCCCAGGGCCTGGATCTGACCTTGCGCGGCGCGCACCCGCAGCGGCCGCAGTGGGTCTTTGGCAACGTCGATCAACAGCTCGCCGTGACGCAGCACCACCAGCCGTTGCTCGCGATCAAAGCGCAGGTCCACCGCGCTGGCGCTGTTCATGCTGAGACGGCTGCCGTCTTCGAGGGTGAAGGTGAGGCGTTGGCCGCTAGCGGTGTGCAGATCAGCCATCCAGTCCTGCGCCGCGTCGCTGCGCCAGCCGGCCCACAGGCCGCCACCCAGCAACCCAAGCCCAGCGAGACTGCGCAGCACCTCGCGGCGTGTGCGCGTCGGTTGCAGCAGCAGTTGGCGGGCCTCACTGGCTTGCCCGGGCACGCGCTGATCCAGTGCTCTCAGCGCTGCGCACGGCCGACCCAGGCGTTGCTGTAACAGATCCCAGGCGTGTTGATGGCGCGGGTCTTGCGCCAGCCACTGGTCGACCCGGCGCAGCAGCGCTGGGTCCGGGCTAGCGGCATTGAGCTCGACCATCCAGTCGATGGCTTGCTCGGTCACGTTGTCCAGGCTGCGCGCACTCATGGCTGCAGCTCGCTCAGGTAGCACTGGCGCAGCGCCTGCTTCATGTAGCGGCTGACAGTGCGTTCGGACAGCTGCAATTTGGCCGCGATGTCGACGTAGCTCATGCCGTCGAGCTGACTGTAAAGGAATGTGCTCTTGACGATCGCGGGGAGGCCATCGAGCGCCTGGTCGATAGTCACCAGCGCCTCGATCAGCAGCAATTGTTCTTCAACTGACGGCGCCACCTGCTCCGGCAGATGGCTCAGGCGTTCCAGATAAGCCTGCTCAAGTTGACGGCGGCGGTGACGATCGAAAATCAGTCGACGGGCAATCGTCGACAGGTAGGCCCGCGGCTGCAGGATACTGTCTGGATCAACCCGCGCACCGAGCATCTGGCAAAACGCTTCGGCAGCCGTGTCTTCAGCATCGGCGCGGTTACGCAGGCGCTTGTGGATGTGTTGGAGCAGCCAGCGGTGGTGATCGCTGAAAAAGAAGCCCAGCTTGCGGGTCGAGGTGCTGTCCAACGGTTGATATCCGATCGTGAGTGTGAATCGTTCTCAATGGTAGCTGGATCGGGAGAATTCCCGCAATGGCAGTGTGCTGGCGTCTCACTGCCGTATCAGCGGGCAGAGAGGTCAGGCGCTTATCGCAACCTTGTCGAACAGCTTCTGCCCGATCGAGCGCGCGCTCGCCAGATGGGCAAGGCTCTGGCCGCTCTCGCTGTCATCCAGAAGCGCCGAGCCAAGCACCCGAGCACCGCAGTAATCAAAGATTCCATGCTCGATCTGAGTCGCCATGGCATGGCCGTAACCATGCCGAACGAACGTGCCCGCGTCGGCGCCAGCCAGGCCAACCAGCTGTACCGGGAGGCCGTTGAGCTTTTTGATCAAACGGCCGTCTGGCAAATAGTCGAAGGCCCAGCCGTTGCTGAATACCCGCTCGACCCAGCCCTTGAGCAAAGCTGGCATCGACCACCAATAAACGGGGTAGACCAGCACCAGAGCATCGGCGCGTTCGATCCGCGCCTGTTCGCGCAGGACATCAGCCGGGGCTGTCGCCAGGCGCCGATGTACGGCGTGGTCAGCAAGGCCAAAGCGCGGGTCGAATCTCTCAGTGGCCAGGTCAGCAAGGCTGCTGCTGTGGCCTGCGTCGGCAAGGCCCTCCGCGATCTGGGCGGCAAGCGCATGGGTAAGGGACTCAGGATCATGGTGGCCGATGACGATCAGTGCGTGCATGAAGTTTCTCCACAAAGGGCTGCGAGACGCCAGGTGTCGCTATATACTTTCGGTAAGTTACCGCAGGTAAGTTACTTTTGGTAGGTTGTGATGTCAAGTGAGCAAAATCCGCAGTCGCGCAAGCGCCTGTCGCGGGAGCAGCGCCGGAGCCAATTGCTGGAAGTGGCTCGGGAAATAGTCAGGCTGGAGGGCACCGATGCGCTCAGCCTCGGCCGGCTGGCACAGCAGTCCGGTGTGACCAAGCCAGTGGTCTACGACCATTTCGTATCGCGAAACGGCTTATTGGTTGCGCTCTATCAGGAATACGACGCGCGTCAGTCGACGATGCTGGATGCATTGCTGGCGAGCTGTGAACCGACGCTGGCGGATCGCGCACGGGTGATTGCCGCGGCGTATATCGATTGCGTGATCAGCCAGGGGCGGGAGATTCCCGGCGTCAGTGCAGCCTTGACCGGTTCGCCCGAGATGGAAGCGCTGAAAAACCAGTGCGAAGCGCCGTTTCTGGACAAATGCAGGCTCGCGCTGGCGCCGTTCGCGCCGAGTGGCGATATTGCTGCGGCAGGGTTGCGCGTGCTGGTGGGAGCGGCGGATGCCTTGTCGCAGGCTGCAGCAACCGGCGCGCTTGAACCAGAGCAGGCCAGGCAGGAGTTGCAGGCGACGATTGTCGACATGGTCCTGCGTCAGTAACGCTTTGCAGCGCGCTGCCTGGCTGAGCTGCTCAGACCGAAGCGGACAGATCGTTCAGGCTGCCCGGAGCAAAGCGTTGATAAGGCTGCTCATCTCCCGGGCTCTGGGCGAACTGGCGCTTGTACTCGCGGCTGAACTGCGAGGTGCTCTGATAACCGACCCGGTGCGCCGCCTGTGCCACGCCCAGGCCTTCGCCGATCAGCATCTGCTGCGCCTTGAGCAGGCGCAGGCGCTTGAGGTACTGCATTGGCGCCATGTCGGTGCAGCGCTTGAAGTGCTCATGGAAGGTCGACACGCTCATGTTGGCGCAGCTGGCCAAGGCTTCGACGCTGAGCGGCTCGGCGTAATGCTCGCGCAGATAAGCAAGCGAGGCAGCTACTCGGGCAAAGTGCCCTTGCTGCTCGACCAAGGCCCTCAGCACACCGGCTTGCGGCCCACGCAAAGCGGTGTAGAGCACTTCGCGCACCCGCTGGATGCCCAGCACCTGGGCATCCAGCGGGTCCTGCAGGCACTGCAGCAGGCGCTCGACGCTATCGCGCATGGCCGCATCGAGTGCCGCCGAGGTCATCGACTGCGGGGTTTGCGCCTGCACACGGGCATCTGGCGCCAGCTGCATGCTCTGCACCAGTTCGCTGAGTACGCTGCGGTCGATGTCCACGGCCACGCCCAGCAGTGGCGCTTCGGCAGTCGCGAAGGTCTCGCACATGAACGGCACCGACAGCGCCTGCACCAGGTAATGACCGGCGCCGTACTCCAGGGTACGCGGCCCCAGCCTTGCCAGTTTGCTGCCCTGGGCGAGGATCATCAGGCTCGGTTCATAGATCTGCGGGCTGCTGGCGACGTAGTGATCCCAGCTGAGCACCTGCACCTGCGGCAGATGGGTGGGGACAAACCCCGGGCGCGTTGCCAGGCGGCGAATCAGGTCGCAGAGCGGGGCGTTGGCGTCGACGTGGCGGGTAAGCTGCATAAAGGGCCTGGGCAGAGAATCAGACACTGGCATTCTCGCAGATTTATAGCCTGGCGCCATATCGGATGTGGCGGTTTCGGAGAATCAGGCAAGCATGCCGGAGAATTCACGGTGGTCTCGCTCGCCATCTGGCAGGAGAATGGCTGGCATTGAATCGTTTCACTTGAGAGGTCTTCGCCATGTATACCGCAATCGGTTATGCCGCCCAAACCCCGACCAGCCCGCTGCTGCCGATGAGCTTCGAGCGTCGCAGCCCGCGTGCCGATGACGTCGCCATCGAGATCCTTTATTGCGGCGTCTGCCACTCCGACATTCACCAGGCGCGCAACGAGTGGGGCATCGCTGTGTACCCGCTGATGCCGGGCCACGAAATCGTCGGCCGGGTGACGGCGGTCGGTGCCAACGTCAGCAAGCACAAAGTCGGCGACCTGGTCGGGGTTGGCTGCATGGTCGACTCGTGCCGCGAGTGCCAGGCCTGCGCCAAGGACCTCGAGCAGTACTGCCTGGCCGGCCCGACCATGACCTACGCGACCCCGGACCGGGTCGATGGCAGCAACACCATGGGCGGCTACTCCAACAGCATCGTCGTCAGCGAGCATTTCGTCCTGCGCATGCCGCAAGGGCTGGACCTGGCCAGCGCCGCGCCGCTGCTGTGCGCCGGCATCACCACCTACTCGCCGCTCAAGCACCACGGCGTCGGCCCTGGCCACAAGGTCGGCATTCTCGGCATGGGTGGCCTGGGCCACATGGGCATCAAGTTCGCCAAGGCACTGGGCGCTGAAGTGACCTTGTTCACCCGCTCCGCAGCCAAGGCTGAAGAAGCTCGCCGCCAGGGTGCCGATCACGTCATCGTGTCCAGCGATGCCGAGCAGATGCGCGCCGCCGCCGGGCGTTTCGACTTCCTGCTCGACACTATCCCAGTGCAGCACGACCTCAACCCCTACCTCGACACCCTGACCTTTGATGGCGTGCACATCCTGGTCGGCCTGATCGAGCCGGTCGAGCCACCACTGCATGCAGCCAACCTGGTGCTCAAGCGTCGCGTACTGGCCGGTTCGTTGATCGGTGGCATCGCTGAAACCCAGGAAATGCTCGACTTCAGCGCCGAGCATGGCATCACCTGTGACATCGAGATGCTCGATATCCGCAGCATCAACGAAGCCTTCGAGCGAGTGATCGCTGGCGATGTGAAATACCGCTTCGTCATCGACATGGCCACGCTGAAAGCCTGACTGGCTCACCAGGCCAGTGGCTTGTCCAGGCCCTTCCAGAACAGCCAGCGGCGTAGCTCGCCGTGCTCGCCAGTGCCGATCTGCCAGTCAGGGCGGCCGCTGTCGAGGGCGATCAGCGAGATGATGCCGGCATAGCTGGCGGCGACCAGGGTTTTGCCATCTGCGCTGATGTCCATGGCGCACAAGGTCGAGCCCAGGTAGTGCTGCCAGTGCTCCTGACCGTCTTCGCCAAATGCCCGCAGATAGCCGTGCGCATCACCCACGATGTACTCGCCGGCGCGGGCTACGCCAGCGTAGATCCGCGCGCCATCCTCGACCAGCGGCGTGCGCGGGTCTTCGCTGTAGTAGTCGGTATCGAGCCCCGGCAGGTCAGCCGTGCGCACACCCAGGGTGTTGCCGTTGTAGAAATGGCAGGCATTCAGGATCAAATGGTCGCCGCGCTGATTGAACAAGGCAAAGTGTGGGTATTCACCGACGGGGCCGACTTCGGCGACCACCTGCAGTTGATCATCCAGCACCAGATGGCGCACGCCTTGTTCGCCGATGGCGAGCAGGCGGCCATCGGGCGAGACTGCGCCATGCTCCATCGACAGGCCCAGGGCGATATCGTCGGGGTCGATCCCTTCTGCCAGATCATCGAGAATCGTCTGCTGCTGCGGCAACAGGCGAGTCGCCCGTTCGCCGGTGAGCACAAATATCCCTTCGCTGCTGACCAGCAATACCCGCTGCCCATCCGGGAAGGGGATCAGCGCGCTCGGTGTGGGCGGTAAATCGAACGGTTCGAACGGATAGCCTCTGGGCAAACCTTCAAGGCCATGGGGCCAGGCCATCCGCGCCACCTGCGGGCCACCCCAGCCGTCAGTGACGCGGATACCCTCGGCGTTGGCCAGGGCGAAATAACGCCGCTGCGGGCAGCGGCCAAAGTGCTCGACGCCGATCACCGGGGTCACCGTGCGCCCATCGATGCGTACCACCTGGCCTTTTTCGTGAGGCATGCCAATCCGTGCCAGCAGGCTGCCGTCATCGAGCATGAGCACGCTGGCGATGCCTTGGCCGTGCTGCTCCAGCAGCGGTACCAGCGGCAGGTGGGCGGGCGGCCAGTCGCTGCGAAATGCGCGGCGTTGCTGCTCATCGACATAGGGCTGATTGATCGCCTGCAGCGCCGCCTGCCAGGCCGGCAGCAGGTGCTCGGTGGCAGGCGCGACCGGCTCCTCGAGGTTGTCCCAGCCCTGCGTGCGGCCTTGCGCGACGTAGTGGTTGATGGCCTTGGCATAGGCGATTACGGCCTGCTGCCATTGTTGCTGGGCGTGCTGCTTGTCCATGAACGGATCGGACTCCTTGTTCCGCGGTCTGTCTCTAGAGTGCACATGTTACTCCGCCCGCACTGCGGTTGTGAGGCCTTGGCTTGGCGCGTACCATGGCCGCCATCCTTGATACATATCTATCCGCACCTGCCGCATGCTTTCGCAGCGGGCTGGGTTGCGCGCTTGTCGTCTTTTTTCAGGAGCTGTAATTCCCATCCATGAATGGTCCGATCCCTACATCCATGCCCGCACCGGTGGGCGGCGGCAGCTGGCTCAGCGTCATTGCGTTGGCCCTGGCTGCGTTTATCTTCAATACCACCGAGTTCGTACCGGTGGCGCTGCTCAGTGACATCGGCCGCAGTTTCGACATGAGCACTGCTCAGGTCGGCCTGATGTTGACCATCTATGCCTGGATAGTCGCGCTGGCGTCGCTGCCGATGATGTTGCTGACGCGCAATATCGAGCGGCGCCGCTTGCTGCTGTGGGTGTTTCTGGTGTTCATCGTCAGCCACTTGCTGTCTTGGCTCGCGCAAAGTTTCACCATGCTGGTGCTCAGCCGTATCGGCATTGCCTTGTCGCATGCGGTGTTCTGGGCAATTACCGCTTCGCTGGCCGTACGGGTGGCGCCAGCGGGCAAGCAGGCCAAGGCATTGGGCCTGCTAGCGACCGGTACCACCCTGGCGATGGTCCTGGGCATTCCGCTTGGCCGGGTGGTGGGCGAGGCGCTGGGCTGGAGGGTGACGTTCCTGAGCATCGCCGGCGTGGCGCTGGTGACCATGCTCTGCCTGATGAAGTCGCTGCCGTTGCTGCCGAGCCAGAACTCCGGCTCGCTGCGCAGCTTGCCGGTGTTGTTCAAGCGGCCGGCCTTGGTGATTACCTACCTGCTGGTGACCTTGCTGATCACCGCACAGTTCACCGCCTACAGCTATATCGAACCATTTGCCTTGCATGTCGCGCAGATCGGCGGCGATCGCACCACCTTGTTGTTGCTGCTGTTTGGCGGTGCCGGGGTGATTGGTTCGGTGCTGTTCAGCCGCTACAGCGAGCGTTTCCCGCAGCTGTTCCTGCTCGGTTCGATGGGGTGCCTGGCCGCTTGCCTGCTGCTGCTCTGGCCACTCTCGGGCAACTTCACTGTATTCGCCGTATTGAGCATGTTCTGGGGGGTGGCGATCCTTAGCTTCAGTCTGGCGTTGCAGTCCAAGACCCTCAAGCTGGCCTCGGACGCCACCGATGTGGCCATGGCGTTGTTCTCTGGCATCTACAACATCGGGATCGGCGGCGGCGCGTTGCTTGGCAGCATCGTCAGCGGCCAGTTGGGCGTGGCTTACATTGGCCTGGCTGGTGGTTCGGTGGCTGTGCTCGGCCTGATCCTGGCGCTGGTCAGCCTCAAGCGCTTGCGCGAGGCGCCTGCGCTCGGCTGAGTCGGCCTCTACATCGGCCGCTACAGCAGCAGGGCCGACCACGCCGAGGCAATCAGCAAGCACGCCAGCAGCTGATTGAACCGGCGCAGGCGCTGCGGCGACTGCAACCAGCGGGCGCTACCAGCACCGAGCAGGGCCCAACTGGTCATGCTCGGCAGGGCCACCAGCAGCAGCACCAGCGCCAGCTGCCAGACCGGCTGGCCCGGCGCTGCATACACGCCGATTACCGCCACGGCCAGCAACCAGACCTTGGGGTTGATCAGTTGCAGCGACGCGGCACTGAGCGCGCCGAAGGGCTGTTGTTCGGCACTCTGGATCGGCTCGCCGGCACTGCGCAGCAACTGCCAGCCCAGCCACGTCAGCCAGATCACGCCGAGCCAGCTCATCACTTGCTGCGCCAGCGGATAGCGCAGCAGCACTTCGCCCAGGCCCAGGCCAACCGCCCAGACGATCGCCGCCGCAGCCGTGGAGGCCGCCACAATCGGCGCCACGCTGGCACGCAGCCCGGCGCGGGCGCTATGGGCGAGGATCAGCACGTTGGTCGGCCCGGGGCTGATGCTGGTGACCAGCGCAAACAAGGTAAAGGGCAACAGGGACTGCAGCATCAACGGTAACTCCAGAGGGATGGAGCACCATGGTCGCTGCCGCCGCCGGCTCAGTCTGGAAGCTTTGAGCAGCGTCGCTGGTAGGCTGCTGGGGTCAGGCGATAGGCCCGGCGGAACCAGCGGCCGAGGTGGCTCTGGTCGGCAAAGCCAAGCGCCGTGGCCACTGCAGCGGGGCTCTCGCCCAAGGCCAGCAGGCGCCGCGCCCGAGCCAGGCGCAGCTGAATCAGGTAGGCGTGCGGGGCCAGGCCGAAGGCCGCCTTGAACGCGCGACTCAGACGAAAACGATCGACACCGCAGGCCTGGGCCAGCTCGACCAGGCCGATATCCTGATCGATATGCGCGTGCAGGTAGTCCCGCGCGCGCTGCGCAGTCAACGGCAGGCGTGGGTCGGGATTGAGCCGCTTGCGCCAGTGCAGGTGCTGGGTCAGGCAGGCGAGCATGTCGTCCATGGCCGTCTGGCGCACGATGCGCAGGTCCTGACTGTGCACGGCGTCGAAGGCGCGCATGATCGCCCCGCTCAAGCGCACATCGTTGCATTGGGTGTCGGCAAAACTGGGCAGGCTATTGGCCGGCGCTTGTTCGAACAAGCTCGGCAGCTCGGCCTGCAGCCAGTCTGGCTCCAGGTACAAGGTGAAGTAGGTGAAGCCGTCGGCAGTCGGCGCCAGGCCATCGTGGATCTCGCCAGGTTCGAGCAGAAATACCTGGCCGGGCGTACTCACATGGCGGGCGCGGCGGCAGTTGAACTGCTGCACGCCTTGCTCGGTGGCGCCGACCAGGTAGCTGTCATGCCAGTGCGGGTCGTAGGCGTGCCCGGTGAAATGCGCGCGCACCGACTCGATGCCGGTATCGGCGTCCTGGCTCAGATCAATCCAGTTGGTCATGGGCGGCAGCTGCTGGTGAGTGGGCCCACTACCTTAACCCACAAGGGCTGGTCAGGTTTAGAACGGATGTGCAGCAGGTTGCGCAGCATTTTCGTCATTGGCATGAAAGTGTTGCTGTATTTTCAGCGGTTTCTATTGGCTGCAACAGCGCTAAGATGCGCGTCGAATCCGCACACCTCAGGAGCTTTTCGATGGACACCGTTACCCTGGCCAAGCGCCGTTACACGACCAAAGCCTACGACGCCAGCCGCAGAATCCCGCAAGCGACCATCGATACCTTGCTCGAGCAATTACGGCACAGCCCGTCTTCGGTCAATACCCAGCCTTGGCACTTCATCGTTGCCGACAGCGCTGAAGGCAAGGCGCGGATAGCCAAGAGCACCGAAGCGTTTGCCTACAACACCGCAAAGATTCGCGATGCCTCGCATGTGCTGGTATTTGCCGCGCGCACCGAAATGCCTGAAGCGCATCTGCAGGCCCTGCTGGAGCAGGAAGCCCGTGACGGCCGTTTTCACACCGAGCAGGCCAAGGCTGGCCAGGACCTGACCCGGCGCAGCTATGTCGACCTGCACCGCTTCGATCAGAAAGACCTGCAGCACTGGATGGAAAAACAAACCTACCTTGCCCTCGGCACTGCGCTGTTGGGCGCTGCTGCGCTGGAACTGGATGCCACGCCGATCGAAGGTTTCGACAGCAAACTATTGGACGCCGAGCTTGGCCTGCGCGAGCGCGGCTTCACCAGTGTGGTGCTGCTCAGTCTGGGCTACCGCAGTGCCGACGACTTCAACGCTGGGCTGGGCAAGTCGCGCTTGCCGGCATCGAGTGTATTCACCTTCCTTTGACCTGCGGGTCCAGCACCGTTATCAGCTGTGCGCTGAGCGCTTCGACCAATGCGCTGACCTTGGGCAAATGGCGCCGATTACGGCGCCAGGCCAGGTGAATCGGCAGGCCCTCGCTGGCGAACTCTGGCAGCACTTCGACCAGGCTGCCCTCATCCAATTGGCGCTGAACCAGCCAGGTCGGTAACTGGGCGATGCCGTGGCCGGCCATGATCGCTATCGCCTGGCCTTCGGCGTCACCGATGGCCAGGCGGCCGCTGATGCTTTTCAGTTGCGTCGCGCCTTGCCGGCCACTGGCGAAATGCAGGGGCGGCGTGCTGCCATCGGCGCAGGCGTACAGCACGCAACCAAGTGCCTGCAAGTCGCGCTCATCATGCGGCGTACCGTGCTCGGCGAGGTAGCTGGGGGCGGCGCAGAACACCGTGCGCTGGCTGCCCAGATAGCGATGCTCGACACCAGCCGGCCACACCTGCGGCCCGCCAATGCGAACGATGACGTCGATGGCGTCCTCGAGCATGTCGACAAAGCGATCGGACAAAGTGATGTGCGGCTGCAGGCGCGGATGGCGCCGGGCGAAGTCGAGCACGGCGGGCAGCGCATGCAGACGGCCGAAGCTTGCGGGCAGATCGACCCGCAGCGGCCCGCATGGCTCGTTCAGTTCATCATGCAGGGCCATCTCGGCTTCGGCGATCTCGGCCAGCACTCGGCTGCAGGTTCGCAAGTATGCAGCGCCGCTGTCGCTGAGCAGCAGGCGCCGGGTAGTGCGCTCGAACAGCCTGACCTGCAAGCGTTTCTCCAGGCGCGCCACACCCTTGCTGACGGCTGAACTGGTCAGATTCATGCGCTCGGCGGCGGCAATGAAGCTACCTGCGTTGGCGACATTGACGAAGAAGTCGATGTCCTTGAGATGCTCGGCGACAGGCATGAAGGAGGGCCTTGATTGGTGAAAATGGTTCAGTAAATTACGGAAAATCTACCCGTAATAGGCGTGTAATTCCATATTAAGCTTCGCGGCTGAAAGTTTCCGAGCGATAGACGATGCAAAATTCTTCCCTGACTGCTCCTGCAGTCGCCGACTCCGGGCAGCGCACCGGGCTGTCCATTCTGTTGTTCGCGGTCGGCGGCTTTGCCCTGCTGACCACTGAATTCATCATCCTTGGTTTGCTGCCGGGGCTGGCCCGCGACTTGGGCCTGTCGATTGCAGCAGCGGGCCAGTTGGTGACCCTGTTTGCGGTGACTGTCATGCTGTTCGGGCCGTTTCTCACCGCCTGGTTGTCAGCCTATCCGCGCAAGACCCTGTTCATTGCCATCGTGCTGGTGTTTGCCGCCTCCAACGCACTCGCCGCAGTGGCGCCAAACGTCTGGGTACTGGCGCTGGCACGGGTCGTCGGCGCACTGGCGTTGCCGGTGTATTGGGGTACCGCCAGCGAGAGTGCAGGGCAGTTGGCAGGGCCCGGCCGTGAGGGCTGGGCAGTGGCCAAGGTCTATCTGGGCATCACTGCGGCGTTTGTCTTCGGCATTCCGCTGGGCACCGTCGCCGCCGGGCTGGTCGGCTGGCGTGGCAGCTTCTGGCTGCTGGCCGGGTTGTGCCTGCTGGTCGCGCTGCTGATGTGGGCCTGGTTGCCGAAGTTGCCGCCCGCGCCGCAGCGGGCGCAAGGCGAACGGCAGACAGTGATCTTGCGTGACCGGCGCTTTATTGCCCATGTGCTGTTGTCGGTGCTGGTGTTTACCGCGATGTTCACCGCCTACACCTACCTGGCAGAAATCCTCGAACAGGTGGCGGGCGTGCCTGCGGCTCAGGTCGGTTGGTGGCTGATGGGCTTTGGTGTGGTCGGCATGCTTGGCAACAGCCTGGCCGGGCGCATCGTTGACCGTAGCCCGCTCGGGGCGACGGTACTGTTGCTTGTCATTCTCGCGACTGGCATGGGCGCGGTTGCTCCCGTGGTCGGCAATCCAGCGCTGCTGCTGATCGCCCTGGCGCTGTGGGGCGTTGCCTACACGGCGTTGTTCCCGGTGTGTCAGGTGCGCGTCATGCAAGCCGGCGCCAAGGCTCAGGCCCTGGCCGGCACATTGAACGTGTCTGCTGCAAACGGTGGCATCGCGGTCGGCGCTGCGCTGGGCGGGCTGGTGATTCAATGGTACGGCACTGCAGCGCTGGGCTACGTTGCCAGCGCGGTGGCTGGCTTGGCCGTATTGGCCACGCTGCTGTTGATGGCAGGCGCGAGGCCGCGCGCCTGAACATGGCGCGTGTGGTTACCAGAAGGTCGGCGCAGCGGTCGCCAGCACGCGGGTAAACACCTTGATTGCAGCATCCACATCAGTCTCTGTGGTGTAACGGCCTAGGCTGATGCGCACACTGCTGCGAGCTTGTTGATCGGTAAGGCCCAGCGCCAGCAGCACATGTGACGCAGCATTGCTGGCGGAGTTACAGGCTGAAGTCGTCGACAACGCCAACTCGCTGGCCAGCGCTGCGCTGTTGAAGCCTGGGGTGGCGATGCGCAGGTTAAGGGTGTTGGCGATGCGTTGCCGCGGGCAGCCATTGAGTGCGACACCCGGCAGCGCCAGCAGGCCGTTGAGCAGGCGTTCGCTGAGTTGATGGATGCGCTGTTGCTCGGCCTCGGCAGGTTCGCCTGCCAAGGCGAAGGCGCTGCCCATGCCGGCGATCTGGTGGGTCGCGAGGGTGCCCGAGCGCAGGCCGCCTTCATGGCCGCCACCATGCATCTGGGCACGCATCAGTGGCCGCGCTCGCGGGCCGACATACAGTGCACCGATGCCCTTGGGGCCGTAGACCTTGTGCGCTGAGAAGGACATCAGATCGACGGCCTGCTCGCGCAGATCGAGCGCGACCTTGCCGACTGCCTGGGCAGCGTCTACGTGCAGTATCGCGCCATGGGCACGAACGATCTCGCCAATCGCGGCATAGTCGGTGACGGTGCCCAGTTCGTTGTTGACCGCCATCAGCGACACCAGCCGCGTGTCGTCGTGCAGCGCCTGGCGAACCGCATCGGGCTTGATCAACCCGGCCTGATCGGGCATCAGGCGGGTCACTGCCCAGCCTTGACGCTCAAGCTCGGCCACCGTGTCGAGCACTGCCTTGTGTTCCAGCGCGCTGGTAAGCAGGTGCCCAGGCTTGTCGACGCCATCGGCGATTCCTTTCAGGGCGAGGTTGTTGGACTCGGTGGCGCCTGAGGTCCAGACCAGCTCCTCTGGCTGCGCGCCAACCCGCTCGGCGACCTGCCGGCGGGCCTGCTCGACCACGGCACGTGCCGCCTGACCATAGGCGTGACCGCTGGAGGCAGGGTTGCCGAAGTTGGCGTGGTGGCCGAGGCAGGCGAGCATGGTTTCAATAACCCGCTCATCGACGGGGGTTGTGGCGGCGTAGTCAAAGTACAGTGGGGCGCTGGGCATGATGGACTGATCCGGGCATGTCGCCTGATGGTGGCGAACGTTAGCGACATGCTATCGGTCTACAGCCAAAAACTTTTTCCCTTGTTTTCCCGCTAATCCCGGTCTGGTAGGAGAAAATTCTCCTAAAGCCTCTCAAACAGGATCAAACATTTTTTCCTCTTCCACCACAACCCGCTCACACAGCTCGATGATCTGTTCGCGCATCCAGCGATTGGCTGGGTCCTGATCGGTGCTTTCATGCCAGTACAGGTGAGTTTCCAACGGCGGTACGTCAACCGGCAGTGGCAAGTGGCGTAGTTGATGACGGCGGGCGAAACGCTCTGGCACGGTCATTACCATGTCAGTCTGCTGCAACACCTGCGAGGCCATCAGGTAGTGTTGCGAGCGCAGCGCAACCTTGCGTTGCAGGCCCATCTTGCCCAGCGCCAGGTCGACATAACCCAGGCCATTACGCCGGCTGGAGATATGGATGTGGCTCATGCCCAGGTACTGCTCCAGCGTCAGCTTGGCCTCGGCCAGTGGGTGGCCCTGACGCATTGCGCAGACGAAGCGGTCCTGCATCAGTTTGACGTGGCGCACCTGTGGGTCAGTGTTGAGCGGCGCATCGACGGCGAAATCGAGGCGGCCAGCGGCCAGTTCCTTGGTGGTTTCGCGGCGTTTGCACAGGAAGCTTTCGATCATCACCGCCGGTGCCAGCCGGCGCAGACGCTGGAACAGCGGCGGCAGCACTACCGCTTCGGTCAGGTCGGTCATGCTGATGCGGAAGGTCTTATTGGCCTGCTGCGGATTGAATATGCGGCTTTCCTGCACCGAAACCCGCAGCAGCGCCAGCGCGTTGCGTACCGGGCCGATGATGTTCTGCGCCATCGGCGTCGGCACCATCCCTTGGGCGGTGCGCACGAACAGCGGATCGTTAAAGGTCTCGCGCAGCCGCGACAATGCGTTGGACACCGCCGGCTGGGTAATGCCGACGATCTGCCCGGCGCGGGTCAGGTTAGCTTCGGTGTAGATCGCATCGAAGACGATGAACAGATTGAGGTCAACCTTGCTGAGATTCATTGGGCGCCGCTCGACGTGATGTTATCGCTGGATCATATATCGGTTATGAATGTTTATACACGCTGAAAATAGGCTAGGTGGATTGGCGCGCTTGTTCTAGGCTCAGGCCCATGTTCTTCATCCTGTGAAGGTAAGCCCGATGGATTTCGCCTATTCGCCCAAGGTTCAGGCCCTGCGAGAGCGCGTCACTGCGTTCATGGACCAGCATGTTTATCCTGCCGAAGCAGTATTCGACCGCCAGGTTGCCGAGGGTGACCGCTGGCAGCCGACGGCGGTGATGGAAGAGCTCAAGGCCAAGGCTCGCGCCGAAGGCCTGTGGAACCTGTTTCTGCCCGACTCGGAATACGGCGCCGGCCTGAGCAACCTTGAATACGCACCTTTGGCGGAAATAATGGGCCGCTCGCTGCTGGGGCCGGAGCCGTTCAACTGCTCGGCGCCCGATACCGGCAATATGGAAGTGCTGGTGCGCTACGCCAGCGAGGCGCAGAAACGTCAGTGGCTGGAGCCGCTGCTGCGCGGCGAGATTCGCTCGGCGTTCGCCATGACTGAGCCGGATGTTGCCTCATCAGACGCCACCAACATGGCGGCCACGGCCGTGCGTGATGGTGATCAGTGGCTGATCAATGGGCGCAAGTGGTGGACCTCCGGCGCCTGCGACCCGCGCTGCAAGGTCATGATCTTCATGGGCCTGTCCAACCCGGATGGCCAGCGCCATGAACAGCACTCGATGATTCTGGTACCCACCGACACGCCCGGGCTGAAGATCGTCCGGCCATTGCCGGTGTTCGGCTACGACGACGCCCCCCATGGCCACGCCGAAGTGCTGTTCGACAATGTACGCGTGCCCTATGAAAACGTCCTGCTGGGCGAAGGCCGCGGCTTCGAGATTGCCCAGGGGCGGCTGGGGCCGGGGCGGATTCACCACTGCATGCGTTCGGTGGGCATGGCCGAGCGCGCGCTGGAATTGATGTGCCGGCGCTCGGTCGAGCGCACGGCTTTTGGCCGGCCCCTGGCGCGGCTTGGTGGCAACATCGACAAGATCGCCGACTCGCGTATGGAGATCGACATGGCCCGCCTGCTGACGCTGAAGGCGGCCTACATGATGGACACCGTTGGCAACAAGGTCGCCCGCAGCGAGATCGCGCAGATCAAGGTGGTCGCGCCCAATGTCGCGCTAAAAGTGATCGACCGGGCAATCCAGATCCATGGCGGGGCAGGGGTTAGCGGTGATTTCCCGCTGGCCTATATGTACGCCATGCAGCGCACCCTGCGCCTGGCGGACGGGCCGGACGAGGTGCACCGGGCTGCCATCGGCAAATATGAAATCGGCAAGTACGTGCCGGCGGAGTTACTGCGCATGGGCCGCTGAGGGTGACGCGCCTGGGCAGCGTGCCGAACCTGCACTTGGCTAGCGGTTCCTCAGCGAGTCAGGATCTTCAGTGATCGCTCCCTCCTGAGTTGGGCGTGGTGTTGGCCGGTGATGAGCCACGGGGTCTGGTCCATGACCAGACTGGCCAACCGCTGTCGCGTCATTGCGGGTCTTGAGCAACGACAGCACGACCCCGCCCAGCAAGAGTGCAAAGGTCACCCCCAGCGAGAGCAGCGCCGGCACCTTGCCGATCAGGCCGTGATAGAAAATCTTGCAGCCGATGAAGATCAACACCAGTGCCAGCGCGTACTTCAGATAGACGAACCGATGCATCAGGGCGGACAGCGCGAAGTACAGTGAGCGCAAGCCAAGGATGGCGAAGATGTTCGAGGTGTAGACAATGAACGGGTCTTGAGTAATGGCAAAGATCGCCGGCACGCTGTCGACGGCAAACACCAGGTCGGCCAGTTCGATCAACACCAGCGCCAGAAACAGCGGTGTGGCGTAACGCAGCGCTTTGCTTTCACCGGGCGGCGTCAGCCGGACAAAGAATTTTGCCCCGTGCACGTCGTCAGTGACGCGCATATGCCGGCGTACAAACCTCAGCACCGGGTTGTTGGCCAGGTCCGGTTGGCTATCCTCCTTGGACAAAGCCATTTTCACCCCGGTAAACAGCAGGAACGCGCCGAACAGGTAGAGCACCCAGGCAAAGTTCTGCACCAGCGCAGCGCCAACGCCGATCATGATCGCGCGCAGCACCACCACCCCGAGGATGCCCCAGAACAACACGCGGTGCTGGTTGCGGCGTGGGATGGCGAAATAGCTGAAGATCATCGCCATGACGAACACGTTGTCCATCGACAGCGATTGCTCGACCAGGAAGCCGGTGTAGAACTCCAGCGCCGACTGCGCCCCCAATTCGAACCAGACCCAGGCGCCGAACAGTACGCCCACGCTGAAATAGCCTGAATACAGCAGCAGGCTTTCACGCATTTCGATTTCGCGTTCTTTGCGGTGCAGGACGCCAAGGTCAAGCACCAGCAGCCCAACCACGATGACGACGAAAACCAGCCACAGCCAGGCGCTGGTACCGAGTACGGGAGTAGTGAGGTAGGTCTGTAGAGCTGTCATGAGCCCCTCCTTGATTGTCGACGTTGCATGGCAACAGTGATCCGACATGGCGGCGTGGCAGCCGTCAGAGGGGCCCGGTATCACATGGGTTAGAGCCTAGACCCAGATGCCGGAGCTGCCGAGTGGCAGCCTGTTACATTTCTTTGCGTGGCCATCTGCATTCCTCAATACACCCACACCTCGACCCGGCGATTGCGGTGGCGGCCTTGCTCTTGCTCGTTGCCCGCTACCGGCAGCTCGGCGCCCATACCCAGCACGTCGATGTTCTGCACGCCTTCATGGGCCAGTTCGCGGCGCACTGCCATGGCCCGCAGGCGCGAGAGCAAGGCGGCCCTGCCCGGTGTTTCCTTGGGATCGCCGAAGCCGACCAATAGCGTCCTGGTTTGCTCGTGGCCGGCCTGCTGCAGGAAGTCTGCGACGCGGTGTACGTCGCGCAGCGCTTTGCTGTCCAGGCTCGCACTGCCTTCCTGGAAGCGAAAGTTCACCGTCAGCCGACGCCCTTCCAGAGCAAGGCTGCGGTAGCGCGCCGGCATGTCTGTCTGGGTAGGGATCGGCAAAGCTTTGACTTGCTGATTGACGAAGCCTTGTTCAGCAACGATGACCTGGCCGGCCGGGCTTTGGGCAAAATCAGCCAGCGCCTGGGCCAGCGGCTGCGGACTGGCCGGCAGGTAGAAGTACAAGCGCCGCGACAGCGGATAATCTTCACTGGCAACCAGCGCGCGGCTGGGCGGCAGGGCCGGCGCATCGCCGGCAGCAATGGCCAGGACCTTGGCATCATGCACGGCCGCAAGGCTGCTGAAGCCAATCGCTTGGCGGTCGCTCTGGACTTGCTCGACCAGCGCGTCGCTGGACTCGAAGCGCCGGGCCCCGCCACTCAGTGCGCTACGTACAGGGTCGAGGACCAATGCCTTGAAGGTCTCGAAGGTGCCGGAGCGGTCATCACGCGCATACAGTCGGATAGCACCGCCCGCTACGCCCAGTTGCTCCCAGCGGGTTACCTGGCCGGCAAACACCTGGGCCAGCTGCGCTGTGGTGAGGCTGGTCAGTGGATTGTCTGGATGGACGATCACGGCGACACCGTCGAGGCCGATGACCTGCTCGGAACGGCCGCTGCGCAAGTCGCCGAACGCCTGCAACTGATCTACCTCGACGTCACTGATCGGTCGCGAGGAGGCAACCAGGTCTGCCGCGCCACTGCCCAGTGCAGCGAAACCGGTACTGCTGCCGTGAGCTGCGATCAGCACGCTGAGGAGTTCGCCATCGCGACCCTGCGCCGTAATGGCGATCTCGTTGGGCACAGCCCCTGCGCAATGCTCGATCGCCGTCGCGCCCTTGCTGCGCAGCATCCCCTGAACCAGCGCAGGCCCAAGCGCAGTGCCGATCGTGTTGGAGCCCTGAATGCGCAGTTGCACCGGCTCAGCCAGGCAGAGCAGTGGCAGCGACAACAGCAGGAGTGAGAGCAGACGCGGCATGCCGGAGACCTGGGGCACAGTGATGCGCCGCAGATTACGACAGTTGCATGACTGGCAGATGACGGTGCTGGCTCAGCCGTGCTCCGCCAGACTGTAGCGCAACCCTGGCCTGCAACTGTGCGGGTCACGAGCGACGAAAAACCCTTATGCTGTTACGAAATATGTCTATAACAGTTTGGATAAGGACCTGATGATGCCGCTCAAGGACCTGTTGATCGCTCTGGTGGTGATCATCATCTGGGGAGTCAATTTCGTGGTGATCAAGGTAGGCCTCGATGGCTTGCCGCCGATGCTGTTGGGCGCCTTGCGCTTCTTGCTGGTGGCGTTCCCGGCCGTACTGCTGGTGAAGCGACCGAACCTGCCGTGGCGCTGGTTGATCGCCTATGGCGCGACGATCTCCCTGGGCCAGTTCGCCTTCTTGTTCCAGGCCATGCACAGCGGCATGCCGCCTGGGCTGGCGTCGCTGATCCTGCAATCGCAGGCGTTCTTCACCCTGGGCTTTGCCGCGCTGTTTCTCGGCGAGCGCTTGCGCCCGGCCAGTGTCCTTGGCTTGCTGGTAGCGGCAGGCGGGCTTGTATTGATCGGCAGTGAGCACAGCAGCCATGTGCCGCTGATTGCGCTGTTGCTGACGCTATGTGGCGGTGCGATGTGGGGCATGGGCAATATCATCACGCGGCGCTTTGGCTCGGTGAATCTGGTGGCGCTGGTGGTGTGGGGCGGGCTGATTCCGCCGCTGCCGTTTCTGGCCTTGTCGTGGATGCTTGAGGGTCCCGAGCGAATCAGTCAGGCGTTGACCCATATCAGCTGGAGTTCAGTGGGCGCGCTGCTGTTTCTGGCGTATGCGGCAACCATGCTTGGCTACACCCTGTGGAGCACGCTGCTGTCGCGCCATCCAGCCGGCAAGGTTGCGCCGTTTTCATTGTTAGTGCCGGTAATTGGCCTGAGCTCATCGGCGTGGTTGCTGGGTGAGCGGCTCAGCGCTATTCAGGGCTGGGGCGCGCTGCTGGTAATGGTCGGCTTGTTGATCAATGTGTTTGGCAGTCGGCTGAGCCAGCGCCTGCGCGCGGCGCTTTGCTAAGATCGCTTCTTTTGCCCCGGCCATGCAGGCCGGGCAGCAGCAGGAGTATGTGCATGATCATCTCTACCACCAGCCAACTCGATGGCCGTCCGATTGGTGAATACCTGGGCTTGGTCAGCGCCGAATCGGTGCAGGGGATCAACTTCGTCCGCGATTTCTTTGCCCGCTTTCGGGATTTCTTCGGGGGGCGTTCGCAGACCCTTGAAAGTGCATTGAAGCAAGCCCGCGAGCAGGCTACCGCTGAGTTGATCGCCCGCGCGCGGCAGATGAATGCCGATGCAGTGGTCGGCGTGGACTTCGAAATCAGCATGCCCTCGGTGCAGGGTGGCATGGTGGTGGTGTTCGCCACGGGCACTGCAGTCAGGCTCAGATAAGGCCAAGTGCCACTGGTCAGTTATGGGCTTTTCGCCCGAGCAGTCCGAGAATGACCGGCTAGTCTCAGTTCAACAGCCGGGCTTTATCGGGCAAGCGAGGGGCTTGCCGGCGCGGTTAACTGTGCAGGGAGTTGGGCGATGAGCGAAGCTTTTGTCGAAGACCTTAATGACGTGTTTCCGATCAACAATCAGGTGCGCTGCGGGCAAGCGGCGTTTCGCCTGGGTTTTGCCCATATGACCCTGGATGACTCCGAGCAGATGCAGCCGGTGGCGTTGCAGCGCTGCAAGAAAGGGCGTTTCACCCCGCGGATTCCGGCGCGCAAGTAAAACAGTGTCATTGGCACCGTGCAGCGGTCCCAAGCCAGGAAGGCCTACAGGATTTACGCCCAACGGCACGCTTATGATGAGCTTTGTTGATTCTGCGCAAGTTAACAGTGAGTTGCACTCGCAGATGTAACAATGCTGTGGTCTGCTTGCGCTGCACTTTCACAAAAGGAGGATTGACTGCAATGCGCATCAGGGAAGAAGCCTACCGGCATTGGGCCCAGTCACCGCTGCCCAGCCGCAGCCATGAAGAACAACTCAGCGACGGTATTACCATTGACGTGCAGGTCCGCCTGTCACGGCTTGGCGCCACGCAGATGTTCATCGGCATGTACAGCGACAACGGCACAGCATTGCTGGAAGAGTACTATCCGACACGGCCCGGCGAGACGACTACGCGGGCGCTGGTGTGGGGTGTCAATCGGGCGCGGGCCATGAGCCTTGACGCTGCGCCGCAGCCGCAGCGGCTACGCGCATGAAAAAGCCCGGCCTTTGCAGGCCGGGCTCAACACCATAGTGAGGCCGCTCAGTTCAGTGGCTCGATCACCTTGGCTGCTTGCCGCTCACGGGCGGCAGGCCATTCCTGTTGCAGCGTTTCCAGCACGCGGCCAACGAACTCGGTGTCGGCTGCAGCCTTCTTGCCAACAAAGCCCTGGCCGCGGCGGTAGACCCTGAAGCTGGCGCAGGTGCTGGGCAGGTGCGCTGCAAACTCGTCTTCAAGGCTGTTCGGCGGCAGACGATCAAGGCGAACCTCGCCAGTCTGGCTGATCCACAGCAGGTGATCATCAAGGCTGTCCTTGCGTGCAGCGAACAGCTCGGCCAATTGGTCAACAGTCGGTTTGTCGTTCAAATTCATGTTCATCATAAAGCCCCTATTACCCGTCGTTTAGTGATTTCACACTTGGCGCTCTACAGATGTAGCGCGCTACCAAGGCTGCTACCGCAGCATTGCAACAGGGGCTTTTCACATGCTGCCTTTTGGACAGTTCCCTCTCCACGAACGACTTGCGTTACCGCGCAAGCCGTCTGGAATACCCTTGCCACCGCTCCCGATCAGGGAGACGGCTTAATCATGCCCAACGCCGATCAACGGCGTCAACAGTTTTGTAGTGAATATCTTTCCTCACTACATAATGTCCGACAATCCATCAGTCACTGCCCGGAAAGGATCTGGTAGGCCGCTTCGACACGGGCTTCATTGGGGTAATTGCGGTTGGCCAGCAGGGCGATACCCAGGCCTTTGCTGGGGATAAATGCAACGTAGGCACCGAAGCCACTGGTTGACCCTGTCTTGTTGTACCAAGCGCTAGCGTCGGCGGGGCTGGCCGGGCTCAAGCGGGTTACAGCCTGCGGCTCGCGGACCATACCGGCACCGTTGCCCGCGAGTAGTGTGGGCAGAGTCACGGGATGAGGGTAGCGCTCCCAACCAAGGCCCTGAGTCATGCGGCCCACCTGAAAGTAACCTTGGTGGGTGAGGGCGATGGCTTGCTTGAGTGGTGCAGTCAATTGCTCGGGCTGTACCTGCACGCGCACATAGCGCAGCGCGTCGACGATCGTCGTCTTGATGCCGTAGGCCTCATCAGCGAAGGCGCCGGGCGTGACCCGTACTGGCCGCTGCTGCGCGTCATAACCCTGGGCGTACTGGCTTTGTGCGCTGGCAGGCACCTGCAGGTAGGTGTGGTTGAGGCCAAGCTTTGGCAGCAGCGACTCTTCCATCAACTTCGCGAAGGGCAGCTTCTGCGCGCGCGCTGCCAGGTCGCCAAACAAGCCGAGGCTGGGGTTGGAATAGCAGCGCTGCGTGCCTGGCGCAGCCTTGCGTTGCCATTGCTGGAGGAACACCAACGCCTGGGCGTCGCTCTCGACGTCATCCGGGAACTGTAATGGCAGGCAGTCGGCGCTATACGCGCCCAGCTCCAGCAGGGTGGCCTGGCCCAAGGCCGTGTTGCTCAGCGCAGGTTGATAGCGGCTGGCTGGCGCGGTCAGATCGACTTTACCCTCGGCACTGGCCAGCGCCACCAGTGTCGCTGTGTAAGTCTTGCTCAACGACCCGACTTCAAACAGGGTCTCGCGGCTTACCGGCTGGTGGTCGACCTTGTTAGCTTCGCCATAGGTAAAGATATGTTCTCGGCCATCGGCGAACACAGCAACTGCCATGCCTGGGATCGCGTATTTTTCCATCAACGGCTTGACCACGGCATCGACCCGAGATTGCAGATCATCAGCAAGGCTGTGCGTACTGGCCAGCGAGCAGGTGAGGCCAAGCAGGGTGAGAAGTGTGCGGGAAGTGAGCATGGGATTCCTGTCTTCAGCGTATGCGGTGTCCGTTGCGCGACATTGGCGGGCGTTCCAGCGTTAGCGCAGATAAGCCGCAGACCTTATCGTCGTGCGCTGCACGATGACAACAAGGAATGAGTAATGAAGTACCTCCGCATGCTGTTCGACAACTTCACCCTGGCCCTGCTCGGCGTGGTGCTGATCGCTACGCTGCTGCCGTGCTCGGGCCAGGGTGCAGTGGTGTTCGGCTGGTTGACCAACCTGGCTATCGGCCTGCTGTTCTTCCTGCATGGGGCCAAGCTGTCGCGCGAGGCAATCATCAAGGGTGCTGGCCACTGGCGTCTGCACCTGCTGGTGTTCTCCTGCACCTTCGTCCTGTTTCCGCTGCTGGGGCTGGCGTTCAAGCCGCTGTTCGTGCCGTTGGTAGGCAACGAGCTGTACCTGGGCGTGCTCTATTTGTGTGCCTTGCCGGCCACGGTGCAATCGGCAATCGCCTTTACCTCGCTAGCGCGCGGCAACGTCCCGGCAGCGATCTGCAGCGCAGCGGCTTCGAGCCTGTTGGGGATCTTCCTCACCCCGCTGCTGGTGATGCTGCTGCTGGGTGCCGACGGCAATACCGGCTCGGGCCTGGACGCGGTGCTGAAAATCACCCTGCAGTTGTTGGTGCCATTCGTGGCCGGCCAGATCGCCCGGCGCTGGATCGGCGACTGGGTCAAGCGCAACGCGCGCTGGCTGAAGATCGTCGATCAGGGCTCGATTCTGCTGGTGGTCTACACCGCGTTCAGTGAAGCGGTTGTCACCGGGCTCTGGCACACCGTGTCGCCGCAACATCTGGCCGGCCTGTTCGCCGTGTGCGGGATACTGCTGGCGGTAGTGCTGTTGGGCGTGCGGGTGCTCGGCCGAGCGCTCGGCTTCAGTGTCGATGACCGTATCACCATTTTGTTTGCTGGCTCGAAGAAAAGCCTGGCTACCGGTGTGCCCATGGCGCAGGTGCTGTTCGTCGGTAGCGGGATCGGCGCGATGATCCTGCCGTTGATGCTGTTCCATCAAATTCAATTGATGGTCTGTGCAGTGCTGGCCCAGCGTTATGCCAGCCGCAAGGAAGAGGTCGAGGGCGAAGCAGCTTCGTCCTCAACGTAACTGGCCGGGGCGCAGCCCCGGCACGGGTTACTGGTTAATCCAGGTCTTGCGCAGAGTGACGCTGTGCAACCTGCGTGGCCTCATCGCCCCAGGTGCGGTTGACCCGCGTGCCGCGTTGTACTGCCGGGCGCTGGGCAATTGCTTCGGCCCAGCGTTGCACGTTGGGGTATTCCTCGACGGCGAGGAACTGCGCCGCGTCATACAGGTTGCCGCGCACCAACTGGCCGTACCAGGGCCATACGGCGATGTCGGCGATACTGTACTCGTCACCGCCCAGATAAGGGCTTTCGGCCAGGCGCCGCTCAAGGACATCCAGCTGGCGCTTGGCTTCCATGGTGAAGCGGTTGATGGCGTACTCGATCTTCTCCGGCGCATACACATAGAAGTGGCCGAAGCCGCCGCCCAAGTAGGGTGCTGCGCCCATCTGCCAGAACAGCCAGTTGAGTGTCTCGGTTCGTGCGGCTGGGGCGCTCGGCAGCAGCGCACCGAACTTCTCTGCCAGATACAGCAGGATCGAGCCCGATTCAAACACCCGCACCGGTGGCTGTTGGCTGCAGTCAAGCAGTGCCGGGATCTTCGAGTTGGGGTTGACCGCCACAAAACCGCTGGAAAATTGCTCGCCCTCGCCAATACGGATCAGCCAGGCGTCGTACTCGGCGCCGCTATGGCCGAGTGCCAATAATTCTTCAAGGAGAATGGTCACCTTGACGCCGTTGGGCGTCGCCAGCGAGTACAACTGCAGCGGCTGTTTGCCCTGTGGCAAGGCCTGCTCGTGGGTGGCGCCTGCCACCGGACGGTTGGTGCTGGAGAACTTGCCGGCCTTGGCGGGCTCGTTGCGCCAGACCTTGGGCGGTACGTACTGTGAGTCGCTCACAAAGAACTCTCCTAGAATGCGCGGTTTCTGTTAAAAAGCTCACCTATAGATCTATGCCACGGCGGTGTCGTTCAGGGCAAGTGCCTTGTCGGCATGGCGTGCTGGCCCATGAATGGCAAACATGGCCTAGAGTTAGCTGCAGCGCAGCGGGCATGCGAGCGATTTATTGCAGTTTTTCTCAACTATTCATATCCGCGGATGTCATTCAATGCGAAGTGAATGATCGATGGCATCTCAGCAAGTTTTCGGAGTTAACCGCATATGGCAGCACTGCAAGGCAGCACCCTGGAAGCGATCGTCGGCAATCAGCCAAAGTTGCTCAATGATTGGCAGACAGCGCTTGAAGCCAGCGGCGCTTCGCGTAACGTCAAAGAGCACGACCTGCGTCAGCAAACCCGTGAGTTTCTGCAACTGATCGTAGATGGCTTGCGCCATGAGGGCAGTGACAACCCAGCGGCTGCGGGCTGGGAAGAAACCCGCCGCTTCCTCGACAAACTCTCCGCCAGCCGTGCCCAGCTCGGCCAGGAGTCGCATCAGACTGCCTCGTTCATCTTTTCGCTGAAAGGCCCGCTGTTTGCGCTGCTGCAAACCCAGTACCGCGATCAGCCAGCCGAGCTCGCCGAACAGCTGTGGCAAATTTCCGAGCTGTTCGATGCGTTTGGCCTGCACACCATCCGCACCTATCAAAAGACCCGTGAAGGAGTGATCAAGCGCCAGCAGGAAGAGCTGCTCGAGCTGTCCACTCCAGTAGTCAAACTATGGGAAGGCGTGCTCGCGCTGCCATTGATCGGCACACTCGACTCGCACCGCAGCCAGACCGTCATGGAGTCGCTGCTGCAGCGCATTGTCGATACCGGTTCGGAAATCGCCATCATCGACATCACCGGCGTGCCGACCGTGGACACCCTGGTTGCTCAGCACCTGCTCAAGACCGTCACCGCAATCCGCCTGATGGGCGCTGATTGCATCATCAGTGGCGTGCGCCCGCAGATCGCCCAGACCATCGTGCACCTGGGCCTGGACCTGGGCACCCTGACCACCAAGTCAAACCTGGCCGATGCACTGAAACTCGCGCTCAAGCGCCTGGGCACCGACATCGGCGAGCGGGCGTAAACGATGGAGCGTATCCCGATCCTGCAGATGGGCCAGTTTTTACTGGTGACCATCCAGGTAGACATGCATGACGAACTGGCGCTGCGCCTGCAGGATGACCTGACCAGCCGCATCGACCAGACCAACGCCCGCGGCGTGCTGATCGACATCTCGGCGCTGGACATGGTCGATTCGTTCATCGGCCGCATGATCGCCACCATTTCCGGCCTGTCGCGCATTCTTGATGCCGAGACGGTGCTGGTGGGCATGCAGCCTGCGGTGGCCATCACCCTGGTTGAACTGGGGCTGACTTTGCCCGGTGTCAGTACGGCACTGAACGTTGATCGCGGCATGCACCTGCTGCGCCAGCGGGTAGGCCAGTCATGAACGTCCGCGATAGCGGCAGTCATCCGGTACGCATCGAGCAGGATGTGGTGCTTGCGCGTCAACTGGCGCGCAAGCTGGCCAGCGAATGCGGCATGCGCCTGGTCGACCTGACCAAGATGGTCACCGCCGTCAGCGAGCTGGCGCGTAACACCGTGGTGTATGGCGGTGGCGGCGACATGGACTGGGAGATCATCGACGGCCTTGGCCGGGTGGGTCTGCGTCTGGTGTTTCGTGACGAAGGTCCGGGTATCCCCGATACCAAGCTGGCCCTGACCGATGGCTGGACCTCTGGCAACGGCATGGGCCTGGGCCTGACGGGGGCGCGCCGATTGGTCGACGAGTTCGAGTTGGATACTGCCCCAGGGCAAGGCACTCGGGTGACCATAACTCGATGGACATGACTTTTGCCGCCAGCCTGACCCAGGTGTTGACGCTCGATGACAGCAGCCAGGTGGGTCATGCCCGGCGTACCGTGCAAAAGCTTGCCGAAGACCACGGTTTTGATCAGGCCGACGCAGGCCGTGCGGCGCTGGTTGCCACTGAGCTTGCCAGCAATGTGCTCAAGCATGCCGAACGCGGCGAACTGCACCTGCGGGTTTTGCCGCATGGCGCGGCACATGCACTCGAGATCTTGGCCATCGACCGAGGCCCTGGCTTTGACGTGCATGCCTGCCTGACGGACAGGTATTCCACAGCCGGTACCCAAGGCATCGGCCTTGGCGCGGTCAGCCGCCAGGCGCAGGTGTTCGACGTGTATGCGGACGAGCGCGGCGCGGCAGTGCTGGCGCGTTTGCATCGTCGCGATGTCAAAGGCGCCGACGTACGCATCGGCGTCAGTCAGCATTCATTGCATAACGATCCAGCCTGTGGCGACACCTGGTATGTCGCCCGCGATCAGCAGCGCCTGAGTGCCCTGGTGGTCGATGGCCTCGGTCATGGCAGCGAGGCTGCCTCTGCCGCCATGGCGGGCGCTACGGAATTTGCTCGAACCCCATTCAGCGAGCCCGAACAGTTACTCGCCGAAATGCACAACGCCATGGGCGGCACCCGCGGCGGCGCGGCGGCGATTGCCCAGTATGACGCTGCAGCGGACAACCTGGCCTTTATCGGTATCGGCAACATCGGTGCGACGCTGGTAGGCGGCGAACGTCCGCGCGGGCTGACCTCGTATCCCGGCATCGTCGGCGGTCAATACCGCAAGGGTCAGGTGTTTAACTACGCTCAGGTACAGGGAAATCTGTTGATCATGTACAGCGACGGGCTGCAATCGCGTTGGAACCTGCAAGCCTATCCGGGCCTGGCCCCGCGCCACCCGGCGATCATCGCTGGGGTTCTGCACCGGGATTTTTGCCGCGGTCGTGATGATGTCACCGTATTGGTCATTGACCTGGAGGCTGCTTATGCCTGAACAGATTCCCGGTTCGGCCGAGCAGGCCGCCCTCATCAGCCGCTTGCAAGCCGACAACGAAGCGTTGCGCGATGAGCT
The DNA here is from genome assembly GCF_014525325.1 of Pseudomonas sp. EZ-C24. Lineage (NCBI taxonomy): Bacteria > Pseudomonadati > Pseudomonadota > Gammaproteobacteria > Pseudomonadales > Pseudomonadaceae > Pseudomonas > Pseudomonas sp. EZ-C24. The sequence continues at coordinate 765,560 of NZ_JACDIU010000014.1, read as the reverse complement.
TGAAGAGACCAATCAGGGCGTGCTCGCACTGTATGCCGAGCTGGACGTGCAGGCTGAGCAATTGCGCCAGGCATCCGACCTCAAGAGCCGCTTCCTGGCCTACATGAGCCACGAATTCCGCACGCCGCTGGGCTCGATCCTGAGCATCACCAGCCTGCTCGCTGACGAAATCGACGGGCCGCTGAGCAAGGAACAGCAGTTGCAGGTGGGATTTATCAGCTCGGCAACCCGCGAGCTCAGCGACATGGTCGACGACTTGCTCGACCTGGCCAAGATCGAGGCCGGGCGGATCAATATCTCGCCAGCCTGGTTCGATATGCTCGACCTGTTCGCCGCCTTGCGCGGGATGTTCCGGCCGATCGTCGACATGGGCGCGGTCGACCTGATCTTCGAGGAGCCGCAAGGCTTGCCGCAGCTGTATACCGATGACAAGAAGCTGGCGCAGATCCTGCGCAACTTCATTGCCAACGCCCTGAAATTCACCTTGCGTGGCGAGATCCGCGTGTCGGCCCGTCTGCACGGTAATGACCGCGTCCGCTTTGCCGTCAGTGATTCGGGTATCGGTATTGCCCCGGAACTGCTCGGCGCCCTGTTCGAAGATTTCGCCCAGGTCGACTCGCCTTTGCAGAAACGCCTGCGCGGGACTGGCTTGGGCCTGTCCTTGTGTAAACGCTTCGCTGCGCTGTTGGGCGGAGAAGTGGGCGTAGAAAGTGAACCCGGGGTCGGCTCGACGTTCTTTGTAATCATCCCGCTTGCCATCGCCCAGGAGAGCGCCGATGAGCTCTGAGATCCGCCTGCTGATCGTCGACGACAACGCCACCACGCGCTACGCGCTGCGTCGGCGGCTGGCCCTGCACGGCTATCAGGTACTCGAGGCAGGCACTGGCGGCGACGGCCTGGAGATGATCCGCAATGAACAGATCGATGCGCTGATCCTGGATGTGAACCTGCCGGACATGAGCGGTTTCGATGTCGTACGCCTGTTGCGCGCCGATCCCGAGACAGCGCTGCTGCCGGTGATCCATGTCTCGGCTGCGTCGATCCTGACCGGCGACATCATTACCGGTCTTGAGGCCGGAGCCGATGCCTACCTGGTGCACCCGGTCGACCCGGATGTGCTGCAGGCGACTCTGCGCACCTTGCTGCGGGTGCGTGACACCGAGCGTGCACTGCGTGACAGCGAGGCGCGTTTTCGCGAGATCTTCAGCAACGTGTCGGCGCCGATCGCGGTGCTGGATGCCCAGTTCAAAGTGCATGAGTGCAACCATGCATTCGCTCAGCTGATTCAGGATAATCAGCAGCCTGAAGTGCTGCTGGAATGCTTCACCCCGGGCCAGGAGCTGGCCCTGGCTGCCTTGCGTCAGCACCTGGCAGACGGCGAGCGCTGGCGCGGTACCTTGGGCATGACGGTGAAAGGCCAGTTGCGCGACACCGACTGGCAGTTGTCGCCGTACCGCACGCCGGGCCTGTGCCTGGTATTTGTCGAAGACGTTACCGAGCATCGCCATCGCGAGCGCTCGCACCTGGCCAAGCTCGACGATGCCAACATTCAGCTGGCCCGCGAGATGGCCCAGCGCGCGCGCACCGAGGCGCAGCTGCTGCAGTTGCAGAAAATGGACGCCTTGGGCAGCCTGACTGGCGGTATCGCCCACGACTTCAACAACCTGCTCACCGGGATCATCACCAGCCTGGAGTTGATCCGTAAACGCGTCGGCGAGAACCGCCTCGAGAAAGTCCCCCATTATGCCGATGCCGCACTGAGCTCGGCGATGAGCGCGGCCTCGCTGACTCATCGTCTGCTGGCCTTCGCTCGGCAGCAGCCGCTGGATACCCACCCGGTCGACGTCAACGAGCGCATACGTTCGCTGCAAGAGCTGCTGACCCGCACCATCGGTGAACGCATCGATCTGCAGTTGCAACTGAGCGAGTGCCCGGCGACCGCGCTGGTCGACCCGGTGCAACTGGAAAGCGCCGTGCTCAACCTGGTGATCAACGCCCGCGATGCGTTGATCAAAGGCGGGCATATCTGGGTCACTACTTCAGCAGTCGTGGCCCGCGCCGACCCCAATCTTCAGGATGGCGCTTACATCGCCGTGACGGTGCGCGATGACGGCAGTGGTATCGCCCCGGACCTGCTGGAGAAGGTCTTCGACCCATTCTTCACCACCAAACCTTTGGGGCAGGGCACCGGCCTTGGTCTGTCGACCATCTACGGCTTCGCTCGTCAGTCTGGTGGGCATGTCGCGTTGCGCAGCGTGCAGGGACAGGGCACAGAAGTGACCTTGCTGCTGCCTGCGAGCAATCGCGAGGCGGTCAGTGAAGCACTGGTTGCGCACGTTGATCAAAGAGGCGCAGGTGAGCATGTGCTGATCGTCGAGGACATGGCTTCGGTGCGCCTGTCGGTAGCTGAGGTGATGGCTGACGCCGGCTACCGCTATACCTTGGCGGAAACCATCGAGCAGGCGCTGGACCATCTGCGCAACGACAGCAGTATCGAACTGCTGCTCACCGATGTCGGTCTGCCAGGCATCAGCGGTCGCGAGCTGGCTGATATGGCCCGGGTTTATCGGCCAGGCTTACCAGTGCTGTTCATGACCGGCTACGCCGAAACCGCGCTGGATCGGCAGGCGTTTCTCGGCTCGGGCATGGATATGCTGATCAAGCCGTTCCAGATTGGCGAGCTGCTGGCCAAGGTCTGTCGTTCACTCGGGCGGGTCAGCCCAGACTGACCCTGGCTGCAGCCTGGCGAGCCGGGCTGCAGGTCAGATGGACAAACCCACCACACGGCTATGCACGCTTTCCTCCTGATTGCGGCGCTTGTTCACCACCAGTTCGCCAATCGCGATCAAGCGGGTGCGCGTGACATTGCGCGACAGCCCCAGCAACTGCGCGGTATGCACCTGGTTGTAGTGACAGAAGTGATACGCCGAACGCAGCAGGGCGTTCTCGACTTTCTCGAACAACTCACCGGAGTGCTCCTCAAACAGCCGGCTGAACGCCTGCTCCAGCAGCTCTTCTGCCGAACCACCATGGCTGGCGGCGGCATCCTCCTGGCGCTCCAGGCGCAGGTTGGACATGCGCAGATCCTGCGCCTGGATTTCACCGTTGCCGCAGGTCAGCAGGCTGTGATGGATGACGTTTTCCAGCTCGCGAATATTGCCCGGCCAGCTGTATTCGACCAGCTTGGCCTGCGCGCGTGGGCTGAGCTCGACCGGGCCATAACCCAAGCGCTCGCTGTAGCGGCGGATGAAATGGCGCACCAGCGGCATGATATCGCCGGGGCGATCACGTAGCGGGTGCAGCGACAGCGTCACTACGCTCAGGCGGTAGTACAGGTCTTCGCGAAAATGCCCGGCATTGATGGCTTTTTCCAGCTGCACGTTGGTCGCTGCCAGCACCCGCACATTGATCGGGATGCTCTTGCGCGAGCCTAGCCTGACCACCTCGCGCTCCTGCAACACGCGCAGCAGCTTGACCTGAATCGGCAAGGGCAGGTCGCCTATCTCGTCGAGAAACAGCGTGCCGCCGTTGGCTTCCTCGAACCAGCCGGCCTTGGCGGCGAGCGCGCCGGTAAAGGCGCCTTTCTCGTGGCCGAACAACTCGGCCTCGACCAGCGACTCGGAAAACGCCCCGCAGTTGACCGCGATGAACGGCCCGTTGCGGCGCCCGCTGAGGTCGTGGATATGGCGCGCCACCAGCTCCTTGCCCGTGCCGGTCTCGCCGATGATCAGCACGCTGGCCTCACTTGGCGCAACCTGTTGCAAGTGGGCCAGCAGCGCCTGCGAACGGGGGTCTTCGAAGACCTGCGCGGTCGCCCGGATCGAGGTGGCCAGTGACGGTGACGGGGGGAGGGTGAGCAATTGCATGGGCGTGCCTTTAGGAATAGAAGGACGGGACAGGGCGCTTGCCGTTGAGGGCCCACTCGCCGAGCTCGTGGATGCGGTAGTCCACGGGGTCGTGCAGGGTTTGCGTGCGCAGGTTGCGCCAATGCCGGTCGAAGCGCAGTGAGGCATGGGTGGCGCGGGCACCGGTGACTTCGAACAGGCGGTTGCAGATATCCAGGCCGTGGCGGGTTGCCGCGACCTTGGCCGTGCCGATGGCCAGGGCGAGGTCGCCGCGTTGCTCTGCAGTCAACGCATGCTCCTGCTGCCAGGCAGCATCGAGCTGGTCGGCGGCGCGTTCGATCAGCAAACGCACGCTTTCCAGGCCCACCCAGAACTCGCCGTAATGGCGCAGCACATAAGGGTCTTCGCTGACCTGTGCCGCGCTGGAGCGAAACCAGGGGCGGCTTTCCTTGAGGCTGTACTGGCGGGCTTCGGCAAAGGCGCCTTCGGCGATGCCGAGGAACAGGTTGGCGAAGTGCAACTGAGCGATCAGCGGGCGCAAGGCGGCGAATGGCGTGCTCAGCGGGCCTGGATCGAGCAGCAGTTCGTCCTGCTCGACCCGCACCCGTTCGAAGGTGGCGCTGCCGCTGTCGGTCTGGCGTTGGCCAATGTTGTTCCAGTCGTTGTGCAGGCTGATGCCGGTGCGGGCGCTGGGGATGGCCGCGATCAATAGCTTGCCGCCGGCACGTTCGTCCACGGCCGAGGCGATCAGCATCTCGGAATCGCTGGCGCCGGAGCAGAAGCTCTTTTGCCCGGAGAACTCGCACCAGCCGTCGAAGTGCTTGACCACGGTGCGGGTGTCCAGAGGGTTGAGAGCGTTGCCCCAGAACCAATGCTTGCGCGCCGTCTGCTCGAACCATGGTTGCCATTGCTCGGGCCGCGAGAACAGGCGCACGGTGGCCAGCATCAAGTGATGAAAACCGAAAACATGGGCAATCGAGCTATCGACCCGGGCGAATTCGCGCACCACTTCGAGCGTTTCGCGCCAGTTGGCGCCTTGGCCGCCATAGGCGGTGGGAATGGTCAGCGCGAGCAGGCCACTGCTGCGCAGGGCGTCACGCTCGCGCTTGGGCGTGCCGCCGCGTTCGTCGCGCTCGACTGCGGTTTGAGCAAACTGCTCAGCCAGCTCGCGGGCAATGCCAAGGGCCGAGGAGCGAGCGGGGTGGGCAATACCGCCGGCCAGGGCAGCGTTGTCGAGCGGGTTGCTCATGGGCGAGTCTCCAGGTCAATTGAGCGGGGGACTTTGCTTGAGCAATCGTCGAGGCTGTTGGGGCTTGCTGTTGATGGGGTGCTGCGCTGCAGACAGTTGGCCAGCTGTTGGCGGCTGTACAGTGCAGACAGTTATAGAAGAACTGGGTTTATTTAAAAAGGAATAAGAAAGAATACTCTTATTCCTTTACAGGTCTTCTGAGTGCGTGGCCGTCTGCGCAGCGAGTCAGGAATGCGGCGAAGCGTGCTCGCCACCGGCATATTCGGGCTTCAGATGGCCCTGGCTGTCCAGCAGCCAGGCATCCATCACCTCGCGCACCACCGGACCGGCGACGCGGCCGCCGGCTTCGCCGTTTTCGATCATCACCGCCACCACAATCGAGGGATGCTCGGCAGGGGCGAAACCGACGAACAAGGCATTGTCGCGGTGCCGCTCCAGGGTCTTGTTGCGGTCGTAGCGCTCGCCCTGACGAATCGCCACTACCTGCGCGGTACCGCTCTTGCCGGCAATTCGGTACTGGGCGCCAGCCGCCGAGGCGCGGGCGATGCCGCGCGGATCGTGCATGACCATCTGCATGCCCTGGCTGACCTGGTCCCACGCGCGCTTGTCGTGCAGGACGATATCCGGCATCGGGTGCGGATCCCGCGGCGGCTCGCCACCAATGCTCCGGGCCAGGTGCGGGCGGTGCCACACGCCTTTGCTGGCGAGCAGGCTGGTGGCTTGGGCCAGCTGCAACGGGGTGACCTGCATGTAGCCCTGGCCAATCCCCAGGATCAGCGTTTCACCGGGGAACCACGCCTGACGGCGAGTAGCGCGCTTCCATTGCTGCGACGGCATCAGCCCGGCGGCTTCCTCGAACATGTCCAACGAGACCTTCTGGCCGAGGCCGAACTCGGCCATGTAGTCATGCAGGCGGTCGATGCCCAGCTTGTGCGCGAGGTCATAGAAGTAGGTGTCGTTGGAGCGCATGATCGCGGTGTACATGTCTACCCAGCCATCGCCGCTGCGGTTCCAGTTGCGGTACTTGTGGTCGTAGTTGGGCAGCTCGTAGTAGCCGGGGTCGAACACCCGGTTGGCGGGCGTCATTACGCCGCTGTCGAGGCCGGCGATGGCCACCTCCGGCTTGATCGTCGAACCCGGCGCATACAAACCGCGCAGCACCCGGTTGAACAGCGGCCGGTCGATCGAATCGCGCAGCGCGGCGTATTGCTTGAAGCTGATGCCTTTGACGAACAGGTTGGGATCAAAGCTTGGGTTGCTGACCATCGCCAGCACATCGCCGGTGGCGGGGTCGAGCGCCACCACCGAGCCACGGCGATCGCCCAGGGCTTTTTCGGCGGCCTGCTGCAGCTGCACGTCAAGGCTGAGGATGATGTCCTTGCCCGGGATCGGGTCCTGATGGCGGAGCACGCGCATGACCCGGCCCTGGGCGTTGGTCTCGACCTCTTCGTAGCCGACATGACCGTGCAACTGATCCTCGTAGAAGCGCTCGACGCCAGTCTTGCCGATCGACTGGGTACCGCGGTACTCGGTGCTGTCGAGGGTCTTGGCTTCCTTCTCGTTGATCCGGCCGACATAGCCCACCGAGTGCGCAAAGTGCTCATTGAGCGGGTACTCACGGATAAACTGCGGCTCTACATCAAGCCCCGGCAGGCGGAACTGATTGACGGCGATCAGGGCGATCTGTTCTTCGCTCAGGCCCACCATCAAGGTCACCGGTTCGAACGGTTTACGCCCACGGCGCAGATCCTTGTTGAACTGCTGACGGTCGTCGTCGGCCAGGCCGAGGATCTGCGTCAGGCTGTCGAGCACCTTGGCTGAATCGCCAGCGCGCTCGCGGGTCATGGTCAGGTTGAAGCTGGGCTTGTTGTCGGCCAGCACGACGCCGTTGCGGTCGTAGATCAGGCCGCGCTCAGGCGCGATCGGCAGCACGTGCACGCGGTTGTTTTCGGAAACGGCGCTCTGCTGGTCGTGCTGCAGCACCTGCAGCACGTACAGGCGAGCGATCAGCACCGCAACGAGGCTGCAGGTCAGCACGGCGCAGACCAACAGGCGGCGGTTGACCAGCTGCTTTTCCTGTTCGTGATCCTTGAGGGGGATGGGTTGGGGCATGCGCGTTCTTCGGGGTGGAGAGGTCACCGGGTCGGCGATGCTACGCAAGCACCCGCTGCTGCTCAAGCAAGCCGCCCCCGGCGAGCCTGCCCGGATGGCCCGTCAGCCCCGGCAGCACTGAGCCGCAGCCTTGCATGAATATTCATTCATGTGACTCATCAGGGCACGGCTTACTGCACTGCTACTGCATGGCGTGCTCGTCTGATCGAGGCCTCTTGCAGCAGGTTCATCACCCCGTATCGGACTTGCGCCCAGGTGGCGACAGCGCACTGGGTCAGCCACCTGACTTCAACGCCATGGCCAAACGCGACATGGCCGTCTCGATTTCATGCTCGGTCAGGGACGAGTAGCCCAGCAGCCAGCCTTGCTGCTTGTGCTCGCCCGCGTAGAGCCGGCTCAGGCCAGGCAACTGCACGCCGGCGCTGGCGGCTACGCGGATGGTGTCCTGCTCGCTCCAGCCCGCATCGAGCAGGCAGGGAATCTGCAGTCCGCCTTGCGGGTGCAGGGCGGTGGCAATGCCTGGCAGGTGCCTGGCAATGGCATCCAGCATGTACAGGCGGCGCCGGCTGTAGAGTTTGCGCATGGCGCGCACGTGGGCGTTGTAATGGCCGTCTTCCATGAAGCGCGCCAGGGTCAGTTGCAGGATCTGCGGGGTATGCCCGTCGATGATGCTGCGGGCGCAGGCAAACGGCTGCACCAGTTGTTCGGGCAGGATCATGTAGCCCATGCGCAGGCCGGGGAACAGGGTCTTGCTGAAGGTGCCGAGGTAGATCGTGCGCTGGTAGCGGTCCAGCCCCTGCATGCAGGCGGTGGGCAGCCCGTCGTAGTGAAACTCGCTGTCGTAGTCGTCCTCGATGATCCATTTGCCGTGCTCGGCCGCCCAGCCGAGCAGCTCCAGCCGGCGCGCCAGCGGCAGGGTGGCGCCGGTGGGGTATTGATGCGACGGCGTCACGTACAGGCAATTGGCAGCGCTGCGATCGGCACGCAGCAGGTCGATGCGCACGCCTTGTTCATCGACGTCGATCGGCACGACCTTGGCCTCGGCCGCTTCGAAAGCTTTTTTCGCGCCAAAATAGCCGGGGTTTTCCAGCAGGATGGGTTTGCCCGCGTCTACCAGCAACTGCGCGCACAGGAACAACGCTTGGCGGGTACTGCTCAGCACCAGAATTTGCTCGGGCTTGCAGTTGGCGCCGCGCTCGAGGTTGAGGTACGTGGCGATGGCCTTGCGCAGCGGCTCGGCACCCTGCGGGTCACCATGCAGCAAGACGTTGCCGCGGTAGTCCTTCATGACCTGGCGTTGCAGGCGCTCCCAGGTCTCAGTGGGGAAGCTGCGGGTTTCCGGCAGGCCTGTAGCGAAGGCCTTGATCGCCTGCTGGTCATGGATGCCGCCGCTGGCGAGGATCTGCTGGCCGCGCTGGCTCAGCCCGGCCGCTTGCGTGGCGGCTTGAGCACGGCGTGCGTCGCGTTGTTGCATGCGCCGGCGAGCGGCGCCATGCAACTCGCTGCCCAGGGTTTGCGCGACGTAGCTGCCGGCGCCGCCGCGGCGGTTGATGTAGCCATCGCGCTGCAACTGCACATAGGCGTTCTCGACGGTGTCGCGGGCCACGCCGAGCGAGCGCGCCAGCACTCGCGTGGCGGGCAGCTTCAGGCCGGCACTCAGCGAGCCTTCGAGAATCAGTGCACGCAGTGAACGCTGGATTCGCTGGTGCAGATCGAGGCTGGCAAATTCGCTGTCGGCCAAGCGCATCTGCAGGGTTTCAAGTTCGAACGTTTTTGCCATGTGGTCTGCCCTGACTGCATGAATTGGCCTGAAGCGGCAGGCCAGTCTATCCGTAGACTCTGCGCCTCGCCACTGCCTGGAGCTGTTCACCATGTCACTCAATGCCTCTCGCTCGTCACTGCGCCCGAGCGACCTGCTGCACCCGATCATTGCCGGTCTGGTATCGGTCATCGTCAACTATGGCGGCACCTTCATCCTAGTGTTCCAGGCGGCCAAGGTGGCCGGCCTGAGCCCTGAGCTGACGGCCTCGTGGGTCTGGTCGGTGTCCATTGGCGTGGGCGTTACCGGGATGTACCTGAGCTGGCGCTATCGCGCACCGATCATCACCGCCTGGTCGACGCCGGCTGCGGCGTTTCTGGTCGTCGCGCTGGCAACTACGCCTTATGCCGAAGCGGTAGGCGCCTACATGGTCTGTGCCACGGCCTTCGTGCTGCTGGGCTGTTCCGGCTGGTTCGACAAGGTCATTGCACTGATTCCACCCGGGGTAGCAGCAGGGCTGCTGGCCGGGATTCTGCTGCAGTTTGGCATTGGTGCGTTCAGCAGCGTCAGCATCGATCCGCTGCTGGCCGGGCTGCTGATTGCCTGCTACCTGCTGCTCAAGCGCTTCACTGCGCGCTATGCGGTGGCCGGCATTCTGCTGCTGGGGTTGAGCTTTTTGCTGGTGCAGGGCCGGCTTGACCTGTCCGGCCTGCACTGGCAACTGACCGAGCCGGTGTTCACCGTGCCGCAGTTCTCGCTCAATGCGCTGCTGAGTGTGGCTTTGCCGCTGTTTTTGATCACCCTGACCGGGCAGTACATGCCGGGCATGCTGGTGTTGCGCAACGATGGCTACGACACCAGCGCCAGTCCCATCGTGACGGTGACCGGGCTGGGTTCGCTGTTGATGGCGCCGTTCGGCTCGCATGCGTTCAACCTGGCAGCGATCACCGCGGCCATCTGCACCGGCAAGGAAGCCCACGAACAGCCGTCCAAGCGCTGGATCGCCGGCATCGCCGCTGGCTTGCTGTATGTGTTGGTAGGGGTGTTCGGGGCGACCCTGGCGGCGCTGTTCATGGCCTTGCCGGCAAGCTTCATCGCCACCCTGGCCGGGCTGGCCTTGCTGGGCACCATCGGCGCCAGCCTGGCCAGCGCTACCGCCGATGCGAAAACCCGCGAAGCGGCGTTGATCACCTTTCTGGCCGCTGCCGCCAACATTACCTTGCTGGGTATTGGCGGTGCGTTCTGGGGCTTGCTGATTGGTCTTGCTGCGCATGCGCTGCTCAATGGGTTCAACACCACCGGGGGGCGCGCCGTGGGGAGCAAGGCTGCGGTCACTCGCTGACGGCTTTGCCGTAGGCCGACCTGGACAGCGCTGCCGCGCTGTTCGTTGGTCACTCAGCCAGCTGCAACTCCGGCAGCTTGACCTGGAACGCCCGAGTCAGCCCAAGCAGGCACAGCAAGCCCAACCCCATCCAGCTCAAGCCGATCGCGAATGACATGCTCGACAGGCTGCTCCACAGCCACAAGGTACTGAGAAAACCCAATGCCGGAATGACCCCGAACAGCAGGTAATTGCGCGGTCCGCGCTGTTGCTGGTCGACCAGGTAGTGCTTGACCACCGCCAGGTTCACCGCCGAGAAGGCAAACAGCGCGCCGAAGCTGATCATGTTGGCCACCGTGTCCAAGGTCAGCACCAGTGCCAGCAGAGACATCACACTGACCAGCATGATAGCGCTGGCCGGCACCCGCTTTTTCGTCCGCAACCGGCCGAACACCCGCGGCAGCGCGCCATCGCGGCCCATGGCAAACAGCACCCGCGACACGCTGGCCTGGGACACCATCGCCGAGGCAAAGCAGCCGGCGACATAGGTGGCAGTGAAGGCGCTGACCAGCAGCTCGCCGCCGACCCGGCGCATGACATCCACCGAGGCAGAGTCGGGGTCGGCAAAGCTGGCCCAGTCGGGGAACACTTGCTGGGCAAAATACGACACCAGCAAGAACAGCAGGCCGCCGACCAGCGACACCACCATGATCGCCAGCGGGATGCGGTACTGCGGGTTGCTGGTTTCCTCAGCCATGGTTGAAACCGCATCGAAGCCGAGGAATGACAGGCACAGCACGGCCGCGCCGGTCATCACCAGCGGCACACTGAAACCGTCGTGGTAGAACGGCTTGAGCAGCGACACTGGCTCGCCCTGGCCACTCAGGCTGCTGACCGACAGCGCCACGAAGACCACGATGAACACCAACTGCATCACCACCAGAATCCAGTTGACCCGAGTGATCGACTCGATGCCGATCAGGTTGAGAAAGGTCACCAGGCTGATCGAGCCGAGCACCCAGACCCAGGCCGGCACCGCCGGGAAGTACTCGGACATGTAGATGCCGATCAGCAGGTAGCTGAGCAGCGGCAGGAAGATGTAGTCGAGCAGCAAGGTCCAGCCGGCGATGAAGCCGAAGTAGCTGCCGAAGGCTTTACGGGTGTAGCTGTACACCGAGCCAGAATAGGGATGGGCCTGGACCATGCGGCCGTAGCTGTAGGCGGTCAGCAGCATCGCGCCGAGGGTCAGCAGATAGGCCGTGGGCAAGTGCCCTTTGGTCATCTGGGTGACCAGGCCATAGGTGGTGAACACGGCCAGCGGGACCATGTAGGCCAGGCCGAACAGCACCAGCGCGGGCAGGCCCATGGATTGGCGAAAGCGGCGAGACGCCGGGGCTTGCGCACAGTGAGTGTCGGCTGAGCTTGTTGTTATAGTCATTGCGAACTCCTGGAAGGCGAATACAGGACGCTGCAGTAGCCGAGGTGTACTCGCTACCGTTAATGAAGCCGTGTCGAGAAGGGGGCGCAGCGCTGATGCGGGCGCGCTGCACGCCAGGCGCCCAGCCTGATCGGGCTGGGCGTTGCGCTCGGGTCAGAGGCGGCCGATGCTGCGCGCGGTGCGGTCGACGGCCAGGCGGGTTTTTTCGACCAGCTCATCAAGCTCGCTGCGGCTGGCGATCAGCGCCGGGGCCATGATCATGCGGCCCAGCGTCGAGCGGATGATCACGCCTTCCTCAAAGCCATAGGTGCGGCACTGCCAGGCCAGGTCGTTTTCATTGGCGAAGCGTTTGCGGGTTGGTTTGTCCTCGGCGAACTGCAACGCCGCCAGCAGACCGGTGCCCTGAATCTCGCCAATAAGCGGGTGATCAGCAAACGCCTCGTGCAGGAGTTGCTGCAGATAAGGACCGGTGTCGTCCTTGACCTGGCGCACGATGCCTTCGTCACGCAAGGCCTTGAGGTTGGCCACCGCCACTGCCGCCGCAACGGGGTGGCCGGAGTAAGTCAGGCCGTGGGCAAATACACCGCCGCGCTCGACCAGCGCCTCGGCGATGCGCTTGCTCAACACCAGCCCGCCCATGGGGATATAGCCGCTGGTCAGGCCCTTGGCGATGGACATGGTGTCGGGCTCGAAGCCGAAGTGCTGGTGGGCGAACCATTCGCCGGTACGGCCAAAGCCGCCGATCACCTCATCGGCGCACAGCAGCACGTCGTACTGGCGGCAGATGCGCTGGATCTCGGGCCAGTAGCTTTCAGGCGGAAAGATCATGCCGCCGGCGCCCTGGAACGGCTCGGCGATGAAACCAGCGACGTTGTCCGCACCCAGTTCGAGGATCTTTTCTTCAAGCTGCAGCGCGCAGCGTCGGCCGAATTCGGCGGGGGTCAGCTCGCCGCCGTTGGCGAACCAGTACGGCTCGTCGATGTGGGCGATGTCGGGGATCATCCCGCCCATCTCATGCATGAACTTCATCCCGCCCAGTGCGGTGGCGGCCAGGGTCGAGCCGTGGTAACCGTTCCAGCGGCCGATCATGACCTTCTTCTGCGGCTTGCCCAGCACCTGCCAGTAACGGCGCACGGTGCGGATCAGCACCTCGTTGGCCTCGGAGCCGGAGTTGGTGTAGATCGCGTGGCTGTAATGGCCCGGCAGCAGGCTGAAGAGCAGTTCGGACAGCTCGATTACCGCCGGGTGAGTGGTGTGGAAGAACATGTTGTAGTACGCCAACTGATCCATCTGCGCGGCAGCGGCGCTGGTCAGGTCCTTGCGGCCGTAGCCCAGTTGCGTGCACCACAAGCCGGACATGCCATCCAGATAACGGTTGCCGTCGTTGTCCCACAAATTCAAACGCTCGCCGCGGACCATCACCCGCGGCCCTTCGGCGTTGAGGGCCTTTTGATCGAGAAACGCATGGATGTGGTGGGCCGCGTCGGCCTTTTGATAGTCCTGGGTGTTTCGTTGCGGGATGAAGGGTGCGTTCATGACGTTTGTTCTCTTTTTTGGGAGTCGCGCAGGGCGGATGCAACTGAAGTCCCGGAAATGCTCCCACACCTCGAAAACCACCGAAATCACCCTTTGGGGTGAGCTGCGAACAGGTGTGGCTGCAGAGCTTTTTCATGGGTCCGGACCACATTTTTGCGAATTTGCCTGCCGCCGCGAGTGGCGCACGATTGTCTCCAGTCAATAACAACGGACCGGCAAACGGTCGCAAGAGGAGTGCAGCGTGTTCGACCTCAACCACTGGCAACAGCAGGCCCAGCGCCAAACCTTCATCGACACCGCGCTCATCGGCGGCCGGGCGGTGCAGTCGTCTACAGGTGCGACTTTTACCGCTATCAACCCCGCAACCAATCAGGTGTTGGCGCAGGTTGCAGCCTGCGGTGAGCGTGAAGTGGACCTGGCAGTGCGTTCTGCGCGCCAGGCCTTCGACCAGGGGCCGTGGGCACGCATGGCGCCAGGTGAGCGCAAGAAGATCCTGCTGAAACTGGCCGAGCTGCTGCTGGTGCACCGTGAGGAGTTGGCCTTGCTCGACTCGCTGAACATGGGCAAGCCGGTGATGGACGCCTACAACATTGATGTGCCGGGCGCAGCCGGGGTGTTTGCCTGGTATGGCGAGGCGCTGGACAAACTCTACGATCAGGTCGCGCCGACGGCTGCCAACACGCTGGCCACCATCACCCGCGAGCCACTGGGCGTGATCGCTGCGGTGGTGCCGTGGAACTTCCCCCTGGACATGGCGGCCTGGAAGCTCGCGCCGGCACTGGCTGCCGGGAACAGCGTGGTGTTGAAGCCTGCCGAGCAGTCGCCGTTTTCCGCCTTGCGCCTGGGCCAGTTGGCTTTGGAAGCGGGCATTCCAGAAGGGGTACTCAACGTTGTCCCGGGCCTCGGCGAGAGAGCCGGCAAAGCCTTGGGGCTGCACCCGGATGTCGATTGCCTGGTGTTCACCGGCTCGACTCAGGTGGGCAAGTACTTCATGCAGTACTCGGCCCAGTCCAACCTCAAGCAGGTTTGGCTGGAGTGCGGTGGCAAAAGCCCGAATCTGGTGTTTGCCGACTGCCAGAATCTCGATCTGGCAGCTGAAAAAGCTGCGTTCGGGATCTTCTTCAATCAAGGCGAAGTGTGCTCGGCCAATTCACGGTTGTACGTGCAGCGAGCTATCCACGACGAGTTCGTCGAGCGGGTGATGGCCAAGGCGCAGGCGTGGCTGCCGGGTGATCCGCTCAACCCGGCGAGTGCCGCCGGGGCCATTGTCGACAGCGAGCAAACCGCGCGGATCATGCGTGCTATCGGGCAAGCGCAGGAGGAGGGCGCGCAGTTGCGTTGCGGAGGCGAGCAACTGACGTTCAATGGCTCATCCAACTTTATCCAGCCCACTGTATTTACCGAGGTAAAACCGGGCAGCAAGCTGGTCCGTGAAGAGATTTTCGGCCCGGTGCTGGCCGTCACCGCCTTTGACGATGAGGCGCAGGCGGTAGCGCTGGCCAATGACAGTGTCTACGGCCTGGCGGCCTCGGTGTGGAGCGACGACCTCAACCGCGCGCACCGGGTTGCCAAGGCGCTGAAGGCTGGTACGGTGTCGGTCAACACCATGGACGCGCTGGATGTCAGCGTGCCGTTCGGTGGCGGCAAGCAGTCCGGCTTTGGCCGTGACCTGTCGCTGCATTCATTCGACAAGTACACCCACCTGAAAACCACCTGGTTCCAGCTGCGTTAAGCGCTGGCCCAAGGCGCACACGAGACGCCCGTGATGAGTACAGACCGGCTTGGATCCGAACAGTGGTTTCAGCACATGGCACAGGTGACCGATTGCATCGGCACCTCGGCCTTTGTCGAGTCGCTGTATTCGGCGTTGAACCTGCTGGCGCCGGCCAATGCCATCACGGTGTTTCTGTTTCCCCATGAAGGCCTGCCGTCGACGCTGTTCGAGCGCGACGATGAGGGGCCGTGGATGCCTGAGGGCAACGTGCGCAAGTATCTGGAAGGCTTCTATCTGCTGTGCCCGTTCTACCGCGCGAGCCTGGAGGGCATTGCGCCCGGCTGCTATCGCCTCAGCGATGTCGCGCCGGACCACTTCAAACGCAGTGAGTACTTCCTGTCGTTCTATCAGCATGCGCGGCTGGAGGAAGAGATCAATTACCTGGTGCCACTCGGGCCGAAGCTGACCATCGCCGTTGCGCTGGCCAGCACCTCGCGATTGAGCAGGCAGCAAGTTGCCGAACTCAAGCGCATCGCACCGTGGGTGTTGGCGGTGGTGCGTCGGCATTGGGGCGACCTGGATGCGCACATGCTTGGCGGGCGTTTCGAGAGTGCGCTGGGGCGGCAGATCAATGCAGCGTTGGTGAAGTTTGGCTCGTCGTTGCTGACCGAGCGCGAATGCCTGGTCGCGCAGTACATGCTGCGTGGGCACTCGATACGCTCATTGGCAAAGCGACTGGGTATCAGCGAGGACACGGTCAAGACCCATCGCAAACACTTGTACGCCAAGCTCGACATCGGCAAGCAGTCCGAGCTGTTCTCGCTGTTTATCGCCTCGGTCGCGCAGGCGCAGGAAGGGTTGAGCAAAGACCCGCTGGAAAGCTATCTGCGCCGCCGGCCCTGAGCGGGTGGCTTAGATAAGGATGTAGTCGCTGCGCTGGCGAATGCCCTGATGCTCGCCCTCGACCAGATGCACATAGCGCCCAGCCAACAGGTCGATCGGCAGGCAATCATCAACGTCGAGTATTGCGTCGGTATGCGGCTTCAACCAGCCAGCGGCCATGCGCCGTTTACCCAACTGCTTGGCCTCGGCTTTGTCCCTGGCAGCCACCAGCAGATAACGGTGCGCTTCGCCGAATACCTGCCGCTCGTAACCGCCCAGATTGAGGAAGAACAAGCGCAGTGCGCCGGGTTGCGGCGCTGCCTGGCTGAACTCGACGCGGTAATTGTCGATGCCGTGCACTTCCAGCCAGGAGTCGATGTGCAGCCCTTTCAGGCTGCCGAACCAGGCATTGCGTAGCTCAGGGTAGAGCTGCTCGAGCGAGTCGCCCTGGGCAAAGACTACATCGTGAACTTCGATGCTGGCGCGCGGATGGCGCCCGCCGAGCATGACAACGTAAAGCATGAATTATCCTCGTGCTGGGCGCTGCGGCTTTCGCCAGCGCCCGCTCAAAACGTCACTGCCCACAGCGCAGCCGCCAATGCCGGCGGCATGACCAGCAAGCCCAGCCGCAGGAAGCGCCAGGCGCTGACATTCTCCCCCTCACGGCGGATGGCTACCAGCCACAGCAGGGTCGCCAGCGAACCGGTGATCGACAGGTTGGGGCCCAGGTCGACGCCAATCAGCAGCGCCGCCGTGGTTTGCCCAGGCAACTGCACCATGTGCCCCATCGAGCCTGCGATCAGCCCGCTGGGCAGGTTGTTCATCAGGTTACTGGCAATCGCCACAGCGACCCCGGCAGCCCAGCTGGCTTGCGCTGGCGACTGTTCGGCGAGTGCCGCCAGGGCATGCGCCAGATGATCGATGACGCCGGTCTGGGCCACGGCTTCGACCAGCACGAACAACCCGGCCACCAAAGGTAGTACGCCCCACGCGACATGGCGCAGCACCGGCATCGGGCTGCGGCGCTGGCTCAGGTGAATCAAGGCGGTGGTGGTCAGGCCAGCGCAGAAGGTTGGCAGGCCCAGCGCAGTGTCCAGCGCCGAGGCGGTCAGCAGCAGTGCCCCGGTCAGGACAATGCCCAGCGCGCACAGCTTGGCCCCGGGAGTCAGCGGCTGCGAGTCAACGGTCAGGGCCAGTGGCTGCATGATCTGTTTACGCTGGGTCAGGCGCAGCACTATGTAGGTCAGGCTGATCGCTGCCAGCGACGGCAGGCTGAACTGCCTCAGCCACTCCAGCAACGGCGGCATCTGGCTGCCGAAGACCACCAGGTTGGCCGGGTTGGAAATCGGCAGAACGAAGCTCGCGGCGTTGGCGATGAATGCGCAGATGAACAGGTAGGGCAGGGGCTCGGCCTTGGCCGCCTTGCACGCCGCATACACCGCCGGGGTCAACACCACGGCGGTGGCATCGTTGGAGAGGAATACGGTGACTAGGGTGCCGACCAGAAACACCAGGTCGAACAAGCGCTGCCCGGAGCCGCGGGCGTGGCTTACGGCATAGCGCGCCAGCCAATCGAACAAGCCTTCCTGACGCGCCAGTTCGGCCAGCACCATCATGCCGATCAGAAACAGGTATACATCACCCCCTTCGGCCATCGCAGCCAAGGCTTTTTGTGGCGCAATCAGGCCGAGCACGGTGAGCAGCAGCGCGCCGCCCATGGCCCAGACGTATTCGGGGATACGCCAGGGACGCAGGATGACGCCACAGGTGGCGAGGGCCGCCACCAACCAGATGATCAGCGCAGTATCAACAACAGGCATGGTGGATTCAGCTTCCTGCCACAGTAGGGACGACCGTCGGCGCTTCGGCCGAGCGGGAGGAGGTTTCCGGCAGCGCGACCAGTACCAGCACGAACGCCGCAGCGGCGATGCCAGCCAGGGTCAGGAAGGCTGCGTCATAACCGGCCGACTGTACCACCAAACCAGCGATGCCCGGGCTTAGTGCAGCGCCGAGGCTGAACACCGCGGTCAATGCGCCGAGGCTTACATTGAAGCGCCCGGTACCCTCGGTCAGGTCCTTGACCACGATCGGGAACAGCGCGCCGAAGATCCCTGCGCCGATGCCGTCGAGCAGCTGCACGCCGACCAGCCAGAAGGGATTGTCCGAGAGCACGTACAGCGCGCCTCGTAGAGGCAGGATCAAGAATCCCACCAGCAGAAACGGCTTGCGCCCCCACTGCTCGGCCTTGGCGCCAACCAGCAGTGCCATCGGCACCATCACCAGTTGCGCCGCGACAATGCAGGCCGAGGTCAGCGGTGTGGCCAGGCGCAGGTCCACCTGGGCCAGCTTCTGGCTTACCAGCGGCAGCATTGCTGCGTTGGCCAGGTGGAAAAGCGCGCAGCACACGGCGAACAGCAGCAGTGTGCGGTTGTGCAGCAGCAGGCTCAGTCCGGCTGGCTGAGTGTCGCCGGTTGGCGTGTGGGACAGGCCACGGGCCAGTTGGTGGTCGATGGCCGCTGCTGGCACCCGTTTGACGGCGATAATGCTGGCGATCGTCAGCGCGGCCATCAGGTAGAACACCACGACTGGTCCATAGAGGTAGGCCAGGGCGCCGGCGAGCAACGCCGAGCAGGCGTTGCCGGCATGGTTGAAGGTTTCGTTGCGCCCCACGCGTCGGGTGAAAGCCTTCGGGCCGGTGATACCCAGGGTAATGGCGGCAATTGCCGGGGCGAACACGGAGCCTGCGATCGCGCTGATGGTCTGGGTCAAGGCCACCAGCCCGAACGATGAGATCAGCGGCAGCAGCAAACAGCTCCCGGTAACCAGCAGTGCCGCAATCGCCACCACGGCGCGCTTGGCGGGCGTGCGGTCGATCAATGCACCCGCCGGTGTCTGCGCCAGCAGCGCGGTGACCCCGGCGATGGTCATGACCAGGCCGATGCTTGCCGGCTGCCATTGATGCACCGCGAGCAGATAGATCGCCAGATACGGCCCCAGGCCATCGCGAACATCAGCCAGAAAGAAGTTCAGCCAGTCGAGCGCACGATCATGAGAGTCGGTTTGCCGGAGGTTGTCCAAGGTTTGAGTCTCGCAGGGGGGGTGTGGGGATGAAGCGTTATCGACACCCGTCAGATCACACCTCACTTGAGCAGAATGACTGGTGTAATGAGCAATAGGTTCCAGACCCACAGCGCCTGTAGGAGCGGCCTTGTGTCGCGAAAGGGCTGCGCAGCGGCCCCAGATCTCAGCTTCGCCGCCGAAATCTCCGGGCCCGCTCTGCGGGCCTTTCGCCACACAAGGCCGCTCCTACACAGGTCTGCGTGATGGCGCGAGTCTCGGCCTACCCCAGCACCTCTGAAACGCCTGTTTCAGCGATAAACACTTCGTATGCCACTCAACCGTCACAAAGCTGTAACAAGAGTGCTGCAATGTGTGCGGGCCATCACACGGAGCGCTTTTCCATGATACGCCTGATGAAGTCTGCTGCACTTGCCGTTGCGGTATCTCTTAGCGCCACTTCGGCAACCTTCGCCGCAGAAAACGTGCGCCTGACCGGTTCCGGCGCCAGTTTCCCAGCACCGATCTACCTGACCTGGTTCAAGGATTTCAGCAAGAACACTGCTGGCGTCACCGTTGACTACCAATCCAAGGGGAGCGGGGCAGGGGTTCAGGACTTCCTGAACAAGACCGTCGACTTCGCCGCCAGTGACTCGGCGATGAAAGACGAAGACATCGCCAAGGTCGGCGAAGGCGTACAAATGCTGCCAATGACCGCCGGCGAAATCGTTCTGGCCTACAACCTGCCAGGCAATCCCAAGGGGCTGAAACTGTCGCGTGAAGTGTATTCGAACATCTTCCTCGGCAAGGTCACCCAGTGGAACGACCCACAGATCGTTGCCGCCAACCCGGATCTGAAGCTGCCTGCCACGCCGATCACCGTAGTTGTTCGTGCTGACTCCAGCGGTACCACCGCGGTGTTCACCAAACACCTGTCGGCAATCAACCCTGCGTTCAAAGAAGCACTGGGTGAAGGCAACACCGTCAACTGGCCAGCCACTGACAAGTTCATCAAGTCGCCGAAAAACGACGGTGTAACCGCTACTGTTCGCCAGACCCCAGGCGCCATTGGCTACATCGAATACGGCTTCGCCAAACTGGCCAAGGTCGACTTCGCCCAGCTGGAAAACAAAGCCGGCAAATACGTCGTGCCAAACGCCGAGAGCGGTGCCGAAGCGTTGGCTGCGGTGAAAATGCCGGAAAGCCTGGTCGCTTGGCTGCCGGATCCGGACGGTGCCAAGTCGTACCCGATCACTTCCTACACCTGGATGCTGTTCCGCAAGGACAACGGCAACCCGGCCAAGGCCAAGGCGATGCGTGAAATGGTCGAGTACAGCCTGACCAAGGGTCAGGAGATTGCTGACTCGATGGGCTACATCCCGCTGCCGCCGTCGGTTGTAGAGCAAGTACGCAAAGCTTCCGCAAACATCCAGTAACACTGCCAGGTCGCTGCGGACTGAGCGTTCAGCCCGCAGCGTTTGCTCCCTGTCCCGGAACTCGCCAATGAACACACCTTTTGCCATACCGGATAACCCCGACTCAGCGTGCCGGCCACCGTCCACCAAGGACTTTCTGGTTGACCGCGCCTTCCGTGCGCTCGCCCGCATCGGCGTGGTGCTGATCCTGGCGCTGGTGGTTGCGCTGGTTTTCGAAGTCGGCCGCAAGGCACTGCCCGGCATGGAGAAGCACGGTTTCGACGTGCTGTTCGGCACCGTCTGGGATGTCAACCAAGGCAAGTACGGCATTCTTCCCGCTATTTGGGGCACGCTTTACAGCGCCCTGATCGCCTTGCTGATCGCAGGCTTTTTCGGCGTCAGCATGGCCATTTTCCTGACCCAGGACTTCCTCCCTGCAAAGCTTGCAGCGGTGTTTCGTACCATCGTCGAGCTGCTCGCCGCGATCCCCAGCGTCGTTTACGGCCTGTGGGGCATCTACGTGGTGATCCCGGCGATCCGTCCGTTGACCGCGTGGCTGAACAGCGAACTGGGCTGGATCCCCTTTTTCGGCTCGTCCCTGAGCGGCCCAGGCTTGCTGCCCGCGGCGCTGGTACTGGCCATCATGATTCTGCCGACCATTGCCGCTGTGTCCCAGGACGCCCTGACCAGCGTGCCGATGAAAACCAAGCAGGCCGCCTACGGCATGGGTACCACCCACTGGGAGGCCATCCTCAAGGTGATGGTGCCAGCCGCTGCAACCGGCATCTTTGGCTCGCTGGTGCTTGGTCTGGGCCGCGCCCTGGGTGAAACCATGGCTTTGGCGATGTTGGTGGGCAACGCCAACACCATCACCCTGTCGCTGTTCGCCCCGGCCAACACCCTGGCCGCCTTGCTCGCGCTGAACTTCCCGGAAGCCGGGCCGAACGAGGTCGAGGTGCTGATGTACGCCGCACTGGTGCTGATGTTCATCACCCTGCTGGTGAACGTGCTCGGCTCGATGATCATGCTCTACGCGCAACGGGGTAACAAATAATGACTGACCTCTCGTCGCCAACAGCTGCAGTGCCAAGTCTGCAACGCCGGTTCGAAGGGCGCGCCCTGCGCAGCTTGAGCCTGACCACGCTGGTCTGGTGCACAGCGTTTCTGGCCAGCGTGCCGCTGATTTCCGTGCTGTACATGCTGATCATGCGTGGCGGTGCTCGCCTGAATCTTGAAGTGTTCACCGAGCTGCCACCCACCGGTTTTGAAATGGGCGGTGGTTTCGGTAACGCCATGGCCGGTACCTTTGTCATGGTCGGCATCGCCGCAGCCATCGCAGTGCCAGTGGGCATCATCGCCGCTGTGTTTCTCGCCGAGCTTGGCCCTGAGAGCAAGTTGGCCAACGCCTCGCGCTTTGCTGCGCGGATGCTCACCGGCCTGCCGTCGATCCTGGCTGGGGTATTTGCCTATGCGCTGGTGGTCATGACCACTGGCACCTACTCGGCGCCTGCCGGTGGCGTGGCACTGGCGGTACTGATGCTGCCGATCGTGGTGCTGACCGCTGAAGAAGCCATGAAGATGGTGCCCAAGATCATGAAAGACGCCGCCTACGGCATGGGCTGCACCCGCGCCCAGGTGGTCTGGAAGATCGTCCTGCCCACCGGCCTGCCGGCGATCCTCACCGGCGTCATGCTGGCGGTTGCCCGCGCTGCCGGCGAGACCGCACCGCTGCTGTTCACGGCGCTGTTCAGCAACTACTGGATCTACCATGACGGCAGCCTGGCCGTGATGAACCCGACGGCATCGCTTGCCGTACTTATCTACAACTTCTCCGGCATGCCCTTCGACAATCAGCTCGAACTGGCATGGGCCGCCTCGTTGGTATTGGTGATGATCGTGCTGGTAGTCAATGTCGTCAGCCGTATCTTCGGCAAGCCCAAGTACTGAACTCAGGAGCAACTGAATTGAACGTATCCACTGCGCGAAAAGCCGCTCCGTTTGTCAGCCAGGCACCCGTGGTAATGGACTGCAAACTGGACAAGATTTTCTACGGCAACTTCCTCGCTGTGCGCGACAGCCACGTGCCGATCGAGAAGAACAAGATCACAGGCTTCATCGGCCCGTCCGGCTGCGGCAAGAGTACTGTGCTGCGTAGCCTCAACCGCATGAATGACCTGGTCAAAGGCTTCCGCTTCGAAGGCCACGTGCACTTCCTTGGCCAGGACGTCTATGGCAAAGGCGTCGACCCGGTGGTAGTGCGCCGTTACATCGGCATGGTGTTCCAGCAGCCCAACCCGTTCTCGATGAGCATCTTCGACAACGTTGCCTTCGGTCTGCGTTTGAATCGTTACAAGGGTGACCTCGGCGATCGCGTCAAGCACGCGCTGCAGGGCGCTGCGCTGTGGGACGAGGTCAAGGACAAGCTAAAGGCCAGCGGCCTGTCGCTGTCCGGTGGCCAGCAACAACGGCTGTGCATTGCCCGTGCCATTGCCACCGAGCCCGAAGTGCTGCTGCTGGATGAACCGTGCTCGGCGCTGGACCCGATTGCAACCCGCCGGGTGGAAGAGTTGATGGTCGAGCTGAAGAAGGACTACACCATTGCCCTGGTGACCCATAACATGCAGCAGGCGATCCGTGTGGCTGATACCACGGCGTTCTTCTCGGTGGACATTTCCCAAGGCACACGCACTGGTTATCTGGTCGAGATGGGGCCGACCACGCAGATCTTCGAAAGCCCGCGTGAGCAGTTGACCAATGACTACATCAGCGGCAAGTTCAGTTGATTCGAGCCAGTCTCAGCGCTGTCGCCTTTGTTAAATTGTTTCTCGGGATTGCCAATGTCTGCAACACGTCGTCTTGATCTACGCGCTATAGAGCGCGCACTGCGGGAGGTGCAGAGCCGCTTCGGCGAGCTCAGCCAGCACTTCACCGAGCAGCGCGATCCGTTCACCGACGAGGTGCTGCAGAATGTGCTGGAAGGCTATGCCCTGGTAGACGATTATGTTGCCCGCGGCATCGACCTGTTCGACCTGCAGCAGCTGAACCTGATGCTCGAGATCAACGCCACCGTGCTTTGTGGCAGTGACCCGGCACGGCGGGTGGAGTTCGCTCAGCACCTGGCCGCAACTGAAGAACACTTCTTCAACAACGTCGAAGGCGGCATCAAGGATTTGTACAACTGGTACTGCTCGTACCACAGCGATTCGGTGTGGAAGCGCGCAGCCGGTGTGTATGTGCGCATCCTCAGCAAGCCGCAACTGTTTATCGAAGGTAACAACCGTACGGGCTCGCTCCTGGTCAGTTACCTGTTGATGCGCGAAGGGCTGCCGCCGTTTGTGCTGACGCTGGACAACGCCGAGGGTTATTTCAACCCGTCCTCGGTCATCCGCAACTCCGCCAAACACGGTGTCAAAGCCTTGTACGAATTGCCCAAGATCAAAAAGAAGTACGCCGCCTTCCTCGAGGCCAAAGCACCGGCCGCTACGGTGTTCTTCCTCAACACGCCGCCTGCGCGCCGTTATCAGGGGACTCACCGATGAGCCGCTCGCCAGTGCTGCAACAGTGCCAGGCCGGCATCGCTCGTGGCTGGCAAGCGGCAACGCGCCTGCTCGGCCGCCCACAGGTTCGTATTTCGTTTGATATCGACGACACCTTGGCCTGCCACCACCACAATTGCCCAGCCGAGAGCAGCAAGCTGCCAGGGTTCATGCATGACTGGCTGGGTGAACCGCTGCGCGCTGGTACTCGTGAGCTGATTCGCGATCTGCGCCGGCAGAATTGCAGCGTGTGGATCTATACCTCGTCTGGCCGCACCCCGGCCTATATCAAGCGCTGGCTGTTGCTGTATGGCATCCGCGTCGACGGCGTGGTCAACAATGACCGGCATTTGCATATGATGGCCGAGCATGGGCTGTCACGGCCACCGTCCAAGCATCCGGGCCTGTTCGACATCGATCTGCATGTGGATGATTCTGACGGAGTTCGGGCTGAGGGTATCGATCACGGTTTCCGCGTCGTGGTCGTCTCTCCGCAGGATGACAACTGGACGCAGAAGGTCCTGGAGGCCACTGCCAAGGTGCATGCGCAGCTGGCTTGGCATCAACCGCAGCGCTACGGCCAGCTGACTCGCCAAAGTGCGGAGCCGCAGTGGTCTGCAAATCAGTCGCTTGGGCAGTAGATCGAGCAGCATCCATTCGTCTGAGTCAACGTCGGATAATTGAACGTCATTCCCGCTTATGGCCCTGAGGTTAGTAGAGGCGAACATTTTCGCCTCAACCTTGGAGGTCACCATGCAGAACAAGCTTTTGCTGGCTGCAGCTCAGTCCAGTACGAATACGCCTTCCTACCAGAGATACGCCGATGGCGTGACACACGAGTTTTTCGGCACCGCTGCAGTGGTGAAAAAAGCCGCCGAGGCGCAGGCCTATGCTGGGCAGCGGTTGAAGGCTGATCTGGGCAAGTAAACTTTTGGCTCTATGAAGATGCCAAGTTTCAGCCGTGAGCTTGGCCGGAGAATTGTGATGAGTGATCAATCCAAAGTAACTGTCGCCACTGCGCCGCTCATGTTCCAGCCCTCGTTCGAGCAGATCCCCGATGACGAGGCGCAGACCAGCAAGGAACTGGCGCAGACGCTTCACGACATCATGGAAAAAACCTTCGCCGATGAGGGCCACGCCAACCGCAGTGTCCACGCCAAGGCCCATGGCTTGCTGCGCGGGCGTGTGGTCGTAATTGGCGACTTACCGCCTGCCTTGGCTCAAGGCGCATTCGCTCGCGCTGGCAGTTATTCTGCCTATCTGCGGTTCTCGACCAACCCCGGCGATATCCTCGACGACAAGGTGTCCACTCCCAGGGGGTTGGCGCTGAAGATTGTCGGCGTTGATGGACCTCGTTTGCCTGGTAGTGAGGGCGAGGTGACTCAGGATTTCGTGATGCAGAACGCCAAGGCTTTCACTGCGGCTGACCCAAAGGCGTTTCTCAAGACGCTGAAACTTCTGGCCAAGACTACTGACCGAGCGCCAGGCATGAAGAAAGCGCTTTCAGCGGTTTTGCGCGGCGTCGAGTCGGTGGTCGAGGCCATGGGCGGGGAGAGCGGCACACTAAAGAGCCTCGGCGGCCATCCGCAGACTCATGTCCTCGGTGAGACCTTCACCACTGTGGTGCCGGTGCTGTACGGTCCTTATTATGCCAAGCTTGCCATAGTGCCTGTTTCGCCCGAGTTGACGGCATTGACCGATCTGAAGGTAGATCTGGACGACAACCCTGACGGCCTGCGTGCGGCTGTTGCCGAGCACTTCAATACACACGGCGGGGTCTGGGAGATCCGTGTCCAACTGGCGACCGATCTGGATAAAATGCCCATCGAGGACGCTTCGGTTGAATGGCCTGAGGATTTCAGCCCGTATCTCACGGTCGCTCGACTGGAGGTCGAAGCGCAGCCTTCGTGGGATGACGCCAAGGTTCATGAAATCGACGATGGCATGGCTTTCAGTCCTTGGCATGGTCTGGCTGCCCATCGTCCGCTCGGGGGCGTAATGCGAGTGCGCAAGCCTTCTTACGAGATGTCGTCGGAGTTCAGGGGTAGCCATAACGGCTGTCCTATTCACGAACCCCGTTAGAAGTGCTGTACGCGCTGGTAGCACTGCATCAGTGCGGGCTACCAGCGAGCAGCGCATGAGTATCCGGCTTACCGCCCTGGTTGAGTAGCTGACCCGGTGGAGGAAATGATCTGGTAACCGACTCTATTGTTAAATAGAATCAATACCATTCATTGAAGTGCAGAGCCTCACCCATGGTTGACGCCGTTACGCCACCCGATCAGCGCCTGAGCGTCCTGTACCGCGAGCATCGCAGCTGGCTGGAGAACTGGTTGCGCCACCGCGTCGGCAATAGCTGGGATGCGGCCGATCTGAGTCAGGATACCTTCCTGCGGGTACTCTCCAGCGCGCAAAAGCTCGAGGAGTTACGCGAGCCACGGGCCTATCTGCTGACCGTGGGCAAGCGTCTGCTGAGCAACTTCTACAGCCGGCGTAGCCTGGAGGCGGCCTACCTCGAAGCGCTGGCGCAACTGCCTGAGGAGTGCGTGCCGTCTCCAGAACAGCGCTGGCTGCTGCTGGAAACGCTACAGGCGCTGGACGAACTGCTGGATGGCCTGCCACCGCTGGTGCGCCGGGCATTTCTCTGGAGCCAATTGCACGGCCTGGGCTATCGCGAGATCGCCGAGCGGCTCGACGTGTCGGAGCGCACGGTCAAGCGCTATATGGCACAAGCCTACGAACACTGCTTGCTGGTGCAGCTTTGATGCGCACGGCGCCCACCAGCGAGATGCAAGAGGTTGCCCGCGCAGCGGCGCGCTGGTTGGCGTTGCTGGAGTCAGGCACGGCCACCGAAGCAGATCACATCCGCCTCCAGCACTGGCGCAACAGCAGCGCCAACCATGAACACATCTGGCAGAAAGCGCAGCAACTGCGCCAGCGATTTGAAGCGCTGCCGCCGGCCTTGGCCATGGCTTCACTGGATCGTCCCGACCTTGCGCGCCGTGCCGCAATCAAGCGCGCATTGGGTATTGCCGCAGTCTTGCCAACCACCTGGTTGATCGCCCGGCAGGTGCCCGTGCAGGTTTGGCTGGCCGATGTGCACACCGCCATCGGCGAACAGAAAACCCTGCAACTGGCCGATGGCAGCCTGTTGCAGTTGAACACCGACAGCGCGGTCAACGTCGACCTGAGTAAGCGTGAGCTGACCTTGGTGCGCGGTGAGATGGCACTCAGGGTGAATGACAGCGCTGGGCTGACCATTCACTTGCCGTACGGTCGGGTTGTGGTTGGCCGCAGTGATTTGTGCGTGCGCCTCAATGACCGCGACTGCCAGATCAAAGTCGCCAGCGGTGCAGCCCAATTACACCCGTTGCAGGGGCCGGCGCTGTTCTTGCGTGAAGGTGAGGAGGTCAGGTTGCGGCCTGGCGGGGCGGGTGAGGTCGGTCGCTTCGATGCTTCGCTGCCCGGATGGCGCGAGGGTGTGCTGATTGCCCAGAACCAGCCGCTGGGCGATTTCCTGCGCGAGCTGCGGCGCTTCCGCCCGGGGTTGTTGCGTTGGGCGCCTGAACTGGAAAACCTGCGGGTGATCGGCAGCTTTCGCCTCGACGATACCGACCGTGTGCTGTCTCTGCTGGCGGCGAGCCTGCCGCTCGAGGTGCAGTCACGCACCCGCTATTGGGTCACCTTGCTGCCCCTCAACGCTCATGTGTAACAAAACTCAGGCGTAACCCATGTCCCTTTTTTTCGCCTCACCGGTCATTCCAGGTAAGTGAACTGAAAACGAGAGCTTGCCCCCTATGTCCATCGTGATGCCTGGTCGTTCAGGCCGTGAGTCTTTGTTGCGCGTAAGCCTGGTGCTGAGCCTGAGTGCTACACCACTTTTCGTCCCGGTCAGTTGGGCCGATGACGTTGACCGGCGCAGTTACGCAGTGTCAGCTGGTAGCCTGGGTGTCGCGCTGACCCGTTTTGCCACGCAATCAGGGGTGAGCCTGTCGGTGAGCCCTGAGTTGGTCAATGGGCGCTCCAGTGCCGGGCTTTCGGGCAGCTACAGCGTCGAGGAAGGCTTCGCCCAATTGCTGCAAGGCAGCGGATTGCGGCTGCAGTCGACAGGCGCTGATGCGTACACCGTGGTGCCAGTAACGCAGGATGCCAGTACCCTGGAAATTGCGCCGACCACGATCAGCAGTGGGCACGCGGCCGATGACGGCGTGCCCTACGCCGGTGGCCAGGTCGCTCGCCGCAACTCGCAGGGCCTGCTTGGCTCGCGTGACTTCATGGACACGCCGTTCAGCATGACCACCTACACCAGCCAGACGGTGAAGAACCTGCAGGCGCGCACCCTCAACGATCTGGTCGCCAGTGACCCCTCGGTGCGCGCGACCAACCCTGCAGGTGGCCGCTTCGAGCAGTTCACCATCCGTGGCCTGAGCCTGTTCAACAGCGATGTTTCCTACAACGGCTTGTACGGTGTATTGCCAACGTATTCCATCGACATGGAAATGGCCGACCGCGTCGATATCCTCAAAGGCCCCAGCCAACTGATCAATGGCATTTCGCCGCGTGGCAGCGTCGGCGGGGGCATCAACGTCGTACCCAAGCGGGCAGGGGACAGACCGCTCACCGAGTTTACCGGCAGCTACGCCTCGGACGGCCAGGCGGGCGGCGCCGTGGATATCGCCCGACGCTTTGGTGAGGGTGATCAGTTCGGCTTGCGCTTCAACGCGGTCAAGCAGTCCGGTGACACCACCTGGGATCACCAGAGCGTCAACCGTGAAATGGCCGTGCTGGGCCTGGATTTTCGCGGTGAGCGGCTGCGGCTGTCGACCGACCTCGGCCACACCCAGCGCGACACCGACGCCCCGCAGGAGCGAGTGCTGATCGGTGCCGACGCCAAGGTGCCAGACGCCAGGGATGTACATCGCAACTACGCCCAGGCCTGGACCAAGGCGCGTACCGAGGACACCTTCGGCACGGTGAACGGCGAATATGACTTGAGCGATTCGCTGATGGCCTATGCCGCGTTCGGCGCGCGCGAGAGCAACCACGACTTTTTGCGCCACAACGTGCCGGTCAGCAATGACGCCGGCGATTTCAGTGTGCTGCCGCGCGATTTTACCCGCGACGAATCGGTGCGCACTGCAATGGCCGGACTGCGCAACTGGTTCACTACCGGCCCGGTCAGCCATGAGCTGAACCTGTCAGCCAGCTACTTCTACATGGACTTCACCAACGGCGGCGCACGCTACGCCGCAAGCCCCAGCAACCTGTACAACCCGGGCGCCATCCCAACACCCGGCACCCCGACCCGCCCTGATGCCGAGGTGTACACCGAGAACCGGTTCACCGGCGTAGCCCTGGCCGATACGCTCGGCTTTTTAGACGACCGAGTGCTGCTGACTCTGGGCGCACGCTGGCAGCGGGTCAAAGTCGACGACTGGCGCAATGGCGCGAAAGGCCTTACCGGCTACGACGAGGAAAAGCTTTCGCCGTCGGGTGGTGTGGTGTTCAAGCTCAGCGAGCAGTTGTCGCTTTACGCCAGCTACATGGAAGGCCTGAGCCAGGGCAAGATTGCACCCTCGACCTCGCGCAATTCTGACGACATCTTCGCGCCCTTCATCAGCCGCCAGATCGAGGTAGGCGCAAAGTACGACCTCGGTACCTTCGGCCTGACCGCCAGCGCCTTTCGCATCAAGCAACCTGCCTACGAAACCAACGCTGCCACGCGCGTGTTTGGCCCCAACGGCAAGCGTGAAAACAAGGGCATCGAGCTGAGTGTGTTCGGCGAGCCGCTCGAGGGCGTCCGCCTGCTCGGTGGCGTGATGTTCATCGACAGCGAGCTGACCGGCACGGTCGGCGGCATTGCCGACGGCAACCGCGCCCCGGCCACGCCTGAATACAACGTCAGCCTGGGTGCCGAATGGGACGTACCTGCGCTGCAAGGATTGACCCTGACCACGCGCGGCATTCACTCCAGCTCACAGTTCCTCGATCAGGCCAACAGCAAGAAAATCGACGGCTGGGAGCGCTTCGACCTCGGTGCGCGCTACGCCTTCAAGGTTTCGGACAAGGATGTGACGGTGCGAGCCAGCGTCGAGAACGTGCTGGATGATCGCTACTGGGTTTCGGCCGGGGCGTCGGATGACAGTGAGCCTGGGTTGAGCTTGTCAACGCCGCGGACGTATCTGGTTTCGGCGACTGTTGGGTTTTGATCGATAGGCTTGAAGGGCTGGCCCGGCGCGGGAGTGTGGCGCCGGGCGGGTGTCCGTGACCGAGTCGTGGTCAGGTTGGTCTTCGTGCAGAACCTAGCCCGCCGGCACCAGAATCACGAAGTTCTTCTTCATGTCTTCCAGCACAGTCCACTTGCCCTTGGCGCCCGGTTCGATAATGAACGTGTCGCCAGCGGCCAATGTGACCGGGGCGCAGCCCTCAAGCTCGATGACGCAGCGGCCGCTCAGGACGTGGCAGAACTCCCAGACTTTGTAGTCGATGCGCCAAGCGCCGATGCTGGCTTGCCATTCCCCGCAAATGCGACCTTGCTGTTCATCGTGGTAGTACTTGGACGTCAGGGTGTGCGGGGTGCCTTCCAGGACTTCTTCGAAAAAGGGCAGGTCGCGTACCGGTTGGATATCCAGTTCGCGGAATACGGTGAGACTCTTGTTCATTGATTGTTCTCGGGCACGTTGTGGATAGGGCGATACATCAAATGGGCTTCACCGCTCACGCGCAGCATCGGGTGCGCAACGATCTGGCAGGTTTTGACGATTTGAAAACCGTGACGTTCGTAAAAGCGGCGGGCACCGTGGTTTTCCGCATAGTCGATCAGGCATAGCCCATCCAGCCCAGCGTCGTCGGCGCGCTGCTGCGCGTGGCGGAGAAACTCGACGCCCAGCCCCTGGCTGCGCCATGCCTCATCCAGCGCCAGGCTGGAGATGTACAAGGTGTCGGGTATTTCCATGTCGGCATAAGGCGCGAGGACCGGGTCGGTCTCGGCAGGCGCGTCAGGGCTCGCGCGCAACGCATAGCTATGCATCATGCCGATGACGCGCCCGTCGGACGTGGCCATCAGGCAGTTCTTGTAGGAGAAGTCGCCTTGCTCCCGGGCATAGCGTGCCGCACCGACACTCAGCAACGCTTCCCCTGGTGCGCCGAGCTTGCTCCAGATGTAATCGGCCATGCCCTCCGAAGTCAGTTGAAAGAAGCGCGCGATGTCGTGCGCATCCGAGGCGTGAGCGGGTCTGAAGTTAA
This sequence comes from Pseudomonas sp. EZ-C24, assembly GCF_014525325.1. Lineage (NCBI taxonomy): Bacteria > Pseudomonadati > Pseudomonadota > Gammaproteobacteria > Pseudomonadales > Pseudomonadaceae > Pseudomonas > Pseudomonas sp. EZ-C24. The sequence continues at coordinate 734,451 of NZ_JACDIU010000014.1, read as the reverse complement.
TAGACATGTGGGGTGCTTCCATGGGCTCGGGTGGCTAGTTTTGAAGGATTGCGCCTTTAGCAGCGGGCAGGGTAGGCGAGTTGGACGCTACCCATCATGCTCTGGGCGAACACCGTCAGCACGACATGCGACGTTGCGCTCATGCTCATGGTTATCTGAGGAGTCGCTGTGCCTGGCTATTCTTGATCGGTCGCGCTGCCTTGCATTAGGCAGGTAAGGCCGCGCGCCGCAGCAAGTTGCTTGCTCAGCGCGCGGCGCTGCAGATCACCAGGTGAAGTTCACCGAGGTCAGCAGGGTGCGCTCGTCACCGTAGCTGCAGGAGGTGAAGCTGCACTGCACGTAACGCTTGTCGGTCAGGTTGTTGGCGTTGACGGTCACGGCCCAGTTGTCGTCGATCCGGTAGCGTGCCATGGCGTCGAACAGGGTATAGGCTGGGGTGGCCGAATCGACGCCCGAGGCCTGTGTTGTACCCATGTAACGGGCGCCGGCCCCCACAGTCAGTTGCGCAATGCCCCAGTTGACGAAGTCATAGCTGGTCCACAGGGCTGCCTGGTGGTAGGGGGTCTCGTCGGTACGTTGACCCACTTCGGCGGCAATAGCGCTCTTGGTGATGCGTGCATCGGTATAGGCGTAGGTAGCGATCATGCTGAGTGCCGAGGTGATATCCGCCTTGGCTTCCAGCTCCAGGCCGCGTGAGCGCACTTCGCCGGTCTGGCGGTACTCTTCGGTGGCTGGATCCTGCTTGAGTACATTGGTCTGGGTCAGCTCATAGACTGCTGCGCTCAGCAGCAGATTGCTGTCCTTGGGCTGATAGCGCACACCCACTTCGTACTGTTTGCCTTCGGTGGGATCAAATCTCTGGCCAGTGACTTCCGCAACGGAAACCGGGAAGAACGACTCGCTATAGCTAATGTAGGGCGCCAGGCCATTGTCCGCCAGGTAAACCAGGCCGGCTCGCCAAGTGGTGGCCTCGTCGCTCTGGCTGGCTTTGGCGTCATTGCGGTGCGCCTTCTGCTGCTGGTCGGCCCAGTCGTGGCGGCCACCCAACTGCAAGACCCACTTGTCGTCGAACTTGATCTGATCCTGGAAATAGACACCTTTTTGCAGGGTATCGAGCTGCGAGCCACGGTCTGTGGCGGGGTTTCTGTTGACCACTACGGGTTGACCATAGTTGTAGCGGCTCAAGTCCAGGCTGGGGGCTGCCCCTCGGAAGTTATGCGAGTCGTAAGAGATATCGTAGCCGTCAAAACCGACCAGAGCAGTGTGCTCGACGCTGCCGAGCTGCCACTTGGATACGATGTTGGTATCGGTGGCCAAGGTTCGCGCACGCTCATGGCGATCGCTGTATTGCCGTGCAAGGATGCCGGTATTGGCGGCATTGCGGATAGCAGCCGCGGACGTCTGCGCTTGCAGGTATCTCCACTTCACATCGGACTCGGAATAACGCAGCTTGTGATTGACCGTGAAGTGCTCGTTGAAGTTGTGGCTGAACTCGTAACCCAGGGCCGACATCTCGCCGTTCATGTCGTCGTAGTCCGGCTCGCCGATAAAGTCGTGGCGACCGATAGTGAAAGCACCTTTGCCCACACCTTCGACCAACTGATAGGCCAGAGGCGCGGGGAAACGCGTATCGGTCTTCTGGTAGAAGGACAGCAGCGTAAGCGATGTGTCTTCGTCAGGGCGCCAGGTCAGCGCCGGGGCGATGTAGAACCTGTCGTCGTTCAGATGATCCTGCTGGGTGTCGCTGTTGCGGCTGAGCAGGGTAAGGCGATAGCTGAGGGTGTCGCTACCGGCCAGTGGCCCGCTGAAATCGGCGGAGAGCTGCTTGCGGTCATTGGAGCCCGCCTGCAGATTCAGCTCATGCAGCGGCGCCTCGGTTGGGCGCTTGCTGACGCCGTTTACCATGCCACCGGGCGAGAGCTGGCCGTAGAGCACCGAGGCAGCGCCGCGAATGACCTCGACGCGCTCCAGGCCGTACGGTTCCTGAATGCCGTCGTAGGAGTTGGTCTGCAGACGCAGGCCGTCGCGCAGCGAGCCGCCGGTGGCGGATTCGACCGAGAAGCCGCGGATGCGGAAGCGGTCAGCAGTCCGGTTGAAAGCGGTCGAGCTGGCCGTGAACCCTGGGGTGTAGCTCAGCGCCTGGGCCATCGTTTCCGCCTGGCGGTCACGGATCTCGTCGCTCGTGACTACCGACAGCGACTGCGGCGTCTCGATGATCGGCGTGTCGGTCTTGGTCGCGCTCATGTTGCGTTTGGCGACGTAACCGAGCACATGCTCGGTGGGCCGTTCGAGGCTTTGCCCGGTAACATTGGTGGCGTCAATCTCCACGGGCGCGGGTACCGGATTGGCCTCAGCGGCCTGCAGGCTGCCTGAGCCGAGGCTGGCCATGGTCAGTGCCAGTGCGCTAAGGCTGCAGGCTGGGCGTCGGGCGAAATGTTCGGGGCTTGGGTGGGTAACCTGGCGCATGGCGAAGGAACATCCTTTGATCTTCTCATATTTCGCGCGAAGCGGAGGACGCTCTGTGGCCCTTCACGGCAGTGCGCGATGGCAGTCAGCAACAGCGCGCGAACTTTACACCTAAATAAGAAGGATTTGCACCTGCACTATGATAATAGTTATTGATAAGTCGTTGCTGCAAGCTATGGCCTTTACATGCTCCGAAGCTTGGATGATGCCTGACAAGAGATTGCCGGCCACGGCGTGGTGATCGTTGATCATCTGATTAGCCATGGCTGGACACATCAATGGGGTGCGCTGCATTGCTGGCGCCCTTGCGGCGTTATCAAGCAGCCGCCACCTGTCCGCTGCTGATGCTGCTCACTTCAAACTGCCCCACCAGTTTTTGCAGTTTGTTGGCATTGAGCCGCACGGTCTCGGCACTGCCTTGCAACACCACTACCGTCTCACGCATCTGCGCCGAAGAGTGGTCGACCTGTTTGATTGTCTTGCCATAGTCAAGGCTGCGCTTGTTCAACTGCTGAATGACCGCAAACATACTTTCCACCGCTTGATGCAACTGCACGTTTTCCGAGGACGCATCTTCGGCCAGGCGCAAGCTATTATCGACGTCCTTGACGCCTTCCTTCATGAAGCTGACGGCGGTTTGTGTTTCATTCTGCAAGCCCTCGACCATCTGCCGAATATCATCGGCAGCCCGAGAGGTACGTGAGGCGAGGCTACGTACCTCATCGGCAACCACGGCAAAACCTCGCCCATGTTCGCCTGCGCGCGCGGCTTCGATGGCAGCATTGAGTGCCAGCAGGTTCGTCTGGTTGGTGATGTCACTGATCAGCCCGGTAATGTTGCCGATTTGCGTCATGCGGCTGTCGAGTAACTGCACGCTTGCGGAAGAGCGCTCGACCACATCCCGAATCGACTGGGTGCCTGTCTGCACCGCGAGAAACTGTTCGCGAGCACGGGTTACGACTTCGTCCATCGCCTGTTTCATTTGTTCGGCACTGGCAGAGGCTTGTTGAATTTCACCCAGTTGCTCTTCAACGATGATCATCATGCAATGCACCGCTTCGGCCACCTCGGCCGAGGTGATGCCGGCTTCCTGGCTGCGCCCCAGCATCATCTGATTGGTGGCGCCGACGGTGCGACTGGCCTTCACTACCTGGCCGACCACCGAGTCCAGATTATCGATGAAGCTGTTGATCCAACGCCCCATGTCGCCGGTCTCGTCGTTGGCCATTCGCGCGGTGTCCAGACGCTGACGAAGGTTGCCCTCGCCCTCGGCAATGGTCCTGATCACGCCTGTCATCTCGCTCAACCGTTGCGCAAGCCGTTTAGGCCCCAACAGGCTGAACAACGCAGCGGCGCAGACCATGCCCAAAACCTCCAGGGCATCGATCATGCCCTGTGTGAGGCCGCTGTAATGTTGAATCGTGTAATTGCAGGCAAAGAGCCCTGTCATGGTTGCGAGATAAGGTTTCATCAGGCCATAACTGAGTGAGCGTCGACGGTAAACTTCCTCCAGATCGGCCTCGCACATCATTCCCCAGCGATCAGGTGATCCTGGCAGTTGGAACGTAACTCCCTTGCCCACCACCGGGATGTGCCGATAGTCCGAATAACCGGGATACGTCACGAACAGATTGGAGCCCATGCGGATTGTTTCGCGCACACCTGGGTGCAACTCTTGGGTCGCCGGGTCGGTGAAGCGCAGTTCCAACTCAGTGTGCCGTTGAATCTGCACGGTCTTGTAGGGCGTGTGTACGCCACTTTTCAGATTGTCTGCGTGGGTAAACGTGCCGTCCTCGAAACGTGAACGCGACAACGCGGTTCCCGGCACGACCGCAGGATCAAAGCGTGATTGCGCCATGAACAGATAATTGTCGCCCGACTCGGCATAGATGTGCCCGGCCTCACGTTGTATAAGATCGCCCAAGACATCGTTTGGCACACGACCGCAAAGGCAGCCTAGAACTTTTCCTTCGGCCATCAATGGCTGATAAAACATCAACGTGACTTCATCGTGAAAGCGTGAAGTCGATGGACCGATCTGCAACGTCAATGGATCGATGTAGGGACCATGTAGAAACGGTGCTTTCAATCCTTCGGCCAATGCGCGGGTGTTCTCAAGCTTATTGTTGCCGCGTCCGCTCCAGGTGGAGGTGATGACCTTGCCGTCGACACCCACAACAAACAGCTCGGAGAAATCTTCGGCTTGGCTGAGCTTGTCCATCAGCGCACGCCTGTCGGTATGGGCAATATCCCGACCGAGCGTTTCCGCCAGTTCCGCGAGGTGTTCCCATTGCTCGCGGGTCCAGTTGTGTAGCAACTGCACGCGGGTTTGTGCAATGGCTTCAAAGGTTTGTTCGATCACAGGATAGGCCGACCGATTGAGCCGGCATGACCACCCCATCGCAATCTTTCCTGTTTTGCCGAACCAGGGTAGCCAGTTCTTTTCGCTAGAGGATAACTGCATGACTTTACTTGAAAGCGACATTTGCCTCTCCAACCGCGACACTCGGATGGCAAATTGATAGCAAATAGCAAGCCAGGTCGTAAGCACCCTACCAATTACCTTAATCGTAAGGTCGTCTGCGGTCGGCAGCGTTGCGCGCGCTTGAGCCTATGAGCCTGGGTGCTTCAACGTGGTGCGCAGGAGCTCTGCATGCACTGAAAAATGCTGGTTGATGAGCGAGTGAAAGGTTGTGTGTGGGGGCTGTTGCAAGCGTGCTCCATTTGCTACCGATTACGACCGTGCTGCAAAATCGAAATCGCACGCTACCTGAATCCCCCGGGATTTCAGTCACAAGCTGTCCGGATCGCCAAAAAACATCTGTATCCGCGACCTCAACCACCGCTCTGCCGGGTCATTATCCTGCGCTCCACGCCAAGCCATGTGCAGCTCAAAGCTCTGCACCTCAATCGGCAGATCCTCCGCCCGCAACCCACCGCCTGCTGTCAGCACTGCGGCGGTGTAATCAGGCACCGTAGCGACAATGTCGGTCCCGCCCAGCAAACTCCCCAACCCATTGAACTGCGGCACCGCCAGCACCACATGGCGCTTGCGGCCAAGCTCATCCAGCGCTTCATCGATGAACCCGGACAGGTCGCCAGCGAACGACACCAACGCATGCGGGCGAGCGCAGAAGTCGTCCAGGGTGATGCTGCCGGGCATGCTGTCGGCACGCAGCAGCTTGGGCTTGCTGCGCCGCAGCACCTTGCGCTTGGCGTTGGCCGGGAGGTCATTGGTGTAACTCACTCCTACCGAAATTTCGCCTGAGCCGAGCAGGGTCGGCATCAACAGGTAGTTGACTCGGCGCACCACCAGCACGATACCTGGCGCCTCGGCGCGGATGCGTTTGAGCAGTTGCGGCAGCAGGGCGAATTCGGCGTCGTCGGACAAACCAATGCGAAACACCGAGGTGCTGGTAGCCGGGTCGAACTCGGCGGCGCGGCTGACGGCGGTGGAGATCGAGTCGAGCGCGGGGGAGAGCAGGGCGAAGATTTCCTGAGCACGCGCCGAAGGCTCCATGCTGCGGCCGGTACGCACGAACAACGGGTCGTCGAACAGATTGCGCAGGCGCGACAGCGCAGCGCTGATCGCGGGCTGGCCGAGGAACAGCTTCTCGGCGGCGCGGGTCACGCTGCGTTCGTGCATGAGGGTCTCGAACACGATCAGCAGGTTGAGGTCTACACGACGCAGGTCGTTACGGTTCATCGATGCGCTTAGCCTATCGCCAGAGGTGGGCAGGGGTGAATCTTACGGCCAAAGGCTGTTACCCTGCACCGATTTCCGGGAGCCAATCTGCGAATTTGCAGGGGGCCCAATCAATGACAGGCATGTCGACTATTAATCGCCACTGATGGTCTAACGGTGAAAGCCCGGATAAAGTTCGTGGTAATACGAGATTCACACAGGCGAGGTATGCGATGTCCCGCATGATCCGATTCCACTCCTTCGGCGCCGCCGATGTGCTCCGCATCGAGGAGCAGGGCGCGCCGTCGCCCGCTGCCGGCGAGCTGCAGATCCGCGTCGAAGCGATTGGCGTCAGCTGGTATGACGTGCTCTGGCGGCAGAACCTGGCACCGTCCAAGGCGCGCTTGCCAGCCGGCATCGGCCAGGAAATGGCCGGCGTGGTCACCGCAGTAGGCGCTGGCGTCGACGATATAGCTGTTGGTGATCGGGTAGCGAGCTTCCCGGCCACCAGCGCCAATGATCATCCGGTGTACGGTGACGTTATCGTCTTGCCGCGCACGGCGATCACCCGCTACCCGGATATTCTCTCTCCGGTCGAAGCGAGCGTGCATTACACGCCGCTGCTGATCGCCTACTTCGCCTATGTTGATCTGGCGCGGGCCAAGGCCGGCCAGACCGCGCTGGTCACTGATGCCAGCCACTGCGCCGGGCCGGCATTTGTCCAGTTGGGCAAGGCGCTGGGCTTGAAGGTGTTTGCTGCAACCAAGGACCCGGAACAGCGCGAATACCTCTTGGGCCTGGGCGCTGACAAGGTCATCGTCACCGAGGAGCAGGATCTGCTCATGCAGATCGGCAAGTACACCGATGGGCGCGGCGTGGACATGGTCCTCGACGGCCTGGGTGGGCCGCAGATGTCGCTGTTGGGCGATGTTCTGGCGCCGCGTGGCAGCCTGGTGCTGTATGGCCTGCAAGGTGGCAACCAGACGCCGTTCCCAGCGTGCGCGGCGTTTCAGAAGAACATCCAGTTCTACGTGCACTGCATCGGCAACTTCATCGGCAAGCCGGAGCTGGGTATCAGCCAGGACCAGGTCGCCTTGCAGCGCGCGCTACGCGATATCAACCAGTTCACGGCTGACCAGTTGCTGACGCCGCAGATCATCAAGGTGTATCCGTTCAGCCAGGTGGTCGAGGCTCATCGCTACATGGACGAGTGCCCATGCGGTGGCCGGGTGGTACTGGACATGGGCCAGGTTTGAAACCTGCTGCCGCCAGGCTGGCGGTAATCAGTCCCACCTTTGAGAGGGCCGCATTGCGGCCCTTTTTCGTTGTTGATTGCGGCTAATTCCGTATCAAAGCGTTACTTCGGATAAATCCTACACGCTTTAAGTAAATATCCTACAGCTTACCCTGTCGCTGAAACTTCTCCGTCTAATTTACGATTGAGCTGCTTGATTGTTGTGCTTGCTTGCTGATGGTTTTCTCGTTAATTCTTGGATGAAGCGTTTATTCCCAGAACTGTGGCGTTAATCGCCCAGGACGAACTCATCAGCTTGCAAGGCTCACAGGACTCGCCGCAGTCGCAGGCGCTCAGGTGCTGGTCCGGAAGAGGGGCGAGCGAGCACGTGTGTCTAGAAGGTGTGTAGCTCAGCAACTAAATCATGGTTTCGCAATTGCTTGTGGGAAATTTCCCAAAAGTTTATCGACATATTGAGATTGCCCATACTTGGTAGTTCGAGGATGAGTGGTCTGAAACAGGGAGTGCCGTCATGAGCAATATCCATGAACAAGCGTTGGAATATGTCTACACGCAAGTGCTTGATCACTTGATGGGGCATATGTCGCAAGCACTGCGCGCTTCGATGCAGCTGCTGATTCAACGGCTGATGGTCGCAGCGGGAGGGGTTGACTGTCTTGGCCAGTTTCAACTGCTGGTGATTCACGGCGCAGACCGTGACAGCGCTTTGTTGCTGAGCACGCTGCGCGCAGCTCAGCTGACCATCGCCCAGCGTGCGCCGCAGACGTTCAGGCTGAAAGTGCTGGTTGCCTCGCTGCCGGCGGCCAGCGAGGCCGTGTTGGACTATCACGAGCGGTGTTTCAGCACCTTGTTTCTGCAGGACGATCCGCGCGTGGAGTTGCTGATGATCCAGGGCCAGCACCTGGTGCCCTTCAGCCGCAGGCCGCAAACACAGCACGCGGACTGGATACCGACCCGCGATGCGATATTGCTGTTTGGTCATCTCAATGGCGGCGCGGCGGAGGCGTTGTTTGGCAGCCGCCTGCATTTGCAGATGGCCAGCGCGTGTAACCAGGTGCTGAGCGATGCGCAAGGCGTACTGGCACTGATCACCATGCTGCCGCCCCGCCAGCGCTACCGCTACCTGGCGTGGTGCCGGCGTTGTTTGCGCCTGGCTGACGAGCCCGGCTTGCACCCGCTCTCGCTGGATATCGCCTACCTGATCAAGGCGCTGGCCTGGCTGCATGACGTTGTCGCTACGCCGTCGCAAGCTGCGCTTGCGCCAACCGATAGCAGCGATGGTGCGTCCTTGCAGGTGATCGCAGTTGGCGACCTGCTCGATCAAAAGCCGGCAGACCTTGAGTTCGAGCGGCTGTTGAAAGCGCCCCTCGTCGCGGCTGAGTGTTTGCCACCGCTGGCAGTGTGCTTTGAGGTGGATGCCTTGATCCAGCTTCGCCAGTTGCGCGAGCGCATTGTCCAGCGTCGGGTCAAGGGCGCAAACCTGCGGCTGGGCCTTAAACCACGCACAGAACAGGCCGCCGACGAAATGGCGCAAGCGCGTCTGATGCAGGTGCTGGAACTGACCGAGAAGCAGTTGATCTGTTTGCTGCATGCCCCATTTGCCGGTCACGGTGCTGGCCTGGTGAGCTTTATCGAGTGCTATCACCCGGGGATGCTGGTGGCCATGCCCTACCTGCATCGGGCCCTGCTGGGCAAAACATGCCCCGATGGCGTCCTGCATTGGCTGGTCGAGGCAAGCGGCTTGAGCCTGGTGCAGTTGCGTGCGGTATATGGGCGGCAGGTGGGGCAGCCCGCCAGGCGCATGCTGGAGTACCTGGCCCGACGCGACATGGCCCTGTGCTTGCTGCGCAGTGCCGATGAGCTGACGACCACTGATCCGGAGTGCTTGCCAGGATCAGCTGTCTGTATGTATAACCAGTAGCTGTCCCCGCTGGCTGACCCGTATCGTGATTGCCCATTCCGTCGAAGACCCGCTCTACTACCTGCATAATTTTCGCCAGGTGCTGGGGTGGGTCGCCCAGCGTTACCACGATCTGCTCGATGAGTCCGAGCAGGCTTTTCTGATTGCGTTCGAGCGCCTGCCGCAGCCCGCCCAAGCGCTGCTGGTACGTATGGTGATGCGCAAAGGTGAGCTGTTTCGCACTGACAAGCTGACCTATGCCGAGATTGGTGATGCCCACTCAGCCCTGCGACCGCTGGGAGAGCTGGGCTGGATCTGCGAGCGCGCGCCACTGACGATCGAGCAGTTGTTTGCCTTGCTGCGCAAAGACGAACTGGCAGCGTGCTTTGCCGCGCAGTTGGTCAGGCCACGGGCAGCCAAGGCTGATCTGCTGCTGCAACTGCAAGCCCTGCAGCTGGAGCCAAGGCCGCTGGCCCAATGGTTCGCCGGCTTTGATGTGAAGGTCATCCACTGGCGATTGCAGCCCCTGTGTGATCGGTTGCGCCTGCTGTTTTTTGGCAACCTCTACCAGGATTGGTCAGACTTCGTGCTCGCCGATACCGGCGTGCTGCGCTTTGAAAAAGTCCCTTTCAGTGATGACTCGCGCGCCCTGCGCAAACGTGCCGAAGTCGACCTGGCCATGGCCCTACATCACTGCGCCGAGCGCCTGGAGCAGGGCGAGGCGCCGGCAACCTTGCTGGCGGAACTCGACGGCCTGCACAGTGACAACCCCTGGCTGGCGCGGCGGCGCTCGCGGTTGTTGTTCAGTGTTGGTCAGCATTGCGAACGCCTGGCCGAATGGCAGCTGGCATTGGCGGTCTACGAGCAGAGCCTGCACCCTGAGGCACGTATTCGCCAGGTGCGTGTACACGAGCGCAGCGAGCAGTGGAGCAAGGCGTACAGGCTTGCTGAGCAGATGGCCAGTGCGCCTGCCAACCCGCTCGAAACACAGGCCCTGGCGCGCATGCTGCCGCGCCTGGCACGCAAGCTCGGCGGGCCACCGACGCCGCGGCGGCGGGTTGGTGCGGTTACCCTCCTCGAACTCGAACTGCCCGCCGAGATGGCTGCGCTGGGTGTCGAGCGGGCCGTGCAGGAGCACCTGGCACAGGAGGGTGGCTCGGTGCACTACGTCGAGAACACCTTGTTCAACAGCTTGTTCGGGCTGCTGTGCTGGGAGCCGATCTTCGCGCCCGTGACCGGGGCGTTTTTTCACCCGTTTCAGAGCGCGCCGCAGGACTTGCATGACGCTGACTTTCGCGAGCGCCGCAGCGCGCTGTTCGACAGCTGCCTGGGGCGGCTCGATGATGCCAGCCATGGCGAGTTGATCCGCGCGTGTTATCAGGCCAAATATGGCCTGCAGTCGCCGTTCGTGTTCTGGTCGATGCTGCCCACGGAGCTGCTTGAACTGGCCCTGAGCTGCCTGCCGGCAATGCATCTGAAACAGTGCTTCCTGCGCTTGCTGCAGGACATCCGCAACAACCGCACAGGCATGCCTGACCTGATTCAGTTCTGGCCGGAGCAGGGCAGCTATCGCATGATCGAGGTCAAAGGACCGGGCGATCGGCTCCAGGACAATCAGCTGCGCTGGATCGAATTCTGCCGCGAACACGGCCTGCCGGTTACCGTCTGCCATGTGCGTTGGGCGGCTGCCCAGGCATGAGTTATACCGTCGCCGTGCGCGCCTTGTGCGAATTCAGCGCCAAGGTCGGCGACCTCGACCTGCGCTTTACCCCATCACCCACTGCGCAGGAGGGCATCGCCGGCCATCGCCGGGTAGTGGCACGCCGCGAGGTGGGTTATGAAGCTGAAGTCAGCCTGCAGGGCCAATACCTCAGCCTGCAGGTACGTGGCCGCGCCGATGGTTATGATCCGGCGCGCAACCGCCTCGAAGAAATCAAGACCCACCGCGGTGATCTGGCGCGCCAGCCAGCCAACCATCGCCAGTTGCATTGGGCGCAGGCCAAGGTCTACGCCTGGTTGCTGTGCCAGGCGCGGCAGTTGCCCAGCATCGACGTAGCGCTGGTATATCTGGATGTCGACAGCGACCGCCAAACGCTGATCAGCGAGCACTACAGCGCAGCAGATCTGCAGCTGTTTTTCGAGGTTCAATGCCAACGCTTTCTTGCCTGGGCCCAGGCACAGGAGCAACGTTTGCAAGCGCGTGACCAGGGCTTGCAGGCAATGAGTTTCCCCTACCCGCAGTTTCGCCAGGGCCAGCGCCAGTTGGCCGAGACACTGTACAAGGCCGTCAGCACCGGTCGCTGTCTGATGGCTCAGGCCAGTACCGGCATCGGCAAGACACTCGGCACGTTGTTTCCATTACTCAAGGCGGTGGTGCCGCAGCAGCTCGACAAAGTGTTCTTCCTGACCGCCAAGACCCCGGGGCGGGCACTGGCCCTGGATGCCCTGCGCCAGCTCACCGCCGCCAGCCCGCAGCCGGCTCTGCGCAGCCTTGAGCTGATCGCTCGGGACAAGGCCTGTGAATATCCAGGCAACGCCTGCCATGGCGAGTCGTGCCCACTGGCCAAAGGCTTTTACGATCGCCTGCCGGCTGCCCGCGAGGCCGCTGGCGCTGTGCCGCTGCTGGATCGCGAAGCGTTGCGCGAGGTCGCGTTGGCGCATCAGGTGTGCCCTTATTATCTGGGTCAGGAGATGGCGCGCTGGGCTGACGTGGTCGTGGCGGACTACAACTATTACTTTGATGCCCACGCATTACTGTTTGGCCTCGCGCAGCTCAATCAGTGGCGCGTGGCAGTGCTGGTGGACGAAGCACACAACCTGATCGAGCGTGGTCGGGCGATGTACAGCGCCAGTTTCGATCAGGGCCAGTTGCTGACGCTTCGGCAAAGCAAACCGCAAGGGCTGAGCAGCGCGCTGGATCGGCTCAACCGCCAATGGAATGCCCTGCATAAAGACCAGCGTGTACCGTATCAAGCCGGCGAGCGCCTGCCAGAAGCCTTTATCGGGGCGTTGCAGCAATGTGTTGGCTTGATCCAGGAGCAGCTCAACCAATCGCCGCTGGGCATTGATCCGCTGCTGCTGCAGTTTTTTTTCCAGGCCCTGCAGTTCACGCGCATTGCCGAGCTGTTCGACGAGCACTTTCTGTTTGATGTCAGCGTGCGTAATGGCCCGCGTAACAGACGCCTGAGCACGCTATGCCTGCGTAATGTGGTCCCGGCCCGCCTGCTTGGGCCGCGCATGAGCGCTGCGCGCAGTGTCACGTTGTTTTCTGCCACGCTCAGCCCTCGGCATACTATGCCGATCTGCTTGGGATGCCGGCCGACACGGCCTGGCTCGATGTTGCCGCGCCGTTCCAGGCCGAGCAATTGCAGGTACGCATCATCAGCCAGGTGTCGACGCGTTACCGCGAACGGCAGGCGTCACTGGCGCCCATCGTCGAGCTGATCGCCGAGCAGTACCGCAGCAAGCCTGGCAACTATCTGGCCTTTTTCAGCAGCTTCGAGTACCTGCAACAGGTGGCCGCACTGCTTGCCGAGCGCTATCCGCAGTTGCCGCGCTGGGAGCAGGCCAGCGGCATGGACGAAGCTGCGCGCGAAGCGTTTCTGGCGCGCTTTGTCCCGGATGGCGAGGGCATTGGTTTTGCGGTGCTTGGCGGCGCATTCGGAGAGGGCGTCGACCTGCCGGGAACCCGCTTGATCGGCGCATTTGTTGCCACGCTGGGTTTGCCACAGGTCAATCCGATCAATGAGCAGTTCAAGCAACGCTTGGCCCGGCAGTTCGGCGCCGGCTTTGACTACGCCTATCTGTACCCCGGCGTTCGCAAGGTAATCCAGGCCGCAGGGCGGGTCATTCGTGGCGATCAGGACCGCGGCGTGTTGCTGTTGATCGACGAGCGCTTCGCTGAAACACGCGTTCAGCAGATGTTTCCCAAATGGTGGCAGATAGCTAGCGAATAATCCCCGCAGGCCCCATCGCACGGCATTGCAACTCCCAGTACACTGCGTGTTCCAACACTCACATTCGTTGAACTCGAGGTTTCTGCATGACGCTCAGTCCTTTGGCAGGCAAGCCGGCTCCGGCCAGTGTGCTGGTCGATATTCCCCGCCTGTTGACCGCCTATTACACCGGCCGCCCTGATGCGTCCGTGGCAGCCCAGCGCGTGGCCTTCGGCACCTCGGGGCATCGCGGTACGTCGCTGGAGTTGAGCTTCAACGAGGCGCATGTGCTGGCGATCACCCAGGCCATCTGCCTGTATCGTGAGCAGCAAGGCATCGACGGGCCGCTGTTCATCGGTGCCGATACCCATGCGTTGTCCGCGCCGGCGGCCGCCAGCGCGCTGGAAGTGCTGGCCGCCAACGGCGTGCAGGTGATGCTGTCCAAGGACGATGAATACACCCCAACGCCTGCGGTGTCGCACGCGATCCTTTGCTACAACCGCGGCCGCCAGAGCGGCATGGCAGATGGCATTGTCATCACGCCGTCGCACAATCCACCGCAGAGCGGTGGCTTCAAGTACAACCCGCCCAATGGCGGGCCGGCCGACAGCGACGTGACCAAGTGGGTCGAGGCCAAGGCCAACGAACTGCTTGGCGCAGATCTGGCTGGGGTAAAGCGCATGGACTATGCGCAAGCGCTGCAAGCGCCGACTACCCAGCGTCACGACTACTTGGGCAATTACGTCGCCGACCTGGAAAACGTGATCGATTTCGAGGTAATCCGCTCGGCCAACCTGCGTCTGGGCGTCGATCCGCTGGGCGGTGCCGGGGTACGTTACTGGCAGGCGATTGCCGACCACTACCAATTGAACCTGGAAGTGGTCAACACCGAGGTCGACCCGACCTTCCGCTTCATGTGCGTCGACTGGGACGGGCAGATCCGCATGGACCCGTCCTCGCCTTACGCCATGCAGGGCCTGATCGGCCTGCGCGACCGCTTCGATGTGGCCTTTGCCTGCGATCCTGATCACGACCGCCACGGCATCGTCACCGCCGAGGGCCTGTTGCAACCCAACAACTACCTGGCCGTGACCATCGACTACCTGTTCCGCAACCGCCCGCAATGGCGCAGCGATGCTGCAGTGGGCAAAACCGTGGTCAGCAGTGGTTTGATTGACCGCGTGACTGCAGCGCTTGGCCGCACCCTTTACGAAGTGCCAGTCGGTTTCAAGTACTTTGCTGCGGGTCTGTTCGACGGCTCGCTAGGCTTTGGCGGCGAAGAAAGTGCCGGCGCCTCGTTCCTGCGTCGCGACGGATCGGTCTGGGCCACGGACAAGGACGGGCTTATTCCAGCCTTGCTTGCCGCGGAGATGACTGCCCGCACCGGACGTAACCCGAGCCAGATCTATGCCGACCTCACTGCGAAGCTGGGCAAGCCCTACGCAACCCGAGTCGAGGCCAAGGCCGATCCACGGCAGAAAGCCCTGCTGAGCAAGCTGGCGCCCGAGCAGGTGACGTCGACTGAACTGGCGGGCGAGCCAATCGAGCAGATCCTCAGCCACGCGCCGGGTAACGCTCAGGCGATCGGCGGGCTCAAAGTGATGACGGCCAATGGCTGGTTTGCCGCGCGGCCGTCGGGCACCGAAGACATCTACAAGATCTACGCCGAGAGCTTTATCGACGAGGCGCACTTGCAGCGCCTGGTCAAGGAGGCTCAGGTGCTGGTGGATGCAGCTATCGCCTGACCAGCGAGCTGAGTTGAATATCGAAAGCAGAGAAGGGGCCTTGTGCCCCTTTTTTGTGGGCGAGCCTTGCGGCCTTCAGAGTTATGGCATTGCGGCCAATTATCGGCAATTTACATAGCCACCTAATCAAGGCTTTGACATTCACTGCCTAAGCAGTAATATTTGCACACACATTTGTCTGAGCTGGGCCGCAAGCCGATGTCGCATTTCAGTCCTGAAAACTTCCAGACCTGCACGATCGGCATGCTGCTGGGCCGAGCGGCGCTGCTCAAGGACCGCATTCTTGACGCGCATCTCGAGGGCGAAGGGGTTACGGCCGCGCAATTCAAGGTGCTGATCATCGTCACTCAGTACCAGGTCGACACCCCGGCCGAGCTGTGTCGCTACCTGGGCCTGGACAGCGGCTCGATGACGCGCATGCTCGACCGCCTCGAACACAAAGGGCTGATCCTGCGCAATCGCTGCCCGGACGACCGCCGTCAGGTGCGCCTGGCCCTGACCGCCGACGGTCAGCGCCTGGCAGATCGCGTGCCCGAAGTAGGCGCAGCGGCAATGAACGAACTGGTCGGCGTGCTCCAGCCTGAAGAATTGCAGACCCTCGAAGGCCTGTTGGCCAAGGTCCTGCTCAATGCCGGCGACCCTCTGACGATCCGCCGCTTCGGCGATCGTTGATCCCTGTTACGAATTCTCCAAGGTACTGTCATGGCCACTCCTGCGGACACAACCCAATCTTCCCCGGCTCCCGAAAATTCGCGCAAGCGCAAGACCTGGCTGCTGGCCGTGCTCTTGCTGGTGATACTCGGTGGCGCTGCTGCCTGGGCCTGGTACAGCCTGGTCGGGCGCTGGCACGAGAGCACCGATGACGCCTACGTCAACGGCAACGTGGTGGAAATCACCCCGCTGGTGACCGGCACGGTTACCAGTATCGGCGCCGACGATGGCGATCTGGTGCAGGCCGGCCAGGTCTTGCTGCAATTCGATCCCGCCGACAGCGAGGTTGCCTTGCAGTCATCCGAGGCAAAGCTGGCGCGTACCGTGCGCCAGGTCCGCGGCTTGTACAGTAACGTCGACTCGCTCAAGGCACAGATGCAAAGCCGCGCTGCGGAATTGAAGAAAGCCCGCGATAACTACAACCGGCGCAAGGTCCTGGCCGACAGCGGGGCGATCTCCCGCGAAGAGATCTCCCATGCCCAGGATGACCTGAGTTCCGCGCAAAGTGCCTTGGACAGCGCCCAGCAGCAGCTGAACACCAGTACTGCGCTGGTTGACGACACGCTGTTGGCCTCGCACCCGGAGGTGATGGCTGCCGCTGCCGATGTACGCCAAGCGTATCTGGATAACGCTCGCACTACCTTGGTTGCACCCGTTACAGGCTATGTTGCCAAACGCACCGTGCAGTTGGGCCAGCGCTTGCAACCGGGCACTGCGACCATGGCCGTGATCCCGCTGGATGAGGTGTGGATCGACGCCAACTTCAAGGAAACCCAGCTGCGCAATATGCGCATCGGCCAGCCGGTAGAGATCAGCGCCGATCTGTATGGCAGCGACATCAAGTACACCGGCACCATCGACAGTCTCGGCGCCGGTACCGGCAGCGCGTTTGCCTTGCTGCCTGCGCAAAATGCCACCGGCAACTGGATCAAGATCGTCCAGCGGGTGCCAGTGCGTGTGCACCTTAACCCCGAGCAGCTGCGCGATCATCCGCTGCGCATCGGCTTGTCGACGGTGGTTGAAGTCGACCTGCACGATCAGACCGGCCCGACCCTGGCGCAACAGCCTCCGCAACAAGCCAGCTACAGCACCCAGGTGTATGAGCGCCAACTGGTCGACGCTGACCGGCTGATCGCGCGCTTGATTCATGACAACAGCGCCGCAGGCAAGACGGCGCAGCGATGAACAACAACGGCGCTGCGCAGTTCACTCCGCCAAGCCTGCTGCTGACCACCATTGGTCTGTCGCTGGCGACGTTCATGCAGGTACTCGATACCACCATCGCCAACGTCGCCTTGCCGACCATTTCCGGCAACCTCGGTGTCAGTTACGAGCAGGGCACCTGGGTGATCACCTCGTTTGCGGTGAGCAACGCGATTGCCTTGCCGCTGACCGGCTGGCTAAGCCGGCGTTTTGGTGAGGTCAAGCTGTTCATCTGGGCGACGCTGTTGTTCGTGATGGCGTCATTTCTGTGCGGGATCGCCCAGTCGATGCCTGAGCTGGTTGGCTTTCGCGTGCTGCAGGGGGTGGTCGCCGGGCCGCTATACCCGATGACGCAGACCTTGCTGATTGCAGTGTATCCACCGGCCAAGCGGGGGATGGCGCTGGCGCTGCTGGCGATGGTGACGGTTGTTGCACCGATTGCCGGGCCGATCCTGGGCGGCTGGATTACTGACAGCTACAGCTGGCCGTGGATTTTCTTCATCAACGTTCCAATTGGCCTGTTCGCCGCTGCCGTGGTGCGCCAGCAGATGCGCACGCGACCGGTCGTGACCAGCCGGCAACCGATGGACTACATCGGTTTGATCACCTTGATCATTGGGGTGGGAGCGTTGCAGGTAGTGCTCGACAAGGGTAACGACCTGGACTGGTTCGAGTCGTCGTTCATCATCATGGGCAGCCTGATCTCGGTGGTGTTCCTGGCCATCTTCATCATCTGGGAGCTTACCGACCGCCACCCGGTGGTGAACCTGCGGCTGTTTGCCCATCGCAACTTTCGCGTCGGCACAATCGTGCTGGTTGGCGGCTACGCAGGCTTTTTCGGCATCAACCTGATCCTGCCGCAATGGCTGCAGACGCAGATGGGCTATACCGCCACCTGGGCCGGGTTGGCCGTGGCGCCGATTGGCTTGCTGCCGGTGATCATGTCGCCTTTCGTGGGCAAGTATGCGCACCGCTTCGACCTGCGGGTGCTGGCCGGCCTGGCATTTCTCGCGATCGGCGCCAGCTGTTACATGCGCGCCGGCTTCACCAGCGAGGTGGACTTCCAGCACATTGCCCTGGTGCAGCTGTTCATGGGCATCGGCGTGGCGCTGTTCTTCATGCCGACCTTGAGCATTCTGCTGTCTGACCTGCCACCGCAGCAGATCGCCGATGGCTCAGGCCTGGCGACATTCCTGCGGACCCTGGGCGGCAGCTTTGCGGCATCGCTGACAACCTGGATCTGGATTCGCCGGGCCGATCAGCATCACGCCTATTTGAGCGAGCACATCAGCCAGTACGATCCCGCCACTCGGCATACGCTTGAGCAACTGGGGGGTGCCAGCCCGCAGAGCTACGCGCAGCTTGAGCAGATCGTCAACAGCCAGGCCTACATGATGTCGACGGTGGACTACTTCACCCTGATGACCTGGGTATTCGCCGGCCTGATCCTGTTGGTATGGTTTGCCAAGCCGCCGTTTACGGCCAAGGCCGGGCCGGCCTCAGCGGGACATTAGTTGTCAACTCAGGCAAGCAAGCGTTAGCCTTGTGCCATCAGTCGCCCAGGGGCAATCGATGGACAAGGTTATCGTGATTACCGGCGCCAGCCGTGGCATCGGCGCTGCTTCAGCGCGGCTTGCCGCTGAGCAAGGCTATCGTATCTGCATCAATTATCATGCTGACGATCAGGCAGCCGAGCGCATCCTCGCCGAGGTCCGCGAGCGCGGTGCCGAAGCGATTGCCGTGCGTGCCGATGCCAGTGTCGAGGACGAGATCATCCAGCTGTTCCAGCGCGTTGACCATGAGCTTGGGCCGGTAACGGCACTGGTCAACAACGCTGGTACCATCGGCCCGCAGAGCCGCCTGGAAGACATGTCCGAGTTCCGCCTGCTCAACCTGATGAAAACCAATGTGGTCGGGCCGATGCTGTGTGCCAAGCATGCTTTGCTGCGCATGGCCCGTCGGCACGGCGGCCAGGGTGGGGCGATCGTCAATGTGTCGTCGTTGGCGGCGCGCCTTGGTTCACCTGCGGAGTACGTTGATTACGCTGCGTCGAAAGGCGCGTTGGATACGTTCACCATTGGCTTGGCCAAAGAAGTGGCCGGCGAAGGCGTGCGCGTCAATGGGGTGCGGCCCGGTTATATTCACACCGGCTTTCATGCGCTCAGCGGTGATGCCGAGCGCGTGCACAAACTTGAGGCAGGGTTGCCGATGGGGCGGGGCGGCCAACCAGAGGAAGTCGCCGAGGCGATTCTCTGGCTGCTGTCGGATAAGGCGTCCTACTCGACCGGCAGCTTTATCGAACTAGGCGGCGGGCGCTAGCCGAAATCCCCGTCATTCAGGACCGGCTTGCGATGGTGCTGACGCCGCCAACAGTTGACTGACGCGTTGGGCCAAGGTCTTAAGGTCAAAAGGTTTGAGCAGTATCTGCGAATTCATGCCTGTGCCGTTGTCGGTGCCTGTCGCGTCCAGCGTCTGCTCGAGCTGCTTTGGCTCACCGGAGGGCAAGACCTGGCCGTAGAACTCGACCCAGAATTCCGCCTGACGGGTGGCAACTGGCGAATAGTTCTGCCCAGTGGGTCGATCCCGGCATGGGTGAAGCAAGCTGTATTAGTCAGTACATGCCGATAGTCGCTCAGCGGGCCTGCCGGGCCGTCGAAGAATTCGATGATGCAACAGCCCATGTCCATGGTGTCGAAGACAAAGCGATAAAGACTTTGCTCGCTTCACTGGCGCTGCGCGAGTTGTGCTTCAAGGGCGTTGTTGCGTTGCTGCAAGGCGTCCAGTTGCTGGCGCAAGGCGCGCAGTTGAGGGTCGTGCATATTTGCATCCTGCGCTATGTCTCACTGCGCAACTGTAGCTTGACTGGTCGGTCACCACTAGAACGAGCGCACAATTCGCCCCAAGGTTTCCATGGCTTGCTCGGCGCTCGCATCCCATGGGCTGCCGTAGTTCAAGCGGATGCAGTTGCCGAAGCGCCGGGTCGGCGAAAAGATCGGCCCAGGGGCAATACTGATGCCTTGTGCGGCAGCCATGTGAAACAGCTTCAGCGCATCCATCTGTTCTGGCAGCTCAAGCCACAGGAAATATCCACCAGAGGGCTGACTGACCCGCGTCTGCGCCGGGAAGTAGCGCGCAATCGCTGCCAACATGCTCGCCTGCTGACCCTCCAGCGCATAACGAAGCTTGCGCAGGTGACGGTCATAGCCGCCGTGCTGCAGGTAATCGGCGATGGCCGCCTGCGCAGGCATTGATGCGCACAACGAGGTCATCAATTTGAGCCTCTCTACCTTCTGCGCAAAGCGCCCGGCCGCGACCCAACCAATGCGATACCCCGGCGCCAGGCTTTTGCTGAACGAGCCGCAGTGCATTACCAGGCCATCGGTGTCGAAGGCTTTGGCCGGTTTGGGCGCTTGCTGCGAGTAGTACAACTCAGCATATACATCGTCTTCGATGAGCGGCACCTGATGGTGCCGCAGCAGTTCTACCAGTTCCTGCTTCTTGTGCTCAGGCATGCTCGCACCGACCGGGTTCTGAAAATTGGTCATGCACCACACCGCCTTGACCGGGTGCTTGTCCAGGGTCTGTGCAAGCACCCCAAGGTCCATCCCTTCACGCGGGTGCACGGGGATTTCCACAGCCTTGAGCTTGAGCCGCTCCAGTACCTGCAGGCACGCATAAAATGCCGGCGCTTCGATGGCCACCAGGTCGCCTGGCTCGGTGACTGCCTGCAAGCACAGGTTCAATGCCTCGAGCGCGCCATTGGTGATCAACAGCTCTTCCATCGGCAACATCAGCCCGGCGACCATGTAGCGCAGGGCGATTTGCCGGCGCAGTTGCGGGTTGCCGGGCGACAGGTCGGTGACCGCCATGCGCGGGTCCATCGCGCGGCTGGCGCTGGCCAATGAGCGCGACAGGCGTTGCAGTGGGAACAACGCAGGGCTGGGGAATGCCGAGCCAAACGCAACCGTATTGGGATCTTTGATCGAGTCGAGGATGGAAAATACCAGCCCGCTGACGTCAACCTCGGTTGACTCGCTGACTGGCGCCATGATCTGCGGCTCACTCATCTGCTGCGGCGCATGCGCATTGACGAAATAGCCTGAGCGCGGTCTGGCACGGATCAAACCTCGCCGCTCGAGCAGGTAGTAGGCCTGAAACACTGTCGACGGGCTGACCCCGTGGGTCTGGCTGGCGTAGCGCACAGAGGGCACCCGCTGGCCAGGGCCGAGTACCCCGGAGCGGATCAGTTCAGCAATGTCATCGGCAAAGCGTTCGTAGCGTTTCATGGGCGGTCGGCAGGCATGGTGAAGGCTCAGTGTAAGGGATCAGCGGTTCAACGGCGCGACGAAGCGGCTGCGCGCGCTGCTGCGAATGCTTGGCTCGTCGCTGTCCTGGATTTCGAAGGTCAGGTCCTGGGCGCTGCTGCTAGGCCGCTCTGCAAGCATCGCGACCGATACCGGCAGCTCGCCCATTTCGCCGGCGCGCAAGGTGAATTCGGTGCTGCCGTGCAGCTCGAAGCCGTCCGCATCCACCAGGCGCAGCTGGTAGCGCTGTGGCTGCTGGGTCTTGTTGATGACCTTGAGCAAGTAGATGTTCTCGATCTGGCCCAAGGCGTTTTCGCGGAACAAGCCGCGGTCCTTGATCACATCCAGCGACACCATCGACCGCTCCTGCAGGGCGAGCACCAGGGCGCCGATCATGACCACCAGCGCGGTTACATAGCCGAGCAGGCGTGGGCGCAGCCAGTGGGTGGAGCCGCCTTGCAAGGTGTGCTCGGACTTGTAGCCGATCAGCCCGCGCGGGTAGCCCATCTTGTCCATCACCCCGTCGCAGGCATCGATGCAAGCGGCGCAGCCGATGCAGGCCATCTGCAGGCCTTGGCGGATATCGATACCGGTCGGGCAGACCTGCACGCACAACGTGCAATCGATGCAGTCGCCCAGCTGCTGCGCGCGCGGGTCGCTGCCTTTCTTGCGTGGGCCTCGCGCTTCGCCGCGATGCGGGTCATAGGCGACGGCCAGGGTGTCCTTGTCGAACATCACACCCTGAAAGCGCGCGTAGGGACACATGTGCATGCACACGGCTTCGCGCAGAAAACCGGCATTGAGGTACGTGGCGCCGGTGAAAAACAGCACCCAGAACAGGGCAACACCCGTCAGCTGCAAACTCAGCAGCTCCTGCGCCAGGGGGCGGATAGGCGTGAAGTAGCCGACAAAAGTCAGCCCGGTAAGTACGGCAATGGCCAGCCACAGCGCGTGTTTCAAGCTCCGCCGGGCAATTTTGTTTACGCTCCATGGCGCCGCCGCCAGCTTGATGCGCTGATTGCGATCGCCTTCGCTGATTTTTTCGCACCACATGTACAACCAGGTCCAGGTGCTCTGCGGGCAGCTGTAACCGCACCAGACTCGGCCTGCGAAGACGGTGATGGCAAACAGGCCAAAGGCGCTGATGATCAGCAGCGCCGACAGGAGGATGAAGTCCTGCGGCCAAAAGGTGGTACCGAATACGTGAAATTTACTGTCAGCAAGATCCCACAGCACTGCCTGGCGGCCATCCCAGTCCAGCCAGGCCGTACCGAAGAACAAGGCAAACAAGGCACCGGCAAAACCGATCCGAAGATTGCGGTAGATGCCGCTGAAGCTGCGCGTGTGAACGGCGCCGCCGCTGTAACCGCTGCCTCTTTGGGCTGCTGGGGGTGTTACCTCAATCACGTGGTACGGAATCTTATCGCTCATGTCGCGTGGCTCATCAGGCTTCAACAGACCCGGGCACTATGGGCCGGTGACTGTTTGCAGCACAGACTCAGCTAAGGCGATAAAAACCGTATCAGTTATCTCGTGGGCCGCGGCAAACCCTTAGATTACCGAGCCAGGCTCACTTGCCTTCAGATGCCTGCGGCTATCTACCGCACCGATAACAGTGAGCGCGTCAGCCTCCGCTTCGGTGATCGGTACGCGCTCCCCTGCAAGCACAGCGACGGACATGCGCAGCTGCTCGTCAGTGATGATCTCGACTTCCGGTCCAGTGCCCTCGATCCGCAGCTTGTCGCCGATGAGCGTGCAGTGGCGGCTGTTCTGGTCAACTTCTATAGGCATGTCAGCGTCCTCTCGGTGGTTGTTATTAGTGACCGCACGGTTACCCGGGTTGCTGCATTGGCTGATCGAACGGCACTTCGGCGTGGGCTGAGGGGTCAACCGTCAACACGGGCAGAGGAGGATGTTGATGGAAAGCGGCTGGGAGAGGATTCTGGTTACTATCCAGACCGAGTTTGCCGATGTGACCAACGTCGAGGAGGTCACACGCATTCTGGTGCGTTTGCTGATGGCCGCGGTGTTGGGCGCCGTGCTGGGCTTTGAGCGTGAACACCGCGGCAAGTCTGCTGGCGTGCGTACGCACATGCTGGTCTCCGTGGGTGCAGCACTGTTCGTGCTGGCGCCGAGTATGGCCGGCGCAGATGCTCAGGCGCTGAGCCGGGTAATCCAGGGCATCGTTGCAGGTATCGGCTTTTTGGGTGCGGGTACCATTCTCAAAGGCAATGGCAAGGATCCCAGCCACGTCAAGGGGCTGACTACTGCGGCTGGCTTATGGATGACCGCAGCCATTGGGACGGCTGCCGGGATGGGGCGGGAGGCGACTGCGCTGATCAGTACGATCCTGGCGCTGCTGGTGCTGAGCACCATGCCCAAGCTGGTAGACAAGGTCGAAGGAGGCAACGATCAGAAGCAGCGGGAAGAAGAGGGCTGATAGCACTGAGGGGAGCCGAAGCTCCCCTCAAATCGTTGCTGCCTGCTCTGTTGTTATTATTGAAGACGGGCCTTTTGTTGTTTTTGTAAGCCTGCCTCGGTGCTGCGAGCAACCCCCATGCGGGGTCAAGAGCAAACGTATTTTTTTGAGCGCTGACCTGCTTTCATCATGTTGATCCGACCGTGACTGTGGCTACCTGAAGGTAGTTTTGTTGTTCTGTGTCAGGCCGCGGGGTTAACCCCCAGGAAACCAGTTCTACTCCAAAAAAATCTGCTTGCTACGCCTCTGCCGTGTTGTTCTTGTTATGTCAGAGCCGTTACCTGTTGTTTTTATTGGGTGTCACGTTTTTGTTCTTGTTATGTCAGAGATATAGCAGGTGGCGTGCCAACTTTTTAAAAGCCTTGAAAATCAAGGGCTTGGCTATTTTCTGCATCTTCTCACTGCGGGAAATTCTGTCGAATTGTTTCCCTGTTACCCGAATTTCCGCTGCGCAACGTGGGGGCGGTAACACCAGGCCCACACATTGATGACATTAGTGTGACTCATTGTGCG
Source organism: Pseudomonas sp. EZ-C24 (assembly GCF_014525325.1). Taxonomy (NCBI): domain Bacteria; kingdom Pseudomonadati; phylum Pseudomonadota; class Gammaproteobacteria; order Pseudomonadales; family Pseudomonadaceae; genus Pseudomonas; species Pseudomonas sp. EZ-C24. The sequence goes on along the minus strand of NZ_JACDIU010000014.1, from coordinate 710,255 downwards.
CTACGGGCCCGCGCGACACGCGAGCCTGTCGGTCGCCCCAGCACCTGGCTGATGCGCTGGCCGGCGGCGATCAGCCGGTCGAGGTCTATGCCGGTTTCGATCCCCAACCCCTGCAGCAGGTACAGCACATCTTCACTGGCGATGTTGCCGGTAGCGCCCTTGGCATAAGGGCAGCCGCCAAGCCCGGCGACCGAGCTGTCAAACACCTGGATACCTTCCAGCAGGCTCGCGTAGACGTTGGTCAGGGCCTGGCCATAGGTGTCATGGAAGTGCCCGGCCAGTTGTGCACGCGGCACCTGCGCCGAGACCACTTCAAACAATCTGCGTGTGTCACCGGCAGTGCCGGTACCGAGGGTGTCGCCCAGCGATACCTCATAGCAGCCCATGTCATGCAGCGCCTTGGCGACCGGAGCAACCTGCTCGGCGCTGACCCGGCCTTCATAAGGACAACCAAGCACACACGACACGTACCCGCGCACCCGCACACCATGGCTGCGCGCTGCTTCCATGATCGGTTCGAAGCGCTGCAGGCTGTCACTGATCGAGCAGTTGATATTGCGCTGTGAGAACGCCTCGGTAGCAGCGGCGAATACAGCTACCTCTTTGACACCCGCAGCAACCGCGTCTTCAAAACCACGCAGGTTCGGCGCCAGCGCTGCGTAGGTGACCCCAGGAAGCTGCTTGATCGCGCTGAATACTTCGGCCGAGCCGGCCATCTGTGGGACCCACTTGGGCGAGACGAAACTGCCCACCTCGATGTAGGACAAACCGGCCTCGCTCAGATCATCGACCAGGCGCACCTTGTCGGCGACGCTGATCGGCTGGGCTTCGTTCTGCAGGCCGTCGCGCGGGCCGACTTCAACCAGGCGAACGTGTGTTGGCAATGACATGGCAGGGTTCCTGTGGCGAGTCAGCACGTGCTGTCGGAAGGTTTGGGCGTGGCGGCAAGCGCTTGCTCGCAACGCTCCTGAGCGGTATCCAGTTCAAGGTGCATCTGCTCAATATCGAGCATCTGCTGCTCCAGCTGAGCGCGCCGCTCGGCAATTTTCACCAGCATGCTGTTGAGCTGCTTGAAGTTGCCGCCGCTCGGGTCATAGAGCTCGATCAGCTCGCGGCACTCGGCCAGGGAAAAGCCGATGCGCTTGCCGCGCAGAATCAGCTTGAGCGTGACTTTGTCGCGGGCACTGTAGATGCGCTCCAGCCCGCGCCGCTCAGGGCTGATCAGGCCTTGCTCTTCATAGAAGCGGATGGCCCGAGTAGTGATGTCCAACTCACGGGACAGGTCGGAGATGCTGTAGGTCTGGGTGCTCATGCTTGGGCTCGGAAGATTTATCGCACTAAGCTACTGGGAGCTTTACGTTTACGTCAAGGCATCCTGGGCTTATCCGCCCTTGGCGGAGCACGTGGGTGGTTCAGCGCTGGCAGGCATGCTAAAAGTCAGACTGATCATTTATAAATTGAATCCTCTGATGTCTATCAGCGTTAAATCGAATAGGGCGTTGTTCGATCTCGACTTGTTGCGGGCGATCGTTGTGGTGGCCGATTGCGGCAGCTTCACAACTGCCGCAGCCCGCTTGCACTCGACTCAATCGACCATCAGTCAAAAAGTCAGGCGGCTGGAAGAAATGGTCGGCCATCGCCTGCTGGTGCGGGGCAATCGTGATGTGTTGCCTACCGATGCCGGGCAGACCTTGCTTGGCTATGCCAGGCACATGCTGGCGCTCAACGATCAGATGCTCGAAGCCCTGGCCGGCGCGATGGTCGGCACTACGGTGCGGCTTGGGGTGCCGGAGGATTTCGTCGGCGGGCGCACGACCAATGCGCTGTCTGACTTCAGCCGGCGCCATCCGCAGGTCAAACTCGAGGTGACCAGCGGGCTTTGTCGCGACCTTAGCCAAGCCTACGACAATGGTGAGCTGGACCTGGTGCTGCTCAAACAGCGGCGCAACAGCCGCGAAGGGGTGGCCTGCTGGCCCGAGCGCCTGCAGTGGATCGATAGTGCGCGGCTGCCGGCGTTCGAACTCGATCCAATTCCTCTGGTGACCTTCCCCCCGCGTGGGCTGTACCGCGATGACATGATCAACGCCATCGAAGGCATGGGCCGGCGCTGGCGCATCAGCTTCACCAGCTCCAGCCTGAGCGGGATTCAAGCGGCGGTTGCCGATGGTATGGGTGTGAGCCTGCTGCCGCCGCGTGCTGCGACGGCTGAACACCGCGTACTGGGTACCGAGCACGGTTTGCCGGAGGTCGACAGCTACGAGATTGTCATAGTGCACAGGCCAACTGCCGAGCAGATGGTGCGCTCGTTGGCGCAGGTGCTGACAGAGCTTCTGATGGTCCATGCCATCTGACAGGCACGCAGATTGTCCTGTCAGCGAGACAATCAGTGCTGTTCACACCGTCTATTGCACGATTATCACCGCAGGTAAGCTTGTACCCAGTCAAAAAGGAGACCTCTCATGAAAGACATTCTGGGCGTTCATCAAGCCCCTGCCGGGCACTGGGTGGGCGATGGTTTTCCGGTGCGCAGCCTGTTTACTTATGACCAACTGGCTCGGCATATCAGTCCGTTTCTGCTGCTGGACTACGCCGGCCCGCACGATTTTGCGCCCACCACCGCTCGGCGCGGCGTTGGCGAACACCCGCACCGCGGCTTTGAGACCGTGACCATCGTCTACCAGGGCGAAGTCGAGCATCGCGACTCCACGGGCGCCGGCGGTTTGATCGGGCCGGGGGATGTGCAGTGGATGACCGCTGCCGATGGCATCATCCATGAAGAATTCCATTCGCCAGCGTTTGCCCGCAGCGGCGGAGCACTGGAGATGGTGCAGCTGTGGGTCAATCTGCCGGCGCGGGACAAGCGTGCCCCGGCGGGTTACCAGACACTGCTGGCAGCCAATATTCCGGTTGTGCCGCTGGCAGACCAGTGCGGCAGCCTGCGAGTCATTGCCGGCGAGTTCGAGGGCGCCGCGGGCCCGGCGCGCACATTCACTGCGATGGATGTCTGGGATGTGCGCCTCAACGCCGGCGCAACGCTGCAACTGCCGGTCGCCACTGGGCGCAACGCCGCCATAGTCGTGCTGCGCGGCAGCGTAACGGTCAATGGTAACCGCGCAGCCGGCCCGGCCAGTTTGGTGCTGCTTGACCGAGCCGGCGCGGGGGTCCACCTCGAGGCGCAGGCGGGTGCCGTCCTGCTGCTGCTCAGCGGTGAACCGATCGACGAGCCAATCGTTGGCTACGGGCCTTTTGTGATGAATAGCCAGGCGCAGATTGCCGAGGCGTTGGATGACTTTCAAGCGGGTCGATTTGGACGTATGGGTGGTAGGCATGGCGCCGCCCACTGAGCGGCAGGCATCGGCGGACCGCCCGTCGCGCGAGGGCGATGGCAGATCGAACGGTCGTCATGGCTCGGCGATCTTCCACTAAGGTGCTAATGGGTGGCTGGGCAGTGGATGTTCTGGCGAATGGACCGCCGCTTGAAGATTGAGCAACCTCAGCTGACGCCTCGCCCTTGACGGTGCACTCAAAGACAACAGGCCATCCCATGAAGAGGGTCGTACCATGTCGTTGATAGGTGTTTCAATGTTGGAAATGCGGCAAATCATCGAACAGGCCTGCCTGCCTGATCGGTGCGAGGTCAGTTGCCCTGATGGTGCCAGCCTGACCATCCGGCTGGGCGAGGGCCAAAGCTTGAAGCACTGCGTAACCCTGACTGATGTGCCAATCGACAGCCTTAACAGTTGCCGCGATCTGGTGGGTTTGGTTGCAGAGCTGCGCGCTCAGCAACGTCAGGCACAGCAGCCGGTTGCAGCCAAGCGGATCGCCTGACAGCGAGCCGTCGATGTGTGCTGCGGCGCCGATCGCGGCAAAGGGCCGCAGCTAAGCGGCCCCGTTGTGCTGACTCAGCGCTGCGGATTGAGTGTCAGGTGCACATGACGGTTGACATCCTTGTACAGCAGGTAGCTGAACGGACCCGGGCCGCCGGCATAGCAAGCTTGCGGGCAGAACGCGCGCAGCCACATGAAATCGCCAGCTTCAACTTCAACCCAATCCTGATTCAGGCGGTACACGGCTTTGCCTTCCAACACGTAAAGACCGTGCTCCATCACATGCGTCTCGGCGAACGGAATCACGCCGCCGGGCTGGAAGGTGACGATGTTGACGTGCATGTCATGGCGCATATCGGCCATGTCGACAAAGCGCGTTGTGACCCAGCCACCGTTGGTGCCCGGCATCTCGATCTTGGTCGCATTGTCGCGGTGGGTGACGAACGCTTCTGGAATATCCAGGCCTTCGACGCGCTGGTAATGTTTGCGCAGCCAATGGAAGGTGACGTTGGCCTTGCTGTGGTTACGCAGGCTCCACTCGGCGCCTGGTGGAATGAACGCATAACCGCCAGGAGCCAGGGTGTGATGCTTGCCCTGCAGGGTGATGTCGATTTCACCCTCGACCACGAACAATACCGCTTCGGCGTTCGGGTCCAGCTCTGGACGCTCACTGCCGCCTTCCGGAGCGACTTCAACGATGTACTGCGAGAAGGTCTCGGCAAAGCCGCTCAGAGGGCGAGCGATAACCCACATGCGCATCTTGTCCCAGAACGGCAGGTGGCTGGTGACGATGTCACGCATCACGCCTTTGGGGATAACGGCATAGGCTTCGGTGAACATGGCACGGTCAGTCAGCAGCTCGGTTTGAGCGGGGTGCCCACCGTGAGGGGCGAAGTAGGAATGATTCGACATGGACAGTCTCGACTTGTTGTTCTCTCCCCGTGCCGGAAACCGCACCGGCCGGTGCGCCGCAGGGGATGCACGGACAGGATAGGGTCCGTGCACAGCCATCCACAAATTAAATGTTGAAATACCCGCTATTCGATTACTGAATGCTCACCTTGCGCCCCGCGTGGTTCTCGGGCAAGCGATCACCTTGGCCGAACAGCTTGTGGCGCAGGGTGCCTTCCGCGTAGGCCACAGGGTAGCGACCGCGCCGTTGTAGCTCTGGAATCAGCAGCTCGACGACATTGCTCAAATCATCCGGTTGTACGGCGTAAGTGAGGTTGAAACCATCGACACCGGTCTGGTCGAGCCAGCGCTCCAGTTGGTCGGCAACCTCGCTGGCGGAGCCGATCAAGACTGGGCCGCGGCCGCCAAGGCCGATGAATTCGGCGGCTTCGCGCACTGTCCACTGCCGGCTTGGGTCGGCCGCGGTAAAGGCGGCCAGGGCTGCGCGGCCAGCATCATTCTCGACATATTCAATCAGCGCATCCGGATCGAGGCCGGCGAAGTCGATGCCGGTCCAGCCGGACAGCAGCGCCAGCGCGGCGTCAAGATCCACATAACTGCGGTATTCGGCAAAGCGCGCATGCGCCTGCTCACGGCTGTCCGCGACGATCAACAGCGCCTGCGCGTAAATCAGCACCTCGTCAGGGCCGCGTCCCGCCGCGGCGCTGGCCTGGCGCACGCCGTCGGCATAGCGGCGCAGCACCGTCGGCGTCGGTCCGCTGATGAATACGCACTCGGCGTGCTCCGCAGCAAAAGCCTGACCGCGCGCGGAGGCGCCGGCCTGGAACAGCACAGGCGTGCGCTGCGGCGAGGGTTGGCAAAGGTGCATCCCGGGGACCTGGAAATGCTCGCCGTGATGGCCAATCGGATGGACCCGCGAGGGTTCAATGTAGCGGCCCGATTCGCGATCCAGCAATACGGCATCGTCATCCCAGCTTTTCTCCCAGAGCTTGTACAGCACCTGCAGGTATTCATCGGCCAGGTCGTAGCGCTGGTCATGGCCCAACTGCCGAGCCAGGCCAAGATTGCGTGCAGCGCTGTCCAGGTAGCCGGTGACGATATTCCAGCCGACCCGGCCATTACTCAAGTGGTCCAGGGTCGACATGCGGCGGGCGAACGGGTACGGGTGCTCGTAGGTCAGCGAGAAGGTCACGCCGAAGCCCAGATGCTCGGTAACCCCGGCCATGGCCGGGACCAGCAGCAGGGGATCGTTGACCGGGACCTGCACGCCCCCACGCAGGGCCGCTTCGGGCCCGCCTTGGTAGACGTCGTAGATGCCCATGACATCGGCAATGAACAGCGCGTCGAACAGGCCACGCTCAAGCAGACGAGCCAGGTCAGTCCAGTAGTCCAGCCGGTTGAACGCCACGCTGGTATTGCGCGGATGGCGCCACAGTCCGGGGGACTGATGACTGGCGGCGTTCATGCTGAAGGCGTTGAAGCGAATCGGGCGGGGCATGCGAAGCGTTCCTTGGCGTCAGGGCAGGACGGCGGTCGGGTACACCGCGTCAGCCACGGTCAACTTGTGTGGGATCAGACCCAGGCCCTGGAAGGTGTCGGCCAGTTTTTGCTGTTCGGCAACGATTGCCGGTGTAATCGGCACGGCGTTGTAATTGCGTCGCTCGCTGGCTACTTCCAGCACCTCAGCCTTGATCCCTAGTTGCGGTGCCAGCAGGCTGGCGACTTCCGCTGGCTTGGCATTGGCCCACTGGCTGACTTTGGCCAGCTCGCTGAAGAACGTCTTCAGCCATTCGCGGTGCTGGTCGGCAAAGCTCGCGGTGGAGAGGTAGAAGGTCCGGTTGTTGGTCAGGCCGCTACCGTCGCGCAGGTTTTTCAAGCCCGGTTGCTGCTCGGCTGCTGCCAGGAATGGGTCCCACAGCGTCGAAGCCTGCACGCTACCCGACTGTAGCGCGGCGACGGCATCGGCGGCGTTGTTGACGTATGCCGGGGTAATGTCCTGATAGCTCAAGCCAGCTTGCTGCAACGCCACGGCCAGCAGGTATTGAGCATTCCAGCCGCGGCCAGTGGCAACTCGCTTGCCCTTGAGCTCCTGCACGCTGGTGATGTGATCCTGTTCGCGTACCACCAGGCCAATCCCGCGCGGGTAGGGCTGTTCAGCCGCCAGATAGACCACAGGCTTGCCAGCGGCCTGGGCGAACACCGACGGTGCATCAGCGGCGTGACCCAGGTCGATCGCACCGGTGCTCAGCGCTTCTAGCAGTTGCGGGCCGGCGGCGAATTCGTGCCAGCTGACTTTCACGCCCTGTGCAGCGAGCGCCTTTTCCAAGGCGCCCGTGCCCTTGAGGATGTTTACGCTGTTGAATTTCTGGTAGCCGATGCGCAAGGTCTTGGCATCGTCGGCTATGGCTTGTGACCAAGGCAGTATGGAGCTGACGACACTGGCCAGCAGGCCGCCGACCAATAGGCGGCGAAGAGGAGAAAAGGCACGGTTGGACAAGGCGGGTGCTCCTGAGCGAAGGCTGGAATGTGGGCTCCAGCGTAAGGGAGGCGGCTCAGGGCTTTCAATTTTTTTATTCCATTTGGTTAGATTGTTTTGTTATTTTTATATCCTTTTGTGTTTACGGGGTTTCAGCGTTATTCCTTGTGTTTCAGCTCTGCGACCAGCAGTAGCGATTGCGGCACGGGGCTTTGTGGATGCTGCGGTTCCTGCAATTGGAGGAGGGTTAGTCCGGCCATGTCCAACGCCGCGAGCCAGCTTGTCAACGTGCGCATGTACCACGGCATCGGCTTCCAATCACCCTCGAACCCAGCGAAGGATTCTTCACGCCAGCCATCTTGATAATCACCGTCGGCGGCGCTCCATGGATGTAGCGACTGGATCACCAGGACGCCGCCCGGAGCCAGTAAGGTGGTCATCGCGCTCAGCAGCGGGATGATGTCCTGATGAAGCAGTGCGAAGTTGGCGCAAATCGCGTCGTAGCATTTGCCGAGTCCCACATCGCCGCTGGCGAGTTGTTCGTAGCTGCAGTGGTGGACGGGTGCTGAGCCGGCTGCGCGTGCTGCCTCGACCAGGGTTGAGTCGCCATCCACGCCTACGGCTTCGATACCCCGAGCAGTGAGGGCGCGCAACAGCCATCCCTCACCGCAGCCGAGGTCGAGAACCCGCTGTGGCTGGCGTGACAGGATGGCCAGCAGGATCGCTTGATCGGTGACCTGGCGGCGGCTTTCGATACTGCCACTGCGCACGGCTTCGATCCAGGCGTGGGCGTTGTCATGCCAGCTTTGCTGGAGGCGGGTTTCAGGGGCAGGGGAGGACATGGCTGGCTCCGGCAGTGACAGATAGGTACAAGCTTAGGCGGTGCACTGGGCCCAGTGACATCGATACTTCAGCCGACCAGCCAGCCGCTGTCGCCCTCGATCAGCGTGCCGCCATGGTCAGTGGTGTCCCCAAGTCGGGCCACGGCCTTGCCTGCGATGGCGTAACTTGGCGAGCCGCTTTCAATGACGGCGCCGCAGCTTATGCGGTCGCCAACACAAGCAACCTCGCGCCCGCCGACCCTTGTCGCAGAAGTGCCCGAGACCACTTCGCCGATGCCGTGAATTGGGCAGTCATGTTTGTGGCCGATCAGCACAATGGGTTTCATCGGTGAAGGACTCCTTGGCTGTAGTGGACTGGTTGCCGGGCTTGGCTCGTCTACGGGTAGCGCGTGGTTTTTTCGCCGGCCGCTGGCCCGGGCGTATGGCCCACAGATGGGCGTTCGCACGCAGGCGCTCCTGGATATGAGGCGGCCTGTCGGCCAAAGTGGTTAGCGGCGGGATGGGTTTGCCGGGCAATCCTGCTTCGCGGATGATTTTTGGCCACCGAGGTTTCCAGCACAGCAGCAGGCTTAGCCAGTGGCCCAAACCGAGAATGAGGAAGGCGGGCGAAATAAGAATGAGGCCTAACTTGATGATCCGCGACGAATTCCAGAAGTAGTGGGTAAGGCCCTCGAACTGCGGAGTGAATGCCTGCCATGGCCAAGGGAAGTGTGAAGTGATGCGTGGGCGGGGTAGGCCCTCGGGGCCTTCGTCCATGAAACGGCGGATGAATTCCCATTCGGCCTGGATTTCAGATTGATCGTTTCCTGCTTTGCCAACCCACGCACACTCTGGATAGTGGCTTCGTGTAAACGATTGTGACCAATATAGGAATAGCGGAAAACCAACCCCTCCTGCGATTGCAGAGTTGTAATTAGCTCCTGAACTGCTCACGCCAATCCATGGGAGTGTCACTAGACCACCGCAGTAGTGCGGTCGATGTAGATAGACCTGTTGAGTTTTGCGATTGAAGCGTATGATTAAGTGTCGTGACGTGAATATCTCCAGTCGCGATATTGGTAGTCCTAATTTAATGTATGCAATCGTAAAGCCAGAGCTCAGAAGTCCAAGGTAGATGCTGAGTGCAAGTGCGAAAAAGTCCACGGTAGAACCGTCGGTGGGATCTTCATACGGTACGGCGAAGGCGAAATTTAACGAGCCTGCTATCCCTGCTGTGATAGTGGCAAACAACGCTAAGGACAATATGGTGATAAGGCCGCGCTTGCCTTCCCCCATGCCACATCTCATTTCTATATTCGTATCATCGTATACATAAACCGCCCCCCTTGAAGCGGGTGCCAAGCTAGCACTCAATCTAGCGGCAGCAAGGCTTTCGATTTCGTCGCTTTCATACGCGGGTATGTCCGTAATATCAATGTCGGTAGGGAGCTTGTTTCGTGGTTCATCAGTCTCAGATCGTATTACAGTCTGCCAGTAGCCCCATTCAAATAAGAACATTAGAGGGTCTCCGATACGGCATTAATAAATGATGCAAGTTCTTCTTGGTCTAGCTCATAAAATTTGGTGTTTTTGCTTCGGCTGAAGCAGCATTTTTCACACCATTTCTCCAGTTCGTTCTCATCTATTACCAAGAGTGTAAACGTCATTCCGATAGCTACTACGCCACCTATCCACCCCATTCGACTTAATAGCAATAGCAGTGCGCGATTCCCTGCTAGGGTCTTGGAGAATGCAGCCAAAAGTTTCGCGGGGCCGCTTATGTGTTTACTAGATGCATTTAGTGCTAGCCGCCGGAAGTAGGCGCCTGCTTGGGAGAACGCGATTCCTCCTTGCCCGCTCAGAAGGATAAAGGTCGCGAAAGCCCTCGTTGAGTAGGCTCCGGCTAACATGCCTTTTTTGAGATCGCGTGTATCTCTGTAATTGGCGCCTGCGCTGAGGGCATCGTTGATGTCCCACGCGATGCTCACTGCTCCTCCTGCGCTGGCCATTGCGGCCCCCCAGACACGATACCGGCCTAGACTAATGCTCGCTCCCCTCGCCGAGGCACTCCTCCTTTCAAGAGATGCCAGTGCTTGCTCTGTCCCCACAGCCAACAACTCCATCCCCGCCGCCGCACTCGTCAACGCCCCCGCAGCCACCTCGCTCCAGAACCGTCGATCCTTATCTTCTCGCCTGCCTTGCAGCAGCAACAGACTCGCTTCCAGCAACAGCAGCGCGCTGCTGACTCGCAGGCGGTAGAAGCTGTTGCTGTGCGCGCCGTTCAGACTGTCGACATAGGCCTGATCAAGCCGGCGCATGATCGGTGCGGCAACGCGGCTCGGTGAGGGGGTGTGGCTGGCTTGGGCGTGTTCGGCCATGCGCAAGTTGAGTGCTTGCTCACCCAGCGAAGCAGTAAGGAGAGTTACCAGACGCCTATGCAGTGCTCGGTCTACAGCGTTGGGCGCACCGGCGCTCAGGGCTTCACGCCCTAGATGACCAATCCATGCAAGTGCGCCGGCAGTATTGACGTGGCCATGTTGGGCTAACCGCTCCAAATGGCTGTCGATTGCGCCGAATTGAGCTGCCAGTGCCTTGGCTTGTTGCAGTGCGGTTTCCAGTTTTTGCCAGTCGTCCGCTGGCCCGTGGAGAATGCGCATATCGCTTTGGGTCTTTGCCAGTACCTCGGCAACCGATTTCTGATTGAACACATAAGCGCGCATGGCCAAGTTGCTCGCTTCAACTTCGCCGCTCTGCCACCAACGGCTGAGCAACTGCGCGCCTTTGACGGTGCCTTCCATACCCAGCACGCAGAGGCCGGTCTGGTGTGCAAAGCACAGACCGCTGGTGAGGTCTTCCTGGTCATAGAGGTCCAGCGCTGCAAGCAGGCGCGGATGCTGCAGCCACATCAGGTGGTCGCCTGCCCGGGCATCAGCCTGGCGTTGCGCTTCGCGGCTGACGGTCTCGAACCAGCCCAGCTGAACGTGCATGGCGGGCAGATCGACTCTTGGCAAGTAGCGCTCTTCGAAAGCCTTGGCAAACTCGCCAGTGGCAGCACGCGCTTCGAGATCCTTGCGCTTGAACTGCGCATCAACTTCAAGAATGCCTTCGCGTGTCTGCGCCCACCATTCGCGGGTTGGACCGGGCGGCAGGCTTTGTGCGCCATCTGTCAGGTACTCCCGCAGGCTCTGCGTGTGGCGGCTCAGCAGCGCGCCGACCTTGCGCTCACTGAACTCGGCGTGCAGTTGAGTGAACGCTTGTGCCACCAGCACCTTGCGCTCGTTGCTGATCCCCGGCTGCTCTGGTTCAGCGCCGGGGGTGGTGGTTTCCAGCCAGCCTTTGAGGTGTTCCAGGCCCGCGTTGCGCCAGGCATTGAGATCCTGGGTAATGCCGATCGCGTCTTCCACCACGATGGCGATACCTCGCGGCGTATCGCTGTTCGGCTTTGGCTTGAGCATCTGCCGAGAGGCCACCAGCGACATGATCTTCGGCGTCGAAGACAGCTGTGCGTCAAGCATCTTGCGCAGGTCTGGATCGTTCTCTGCGGCGAAATCGGCCACCAGGTCGAGTTGCCCATAAGTCAGTACATGGGATTCAGGGACCGAGCAGGAGGGTGCGGCATACTTGGCCACGTTCACAGCCGGCAAGCTGGAAGCCTGGTGGAACAGCCGCATCAGCGTAGCTCTGCTCAGTGGGTCAGGGCTGTAGAACAGCCGCAGCCCGATCAGGTCATCGACATCGTGGATAGTCAGGGCCCATGCCAGGTTGCGCGTCACGTCCTGCGCCGTCAGCGAGGCCGGCGGGGCTTGCCAGGGGTCATCGAAGCTGGAGATGGCCAGTGAGCCATCTGCCGAAATGCGGAAAGGGTCAAGAAATAACAACCTGTTGCCTATTCGGCGAGCTTCCATGACGTAAAGAAATCCTTCACGCAGTGGCCGTATCGCGTAGGCAGCCTGAGTCAAGGCGCCAGCCTGATGCGCGTGATGCAGGTTGTCTGGCAATTGCGGCAGGCGCTCGCGCAAGCCGGAGTTGCCGCCGACGGCGGCGTAGCGCAGTGGCAGAATGGTGAAGCTGCGGGTGCAACTGACTGCAGGGCCTGCGGCTAACGGTACGCTGAGGGCCTCGCAGGCAGCCCGATTAATAGCGAAGAGCTTGTCCATGCTGATCATGGTGGCGTCCTTATCGAGGCTGGCAGGAGAGGGGCGCTTGCAGGGCGTCTGCCAGCGGGCGTTTGAGCTCGCTTGCTTCGGCAACGGCCTGCGTCCATGCGGCCGACTCAGCCAGCGCATCGCCGTTGAGGGTCATCATGGTCACGTAGCTGATCAGGTCCTGCTGGCGGCTCAGGCCAGCTTTGCGAGCTGCACGCAAATGCGCGCGAGCAATGCCTAGGCGAATGGCGTGGCATTGGCCGGTCATGCCCGCAGCTGCCATCGCTGTGCCGATGGCGTCGGCCAAGGTGTATTCCAGCGGGTCGCCGGTCAGCGCCTGCCAGCACGCGGAGTCCAGCTCGAAGGCGTTGCCTTGGCTGATCGGCGCGCGATCCTCTCCCTCGAGGCATACCCAGCGCTCGCGACCTGGGTCAGGTACCGGTAGCCATATTTTATGGATAGGCGCGAGCCACTCGCGTACCGCCGGCAAGTCGCGCCGTGCATGCAGAGCCTGGAGACTGCGTGCGATGTGCCAACGCAGCAGGTAGCTATTGCCATCAGGCGCGACCGTGCGATTGGCCTGGCTCAGGTGCACGAGCAGTTCTGGCGGCGGCATCGAACTGACGATCCACGCGCAGATGCCCTCTTTGCCGTAGTGTTCGACATCCCAGTAGTTGCCCCACTGACCGTCCAGGCCATAGTCGGGCGCTGGAGTGATCAACCGTGGTCCAAGCGCCTGCAGGTTGGCGAATTCGGGCTGCTGAAGTAATGGCAGCGCGTATTCCTTGATACGGCGCAGCAGTTCGCTGCGATCTCGCTCGCTCAAGCGGCTTATCTCGACGATGCCAGTCAGGCGGTAACGCGGGTTGCGCAGTACTTCGACGATCTCGTTTCCAAGATTGGTGGCCGTTGTGGTCATGCGTTGACCCCTTCGAGGCGGACAACACTGCGCCCCTCTTGAATCGCTTTGAGCAGGCAACTCACGCAGACAGGCTCACCCGGCTCAGGCTTGCCGCTGATGCTGAAGGCGTAGGAACTCCCCTCAGGTGCTTGACCGATAGGCCCTTTGAAATTTATCGCGACACCGTCGAGGGTTATCCCGGAAGCATCCAGGCGTAACGTGCCGCCCGGCGATTTGACCGAGAAGCTGCCAGCGACCTCGATCTCGAAGTCCTGGGTCTGGTAGCGAATCGCTTGGCCGGCTTTCAGGTCGACGTGGCCAGCGACCTGTTGTTCGAGGTGCCCGCCGATATCGACGGTGTGGTTGGCAGCTGTGGTGTCGCGGCGGTGGTTGCCGACCTGCTCGATGCGGTCCTGAGCGATAGTGATGCTGTGGTGGCGGCCGATTTCGAGGACGTCATCGCGACCAGTTTGATGCTGACGATCCTGGCCAATCGAAACCTTTTCATCATTGCCGATCGACTCTGTGCGGTCATGGCCGACGCTGAGGGTTTCGTCACGCTCGACTTGCTCGGCGCGATCATTGCCGACTTTGGTGGTTTCGTTGTGCCGGACCACGTTGTTCTGGTCTTTCTGGGCGTGAATGAACACCTCTTGCCGGTCCAGCTCATCCTCGAAGCGCAGCTCATTGAAGCCTTGCCCTTTGTGGGTCTGGCTTTTGATGGTCATACGGGTCTTGTGCTGCGGCAAATCATAGGGCGGCAGCTGGTTGGCGCAGTAGGTGCGGCCGGTAATCAATGGCTGATCGGGATCGGCATTGACGTATTGAACGATCACTTCCTGGCCGACTCGCGGTATGGCCATCGATCCCCAACTGCCACCTGCCCAGCCCTGGGCAACGCGGATCCAGCACGAGCTGAACTGGTTGTCCTTGCTTTCTCGGTCCCAGGGAAAGCTGACCTTGACCCGCCCCCACTGGTCGCAATAAATCTCTTCCTCGGGCGGCCCGACCACCGTCGCCATGTGCGGCCCGTCAATGCGCGGCCTGGCCAACAAAGCGGGCTTCCAGTCGATGCGGCCCGGTACCAGCTCAGCATGCTGGACATAGTGTGTGCCCTGATCGGCATCCGCCGCCTCTTCCTGCAGACTGGTGAACTGGCTGCCGACGTGACGCACGCTGATCACCCGCCAGTGGGCGTTGAGGTCCTCACGGGGATGATCGATCAAATTGAAGCTAAGCCCAGGTTGCAGACGAACATCGTCGCCTTCGACTTCAGCCAGGCGCACCGCGTGGCGGCGTGCGGTCAGCCGCGTCTGGGTGAACGGCTTGCCAACCACATCGAGGTTGTAGCGACCGGGATAGTCGAAGCGTTCGTACTTGTTGCAGGGCAGCTTCCACTGGCTGGCAACCACCCCGTGTTGTTGGCGGTAGGCTGGCCGCAGGAAGGTATAGTCGCGCTGCTGCTGGTGGGTGGTTGCCACCTGCTCGCAATAGCGAAGCCTGCGCAGGCAAGGGCCGGCGGGATCGCCGCCACTGTTGGAGTGGTACAGCACGCTGAGCGGGTCGGCGGTGCCATCCTCGGCATAGCTGCGTAGATCGTCTGCGGGCTTGATGACGCTTCTGTTGATCTGCCCGAGGCTCATCACCCGGTCGGTCACGCGCAGGGTGTGGGCAGTAGCGCTGTGGTCAAAGCTGTAGATGTAGCCTTCTTCTGCAGCCAGACGTGCAATGAAGTCGAGGTCGGTTTCGCCGGCTTGCACGCAAAACTCGCGGACCTGGTGGTCGCACGTGGTGCTGAATTCGATCTGGGTCAGGCCTTGGCGCTTGAACATGACCTCGAGGATCTGCGCTGCGCTCTGCTGCTGGAAGATTCGCCAGTTGGAGCGCAGGCGTGCGCGTGCCAGTTGTGGTTCGATGACAGCTTGATAGCGGGTGCGATAGAAACCACTTTCGCCCTGGCTAAGGCTGCTGATCAAACCATGCACGTAGCGTACTGGCTGCTGGTCGCGGCAAATGGTGAACAGCGCTGGCTTGTCAATCAGCTCGGCGAAATCGACATCAGCTCGGTAGCTGATCAGCTCCAGCGTGAGCTTGAAAGGCGTGCTGAGGGTTTCTTCGAGGGTGAACGACACCACTTCGAACGGCGTGCGGCTGGCCAGAGGCTCGAAGCGGAAGCTCAGGTCGGATTGGCTGGGCATGGGACGTCCTTTTCAGCGTCTGCAAGCGTCGCCGATAGGGCCGATGAGTTGCCGACGGGGCTGGGGGCGGGCCGCTGTTTTCACGGCTTTGATTGCCTGCCAACCATACCGGGGTAGGGCTTTTGAGGGACCTATCCGGCTTCTGATAAGGGCGTAGGAAAATTCGCTATCGAGGGTGAAAGGCTACCCGGCTGGCTACCTAGGCCCGACGCGTCGGCAGCAACGCCAACGTAACCCCACCGAGCACCACCAGCGAAGTCAGGCCCAAGCGCCAGGTCAGTGGCTCGCCGAGCAACAACACCCCACCAAGCGCTGCCAGCACCGGCACACTCAACTGCATGGTCGCCGCCTGCTGCGAGCTGATGCACCTGACCACGCTATACCAGAGGCTGTAACCGGCACCGGAGGCCAGCACGCCGGATCCGAGCGCATACAGCACGCCTTCGCCGCTCCAGTGCAGCGATGCGCCGCTCAGCGCCATTGCCACAACAGCGCCAAGCACCAGCGGCAAGCTGCGCAGGAAGTTGCCTGCAGTTGCCGCCAGCGGGTCGGCTGACCCTTTGCCCAGCAGTGAATACGCGCCCCATGCAATGCCTGCTGTAAGCATGACCAACGCGCTGGCAAGCGGCGGTGCGTCGGTGCCGGGTAACAGCAATGCAAGCAGTCCGGCGAAGGCAATCAACATCCCTAGCAGCACCTTGCGCTGCAGCGGTTCGCCTCGACACATGCCGAAAGCGTACATGCTGATCTGTACTGCCCCGAACAGAATCAGCGCGCCGGTGCCTGCACCCAGTTGCAGGTAGGCGAGCGAGAACAGCCAGGCATAGGCGAACAGGGCCAGTCCTCCGGTCCAGCTGCCTGCCGGATTGCGAGGCCGCCGAGTGCAGTACACCAATGCGGCGAGCACTAGCGCGCCACTGCCGAGCCGGATTGCCGTGAAGGCGGTGGCATCAATGGCGCCGTCGCGCAGGGCCAGACGGCAGAATACCGAGTTGGCGGCAAACGCCAGCAAACTCAGAAGAATGGGCAGCAGCAGCGATCGGTGGGTTACCGGCACGCTGAACGTGGTCTTGTCGTGCATAAGCAACAGTGGCCTGAACGGCTTGGCGAGCAAGCCTGCGTCGGGTGGTCGTGGACGTAGTCTTGCCGGGCTTGGGCTGGACCGCAACGGTACTTTCAAGATGTATTGCTTCGTCAGGTGCACGAATCATCTGTGCCAGGCCTGATTGCTCGACGGCAGATGGCTATCTAAGCTGCAACGGCATTCCACCAACCGAGAAATTGGCCATGTCCGCACGAATCGTTCTGACCGACACCGGCACCACAGATGTACTGCAACTGGATACTGTGCAACCGCAGCAGCCGGGGCCGGGTCAGGTCTGGCTTGAACAGACGGCCATCGGCGTCAACCCGCTCGACCTGCTGCAACGCAAAGGTGCTGCGCCGCTGGTGCTGCCAAGTGGCTTGGGGCTGGAGGGTGCAGGGCGGGTAAAGGCTGTGGGCGAGGGCGTCGCCTCATTGCAGGTTGGCGATCGGGTTGCCTATGCCACCGGCCCGATTGGCAGCTACGCCAGTGGCCGCTTGTACCCGGCCGAGCGTCTGGTCAAGTTGCCGGCCTCGGTCAGTGATGAACAGGCCGCCGCAGTGTTGTTCAAGGGCATCACCGCACAGTACTTGATCAAGACTACCTATTCAGTAGGTCCCGGCAGTCAGCTACTGGTCTACGGTGCTGGTGGCGCGGTGGGCCAGTTGCTGGTGGCGTGGGCCAGGCACTTGGGGGCGACGGTGATTGGTGTTGTGTCCCGGCCTGAAAGTGTCGGTCGCGCACAGGAGGCAGGCTGCGCGCACGTGCTGGTATTTGATGCGGCGACCTTGGCCGCCCAAGTCAAGGAACTGACTGCGGGGCAGGGCGTGGACGTGGTGTATGACAGCATCGGTAAAGTGTCGCTGCAGGCCTCACTGGACAGTCTGCGAACGCGCGGGCTGCTGGTGTCGTTCGGGGCGACCTCGGGTGCCCCTGCACCCATCGAGGTGAGCACGCTCAATGCCAAGGGCTCGCTGTACCTGACACGGCCATCGCTGGCCGCCCATACCCAGACTGCCGAGGAATATCAGCAGCGCGCGGCAGACGTGCTGGAGGCTGTCAGCCAAGGTATCATCCTGCCGCGTATCTGGCGCCGCTACCCGCTGGCTGATGTTGCCCAGGCTCATACGGACCTGGAGCAGGGTCGTTCCGAGGGGGCGCTGATACTGATCCCTTGACCTTGTTTGAGAGCCTGCCCATGGACGCCTTCGACAGCCGCCGCGCGGATGAACTGGCAAGCTTGCTGGCCTTGCACGAGCAAGGTTCATTCGCCGCTGCCGGGCGCCAGCTCGACCGCCACCCGTCGGTGCTGTCGCGGCGTTTGAGTGCGCTCGAGCAGCGCCTGGGAATTCGTCTGGTTGAACGCACTACCCGCCAGTTGCGTTTCACCGATGAGGGCGAGCGACTGGTGCAGCGGCTGCGCCAGGCCAGCCGCTTGATCGATGAAGCCGAACAGGAAGCGGCCGAGGGCGCTGCGACCGTCCGGGGGCGTCTACGCCTGGCGCTGCCGGCGGCGATGGGCAGGCGCTGGCTGAGTGGGCTGCTGGCCGACTTCGTCCTGGCGCATCCGCAGGTAACGATGGAGGTCGAGTACTCAGACCGTTTTGTCGATCTGGTGGCTGAAGGTTTTGACGCGGCAATCCGTATCGGTGAGCTGGCGGACAGCCGGTTGGTGGCAAAAAAGCTCTGCGATCATCTGCGCATTCTGTGCGCATCGCCGGAGTACCTAGCCAAACATCCCACGCTTCAAGTCCCTGCTGACCTTGCTGAGCATAACTGCATGGGTTTCAGTGGCTTGCGCTCGTTTCCTGAATGGAACCTAACGGCCGGCGCGCGGCATGTAAGCGTCAAGGTCTCAGGTTCACTGCGCAGCAATGACAATGAAGCCTTGCTGGAGGCTGCCCGCCGGGGTGTCGGCATTATCGCTGGCGGCGACTGGTTGATGATCGAAGACCTGGCCGCCGGCAGGCTGGTACGCGTGCTGCCAGACTGGCAACTGGATGTCACGGCCGGAATCTACCTGGTACGGCCCTCGGCGCGATTGCACACTGCAGCCGTCGGCTCACTCAAGGACTGGCTACAGCGCTCATTCCATTCAGGGCCACCATGGCGAATCAAGGCCTAGAATATTTATCAGAAAGTTCTTATAAGTTACTGATTTATGGCGTTATCGCTTGGCAATAGCGTGTTGCACGCATTGGTCATAATAGGTTTTCTTGATGGCCGCAGGCTTGAGTCGGGAGCGGCTGTTGTAGGTCTGTTCCGTGATCCCGAAGGCGGTCATGCGCATCCACGGTTTGGGGAACTTGCGCGCCTGCAGGCGCTTGCGCGTGGCGTACACGTTGACCCCGGAAAGCTTGGCTTGCTGCGCCTCAGCGGCAATCTGCGACCCCCAGCTACACACGTTGCGATCGTTCTGGCTCAAGGCTTTGGCCTGGCCTGTGATAGCGAAGGTCGCCAGCAGGCAGCCGGCCATGGTTGCTAGAAATACCCGCATGATGCTGTCCTAAGCTTCTGAAGGAGAACGAAGTTTGCCTTCGCTTTCGAGGTTTGGGGGCCAGCAATTTGCCGCCATCCAGCACGGACGCCGAGGTACGAAACAGGCAGTGCCAAAGTATCAATAAAAACCCGCAGTCTGCGTATGTGATCGTACAACTGCTTGCGCTATCATGGTGCCTGTCTCTCAAGGTGAACTACAGGGCATGACAGAGCAGCAGGTACAGGCAAGGACCCGGCGCAAGCCGCGCAGTCTGGCCCAGGAATTGGTCACGGTGCTGACCGAACGCATCCGCAGTGGTCAGCTCAAGCGCGGCGACAAGCTGCCGACCGAGTCGCAGATCATGGCTGAGGAAGGCGTCAGCCGCACCGTAGTGCGTGAGGCTATCTCGCGGCTGCAGGCTGCCGGGCAGGTCGAGACCCGTCACGGTATCGGCACATTCGTGCTCGAGGCCTCACCTGGCAGTGGCTTTCGCATCGATCCCGCCACCGTGGTCACCCTGCGTGAAGTGCTCGCGGTGCTGGAGCTACGCATCGCCCTGGAGATCGAGTCTGCCGGGCTGGCGGCGCAGCGCCGTACCGACGAGCAGTTGAGCGGGATGCGTGCGGCCCTGGATGAGATCAACGAAGGCGCTGCGCACGCGTCCGATGCGGTATCGGCAGACTTCCAGTTCCACCTGCGGATCGCCCAGGCCAGCGGCAATCATTATTTCGCCGACATCATCAATCACCTCGGCACCAGCATCATCCCGCGCACGCGGCTCAATTCGGCGCGTATTGCCCAGGATGACCAGGCGCATTACATGAGCCGTCTGCGCCACGAGCACGAAGCGATCTACGAGGCGATTGTGCGGGGCGATAGCGAAGGGGCGAAGATGGCGATGCGCATGCATCTGTCCAATAGCCGTGAGCGGCTGCGCCAGGCGCATGAGGCGGCAGAGGCGCAAGGGGTGTAGATTTCTGGGGCCGCGCAGCGGCCCCAAAAAGCTTAAAGCGAGCCGTCACTCCACTGCCCATTCACCAACCGACGCAACCCCAGCGGATTGCCATCCTTGAGCGCCTCAGGCAGCAACGCCTGCGGGTAGTTCTGGTAGCACACCGGCCGCAGGAAGCGATCGATCGCCAATGTCCCCACCGAGGTCCCGCGCGCATCCGAAGTTGCCGGATATGGCCCGCCGTGGACCATCGCATCGCAGACCTCAACGCCAGTCGGATAGCCGTTGACCAGGATCCGGCCAACTTTCTCTTCCAGCAGCGGGACCAGCCAGGCATACGCCTCGAAGTCTTCTGCCTCGCCGATCAGGGTTGCGGTCAACTGGCCACGCAGGCCTTGCAGGGCTGCGCGCAGTTGCTCGTTGTCCTGCACCTCGACCGCCACGGTGGCCGGGCCAAACACCTCTTCCTGCAGCAGTGGATCGGCATTGACCAGCAGGCTGGCGTCCGCTTTGAACAGCTGCGCACGCGCCTGTGAGCCTTCCTGCGCCTGACCCGCCAGGTGCTCGATGCCGGCATGAGCCTGTAGATGCTCAAGGCCGCTGACATAGCTGCGCAGGCCGCCGGCATTGAGCATGGTTTGCCCGGCCTGAGCGTCCAGCGCCTCGCCAACATTGGCCAGCAGAGTGCTGAACTCAGCAGAACGCAGGCCAATGACCATGCCTGGGTTGGTGCAGAACTGCCCCGCGCCCATGCACACCGAGCCTGCCAGCTCGCGGGCGATGGCTTCGCCACGCTTGGCCAGCGCGCCCGGCAGGACGATCACCGGGTTGATGCTCGACATCTCGGCAAATACCGGGATTGGCTGCGCACGTTCTGCGGCTATGCGGCACAGTGCGTCGCCGCCTTTGAGCGAGCCGGTGAAGCCAACCGCCTGGATCGCTGGATGCTTGACCAGCCACTCACCGACGCCGCCACCGAAGACCATGTTGAACACGCCTTTGGGCATGCCGGTGCGCTCGGCGGCGCGGGTGATCGCGCAACCGACCAGGTCGGCCGTGGCCATGTGGCCGCTATGCGCCTTGAACACCACCGGGCAGCCTGCGGCCAATGCTGCTGCGGTGTCGCCGCCAGCGGTGGAGAAGGCCAGCGGGAAGTTGCTTGCGCCAAACACCGCGACCGGGCCGACACCAATACGCATCTGGCGTAGATCGACCCGCGGCAAGGGTTGACGATCAGGCAGGGCCAGATCGATGCGCGCACCGAGGTAGTCGCCACGGCGCAGCACCTGTGCAAACAGGCGCATCTGGCCGCTGGTGCGGCCGCGCTCACCCTGGATGCGGGCAGCGGGCAGGGCGGTCTCGCGGCAGACAATGGCGACAAAGGCGTCGTCCAGTTCGTCCAGCTCGGCAGCGATGGCATCGAGGAACTCGGCGCGACGGGCAGGTGCCAGCTGGCGGAATTCAACGAATGCTGCGGCGGCAGCGCGGGCGGCCTGGTCCACTTCGGTCTCGGTGGCCTGCACGAAGCTGTACGGCAGCGCTTCGCCAGTAGTGGCGTCCAGGCTATGCAGGCGTTGGCTGCCAGCGGCGCTGCGCTGGCCGTTGATGAAGTTGTGGCCAAGAATCTCAGGCATGTCTTGCTCCTGTTGAAGTACACAATGGATAGGACAGATCCCTCTGCGGCCCACGCTGCAAGCGCGGCGGCAGAGGGCAAAGCGATCAGGTGATCGGTGCCGGGTTGAACAGGGTGATGTCGTTGTGCAGGCGGTGCTGTTCGGCCCAGGTCTGCTTGCGGCCGCTGGCCACGTCCAGGTAGTAATGGAACAGCTCCCAGCCCAACTCTTCGATGCTCGAGCGGCCGGTGGCGATGCGCCCGGCGTCGATGTCGATCAGGTCTGGCCAGCGCTGGGCCAGCTCGGTGCGGGTACACACCTTGACCACCGGCGCCATGGCCAGCCCGTACGGCGTACCGCGGCCGGTGGTGAACACGTGCAGGTTCATCCCCGCCGCCAGTTGCAGGGTGCCGCAGACAAAATCGCTGGCAGGGGTTGCGCAGAAGATCAGGCCCTTGCGCTCGACCCGTTCACCCGGGCCAACCACCCCTTGAATGGCGCCGCTGCCGGACTTGACGATCGAGCCCAGCGACTTCTCGACGATATTCGACAGGCCACCTTTCTTGTTGCCCGGGGTGGTATTGGCGCTGCGGTCGGCCGCGCCTTGCTCCAGGTAACGGTCGTACCAGTCCATCTCGCGCACCAGTGCATCGGCTACGGCCGGTGTTTGCGCGCGGGAAGTAAGCATATAGATGGCATCGCGGACTTCGGTTACTTCCGAGAACAGCACGGTGGCACCGGCGCGCACCAGCAGGTCGGCGGCAAAACCCAGCGCGGGGTTGGCGGTGATACCGGAGAAGGCATCGCTGCCGCCGCATTGCATGCCCAGGATCAGCTCTGCGGCCGGCACGGTCTCGCGGCGGCGCTGGTCGAGCTTGATCAGGCGCGCTTCGGCCAGCGCCATGATCTGTTCGATCATTTCGACAAAACCGAGGCTGGCGTCCTGCAGGCGGTACAGCCACGGGTCGCTGAGGTCTACCGAGGGGTCGTTTTCATGCATGACCTGGCCGGCCTGCAGTTTCTCGCAGCCCAGGCTGATAACCAGCGCTTCGCCGCCCAGGTTCGGGTTACGCGCCAGGTTGCGCACGGTGCGGATCGGGATGTAGGCATCACGGGCATTGATTGCCACGCCGCAGCCATAGCTGTGGGTCAGTGCCACCACATCATCGACATTGGGGTATTTGGGCAGCAACTCGCTGCGGATGCGTTTGACCGCATGGTCGAGCACGCCGGTCACGCATTGCACGGTGGTGGTGATGCCAAGAATATTACGCGTACCGACGGTGCCGTCGGCGTTGCGGAACCCTTCAAAGGTAAAACCCTCCAGCGGCGGCAGAGGGGCAGGGACGGCGTCACAGCGCGGCAGGCTGTCGAGTTCGGGGGCGGCGGGCATCGCCAGCTGGCTTTCCTGCACCCAGCTGCCTTTGCGTAGGGGTTCCAGGGCATAGCCGATGATCTGCCCGTAGCGCCGCACCGGTTCGCCCTGGGCGATATCCAGCGTGGCGACCTTGTGGCTTTGTGGTACTGCTTCAACCAGAGTCAGGCCGTCGGCAAAGCGGGCGCCTTCGCCCAAACCACCGTCGTTGACCACCACCACTACGTTGTCATCCTCGTGCAGGCGCACGTAGCGGGGCGAGTCGGAAGTTTCGATCAGCTGCATGTTCAGGCCCTTCTTGTAGTTATCTCAGGCTTTGTTCGAGACGCCTGCACCCGCTTCAGCAGGTGCAGGCGCAATCACTCAGTGGCGCGAGCTGGCCAGTTCGCTGCTGGCCGGCTGAGCCGGTTCATCGTTGGGCACGTCACGCAGCTCGATACGTTTGATCGGGCCGACGATCACCAGGTAGCTCAGCACCGCTATCAGGGCGTTGGCACCGACATACACCAGTGCCCACTTGAACGAGCCAGTAGCACTGATGATGTAACCGATGATGATCGGCGTGGTGATCGAGGCGATGTTGCCGAAGGTGTTGAACATGCCGCCGGACAGCCCGGCGATCTGCTTGGGCGAGGTGTCCGATACCACCGCCCAGCCCAGCGCACCAAGGCCTTTGCCGAAGAACGCCAGGGCCATGATCGCCACCACCATCCATTCGGCGTCGACGTAGTTGCAAATGACCATGCTGGTAGAGAGCAACAGGCCGACCACGATCGGCGCCTTGCGGGCGAAGGTCAGTGAATGACCACGACGCAGCAGACCATCAGACAATACGCCACCCAATACACCGCCGACGAAGCCGCAGATCGCTGGCAACGAGGCGATAATGCCCGCCTTGAGGATCGACATGCCGCGTTCCTGCACCAGATACACCGGGAACCAGGTCAGGAAGAAGTAGGTGATGCCGTTGATGCAGTACTGGCCAAGATAGATACCGACCATCATGCGACTGCTCAGCAGTTGCTTGATGTAGGCCCACTTCGGCCCGCTGGCGCCGGCTGCCTTGGGTTTATCCATGTCGACCAGGCCGCCGTTGCGCTCGATATGGTCGAGTTCTTCGGCACTGATCATCGGGTGTTCTTTAGGGTTGTAGATCAGCTTCATCCAGGCCGCCGAGAAGGCGATACCCAGTACGCCCATGACCACGAATACGTGTTCCCAGCCCCAGGCATGGACGATCCAGCCCATCAGCGGTGCGAACAGGACCGTGGCGAAGTACTGCGCCGAGTTGAAGATGGCCGATGCGGTGCCGCGTTCAGCAGTCGGGAACCAGGCCGCCACAATGCGGGCGTTACCGGGGAACGACGGCGCCTCGGCAAAACCGACCATGAAGCGCAGCATGAACAGGGCGATGATCGCGTTGGCCACCGGTAGGTAACCGACAAAGCCCTGCAGCACAGTGAACAGCGACCAGGTAAAGATACTGAAGGCGTAAACCTTCTTTGAACCGAAGCGGTCGAGCAGCCAGCCGCCGGGGATTTGCCCGAGCACGTAGGCCCAGCCGAAGGCCGAGAAGATATAACCGAGGGTGACCGCGTCTATCCCTAAATCTTTCTGCAGACTGGAGCCAGCGATCGAAATGGTCGCTCGGTCTGCATAGTTGATCGTGGTCACGACGAAGAGCATGAACAAGATCAGATAACGTACATGCGTTTTTTTCGTCGCTTGCATGAAGGTGTACTCCCACTAGTTATTTTTGTGCGGGGATCGATAAGACCGGAGCGGGCGTGGCCTCGCTCCGGTTGCGGCATTGGCAGGCCGCGGAGTCGCTTATTGCGGGCCCATCTTGTCCATAAGGGCGGCGAGCATTTCATACTCTTCGCCGGTCAGGTCGGTCAGTGGCGAACGCACTGGGCCTGCGTCGTAACCGGCGATCTTGGCGCCGGCCTTGACGATGCTGACGGCATAGCCGGCTTTGCGGTTACGGATATCCAGGTACGGCAGGAAGAAGTCATCGATCAGCTTGCCGACGGTGGCGTGATCTTCGCGAGCGATCGCGTGGTAGAAGTCCATCGCGGTCTTGGGCACGAAGTTGAACACCGCCGAAGAGTACACCGGCACACCCAGCGCCTTGTAGGCAGCTGCATACACTTCAGCGGTCGGCAGGCCGCCGAGGTAGCTGAAGCGATCGCCCAGGCGGCGACGGATCGACACCATCAGCTCGATATCGCCCAGGCCATCCTTGTAACCGATCAGGTTCGGGCAACGCTCGGCCAAGCGCTCGAGCAGCGGCGCGGTCAGGCGGCAGACGTTACGGTTGTAAACCACTACACCGATCTTGACCGACTTGCACACGGCTTCAACGTGGTCGGCTACACCGTCCTGGCTGGC
Source organism: Pseudomonas sp. EZ-C24 (assembly GCF_014525325.1). Lineage (NCBI taxonomy): Bacteria > Pseudomonadati > Pseudomonadota > Gammaproteobacteria > Pseudomonadales > Pseudomonadaceae > Pseudomonas > Pseudomonas sp. EZ-C24. The sequence continues at coordinate 685,081 of NZ_JACDIU010000014.1, read as the reverse complement.
TTCGGTCAGGTAGTGCGGCAGCAGCAACAGACCTTTGGCACCCAGACGTTCGGCTTCCTGGGCGTACTCGATGGCCTGGCGAGTAGAACCACCGACGCCGGCCAGAATTGGTACCGAATGCTCGCACGTATCGACTGCAGTCTTGATCACCTGGCTGTACTCGCTGGCGGCCAGGGAGAAGAACTCACCGGTGCCGCCGGCGGCGAACAGCGCAGTCGCGCCATACGGGGCAAGCCATTCCAGACGCTTGATGTAGCCCGCCTGATTGAAGTCGCCCTGGGCATTGAAGTCGGTTACCGGGAACGACAGCAGGCCGTGGGAGAGGATGGACTGCAGCTCTAGTGGATTCATTGTTATTGGTTTCCTGTGGCGCTTTTGGGGTGGTGAATCAATCTGAGAGGTAAGTTATCGTACAACCTAAGAAATGACTAGTCCCTTGCCACAGATTTTTTCTCATAGTCGCTTTCCGCACAAATGCGGCAGGTACTCGCAGGGGGATAGGTGTGAGGTCAGTGCGCGGGATGGAGGGAAATAATAAAGCAGCCGTTAGTCATCATATCTCTGCACGGATGGCAGAAAAAAGGATCGCGGGCACAGGCACACGCCCGCCCCGCGCTGCCACGGTAGGTGTTCTGGGACCAGCAGAGGGTGACCGGGGAAGCGGGGGCGGCCTTGCGCCGCCCCGCGATCAAACTAACGAAGCAGGGACTCAGGCAGCCTGGTTACGCTTGCTGGCCTGGGACTTGCGGACCTGAGCGCGGCAAGCATCGCCAAACGCCTCGAAAATTTTGATCGAGTCAGGGTTTTTCGCCGCTTGCCACTCGGGGTGCCACTGCACAGCGAACAGGAAGGGCGAGATGCTCGGGCCGTGGATGGCTTCGACCAAACCGTCTTCAGCCTGGGCGATTGGCTCAAGGCCCTCACCCAGTTTGCGCAGGCCTTGACCATGCAACGAGTTGACTCGGATCTGGTCAGTGCCCAAGGCATCCCGCAGCCAGCTGCCCGGCTTGATGGTGACGCTGTGCACGGCCTGGTATTGCACTTCAACCGGATCCTCGGGGTTTTCCCTGTGATCGTTGAAGCCCGGCTCGGCGTACACCTTCTGGTAGATATCGCCGCCCAGTGCGACGTTGATTTCCTGCATGCCGCGGCAGATGCCGAAGATTGGCAGGCCACGGGCCAGAGCCAGTTTGACCAGCGGGATGTCGAACAGATCGCGGTTCTTGTCCTGGCCTTTGCCTGGCGTCTCGTTCTCCTGGCCGTACAGGGCCGGGTCGATGTTGCTGCCAGCGCCGGTCAGATAGACGCCGTCGGCCATATCCAGATAACGCTCGAGGTCATCGGTGCCGCAGCAGGTCGGAACCAGCACAGGCAGGCAGTCGGCGAAGTCGACCAGGGGGGTAATGTATTTGTGGGTCATGACCTGATAGTCATGGCCTTTGCGCTCTTGGCTGCCCATGGTCATCAGGACGACGGGTTTGCGGAGGGAAGTTTGCTTGTTGCCAATGTTGCTGTTGGACATATGTCACCTTGGGACAGGTGCTTCCTGTCGATATTGTGCAGGCGCACGGCCTGGGCCTTGTGTGCGGCCTGGAGCCCCGAGCACTGCCGGCTCGCTGAAGGAGGCGATGCCGGTCGGGGCTTGTCTCTAGCTTGCCAGAGCCGTTCGATATGTCAAACGAGGCGTGAGCGCTTTGGCGCCGGTTTCAGGGCGCTTGAGGGAAGCGGAGCCTTGGCTGGCAAGGGTTTGGCAGGGGTTTTGGTAAATATAATTAACGACGCAGTTGGATCATTGCAGCGCTGCAATGATCCAGCCCTTGCACTACGGCTTATCAGTGCAGAATCTGCTTGAGAAATGCCTGGGCCCTGGCAGTTTTGGGTTGGCCAAAAAACGTCTGTGGCGGGCTGTCTTCGATGATCTGGCCACCCTCAAGAAACAGCACACGCTCTGCCACCTGGCGGGCAAAGCCCATTTCATGGGTGACGCAGAGCATGGTCATGCCGGTGCCGGCGAGCTTCACCAGCACATCCAGGACCTCGGCGACCATCTCCGGATCGAGCGCCGAGGTTGGCTCATCGAACAGCATGATCCGCGGCTTCATGCACAGGGCGCGGGCAATCGCCACGCGCTGCTGCTGGCCGCCGGAGAGCTGGCTGGGGTATTTGTCGGCCTGACTGGCGATGCCGACCTTGCTCAGGTACATCCGTGCCCGCTCTTCGGCGTCCTTGCGCGACAGCCCGCGCACGCTGGTTGGGGCCAGCAGGCAGTTGTCGAGCACGCTCATGTGCGGGAACAAATTGAAGTGCTGGAACACCATGCCGATTTCGCTGCGCACCTGAGCGGCCTGACGCGAGGGCTTGGCCAGGTCGATGCCGTCGACATGAACGCTGCCTTGCTCGGCGATCTCCAAGCGGTTGATGCAGCGGATCAAGGTCGATTTGCCTGAACCGGAGGGTCCGCAGAGGACGATACGCTCGCCTTCGCGGACCTGCAGGTTGATATCGCGCAGCACGTGGAAGGCGCCGTAGTGTTTGTTCAAGCCTTTTATGTCGATCAGCACTGGGCGGCTATCGGCTTCAGGGGCAAGGCTGGCAAGGTTCAAAGGTGCGGTCATGTTGTTGTTCTCCCGCTGGTTTAGTCAAAGCGTGCTGCGCGGTAAGGCGCAGGGTCGGTGAACGGCTGCTCGCCGGTCATCATCTCGGCGAGCAGACGGCCGGTCACCGGGCCCAGGGTCAGGCCGTGATGGGCGTGGCCAAAGTTGAACCACAGGCCCTTGTGCCGCGGTGCGGGGCCGATTATCGGGCGCATGTCCGGCAGGCAGGGACGCAGGCCCAGCCAGGGCTGCTCATCCAGGCGTTCGCCGAGCGCGGGGAACAGCCGACGAGCCAGGGCTTCGCAGCGCTGCAACTGGATCTCGTTGGCCGGGGCGTCGCTGGCCGCAAACTCGATGCCGGTAGTCAGGCGGATGCCCTGCGCCATCGGCGCCAGCACATAACCACCCTGGGTGTCGCAGATCGAATGCTGCAGTTGCGCGTCGCCGCGGGTGCCATAGTGCATGTGATAGCCGCGCTTGATGCCCAGCGGAAACCGATAGCCCAGCGGGCCGAACAGCTCGGCCGATTGCGGCCCCAGGCAGACCACCACCTCGTCGGCCGTGACCGCGCCACGCTGGCTCTGCACCTGCCACTGACCGTCAAGCTGGCGCAGGCTGCGTGCATCACCATGGAGGAACTGCCCGCCGCGCTGAACGAACAGCGCGGCATAGCCGCGGGTCAGGCCGCCAGGGTTGCGCACGGTCTTCGGGTCGAGCCAGTGAATGCCGCCTACCACGCCGCCGTCCAGTTGCTGCTCGCGGGCCTGCAGTTGGTCACGTTCGAGGATTTCGTACTGCAGGCCATAGCGCGCCAGGTTTTTTACGTCCTCCTTGGCCTGAGCGAACAGCCTCGGGTCGCGAAACACTTCGATCCAGCCTTTGGCCTGGACCAGTTCGCTCAGCCCGGCAGCGGCAATCAGCGCGTCGTGCTCCTCGACGCTGCGCTGCACCAGCGGCAGCATATCGGCGGCGGCGCCGGCCAGCCGGCCGGGTGCTGACTGGCGCCAGTAACGCAGCAGCCAGGGCGCCGCCTTGGGCAGGTGCAACAGGCTGTAGCGCACATCCGGCTGGCGGTTCAGGCCATAGCGCAGCAGTGCGCCGACGTTGCGCGGGAAGGCATAGGGGATGATGCTGGAGCGTTCGATCAGGCCGGCGTTGCCATGGCTGGTGCCGCTGCCGGGCTGGTCACGGTCGATCAGAACGACCTGGCGGCCGCGCGCTTGCAACTGCAGCGCGGTACTGACACCGACGATCCCGGCGCCCAGAACAATGGTTTGGCAATGCATGGAGCGTATCCTTGGGTCAGTTCAGGTGGCGGCCGAGGCGGCCTTCCAGGTATTTCAGGGTGCGCCGGACGATTTCCACGATCAGCAGGTAGAGCACGGCGGCCCACAGGTAGATCTGGAAGTCGAAGCTGCGTGAAAACGCCAGCTTGGTCACGCCCATCAGGTCGTAGATGGTGACCAGCGAGGCAATCGCACTGGCCTTGATCATCAGGATCAGCTCATTACCCAGCGGGCCTATGGCGACCAGCAGCGATTGCGGCATGACCACCTTGAAGAACGTGGTCGAACGCTTGAGGTTGAGCGCGCGGGCGGCCTCGAACTGGCCTGGGGCGATTGCCAGCAGGCTGCCGCGGAAGATCTCGGCCTGATAGGCGGCCGTGTTCAGGGTGAATGCCAGCAGCGCGCAGTACCAGGCCTCACGGAAGAACCACCACAGCCCGACGTCCTGCCAAAAGTTCTTGAACGAGCCAAGGCCGTAATACAGCAGAAACAGCTGCGCGAGCAGTGGTGAACCGCGGAAGAAGTAGATATAGCCAGCCGCCATGCGATTGAGCACGGTCTTGTTGGAGATCCGCGCCAGCGCCAGCAGCAGGCCAAGCATGGCGCCGAGGGTGAACGAAATGGCCACCAGCTTGGCAGTCACCAGCAGACCATCGATGAAGCGCGGCCCGTAGCGCTGCAGCAGGTCGGGGTCGACCACCAGCGCCAGTAATTGTTCGAAGTTCATGCCCGCGCTCCTTGCAGGTGGCGGCTATAGCGCCGTTCGATGAAGGCAAACACGCGCCCGGACAACGCCGAGAACAGCAGATAGCCCAGGCAGGCGACGCCATAGAAGAACATCGGCTCCTTGGTCACGCTGACGGCGAGGTTGGTCTGGCGCATCAGGTCGACCAGCGAGATAGTCGAGACCAACGACGTGTCCTTTAGCAGCGACAGCCAGTTGTTGGACAGGCCGGGCAGGGCGATCCGGGTCAGTTGCGGCAGTACCACCTTGAAAAAACCGGTGCGTTTGCTCAGCCCCAGGGCCGAGCAGGCTTCGAGCTGGCCCTTGGGCAGGGTCTTGAGCGCCGCCAGCCAGATTTCGCTGGAAAACGCAGCAAACACCAGGCTGAAGGCGATCATGGCGGCCAGGAAGGTATTGATCAGTACCTCACCTTCATAGCCCATCGCCGCCAGCAGCTTTTGTGCCGCGATCTGGCAGCCGTAATAAATGATCAGCAGCGTGAGCAGTTCAGGCAGGCCGCGAAACACCGTAGAAAAGGTGGTAGCCCAGGCCCGCGGCAGGCGCTTGCGTGAGCGCGCGGCCATTGCCACCAGCAGTCCCAGCGGCAAGCCGATCGGCAGGCAGGCCAGCGCCAGTGACACCGTGACCAGCGCGCCGGCCAGCAACGCCGGGCCCCAACCACCGCTGGCAAAAGACAACAAAGACAATTGATCGAGCATGGGTGTTTCCCCAGCCAGGTGAACGTGGCGGCGCGCAAGGCAGGGCGCCCACGGCGCGAAGCCTGCCTTGCGCTGACCGATCAGTTATAGATGTCGAAGGCGAAGTACTTGCTGGCGATCTTCTGATAGGTGCCGTTGGCGACAATCTCGCTCAGCGCCTTGTTCAGCCGCTCGCGCAGTTGCTGATCGTCCTTGCGTACGGCAATTGCCGCATTGGCCTTGGTCTGGTTGACGTCACCGAGCACCTTGCAGCACTCCTTGCCGTTTTTCTGCTGCCAGTCGAGCAGCGGAAACTTGTCGGCGATGACTCCGTCCAGGCGGCCGGCAGCCAGGTCGGCATTGGCCTCATCCATGGTCGGGTAGAGCTTGACGTTGGCGCCGGCCGGGCCATACACGTCCTCGGCATAGATAGCCTGGGTCGAGGACGACTGGGCGCCGACCGTGTAGCCCTTGAAGTCGGTCTGGGCATCGGTGATCGGGCTGTCCTTGGCGACCGCCACGGACAGTGGTGTGCGGTAGTAATGGTCGGTGAAGGCGATCTTCTTGCGCCGTTCTTCGGTGTCGATCATCGAGGCGACTACGGCATCGTACTTTTTCGCCATGAGTGCCGGGATGATGCCTTCCCAGTCTTGCGCCACCAGCGTGCACTCGACTTTCATCTGCTCGCACAGGGCGTGGGTGATGTCGATGTCAAAGCCATGCAGCTTGTTATCGGCATCGACATAGTTGAAGGGCGGATAAGCGCCCTCTGTGGCGAAACGCAGGGTCTCGGCGCTGGCCGCACCCGCCAGCAGCAGGGCACACGCACCCACCATAGCCATGGTCTTGTTCATCTCGCACCTCTGGGTTGCACTCTTGCTATTGTTGTTTGTCCGCGGGCCACGAGGTGTAGCCGACGAACTCGTTATGTAGAGCGGCAGTCGCTTCCAAGCGTTTTTCAACATCCGGCCCGAGCTTCTTGCAGACCTCGTTGACCATCAGGTGCACCCACGACAGCATCGCCGAGGTGGATTCCCAGAACAGATTGAATTCGGTGGGGATGCGGAACACCTCATCAGCGTTGGCATCGGCCCAGTCACAGAAGGTGTCGGTCACCAGCGTGACCGGGATGCCTGCCTGGCGTGCCTTCTGGCACAGCAGCAGGGCATGGCGCGAATAGCGGCGGGCCTCGAACACCACCAGCGCGCAGTGTTCGGGGCGAGTCAGCAGCACGTCGCCAAAGTGCCCGGCGCTGCCATCCACAGCCTGTACGCCATCGCGCAGGTAGTGCAGCAAATGGGTCATGCACTGGGCGACGCCGCGTTCGGTCTGAAACCCTGCGACATATACCCGTGGCCGCTGCGCCAGGCGCTGAGCAACCCGGTGCCAGGCCTCGCTACGGCTGTATTCATGGACGCGCACCAGTGCGGCGATTTCCAGCTCCAGGCTGCCGGCGCTCTGGCTGTCGTCGTGCTGCTGGCGGTATTCCTGCAAGCGGTCACCGACCAGCCACGGCCCGTCGCCGAGGTCGTTCTGCAGGTCCTGCTTGAGCGCCTTGAGGTGGGCGTAGCCGAGCGAGCGGCAGAAGCGGCCTACGCTGGATTCGCTCACTCCGAGCTTTTCCGCGATGCTGGCGGAGGTCTGGAACGGCACTTCATGCAGGTTGCCGAGCATGTAGCTGGCGATCGTGCGGCCTGAGGCAGCTGCGCCGTGCAGGCTGTTCTCCAGGCGTTGCTTGATCGATTGGCTCATGTCGGACTCCGGTCGGGTAGGGCGTGGAATAGAAAATGAATGTTTTCTGTCATCAAGTCAACAATTGACAGATAGCTGTCATGTGGCTGACAGTTTTCACTCGTGGCACACTCCGAGCCAAACAATTTCAACAAGGAGCTCCAGATGTCTGCATCTTCGACCAGCGGTACCGTGCGCATGCCCTTTGCCGAACTGCAGACGTTATTGCAGGCGATCCTTGAACAGCACGGTTGCAGCGAGCCGGTGGCGGCAGCGCTGGCATTCAACTGTGCCAGTGCCCAACGCGACGGCGCTCATAGCCATGGGGTGTTTCGTATCCCGGGCTACGTGTCGACGCTGGCCAGTGGCTGGGTTGACGGCAAGGCGCTGCCCGCGGTGACCGACGTCGCCTCCGGCTATGTTCGCGTCGATGCCGGCGGTGGCTTCGCCCAGCCCGCGCTGGCGGCGGCGCGGCCGTTGCTGCTGGCCAAGGTGCGCAGTGCCGGGATCGCGGTGTTGGCGATCCATAACTCGCATCACTTCGCGGCGCTGTGGCCGGACGTCGAACCGTTCGCCGATGAAGGCCTGGTGGCCTTGAGCGTGGTCAACAGCATGACCTGTGTAGTCCCGCACGGTGCTCGCCAGCCGTTGTTCGGCACCAACCCGATTGCCTTTGCCGCGCCCTGCGCCGAGCATGACCCGATCGTGTTCGACATGGCCACCAGCGCCATGGCCCATGGCGATATCCAGATCGCGGCCCGCGAGGGGCGGCAATTGCCGCTGGGCATGGGGGTAGACGCCAAGGGCCAGCCGACCACCGACCCGCAGGCGATTCTCGACGGCGGCGCGCTGTTGCCGTTTGGCGACCACAAAGGCTCCGCGCTGTCGATGATGGTCGAGTTGCTCGCGGCGGCGCTGACCGGCGGTAACTTCTCCTGGGAGTTCGACTGGTCAGCGCATCCCGGGGCGAAGACGCCATGGACCGGGCAACTGCTGATCGTCATCGACCCGAGCAAGGCCGAAGGCGAGCGTTTTGCGCAGCGCAGCCGTCATTTGCTGGAGCAGATGCAGGCGGCCGGCCTGTCACGCATGCCCGGCGAGCGGCGCTATCGTGAGCGTGCCACGGCCGAGCGCGAAGGTGTCGCACTGAGCGAAACCGAGCTCCAGGGCCTGCGCCAATTGCTCGGCTGATCGTCATGTTGCATGGGTTGAAATACCTGGGCCGTGCAACCTTGCACAGACCCGTTGCAGCAAGGTGATGTTTCTCTGCCCCGACTCCGGGTATCCTCGCTCAAGCTTTTCCGAACTGTGCTGATTCAAGGAGCTGTGCGCTGTGTTCAAACATGTCGATGCCTATGCCGGCGATCCGATCCTCTCGTTGATGGAAACCTTCAAGGCCGACCCGCGTGCGGCCAAGGTCAACCTGAGCATCGGCCTGTACTACGATGCTGCCGGCATCGTGCCGCAGTTGGCGGCAGTGGCCGAGGTTGAAAAACGCCTGGCCAACCAGCCTCACGAGGCTTCGCTGTACCTGCCAATGGAAGGTCTGGCCAGCTATCGCCAGGCGATCCAGGCGCTGCTGTTTGGTAACGACCACCCGGCAGTGACCGGCGGCCGTGTGGCTACCGTGCAGACCGTAGGCGGCTCGGGCGCGTTGAAAGTCGGCGCCGACTTCCTCAAGCGTTACTTCCCGCAGTCCGAAGTCTGGGTCAGCAATCCGACCTGGGACAACCATCGCGCCATCTTCGAAGGTGCGGGTTTCAAGGTGAATACCTACCCGTACTTCGACACCACTACCCGTGGCGTCGACTTCGCCGGCATGCTGGCTGCGTTGCAGACTCTGCCCGCAAACAGCGTGGTGCTGCTGCACCCGTGCTGCCACAACCCGACCGGTGTCGATCTGGACCAGAGCCAGTGGCAGCAGGTTGTCGAAGTGGTCAAGGCACGCGAGCTGATCCCGTTCCTCGACATTGCCTACCAAGGCTTCGGCGAAGGCCTGGAGCAGGATGCCTACGCCATCCGCGAAATGGCCCGTGCCGGCGTGCCGTGCCTGGTCAGCAACTCGTTCTCGAAGATATTCTCGCTGTACGGCGAGCGCGTTGGCGGTCTGTCGGTGGTGTGCGACGACCAGGCCAGCACCCAGAGCGTGCTTGGCCAGCTCAAGGCAACCGTGCGCCGCAACTACTCCAGCCCACCAGCATTCGGTGCGCAACTGGTTGCCGGCGTGCTCGGCGATGCCAGCCTCAATGCACAGTGGGCAGCAGAAGTCGAAGTGATGCGCCTGCGTATCCTCGAGATGCGCCAAGGTTTGGTCGACCTGCTCGGTGAGCTGCTGCCAGGGCAGGACTTCACATTCTTCCTCGAACAGCGCGGCATGTTCAGCTACACCGGCTTCAGCGTCGAGCAGGTCCGCCGTTTGCGTGACGAGTTCGGCGTTTACCTGATCGACAGTGGCCGGGTGTGCATGTCCGGCCTGCGTCCAAGCAACCTGCGCCAGGTTGCCGAGGCGTTCGCCGCAGTCCAGCGCTAATCAGGGCAGGGGCCGGCAATCGGCCCCTTCCAGCCGGTCTGGCAACACGGGGTTGCCCCTGGGTTGTCATGACAAGTGCAACCGCCGCTCGGACAGGGCTTCGCAAGCGCCACCTTTCAGTGCACAATCGCGCCCCTCTTTTTCGGTTGAGGTGCGCGAGCCTAGTGTTTCGCCACGCTCAGCCTGTTGCAGTCTTGCGAGTGGAGTTGCACCCGGATGAATGAGCAGGCCTCAAGCGTTGAACAACGCTTCGAACAAACCACCAGTGCCACCCTCGGCAGCTGGGCACGACAAGATACCACCTGGATGCTCGGCCTGTTTGGCACCGCGATTGGCGCCGGCACCCTGTTCCTGCCGATCAACGCAGGCCTGGGCGGTTTCTGGCCGCTGCTGATCCTCGCCGCGCTGGCGTTCCCGATGACTTATTACGCCCACCGCGGCTTGACCCGCTTCGTGCTGTCCGGGCGTGGCGGCGACATCACCGAGGTGGTCGAGGAGCATTTCGGCCTCAAGGCTGGCGCGCTGATCACCGTGCTGTACTTCTTCGCGATCTTCCCGATCCTGTTGATCTACAGCGTGGCCCTGACCAACACCGTCAGCAGCTTCATGGAGCATCAACTGCACATGACCCCGCCACCGCGGGTGTTGTTGTCGTTTGGCTTGATCCTCGGCTTGCTGGCCATCGTGCGTTGCGGTGAACAGGCTACGGTCAAGGTCATGAGCCTGCTGGTGTACCCGTTCATCGTCGCCCTGGCCTTGCTGGCGCTGTACCTGGTGCCGCACTGGAGTGGCGGTATTCTCGATACCGCGATGCAGGTGCCATCGGGCTCGGCGTTCCTGCACACCGTGTGGCTGGCAATCCCGGTGATGGTGTTCTCGTTCAACCACTCGCCGATCATTTCCGCGTTTGCTGTCGACCAGAAGCGCCGTTACGGCGAGCACGCCGACGAGCGCAGCGGGCAGATCCTGTCGCGTGCGCACCTGTTGATGGTGGCGATGGTGCTGTTCTTCGTATTCAGTTGCGTGCTGACCCTGGACAGCGCCCAGTTGGCCGAAGCCAAGGCGCAGAACCTGTCGATCCTGTCGTACCTGGCCAACCACTTCAGCAACCCGACCATTGCCTTTGCTGCACCGCTGATTGCCTTCATTGCCATCGCCAAGTCGTTCCTGGGCCACTACATCGGTGCCAGCGAAGGCCTCAAAGGCATTATCGGCAAGACTGGCCTGCGCCCCGGGGCCAAGGCTCTGGACCGCATGGTCGCAGCGCTGATGCTGGTGGTGTGCTGGATCGTCGCCACCCTCAACCCGAGCATCCTGGGCATGATCGAATCGTTTGGCGGGCCGATCATTGCCGCGCTGCTGTTCCTGATGCCGATGTACGCCATCCGCAAGGTGCCGTCGATGCGCAAGTACAGCGGGGCGATGTCCAACCTGTTTGTGGTCTTCGTCGGCCTGGTCGCGATCAGCTCGGTAGTCTACTCGCTGGCCGCCAGCGTGCTCGGCTGGTGATGGCTTCCATATAAGAGGATGCCCGGACCGCCTGCTGCGCTCCGGGCATTTTTTTGTTCACACGAATTCCCCGGCAGTAGAACAATTTCATCGCTACCCATAGGCTTGAGCGGCGCTTCATGCTTAACTCGGTGTCCTTTTCAAACACCCGCATAAGGATTCCGCTCATGGCTCAAGTGACCCTCAAAGGCAACCCGGTTCAGGTCAAAGGCAACCTCCCGCAAGCTGGCGCTCAGGCACCTGCGTTCTCGCTGGTTGGTGATGGCCTGGCTGACAAGTCGCTGCAAGACTACGCCGGCAAGCGCAAAGTGCTGAACATCTTCCCAAGCGTTGACACGCCAACCTGCGCGACTTCCGTGCGCAAGTTCAACGCCCAGGCCAACGAGCTGAACAACACCGTTGTGCTGTGCGTATCGGCCGACCTGCCGTTTGCTCAGGCGCGCTTCTGCGGTGCCGAAGGCCTGGAAAACGTCCAGAACCTGTCGACCCTGCGTGGCCGCGAATTCCTCGAAAACTACGGCGTAGCCATTGCTGACGGCCCGCTGGCTGGCCTGGCGGCACGCGCTGTTGTCGTCATCGACGAGAACGACAAAGTGCTGCACAGCGAGCTGGTTGGCGAAATCGCCGAAGAGCCGAACTACGAGGCGGTCCTGGCTGTCTTGAAGTAAGCGCAGCGGGGCCGCTCTGCGGTCCGCGCACGCAACAAGCAATACCCTGAAACGGCCTGGACCCTGCTCCAGGCCGTTTTCATTTAAAGTTCATCGCGTTAGCAACGTCAGCCCAAGGTAAATGCCCTGTAAAGCTGCTTTGCTAAACCGATATCAGTGCTTATCGTTCACCCTCCCAAGTCGCCGTTTCCGAACAAGGTTCGTTCAAGCCATGCAAGCTCCTGTCTCCCGCTCCCCCCGTCGCTGGCTGTTTGGCCTGCTGATCCTGGTCCTGGTGGCCCTGTTGGCCTGGTGGCTGTGGCCTGCCGCGTCGACGCCCAAGGATCAAGCCGGGCGCGCAGGCAAGAGCGGCCGGCCTGGTTTTGGCAGTTCTGCCGAGGCCGTGCCAGTGCGGGTAGAGCCGGTGCAGGTGGGCGACTTCCCGCTGTACTACAAGGCCCTGGGCACCGTGACCGCCAACAACACGGTCAACGTGCGCAGCCGCGTCGCCGGTGAGCTGGTCAAGGTCCACTTCAAGGAAGGCCAGCAGGTCAAGGCCGGCGACCTGCTGGCCGAGATCGACCCGCGCAGCTACCGCATCGCTTTGCAGCAGGCCGAAGGCACCCTGGCGCAGAATCAGGCGCAGCTGAAAAACGCCCAGGTTGACGTGGCCCGCTATAAAGGCCTGTACGCCGAAGACAGCATCGCCAAACAGACCCTGGACACCGCCGAGGCGCAGTTGGCGCAGTTCCAGGGCCTGATCAAGACCAATCAGGCCGCAGTCAGCGACGCCCGGCTCAACCTCGACTTCACCCAGATCCGCGCACCGATCAGCGGCCGCCTGGGCTTGCGTCAGCTCGACCTGGGCAACCTGGTCGCGGCCAACGACACCACGGCGCTGGTCGTGATCACCCAGACCGAGCCGATCAGCGTCGCCTTCACTTTGCCGGAAACCGAATTGACCACCGTGCTCGAGCGCTATCGCAGCGGCGCTGTTCTGCCCGTCGAGGCCTGGGACCGCAACGAGAGCAAGCTGCAGTCCAGTGGCGTGCTCGGCAGCCTGGACAACCAGATCGACACCACCACCGGTACTCTCAAGTTCAAGGCGAGCTTTGCCAACAAGGATCAGGCGCTGTTCCCCAACCAGTTCGTCAACGTGCGCCTGCTCGCCGACACCCTCAAACAGGTGGTCATGGCCCCAGCGGCTGCGATCCAGTTCGGCAACGATGGCAGCTTTGCCTATGTGGTCAACGCAGAGAGCAAGGTCAATATCCGCAAACTGAAGGTTGGCCCGAGTGATGGCGAGCGCAGTGTGATCCTCGACGGCTTGGTCGCCGGTGACCGCTTGGTACTGGAAGGTACCGATCGCCTGCGTGAAGGCAGCGCGGTAGAAGTGGTGGAGGACAGCTCGCAAGTACCGACCACCCCCGGTCAGCATCTGCAAGGCCAGGATGGCAGCGGCACCAGCGAGGCTGGCACGTCGGGCAAGGCGGGCGCATGAACCTCTCGCGGCTGTTCATCCTGCGCCCGGTCGCCACCACGCTGAGCATGCTGGCGTTGGTCCTGGCTGGCCTGATTGCCTACAAGCTGTTGCCGGTAGCGGCCTTGCCCCAGGTCGATTACCCGACCATCCGGGTCATGACTCTATATCCCGGTGCCAGCCCGCAGGTCATGACCAGCGCCGTCACTGCGCCGCTGGAACGCCAGTTCGGGCAGATGCCGGGCCTGACCCAGATGGCCTCGACCAGCTCCGGCGGCGCCTCGGTGCTGACCCTGCGCTTCAGCCTCGACATGAACATGGACGTTGCCGAGCAACAGGTGCAGGCCGCGATCAACGCCGCCAGCAACCTGTTGCCCAGCGACCTGCCAGCGCCGCCGGTGTACAACAAGGTCAACCCGGCTGATACGCCGGTACTGACCCTGGCAATCTCGTCCAAGACCATGCCGTTGCCCAAGCTCAACGATCTGGTCGATACCCGGGTTGCGCAGAAGCTTGCCCAGATCAGCGGTGTGGGCATGGTCAGCATTGCCGGCGGCCAGCGCCAGGCCGTGCGGATCAAGGTCAACGTCGATGCCCTGGCGGCCAACGGCCTCAACCTGGAAGACGTACGCACCTTGATCGGCGCGTCCAACGTCAACCAGCCCAAAGGTAACTTCGACGGCCCCACCCGGGTGTCGATGCTTGATGCCAACGACCAGCTGCGCTCCCCCGAGGAATACGCCAACCTCATCCTCGCCTACAACAATGGTGCACCGCTGCGCCTGAAAGACGTGGCTGAAATCGTCGATGGCGCCGAAAACGAACGCCTCGCGGCGTGGGCCAACGAGAACCAGGCAGTGCTGCTGAATATTCAGCGTCAGCCCGGCGCCAACGTCATCGAAGTGGTCGACCGCATCAAGGACCTGCTGCCGTCGATCACCGACAACCTGCCGGCAGGCCTGGATGTGATGGTGCTGACTGACCGCACTCAGACCATCCGCGCTGCGGTTACCGATGTACAGCACGAGTTGCTGATTGCCATCGTGCTGGTGGTGATGGTGACGTTCGTGTTCCTGCGCCGGGTCAGTGCCACCATCATCCCGTCGATTGCCGTACCGCTGTCGCTTATCGGTACTTTTGGTGTCATGTATCTGGCGGGTTTTTCCATCAACAACCTGACGTTGATGGCGCTGACCATCGCCACCGGCTTTGTCGTCGATGACGCAATCGTCATGCTAGAGAACATTTCCCGCCATATCGAGGAGGGCGAGACGCCGATGCAGGCCGCGCTCAAGGGCGCCCGGCAGATTGGCTTCACCCTGATCTCGTTGACCTTCTCGCTGATTGCCGTCCTCATCCCGCTGCTGTTCATGGCTGACGTGGTCGGCCGCCTGTTCCGCGAGTTCGCCATCACTCTGGCGGTGGCGATCCTGATTTCGCTGGTGGTATCGCTGACCCTGACGCCGATGATGTGCGCCCGCTTGCTCAAGCGCGAGCCCAAGGAAGAAGAGCAGAGCCGTTTCTATCGCGCCAGCGGCGCCTGGATTGACTGGTTGATCGAGCACTACAGCCGCGGCCTGCGTTGGGTATTGCGCCACCAGCCGCTGACCCTGATGGTTGCCATCGCCAGCATGGTGCTGACCGTGGTGCTGTACATGGCAGTGCCCAAGGGCTTCTTCCCGGTGCAGGACACCGGGGTGATCCAGGGCATCTCCGAAGCGCCGCAGTCGACCTCGTTCGCCGCCATGAGCGAGCGTCAGCAAGCGCTGAGCAAGATCATCCTGCAGGACCCTTCGGTGCAAAGCCTGTCGTCCTACATTGGCGTGGATGGCGACAACGCCACGCTGAACAGTGGCCGCTTGCTGATCAACCTCAAAGCCCACGGTGAGCGCGACGTCAGCGCCACTGAAGTGATCGCACGCCTGCAGCCGCAAGTCGACAAGCTGGTCGGTATCCGCCTGTTCATGCAGCCGGTGCAGGACTTGAGCATTGAAGACCGGGTCAGCCGTACCCAGTACCAGTTCAGTTTGTCGTCGCCAGACGCCGACATGCTCGCCACCTGGAGTGGCAAACTGGTTCAGGCCCTGCAACAGCGGCCCGAACTGCGCGACGTGGCCAGCGACCTGCAAGACCAGGGCTTGCAGGTGTACCTGGTGATCGATCGGGATATGGCCAGCCGGCTGGGCATCAACGTCTCGCAGATCACCAACGCGTTGTATGACGCCTTCGGTCAGCGGCAGATTTCCACCATCTACACCCAGGCCAGCCAGTACCGAGTGGTCCTGCAGTCGCAGAACGCCGCCAATATCGGCCCGGCGGCGCTGGAGTCGATTCACGTCAAGGCCAGTGATGGCGGTCAGGTGCGGCTGTCGGCACTGGCACGTATCGAGCAGCGCCAGGCGCAGTTGGCGATCTCCCACATCGGTCAGTTCCCGGCGGTGATGATGTCGTTCAACCTGGCACCCGGTGTGGCGCTGGGTGAGGCGGTGGCGGCGATCGAGCAGGTGCAGCAGGAGATCGCCATGCCGATTGGCGTGCAGACCCGCTTCCAGGGCGCTGCCGAGGCCTTCCAGGCATCCCTGTCGAGCACCTTGTTGCTGATTCTGGCGGCTGTGGTGACGATGTATATCGTGCTCGGCGTGCTCTACGAGAGCTACATCCACCCGATCACCATCCTCTCGACCCTGCCGTCGGCGGCGGTCGGCGCCTTGCTGGCGCTGCTGATCAGCGGCAATGACCTGGGCATGATCGCCATCATCGGCATCATCCTGCTGATTGGTATCGTCAAGAAGAACGCGATCATGATGATCGACTTTGCCCTGGAGGCCGAACGCAACCAAGGCATGACCCCACACGATGCGATCTACCAGGCGGCGCTGCTGCGCTTCCGGCCGATCCTGATGACTACGCTGGCGGCGTTGTTCGGCGCGGTGCCGTTGATGCTTGCCACCGGCTCCGGCGCCGAGCTGCGCCAGCCGCTGGGGCTGGTGATGGTTGGCGGGCTGCTGGTCAGCCAGGTTCTGACACTGTTCACCACACCGGTCATCTACCTGTACTTCGACCGCCTGGCCCAGCGCTGGCGGCCACGCGATGACGCCAAGCAGGCGCAAGCATGAACCTGTCCGGGCCATTCATTCGCCGGCCGGTCGCGACCATGCTGCTGAGCCTGGCGATCATGCTGCTGGGCGGGGTCAGTTTTGGTCTGCTGCCGGTGTCGCCGCTGCCGCAGATGGACTTTCCGGTAATCGTGGTCTCGGCCAACCTGGCCGGCGCCAGTCCCGAGGTGATGGCCTCCACCGTAGCCACGCCGCTGGAACGCAAGCTTGGTGCCATTGCTGGCGTTACCACCTTGACCAGCAGCTCCAACCAGGGCTCGACCCGGGTCATCATCGGTTTTGAGCAGGGCCGCGACATCGATGGTGCCGCGCGGGAAGTGCAGGCGGCGATCAACGCCACCCGCAACCTGCTGCCCAGCGGTATGCGCAGCATGCCCACCTACAAGAAGATCAACCCGTCGCAGGCGCCGGTGATGGTCATCGCGTTGACCTCCAGCGTGCTGCAGAAGGGGCAGCTGTACGACCTGGCCGATACCATTCTGTCGCAGAGCCTGGCCCAGGTCAGTGGAGTAGGGGAAGTGCAGATCGGCGGCAGCTCGCTGCCGGCGGTACGCATCGCGCTCGAGCCGCAGCTGCTCAACCAGTACAGCCTGTCGCTGGATGAGGTGCGCACGGCGGTGAGCAATGCCAACCAGCGTCGGCCGATGGGCTTTGTCGAGGATGCGGAGCGCAACTGGCAGGTGCGCGCCAACGATCAGCTGGAAAAAGCCAAGGACTATCAGTCGCTGGTGATTCGCCAGAAGGACGGCGCCATCCTGCGTCTGTCGGACGTCGGTACGGTCACCGATGGCGTCGAGAACCGCTACAACAGTGGTTTTTTCAACGACCAGAGCGCGGTGCTGCTGGTGATCAACCGGCAGAACAACGCCAACATCATCGAGACCGTGGCGCAGATCAAGCAGCAACTGCCCGCGCTGCAGTCGCTGTTGCCCGCCAGCGTCAAGCTGGACATCGCCATGGACCGCTCGCCGGTGATCAACGCGACGCTCAAGGAAGCCGAGCACACCTTGCTGATCGCCGTGGTGCTGGTGATCCTGGTGGTCTACCTGTTCCTTGGCAACCTGCGTGCCTCGCTGATCCCAAGCCTTGCGGTGCCAGTGTCGTTGGTCGGCACCTTTGCGGTCATGTATCTGTGTGGCTTCTCGCTGAACAACCTGTCGCTGATGGCGCTGATCCTGGCCACCGGGTTGGTGGTCGACGACGCCATCGTAGTGCTGGAGAACATCTCCCGGCATATCGAGAACGGCCAGCCGCCCATGCGCGCGGCGTTTCTCGGCGCCAAAGAGGTGGGCTTTACCCTGCTGTCGATGAACGTCTCGCTGGTCTCGGTGTTCGTCTCGATCCTGTTCATGGGCGGCATCGTGCGCAGCCTGTTCCAGGAGTTCTCGATCACCCTGGCGGCGGCGATAATCGTCTCGTTGATCGTTTCGCTGACGCTGACGCCAATGCTCTGCGCGCGCTGGCTCAAGCCCCACGAGCAACAGCCCAACCGCCTGCAGCGCTGGAGCGACCGCCAGCATCAGCGCATGGTCGCCGGGTACGACCGCAGCCTGGGTTGGGTCCTGCGCCATCGTCGCCTGACCTTGTTCAGCCTGTTGCTGACCATCGGCGTCAATGTGCTGCTGTATGTGGTGGTACCCAAGACCCTGATGCCACAGCAGGACACCGGCCAACTGATGGGTTTTGTGCGTGGCGACGACGGCCTGTCGTTTACCGTGATGCAGCCGAAAATGGAAATCTACCGGCGGGCGCTGCTGGCTGACCCGGCGGTACAAAGCGTGGCCGGCTTCATCGGCGGCAACAGCGGCACCAACAATGCCATGGTGCTGGTGCGCCTGAAGCCGATCAGCGAGCGTAAGATCAATGCCCAGCAGGTGATCGAGCGCCTGCGCAAAGAGCTGCCCAAAGTACCCGGCGGGCGCTTGTTCCTGATGGCCGACCAGGACCTGCAGCTGGGCGGCGGTGGCCGCGACCAGACCTCTTCGCAGTACCTGTACACCCTGCAGAGCGGTGATCTGGCTGCGCTGCGCGAGTGGTTCCCCAAGGTCACTGCGGCGATGCGTGCGCTGCCCGAGCTGACCGCCATCGACGCCCATGACGGTGCCGGCACTCAGCAGGTAACGCTGGTGGTCGATCGTGATCAGGCCAAGCGCCTGGGCATTGATATGGAGATGGTCACCACGGTGCTCAACAACGCCTACAGCCAGCGGCAGATCTCGACCATCTACGACAGCCTCAACCAGTATCAGGTAGTGCTGGAGATCAATCCCAAGTATGCCTGGGACCCAAGCACGCTGGAGCAAGTCCAGGTGATCACCGCCGACGGCGCGCGGGTGCCGTTGTCAGCCTTTGCCCGCTACGAGAACAGCCTGGCCAACGACCGAGTCAGCCACGAGGGTCAGTTCGCCTCGGAAGACATCGCTTTTGACGTGGCCGAGGGCTACAGCACCGATCAGGCCATGGCCGCGGTCGAGCGGGCAGTGGCCCGGCTGGGCCTGCCGGAAGACGTGATCGCCAAGCTTGGCGGTACCGCCGATGCGTTCAGCAAGACTCAAGAAGGCCAGCCGCTGATGATCC
This sequence comes from Pseudomonas sp. EZ-C24, assembly GCF_014525325.1. NCBI lineage: Bacteria > Pseudomonadati > Pseudomonadota > Gammaproteobacteria > Pseudomonadales > Pseudomonadaceae > Pseudomonas > Pseudomonas sp. EZ-C24. Next base: position 666,189 of record NZ_JACDIU010000014.1, on the reverse strand, counting down.
TCGGCGCCTTGGTGCTGGTGTATCTGGTGCTGGGGATTCTCTATGAAAGCTACATCCACCCGCTGACCATCCTCTCGACCCTGCCATCTGCTGGCGTGGGTGCACTGCTGGCGATGTACGTAACAGGCGGCGAGTTCAGCCTGATCTCGCTGCTGGGGCTGTTCCTGCTGATCGGCGTAGTCAAGAAAAACGCCATCCTCATGATCGACCTGGCTCTGCAACTGGAGCGCAACGAAGGCCTGTCGCCGGAAGAGTCGATCCGGCGTGCTTGCCTGCTACGCCTGCGCCCGATCCTGATGACCACCATTGCCGCCATCCTCGGCGCCTTGCCGCTGTTGCTGAGCAATGCCGAAGGCGCCGAGATGCGCCAACCGCTGGGCCTGACGATTATCGGCGGGCTGGTCTTCAGCCAAGTGCTGACGCTTTATACAACGCCTGTGGTCTACCTCTACCTCGATCGCCTGCGTCACCGATTCAACCATTGGCGCGGTGTACGTACCGACGCTGCACTGGATACCCCGCTATGAATTTTGCCCAAACTCCGCTTCACCGTGCCTTGCAGCTGCTGGGCCGCGGCCGTGGCTCGCGCCTGTTTGGCGCCAGCCTCTGCGTGCTGATGCTCAGTGCCTGCACCTTGAGCCCGGATTACCAGCGGCCCGAGCTGAGCACGCCTGCCCAGTTCAAGCAGGCCGAAGGCTGGACTCAGGCCAAACCGTCGGATGCGATTGCCCGTGGCGCCTGGTGGGAGCTGTACGGTGATGCCCAGCTCAACAGCCTGGTCGAGGAGCTCAACCGCAGTAACCAGACCGTTGCCCAGTACGAAGCGCAGTATCGTCAGGCCACCGCATTGATCCGCAGCAGCCGCGCCTCGTTGTTCCCCAGCCTCGATCTGTCGGCAGGCAAGAACCGCTCGGCGCAGGGCACCGGTAGCAGTAGCTCGAGCCTGTCGAACAACAGCAGCGGTATCCGCAACACCTACACCACCCAGCTTGGGGTGAGCTGGGAGATCGACCTGTGGGGCAAGCTGCGGGAAACCCTCAATGCCAACGAAGCCAGTGCCGAGGCGAGCTTTGCCGAGCTGGCAGCGATGCGCCTGAGCTTGCAGTCGGAGCTGGTGCAGAACTACCTGCAACTGCGTGTGATCGATGAGCAGAAGCGCTTGCTCGAGGCCACCGTGGCCGCTTACGAGCGCTCGTTGAAGATGACCGAAAACCAGTACCAAGCTGGCGTGTCCGGGCCGGATGCGGTCGCCCAAGCGCGCACCCAGCTCAAAAGCACCCAGGCCGACCTGATCGACCTGATCTGGCAGCGCGCCCAGTATGAAAACGCAATTGCCGTGCTGATGGGCAAGGCCCCCGCGGACTTTGCCCTCGCTGACAGCAAGTCGGTCCCGGCACTGCCGCAGGTGCCTCTGGCGCTGCCTTCGCAATTGCTCGAACGGCGCCCTGACATTGCCTCGGCGGAGCGCAGTGTTATGGCTGCCAACTCGAGCATCGGCGTGGCCCGCGCGGCGTATTTCCCGGACTTGAGCCTGAGCATGAGCGGCGGCTACTCGAGCAGCAGCTTCAGCAACTGGATCGAGCTGCCGAACCGCTTCTGGTCGGTCGGACCGTCATTGGCCATGACCTTGTTCGATGCCGGTAAACGCAGCGCCGAAGTGGACCGCACCGTCGCGGTGTACGACCAGACCGTGGCGCAGTATCGGCAGACCGTGCTCGATGGCTTCAGGGAAGTGGAAAACTACCTGGTCCAGCTCAAGGTCTATGGCGATGAAGCAGTCGTACGCCAGGAAGCGCTGGAGGCCGCACGCCAGTCGCTGCGCCTGACCGAAAACCAGTACCGGGCCGGCCTGATTGGCTACCTGGACGTGGTCAATGTGCAGGCCACTGCGCTGAGCAACGAACGCAGCGTGCTCAATTTGCTGCAAGGGCGGCTGATCGCCAGCGTGCAATTGATCGCCGCGTTGGGTGGTGGTTGGGATAGTCAGCAGGCGTTCAGCCAAGCGCAACAACAGGGCGAATCCGACTAGGGTTTGACGCCGTGAAAGCGGCGTTTTGCCCGGTTTGGACGCGCCCTTTCTGTGTACTGGCATTCTTATGGCCCAGTCCCGCGAAATGCCGTGCGTTTCGCCAAGGCTTGAGTACAATCAGCGGCTTTTCCGGGCCCTCCCTGCGCCCGATGCCGGAACCCCCATGCTAATCGGTAGTTATTCCCCCGCGCTGGTGTTGATCTCACTGTGCGTGGCTATTCTTGCGTCCTATACCGCACTGGACCTGACCGGGCGCATTGCCACGGCCAAGGGGCGTGCCGTTCATCTGTGGATGTGCGGCGGGGCGCTGGCGATGGGCAGCGGGGTCTGGTCGATGCATTTCATCGGTATGCTCGCCTTCAGCCTGCCGATCGACCTGGGCTACGACCTGACTCTGACACTGGTGTCGTTGCTGATCGCGGTGCTGTCCTCAGGTTTTGCCCTGTGGTTGATCAACCAACCCAGCCTGCCTCTGCTGCAACTGGCCTGCGGCGCGTTGATCATGGGCACCGGCATCAGCAGCATGCATTACATGGGCATGGCCGCGATGCGCATGCAACCAGGAATCGATTACGATCCCCAATTGTTCAGCGCTTCACTGGCGATTGCGGTATGTGCATCCGCAGCAGCGCTGTGGATCGCATTCCGCCTGCGCCGGCAGACCCCTTACGTGCGGCAAATCCGCGGCGCTGCGGCCGTGCTGATGGGCATTGCGATCGTTGGCATGCACTACACCGGCATGGCCGCGGCAAGCTTTCCTGAGGGCAGTTACTGCGGCGCGCTTGGCACAGGCCTGAAAGGCGATGGTCTGGTCTACCTGGTACTGATCACCACCCTCGCCGTAATTGCAGTGGCCTTGCTCACGTCGGTGCTGGATGCACGCCTGATTGCGCGGACTACCGAACTCGCCCGCTCGCTGACGCTGGCCAACCAGGAGCTGACCCAGCTGACCCTGCACGATATCCTCACCGGCCTGCCCAATCGCACGCTGTTGGCTGACCGCATAGAGCAGGCCATCGGCAAGGCGAGCGAGCAGGGCACCTGCTTTGCCCTGATGTTCATCGACCTGGACGGGTTCAAGCCAGTCAACGATGCCTTCGGCCATCATGTCGGCGACCAGTTGCTCAAGGCCGTGGCCGAGCGCCTGCGTGGCCACTTGCACAGCCAGGACACGCTGGCGCGCATCGGTGGCGATGAGTTTGTGCTGCTGGTCGAGCTGCAAGAGCCGGGTGACGCAATGGGCGTCGCAATCAAGCAGGTGAACCTGGTGTCGCGGCCGTATCGAGTGGCGGAACACGACCTGCAGTTGACTGCCAGCATTGGTATCGTGCTTTATCCAGGCAACGGCATGGATCAGCACGAGCTGCTGCGCAACGCCGATGCGGCGATGTACCACGCCAAAAACGCTGGCAAGAACGGCTACAGCTTTTTCGACGTCTCGATGAACAGCGATGCACGCCAGCAGTTGCAGTTGCTGCAGGACTTGCGTGTCGCGCTGCAACAGGGCCAGTTCCGCCTGCATTACCAGCCCAAGTTCGACGCCGTCCGGCGGGTGCCGATCGGTGCCGAAGCCTTGCTGCGCTGGGAGCATCCGCAACATGGCCTGCTGTACCCGGACCGCTTCATCAGCCTGGCCGAGAAAACCGGGCTGATCATTCCAATCGGTGAATGGGTGCTTGGCGAAGCCTGTCGGCAGATGCGTCAATGGCTCGAGCAGGGGCATGAAGACTGGCGCATCGCGGTAAATCTGTCGGCCATCCAGTTTTGCTACGCCGGTCTGGTCGACGGGGTTGCCCAGGCATTGCAGCGCAATCAGCTGCCCGCCAACAACCTGACCCTGGAGATCACCGAGACCACCGCCATGCGTGACGCGGATGCCAGCCTGCTGGTATTGCAGAGGCTGTCCGATATGGGCGTGGATATTTCCATCGACGATTTCGGTACCGGCTACTCGAGCCTGATGTACCTCAAACGTCTGCCGGCCAATGAGCTGAAGATCGATCGCGGCTTCGTCCGCGACCTGGAGCATGACAGCGACGATGCAGCGATCGTCTCGGCAATCGTGGCTCTAGGCCAGGCGCTGGGCCTGCGTATCGTTGCCGAGGGTGTCGAGACCGACAGTCAGCAGGATTTTCTCACCCGTCTGGGCTGTGACTCGTTGCAGGGTTATCTTATGGGCCGACCGGTGCCGGCAGAGCAATTCATGGCAGGGCTCGCGCCGCGCGTAGCGCCCCAGGTCAGCTAGACCGCAGTGCGCAGGACAAAGGCGGGGATGAAAGCGGCCATTGCATCTTCGACAGCTTCAATGATGCGCTCGACATCGCTGGCGGCCATGATCGCGCTGCAGGGGATACCGGCGATGGCCAGCACGGTTTCGCCCGACTCGCGATCGAACAGGCGCACAATCATGCTGCGCGGGGCATCCATGCTGGCTTCAAAGCCCAAAGGATGGAAGTGCCAGCGCATCACCTGGCAAGCATTGGGAAACGTCATCTTGTTCATGCTTGCCTCCTCGACCTTGTGTAGGAAAGGGTTGAGTGTTGCGCTGTCAATTGGCGCCAAGGACTGTAACCTTAGCACCTGAGGCGGTAGTTTCTCGTACAAAAGATGACATTTATACCAATGCTTGACCTCGGTCACGGCTAGCGCATTGAGGCAAACGTTTTCGTCGGCATATTCAGCCCAACAAGCCCGCAGCGATATTGATGGTGATCCCCACAATCGCCGTATTGAAGACAAAACCCACCAGAGATTGCGCCAGAACCACCCGGCGGATGCCGCGGTCGGCAACGCCGACGTCGGAGGTCTGGACGGCCACGCTGAGGGTGAAAGCGAAGTAGTGGAAGTCCCAGTAGTCCGGGTTGCGCTCGCCATCGGCAAAGCGCAGGGGCGGTTCTGGCAGTGCCGAGGTGTAGAACAGTCGCGCGTAATGCAGGCTGAAGATGCAGCCGATCAGCAGCCAGGAGCCGGCTACGGTCAGCCCGGTGTACAGGTAGTGCACCGTCAACTCGCTACCGTGCAGGTCTTGCCTGGCTGCCAGTTGCAGTACCACTGCAGCCAGGCTGGCAATTGCCGCCAGGCAGACCGCGAACAGCACCAGGCCGGCATTCTCGTCTTCGATCTGCGCGACCTGGCGAACCTTGGCCGGTGTGGCCCGCCAGCTGAGCCACAGCACCAGCAGCACATACAGCCAGACACCCAGGTTCCAGCCGGCCAGCAGGTGCTGGATCAGGGTTTCGGCCGGAATCAACCAGCCGCCAACCAGCCCGGCAAGGGTGGCGATCGTCAGGCGAGGGTGAGAGCGGGTCAGACGGTGCAGTGCCATAGGGCCTCGCTGGCAGGGGCGGTGAGCGTTACTTTAGCGCTTTGGGCTGGCGCGGTGCATAACATCGCAAGCGTCGGTGCACACGGGCACTTGCTGGTCAGCAACGGCGTGGTGTTTCCGGTACCATCAGGGCAGCTCGAAGGGCCAAACCTGTTGCATATCAAGATGATGGCATTGATTGCAGCTTGAAGTTCAAGGAATAGGATTCATGTTTTGACCGATTCTCTGCAAAACCCCCTGTTGCAGTATCTTGCCCGGCTGGCGCCTTCCAGTCAGCTGACCATGCGCTACATTCTGCAGGACGCCGCCGACCGGCTCGGCTTCATCGACTGTGATATCGCCGACGTGCCCTGGCACCGGCTTGAGCCTGGGCACATCATCGCCCTGGTCGCGGCGCTGCGCACAGACGGTTACGCGCCCAATACCTCTTCGCTGTACGTCAATGCCGTGCGTGGGGTGATGAACGAAGCCTGGCGCCAGGGCTTGATAGGGCATGAACAGCTGCTGCGCATGCGTGAGGTCAAACCGGCGACCGGCAGCCGGCTGCCGCCCGGGCGCAATCTGCGGCGCAGCCTGATTCGTGAACTGATGGATGCCTGCGCCGCCGACTCGCGGCCGCAAGGTGTGCGGGACGCTGCGATCATTGCACTGCTGTACGGCACCGGCATGCGCAAGTCCGAGTCGGTGGATATCAACCTGGCGCAGGTCGATTTCACCGAGCGCAGTTTGCAGGTAGTGGGCAAGGGCAACCGGCAGTTGGTCAAGTACGCACCGGCCTGGGCGTTCGAAAAACTCCAGGCGTGGCTGGACTTGCGCCGTGAGCAGCTACCTGTCGGCGAAGCCGATGATGAGTTCCTGTTCAATCGCATCCGCCGCGGCAACCACATCACCCGCGCGCGCATCACCAAGCATGCGATCTATTACATCGCTCGCCAGCGCGGCGCGCAGGTCGGGGTCAAGATCATGCCGCATGATTTTCGCCGGGCGTTCATTACCCGGGTCATTGAAGAGCATGATCTGTCGATTGCGCAGAAGCTGGCCCACCATGCCAATATCCAGACCACGGCGGCCTACGACCGCCGCGATGACAACGAGCGGCGCAGGGCGGTGGATCGGTTCGACTACTGAGGCGCTTGGCTATGCAGGTCAGGCGACGTCGATCAGCACGATTTCGCTGTCTTCCAGCGCCGTCACGGTCAGCTCCGGCTCTTGCTCGATGGCCAGACCATCACGCGTCTCCACCCGCACGCCGTTCACCTCGATACTGCCTTTGGCGGGTACCAGATAGCCCCGGCGGCCTTCATCGAAGCTGTAGCGTGCGGTTTCACCGGCCCTTAAGGTGGCGGCTACCAATCTTGCGTCGGCACGGATCTGCAAACTCTGCTCGTCGCCGCTGCGACCGCTGGCCAGGGTCACAAAGCCTTCACCGCGTTCGCCTTTGGGAAACGGGCGAACGTCCCAGGCCGGTGCTGCGCCAACACGTTCAGGGATGATCCAGATCTGAAAAATCCGCGTGTCGACCTTCTCCAGGTTGTACTCGCTGTGGACGATGCCGCTGCCAGCACTCATGACCTGCACATCGCCGGCCTCGGTACGGCCCTTGTTACCCAAGCTGTCCTCGTGGCTGATCGCCCCTTCACGGACGTAGGTGATGATCTCCATGTCCCGATGCGGATGCGGCGGGAAGCCGCTGCCGGCGGCGATCAGATCGTCATTCCAGACCCGCAGGTTGCCCCAGTGCATGCGCGTTGGGTCGTAGTATTCAGCGAATGAAAAATGATGATGAGCATCGAGCCAGCCGTGATTGGCGTGGCCCAGGCTGGCAAAAGGTCTGAGGTGCAGCATGACAGTCGGCTCCCTGAATAGCGTTGGATGGACGCCATGATGCAGCTAAAAAGAATCGAATATAAGCGTAAATAACGGCTTAAAACCATCGCCTTAGCCGATGTATAGAGCTGCAGTCAATTATGCGATTCATCGGCTAATAGGCTGATGTGCAAGCAATTGCTGGCGATTTTTACGCGTTGCAGCCACCATAAGCCGATGTATTGATCGCACTGGAGTGACCGTGTCGCACGAGCTTCCCCAAAGCCCCGCCCAACTGATTCCACCTGCCCAGTTGCCCTGGTTGCGCCGTTTGGCCGCACGACTGTTGGGCCGAGGCTTGAGCCGGCTGCAAGCGCAGCACCGCGACTCGTGGTTTCTCGGCCACGCCACCGGGCAGCGCAGTGGCCATGTCGATGGCTTGCGCGAGGGCTTTGAGCAGGGCCGCGCCGAGGGTTATGAAGCCGGCCGGCAGGTACTGGTGATTCGTGATACCCGTCCAGAGCACGGCGCAGGCCCCGGGCAAGACAACAACCTGTTCGACGACTGGCGTTTGCCGGTCACTGCTGAACTGAAAAAGCGTTTCAAGGCTGATGTTGCCCAGCGTCTGCCCGCAGCTGCGCAGCCCAGCGCCGCGCAGTGGAAGCTGATCTTCAGCGACACACCGTCGACCTGTGTGGTAGCGGGCGCAGGCGCTGGCAAGTCGACTTCGCTGGTCTTGCGCATCTTGTTGTTGCGCCACTACCTGGGCTACGAGCTGGATGCGATGACCGTGGTGACCTTTACCCGCGAGTCACGGCTGGATTTCATCAAGCGTCTGCAGCAGGTCTTCGATCACTGGCAGATCAGCCTGGCGCCCGCTGCAGCCCGTGAGCTGGTGCGTACTTTTCATTCGCGTATCCTGCCGCTGGTGCGCAGCCTGCCGGGCTTTGGCCAGCTCCGCGCATTCGAGAACCTGGGCAACGACAACGAGGGTCTGAGCGAAGCCGATAGCAACCCATTCGATCTGCGCCTCAATGATGCCCAGCGCCAGCAACTGAACAGCTGCTACAGCGACCTGCTTGGGGGCAGTCCGCGCTTTGCCGAGCTGATCTCAGCTCTGCGTCGCGAGGCCTTGCAGCTCAAGCCGTTGGACCCGGATCACCCGGATGTGCAAAAGCGCGCGCAAGTGACCCAACTGGCTGCTCAGCGGGATGAAGAACTGTGTGATGTGATTGAGGATCTGTGGTTCGGCGCGGGCGCCTGGCCGATCAAGGGCATCGAGCCTTGCCGCGAAACGGTGCAGATCCGCGGTAGCCAGTTTCACGTGCACGGCCGCCTGGCTGGGCAGGACGCCCTGGTGGTACTTGGCTTTGATCCAAGCGAAAGCGCCCAGTACCAGCGTCCCGGGGCCAAGCTTACCGTCCGTGCAGAATGGGCGGTGAAGCGCACCCTGTTTCAAGCATTCTGCGATAAGCCACTGATTTGGCTGGATAACTACGCGAGCGCCAAGCGTTTGGCTGCCACTTTGGCAGGTGATGCGGTGGCTGGTCCGGGCTTTGAGTACAAGGTCAATGGCGAGCTTGCCCCGGCGCCTTTGCTCGATGCATTTGTCAGCGCCGCCGGCTTTATCGAGAACCTCGGCCTGGATGTCAGCGCCGCTGTGAGCGCCATGAGTTTCCCTCCTGGCGATAACGATGCGGTGTTTTTCGAGGCGCTGGCGTTGTTCTGGAAAGCGCTGGAGTCACATCTGTTGGCGCAGTCTCCACCGGTGATGAGCTACAACCGCATGTTCGCCTTGTTTGGCGAGAACAACCCAGAAAATCTGCGGCTGTTGCCCGATCCATTGCTGCGCCCGTTGGCGCACCTGATGATTGACGAGTTTCAGGATGTCTCGCCACAGATCGTCAGCTGGTTGCGAGCCAGCCTCGCGGAGATTCGACGGCGCGGCCCAGCCATGCATGTCGCACGCAACGCCCAGCATGCATCACTGATGTGTGTGGGTGATGATTGGCAGTCGATCTACGGCTGGCGAGGCAGTTCGCCCAAGTACTTCATCGAATTCAGCAAGACGTTCCCGTCGCCGGCGAACACGCGGGTGATGCTTATCGACAATTACCGCAGTCAGCAGCACGTGATCGATGCGGCAGAGCACATGGTCAAGGGCACCGCGGCGATCGCCGGTAAGAAAGCCCGGGCCAGTGGCCCCGCGGCAAGCCTGCCATTGTCGCCGGTCAAGGTGCTTGAGCGGGATGAGGCTGCGCTTGGTCAGACGGTGATCGAGCACTATAAACGCGGCGAATCAGTGATGATACTGTTTCGAAAAAGCAGCGATAAGCTTCTGATTTCAGAGCATATAAAAGAAGTATGCGCGATGGATGCGAGTGTGCCGGCAGCGCAACGTCGACTGCGTCAGCTGACCTACCACAGCGCCAAGGGGCTGCAGGCCGATACGGTATTCATGCTCGGGGACTGTCAGTACCTGACCAGCTCTCCATACAAGAATCAGGTCTATCGTCTGGCTGGGCTAGGCCGCGCCGGTGATGCGCAGGCATTTGACACGGCGCAGAAGGAAGAGGTGCAGCGGCTTGCCTATGTCGCCATGACCCGAGCGGTCAGACACTGCTATTGGCATGTCGAAGCGGCCCGCAGCGAAACCGCAAAACTGCCGCGGGCGGCTACCCAGGTAGATGGCCGGCAGGCCTTCTTCGAAGACCTGCGCGGCAGTTAGCAGCGTCAGGCGGTGGTGCTTTCCAGGCTCCGGGTAATGCTCTCGAACAAGCCTTGCTCAACGGCTTTCTGCTCCAGTAGCAGTGCATCGATCGCGGTTTGATACTGAGCCGAGTTCAGCGGGATCCTCAGCAGATTGCCGCTTGTGTCCAGCAAGGGTAGGCCCAGCGCCGTCTGCAATGTATTGATGACCGATGCCGAGAGCTGGGTGACCGGCTCGTTGCTTTCGTCCAGGCAGTAGTCGATGTAGTCGAGCCCGGCACGCCAGTAGTCGGTCAACGCCAGGAACTGATCAGCGTTTTGCCGGCGCACGCTATGTTCCCACGCTGGTTGCTCCAGCAACCAGCTGTGCCGGGCCTGAGTGTCCAGATCAAGGCGGCGGACTTCGTTGGCTACGTTGCTGCGGATTTGCGCGTTGAGCATCGCTATCTGTTCGTACAGCATGCCGCTGCTCGGTTCCGGATAGTCGAGAACGGGCGCCAGTTGCTGACGCAAGGCCAGGCGAATCTCGATGTCGTCGATCAGCCCTGCATGCAGCTCCAAGTCCGGTGCGGCGTTGACGTCGTCGAGCGGGTCCAGCGCTGGCAGGTTGACCTCGTCACCGGTGAGGTCGGCTTCTTGCAGCGCGGCCTTGCGCAAGGTGCGACGCAGCGCGATGCGGTCGGCCAGCGCGTCGACCTGAGCACGCCTGAACAACTTGCGGTAGAGCTGCAACTGAGTTGCCAGAGGGCTTTCACTGCGGCTGGCAAGGTGAGTGAGTACTTCGATTTCCAGTGCACTGAAGCCATCCGTGCCGGCATCCCCACACGTTGGCGGGAACGCCTGGGCGACCTCGTCGAGCGATTGACGCAGCGCGCTGTCTGCCGCAGCTTGCTCGAGCAATGCCCAGACGCGCTTGGCCAGCGCCTCAGGCTGACGACGCGCTTCGGCAGACTGCACCAGTCGTTCCAGCACCCCGGACAGTTCAGTGTTCTCGCCATGATCGAAGAGTGAGATCCAGAGTTGCTCCTGTGCCGGCGTGGCATTGCCTCGCCAGAACATTTGCCACTGCGCCACCTCTGCCTCGTGCTCGTAGGCGTTGACACCGATGTTCAGCAAGCGCAAGCGTGTCTCTGCCTCCAGGTTGTTATAGTTGAAACGCCAGATTCGCCCCGGCAAGCCCGCACCCAGGTCTCGAGCGTACGGCGTGCGCATCACCGCCGCGAGGTCCGGTACGGTGTGGATCCGATTGAATGACAGTTCCAGCTGGCGCAGCTGGTACTGTGGCTGGCTCATGAGGGTGGTCAAGCCCGGTGGCCAGGCCTGCAACTGACAGTGGCCCAGCGACAATTGATTCAAACGTGCCATGTAGCTCAAGTCAGGCGGCACACCCAGCGGGTTGAAGTCCAGATGCAGGGCCTGCAGGTTGATCAGGTTCTGGAAGGCCTCGGCCAATGCCTGATCGAGGACGATGCGGTTGTTGCTCAGTCTCAGTGCGTCGAGCCGCAGGGTGGCCAGAAAGGTCATCTGGGCATGATCCAGAGTGAGCTGGTTATAACCCAGATCGAGAATGCGCAGGCGACGCATGGCCCCCAGAACTTGATGTGCAGTGGTAGAGAGTTCACTCAGGGCGCAGCCGGAAATCTTCAGCTGGATCAGATCCGGAGCCCCACGCAGCGCGGTAAAAATCGCTTCGCCGGGCAGTTGCGGATGGCTAATCAAGGTCAGTTTTTCCAGCTTCGGGAAGTTTGCAAAGAAATCGGCGTGAAGTCGTTGCAACTGCAGACCGTCGATTTTCAACGAGCGAATGTGCGGGAAACGCGCGGTCAGTACCGGCAGCTCGGCCAAGCGAATGTGTTCAAGTGTCAACGTGCCGCGCTCGGCACCACCTTCACGGCGCCAGGAACGTTTCAACACCTCGGCGCAGTGCTGGCGCTCGTCACGCTCAAGGATGTCCGCTGCGGCATTGGTCCATCGTGCCAGTTCATGGTGCAGGGTCCGCTGCTCGGTTTGCAGCTGCTGAATGGCTGCTGCGAGGTTGTCGCCCTGGGCCAGTTCGGCTTGTAACTGGTTGATTTGGCTGCTGTCCAGCTCTGGGTACAGGGCTTGCAGTCGTCGTGCTGGAGTGGTTCCGCGCGGTCGTGGTACACCGCGACCACTGAGGGGATAGCCGATCCGCCCGTCTGCCAGGCGCAGTGGTGAACGCACGCTCGAGGGTAGCGGCTGTTGCCCGATCAGCTTGGCAGCCTGGGCACGGTCAGCTGCTGCCGCGCTGAACAGCTGCATGCCACGCAGTTCAGGTTGGCGGGCTTGCAGACCCTCGATCAACAGGCTGGTGTCGGTGTTGGCGAGAAACGGGCGATACAGGCCAAGAATCGCCCGATCGAGGCGCGCGCGTGCCTGCATCAGGCGTGCCTCCTCAAGCACACGCAGCGGAATACGCCCCGATTGAGCATTCATCTGCTGGCGTTCGACGCTGCTGGCGTGTGCTTCGATTTCTTCTGCAGCCACTCGGGGCAGGCCGGCAAATTGTCCGCGCAGGCGCGTGACCGCGGTCGTGGCTGGTGCCTGAGAACCGGGGTAAAGTTTGTCGAACACGTCCTGACGGCTGGCTTCGAGGTTGTCGGCCAACTGGTTCTGCAAGGCTTGCGCGCGCTCTGTTTCGGTCACGCTGGCGTCACTCAGGACGCTGGCATCTTCCATCTGCGACAGAACGACCTCGGCCAGCTCGCCGTTTTCCAGTTCACTGCGGCTGATCTGGATCACCACTTCACCCAAGGCTTGCGCCTGAGCTCTGTAGAAGGTCGACGCACCCCAGCGTTCGCTGCCTTCGAAGACCTGAATGACATGATCCTGCGGCCAGCGCGGTAGCTGCACCAGCTCGGGCAGGGCGAAGTTGTAAGAGGCCGCCAGAGGGCGGGCGTAGCGTACGCTATCAATGATCTCGCTGACTTGTCGATCGGCTTCAAGGCGGGCCAGGGCATCTTCGAGCAGTGACGGCATCTTCTCGCCTGCCACATGCACGCGTTGCAGCACGCCGTCGTCAAGCCCCGTGCTGCGCCAGGCGCTGTCGAGGTCGGACGCACTCAATGATTCAGCCAAGCGGCCAAGCCGGCGCAGCAACGTCGGGCGATCCCACTCCAGTGGCGATTCGTGGGCCAGCCGCCAGGCTCCGCCGGCGCTACGCTCGAGCGCCGGTGAATACGCCTGGCGATTCTGCGGATGCAGTACCCGCCAGGCATCGTCCGCAGCTTGCTCCGTTTGATAAAGTGCTTGATCGATGCGTACGTAGGTCTGCCCGTCGAGGTGATACAGTCCCGCTTGATCGGGTGCCTGCAAGGCAGATATCTGGATGTCGCTGGCGTAGCCGGACAGGCTTGCATGCCAGAGTCGTTCTTCATCGCCCACGCGGATACTCTGCATTGCGTCGATAAAGCCGGAGGCCTTGAGGACAGCGCCACCGCCGCCGATTGCGCCGACGACCGCAATATTGAGCAGGACCGATTCCAGCTGCGCGATGGCCTCGGCGTTGTCGCCGTCTTCCCAGGCACTGATGCCCTGGAAAACACTGCCCATGATCTGCGCTGCGCCCAGCGTAAGCATGAGCGGGTTTAGCACCGGGATGAAGAAGGCGGCTACGTTAAGTATCGTCATGCCCATGTCCAACCAGTGGAGCAGTTGTTTCTCGCGCACGTTGGCGTCGATGTCGGCAGTGGGCACGGCAATGCTGCGCGCATCGCTCTTGAGCCTGGCCACGTGCCTCGCTTCGAGGGTTGACCAGGGTTGGCTGGGCAACGGCGTGAAGACGATATCCAGATGAACCGATCGCCGTGGGACCAGCGCCTGCCCGTCGTGGTCCTCGCTGTTCTCGTACAGTGCCCGCATGAGTTTGACCTTTAGCTGCGATTGCTGGCTCTGAGGGACAAAAGCGAGCAAACGCTTGCGCACCTGCGGGTCGAGCAGTGCCTGCTTGAAGGCAGTGAAACTGTCTGCGATCGATGCATATTCCCTGATCTGATCTGTTGTCCCGGGGATGTACAGTATGGCCGGGCCGCCCTCGGCACTTCCCGCCCGAGAGATGAACATGACTTCGTGGATCGGTACGCCCAGCAGCAGGATCTGCGAGCATTGCAGTGCTTGGTCGGCGCTGGCGTTGTCAGCACTCAGCGCGTGCGCTGCGGCGGCGTTCTGACTGCTCAGCAGGCCTTTGAGCGAGGCAATGCGTGCCTGCAGTCGAAACTCGTCGCGGCGCGCCTTGATCGCGGCATCGCGGATCTGGCTGGCCTGCGTGCCGTCATAGACACTGCTCAAGTGATCTTGAAACTTCTGGCCCAGATCCAGCGCCCGGCAGTGCCCGATGAAGTCGGCAAGGCTCAGTTCCGGCAGGCCAGTGATCTGCTCTGCGCTGCTCTGCAGCCGGCTCAGGCGCGTGGTGTCTTCAGGCCCTTCAAAATTGTGCAGGGCAGCTTCAAGCAAACTGCGCAGTTGTGGTTGACCTTTGGCAATCACCGGCAACGGCGTGGTTGGCACGCTCGGCCCACACGGCGGGACGGTCGGTTGCTCGACCTGCGTGGCTTGATAGACATACTGTGCCTGGTCAACCGAAGTGCTGAGCGCAAGCCGCTGTTGCAGTAGCGGGCGGCAGAAGGTACTGATGCCCTTGAGCGGACTCAGCAACGCTTTCAGCATCTGCTGGCTGCGGTCGCGCTCAGCAACTGCCCGGCGAATGGCATCCTGCTCGATGGGCAGGGCCTTGGCGTACCACGGGTAAGGTGCGCCCGTGGAATCCAGATAGTCCTTGCGTGCGCGGGTGAGCACCTGTTTGACATGGTCAGGGTGCAGCTCCTTGCTCCAGGCGGGCAGGCTACGGACGATTTGCGCGTGATGAAACGGGGGGTTGCTCATGGTCGCACTCCTGTCGAATCGGAGCGCCATCGAACCCTACGGCAGATCGGCCCTGGCGGTATATAACGCTGTTCAGGCGCGACATCTGTAGCCGGCTGGCGATCCCGGCAAAGGCGATTATGCTTGAACTTACCTTGCTGCGATCCGAGGCGGTCTGCTTCGTCGTGCTTCGCGCAACCGTGATCCAAGAAAAGCCCAAGGGCCAGGGTGCGGTGCTCGACTGTGTAGTACTCCGGCCTACTCATGCACGACGGAGGCAACCCATGGCGGCGATCAACAGCACATCGACGGGCAGCGCGCCCAAGCACAGCATTACCAAGGAGGAGCGCAAGGTCATCTTTGCCTCGTCCCTGGGCACAGTCTTCGAGTGGTACGACTTCTATCTCTACGGTTCGCTGGCGGCGATCATCGCCAAGCACTTCTTCGCCGGTGTCAACGAAACCACGTCGTTCATCTTCGCGCTGCTGGCCTTTGCTGCAGGCTTTGCCGTGCGCCCGTTTGGCGCAATCGTGTTCGGCCGCCTCGGCGACATGATCGGGCGCAAGCACACGTTCCTGATCACCATTGTGATCATGGGGGTGTCTACCGCAGTGGTCGGGCTGTTGCCCAGTTACGCGACCATCGGTGTAGCAGCCCCGGTCATTCTGATTACCTTGCGGCTGTTGCAAGGCCTTGCGCTGGGCGGTGAGTACGGTGGCGCCGCGACATACGTTGCTGAACACGCACCCAAGGGCAAGCGGGGTTTCTTTACCGCCTGGATCCAGACCACCGCGACCATGGGCCTGTTTCTCTCGCTGCTGGTGATCCTTGCCTGTCGTACTGCGCTGGGTACCGAGGCGTTCGAAGCATGGGGTTGGCGTATACCGTTTCTGCTGTCGATCGTGCTGCTGGCTGTCTCGGTATACATCCGCCTGCAGCTCAACGAGTCGCCGGTATTCCTCAAGATGAAGGCTGAGGGCAAGCAGTCCAAAGCACCGCTGACCGAATCGTTCGCCCGCTGGGATAATCTGAAGGTGGTGATCATGTCGCTGCTTGGCGGCACTGCGGGGCAGGCGGTGGTGTGGTACACCGGGCAGTTCTACGCGCTGTTCTTCCTGCTGCAGACCCTGAAGATCGACCCGCAGACGGCCAATCTGCTGATTGCTGGCTCGTTGTTGATCGGCACCCCGTTTTTCATCATCTTCGGTAGCCTGTCCGACCGCATCGGCCGCAAGAAAATCATCATGGCCGGTTGCATCATTGCGGCGTTCACCTACTTTCCGATCTTCAAGGCCCTGACTCAATACGGTAATCCGGACGTGTTTGTCGCCCAGGCGCAGAACCCTGTGGTGGTGATTGCCGATCCTGAGCAGTGTTCGTTCCAGTTCGATCCGGTGGGCAAAGCCAAATTCACCAGCTCTTGCGACGTTGCCAAGAGCTTGCTGGCCAAGCGTGCGATTCCCTACCAGAACCAGCACGCCGAACCTGGCAGCCTGACCCAGATCCAGATCGGCGAGCGGCAGGTGCCCAGTTTTGATGGCAGCAGCCTGGCCAGTGCAGAGTTCAAACTCCGCAATGACGCGTTCACCGCCACTCTCGGCGCAGCCTTGAAAGAAGCCGGCTACCCGGAAAAAGCCGACCCGAACAAGATCAACTATCCCATGGTGCTGTTGCTGCTGACGATTCTGGTGATCTACGTGACCATGGTTTACGGGCCGATTGCCGCCTGGCTGGTCGAGCTGTTCCCGGCGCGCATCCGCTACACCTCGATGTCGCTGCCGTATCACATCGGCAACGGCTGGTTCGGTGGTTTTCTGCCGACCGTGGCGTTCGCCATGGTCGCGGCCACGGGCGATATCTACTATGGGCTGTGGTACCCGATCATCATTGCGCTGATGACGGCGGTGTTGGGGATCCTGTTCCTGCCCGAAACCAAGGATCGGGACATTACCTGACGCCCTGGGACTGCCTGCGGGAGCGGCCTCGGCCGGCTCCCGTCGGGTCTCGGTTCAGGCTATGTCAGCGCGTAACGTGAAGGCGTAAGCGGTGTCGACTGGCGCGCGGTCAATGCGCCGCGCAGCAGATTCTAAGATGAACTCGAACGTGGGCTCATACAGGCCATCGCGCAGCACGGCACCGGCCAGTACCTCAACCTGGTACCAGCCGTTTTCCAGCTCGATGATCGGCCGGTTGCGCATTTGATAGCGCGCCAGTAGATCGCCCATGGTCTTGTTGGTGAAATGCTGCAGGATCCGCCAGGTGAACAGCATCACCGCACGATTTTCCACGCGTAACCAATAACCCTCTCGGCGGTGTTTGAGCTGGCTACCTGGCTGGAGCAGGGCGGCGCTGACTTCATCAAGGCTGAAGATAACGGTATAGGGCAGGTTTTCGATGCCGGCCAGAGGCAGCACCACGCCTTCCAGCACTGCCCGATCCCCGCTGTCAGTGTGGGTAAATTCATAGGCAAGGTCGTCGGGCAGGCCGTTTTCTTCCTTGAAACGGGCGAGCAGCTGGATGTCGCCAAGCAGAAAATAATCAATCTGATCGTTGAGCACTTCGTTGAATTCGTAGCGCATGGGCCATTCCTTGCGTTGACGACGCTGGTGCTCAGTGGCGCTGAGCGATCTGGATCAGGTTGCCGCAGGTGTCATCGAACACGGCGACGGTGACCGCGCCGAGGTCGGTAGGTGGTTTGGTGAAGGCGACACCGGCTGCGCAGAGGCGGGTGTACTCAGCCTGGATATCCTTGACCGCAAATGAGGTGGCGGGGATCTGGTCCTGGCGCATGGCGATCTTGTAGGCTTTTGCCGCCGGGTGGTCGTCAGGCTCGAGGAGCAATTCGACGCCGTTGGGAACGTCAGGCGAGGTCAGGGTCAGCCAGCGATGCCGACCCATGGGTACATCTTCTTTGGGGGCAAAACCCAATACGTAGTGATAGAAAGCCAAAGCCTTGGCCTGATCGTCGACAAGAATACTGGTGACCACAATCTTCATGGGGCACATCCCTCTGTGACGCTATTGTTTTTATTCAAGTAAAGAAGCTCGGGTGAACTTCACCAGTGCGTCTTTCAAGTAGAGGCAGCGCCGCTTTGCCGAGTTCCCTGGCGGCTGCACAATAGCGTTGCAGTAGCGTCAGCTGGACTGGGCGACGTGCCCGTCCAGCTCGTCGAGGTTGTCTTCTTCGCCAGGCATGGCGGTGATCACACTGAAGTCGCTGATTTCGATCTCGCCTTCGCCGTAGCCCAGCAGGTGGAACGAGAAGGCCTTGCGTACACTCGGGTTATCGAAATCGAACTCCAGAACCATGGGCTCGTCGGCGGTCGCGACCATTTGTTCCGGCAGGCCGACTTGCACGTCCTGTTCGAACTCCTTGGCCTTGAGCTGCAAGTGCGCGACATGGGCCGGGTCCAATGCGCGAACCTCCAGGCGAATGCGCGTGCGCGAACCTTCGGGCATTTCCAGGTACTGCGCGCCGATGAGGTTGTCTGTCCAGTCATTGTCGGCGTGTTTGCCCAAGGCGATGCGGTTGGTACCGCCAAACTGGTAGCGCAGGTTCAGCGGGCTTTGCAGCAGCGAGCGGTCAAGGGTGGTGGCCAGATCGGCCAATTGCTGGCCGACGTCGTCGCTGCTCGGGCCGAGGTATTTGGCCGTGTCGGCAATGAACCCAGTGCTGGCGTAATTGCGGCAGCGCTGCTGGAAGTCACACTCGGTATAGGTGCCTTGGCCGTTGTGGTAGCGCAGCATGCCGTTGGTGAACGAGATCATCTCGCGACCGCTATCGTACTCGCGGAACAACGAGCGGCCGCCCAGCGCCGCCGGGATCGGCAATTCGAAGTAATCGAGAATCGACGTGGTCAGGTCGACATGCCCATAGGTGCCGTTCTTTATCTGTGGCAGGCTGGCCTGTTCCGGCGCCAGGGTCAGGTTGAAGCCCCAGGAGGAAGCCAGGCGCACACCGTCGATGCCATGGGATTCATCCGAGGTAATCACGACCAGCGTGTCCTTGAGTACGCCCTCGCGCTCCAGCGTATCGAGAAACGCGCCCAGCGCATCGTCCAGATACGCCACTGCCGCCTGCTTCGGGCTGTCGAAGCGCTGCAGGTAGTCCTCAGGTGCTGAGTAGGGCTGATGAGTGCCTACCGTAAGCAGGTTGAGCATCCACGGCTTGTTCTGTTTGCGCAGTTGGCTCAGGTAGGTGTGAGCGCCTTCGAAAAACGCGCGGTCGTCCTTGCCCCAGGGGAACTCCAGATAGTTGGCGTTGCTGAACCACTCCAGCCCATGCACATCTTCGAAGCCAATGTGCGGCATGACCCGGTCCTTGGCCATGAAGCGCAGTCCGGCGCCCTGCAGAAAATGCGTGCTGAAACCCGCTTGACGCAACTGCGCGGGCAGACAGGCCTGGTTGCGTTGCTCCTGGGTCAGCAGTTCGACACCCTTGGGGGTGCCGTTGGCGAGCTTGTCATAGTCGCCGCAGAGCATCGCATATAGCCCGCGGATGGTCTGGTGGGTGTGCAGAACGTAATCCGGAGTGTTCATGCCACGCTCGGCCCAGCGGCTGAGGTTGGGCATCAGCTCCTCGTCAAAACGGCTGTGCAAGGCCTTGCGGTTGGCGCGCACGTAAGCGCCGGGAATCCCCTCCAGGGTGATCACCAGGACGTTGCGGGCGCTGCCAGGGCCATCGAGCAGCCGCGGCGCGTTGAGGTCGGACTGGGTCAGACCGGCGCTTTCCAGCACCGGGACCGGCAGATTGTCGCCAAAGTGCTTGTTTGCCTTGCGCTGCAGATCACCCGCGCCTGCCGAAAGCAACTGGTGGGGCAGGTTGAATTGGCGCCACTGGTCAGCGTCGGACGGTAGCAGGTGCTGGCCGGCCCAGTGCGTGCCAAGCAACAGTACTGGCAGTGCCCAGGCTTCGCGCGGCAATGCCTGCGGCACGGCGCCGCGCGTCAGCCAGATGCTCGCCAGCCAGGCCACTACGGCTGCCAGCAACACCCAGGGCAGCCAGGCGTGGGCGAGGGCGCCACCTGTGGAGTTTTCCATGAATTGGGGGTCGAACAGATAGTTCAGGTCGGCGCTGGCCGGCAGCCTGCCTACCGCGCTGACC
Source organism: Pseudomonas sp. EZ-C24 (assembly GCF_014525325.1). Taxonomy (NCBI): domain Bacteria; kingdom Pseudomonadati; phylum Pseudomonadota; class Gammaproteobacteria; order Pseudomonadales; family Pseudomonadaceae; genus Pseudomonas; species Pseudomonas sp. EZ-C24. Next base: position 646,335 of record NZ_JACDIU010000014.1, on the reverse strand, counting down.
AGCTCCGCCGAGGCCACCAGCAGCGCTGCCCAGGCGATCAATACGGGCATCGCCAGCCACCAGGCGCAGCGGTGCAGAGCCAGCACCAGCAGGCTGCCAATGGCCAGATCGGATAAGTAACCAAATGGGTTGGACCAGCCCAACAAAACGCGCACGCCCAAGGGGATCAGCAAGACCAGTACGGTCAGCGCCCACAACCGTGCGCGGGGGTGGCCGAGTATAATTTTCACCAAAGCGTCCTTCCTGCCATCAAACAGTCACACAAATCTGTTGGATGATAACAGGCGTAGCTCGGCGAGGCCGGATTGGACAAGGCAAGTAACCAAAACGCGGGTCGCCGAAGCGCCCGCGTGTGCTTGCCGGATCAGAAGTAGTAAGGGAATTTCAAGCTGAAGGAAAAGTCTGGCGAGTCGTCGGTCAGGCCGATCGACAGGTTTGGCACGATGGTCAGGTTGTCGGTCGCAGCCAGGGTCATGCCGATGTTGAAGTTGGCAGCGTTGTAGTCGCTGTTGCTGATCGACTGCCAGTCGCCACCGTCAGGCTTGATCTTGCTCTTGCTGGCAAACTGGTCCGACACCGAGAAGGACATACTCATCTTCTCGTTCAGGGCAAAGGCGATACCGGCACCGATCTGCCACGAGTTGCCCAGTTTGACGTCGCCCGGCACCTTGCTGTTGGCCTGGGCACTGATGTCGCTGAACGAGTCTTCCATGTTGTAGGTGTAAGACAAGCTACCGAACAGCACCGCCGGGTCGAAGGTCTTGACCAGCGAGATGCCCGGCGTGATCGCCCATACGCCGTTGCCGGTCGGCAGGCTTTCGGGCACCGACAGGTTGTCGTTGGTGGGGTCGTTGACCAGCTTGATGCCGTACGGATCCTTGCCGGTCGGGGCTTTGACTCGCAGGGTGAATACCGCGTCCGGCCAATCTTCCGATTCATCGAGGAATTTGTAGGCAACGCCGACGTTGACATCACCTATGGTCGGGTCGCGCGTCACGGTGGCATCCGAGGTGACGGGGCCGGCTCCGCCAGCGCCGCCTGAAGAGTAGGTCGACTCGCGGTACACCACAGGCACGTTTATATCGAACTGCCAGCGCTGATCGAGGTTGTAGCGCGCCGTCAGGTCGAGGGTCCAGTTGTCGGCCTTGATCCGGTCCAGGTTGATGTTGCCGAGGAAGATCGAATCCAGCGCGAGGAAACCATTGAGGGTCAGTGCGCGGGTGTCGTAGTGGGTGTAGGTGATGCCGGTTTCGACACTGAACTTGCCGCGGCCAAAGAAGCCGCTGGCCTCGTCATACAGGTTGGAAACGCTCTGCGCCGGCTCCGAGTCGTCCTGCAGAGACTGCCCGTACGAGCTACCGGATGCACCTGGCGCTCCGGCGGCCACGCTCTGGCCACCCTTGACCGATTCGGCAGGGGAACGGGTCAGGCGCTTGGGCGGTGGCGCGGCCGGTGGCGCAGCTTCAACCTGACGCACTCGTTGCTCAAGCACCATCAGCGCATTCTGCTGCGCCTCGTAGCGCTGTTTGAGCTCGATCAGTTCTTGTTTGAGCGCTTCGACCTGAGGGTCGGCAGCGGCGTAAAGCAATGTCGCCGGAGTCAGGCTACTCAGACAAACGATAGCTCTGATCGTGGTCAATCGATGCATGGGTTAGCCGTCCCTTCTGACTACATGTGATGAGACAGAGCGTAGATCAGAATCCTAGAGTGCGAATGCCTTTGAGCTGGTCCAGATTACCGTTCATGGCACCCGCGCCGGCGACGTTGTCACGCAGCACGACATTGAGCGAGGTGATGTTGCGAACCTGGTTGCCAGCGCCGAGCAACGTGGTGTTTTGCATCAGTCCACCTTGGGCCAGGCGTTGCACTGTACTGCCCTGGTTGTTGCCTGCGGCGATGTTCAACTGAATACCGGAACCGCTTGAAGAAACGCTCAACGAGCCTGCACCGTTGGCGCCGACCAACTGCGTGCCGGCCGCTAATACCTGGCCTTGGGGTTCGCTGGCAGGAGCCTGGTTGCCGCGGCTGACATTGATGTCGACATCGTTGTAGGCGGTGTTGTGATCGCCAGCGGCACGCACTACCTGAGTGACGCCGGTGGTGCTGTTGAGTCCGTTGCCGCCTGTCACGGTGCCAGTGCCAGGGGCTTGCGTCGAAGCTGTGCCGGTGCCTTTTTCGTCAATCAAGGACACATAGAACTGCGGCTTGATGGTGGATTGCTGGATCTGCATCGACGAGCGTGCGCCGATCACCTCGCCTTTGGCGTTCTCCCAGGTGCTGCTCATGACCAGGCCAAAGCTGACAATGCGCCCCGGCAGCACGTAGCGGCCGCGCAGGTTGGCCAGTTCCTGGTCCTTGAGTTCGATCGGTTGCAGTACCTGGGCATGGCTTGGCAGGCTGGCGGCGAGGCAGGTCAGTGCCAGCCACAGTGGAATCTTCATCGCGTGCTCCCGGAGCTTGCTGCCCCTGTTGTTAGTGTTAGAAGAAGTCGCTCTGGATAAAGCCGAAGTCCATCAACTCGGCGTCTTGCAGCGGGGTGAAGCCATTGACGCGGCTCTTGGCGGTCAAAGGTTGGGGTGGGTCGAGCAGGGCATTGCTCTTGTCGTAGCCCTGGCCAATGATGGCGAAGATGATGCCGTTCCAGCCCTTGATGAAATCTTCGGTCTTGTAGCGTTTGTGGCCCAGGACCGGGTCGCCGATATAGACGAAGCCCTTGTCGACCTTCTGCATCACCACGAAGTGCTTGTAACCGCGGATATCCATCAGCACCACGACCGGGATACGGATGCTGTTGAGGGTGTCGGTGGTGACGCGGTAGCCGCGAGCGCGCATGCCCAGGCTTTCCACATAGCGCTTCATGTCCAGCATCGAGAAGCCTTGCACGCGGACGATGTCCTGATCGGCGTGGGCAAGCATGCCCTCGATGATCTGTTCTTCGTTGACGTCCAGCCAATAGGCCTGGCGCAGAATGGTTGCCAACGCTGCTGCGCCGCAGCTGAAGTCGGTCTTCTGCTGCACCAGGTCAGCGAACTTGCGCTCGCGAACACTTTGAATGGGTTTGTACACCACCGCACCATTGGGCAGCACGGAAAGTGGCATTTGCGCCGCTTCACTCAGGCTGGCCAGGCAAAGCAAACACGCCAGGGCGATAATGCGCATGATCGGGCCTTCTGCTTCGGGTGAGAAAGGCCCCCTTGGCAGGGGGCCTTCGAGGCAACACTCAGAACGAGGTGTTGGAGATTGCCAGCGAGTTGCTTTGCTGGTTGCCGACACCGGATGCGACGTTGACGCCCAGGTTGCCGCTGCCGCCGTTGACCGAACCGCTCAGGGTAGCGGTGTTGGTCACAGGGTTGGCCCAGCCGGTAGGAGTCAGGACCTGGAAGGAAACAGTGTTGCTCAGGTCATACGAGTTGGCTTCGCTGTAGCTTTTGGAAATGTCGTTGGAAGACTCGGAAGCCGCCTCGACTGATTTTTCATAGGCAGAAGCAGAAGCGTTCTCGTAGGAAGACTCGCGGGATTTATCGTAGGAAGAATCGCGGGCTTTGTCGTAGGAGTAGTCACGCGACTTGTCATACGAAGAGCCGAAGGATTTTTCGAACGAAGAATCGTAGCTGGTCTGGTGCGAGGTATCGACCGAAGCGTCCAGCGAGGCGTTGAGCGAGCCGCTGGCGGTTTCGCTGCGGGTGCGTTCACGGTCGCCGTTGGTGAAGGTCACCGAACGCGCTGCGTCGGCTGCGGCGGCAAGCGTTGCGCTCAGCGAAGCCGAGCTGCTGCTGTTGGCGTTGCCGCTGGCCGAGCCATTGACATTGGCATTGTTGGAGCCACTGGCGTTGGCGCTGCCCGAGCCGCTGGCTGACCAGCTGTTCGATCCGCTGGCGCTGGAGCTGTGCGAGCCGCTCGACGCGGCGGCGTTGGAGCCGCTCAGGTTGAGGCTCGACGAGGAACTCCGGTCGTCGGTCGAATTGAAGGTGCCTTCGCGTGACGACGAACCGCTGGAGGAGGTGGTGAAGCTCAGCGTTTCGACGGTGTAGCTGCGATCTGCACGGTTGTTGACGGTTAGCCCTGGGCCGCTTTGATCGGCGCGGGCAGTGGCGACCGAGTTACCGATAGGCGAGTTGGTATTGGCGATCGCCATGGTGTTTTTCTGTTGGTTGAGGTCGCCGCCGGCAATGTTGATACCGACGTTGCCGCTGGTGCCAGACGCCGAACCGGACATCACCGCCGAGCTCTGGGTCGACCAGTTGTTGACCTTGTTGTTGTTGCTGTATTGCTTGACGTCGGCAGTTGCGGTGGCGGTGCCGAACACGAAGCTGTTGTCCAGGCTGGAATCAGAAGCAGCGTTGGCGATGGCCGCGGCGTTATCCTGTTGGTTGCCGTTACCGGCCGCAACGTTGACGCCGACGTTGCCGCTGGCGCCGGAGCCGGAGCTGCTCATTTCGGCTTCGTTGATGGTGCCTTCATTGTGAATCGTGTTGCCTGTACTGCTTTGGCGGTCGATTGCATTGGCAGTTGCGCTAATAGGGATGATGGTCGTGCGGGGCTGGTTGTTGTTGCCATTGCCATGCCCGTTGCCACGCCGATCATCAGCTTGTACAGCTACAGCCATGATCGCAGCAATTGCGAAAACCAGAGGCTTGATTGCCATCGAAGGTTTCATGGTGATTCTCCGTACTTATTTTAGGTTAAGTGTTGTTCTTACCTGTTTGGGTCAGTCCACGACCCGGACGCTCAGGGTGTTGGCCGTTCGATTTCCTACCCCGGCGCTCTGATTCAACTGAATGACCCCACGGCTGCCGGTGAATGCCTGGTTACCGGTAGTGACCTGGCGACTGCCAAGGTTCGGGTCAGCTGGATCGGAGTTGTTGAGCAGCGCCACGTTCTGTTGCATGAGGACGCTGTCGTCGATGCTTTGCGGCTGGTCACTGATGCTGATGCGCAGCGCATTGGCTTGCTGGTTGCTGGCGCCGCTGCTCTGGTTTACCCCCAGAACACCGTTGCCATTGGTAAAGGCGTTGCCTTGAATGCTGGCAGTGGCGTCCATGTTGGCGTCTACCGTGGTGTGCAGGCGCTGGCGGATCTGCGTGGTGGCGCTGGCGCCGTGGCCATTGGCAAGGGCGCGGGCGTTGGCTTGCTGGGAAAAATCACCCGCAGCCTGGTTGACCGCCATGTTGCCCTGGTACTGGGCGCCGGAGCTGTCGATGCTGGCGTTGTTGACGATGGGTGACTGGGCGAACGCAGGGGCTGTGAGGAGCGTGGCCAGCATCAGCAATGAGCGCTTCATGTCATTGGCCCCCGCCGATGCTTTTCAGTACGCCGAGGCCTTGCTGCACGTTGGAGTTGACCATGTTGGCGATGCCGCTGCCCGAGCCTGTGGAACGCCCGCCGGCCAGATTCGGCAGTTGGTTCTGGGTGCTGATGTTGCCGCCCAGGTTGGTGGTCTGCTGGGTGATCAGCGAACTGATGCCTGCGCCGCTGCTGATCGAGGCGAAGTCGCCATCGCTGAGCTCGTTGGTTTGCCTGAGAATCTGCGCGGAAGGGTTGGTGTTGACGGTGACTGGGCTCGGGTCGGGGATCAGCGGTGCCCGCACTGCATTGCGCGTCTGCACATCGCGGGTGATGACGATCAGCCCATTGTCGGCCTGGGCCGGCAGCGCCAGGCTTGCCCCCAGTGCGCAACCTGCCAGTAACAGGTGAAAGGTGCCTTTATCGAGTGTCGCCACGGTGGCAATTCCTTCTTCGGATCGCTGGCCCTGATCAGCGTTGCGAAGGAGGAGAGCAGGAGCCGTGCCGCTTTTACTAATTGCTTGGGAATCAGACAGCTACGGCCACATGCTGTTTACGCATCGCAGCAGCTGTTTCAGCACTGACACAGTTTCCCGGGCAAACAAGCGACGCATCGGCTCTGGCCATACCTGAACGGCGTTTGGTCGAAGCTGTATCACCAGCGTGACAGCACCGCTGTTTGCGCCGCAGGGCACGTAAACACAGGGACTTGGACCCAGTTCGGTGTGTCAGCGAGTTAACACTCGGTAGCGCAGGCCGGCGATTTGCCATCAAGCAGGCGCTGGACTGCAGCTAAAACCGCAGCGCTGCGTTGCGGCCAGCTGCCGCCGATGATTTGCACCGGTTGCTGGTGGCGTTGCAGCCAGTCCAGGCTGTCTGCAAAAAAGGCCTGACGCTCGTGCAGGTCCGGCTGGCAACGCTGACCATCGGCGACCCAGTCGGACCCGGCCGGGTCGAGCAGCAGGTGCAGGTCGTAGCGCCGCGCCAACAGCGCCTGTTCGATATCAGGCGGGCAATCGCCGAACAGAGCCTTGCTCCAGAGCATGTTGCTCAGCAGGTGGGTATCGAGGATCAACAGATCAGGCTGGCGGGCCCGCGCGCTGTCCTCCCAGGCCAGCTGCCCATGGGCAATGGCCGGGATGTCGGCGAAGCATGTATCCCGGCCCTGCTCGTCAATGAAGTGGCGGACGTACTCGCCCACCAGTTCGCCGCCGAAGTGTGCCTGGATTTCGCCACTGAGCCAGCTCTTGCCACTGGACTCCGGACCGCACAGCACCAGTACCTTCATGCCTGCACCAGGGCAGGGTCGCGGCGCCACTCGAACCAGCCGCGTACGGCGATCAGCGTGAACAGTGCATACAGCGCGGCAGTCAGGTAGAGGCCTTTGTACAGGAACAAGCCGACGAAGATCACGTCCAGTACGATCCACAAAGTCCAGCACTGCAGGCGCTTCTGCGCCATCCACAACTGTGCCACCAGGCTGAAGCCGGTCAGCGCTGCGTCCAGCCAGGGCTGCGCGGCATCGGTCCAGTGCGCCATCGCCGCGCCCAGTGCCAGGCTGGCCAGCAGGCCCAGGCCCAGCCCGGTCAGCATCGGTGTGGTCTGCAGGCGCGAGACCTGGCGGGCGTCTTCGCGGTGGCCAGGGCGAGTCCACTGCCACCAGCCATACAGCTGCAACACGGCGTAGATCAATTGCAGGAGCATGTCCGAGTACAGTTTCACTTCATAGAAGACCCAGCTGTACAGCACCACCATCACCAGCCCGATCGGCCAGCACCAGGGGTTCTGCTTGACCGTGAGCCATACGGCGATGACGCCGAGGGCGGCGGCGAAGAGTTCCAGGCCGGACATCGGCGATCCTTGGGGCAGGGGAAGGGCGCGATTGTAGCCTGTGGGACGGGGTAGGTGTAGCTGTCTGCGTAAGGCCACTGGATCAGGCAGCAAGAGCTGATCCAGTGGCTGTAGGCATCAGACGCGGAACTGGCGCAGCAGTTGTTCCAGTTCTTCGCTCAACTGGCCCAGGGCGAGGCCGGCAGCGCTTGACTGGCGGGCCGCCTCGGCGGTTTCCAGCGACAGCCCGGCAGTGTCGGTGACATTGCGGTTGATCTCCTCGACCACGTGCGATTGCTGCAGGGTGGCACTGGCAATCGAGGCGTTGAGCGCAGTCAGGTTGTTCAGCACCTGGCTGATCGCATCCAGGCTGGAACCGGCTTCGCGGGCCTGTGCGACAGTCTGGCGCGAGGCCTCGCTGGAGGTATCGATGGCTTTCACCGCAGCCTCGGACTGGCCTTGCAGGTGCTCGATCATGGTCTGGATTTCGGCGGTCGACTGCGCCGAACGTTGCGCCAGCAAGCGTACTTCGTCCGCCACGACGGCAAAGCCGCGGCCTTGCTCGCCGGCCCGCGCTGCTTCGATGGCAGCGTTGAGGGCCAGCAGGTTGGTCTGCTCGGCAATCGAGCGGATCACCTCCAGTACACCGCCGATTTTGGTGCTGTGCCCGGCCAGTTGGCGAATCACCTGAACGGCCTCGTCGATGGTCAGCGAAAGGCGGTCGATCTGCGCCAGGCTACCGTGGATCGCCTGCTGGCCATGGCTGACCTGCGCTTGCGCGGCGCGCATTTCGCTGGCGGCCTGTTCGGCGTTCTTGGCCACATCCTGCACGGCATAGGTGACTTCGTTGACTGCGGTGGCCACCTGGTCCATCTGCAGCGATTGCTGGGTGCTGCGCAGTTGCGCTTGCCCGGCGTTGTCGCCGACCTGGCCGGCAGACTGGGCAAGGGCATGGGCGGCACCCTGCAATTGGCCAATCACCCCCTGCAACTTGCCGTTGAAGCGGTTGAAGTGCTCGCCCAGGTAGGTGACTTCATCCTTGCCATGGGTATCCAGGCGCTGGGTCAGGTCGCTTTCGCCGCTGGCAATGGTGCCCATCGCCTGTACGGCCTGCTGCAACGGACGGGCAATGCTACGCGCGATGAGCATCACCAGCAGCGCCATCAGCAAGGCGATGCCCAGGCCGATCAGGCAGGCATCGCGTACCTGGCGGGCGAACTCGGCTTGCACGTCATCGACATAGACGCCGGAGCCGATGATCCAGCCCCACGGCTTGAACAGCTGGATATAGGAGGTTTTCGCCACCGGCTCGCTGGCGCCGGGCTTGGGCCAGCGATAGTCGATCTGCCCGGCGCCCTGACTGCGAGCCACGGTGACCATCTCGTTGAACAGGGCAAACCCGTCCGGGTCGCGAATGGCCGACAGGTCTTGGCCATCGAGCTTGGGGTTGACCGGGTGCATGATCATCCGCGGGCCGAGGTCGTTGATCCAGAAATAGTCCTGCACGTCGTAACGCAGGCCGCGCACCACTTGCAGCGCCTGTTGCTGCGCGGCGTCACGGCTGAGCGTGCCTGCGGCCTCAAGCCCTTGGTAGTAGGCCAGCACCCCGGCCGCGGTCTGTACCACGTGCTCGGTCTTTTCAGCCTTGGCCCGATACAGGTCACCATGGATCTGGCGCAGCATCACCAGGCCGAGGACCACCAGCATTGCCACTGCCACCAGCAGGATCAGCCACAAGCGACGGCTGATCGACATCGACCTCAAGGTCTTCATAACAGGGCACTCCCGGATTGTTCTTGTTATTCAGGGGCATCCAAGCATGTGTGGCCTGCGAACCGTACTCGACCAAAGGCCAAGTGCCTGGCGCGGCATTTCATGGTGGATCCAGGCAAGCCTAAAACAGGCTCGTCTGTTAGCATCTCGGCCGCTCAAGATGAAACCTTTAGGCATCTCGAACTTTTCGACTGGCGTAGCGACCAACAGTCGCTGTAAAACTGCCGGGCCGCGACGCGGCCACTATCAGTAAATCAAGAACAACGGCGCTGCAGTCAGCAGTGCCACAGCGGGGGAACAATGGATTTTTGGAGTGCCTTTCAGGCAATCATCTTAGGCATCGTCGAGGGACTGACCGAGTTTCTGCCGATTTCCAGTACCGGCCACCAGATCATTGTCGCCGATCTGATCGACTTTGGCGGCGAGCGGGCGATGGCCTTCAACATCATCATCCAGCTCGGTGCAATCCTGGCGGTGGTGTGGGAGTTTCGCCGCAAGATCATCGAGGTGGTGCTGGGGCTGCGCAGTGAGCCGAGCGCACGGCACTTTACCGTCAACCTGCTGGTAGCGTTCCTGCCGGCAGTGGTGCTTGGGGTGCTGTTCGCCGACTTCATCCACCATCACCTGTTCAACCCGATCACCGTGGCTGCGGCCCTGGTCGTCGGCGGGGTGATCATGCTCTGGGCCGAGCGCCGCGACCACCGCATCGAAGTCGAGCACGTCGACCAGATGAACTGGACCCACGCCTTGAAAATCGGCCTGGTGCAGTGCCTGGCGATGATCCCCGGCACTTCGCGCTCTGGTTCGACCATCATTGGCGGCCTGCTGTTTGGCCTGTCGCGCAAGGCAGCTACCGAGTTCTCGTTCTTCCTGGCCATGCCAACCATGGTCGGCGCTGCGGTGTACTCCGGTTACAAGTACCGCGACCTGTTCCAGCCCGCCGACTTGCCGGTGTTTGCCATTGGCTTTGTGGTGTCGTTCATCTTCGCCATGATTGCCGTGCGTGGACTGCTCAAGTTCATCGCCAACCACAGTTATGCGGTGTTTGCCTGGTACCGCATCGTGTTCGGCCTGCTGATCCTGGCGACCTGGCAGTTTGGCTTGATCGACTGGGCAACGGCGCAAGGCTGATATGGCCCGCCCGCAGCCGGCAACCTCACGCCCGCGCGGCCAGGCCCCTGGCGATGGCGCGCGCAACCTGCGCTTGAAGCTGCTTGCATTGGCTGGGTTGTGTTTGCTGCCGGGACTCGGCGCCGCGCAGATGGCCTGGAACGGGCAGTCATGGCTGCCCTTGGCGCTGTATCCGTGTGTGAGCCTGATCAGCCTGTTGCTGTATTGGCAGGATAAACAACAGGCTCGCAACCAGGCCTGGCGCACGCCAGAAAAGGTCCTGCATGCCAGCGAGCTGCTGGGCGGCTGGCCCGGAGCGTTGCTGGCGCAGCAGCTTTTCCGGCATAAGACGCGCAAGTTGTCGTTTCAGCTGACGTTCTGGGCCATCGTTGCGTTGCACCAGCTGTTCTGGCTGGATCAGGTGCTGCTGGGTGGGCGTTGGCTGGCGCTGCTGCCTATGTAAGCGGCAGCGTTGCCGCTCAAAGCAACAAACCCGCTTGCAGCCGTTTTGGCAGCTTGTGCACCACCAGCTGGTGCGAGCGCTGCAGCAAGTCAGCCAGCTCCTCGCGCCCCATCGCATAGGGCGCTGCCACGCTGATCCAGCGGGCACGGGCCAGGTAGGGCGCAGGCTTCACCCCCGGACGGTCGACGTAGCCGAGAAACAGCTCATCGGCGACTTTGAACGACAGCCCGGCACCGCCCAGATCAAGCACCGCGAACATCTTGTTGCCGGCCACCGAAAACACCCGGATACCGCCCCATTTGTAATCTTCTCGCGCGCCCGGTAAACCCAGGCAGAAGGCTGCTGCTTGTTCGGGGTTCATGCTTGCTTCAGACATACCGCTCTCCACAGGCCTCAAAGGCTGCTGCCAGGTGATCAATCCACACACGCACCGCGGGCAGCATGCCGCGCCGGTGCGGGTAAACTGCCTGCAGCCAAGCGCCAGGCAGCGACCATTCCGGGAGCAGCCTGACCAGCTCGCCACGCTCCAGCTCTTCTTCGCAGTACAGGCTTGGCAGGAGTGTGAAGCCCAACCCGGCGAGCACCGCAGCCTTGCGCAGGATGAAGTCATCAATCGCCAGCCGTGGCTCCAGCGCCAGCTCCTGCTCACGGCCATTGGGCCCGAGCAGGCGGATGTGCACCAACCGATCCGCTTCGGTCGCGCCAAGGACCGGCAGCGTCGCCAACTGCGCCGGCTCGGTCAGGCCTTCGGCGAACCCTGGGGCGGCCACCAGATGCATCTGTGCCTGACGCAGACGTCGGGTAGCCAGGGCAGGGTCTTCATCGCCCAGATCGCGTACCCGCATGGCGACGTCGATGCCTTCGCCAATCAGGTCCACGCGCCGATTGAGCAGGACCATGTCGAGCTGCACCAGCGGGTATGCCAGCAGAAAGCGATTGATCACCTCCGGCAGGAACGTATGAGCCAACGCTACCGGACACGACACCCGTAGCCGCCCGCGCGGTTCGCTGGTCATGCTTGCGACCGCTTCGTCGGCCATCTGCGCCTCGAGCAGCATGGCCTGGCAGTGCTGCAGGTAACGTTCGCCGATCGCCGTCAGCTTCAGCTGGCGGGTGGTGCGTTGCAGCAGGCGCGTGCCGAGGCGCTCTTCCAGCTCGGCGATGCGCCGCGACAGGCGTGACTTGGGTATCCCCAGCTGGCGCCCGGCGGCGGCAAAGCCACCGGCTTCGACCACCCTGGCGAAATAAAACAGGTCGTTAAGATCTTGCATTCACGTAGCCCATTGTTCTACCGATGGGACAATCTAGTGCATTCTTAGCTACTAATCATCTATTCGATAGCTCTGTAGGATTCTCTCCATCGAGATCGCTCCTATCGCGGTCGCCAATCCTGGAGAGTCCCCATGAAACTGTTGCACATCGATTCGAGCATCCTCGGCGACAATTCCGCTTCGCGCCAGCTCAGCCGCGAAGTGGTCCAGGCCTGGCAGGCTGCCGACGCCAGCATCGAAGTGGTGTACCGCGACCTCGCTGCCGACGCCATCAGCCATTTCTCGGCTGCCACCTTGTTGGCTGCAGGCACCGCTGAAGAAGCGCGTGATGCCGCCCAGGCGTTCGAGGCCAAGCTGAGCCAGGAAACCCTGGACGAATTCCTCGCTGCCGACGCGGTAGTGATCGGTGCGCCGATGTACAACTTCAGCGTGCCGACCCAGCTCAAGGCTTGGATCGATCGCGTTGCGGTAGCCGGCAAGACTTTCCGCTACACCGAGGCCGGCCCAGAAGGCCTGTGCGGCAACAAGAAGGTGATCCTGGTGTCGACTGCTGGCGGCCTGCACGCCGGCCAGGCCACTGGCGCTGGTCATGAAGATTTCCTCAAGGTGTTCCTGGGCTTTATTGGTGTCACCGATTTGGAAATCGTCCGCGCTCACGGTCTGGCTTATGGCCCAGAGCAGCGCACTGCAGCCATCGACGCTGCCCAGACGCAGATCGCCGGCGAGTTGTTCGCAGCCGCCTGATCACGGTTCAACCAGCTAGAAGCGGGCAGATGGCGGCGAATTTGGCTTTCATCTGCCCGCAATCGTTGTGTGTTTCATCCAGTTTTCATCTGCCCTGAGCCATAGGGCCTTAAGCTGATGTCATCCGCCCATCTGCGGGGGAGACGCCAGTGACCTACCTCTCACGAACGATTGCCGCGCTGGTAGTGCTCACCAGCCTGATTGGCCATGCGAATGCCGCGCCTTGGGTCGCTGGCCTGCACGCTCTGCAACTCACCGATCCGGTGGATGCGCGGCCCATGCACGCCTTGGCTTTCTATCCTGCCAGTGGCGCGACCCACAGTCTGCGTATCGACGGCTATCAGCTGCGCGCTGCCGAGGAAGCGCCGGTGGCGCTTGGGCATTTTCCGCTGTTGGTCATTTCCCACGGCAATACCGGGAGCCCACTGGCGCTGCATGACCTGGCCACAGGCCTTGCCCGCCAGGGCTTTGTGGTCATCGCCTTGACCCACCCTGGTGACAACGCCCGTGATCCGAGCCGGCTGGGTACCCTGAGCAATCTGTACGGGCGCCCGCTGCAGGTCAGCGCGGCGATCACTGCCGCCCGGGCAGATGCGTTGCTGGGCCCCTATCTGGACGACGGCAAGGTCGGCGTGATCGGCTATTCGGCAGGTGGCGAGACCGCGCTGATCCTGTCCGGTGCGCAGCCTGATCTGGAGCGTCTGCAGCGCTATTGCCAGGAACGGCCGACCGACGCCGATGCCTGTAAAACCCATGGTGTGCTGATTGCCGACCGCAGTGAACTGGCGCCCCATGCCGACCCGCGCGTCGGCGCTATGGTGTTGATGGCGCCGCTTAGCCTGATGTTTGGTAGGCATGCTCTGAGCAACGTCCACCTGCCGGTACTGATGTACAGCGGCGACAACGACCAGTTGCTCGCGCTGGAGCACAACGCCGATGCGCTGGCGCGCAAGTTGCCGGTGACACCCGATTACCGCCTGCTGGCCGGCGCCGGGCATTTCGTATTCATGGCGCCTTGCGATGACGAGCAACATGCACGCATGCCGCTGCTCTGCCAGGACGCTGCCGGTATCGACCGGCGCCAGATCCACCGCTCGTTGCAGCGTGAAACGGCTGATTTCTTTACCCAGGCGCTTGGTGCACCAGAACCGGCAGAACGCTCAGCCGCGTTGATTTCGCCGCGCCAGCAGTAGCGTCAGGCCTACTCCTGATAGCGCCAGCAGGGCGGTTACGCAAAAGATCGAGGCGTAACCTAGATGTACGGCGACCGCGCCCATTACCGGGCCGGCAATGGCCAGCGCCAAATCGAAGAACACCGCATAGGCGCCCAGGCCGGCACCACGGCTGCTCGGTGGCACATGCTTGATCGCTTCGACGCCGAGCGCCGGGTACACCAGCGACAGGCCAAAGCCGGTCAGGCCAGCGCCGAGCAGAGCAAATCCCGGTGAGGGGGCCAGCCACAGCAACGTCAAGCCGACCACTTCGGTCGCCATGCAGGTTATCGCCACCGTATAACCGCCAAAGCGATTGACCGCGTTGACGAACAACAAGCGCGAAATGATGAAGCACACACCAAAGGCGCTCAGGCACAGCGCAGCGCCGGTCCAGCCGCGTTCGAGGTAGTACAAGGTGACGAAGGTGGTCAGCGTGCCGTAGCCGATCGACGCCAGCATCAGGCTCGTGCCGCACGGCGCCACGCGCACGAACGCTGACCAGAAGCCAAGGCGCTCGCCACGCACTACCACCACATCGGGTCGTTGACGCAGGGCGAACAGGCCAACCACTGCAAGGATCACCAGCAACGGGCCGAGCACGCTGAAGTTAAGCCCAGCCACCAGCAGCACCCCGACGGGTGCACCTATCGCAATGGCACCATACGAGGCAATGCCGTTCCAGGAGATCACCCGTGCGGTGTGCTCGGCACCGACCTGATTTATGCCCCAGCTCAAGGTCGCTACACCGATCAGGCCTTGCGCCAGCCCGAGCAGCACGCGGCCGCCGAGCAGCAGCGCCAGGCTTGCTTGCGGCCAAGCCAATGTCCAGGCCGAGAACAGCGTCAGCACTCCGCAACCGATGATCGCCAACAGCCCGTAGCCAATTGCACGTTTGCCGCCCAGGCTATCCGCCACCCGCCCGGCAAACGGGCGGCTGAGCAGCGTGGTCAGGTATTGCAGGCCAATGGTCACCCCGGCGATTACCGCGCCATAGCCGAGTTGGTCATGCACGTGGCCGGGCAGTACCGCGATCGGCAGGCCGATGCAGAGAAAGGTAATGAAGGTGTAGAAAACGATCGCAAGAATCTGGCGGGTGATGGCAAAGCCTTGATCAGGGGAGGGCACTTGTGCAGTCATGGGCTCGTTCGCTGGCGGGCGGTGGGGCGTGCCCCATCATGGCGGTTGCGCGAGGGAAATGAAAGCAGGCTAACGAATTGCCGGTACTACGGCGTGCATTGGCGTGGCCCTGTAAACGACGACGGGGCAAGCCCGCGCCCAAATGACCGAATGCCTCGGTTCACATGAGCGCAGGCTTGCCCCGCGCTGGGTTCAACCTGTCAGCGACAGATCAGACCACGACGCCCTGGCTACGCAGGTAGTCGTCGTAGGTACCGCTGAAGTCGACTACGCCTTCTGGCGTCAGCTCGAGGATGCGAGTGGCCAGCGACGACACGAACTCACGGTCATGGCTGACAAACAACAGCGTGCCCGGGTAGTTTTCCAGCGCCAGGTTGAGCGCTTCGATCGATTCCATGTCCAGGTGGTTGGTCGGTTCGTCCATCACCAGTACGTTGGGCTTTTGCAGGATCAGCTTGCCGAACAACATGCGGCCTTGCTCACCACCGGAGATGACCTTGACCGACTTGAGGATCTCGTCGTTGGAGAACAGCATCCGGCCCAGGGTGCCACGGATCATCTGCTCGCCCTGGGTCCACTGACCCATCCAGTCGAACAGGCTGACGTCATCTTCGAAGTCGTGGGCGTGGTCCTGCGCGTAGTAACCGACCTCGGCGCTGTCGGTCCACTTCACCGCACCTGCGTCTGGCTGCAGTTCACCGACCAGGGTACGCAGCAAGGTGGTCTTGCCGATACCGTTGGGGCCGATGATGGCAACACGTTCGCCGGCTTCGACGGTGAAGCTGAAGTCCTTGAACAGCACCTTGTTGTCGAACGCCTTGGCCATCTTCTCGATGGTCACGGCCTGACGGTGCAGCTTCTTGTTCTGCTCAAAGCGGATGAACGGGCTGACCCGGCTCGACGGCTTGACTTCGGCCAGCTGGATCTTGTCGATCTGCTTGGCCCGCGACGTAGCCTGTTTGGCTTTCGAGGCGTTGGCCGAGAAGCGGCTGACGAAGGTCTGCAGCTCGGCGATCTGGGCTTTCTTCTTGGCGTTGTCCGACAGCAGCTGTTCGCGCGATTGCGTCGCAGCAGTCATGTACTCGTCATAGTTGCCAGGGAACAGGCGCAGCTCACCGTAGTCCAGGTCAGCCATGTGGGTGCAGACGCTGTTGAGGAAGTGCCGGTCGTGGGAAATGATGATCATGGTGCTGTTACGCGCCGTGAGGATCGTTTCAAGCCAGCGAATGGTGTTGATGTCCAGGTGGTTGGTCGGCTCGTCGAGCAGCAGCACGTCCGGGTCCGAGAACAGCGCCTGGGCCAGCAATACGCGCAGCTTCCAGCCCGGTGCGACTTCGCTCATCGGGCCGTTGTGCTGCTCCAGCGGGATACCCAGGCCAAGCAGCAGCTCACCGGCGCGCGAGTCGGCGGTGTAGCCGTCCATCTCGGCGAACTCGGTTTCCAGCTCGGCGACAGCCATGCCGTCTTCTTCGCTCATTTCCGGCAGCGAGTAGATGCGGTCACGCTCGGCCTTGACCTTGAACAGTTGCTCATGGCCCATGATGACCGTGTCGATCACGGTGAAGTCTTCGTAGGCGAACTGATCTTGGCGCAGTTTGCCCAGGCGGGTGTTCGGCTCGAGCATCACCTGGCCACCGGACGGCTCAAGGTCATCGCCGAGGATCTTCATGAAGGTCGACTTGCCGCAACCGTTGGCGCCGATCAGGCCGTAGCGGTTGCCGTTGTTGAATTTGACCGAAACGTTTTCGAACAGCGGCTTGGCGCCGAATTGCATGGTGATGTTAGCGGTGGAGATCAAAGGGCTTACCTATCAATAACTTATGTGACGTCTTCGCAGCTGCGGACCAATTTCGGACCAATCTTGAGCTTTTCCAGCTCCTGCCAGTCATTGGCCGAGTTGATCCATCGTGCATAAGTCGACAAGAGCATCTGCACGCTGTGCCCGAGCTGTTGGGCGATAAATGCGGGGTTGAGACCAGACATTAAGCATATTGTCGCATACGTGTGACGGCAGTTATACGGGCGCCTGTATCTGATCCCCAGTTCCTTTAGGATTGGTCGCCATTGGTGGTGCAGGTCTGACGTCTGCTTCACGTACTCACCGTTCTTCGAAGGCGGGAAAATGTACGGCGTTTCTGTCACGCGCCCCTTTCCCGATTTCCGGCGCTCGGCATACTGCCTGGCGAATTCCAGGGCGTGGATCGCCCGCTCATTCAGAAGCACGAACCGGTCATTACCTACCTTCAGTCGTTCGACGACTTCCCCCAGGGCAACCGTACGCTTGATGTGCGCGACCCTCTTGTCCAAGTCCACCGCATCCCAACGTAACGCAAGAGCCTCGGATAGCCGCAGGCCAGTGAAAAAAACGAACTCGAAGAACGCCGCGTAGATAGAACTGGGCCAGAACGTTCCGGCGTACATGCGCCCAAGGATCTTGTCCGCTTCCTCAAGCGTGAAGGGATCAACCTCCTTTCTGACCCGCTTAGGCAGCTGGATCGAGTCAGCCGGGTTTTTCTGAATCAGCCCATCCTCTACCGCTGAGCGCATGATGGTCGATAGTTTGACGAGAGCATTTCGCTTCACGGAAGGAGATGTCCAGTTGGTGCCCGCCAGTATCCTTCGCACCAGCGTGGTCGTGATGAAGTCGATTCGGACGAGGGCCAGGTGCGGAACCCAGTACAGGTTCAGCGCACTCTTGTAGCCATTTCGCGTGCCCTTGACGATCTCGCGACTGTCGAGCCAGAGCTGGGCGTACTCCCCGAATGACGGTGTTCCTCCCGCCACAGTTGCGGAGCTTGGGAAAAGCTCCGCGTACTTGTCCTCGTCCAGCAACCGCAGCTTGATCAGCCCTACTACCTGATCGCGAAGCTTGGATGCAGCTTTGATGCCTTGCGGTGTCGGGGGATAGGGAAGGGTTTCGCTTCGACGAGAACCTTCGTACATGAACCTGAGCCGGAGCGAGCCATAGTGGACGTCAATTCCTGGGGGTAAATCCATTGGCTTTCCAGCCATTCGTCGTACCTCTTCTTGCTGTAAATGATCCGGCCGCCGTGCTTCATCCAGACGCCTTCGGGGATTTTCCCGTCCTGGCGCCTGCGCTCGAGGGCTCGCTTGGTGCAGCCGATCAATTCGGCCATCAGCTTCTCGGTGATCTTGTCGGCGTCACCGGTTGCTTGAGTTTCCATGGGATGGTCTCCACGCCGCCGGTGGCGGCAGATTGGTGGTCAGGCTGGCGTCTTTTCGAGTGCCGCGTCGGCGACCTTGAGCGCCGCTTGGGCATCATTGACGTAGGCCGGATCGAATCCTCCTGCGTAATGGATCACCCGCTGGCAGGCATCCAGCTCTTTGCGCGCCAGGCGCAGTGCGCGGACCAGATGCTCTTGCAGTTCGCCCTCGGCCCGTCCGATGTCCCAGAACCGGTGCCCCCAGTGACCCTCAGGCGGCGGACTGTTGTCCTGCTTGCCGCTGGCCAATGCGCCGACAATCACGTCGCACACACCGCGCTTGTAGCCGTTGTCGCCGCCGAGGCTCAACCCGCCACGACGCCGTAGGGTGTTTACGACCTCATCAACCTCGAGGCTGCTGTCCTTCAGGACAATGTCCAGCTCCGGATTGCCTGGTGTGTAGATCACCAGTGCCAGCTTGGCGCCTGGGTTCAGGTTTTCGCTGATCATGACCAGCGCGTCGTTGGCAACTTGGTGGAATCGGTTGGTTGCGGACATAAGGAATCCTCGCCCGCGCATGTCGGCGGGCACGCATGGTTAAATAGGGGTTCAATAGGAGGGGCTATATGGCCAAGGAAACTAGAAAGCCGTGGGGCTATGCAGCAGTCACCCTGATACCAACTGGTGCCGGGTTCGCTTTCAGTGGGCTGATGACAGAGCAGCCTGCATTCATCTATAGCGGCCTTGGCATGGCCATACCTGGTGTACTGCTGGCCGTGACGCACTTCTGGTCGGCACGTCGGCGGGCTTGAGTAGTAGTGAGGGGTTACTTGATTCGGCCGGTGAGCCGTTCACGCCAGGTCAGGCGCCGGGGTAGGTGCTCGCGGTTATCGACCTCGACAACCACATAGGCTGTGCGGTCGAACGCGGCGTCACGGCGCGCTGCTATCAGGCATGCTTCGTCATCCGCAGCCTGTGCAGTACTGGCGGTCAGGTCGTGGACGTCGAAGCCTTTGCTCTCGACGTGCCAGCCGTGCACCACAGCAATGAATCGACTCATCGCGGCCCCCTTGCGATCAGGTAGGCCATGTAGGCGAGGGCGATCACGTCTGGTCCTCCTGCTGCACACCAAGCTCCCCCATCACCTCGGTGGCAATGGCAAATCCTGGGCTTCCCAGCGGGCATTCCTGGATGATGCGGTTCAGCCCATCGATTAGGTCTCTGGCTGTGCCGATCATCGCGTCGGCGTCTGCGTCCATGTCCAGGCCGAGCGCTTCGCCAATGCTGCCGATGGACACGCAGGTATCCAACAGCATGCGCTTGCTGCGCTCTGCATCCTTGCGCAGCGTGTCGTTCTCGGCCTTGAGCTGGTCGTATGCCTCTGCCATCACCACATCAGGCCCGTGAGGGTCGTAGCCGATCCTGCCACCCCCTTCCGAAACCATCTGGATGACTTTGTAGCGGTGAATTTCGGTCATGGCGTCACTTCCTTCGGCGGATGAACCGGGCACGGCCAGCGCAGTGAGCCGTCGCCGGATGGGCAGGTGCATACCGCATCCGCAGGCACGTCAAAAAATCCAAGGCGCCCCTTCATCGGGATGAACGGCAGCGGCCTTGGGTCGCGCAGCACGAACCCTTTTTCACCCATGTACCAAGGTGACTCGCTGTGGTCGACGCTGTCGACAAGCTCAACTGAACCGATGATTCCGCCTCGCAGCAGATTGTCAGGCGGCACCGGGAATGGCGGCTTGATTCCCCTTTGCGCCATGAAGTCGAACGCAGAAAGGAACTCGCGACGGGTCATGCCGGCGGCGGCGTGCACCAAGAACCGGCCCCTAAATTTCGTGTGCCAGGTTCGATTCTCGATGTCCTTGCCACCGCTGATGATCAGAAAAGCCCAAGGCTGTCGAATCGAAAGTGCTTTCACAGCTCATACCTCTCATCAATCCAGCGTCCAGGCGCCAGTGCGGGTGTAGGTCCTGAATCTTTTTCGTGCGGGGAGAGCTGGCGCTCGTTGCCGGCCTGCAGCAGGCTGTCGGGGATGCAAAAGATCCCTTGCGGGCTGCCATAGCTGCCGTACGGCACCCAGCAGGTCGCGCCGCGCTTCTGGTCGTGCACGACCTTGATGTCGTCGGTTAGTTGTTCTGCGCTGGCGCCGTTGGCCAGCAGCAGGAGGCAGAGGGCGAGGCGGGTCATGGCTGCACCCGCTTGAACTCGACTGCCCAGACCCATGGGTTGGCGCTCCACGACTCATCACCGTTGATACTGGTCCAGAGCAGCTCAAAAGACTTGCGCGGGTCGGCACTGTAGGTCTCGATCCCGTCGACGTGGTACCAGTCGCCCAGCTCAGCATGATCTGTGTAGAGCCGGACGCCTTCGGCAAGGGCCTGGTGCTCGCTGATGTCCTGCAGCCGCTCGACGCGTACGTCGGTGATCTCCAGCAGGATGCGGCTGGCCCAGCGGGGCATGTGAATCGATGGCTTCCAGATCGGCTGATCAGCCTCGTAAGGGGTCAGCCCGTCTGCGGCGTAGGCCAGCGTTCCGTCGCCGCGAGCCTCGGCAACGTCCAGATCAGCTGGCTTCAGATAGGGGCCACGCATCACTTCGAAGTGATCGCAGTACCAGGTCTCGCGCACCCAGAGGAGGTCACCTGGCTTGCCATAAGGACAAACGACTGGGTGCTCGGTGCCTTGGTCATCCATGCAGCTTTCGTCGAATGTGTGCATGGGTCGCCAAGACCCGTCATCCTGCTGGTGAAGTTCGAACGACACGTCGAATCCCCGCATGCTCGGCTTGATAGGACGCCGGGTGACTGTCTTGCGTCCATCCAGCAGGGCGCGGATCATCGGCCCGCTGAACAGGATCGGGCGTTCCTTTGCTTGAGACATAGCTTCGCCTTGGCCGCCATTTCGCGGCAGTGGATAGAGGGGAGAGGGGTTACAGCTGGGTGGAGTACAGATGTGCTCTTTTCAGGATTTGAACGCTGTGCTGGCTTCTTCCAGCTCAGCCGAAGCGCGCTGGCGCCAGTCGGAGCCGTGCTTCAGGTAGATGCCAAGAAGCCAGTGAATCACCGCGGCCTGCTCATCCTCGGACTTGTGAGCGATGGAATGGCCCATAACCCGCAGCGCCTTGGCGATGAAGTGGCAGGTGAAGTTCGGGCGCCCCAGGATCTCGCGGAGATCATCAGTCAGCTCTGGCGCTACCTGGTGCTGCTCGGCCATAGCCTGGATGATACTCAGCAGATCATGGCACTCAAGTTCATCGCAGTCGCCAAGGCACAGGCGTTCGCCGACGTCGCGCGTGCACTGAGCATCGTCCTCGGTCAACTCTTCGGAGCTTCCAACCCAGCCGCAACGTCGGCATTGGGCTGGGTAGTAACGTCCAACCAGCGGCTCCAGGCCAATGTACGGCGGCACGCTGACCATCTGGTTATTGCTCATGCTCGATTCTCCGATTGATACCTTGCCTGTCGCTTCTTCGAGAAGGCCTTGTGGTTGCCGTGGGCGCGACGACCGCCGCACTCGTCGCATACGTTGGAAAGCGTGAACTGGGGCATGCCGACTCGGGGCCGGGAGTAGGAGCGGGGGATGGGCTTCATGCGGCCTCCGTGTTTTCTGTGGGCATGGATGTACCTCTGATATATGATTCTGGCAAGGAAGGGGCGTACTAATCTATGCGTAGGGTTTGTCGAAAGCTAATTAAGCCAGGTGTGTCGATTCCGAATGCGATCACACTATTTTCAATTATTCTCATTTTTTTTGTATGGGCTCGCCCCACTAGCTCCGAACTTGCTAGTTGGGTCCAAGCTTTGGGGTCAATCGCAGCAATCGTTGTTGCCGCTTATTTCCCTATTTGGCACAGCAACCGTTCTATAGAACTTAAGCGAAAGTCGCTGGCTGAAATACTGCGGGTGATCTCAGATGATGCCACTGAGTCGCTACACCTCCTTGCGAACCTGTTCTATTGCCCAGAGCGCGAGCGGCAGGAGATGATGCGCTACGAAATGTTCCACCGTGGCCGCGCTTGGCAGGCCCTCACAGATCAGCTAGCCCAAATACCTGTAGCTGAACTGACACCTCAACTTGCTAGGGATTTAAGCTATGTTAAAGACGCTGTTGATTTCGGTGCATTCGTAGCAGCAAAAATCCCAGAGTGGATGAAGATGGGTGGAAGTTCGCGACCGGATGTGGTTCGTGTTTTGCGCTCAAAGCGCGACCTGGTTGGGCTGATTAGGTCACGCTTACCTGTTCCACCTGGGATTTTGTCTGCCGAATTAACCCAGACGCAGCTAGCAACACAAGTGTATGAAATGAAAAGACCGCCTTGCGAGCCTCTTTTGGTCGAAGATGCTGAAATTTATTGGCGGTATGTTTGGGATGACTATAGATGGTCATTGCCAAATAGGGTTTACATCCATGGAATATATCCATATTTGAATGACTTCGGGCCTAGTATGATTGAGCTTTCACCTATGCTGGGCGGGATTCAAGAGATTGAAGAATTTGTAAAAGGGTATTGTAGTGTGCTTCATAAGGAGCACTTGCAGGCTGAGGACCTGAGAATTGCTTCGGAAGCGCTCTGACTTAATCGCCACAAGACAACGCCATTTCAGTCTGAGAACTCCGCTGCCATATCGGCGCGCTATTGTGAGCTTCGATTCGGTCCGCAATTACACTGGCCCGCTGCCCGGCCGATGGCGGTGTATAAATGCCGAACCTGTTGATGCTGCCGCCGTTTACCGCCGCGTTGGTGCTGTCGGCGGATGCCAAGGGCAGGCTTTGGAAGATCGCCGGGTCAAGCATTCGCAGCCCGTGCAGGCGGCAGATGGGTCGACCCAGGTCGTCGCAGATCGCATCCAGCGCTGCGCCCATGCGCTTCCACCATGCTGCGGTGCCCGGCGAGCGCCACTGGCCTGAACTGCCCAGGGCAACCGTGCGCCAGGACTTGGCCAGGCGCTGCAGGCGCTCGATCGACTCATGCATGTGCCAGACCGGCACACCGGGCAGATGGCTAGGCCATTGCTCGAGCAGCCGATCGTTGGCGTCTTCGTCTCCGTCGATCACGTCAGGGATCAGCGCCCAGTCGAATCCCGGGTGCCTGTGCCAGCCGTCTACCCAGCGGGTATATCCGTCCACATCGACCTGACCGCCTTTCTTCCAGACGGTGAACGCACCGTTGTCGAAAACGAAGGATTGGCAGGCCTCGGCGACGATGCCCATGTCGTCCTGGCGCGGAAAAGGCACCAAGGCGTGCCGGCCGGCCAGCAGCCGCGCCGCGTCTTGCCGGGTGCCGCCGATTGGCGTGCCGTGGTAGTGGATCATCCGCTCAACCTCACCGTTTCAATCTCGACGCCCTGGTGCACCGCTTTGATCACCTGGTCGCCGCCGAAGCGCTCGGCCAGTTGGTCGGCGATCTGCTCGTGCCAGCCCTGCTTGATCAGCGCCGTGGCAGTCTTGATGTGCTCGACGCGGATCATCGATTGGCTGCGGATCTCTAGGCTGTAGACGATCACCTCTCCATCACCGGGGCAGGTTGCGGTGAACGTGTGCCGGTAGGTGTTGCTGGATCGGTTTTCTGTGGGCATGGATGTGTGCGCTCGTGCTGGCGTTATGATATGAATTCGAGTAATTTTTGCGCCTTGGAATTTTGCGCATAAAGGACGGGCTCGATGGCTGTGCAATGCAGTGATAGTCACCTAGTTAACTTTGAAGGAAACTTCTCGGACGTAACTCGTTTAATTGAGATCCATCGTTTGCTTGCGGGAGACAAACAAGGTCGGCGATACGGTCTCGAATGCTTGAATAAGTCTGCAATCGTATTGATTCTTGCAACCTGGGAAGCATTTGTTGAGGACCTGGCTCAAAATGCTTTTGAGTGTATGTTGGCGAATGCCGCTGATCATAATGTCTTCCCTAGGCAGGTGCAGGACCTCGTTTGGAAGGAGTTGAAATCCAGCAATACCACTGCTGCCATGACAATGTTAGGCTCCGGATGGAAGTCAGCGTTTACGAATCATCGACAAAAAGTGTTGGATAAACACATTGTTAGGAGCAGCTTCAATACTCCGAGTGGGGAGAAGATTGATATACTATTTGCGGAGCTGATTGGGCTTAACTCTATGACGGGGAATTGGAAGTGGCGAAAAATGCGCCACTCAACCGCTGTCAACAAAGTCATTGCGCTGATTGAACTACGTGGCGCAATTGCTCATAGGGCCGTAGCTGATGATGCCGTTGTGAAGCAGAAAGTACTTGAATATGCAAAGCTGGTAGTTAGGCTCTCATGGAAAACTCACAATGCGGTCAGGGACTATTTAACCGCGACGCTCGGTTTTTCCCCATGTGCGGAATTCACCCAAGACAAGGTTGATGCTTTGGTGGCTCAGCTCGATTTGGTGGCCGCTGAGCCAGTCGACGCGGCAGCATAGAAAGGATGAGGTGAATCCTTCAATTGCGAATTGGTTCGTGCAATCGGTAGTGCAGGCGCCGCCCTCGCCGGGGAGGCGTTATCGTTGAATAGGGGAAGGCGCTGGCGAGCAGCGCCGAATTGGACTATTGCTTCCCTCTAGGCCAATCCACTCAAGGATCGTGAGATGAAGCGACTAATGATTTGTGCTGTGCTGGCTGCCTCGGGCGCTGCTCAGGCTGGCATCCCGCTGGTGAACGCCACGTGCCCAGGAAACATTGAGGTGCACGCCGACAAGGGCGGTCCCATCTACATCAATGGCAAAGAAGGAAAGCTGAAGAAGTTCAACGATAACTACTTCGAAGCCAAGGGTAGTGGGGTGACAATCTCACTGTCGATCAACCCTGACGGCTCGCCTGATGTCTCGTATACCGGAAAGAACCGGGCCAATGGCATTTGCCAGGTGAAAAGCGAAGGCTCCTGAGGCACTTGCGGGCAGCGCAGGAAGGTTAGGCGGCGATCGAGAACTGCTTGGCCAGAGCCTGCTGCACTGTTGCGACGATGCGGCAGAGGTAGTCCCAGTCAGGGTTGCACTCCATGGCGTCAGCTGGCAGGTTCCACCAGTCGTCACCGAATACGCGGTGCATGAACTCGCGGTGGGCGCCGCCGCACTCGTCGAGCGAGCTGGTGTGTCGAACGTCCTCTGCTTCGTCGATCAGGCTCCGGGCGTCTTCTGCGTCCAGATCCCTGTCACGCCGCATTTGCACGATCACCTTCCGCGCTTTATCGGCAAGCGCTTCAGCACCGAACCGGCGAGAGCTCAGCGCCCGGTCGAAGTAGCCGATGATGTAGGCGTTGTGCAGCTTGCAGAAAAACTGGCCAATGGTTAGGCCGTCCCACATGCCGCCCCAGTAGGCGTGCCAGGTCTTGTCGTAGCAGCTGACGGTGATCTTGCCTTTGCAGGGTGACAGGTCTTCGAGGTACACGCTGATAGGGTCCAGGCCTTCGGCCCCGGTGATCAGCAGCTTGGTGACGGTCGATATCTCGACGTTCATGGCTTTCTCCATGCATGCGCCGCCCTCCGTGGCCGGATGCGGCATGGTGGATATTTGTGGAAAGGTGGGTTATATGGTGCCCGCCGGCGCGTGGCCGGTGACTCAAGGGTGAGCAAACGAATTGAACGTAGAAAGCATTCTTCCGGTAACCGTCATAGCAGCCATATTGCTGTTCGCTCTGAAAGAGACCATCGAGTTTTTCAAGCGTCGGGGGGAGCGGCAAAGGAAGATCACCGCTTACAAGCAGTTAATACTGGAGGAGTTGCGTAAAAACGCCTGGACTGTTGACTCGCTGAAGGAAATGTGCCGGCTGATCGCTGAGCCTGATTTCACTGCCATGTCGTACTACAAATCACCTGCAGGCACCGAAAGGATCCGGTTCAACATCAAGAAGCTATCGGAGTCCAATACTCTCTGCCCGGTGCATACATCGGTTTTTGAGAAGGTGTACGTGGGGCTCGCCGAGACTGACA
This sequence comes from Pseudomonas sp. EZ-C24, assembly GCF_014525325.1. NCBI lineage: Bacteria > Pseudomonadati > Pseudomonadota > Gammaproteobacteria > Pseudomonadales > Pseudomonadaceae > Pseudomonas > Pseudomonas sp. EZ-C24. The sequence continues at coordinate 620,413 of NZ_JACDIU010000014.1, read as the reverse complement.
AGGATCTCTTTGCCGCTGTCAGCAGGGTCTACGAAAAGCTTGCTGAGGCAAATCATGTCCGTAACCATTTCATCAATCTCTCAGAAGACGACGAGATAAAGCACTTCGTCAAAGGCCTGCCTTCCTACGGGACGGCCAGGCTCGAAGAATGTGAAGACGCCATGGACGCTCTCTGCCTTCAGATCAGCGGCGGACCTCTATCCAAGATAAAGCTGAAGGCATACGTTTAAGGCGTGGCCCTAGGCTGAAGGTCTGTCGTCGCGATAAGGCCGTGGTGTATGTACTCAGCCTGATACGCTTCTCTTAAGCTGAACGACTAACTGCGTCGGCAGGTTCTTGATGGTCAGGCTGGCGCTTGCCTGGTCGAACTTAACGCGCTCGCCGAGTAGGTGCGCTTCGAAGCTGATCGACATGCCTTCGGCGCGCCCTGTGAAGCGGCAGTATTGTTTGAGCGTGCGCTTGTCAGCGGGGATCACTGGCGACAGACCGTAGTCGGCGTTTCGGATGAAGTCGGCGAAGTTCTGAGGGCGATCCTCATCGAGCAACTCGGACAGCCCTTGCAGGGTCACCGGCTCGCCCAGCTTGATCTGGGCAGTGGCATACTCGGCCAGGGCTTGCGCCTTCTCGCGGGCGGCGTCTGCCGGCAGCTCCTCACTCTCCACGAAGTCGCTGAACGCCTTGAGCAGGGTGCGGGTCTCGCCTGCGCCGTCGATTCCTTGCTGGCAGCCGACGAAGTCCTGGAAGTAGGCTGAGATCTTCTTGCCGTTCTTGCCCTTGATGAACGAAATGTACTGGCGCGACGCGGGGTTGTTCTTCCACTCGGTCAGGTTGATAAGTGCGCCCATCTGGATCGAGCCAACGTCGAGCTGGCGCGAAGTTGCCACCGTCAGATCGGATGCCACTGCTACGGCTTCGACCTGCTGCAGCACGGCAACCGTCAGGTACTCAGTCGGCCCATTCGACTGGAGAGCAAACAGCACGTGCCCACCCACAGCGAGATTCGATTCCTCCATCAGCTTGCAGAGGTGCTCAGACGCGATGCGGGTGAAGTCGATGAACTCCATCTCGCCGCTGACGACCTTGGCCAGCCAGCCGCTGAGCGGGTAGGCGCCTGACTCTCCGTGGAAGAAGCCCCAGACCTTGCCCGCCTTGCTGTTGTAGGCGCTGTTCACGGCGTACACCAGGTTCTCAACGGCGCCGGTTACGGGCAGGTCTTTGATGGCAAGGTGAAGTGCCGCTGGGCTGCCGTCCGGCTTTTTGTCGATCAAGTGCATCACTGCATGGCGAATGGGCATGGGTAATCCTCCGTGGCCGGTAGTAGGCATGGTGGCGATTGGGTCGTAGGTGAGCTATTACAAAAGACCGGGTACTCCGGTTCTTTAACTTACATGCCCAAAAAACAAGGAGGGTCTCATGAGCATTTTTGGTTCTAACGATGACGCAACTCGGAGAGGGATCATCTCGACTGGACGTCAGAAAGAAACGGGCGGGCATGATCATCGCTCAAACAAGGGCGATGACAGAACGCCAGCGCAAAAGAGTGGTGACAAGCAGCGCCGAAAGGACTGAGTTAAATGAGCGATCCGGCATAGCCTTCGGGATACTCGATTTCGTCCCCCGGACCGCGCCTTAGCTTCGCCATGCTTCCATCTTCGAACTGACGCGCTAGTTTTGGTGAGATGTAAAAAGCTGGCGCGTCAGCGCGTTCTAGGCGCCGCGCCCTCTCGTCAGCATCCTGCGCGATCCACGACAAGGCCATATCCTGCCACAGCTCCTGAACTTGCTTGTAGTCGTGGCGCTTGATCTCTGCGGCGAGTGCCTTCTTGATCCCCGCTGGCATCGTGATGGTCACGTGCTCGATCCCGAGCTTCTCGGCCTTCTTCTTCTGGCGGTCGCGGTAGTCCGCTGAGTGCTTCGCGACACCCGTCTTCTGCTCGGCCATGACCGATACCTCCCAAGCCGCTTGGCGGCAGATTGATGTGCTGCTGGCGCCGGCCGTGCCGGACGCGCGCGGTGATGCGTTTCATCGCTTTCGCTTCGCTTTGTTCTCGGCGGTCGTTGGGAAGTCCAGGTCGAACTCGCGCAGGATTCGGGACAGCTGCTTTCTCCGATTGATACCTTGCCTGTCGCTTCTTCGAGCAGGCCTTGTGGTTGCCGTGTGCGCGACTACCACCGCACTCGTCGCATACGTTTGAAAGCGTGAACTGGGGCATGCCGACTCGGGGCCGAGAGCAGGAGCGGGGGATGGGCTTCATGCGGCCTCCGCGTTTTCTGTGGGAATGGGGATACCTCGCGGCTATAGTTCGCCGAACGTCAAAAGGAGTTGTTTGGATATGCTTAGCTACCTTAGGTACAAGCTGGCGCTGTGGAAGATAGCCAGACGCCAAAAAGATTTGGAAAAGCGATGCCCACCGGATATTCCGGAGGCGTATGAGTCCGGGCAGATGGCTTCATTCATCGAAGAGTTCAACGATCTCCACGTATGGAGGCGCATTGCCCAGACTGAGTACTTCCGCGGAAAAGCCGACAGACTGCTAGTTCAGATGCCATCATTCGAACAGGAAGGCATGTACGAGCAAGTCGAATGGGACAAAGACATACGGCAGCCGATCTACCTCACCGACAAAGGATTCAAAATTGTCCGCGATGCGATCAGGGAGGAGCAGAAGCATCGTCGTGAGTCGGTTAACTACTGGTTTGCCATAGCGGTTGGCGTGATTGGTTCGATAGCTGGGTTGATTTCCGCTTTCAAATAATCAGTCGCCGCAGAAGCAGTCGATGTCTTCTGCCAGATAATCGAAGTCGAAGTCCGTTTGTCTTGCGCGCTGGTCAGCAGACCAGGCCAGCGCCCGGTAATTGGGGCGATCCTGGCGGAACACCTGGCCGAACCGCTCCTCGGTGCCAGACCACCAGATCACCCTCGACGGGTCTTCCTGGATGGTCCTGATCAGCTTGGCCTCGTTCTTCTTCCAGCAAAGGTCGCAGTTGCCGTAATCCGAATCCATGCCGAGGTCGAATGGCTGCTCGGCCCAGAAGGCCGCCACGTCTTCCTTGATGATGCCCGCAACGTAGGATGGGCAGACGCTGTCCCAGCGGGCATTGCCGCGCTCGTTGGCTGTCATCATGCGGCTGTAGCGCCGCGGCTCGTCGTAGCGGATGCCGACGATGCAGTCCCATTCGTCGTAGCCCAAGGCGCGCATGTGCTTCTCGCCGATCTTCACCTTCAGGTAGGCGGTACACATGTTGTTGCTGAAGTTGGGCAGCACCGCCGGCAGGTTCTTCTCCGCTTTCCGGTATGCCTGGTAGTACTCGAGCATCATCGTGAAAGGCTCGCCGTTGCGGCTGGCCGTCTCGAAGTCGACGATCTTGTACCAGGGCGCATCATCCGGCTGCCCGTAAACACGGCACCACTCCATCCAAACGATGTTGACGCCCCAGTGCTTGGCCATGGCATCGATGAAGACCAGCGTCTCCTCGCGCTCCTTGCCGGTATTCTGGAAGAAGGCGTGCACGTCTGCCGGGAGCTTGCCGCCGTGGGCCTCAAGGATTTTCCAGAGCATGTGCCCGCTGGTGCGGCCACCACTGACGCCGATCTGCGCCGGCCCAGTGATCTGGTAGGGGTTCATGGCGACCTCCGGGTAGCAGCCATCTGTGTTGCTGGATCGGTTTTCTGTGGGCATGGAGACACCTATTTTGTATGCTGCACGACTGCTGGCGAAATGCTGGCAGGGATAGGGTGATTTTGACGAGTTTGATGATGAGTTCAGAGAGCTATGTAAATAAGTACAAGGCGCTGTCAGCAGTTTCGGTGGCCGGAGTAATGTTGATGACAATCGCATCGTCTTACTACACATTCACGGAGTTTGTTGACACAAAGAGGCAAAGCTCTGACTGGGTAGAGGTTTTGACGCGCCAACCTGGTTTGAGTGTTTCTGAAAAAGAAAAGCTTGATCGAATGAATTCCGAGCTGAAGTCTGTTAATGCTCTAATTGAATCAATTAAAGTTTCGGCGAACAAAAGCTATCCAAACATGGATCTGGCAGTGTTGGACGGAAAAGTTGATGACTTGGCGCGGCGGTTAAAGATTTTGGAAAATGCCATCTCCAGTGATCCTGAGAAAGCGCTGGTAGTTCCTATGCTCCGCAAAGATCATGAGTTGCTTGCAAAGCAATTTAAGGACTCCGTAGTTGCAGCTAAGCTGGACTATGATCGGCTTTGGGGGATCTTAATGCTCTTGCTTACTTCGATTGGTGCAGCGGTTATTGCGTTGTCCGGATGGGCTTTAAAGAGCATATTTACTAAGCCAAAGGACGCTGCGGATGTAGACTGACATCATTGGCCCAAGTGGCCAGCTATCAAAATTTGGCGCGGATCTGGCCTGTAGCACTGGAGGTTCAGGCGGCTTTTATTAGGGCCTCAATTACTCGTCGCCCGGCTAAAGGCGGCACAGCATTGCCAGCCATATGCATAGTCAAGCGATGACTGACCGGGCGCAGAGTGTCAGCTGGGAACGACATTGCGGCCAGGGCCTCGCTGGCGCTAAGCATCCGCATTCGAGCACCGTCCACCAAGGCCCAGCGGTCCAGAGTGGTGATGGTGCCGATCGGCCGATTAATGTCGCGGCCGGTGGTGCCGGAGCCTTTGCCGTAGTACGGCATGATGAATCGGTCGCCGAAGCGCTGGCGGCCGTTGCGCACCCGGTCAAGCGTGGCCTGTGCCCGGCCTGGCTTCTCGATCGGCGACCAGCGACCGGCGTCGAAGTCGAGGAAACTGGCGGCGGGCACATGCCGCTCTTGCGGCAGTTGAAGCATCAGCGGGGCTCTGCTGCGCGTCAGCACCATGAACAGGCGCACCCGGTGCTGCGGCACTCCAAGGTCGGCGCAGTCCACGATGTGCGGCGCTGCCTGATACCCCAGCGCCTGCACGGCCTGCAGCCAAGCAGGGTAGAGCACCCAGTCTGTGAATTCCGGCACATTCTCGATCACTGCTGCCTGCGGCCGGTGGAACTCAAGGGCCGATACTGGCGCCCAGGCCGTCGAGCGCGATGCGTCGTGCTCAGGGTTGCCAGACTTCTTGCCGCGGGCCTTAGCGTGACCCTGGCAGCAGGGGGAGGCAAGAAGGATGTCGTGCGCCGGCACTTGCTCCCAGCGCGCCTGGTGCAGGTCCTGGCAGACGTGTTGAGTGTCTGGATGGTTGGCGCTGTGCCATTCAACGGCCACCGGCCAGTGGTTTGCCGCCCAGAGAACCTGGACGCCTGCGGCGCGCGCGCCGGTGCTCCATCCGCCGAGTCCGGCGAACAGGTCGATTGCGGTGGGCATAGGAAAATCTCAAGTGCATGCTAAAGTGCCACAACTTACCAGCGGAGGGTTAGAGATGGTCCAGGTATATGAAGTAATTGCTGAGCTGAAGGCGGTCGAGTTCATCAACGTCGGGCGTGGGACTCAGGGACGCGTAATTCGCCTGGGTGGCGAGGAGCAGTTCCGCATCGAGGTTGATCATGTGGTCAGGGGCGTTGCAATTCCGAGTGGCGCTTTCGATACTGTGGATGAAGCGAAAGCGGAGCTTGTACGATTCTGGAGCAAGTGCAACGAAGCACTTCAAAATAATCCATCATGGATGGAAGTTCTGTAGCAAAACTGCTCTGCTCGATGGCGCCGCCCTCGCCGGGGAGGCGTTGTCGTTGAATAGGGGGAAGGCGCTGGCTGGCAGCGCGGGAGGGTCATACCGTTGGTGAATTCGCTTGGCTCGCGAGCCACGGCCACCGCAGATCACCTTTTGGGCTGAGCGAAGTCACCCAGTGCTGCGGTCAACTGATAGGCACCAAAACGGTGGTTCGGTATAGTGCCGCAGCACTTGGGTAGGCGCATGGTCTTGTGCATGACTCTAAAGCGATTGTTTTGACAACTTGGGATTTCAAGTTAACTTTGTGAGTAATTATGAGTTATAAGAAAGTTTTGACGAAAGAGTTAAACGCTAATCGGGTTCGGGAGATGATATCCGGTCTAGATTGTGAGTTTGATGAGGCTGGGGGGGACTACGATTTTTCAATAAAAAGAAATGGTTTGTATTACATGATTTCTTTGGATGCGAAAGAAAGGGAGTATGTTTCTCTCAGTTTGTCCATTGCAATGGATGATGGGGTGACTAAAGAGCGGTCATTTGACGTTGTGAATCATGTAAACTCTACGTATAAGGTTGTTAAGTGCTTTACAGTTGATCGGGGGCCGCACGTTGCGTTTACTCTAGCTGCTGAAATGTGGCTTCTTGATGATTCAGAGTTTGCGCGATTGTACGAGCGTGCGATGGGCTCAATCAATGCTGCTGTAGCAGAAGTTAATCAGGACTTTCCGGGTTTTATATAAGCCATGTCTAATAAAGATAATGACAAGAAGGTCACGTGGACAGAGGTTGGGGCGGGGGGCGGAGTTGGTACTCTTGCCTTGTTGGCTGTCAAGTACAAGGTTGTGGACGGCGGTCTGGCAGAGTTACTGATGTTTGTCACTCCGTTCTTGTCAGTTGCTTCTGCATCTATATATGCCCAAGCTGTGCAAGCTTTCAAAAGCTGGCGAGACTCTAAGCGAACCAACGATAAGCTTAATACCCTTCTTGCGAAATGTGATACTGCTTTGGCCGATGAAAATTTGCAGCCAGATGCAAGGCAGCATATCTTGTCCGTGCGAAATAAGGCGCAGGTAGTGGTAATTGAAGGGCACCTCATTGAGCTCAATGAGCATTTGGTGGCAATAGCCAAGCAGCCGGATCCACTGGGTATGAAAGTAAACAAGGCAGACCCTGCAAAATTATCAGATGGTCAGACCAATAATTGAACTAAGAATGACTGTGTGCTTTTATGGTCTAGGGCATGTTATGGCGGTATCAGTCATGCGGGTTGTTGAGCGTATGGTATTTTTCTGCTTCCGGCGCCGACTGCGGCAAAGGAGCTTGGTGGCCTCTGCCTGTAGGTAGGGATAGCGGACCAGCCGGGCGCTACCAGGTGATTCGGGTTGGCCTGGCTGCGCAGGTCGAGGTATGTCGCCTCGTTCACGTCGGTCAGATGCGAGGCCAAGTAGTTGCCGTCAGGAGCTACCTCTACCGATTTGCAGTACTGCTGGCCATTCGGCTTCTCGCACATCATGCTGAGGTAGATGGTCTAGCGATGGGGTATGTCGCGCACGGCGTCCACCAGCTGCTTCACGCGGATCTGCTTGAGCTTCTTCCAGTTGACCAGTACCTGCTGAACGCTCGGATCGATGTTGACCACGGCTGCGTGATTGGCGCCTACAAGCGCGCGGCAATCGCGCTCGAGCCTTGCGCGCATGTTGTGGGGTTTGCGCTTGCTCATTGCTGGTCTCTCTTGCTGGCTGCGCCGGCCTCCAAGCCATCGAGCACCTGCAGTGCTTTGGCGTGAGTACCTCGGAAAGCGCAGGTCTTGCCGCTCACACTGTCGATGATGTGCCACATTGCGCCCTTGGCTGTGACGTAGAACCGGGGGCGTGGCTGGGGAGCCTCGCGGCCGATCTTGGCGTAGAAGTCGGCGGTGGCCATGATTGTTCTTTCGCGCATGGTCGTCAGGGCTGCTGCGCTTTGCTGAGTGGCTTGGAGCATTGATCAATCCTCTGATGGTCAGGCGTGAAGTTCGAAGGCCTCAGCCCTGCGAACGATTCGAACTTGGGCGGTGCGCCGCTCTGGTGCGCGGCGATCGCGTCGGATGGGGTCGCCGTCGTTAACTGCTGAGTGCATGGCCATGATCCCGACCAGCAGGATGCAGAGCGGGCTGATGATCTGTTGGCGCATTGCCTTCGTGACAGCTTCGATGCGCCTGCCTGCTTCCAGCTTGAACAGCGCGGCCTCGATGCGGTTGGCCACGGTGCCCGGGCTTACCGCCATCTGGCGGGCGATCTCTTTGGTGGTGAGGCCTTGGGCCACCCACAGGATTGCTTCGAGCTCGCGGGGAGCCAGCGCCTTTCCGAGCTGGCCAATCCATGAGCCGCAGGTGATCGTTTCCATGAAGTGTCTCTCGGTGGGCTGCATTGGTCGTGAAGCTCGCTGCCGTTACCTCCCGGACCAAGGGGAGGGCGAACGTCACGACCGATGCAGCCTGGTGATGTGGGACCAGGTAGATCGGGCAGTTAACGTCAGGCTGACGCGTACCAAGTTGGTTGGTGGCCAGCGGCCAGCTCACCACTGCCCAGGTGACGGTCTTTGCGCTAGGCTGAGCGCTCTCACACAACACAGCCAGCAAAGGAGGGCGCAACCTTGGCGGTTTCGGTGGTTGCAAAATTCGTCGCAGACGAGTGGTTCAAAATCATGGCGATTCTCTGTTTCTTGATTTTCGTGGTGTCGCTCACAGTAGAGCTGAGGGTCGACAACGTTCTAGTAGGCTTTTTCTCGCTGTCAGGATTGCTGTGGGGTATCGGTGAAATGGCATGTCGGCCATATCGGGAAATTTTGGTAGAGGATTTCGCCGGCCCGGGATGGGGGAAGCTGTCAGGAAGGCCGCGGCGCCTCAATGCCCCAGGGCTTATCCTGTTCGCGCTATCCATCTCGGTTGCTGCTCTCGGATGTTTGAGAGGGTGGCCCATGGTGTCGGCAATGGTCTCAGCCATTTGATTGGTGATTTCCCGTCTGGCCCTGTCGCCAAGGCCAGCCAGTGAAATCGGTGTCCTCCCCATGCCTATGCCGCGGCTGTCCCCACCTGGCCGGGTCACACATTTCGTGTTCGGTGTTCTTCCCGGCTGGCTGCATGGTTTGGCGTCCTCCGATGGCGGAGTCCGGCAGCTATCCAGAGGCTGCATGGTCGACGACTTAGCTTGTCCCGACCCAGGTCATGGCCTGGGTGCGTCGAGGTGGTCACGTCTGGTTGTGTAAAGAGCGTTGGCTGCCGTAGCTGCCTGTCGCGAGCGCTAACACCAGCGACGAGCCAAATATGTACCACTGGTTCACAGTGGTCAAGTACCGAAAGTACATATTTTTTCTTTGGGCACAAAAAAGCCCGCTCAATTGGCGGGCTTGGATCTACGGGAGAGCTATAAATTTAGAGGACGGATCTAGGCCACTTCGCGTCTACGACTCGGCCAACGATGGACCAGGTGTTGTCCACTTCGACAGTAGGAAAAGCAGGATTTAAAGGCTTCAAATAGGCTTTGCCCGAATCCCATATGAACTGCTTGAAGGTCGCTTCATTCGAGTCGATTAACTTGGCCACGACAAATTGCCCGTTCTCCACATCGAACCCTGGCGCGACAAGGATAACCATGCCCTCGGAGAAGGACATGCCATTTGGCGATGTCATCGAAGGACCCCTGACCTTGAGCCAGAAGCCATGGGGGCCTGCCCATGCGTCCGAGGGATGGAGCTCGCACGAGGCGACGTTTGAAATGTCAACAGCTTCCATCGGCATCCCAGCCTGAACCCAACTTATTTCCGGGTATTCGTAGTATCTGACAGGACCCGATATCGGCTCTACGTTCGCATCAAAGCCTGAGGTTTCCTCCGTTATCCCGCCCTTGCCGTACTCGAGCCATTCAACCCGAACCTTCAGCGCAGAGGCGAGAGCTAGCATTTTTGCGCCGCTGGGGATGGATTCGCTGTTGAGCCATTTGCTTGCGGCCTTAGGTGTCACCTTGGCTATTTCTGCCAGGCGAGCGCCCGCACCCCATGCAGGGATGTCATTGGCGGCAAGCGCTTTCTTGAGGCGCGCCGAAAAAGCTGCCCGGATTTCGTCTATGTGAACCATAGGTTCAATATCGCATGCGCTTGCATGTACTTTCAGTTCCGACATAATATGTACTATCAGTTCATATGTCTGGGAGGCCACATGCGGGCACTCAAGAAGGCAGTCGATGATGCTGGCGGTGTTGCCGCTGTATCGATCGCTTGCGGGAAAACGCGCAGAGCCGTCTACAAGTGGTTGGTCGCCGGGTGCCTCCCTCGTACGGAATACACCGGCGAGACGAACTACGCCGAGAAAATCGCTTTGCTGGCTAAGGCAAACGGTAAGCCTTTTAAGCCTCAGCGCCTGCTTGCTGAAACTGCGCCTTCGAAGACTGCTGCTTGATAACGACCACAACCGAATTGTGGGCTTGTTGGCATTGCGCCAGTAGATGACCAAAACACCTGTGAATGTAACCAGTAGGAGAGAGTGGATGGACAGGATTACACAGGGACAAGCAGTGCTGGTCATGATGGCTGGCCGCTGTTCGCAGCTGAGCACCGAGTTGATCCTTTCGATTACCGGTCTTGAGCTTCCGTTTTTTTGGCTTGAGCTTTGGACTGGGGTTGGCGGGAAGAGTGAGCTGCTGGGATATGCGAAGTTCGAACGCTCAGAAGCCAGCAGCCCAAGGTGCCTTACGGAAGGAACTTACCAACTAGCGCAACTGCTCCAGGCAAACGCTCCAGTCCCTCATCCAATAGTTTCAATGTCAGGTGTTTTATGGCCTCGGCGGAGAGTCCTTTCAGACCTTGCACGAGGCGACTCTTCTCTTCGGGCGCAGTGTCACTCTCAAGGATTTTCCTTTCCAGGAGCTCACGGAGGGTGTCCTCGTGAATCTTGATTGTAACCGTGCCGAGAATGGCGCTCAGGCCGCCGTCATCGGCAATGAAATCCATCCCTGCCTCAGTGCAGCACATACCCGAAACATTGAAGAGGATGTCGCCGCCCATCCCAATTCGGACAGCCTCTTTCAACAGGCCATGCTGGTGAAGGTATACCAGGTTTGCCGCGAGCAACTGCTCTTCGAGCGCATCAAAATCCGCGTCCCACTCTGCCATAGGCAGTGCGCGAGGGTAGTGGGCTGCGCAGGCGTTAAGAATGCGCTTTTGAAGGTCTCTGTCCAGCTTCATATGTCCGGCCTCCGATCGGCTTTTCGTGTGGAAGCAAAAAGCTACCACGGATGCGCTGGACACCAATAACGCCCGAACTGCGGGCATAAAAAAACCGCCTGGCGGGGCGGTCTTCTGAAACAACTACGAGGTCGATTATGCAGTCCGCAATCGATACAGGCAATACCCAGCCTGTTGCATCAGCTTTGCCTGTGTTCACCAGTCTGTCGCGCCATGCTGCGCAAGGAGCTCAGTGGTGAGTGTTCAAGCTATGACCTGGGCATTGGCCATTCCTAAGACCTCGCTGGAAAACCCTGCGGCGCGCCATGTGCTTCTATGTCTCGCGAACTATGCCGGCAGCGACGGCCGCGGGGCTTTCCCTTCTGCTGGAACCCTCTCCTTGGACACGGGCCTCTCTGAGCGCACGGTACGCCTGAAACTGGATGAGTTATCGATTGGCGGGTGGATTGTAGAGGGTAACCAGGCCATCGCTGCAGCTTACATCGACCGCCGCGATCGTCGCCCGGTGGTCTATGACCTTCAGCTAAAGCGGGGTGCATCTACTGCACCTCGTCCTGAGCAGGGTGCAGGAAACCGCACGGGGTGCAGCTCACAGCGGAACGGGGTGCAGGAAAACGCAGAACGGGGTGCAGCAGCTGCACCCAATACGTTAACTAACCATTCTACTCACTCTCTGCGCGACCCTTTCGAAATGTCACTCGACTGGACGCCAGATCAGGATCAGCTGAAAGCCTACGCGGTTCGGGCCGGTCTGACTCTCGATCACTTCACCGCCGACGCAATGTCGGGATTCGTACTCCACCACGATGCGAAGGGCCTTGCCCGCACTGAGAAGCAGTGGCTGGCAGCACTGGTCAATTGGGTGAAGACCGACCTTGCTCGAGCAGCTCGCGCTGTAACTCCACGCACTGACGGTGGGCAGAGCAGCAGCTTCGATGATGAAGACACCACATGGATCGACTAGAGGGGCAGCGAATGAACCAGGTATCTGTGGTCGCTCATGGCCTTTGGGCCAAAGTCCAGTCGGGGCAGCCAATCCCCGCTGAGTATTCAATCCCGGCTGACGTGAAGGCTGAACTCAACCGAAAAACCGCTGCCGTGATCAACGACCTGTTCCGCGACCTGCGCACGATCTGCAGTGCCTGGAAGCAGGCTTGGCCAGATGAGGCGACTTACAAGGCCGCCAAGCAGCAATGGCTGACCGCCTTCCTCGAGGCAGGAATCAACACTACGGAGCAGCTGCAGTTCGGTCTGATGCGCTGCCGCCAATCTGGTCGCGAGTTCATTCCCGCGCCGGGCAAGTTCATCGAATGGTGCCAGCCATCCCCTGAAATGCTTGGCCTGCCCCCACTGGCCGCTGCATTCCGAGAGGCGTGCCGCAACGCCCATCCTTCAATGGCCGGCCAGGCCAAATGGTCGCATGACGCCGTGTGGCACGCCGCGAAAGAGGGCGGTTTCGAAAGCTTGCACCGCCTCGCGACCGACCTGAGCCTGAAGCTTTTCGAACGCAATTACACGATCGCAGTACGCCGCTTGGTGGCTGGCGAGCCGCTGCAGAAGATGCCGCTGGCTCTTCCGGCCGAGGTCGCGACGCGCAGTACTCCGGAAGTTGGTAACGCCGCACTGGCCGCGCTCCGCGCCCGGATGGCAGGCCAATGATCAAGCTGCCAGCGCCCGACCCCGTCGAGTACCGCTGGGCCCTGTACTGCCGTGGCGATCTGTTCGGCCTTGCAGTCACCGAGCACCCACCCATCGCGCTCTATCGGGATGAGGCTTTGGCCATCGCCCATGGCCAACTCATGTGGCCGAGCGCGTACACGATTATCGATCTTCACGGAGAAGACAGCCTATGCGGCAATCGAAACTGACCAAGGCCGCGCGCGGTCGGGAGTGCCAGGTGCGCATTCCTGAGGTGTGCAACGGCAACCCGGAAACCACCGTGCTCGCACATTATCGTTTGGCTGACACCTGTGGCGTCGGCAGGAAACCGCACGACATGCAGGGCGCCTGGTGCTGTAGCGCCTGCCATGATCCCTGCGACGGCCGTAGTCGCACTGTCGACCGCGACACCGCCCGTCAGTACCACGCAGAGGGCGTAATGCGTACACAGGCTGCACTCCTCAACGAAGGGGTGCTGGTCGCATGAAACCGCTCGGTATCCATTCAGTTAAGCCGCGCGTCCCACGCGCCAGGCCCGTCGACCGCGAAGGCCAAGAGCAGGCCGCCCTGATGCGGGAAATCGAGCTCCGTTACCCAGAGGTTTTCGAGCTGATCTACCACGTCCCGAACGGCGGTCATCGGGTGAAGGCTATTGCCGCCAAGCTCAAGGCTCAGGGCGTAAAGGCCGGCATCCCTGACCTGGTGCTGCCGATGGCCCGCGGCGGCTACTTCGGCCTGTACATCGAATTCAAGGCGACCGTCGAACCTGCGCCGGTCTCGATCAGCCAGAAGGACAGCCTGCGCCGGCTGAATGCCCAGGGCTACCTGGCCATCGTTTGCCGTGGGCACTTCGACGCCATGGAGCAACTGCGGGCCTATCTGCTGCTGCCCGCCACGGTGGCTGCATGAACTCGACGCGGGCTGTAAAGCTCACTGAGGCGGAGATTCGCCGGCATGGTGCTGACAGGTCGGTGCGCGACCTACGCGACCCGCGCCATCCCGGTCTGTACCTTCGCTTCTGGAGTAGCCGCGACCGTGGCACTTGGCATCTGGTTCGTGGCAAGCGCTGGGTACCGATCGCCCGCTGGCCGGACCTGAGCGTGGCCGCGGTTGTGGCTGAACTGCCTGCGATCCGTCAGCGCCTGCTGCGCGATCCAGCCACCGCGTTGGTAGCTTCTGGCATGGTGACTGTGGGTCAGCTGCTGGACTGGTACGGCGACCGTATGTCGCGGGACCGCTCGCTCTCTGCGAAGCGCAAGGCCGGCGCCCGTTCGGCCATTGCCCAGCACCTGAAACCGCGCCTGGAAAGCCTGACCGTGGCGCGCATTACCGCTGACTCTCTGGATAAACACCTGATGTGGCCGTGCCAGGCCGAGGTGTCGCTGTCCTATCTGCGTCAGATGTTCGCGCTGCTGCTTACCGCATTTCGCCAAGCATCAAAGCTGGGGATGATCGATGGCAACCCCATGGCCGGCATGCGATTCAGCGACTTCACCAAGGCAAGGATCCTGCCCAAGGCGGCGCACCTTCGTGACGTGCAGTTGCCTGAGCTGATGCAGCAGTTGGCCCCGGCATTCGCGATGACACCGGGTGACGCCATGCTGGCCCTGATGATGCTGAGCCACGGCACCCGAATCGGTGAGACCCGTTTGGCGCGGTGGGCGGATGTATCGCTGGCGGCCGCCGAGTGGTTCATTCCCGCTGTGCACACCAAGACCCGCATCGAGCACCGCCTGCCGCTGACTGCTCAACTCAAGGCATTGCTGACCCGTTACCGGGCGATCCAGCAGGCTCAAGGCTATGACGGTGCCTACCTGTTCCCGAATCGCCGTAGTGAGCCCTTAACCGAGACCCAGGCCAGCGCCGTGTTCACTCGTCTGGGGCAGGGCGCCTGGACCAGCCACGACCTGCGCAAGGTCTCCCGCACAACTTGGACCGACCTCGGCATCGACGGGCACATCGGCGAGATGTTGCTGAACCACACGCTCGGCAAGATCGCCAGCACCTATATCCATACCCAGGCCATGCAGCAGCGTCGGGCGGCACTGGAGAAGTGGCATGCGTGGCTTGATCAGATCGGTTTCGCAACCATCCACGGCCTTACAGAGGCCTTATTTGAAATCCCGCAGAATTCGCTACAGGCGACTATCGGCGAGGCCTCGGGCCACCTTACTGAATTTGTTACTAGCGAGGATTCGAAATGACCAATTTGAATGATCTTTCGCCGGCAGCGCGATCAGCTGCAATGCGGGGTGGTGTTGCCGGATGGGGCCAGGTCGGTGGTCAGCCAGGGCAAATCCGCTACATGGAACTGCGCAAAGAGCGCTCAGGTCGTCAGCCGAAATGCGCTTACGGCTGCGAGACGAACAAAACCCATCTGGGGTTCGCAAATGGCGTGTGCCTGATCTCGGGATGCGAAATGAGGATTCGACGCTGGGTGAAGGCAGGGCAGGCATGAGGAAGAGCCACGGCCCGGCGCTCAAGAAGGAAATGATCGTTCTGACGCAATGCTACGACTGCCGAGGGAAAGCGTTCATCAAGGGCGTCTTCTATGAGCTGCCCTACGGCCTGTGCAATGCATCGGGGTGGGTTTCGGCGGTGACGGGGCAAGCGCTACCTCTAGAAGAACTTGTAACACAGCTGGGTCTGCGAGTGCGCGAGCTGGAGCAGCAGGTTGACCGCGAGCGACCACCGCGCACTGAGGGCGCAGAGGCGCAGTACCAATTGAATAACCGCCGCGGCGCCGGCGGCACCAACTACACCGGGGATTGAGGAGAAAGGATCATGGTTTACAGCAGCGTTTCGGGTGCAGTAGTTGCCGCTCTGGCGGCGGGCGAGAAGGGGGCGGCAAAAGGTCAGGCCTGGCAGAAGCTGTACAAGTCGGCAGAGGAGGGGCGCGGCTGCCTAGCCTCGTTGGGAGGTCAATCAGGCGGCTCCGACCGCACGCAGGTCGATTACTGGTTGTCGGCGCGCCTCCACCATATGCTCAAGGGCAGGCATTGGGATGCATTAGTCGCCAAGTACAGCACCAACAAGGCCAAGAAGGTGCGGGCGATCACTCTGGTACGGCCGCTGATTGCGAGCCCTGCGCCGACACTCTTCATCTACAAGGCGGTTACTGCCTGGGCCATTCCAAAGCTCAAGGGTGCACGCCGCAAGGCACCACAAACTGTTTCCGTGGATATCCCGCTGGATTCGTCGCCATGGCGTCGCGAGGCCACTGTGATTGCTGCGGTTGCCGCCGCCCATGCTGCGAAGAAGCGTATCGAGGCGCTCGCTGAGGATGTAATCATCCTGCCGGACTGCTTCTACGACATGAACACGTGGGATCTCGAAGCCACGCCAGAATCGACCCGCCGTCGATGGAGGGGGGATATCTACGACAAACTGGAAGGGCTCGTTGCGGACGCCTTAGCAGATGTAGAGCAGATCCTTCGTGCAGAAGGTTTGCTAGAGGCGAGCTATGCTGCTCGATCGTCAGCAGAATCGTAGATCAGCGGACGGTGGTCATGGATTGCCATCGTGGCATAATGCTATCTCAAATTTTCAAAAGGAGTTGAGAGATGCTGGTTTATGCAAATAAGTTTGATTTCGAGCCTGAATACGGTGCTGATGAGGTCATAAAAATCATCGCCGCTTGGGCCGGTCGGACTGCTAAAACGTTTGTTGATCCTATTAAGCTAAATGGAGGCATACGTAATTTTTCAGTAAATGGATATTCAATCTCTTCGTGGACCAATAGCGCGGTGGTCGATGAACTCAATACCCCTTACTTATTTAATTTCCGCTTGGTGCATCAGGACAGCAAATTGAAAGGTCGCCAGTGGATAACCGAGGTTGGGGTGAGGCAGCGCCCAGGTAGCGATATAGTCGAATGCTCCGTACTTCTGAAAGCTGACGAAGTCAGCGCGAAGGTTGTATCGCAGATCAAAGTGACAAGGCCCAGTCTTGTTAATTCGCTGGTTGAAAAGTGCAGGCCCGTATCAGGAACTCCCGGGTTATATCCCAAAAGTCTTGAAATAGAAAACGCTTTCGCGTATTTGGCCGATGTACATAACGAATCTCGTGTGAGTCCGCTTGTTGTCGTCAGTGCCAGGGATGGTGAATACCCAGTAAATCCTGAGAGCATTAGGCGTCAAGTTTTGGGGTTGGCAAATGTGGTTTGTATACCTGCTGATGAGGATACGTTTCAGCTAGAAGAAATTGTGGGTCGTAGATATATGTCTTTTTCCGGGGGGGTAAGAGTTGTAT
Organism: Pseudomonas sp. EZ-C24; assembly: GCF_014525325.1. NCBI lineage: Bacteria > Pseudomonadati > Pseudomonadota > Gammaproteobacteria > Pseudomonadales > Pseudomonadaceae > Pseudomonas > Pseudomonas sp. EZ-C24. Next base: position 603,661 of record NZ_JACDIU010000014.1, on the reverse strand, counting down.
TTCCTGTTCGGGACTCTAGTTCGGGAAGCTACGTAGAAACCGTTCTTTTGCGGTCAGAGGATTATGCTGGATTTGGGCGAGATGTTCCGACACTGGCATCTGAGGTTTTGGCTGTAATCACTCACAGGAGCAATATTTCACTTCAGCGTGCCCACATTTCAAGCGAAGCAGTTAGGCTTGAGGTGTTGAGAAGTAAGCTTGGTAATGCTGCAGCCAAAGCCAGATCAGAAGATAGCTCTGAGGAAATGAAGGTTTATGCTCAGTTGTTAGAAGCGGCTGATGAAGACTTGGCGTGCAAAGATTCAGAAGTTGCTGCGCTAACTGTAAGGCTGGAAAGCTATGAGGCGGATTTGAGGCGTGCGCAGTCAACTATAGAAGGGCTGAAACATCGCATTGAAGGCAGGCTTGCGGCAGAGGACGATGATAGTGAGCTTTCTCGAGTATTTTTGACTATTCGCGAAGCTTATATAAATATTAGAAATGATTCGGCGATGTTATTTGAGGTTTTGAGCGTAATTGGTGCGCTCTACTCAGATCGAATTGTTGTTTTGGAGTCGGCTTATTCGTCCGCCCAAGAATCCGATAAGGCTGGTTTCAAATATAGCTCTAAAGCTTACGATTTGTTAGAGGTGCTTGCTAATTCATATTGGCTCTTAATGGCGGAAGGGCACGGCGATCAGCAGGCGAAAAGTGTGTTCGGAAACTCCTTTACCGCTAATGAGGCATCTCTGTCGAAAGAAGGGCGTAAAAGACGCACATTCGACTACAGAGGACAGAAAATTTTTATGGATCGTCACTTGAAACATGGGGTTAAAGACAGTGCGGCAGAAACGTTGCGAGTGCATTTTGATTGGTCAGCGTCGGAAAAAAAACTCGTTATAGGCCATTGCGGGAAGCATCTGGATTTCTGATTGATACGATGCTCTGAAAATCTGCTTGACTAACGTGAGCGAATGAGCGAATTTATGCACATGCTGTCATTCCTGCGCTTGTTAGGTTGACAAAGAAAGCCCGGCCTTCGCGTCGGGCTTTGTCATTTGTGGGGATGTTTAAAGCTAGCCGGGAGTGTGCTAACGGTCAGCATGTGGACGGAATGTGAACTCCACGAGATTGGCCTAACAGGGTCAATATATCCACCAATTCGAAGCCCCGCACTTGCCGGGGTTTTTTTGTTTTCGGCCCCGCCACACCCATCGCCCCGAGTTGGGTGTGCGGTTGGGGTCGAATCTATTCCGCTCCCCAAAGGGGAGCAACCGAGATGCCAAACATGCCCGAGAAGGACCCAGGCCTGTGGGCCGCTGCACTGGCCTGGCTGGTGGCGCACCAACCGCAGCTTTATACGGGGGGCATTGCCGCCGCAGTGGCAATGTGCCGCGTTATCTACGGCGGCGGGCGAGGCCGGAAAATGGTTCTCGAAGGAGCCATCTGCGGACTTATCGCAATCAGCTTGTTGCCAGTGCTGGAGTATTTTGCTCTGCCGCCCAATTTATCCGTGTTCGCTGGCTGCATGGTTGGCTTCATTGGGGTCGACAAGCTGCGCGAGTACTCCGACCGGTTCATGAGCAAGAAGGTAGAGGGTTGACTCATGTCGAATACCTCAGCAGGTAAGCGCTCTAAGCCGTATGGGTATCGCTGGCAGCAGGCCCGCGAAGGTTGGCTACAGCAAAACCCAGTCTGCGTTCGTTGCAAGCAGACAGGTCTTACTAAGCCAGCTGCTGTTGTGGACCACATCCAGCCGCATCGCGGCGACATGACTATTTTCTGGGATCGGACCAACTGGCAATCGCTGTGCACTAACTGCCACAGCTCCTACAAGCAGCGCCTTGAGAAGTCCGGGCGTGAGGCCGGGTGCGACGTCAGCGGTAGACCGCTGGACCCTGGACATCACTGGAATCGACTCGCCTGAGGGCTTCCAGGCGTTACGGCGCCCGATTTCAGTGGGGAGGGGGTTGGAAATGTTTTTTCGCACACCTTTCCTGACCGTTCGCCCTTCTCCGTGCGCACAACCGCGAAATGAAATGATTTTTTTTGGGACCAAAAAATGGCCGGGAGACGACCCACCCCGACAGAGCTGAAGCTTGTCAGGGGCAACCCCGGCAAGCGCGCCATCAACAAGAACGAACCCAAACCCGCCAGGCGTATCCCCAGCGCCCCGGCGCATTTGACGAACGAAGCCCAGGTGGCCTGGGGGCGTCTGACGGTCCTGCTTGATCGCATGGGCGTGCTCACTGAAGCGGACGGCTTTGCCCTCGAGCGGCTGTGCGACTGCTATGCCGAAATTCTCGCGCTGCGCGAAATCGTCGACGCGCAGGGACGAACCTACGAGACCACCAGCACCCAGGGTGAATTGGTGCTCAAGGCAAACCCGGCCGTTGCAATGCTCGCCGACGTTGATCGCCGATTTAAAAGCTATCTGGTCGAGTTCGGCCTCACTCCAGCCGCCCGTTCCAAAGTTCAGGTAAAGCAGAATGACGACGAAGAAGACCCGCTCGCGGAGCACTTCGGTTGACGATCCTGCGACCCAGTACGCCAGAGAAGTACATTCGGGCGACCGGACCGCAGGGCCGGACATCCGAAATGCGTGCGCTCGGCACCTTCGGGACCTGGAGGAGGGGCCAAAGCGCGGGCTGTTCTGGGATCTTGAAGAGGCCAACAAGGCCATACGTTTCTACCGCGCCGTTCTGAAACTCAATGGCGGCGAGTTTGAAGGGCAGCCGTTCGAGCTACTGCCCTGGCAGAAATTCATCGTCGGCAGCATTTTCGGCTGGAAAGGCAGTGACGGCTATCGGCGGTTTCGAGTGGTTTACGTCGAAAGCGGCAAAGGTTCGGGCAAATCACCGTTGGCTGCAGGTGTTGGATTGAGGGGCTTGGTTGGGGACAACGAGGCCCGCGCCGAGATCTACGCCGCTGCAACCAAAAAGGATCAGGCCATGATCCTGTTCCGCGACGCTGTCGCAATGGTGCAGCAGTCGCCGGAGTTGACCAAGCGTCTCGCCTACAGCGGCACCGGTCAGAACATTTGGAACCTCGCCTACCTAAAAGCCGGGTCGTTCTTCCGGCCGATCAGCTCGGACGATGGCCAGTCCGGCCCCAGGCCGCACATGGCGCTGATCGACGAGGTGCACGAACACAAAACCAACCTGGTCGTGGAGATGATGCGAGCCGGCACCAAGAGCCGTAAGCAAGCACTCATTTTCATGATCACCAACAGCGGCTCGAACAAGCGCGGCCCGTGCTGGGAGTATCACGAATACGGCGCTAGGGTGGCTTCCGGGGCGCTCGTCGACGATGGTTTTTTTGCCTACATCTGCTCCCTGGATGAAGGTGATGATCCCATTCAGGATGAAAGCTGCTGGTTCAAATCCAATCCGTCACTGCAGGACGCCGATCTGCCCGGCATGAAGTACCTCCGCGAACAGGTAACCGAGGCGCGAGGGATGCCGAGCAAAGAGGCCATGGTGCGCCGGCTGAATTTCTGTGAGTGGACGGGGGCCGAATCGCCCTGGATTTCATGGGATGTCTGGAGCCAGGCGGAAGAGCGCGTACCGATGTCGCTTCTGCGTAACCGGCCTTGTGTGGGTGGGCTGGATCTTTCCAGCACCACCGACCTGACGTCTTTTGTCCTGCTGTTCTACCCAACCCATGAGGATCAGCACTGGCGGTTACTCCCGTACTTCTGGATCCCTGACTACGAGCTGGATAAGCGCGAGGCCCGGGACAAAGTGCCGTATGCGGCCTGGGTTAAATCGCGAGACCTTGAAACAACACCGGGCCGCGCTATCAGCAAGCTGCATGTGCTTCGCCGGATGCAAACAATCTGCGACTTCTTCCAGGTGGACAAGATTGCATTTGACCGGTGGCGGATTGAGGACATGCGCCAACTTATGACGGAGTACGGCATCGAGTTGCCCCCACTGGTTGAGTTTGGTCAGGGCTTCAAGGATATGGGGCCGGCGGTAGACGAGTTCGAGCGCCGTCTCCTTGGGATGGCCGAGCTACGCGCTGACGCTGGCGATACCTCATCGGAATTCTTTGACGATGCCATGCCGGTCGAAACGGTGGAGTCCTTGCGGCATGACGGCAATCCGGTAATGACCTGGTGTGCCGGTAACGCCGTAATAGTTTCTGATCCAGCCAACAACCGCAAAGCGGACAAGGCCAAAGCAACGGGCAGGATTGACGGAATCATCGCTGCAATCATGGCCACAGGCGTCAGCGGGGCGGTTTCAGCCGGAAGTGCCGGCTCATCAATTTATGACGAAGGAGTCGGCGTTTGAACATCATAGCTATTGCGGCCTGGTTGGCCGGCTTGGTCGGTTTCGGCCTGCTGACCTACGGGGTCGCCCTGATCAACGTGCCCGGCGCGTTCATCCTCTCTGGACTTAGTCTGATCGGCTGGGCCTGGTTGGCTGACAAAGCGGCTGCCCGTATTCATCGCAAACGCAATCCTGAAGGGGGCTAGGCATGTTTTTCAGTAATGTGCTTGGTGCCAGCGAGGGCGTGGTGTCAGATGCCGGTGGCGGGTTTTGGCGCAGTTTGATCGGCTCTGGTCGTGCGTCATCGGGCGTGACGGTCACCCCAGACAGCGCCTTGGCGATCACAGTGTTGCAGAACTGCGTCACGCTGCTGGCTGAGAGCATCGCCCAATTGCCGCTCGAGATGTACCGCCGGCTCGGTGACGGCAAGCGCGAAGCCGCGTCAGACCATCCGCTTTACGACGTACTTCGCTACCAACCGAACCCCTGGCAGACCCCGTATGAGTACCGCGAAGCCAGCCAGTTGGCGTTGGGGTTGCGAGGCAACAGCTACAGCTTTATTGAAAGGGGTGATGATGGTGCGGTAAAGGCTCTCTACCCACTGCGCAACGACAAAGTGTTGGTGATGAAGGGCGGCGATCTCCGGCCGGTATACCGAATCGGTGGGCACCAACCATTGCCCATGCGGCTGATTCATCATGTGCGGTGGCATACAAAGAATCACTACACAGGGCTTTCACCCATCGAGTTGCACGCCGACGCGGTGGGCCTGGCTCAGGCTGTCCGGCAATACGCAGGCAAATCATTTGCCAACGGTACCGCGGTCAGCGGGGTGATTGAACGCCCTGTAGGTGCCGCGCCGATCAAGGAACAAGGCAGTATCGATCGCATACTCGATCAGTGGGGTAACAAATTCTCCGGCATCGACAATGCAAAGAAGGTCGCGATGCTGCAGGAGGGGATGACTTTCAAGCCGGTGTCGATGAACAACGTTGATGCCGAGTTGCTTGGCATTCTCAAGGCCACCGGCCTTGATCTGGCGCGCATCTACAAGATCCCGCCACATATGGTCAATGACCTGGAGAAGGCGAGCTACAACAGCCTGGAACAGCTGCTGATCCAGTACGTGATCTTTGCCTTGATGCCGTGGGTCAAGCGGCATGAGCAGGCCATGATGCGTGACTTTCTCCTGCCAGGGGAGCGGCGAGATTACTTCATCGAGTTCAACCTTTCCGGCTTGCTGCGAGGCGACCAAAAAAGCCGGTACGACGCATACGCTATTGGCCGTCAGTGGGGCTGGCTGTCGATCAATGACATTCGCCGCCTCGAGAACATGCCGCCAGTAGCCAACGGCGACAGCTACCTGCAGCCGTTGAACATGACCGACGTGGCGCATGGTCTGCCCAATATGAACAACCCAGACGTTCGCGCTCAGCTCGAGCAGCAGCGTGACGATCTCTTGAGGATGCTTGCCGCATGAAACGACACTTGCGCGCCGCCAGCCTGCTGTTCAATCAGCCGCTGCTGACGACCCCCGACATGCTGGACCTTGCCGTGCGCTGGGCCAACCAAACCATGAGCCTGAACATCGTCAACTTGAGCATGGGTGGTGCGCAGGCCGATCCCAGGATGTTTTACGACGAAGATGATTATCAGGCCCAGCAGGATCGCCGCGAGGAGCAACGGAGAGCTGCGATCGCCCAGACAGGCGTGGAGGTGATTCCGGTTCACGGTGTGCTGGTGAGCCGGGGCAGTCACCTAAATGCCTGTGAAACCATGACCAGCTACGAAGGGCTGCGTGCTGTCCTCAACCAGGCGGTTGCCGACCCGATGGTCGAGCATATCGTCTTGGATATCGACAGCCCTGGCGGGAGCGCCGTCGGTGCCTTCGAGCTGGCGGCAGATATTCGCGCAGCAACCAAAGTGAAGCCCATCACCGGCCTGGTCAATTACATGGCGTACTCCGGCGGCTACCTGATTGCCGCCGCATGTTCCGAGGTCGTGGTCAGCCTGACATCAGGCGTGGGCTCCATTGGCGTCATCGCCAGCCATATGGACCGCTCGAAGATGATCGACGGCATGGGCGTCAAGGTCACCACGGTGTTTGCAGGGGCGCACAAGAACGATCTGAGCCCAAACGAACCGCTTACCGAGCAGTCACTTCAAGTGCTCAACGACATCGTGCAAGAGAGCTACCAGCTCTTTACCACGCACGTAGCTGAGTACCGCGGCCGCGATGTGGCCGACATCATCGCGACCCAGGCTGCCTGCTATCGGGGATCAGCCGCCATCGCTGCTGGTCTGGCGGATCGCCTGGAGTCACCCCAGCTTGCGGTCGACAACTTGTCCCAGGCCGTTGCCTTCAGTCGCGCCCAGCGACTGGGCGGCGCGCAGGTCAGGCAGCGCATCAGTGTGCAGGCCTCGGCCTTCGCCATTCAGTCTCAACTCTGACCGCGTTCGCGGCAGTGACCCCAACCGCCAGCTGGCGGTTTTTTTATGCCCAGGAGGCAGCATGTCCCTCGTAACTCAATTGCGTAGCGAACGCGCCACTATCAACAGCCAGATCCAGGCCTTGGCTCAGCTGGAAGTCGCCGGTACCGCCCTCAGCGCAGAGCAGCTCGCGCAGTTCGAACAGCTCAGCGTTCAGTTCAAAACCCTCACCGAGAAACTCACCCGTGCCGAGGCCGCCGAGCAGATGGCAGCAGCCAGCGCGGTGCCCGTGGATGAGGGGGCTCAAGGCCTGAATGGGCCGCCCAGCCACATCAGCGGTCCATTCACTGCCAAGCCTGTGCCTGGCGCCAATATGGCCCAGATGGTTCGCGTACTGGCCGCGGCGCGCGGGGATCAGCACGCTGCAGCCAAGATGGCTCAGAGCTCTGGCTACAACCCTGAAATCGCCATGGCACTCAGCACGGTGACGCCTGGCGCAGGCGGCGTGCTGGTTCCGCAGAGCTTCTCCAGCGAAGTGATTGAGCTGCTGCGACCGAAGTCGGTGGTTCGCAAGCTCGGCGCCGTTTCCCTGCCGCTGCAAAATGGCAACCTGACTGTGCCGCGGATCAAGGGCGGTGCAGTGGTTGGCTACATCGGCAGCGAAGAGGATATGCCGACGACCGATCTGCAGTTCGATGACTTGAAGCTGTCGTCGAAAAAACTGGCGGCGCTGGTGCCGATCAGCAACGACCTGTTGGCGTACTCGGGCACCAACCCCAGCGTTGACCGGCTCGTCGTGAATGACCTGACCGCTTCGGTGGCAACAGCGGAAGACCTGTCTTTCCTGCGCGGCGCGGGTACCGGGAACCTGCCGAAGGGCCTGCGCTTCTGGGCGCCTGCCTTCAACGTTTTTGCGGCGCCCGCAGCGGTGACGCTCGAGGCGGTTGAGCTCGCCTTGTCTGCGCTGATCCTGCGCCTGGAAAACGCCAACTCGAACATGACGGCACCCGGCTTTGCCATGGCGCCGCGGACCAAGCGCTGGCTTGCTGCATTGCGTGATGGCAATGGCAACAAGGCCTATCCAGAGCTGGATCAAAACCTGTTGAAAGGTTTCCCGGTCGGTTCCACGACCCAGATCCCGATTAACCTGGGCGGCGATGGCGATGCTTCGGAAATCCATTTCGCCGACTTCGCGGATTGCTTCATTGGCGAAGACGACGCCATGGTCATCGACTTCAGCAAAGAGGCTACCTACAAGGACAGCAGCGGCAACGTCATTAGCGCCTTCCAGCGCGATCAGACGCTGGTGCGCGTAATTGCCAAGCACGACTTCGGCCCGCGCCACGTGGAGTCGGTAGCGGTAATGACTGGCGTCAAATGGGGTAGCGCCCTCTAACACCACTGGCCCGGAATCCCGGGCTTTCTTGCATTCGGCTTAGGGGAGCATCCCATGTCCAAAGTAATCGTGACTTTTGAAAAAAACTGGCGCGGCTATGCCGCCGGAGAAACCGCTGGCTTTGAGTCCAGCCTTGCCGAGGGCCTGATTGACGGAGGTTATGCGGTCGAGGCTGACAAAAAGGCCACCAAGAAATCGCGGGCTGGTGCGAGCGGTGGAGCGGCGACCGATGACGCCGGGCCTGATGGTGACGCGGCTGCCAAGTCTGATACCAAGCCGGACACCGACGGGAAGCCCTGACCATGGCGCGCCGCATTGAGTACACCGGGCCACCCGTGCTGACGTTAGAGCAGGTGGCATATCAATGCAGGGCCGAGCCAGAGGATCTTCAGCCCGAACTCATTGACCAGATCATCATCCCGGGCGTGACGAGCCAGGGTGAGTCGAAGACCGGCGCGGCGATCCGTGAAGCGATTTATGAGGAGGACTGGCCGCAGCGCTACCCGTCGGGGCATCCGCTGGACATCGGCCAGGTGGTCGCCGTCGAGTCCGTTCTGCTGTTGGGGGATGGGGGCCAAGTCATCCCGTTTACTGGTCCGTCCGAGTTAAGCCGGGGAGGGAAGGAGAGCTACCTGCACTTTCCGAGTGGCCGGCCGCACGGTCGGCTGCGCATTCGCTACCGCGCTGGCGTAGATGTGGCGGCTTATCCCGGGGTGTTGAACTGGTTGCTGATGGCCGCCGAAACGGCCTTTACGCAGCGGGGAATGCTGGTTGTCGGGCAATCACTGGCTGAAATGCCCTCCAGCTATCTGGACTATCTGCTGGCGGATATCACCGTGCCTCCGAGGTTCTAGCCATGGACATACGCGAGCCTGCGTCCGGCGAGTTGAAGCACCGGATGGAAGTGAGGAAAAGGTCCGACAAGCCTGTGGGGCCGGGCCTGGAGCCAGAATTCACGCTCGTCTGCCGCCGTTGGGTGAGGGTCGAACCGTTGGGAACGGCGACCTACGCCCATGCTCAACAAACCAAATCGGGGATAACCCATCGCCTCTACTGTCGTTTCATCCCTGATTTGCAGTCGGACTTCGAGTTTGTAGGCCGCGGGCGGGTTTATCGGGTGAGGCGCCCTACGGATCTCGCCGGCCGCCAGGTTTGGTCAGTGGTCGAGGTTGAGGAGCTAGGGCCGGTGAGCCCAGAGGAGGGCAGGCCAAATGGCAAACTCCGTTTCGATTGACGGCTATTTGCACGTCGACGGTTTCGACAAGTTCGATCGCGAAGCCTTCAACAAACGCAAGATTCGCGCCGGCATGCGCAAGGTTGGCCAGTTGATCACCGGGCGGGCTCAGATGAACCTTGCGCTTGGCAGTGGCCAGGACGGCTACCCGATCAATCGGACGGGTGCGACCACCGATTCTATCGGCTTCAAGTTGTCGCGCTCGGGCTTTCTGGTGCGGGTCGCGCCGAACAAGACTGCAAGCATGCAGGCGTTCTACCCGGCTTATCTGCATTACGGCGTGCGCCGTAAGCAGGGCGGTGGGTGGCGCATCAAGCCCCGCGACGACTACATGACCGACGCACTGACCGACAGTCGCGCCGACGTGCAACGCATCCTGCAGCAGGCCTTCGCCGCCGCGCTGCTCAACTGAGAACCGACATGAAAATCACGCCTGTGATCGAGCAGTTGCGCGCCTATGCGCCTGGCTTTGAACAACGCGTGGCCGGCGGCCTGGATTGGGACCCGACCGCCGACAGCGCAAAGCTGGAGATTCCAGCGGCCTATGTGATTGCGGTAGGCGACTCGGCCGATGAGCCAAGCGCGCAGAACGTGATCACCCAAGGCGTGCGCGACGCTATCGACGTGTGCGTGGTGCTGCCGACAGTCGACGAGCGCGGGCAGTCGGTGGTCGACGTACTGCACGACGTGCGCGCCCAGCTGTGGCGTGCGCTGGTGGGCTTTGAGCCTGATCCGGAAACGGGGCCATTGCTGTACGACGGCGGCCAGCTCTTGCTGCTTGACCGCGAGCGGGTGGTTTACCGCTACCGCTTTTATGCCGACCTGCAACTGGGTCGCTGGGAGCAGACCGGCGAGGGTAAGCCGCAGACCTGGCAGGAATGGAAGCTGGCCGGCCTGCCAGAGCTGGAGGGGATCGACACCCGCTTTGACTTCATCAACCCCCTGAAAGACTCCAACGTCACGGCCCCCGGCCCTGACGGGCGAGTCGAGTTCACCACTCGGGAGAACCTGACCCCATGAGAACCGTAGACCTCAAGCCGGCACCCGGGCGCGACTGCCCAATGCCGCACAACCCCCGCGAGCTGCTGCCCGCCGGCGGCGCCACGGTGCCCCGTAACGTGTACTGGGAGCGCCGCATCAGCGACGGTGATGCCGTCGAGCAGAAAGCCAGCACCCGAGGGAGCAAGACGCCATGAGCGTGAGTTTCAGCAACATTCCCAGCGACATTCGCGTGCCGCTGTTCTACGCCGAAGTCGACAACTCAATGGCCAACAGCGGGGCGTCCAGCCTGCGCCGGCTGATCGTCGGCCAGGTCAACGACGACGCCACCGGCCCGGAAATCGGTCGCCTGGTACTGGTGTCGCGTACCAGCGAAGCCAAGGACATCGGCGGCAATGGTTCGATGTTGGCGGCGATGCACGCTCGCTGGCGTTCCGTGGACGTGGCCGGCGAGGTCTGGTGTCTGCCGCTCAAGTTGACCGCCGGCGCCGCTGCAAAGGCCACCGTTACCGTAACGGGGTCGGTCGAGTCGGCGGGCCTGGTCAACCTGCACGTAGCCGGGCAGCGGGTACGCGCCTCGGTGGTTGCCGGCGCATCCGCCGAAGCGGTGGCCACCGCGTTGGCAGCGGCGATCAATGACGCGATTGATCTGCCGGTAACGGCCACTGTTGAAAACGCAGTGGTCACCGTCGTGGCCAAGTTCAAGGGCGACCTGGGCAATGACATTCAGCTGCAGCTCAATCGACTCGGGCGCGTCAACGGCGAAGTCACGCCGGCGGGCCTGACGGTTGTGACCTCGGTCATGACGGGCGGGTCTGGCTCGCCTGATGTGGTCACGGCATTGGCGGCGCTGGGCGATGAAGAATTCGAGTTCATCGCTCAGCCCTGGACCGATTCGGCGACGCTGGACGGCTGGAAAGAAACGATGGACGACAGCGCCGGTCGCTGGTCGTGGGCCAAGCAGCTGTACGGCCACGTCTACAGCGCGAAGCGCGGCACCCTCGGCGAGCTGGTCGCGGCGGGACGTCTGCGCAATGACCCGCATGTCAGCGTGCACGGCTTTGAACGCGGCGTGCCGCAACCAGTGTGGGAAGTGACAGCGGTCTGGGCAGCGCGCACCGCTGTGTTCATCAGCGCCGACCCAGCCCGGCCACCCAGACTGGCGTGCTGGTAGGGATCGACCCTGCAGCCGCGAGCGATCGTTTCACGCTGACTGAACGTCAGTCGCTGCTGACCAGCGGCGTCGCTACAGCGGTGTACAGCGGCGGCAGCTACCGCATCGAACGGGCAGTTACGACCTACCAGCGCAACGCCTACGGGCAGCCGGATGACTCCTATCTGGACAGCGAAACGCTGCACCAGTCGGCGTATGTGATCCGCAACCTGCGCAGCATCATCACCAGCAAGTACGGGCGCCATAAGCTGGCCAACGACGGCACCCGCTTTGGTCCCGGCCAGGCGATCGTCACGCCGAAGGTGATTCGCGGCGAGCTGATTGCGGCCTACGGCGCCATGGAGCGCGACGGCATTGTCGAGAACGCCGAGATGTTCAAGCAGTACCTGATCGTTGAGCGCGACCCGAACAACCCGAACCGGCTGAGCGTGCTGTTCCCGCCGGACCTGGTGAACCAGCTGCGCGTGTTCGCGCTGTTGTACCAGTTCCGCCTGCAGTACCCCGACGCGGCCTGATCCGCATCGTTAAACCCCCGGCCCGCCTCGTGCGGGCTTTTTTCTGGGAGATCCCTTAATGGGTCAGAAAGTCGCAGGCACCTGCTTTGTCAAGGTCGACGGCGATCAGCTGGTGATCACCGGCGGCGTCGAAGCGCCGTTGTCCGCTGTGAAGCGCGAAACCATCGTTCCCGGTTACTTCAAAGAAGAAGACCAGACCCCCTACGTCATTGTCGATGCGGTGAAAACTGCCAACTTCCCCCGGGCCAAGCTGGTCGCGGGCATTTCGATGACCGTCACGGCGGAACTCGCCGATGGCTCGGTGTACGTGCTGAGCGGTGCGTACCTGGTCGATGACACCAAAGTGACCGGCGATGACGCCAAGGTCTCGCTCAAATTCGAAGGCATCCAAGGAGACTGGCAGTAATGAGCACCGTTAACCATAAACTCGCAGAACCTATTCAGGCCCACAACGAAGAAGTCAAAGAGCTGACTGTGCGCCGTCCTACTGTCCAGGAGTGCCGCGCTATCAAGTCGCTGCCCTACACCATCGGGGAAAGCGGTTATCCCATTCTCGACGTGGAAGTCGCGGCCAAGTACATCGCCGTATGCGCCGCCATCCCGTCCAGCTCGGTGAATCAGTTGGGCTTGCCTGACTTGAACGCCATTGCCTGGCTCATCGTGGGTTTTTTCATGCCCCGCGATTCGAATCAGTCGGAAGCCTGACCGAGCTGGCTTTTGACCTTGCCTGGTGGTGGAAAACCACCCCGGGCGAGGCGCTGGGCTGGACCCTCGACACGCTCTTTGAGTGTGAAGAAAACGCGTGGCGGATTCATAGCCTGACTGGGGGTGGTGGTGGCGGATAAATTCCAGCTAAAGGCCCTGATTACCGGCGTCGACAAGCTGTCGCCGGTGCTCAGCGGCGTGCGTAAAAACGCGGCCATGCTGCGCAAGCAACTGAACAGCTCGGGCCTTGGCAAGATCACCTTTGGTGAAGCCCTGCAGGGCGGTGCCATTGCGGCGCCGTTCGTCATGGGTATCAAGGCGGCGATGGGCTTTGAAAGCGCCATGGCGGACGTTAAGAAGGTGGTTAACTTCGACACGCCGGAGCAGTTCAAGGCGATGAGTGACGACGTGTTGGGCCTGTCCGAGCGGCTGCCGATGGCGGCCGAGGGCATTGCTCAGATCGTCGCCGCCGGCGGACAGTCGGGCATCGCCCGGGAAGAACTCAACCGCTTTGCCGAAGACGCGGTAAAGATGGGTGTAGCCTTCGACACGACCGCCGAACAGTCTGGTTCGATGATGGCCAAGTGGCGAACCGCGTTCAAGATGAACCAGAACGAGGTGGTAGCCCTGGCCGACCAGATCAACTATCTGGGCAACACCGGCGCGGCCAGCACCGGGCAGATTTCCAACATCCTGACGTCTATCGGCCCGCTGGGTGAGGTGGCCGGCGTCAGTGCGGCTCAGTTGGCGGCGATGGGTTCCACCCTTGCCGGCGTGGGTATCGCGCAGGACGTAGCCGCGACGGGCATCAAAAACTTCATGCTGACCCTGACTGCCGGCACGGCGGCGACCAAATCGCAGAAAGAGGCCTATAAGGCGCTGCGCCTGGACGCCAACGAGATGGCCAAGGGGATGCAGACCGACAGCGAAGGCACCATCACCCGCGTGCTGCAGACCTTGGCCAAGGTCGAGAAAAGCAAGCAGGCGGCAGTGCTGACCAATCTGTTCGGCAAGGAATCGGTGGGGGCGATCGCGCCGCTGCTGACCAGCTTGCCCACCCTGCAGAAGAACTTTAAGTCGGTGGGGGACGCGAGCGAATACGCAGGTTCCATGAACAGCGAGTATGCCGCTCGAGCAGCGACCACGCAGAACGCCATGCAACTGTTGATGAACCGGGTAACCCGCCTGGGTATCAGCGTCGGCACGGTGCTGTTGCCGCCGCTCAACGACTTCATGGCGACCATTGGCCCGATCGTGTCTGGCGTCACCAGTTTAGCCGCGGCTAACCCGTGGTTGATCAAGGGCGTGCTCGGCGCCGCGGTGGGCTTCACCGTGCTGCGTCTGGCAACTGCCGGTGCTACTGCAGCGCTGGCACTGATGAACGGCGTAGCAAGCATGAGTCCGATCGGGCTGGTGGTGCGCGGTGTCGCGCTGGCCGCCGGCGTGCTGATCGCGAACTGGTCGACCGTCGGGCCGTACTTCGAAAAAGTGTGGGACATGATCAAGGGGCCGGCGATGGCCGTGTGGGGGTGGATGAAAACCGCCTTCGCTTGGACGCCGCTGGGCCAGATCGTGGCCAACTGGCAGCCACTGGTGGGCTTCTTTAGCAGCCTGTGGGGGCTGGTCAAAGCGCTGGCTGTGCCCTTCATGGGCTTCATGAAAACCCTGTTTGCGTTCACCCCGCTAGGGATGATCGTCAACAACTGGGGGCCGATCAGCGAATTCTTTGGCAGCCTCTGGGGGCTGGTCAAAGCGGTGTCTGTGCCGTTCCTGGACTTCCTCGGGACCATGTTTGATTTCAGCCCGCTGGGCCAGATCGTCAAGCACTGGGAGCCGATTACGGCTTACTTCAAAGGGCTATGGGACAAGCTGCGCCCGATCGTTGAACCCATGATGAAGTTCATGGGCTTTGACTCGGACGGCGGCGGGGTGATCCAGGCAGCGACGCAAAAGGTCAATGCCTGGACCGAGCAGCAGCAGGCGCGTAACGGCGAAATGCAGCCGGTTCCGGGCGCGTTGGTCAAGCCGACGGCTCAGCCGGTGCAGCTGATGCCGGCTGCCACCAGTACGGCCAGCTTGCTACGGACGCCGGCGGCACCGTTCCAGCCAATGCCGCTGGGTCAGAAGGCCCCGGTGCCGATCGCCAAGCCGGCGCCGTTGCCTGCTGTGTCCTATGACCCGCGTGACCCGAGCAGTAAAGACCCGTTCCTGGTACCGGCTTTGACGGCCAATAAGGTGCGCTTCCCCGGGGCGGGGTTGATGGCCCCGCAAGCGCAGCCCGCCGGCGGGCCATCACTGGTCCAGCAGGCAGGTGCGCCGGGCAGCTTGCCGGCGTCGCGGGGTTCGCTGGTCGAGCAGTCGGGGCGGGCCAACAAAGCCCAGCTCGAAGGCTCAATGGTGGTGCGCTTCGAGGGCGCGCCGCCGGGCATGCGCGTGGAACAGGGGCAAACCAATCAGCCAGGTCTGCAGGTCAGTCCGCAGGTGGGTTACCGATCGTTAGGAAGGGGTGAGGGATGACAACGTGGCGTGATCAGTTGCACCCGGCCTCCTTTCGGGGGGTGCCGTTTTTTGTCGACAGCGACAGCATGCCCGCCGGGCGGCGCACGCAGGTTCATGAATACCCTCAGCGGGACAAGCCGCTGGTGGAGGACATGGGCCGCGTTACCCGCGAGATCAAGCTTGAAGCGTTCGTGATCGGCGAGCAGTTCATTGAGCTGCGTGACAACCTGCTGAATGCGCTGGACAAGCCCGGCGCCGGGGAGCTTATCCACCCGTGGTATGGGCGGCTGATGGCCACGGCCACCGAATGCGACGTCAGCCATGAGCGCCGGGAAGGGGGCATGGCCCGGTTTAGCCTGATGTTTGTCGAGGATGGCGAAAAGGGCTTTCCTGCAGGCGTGCCGAACACAGCGCGCCAGTTGGAGGATTCATCCGAAAGCCTGCTGGAATCGGCGATCGCCCGTTACAAGGCCGTCATGGCCGTGGTCAATCGGGCGCGCCTGGCGGTGGTTGCGCTGCAGAACGGTATCGCTGGCATTCAGATGGCCATCGCTGCCGAGCTGCGCCAGATCACCGGCCTGATCAGCTCGGTTGAAGCGCTGGTGGACATGCTGATCAATGCCCCGGGCAACTTCGCGGCGATGATCCGAGGGCAGTTCGCCAGTGTCGGTGGCAGCTCGCGGTCGTCGGGTTACCGTTGGGGGGCAACCGACAGCGCTTCGTCGGCAACCGCCGCGAGTCTGGAGGCCGACCCCGAGTTTGCCCGCACGGTCGCGGCGCTACCCGAGCAGCAGCCGGAGTTTGCCAGCTTCGCCGACTCGGCCCGGGCGATCACGGCCCATATCGAGCAGGCCCAGTTGCTGGCAGCCGAAGTGTTGGAGGCGGCCGCGAGCAGCGGCAGCAGCTCGGGTAACAGCGTCACCGCAGTGCTGGGCGGCACGGCCACGGCGCAGGTGGTGAACGCCGCCCGCGAGCTGGTCCGTGATGCGCTGATCGTTTTGGCCGTGCGTACTGCAGCAGCCATGCCGGTGGTGCGGGCGCCTGAGCCTCTGAGCGGTTTCCCGTCTCTGGAGCAGCAAGCGATCGCGCCTATCCAGCGTCCTGACGTGCCCGTCACTGCCGACGTGGTGGCGGTGCGTGATGCGATCGAGGCGGCTTTGTGGTCGGCCGGCCAGGTTGCGCCGCATGAACATTTCGAGGTGCTGCAGGTGGTGCGCAAGCAAGTGCGGGCGCACCTGACTGAGGTGGCCCGCGCAGGGGTTCGCCTGACCGTTGTCACGGCGCGTGAGAGCGTGCCGGCGGTGGTGCTGGCTTACCGGCAATACGGCGACGCTACCCGCGCTTCGGAAATCGTTACGCGTAACAAAGTGCAGCACCCGGGGTTCTTGCCTGCCGGGCCGCTGGCCATCGCTCAAGAGTAAGCCTATGGACAACATGAACGCTGTCACGCTGAGCGTGAACGGCCTGGATTATCGCGGCTGGAAGAAAGTCAGCATCAGCGCCGGGATTGAGCGGCAAAGCCGCGATTTCACCCTGGGCGTGACGTGGCGCTGGCCCGGGCAAGATGTAGAAATTCCGGTGCGGCAGGGCGACTTTTGCGAAGTGCGGATCGGTGAAGACCTGGTGCTGACTGGCTGGGTCTTTTCCACGCCGATCAGGTACGACAGCAAGACCGTCGATCGCTCGGTCACTGGCCGATCGCTGACGGCGGACCTGGTCGACAGCTCGGCCGTCAACAAGCCCGGGCAGTGGCGCGGGCAGAGCGTGCAAAAGATCGTCCAGTCGCTGGCCGAACCCTACAAGGTCAAGGTGCTGAGCCAGGTGCCGGAAACCACGCAGCTGAGCGATCACAGCATTGAGCCGGGCGAAACGGTGTTCGAGTCGATCGACCGCCTGTTGACCCTTTCCCGGCTGCTTTCCACCGATGACGCACAAGGCCGGGTGGTGATCATCCGCCCGGGCAGCGCGGGGCGGGCGGTCGATCGCCTGCAGTTGGGCGAGAACATCTTGACCGGCAGTGCCGAGCTGGACTTTTCCGGGGTGTTTTCCGAGTACCGCGTAACGGGCCAGCGCTCGGGATCGAACACCGCGTTCGGGGTCGAGGCCAGTGAGGTCAAGTCCGGCGTGGTCGATCCTCGGGCCACGCGCAACCGCGTGCTGCTGATTCACGAGAGCGGCCAGATGACCCCGGAGCTGGCACAGGCCCGGGCCAACTGGGAGCGCGGCACCCGCATGGGCAAGGCGATGACCCTGAGTTACAAGGTGCAGGGGTGGCGGCAGTCCAACGGCGCGCTGTGGCTGGCCAACATGGTGGTGCGGGTGGTCGACCCGCTGATCGGCATCGACCGCGACATGCTGATCAGTGAAATCGAATACGTGCTCGATGACGCCGGCACCGTGGCCAACATCGTGTTAGCCCCGCCCGAGAGCTTCGACCCTGAACCGAAAGACCCGCACAAGGCCCGCAAGCTCAAGAAGGGCGGCAAGGCCGACAACTTCGAGTACCTGATCCCCGCCGACTGGAAGCCCAGCCAATGAAGCCCCTTAGAAACCTGATTGCCCGGGGCGTCGTCGCCCTGGTCGATGCCGGTAGCAAGCTGCAGGGTCTGCAGATGCGCCTGACCGCCGACGAAGTGAAAGATGGCATGGAGCACTTCGAACCCTACGGTTTCACATCCAACCCGCAGCCCGGCGCCGAGGCCGTGGCGCTGTTCCTGGGCGGCGATCGCTCGCACGGGGTGGTTGTGTGCGTCTCGGACCGGCGCTTTCGCCTGCAGGCGCTGGAGAGCGGCGAGGTCGCTTTGTATACCGACGAGGGCGACTTCCTGCACTTCAAGCGCGGCCGCGTGATCGAGGTCGAGACGATGACGCTCAAGATCAAGGCGCAGGCGGGGGTGGACTTCGATACGCCACTGATTCGCACCACTGGCCGCATCGAGGCAGCCGGCGACGTGGTAGCCGCCGAGGTCAGCACCTCGCTGCACGTGCATGAAGGCTCGGACAAGCGCCCAGTCAAAGGGGCCTGACATGGAGCTATTCACCGACGAAGCCACCGAACAGGCCTGGCGGCGCGCCGTGGTGATCAGCCTGTTGACCTGGCGGCGCGCCGAGGGCGGCGACGTCCTGGACGATGACGAGCGTTACGGCTGGTGGGGCGACACGTTCCCCACGGTCGAGCGCGACCGCATCGGCTCGCGGCTGTGGCAGTTGCGCCGGCGCACGCTGACCGATGACACGGTGCGCGACGCCGAATCGTTCGCCCGCGAGTCGCTGGCCTGGCTGGCCGATGACGACAGAGTCCGCGCCGTTACCGTAACGGCGTCACGCCGAGTCGACCGGCTCGACATGCTGGTCGTGCTGACCCTGCGTGACGGCACGCTGATTGATATTCAACTCGACACGCTATGGCAGGTGATCAATGCCGTTTGAAACCCCTACGTTACCCGCCCTGATTGCCCGCTCACAGTCCGACCTGGCCGGCGGTAGCGCGCTGGTCCGCTCTGATTCCGAGGTGTTGGCCAGGGTGCTGGGCGCAGCGGCCTACGGTCGCTATGGCCATCAGCAATACATCGCCGACCAGATCCTGCCCGACACCGCCGACGAAGAAACGCTGTTGCGTATGGCGTATGCCCGCCTCAAGCGGGGCCGTCTGGAGGCCGTCAAGGCGTCCGGGCCTGCCGCCTTCACCGGTGGCGCCTCGGCGCTGCTCGACGCCGGCGCGCTGCTGCAGCGCGACGATAAGGTGCTGTTTCGCGTGCGGGCCTCGGTGAAATTGACCGCCGCCGCCGGCAGCGTGGAACTGGAGGCGCTGGAAGCCGGCGAACTGGGCAACACGCCAGTCGGCATCCAGTTGCGCCTGGTATCGCCAGTACTCGGCGTGAACGAGGTGTTCACCGTGACCGCCCCGGGCATTACTGGCGGTACCGAGCAGGAGAGCATCGAGACGCTGCGCGGTCGGGTGATTCGCTCCTACCGCGTCATTCCCCACGGCGGCAACAAGAGCGATTACGAAACGTGGGCGCTGGAGGTGGCCGGCGTGACGCGCGCCTGGGTCGTTCGGCAGTGGCTCGGCCCGGGCACCGTGGCGGTGTTCTTCGTGCGTGACGGTGACGTGAACCTGATCCCCAACGCCGAGGCGATCGCCACGGTGGCCGCTTACATCGGGCAGGAACGCCCGGTTACCGCCGAGGTTTACGTCTTAGCGCCGGCGGAAAAGCTGGTGGCCTACCGGTTGTCCGTGACCCCTGACAGCAGCGCAGTGCGCCGCGCCGTAGAAGCGGCCTTGATCGACTTGCACAACCGTGAGTCCGAGCTGGGTGGTGTGTTGCTGGCCACCCACATCAGCGAGGCCATCAGCGCGGCGACTGGCGAGGTTGACCACAAGGTCCTGGCGCCCCTCGGCAACGTGTCTGCAGCGCGCAACGAGCTGTTGACCTATGGCGGGGTGAACTGGGTATGAGAACGGCAGACGACTACTACGCGCAGCTCTGTGCGCTGTTGCCCCCGGGGCCGGCGTGGGAGCGGGAATTTAACCCGGGCATTGATGAAATCCTGCAGGCCGCTGCCCAGGAGCTGGCCCGCGAGGATCTGCGCGCCGCAGCGCTGCTTGCCGAGAGCGAACCGGCCACGGTGCGCGAACTGGTGCCCGACTGGGAGCGTGTCATGAGTCTGCCTGACCCTTGCATGGGCGAAAGCCCAACGTTTCAGGACCGCCAGTTGGCGGTACGTCGGCGGCTGCTGGAGGTGGGCGGGCAGACCCCGGCGTACTTCGTCGAACTGGCGTTCAGCATGGGTTATCGGCAAGCGCGGGTGATTGAGCACCGGGCACCTCGCTTTGGCCGCTCGCGCATGGGGTCGGCCCGCTTCGGCACTTGGTCGGCGCAATTCATGTGGACCTTGCAGACGGGGCCGCGCCTGGCTCAGGGGAGCCGCTTCGGATTTAGCCACTGGGCGCAGACCTTCGGCGGCGCCTCTAGCGGGGCGCTTGAGTGCCTGGTCAGCCGAGCTGCGCCGGCACACACACTTGAAACAATCAAATACGGATAAGCACCTATGGATTACCCGAAAAGTACGCCCAATGTGGGTTTGGTCGGCGGCAAGTTTGTTGACGAAAACACCAGCTCAGGGCAGCCCGGATCGCTGATTCCGGCGACCTGGGGCAACTCGGTTACTGACGAACTGCTGGCCGTGATCGTCGCGGCTGGCCTGACGCCAAGCGAAAACGACCTGAGCCAGCTGCAGAAGGCGATTCAGACCCTGGCAGCCAGTGACGTTAAACGCAGCGTGCGTGTCGCCACCACTGGCGCTATTGCGCTGTCGGGTGTGCAGACCATCGACGGCATTGCCCTGGCGGTCGGCAACAGGGTGCTGGTGAAGGATCAAGCATCCGGCTCGCAGAACGGCATCTACACCGTGGCAGTCGGCGCCTGGGTGCGCGCCCTGGACACCAACGAAAGTGCCGAATGCGTACCCGGTCACCTGGTGATTGTCGAGAGCGGTACCACCCACAGCGGGGCAATCTGGCAACTGTCGAACACCACGCTACCCACCCTTGGCACCACTCCTCTGGTGTATGTCCGGGTGTTCGGCAAAACCGGCGTGGCCGCTGGCACCTATCGCTCGGTGACCATTGATGTGCAGGGGCGCGTAACGGCTGGCAGCAACCCCACCACATTGGCCGGCTACGGCATCACCGACGTCTACACAAAGACGCAGACGGACAGTCTGCTGGCGGGCAAGGCGGACAATGCCACGACGCTGGCCGGCTACGGCATCAATGATGCTTACACGCAAAGCCAGGTCAACACACTGCTGGCCGCCAAGGCGCCGCTGGCCAGCCCGGCCTTTACCGGCAGCCCCACGGTGCCCACGGCAGTTGCAGGCACCAATACCCTGCAGGCGGCGAACACGGCATTTGTGCAATCGGCCATCGCCGCGCTGGTCGCTTCGTCGCCGGCGGCGCTGGATACGCTCAAAGAACTGGCGGATGCGATCGGCAACGACCCTAACTTCGCCACCACCATGCTCAACCATCTGGCTGGCAAGGCGAACAAGGCTGAGACCTACACGAAGATCGAAACCGTCGAGGCGATCCGTGATACTGCGTTTCGGGCGCGGGCATCGTTACCCCCGGCGACCCCCGGCGTTAACTTCAACGCCATTGTCACGCCGGGTTGCTATGAGTACATCGTCTATGGCACTCACACCAATGGTCCCGGTGTCGCGGCCTATTTCTATGTCGAAGTGTACGAGTATTCCATCAGTACCCTGACGCAGCGTCTGATTCCCTATACCGCCAGAGGTGGGACCTTTACCCGAAGCCGCTATGACGGTGTGTGGAGTGATTGGGACAAGGACGTCACCGAGTATTCGTTGCCTGGCCTGATCCCGACTGCCACCGGGTCTCGTGCCGGGATTTTGAAACTGAATCACAGCGTTACCTCCGACGATCAAGCAACGGCTGCCAGTTCCTACGCCCTCAAGATAGTGCGTGACTTGGCGTACAACAAGGGTTCACCGAACACTGCTTCATTGCTGGCTAATGGCTGGTCGAAGGACCCCGACACCGGCGAAGTCGAGCAGTGGGGAGTAGTTACCGGCGTCTCGGATAACACCCTGCTGAGCGTCACGTTTCCGATCGCATTCCCGGTCGAATGCTTGAACGGCTCAGCAACGTTTGCCAGTGATCCGGGCACTTCGGGTTCGGACGTGACGGCCTTTACCAGCCCCACAAAAACCGGCTTCATGCTGCGCGTTAGCGGCAATAACACAACTAACAGCGTGTACTGGCGCGCTAAGGGGCGATAAATGGAATTGATCTATTACGGAGCGGACGGCGGTTTCTATTCGTCGCTTGCCCATGGTGCGCGTGAACTCACGGTTCCTGATCCCGAGTGGCAGCGACCCACCGTGCCGGAGATTGATCCTGGCTGGAATGGAGAAGGCGATGCACCGATGATCGAGGTGCTGGACTGGTCAGCCGTACCCCCCACGATCACCGTGCCCAACCCTGACTGCATGCTGCCGCCGGTTGAACAGCTGGTGGAAATCCCGCATGCGCTCTATCAGGAACTACAGTTTGCCCAGTCGGCGGGAAACTCGATTCAGCACGGTCCTGATGGCTATCCGGTAGCTGTGGCCCCGACCGTCACCGCAGAAGACCTGGTCATCTTGGCCAAGGTGAAGCGTGATCGTTTACTGACTGCCGCCGCACTGCGCATTGCGCCGCTGCAGGATGCAGTCGACCTCGACAGCGCCACGCCTGCAGAGGTGCAGCAACTACGCTTCTGGAAAGCTTACCGCGTCGAACTCAACCGACTGGAACAGCAGCTCGGCTTTCCGCATGAAATCACCTGGCCTGACGAACAGGCCGTTACCACCTCCTGAAACCCCGCACTGACGGGGTTTTTTTCTACCTGCAATCCGAGGTTTACATGCTTGAACACCTGATACGGGCGGCCATCCAGTGGCTGCTGCTGTTCCCTGTGCGCGTTGCGCTGATCCTCTCCGGCGCGCTGGCCGTGCCTCTGGCGCTGCCGTTTGCCCGAACCCTTGGCACTGCGGTGCCTTTCACCCGGGCATCGGGCAACTGGCAACTGGTCGTGCTGCCTGCGTGGGCCTGGCTCTGGTCGAACGATCGCGACGGCGCCCTGGGCGACAAGCGCGGCTGGTGGCACCTGAATGCGCCGTTTGGCCTGGGCGCCTATCACTGGCTCTCGAAGCTCTGGTGGCTGGCCCTGCGCAACCCGGCCAACAACATGCGCTTTTCCCCGCTGTTCGGCTGCCCGGTGACAGAGTGCGATTACCGCTACTGGGGCGACGAGAACGTCGAGGATCGACCGGGGCAGGGCGGTCGGCGCTTTCTGTTGGCTACGCACAAGCAAACCGGGCGCCGCTATTACGGATTTTACGGCGTGTGGGAGTTGTCCGCGACTCGGGCGTTGGTCGTTCAGATCGGTTTCAAGGGCGAGCCGAAAGACTGGACCGAGGATTACGCCGGCGACCCTTCCCGGCAGTGGGCCGGCATGACGTTTGAAATCAACCTATTCAAGGACATCTCGTGATGCCAATTACTGAGCAGCAAATGCTGCAAGTTCTGCCCAAGGCCCGCACCGTAGCGGGCATTTTTTTGCCTGCTATCAACCGCGCCATGCTGCGCTGGAAGATCGATAGCCGGCTGCGCGCCGCCGCCTTCCTGGCGCAGATCGGCCAGGAGTCGGGTCAGCTGCGCGTGCTGGTCGAGAACCTGAACTACAGCGCCGAGGCGCTGGTGCGCACCTGGCCCTCCAGGTTCACCGCCGACACCGCGCCGGCATATGCCCGGCAGCCGGAGAAGATCGCCAACCGCGTCTACAGCGCCAGGATGGGAAATGGCCACGAGTCGTCGGGAGACGGGTGGCGGTACCGCGGGCGCGGTCTGATCCAGCTCACCGGGCGCGACAACTACCGGGCGGCTGGCGCTGCGCTGGGGTTGCCGCTGGAGGATCAACCCGAGCTGCTCAAGCAAGCCGAGCACGCAGCTCAGTCCGCTGCCTGGTGGTGGGCGAAGCACGGGCTCAACGAACTGGCTGACGCCGGCCGCATCCAGGACATCGGCAGCATCATCAATACCGGCAAGCCAGGGCGCGTGCCACACGGTGCCGCTGAGCGAAAGGCGCTGTATGACATCGCCGTACGGGTGCTGGCATGAGCGCCTGGGCGCTGCGCCTCGCCGGGGCCGCCCTACTGATCCTGCTGGGCATGGCCGTTGGCACCTGGGCCACTACTCACCACTTCCGCCCGCTGCTGGACGACCAGCAGGACAAGACCGCCCAGTGCACCGCCGCGCGCGACAGCCTGGCCGGGCTGGCCACGGAGCAAGGGAAAGCAATTGGCGGCCTGATGCTTGCCGCCGCCGACCGCCAGGCTGCCGCCGAGCGAGCCGTGGGCGTGGCCAAGGCCAGTGCCGACACCGACTACGCCGCGGCGAACCGCCTGCAGCAGGAGCGGACCGGCGGCGACCAGTGCGCCGCTGCCACTTGGATCATCGATAAGGAGCTGGGCCTATGATACTGGTGCTTACCGCGCGCTCCTGCGGGAGCGAGGAGGGCTTTTTTCGCGCTGCAGGCCGCGCAATTCTTGGCCTAGCCTGCGGCAGCGGGCTGGTGCTGGTACTGGTGCTGGTGCTGGCCGGCTGCGCGGGGAGGGCTGAACCTAAAACCCAGTATGTGCGCGTCGAAGTTCCGGTGCAGGTGCCATGCCGCGCGCCTGAGGTTGCAGTGCCGCCATGGGCTGCGGCGGGCCTGCGCAAGGAGGACAGCCTGGAAGTGAAGGTGCGGGCCCTTCTGGCTGAGCGGCGGCAGCGGATAGGCTATGAGAAGCAGCTGGAGGCTGCGATAGATGCCTGTCGATGAGCCGTTATATGCTGAAGATGGATGAGCGCCACTCTGATTCTTTGAATGGACCTTGAATAGCGCTCATGCACCCTGCGACTGGTACCTCACGATTAATGTTGGTAACTAGCCATCGGACGTAGATTCGCCACTCGTCATGGTCAACAGCGGTTACCTCGCCAAGTGCTCGAACGGACATCTTGCTTGCACCCTGCCCCTGCAGTTTCTTCACCGCAATTCGATCGCCTGGCTTGATCATCGGGAAAAGCCTCTGCGCTTTTACAGGGATCTCGCGCTTTCGAACCTTTTCGGGGTCCCAGCAATACCAATATCCCCGCTCGATGAACTTTGGTAATTGGTCTTCTGAACCCCCAAACATTGCGCCCACCACCCAGTAATTGCTCATAGCCATAACTCTAGAAGAGGTAGCGATGGATTCTAGCTGACGACCTGAAATCTAGATGTCAGGTGAAACGGAAGTCTAGCTTTGGGGTCGTTGTTAGTGGCAACCGGCAGCGCAACGATGCAGCCTACTTCGCTGCCACCCTCAGCCCCCGGTACGGATACTGCCGCTATCGCCCGAGGGCATGCAGCCGCCCGCGCCGCCATGGTGCTTTCCGACCTGCTGGCACGGGCTGATGCTCGAGCGTGAGAGCTGGCGCAAGCGTATGACCGTGCCCTGATAGCGGGAGAGCAGTGCGAGGGGGAGTACGACGGCATGAGTGCATGCTGATCGGCCATCAGAACCCTAAGCAATCACTCAGCAGTTCTGGGTCCTGAATCACACCGCTTGAGGCTAACTCCCTATTGGAAGTATCAAGAACAACGACCATGTCGGTGGCGCAGTTGAAGCCGGTCTTGTTGCACAGGTCATAGCACAGTTCTTGGGCGGTCATTTTGGCGCCCAGGGCGAAGAAGGATGATGTTTCGTTCCAGAATTTCTGGTCGCCACTGGCCTTGAGCGTGCGAATGAACGAGTCGTAACGCGCCTGGTAGGTCTCGTCGCTCCTGATCCTGTAGGTGATGATAAAATTGTTTTTACTCATGGAATGATTGCTCATTGGCGGTTGGCCTGAGAAGGGTATCCAGAGGCGTAGCGGGTTGGGTGTAGGTCGTTTCCGAAGGGTGCGTCCGAATGGTCTTTGAGGGTCGGCAGAACGCCGGAGGTATGCCTGTTCGGCATAAGATGCGAAGGGAGCCTGCCGGACCAATCGCCGAACCAGCAGGTGCGTTTCGCAGGGTAGGTGAGGGGTGTTTAGCCCAATGAAATGAACCCGTTACCCCCCGCTAAACCCCATCCATTAGCGCATGGTGATGTTAGCGGTGGAGATCAAAGGGCTTACCTATCAGTCACTTACGGGGCTGGCTTTTCAGCTGATACCGATTTGATACCAATCTTGAGTTTTTCCAGCTCGCTCCAATCGGAGCTTGAGTTGAGCCAACGGGCATACGTCGACAGCAGCATTTGAACGCTGTGACCCAGCTGTTGGGCAATAAATGCGGGATTGAGGCCGGACATTGCGCACATTGTCGCATAGGTGTGGCGGCAGTTGTATGGGGGGCGACGTCTGATCCCCATTTCATTCAGCACCGGCACCCACTGTTTGTGTGGATCCGACGTCTGCCTGATGATGGTGTTGGCCTCAGCCAGGGTGAACGGGTCGATTTCTTTCCTCGAGCGCTTTGGCAACTCAACCAGCACTGCTGGGTTCTTGGTAAGCAGACCCTCACGGGTTGCGGCATCCAGAATCGTCGCGAGTCTGGTGATCGCGTTGCGCTTCACGTTGGCTGACGTCCAGTCTGTTTCAGCGATGACGCGGCGGAGCAGGGTCCATGTGAAACGAGTGCGGAGGGAATTGCGGAAGATCTCGACCCCTTTGGGTAGATCCATTGGCTTTCCAGCCATTCGTCATATCTCCTTTTGCTGTAGATGATCCGGCCGCCGTACTTGATTCAGACGTCTTCAGACAAGTCGAGCAAGATGAGTTGTTTCTGAGCCTGTCAGCGTGCCAATCGTCGAGAGTCACGTTCCACAGCCTTCAAATGCCACTGCGAAATGACGCACAATAAGAGGGGCTTCTATGGACGACCCTCGAATATGTCTTCATAACCAAGGACGGTGCTCATGAATTTCAGGTGTTTTTTACCCCTTCTGCTATTGGCCGGCTGTGCTTCGCAACCAAATCATCAGGGTGTCAACTGGGGTGAAGGCGCTTGCCCCAAGCCCG
Organism: Pseudomonas sp. EZ-C24; assembly: GCF_014525325.1. Classification (NCBI taxonomy): domain Bacteria; kingdom Pseudomonadati; phylum Pseudomonadota; class Gammaproteobacteria; order Pseudomonadales; family Pseudomonadaceae; genus Pseudomonas; species Pseudomonas sp. EZ-C24. Next base: position 576,854 of record NZ_JACDIU010000014.1, on the reverse strand, counting down.
ATCCAAAAGATATCTCTGCTACCAACCACCTAATTATCCAAGATGGCAAAACCCTGAAGTGTCAAATCCGTCCATATGTATGGAATATGGCTTGCCAAGGAATTGTTGACGGGAACACTGATGGAGTTGTTTGTCAGGACAAGGGCGGAAACCAGATGATTTTCTTGTTTGATGAGAAGGGAGTGCTGACTACCCACCGCAGTTTGAGAGCCGGATAGAGCGGAGTTGAGCAACGGCGATCATGACTTCACCCAATAGATAGGTTCGATCAGATGCTCTCCGTTGCGCACGGCTTCAATCTTGGTCTTGGCTCCGCCGGCTCCGCTTTCGTAGGCGGTGAATATTAGTGTCGCTCGTCGGCTTTTTGAGTAAGTAGCGAACCTTCACGCCGCTTGCCAAGGTCGCTTGATCAGTGGCTACTATTAATTACTTGCGGATGAACTCTCATGGACACTGAAAGGCATGAGCGCCAATATCAGGCGTACCAGGCTCTCAAGGATCTGAGCGACTTGGCTGCTGACACGATGAAGCAAATAGCCTACGAGCAGATGGAACAGATTGATTGGGAGGAAACGTGCCGCCAGCACCGTGATGCCTTCGCGCGCTGGATTGAATATGCCGATGCACAGATAGGCGGCATGCGCCCGACTGTAACCATCCGGCCCTGAGGCGCGCCAGGCTTTGCACCGGTCGACATCACCCTCCTAGAAGTCAGGCAGGCCAGGGCGCTGGCTGGATCAGCTTGTTATCTTCAGACATGACGATTCCTTGGCCGCACTTCTGAGGTCATTCGGTGTAATCGGGAGGATTAATGACTTAAGTGGTACTGCAAGGGTCTACCGAATAAGCGTGCCATTCGGCTGGCCTTGGACATCGGTGATTACAGTGACAAAGCTAGTCAGGGAGAGGCAATTTCAAGCTTATGAGCTGCTACGGAAGCTGGACATGCAAACCGCTGCGACGATGAGCCAAGTGGCCTACGGGTGCACTACTGGTGCTGGATGGGACTATGTCTGCGCCCAGCATCGGAAGGCGTTCGATGAATGGATGAGCTTCGCCGCAACTCTGGATAAGCCCAATGTCGATTCGTAAGGCGGTTCCGCTCGTCCGGTGAAGCCCTCGGCCTCTTAAGCCGCAGTTGATTACCGCCTCGCTTTCGCTATCTTGCTTACTACAACCCCATAACTATCTGAGTCGTAGGAGTACGGCATGCGAATCCGCGGCGATATTTTCTGGGGTTGGGCTGACCCCACGCTTCACCACCGAATTCATGATGAGACTTTGGACGATGGAACGTTTATTGATGTCCAGGTACGTCTGTCGCGAACTGGTAGCACTCAGATGTTCATCGGGGTATATGCACCACGTGGTATGGCCATTCATGAGGAGGCCTACGATGCACGTCCTGGTGAGTCGATGAGCAGGGCGCTGGCTTGGGGCGTGGGCCGGGCACGGCGCGTGGCCACTGAAGGTTTGCCTGCCTCGGATGTGCTCTGAAGGCGCTGGCGGGCGTTAGGGCTGTTTGAAACTGGTAATAGATGAGGGGTCTTAGTTACTAGATGTAGGCGCTTTCTCTGACGAAGTAAGCAAGTGCGAGTGCATCTGCGAAGTGAGTACCTCGATTCTTTCACTCATTTGCTTTGTTACTTCCGTGAGGTGTGTATTTTGCTCCAGTAACTGCAGTAGCTGCCGGCTGTGAATCTCTGCGTCCCGCTGCCGTCTTTGATTGGCCATGGCAATTGCCTCTCGATGTCGTGCGTCTGCTTCAGAGGTCGCTTTGTCACGGTCGGCTTGGCGAGTTTGAGCCAGAAGAATTAAAGGGGCCGCGTAGGCCGCCTGCAGACTAAACGCTAGATTCAGTAGAATGAAGGGGTAGGGATCGAACGCTGACAGTCCCGATAAGCTGATACCAATCCAGATAAGAACCACGAGTGACTGGGAACCTAGGAACAACGGTGTGCCGAAAAAACGGGCGAAAGCTTCGGCTCTGCGGGCAAATGCATCATTACCAAAGGGGTGGTGCATATGCTCATGGGCGCGATGAAACCTGAGATGGTCGACGTCTTCAGGAGCTTCATGAGGTTTAGACTGATCAGAGGTTAACGGGTCCATCTGCTGGCTCCGTGGTGATTTCTCATGTCCAGTCTAGACTAGCCCCCAGAATTCCCAGTGCGCGCCGCCTTTAGCGAGCAGGCGTTATCGTTGAATAGGGGAAGGCGCTGGCGGGCAGCGGGGGGGGGCGCGTGAGAAGCTCAGGTGAGTGAGGAATGGTGAAAATCGATGTCCGCAAGGAATCGGTCAACCTGCGACAGGGGTTAGCCGATGTCCTCTATCGACCCAACGCCGCCTTTCGGACATCGTCATGGGTCGCTTGGACATGGAAAGTAAGGCTGCAATCGTTCGGTTTCTCTTTTGACCACGGCGTAGCATTCGCAACTCAGCTCCTCCAGGCGAGTCCTGTCCAGGATCTTGATATGTCCCCGACTGTATTCGATGACCCCCAGCCGCTGGAGCTTGCCGGCAGCGTCGGTCACGCCTTCGCGGCGTACACCCAGCATGTTGGCGATCAATTCCTGGGTCATGATCAGTTCATTGCCTGGTAGGCGATCAAGCGACAAGAGCAGCCAGCGGCACAGTTGCTGGTCGATGGCGTGGTGGCGATTGCATACCGCCGTCTGGGCCATTTGCGTGATCAGTGCCTGTGTGTAACGCAGCATCAGCATCAGCATCTCTTCATGGCGGTTGAACTCGTCCTTGAGTTGCTGGCCGGGTAAGCGATAGGCATGCCCGGCACTTTGCACCACCGCACGACTGGGTGTGCTTTCGCCGCCCATGAAGACTGCCACGCCGATCAGGCCTTCGTTTCCGACCACCGAAATCTCGGCCGAGGCGCCGTTCTCCATCACGTACAACAGTGACACGATGCAATCGGTGGGGAAGTACACATGTCGCAGGGCACCGCCGGATTCATAGAGCACTTTGCCCAGTGGCAGCTCGACCGGTTCGAGATGGGGTAGCAGGCGTTCCAGCGCTGGCCCCGGAAGCGCTGCCAGCAGGTAGTTCTGTTGTGGCCTGGGTACAACGAACATATCAGCCGCCCTTCGAGGGAAAATTTCCTGAGGGGGACAGGTTACTCCAAAGCGCACCAAGCGCGGCAAGGCACCGAATTCGCCGCCGCAATAACCCAGGTTCGTCAAGAGCGCTGAATTTCAGCGCTCAAGATCAGCTTCGACAGTTGTGTCGTGCCCTTGTATTTCTGGCTGATGCGCTTTGACCGGGCATGTCACCAATACCTGATGTTGCTTGCCATCATCCGACAGTTGAAGCGTGTCCTGGCCTAGCAACTCGCCGTCCAGCATGATCGCAAGCGTAGTGGTCGTGCCTGGCCGCACTTCGATATGGTAAGTCGTTGCCCCATAACGGTAGTGCAGCGTGTAACCAGGCCATCCCTGCGCCAGTAGCGGTTCGATGTGCAATGAAGTGCCGACACGCCGCAAGCCGAGCAATGACTCGACGATGAAGCGGTACGTCCAGCCGGCCGACCCGGTGTACCAAGTCCACCCCCCACGGCCCGCATGGGGCGGCGTGCCATAGACGTCGGCAGCCATGACATAGGGCTCGACCTTGTAGGTTTCGATCCGCTTGGCGACTTCATGGCCCGCGGGGTTGATCATGTGGAGCAACCGCCACGCCCTGGCATTGTCGCCAAGCTTGGCGAAGGCCATGCCGGCCCAGACGGCGGCATGGGTGTACTGGCCACCATTTTCCCGTACACCCGGCACATAGCCCTTGATATAGCCGGGCTCAAGCGCGCCCTTGTCGAAAGGTGGATCGAGCAGCAGGACCGCGCCTGTGTCGGGCCGTACCAAGTGCTGCTCGACCGAGGCCATGGCCGTGCGGCGTCGGGTCTGCGAGGCGGCGCCCGACAGTACCGACCAACTTTGCGAGATCGAGTCGATGCGGCATTCGTCATTGTTGGCCGAGCCCAGGACCTGGCCATCGTCAAACCAGGCGCGCCGGTACCATTCGCCGTCCCAGGCATGCTCCTCGAGACTGGCCTGCAGCAGGGCGGCCTGCCGGGAGCAACGTTGGGCGAAAACAGGGTCTCCATGCAGCTGGGCAGTGATGGCAAACTGCTGCAGAACGTCGAAGCCGAAGAAGCCCAGCCACACGCTTTCACCGCGGCCCAGCTGGCCGACCCGGTTCATCCCGTCGTTCCAGTCGCCCGTGCCGATCAAGGGCAGGCCGTGGCTGCCGCGCTGCAGGCTGTGTTCGATGGCGTGGACACAGTGCTGGTAGAGGCTTTCCACGAGGTGCGATTTGCCCGGCAGGTCGTAATAGGATTCTTCCCCGACATTGAGCGGACGGCCCTCAAGGTAACCCACGGGTTCTGCCAGCACGCTGAGGTCGGCGGTGACATTGACATAGTGGCTGGTCGCCAATGCCAGCCACAAGTAATCGTCTGAACAGCCACTGCGCACCCCCCGATCGAGCGGCGGATGCCACCAGTGTTGCACGTCGCCTTCGGCATATTGATGGGCTGCGCACAGCAACAGATGACCACGCACGCTGGCGGGGTCGGCATGGATCATCGCCATGCTGTCTTGCAGTTGATCACGAAAGCCGATGGCCCCGCCGGACTGATAGTAGCCACTGCGGGCCTGGAAGCGACAGGCGATCACTTGGTACATCAGCCAGCCATTGACCATGACATCGATACTCGGGTCGGGGGTCTGGATTTGAATCACGCCCAGTTGCGCACGCCAATGCCCGCGTACCGCCGCCAGTTGCGCGCTGGCCGCCGCCAGGCCGCGGTATTGATGAACCAGGCGCAGGGCTGACGCCTTATCCCTGGCTGCACCGAGCCGGAAGACCACGTCCTGCTCTTCACCGTTGTCGAGGTCGAGGGCAACCTGTATTGCCGCGCAGGGATCCAGGCCGCCACCGGTACGGCCCGACAGCCGCGCGTGCTGCAGTCCCGCTGGTGTCTTGAGACTGCCGTTGCGACCGATGAATTCAGTGCGATCGCCGCTGATGCGAATGTCGCTCGAGTCGGTATCAAGGAACGCCACCCGTTCGCCAAACTCGATCGAATAGGCGTTCCTGGCGAACAATGCGCCGCTGCTAGGGTCGGCTTCCGTCACCACATGCATCGCCGATTTGCTGCGCAAGTCGCCCAGTACCCACTCGACATAGCAGGTCGTCGACAGGCGTCTGGCGCGGCCTGAGCGATTCCGAATCTGCAAGTGCGAGAATTTGATCGAAGCGTCCAGCGCCACATACACCCACAACTCGGTGTGGATTCCGTCTTCGTCGTGCTCGAATACGCTATAGCCAAAGCCGTGCCGGGTCCGGTACGCGCCAGTACCGGGACAAGGCTGCGGCGTCACCGACCAGAAATACCCGGTTTCTTCATCGCGCACATATATCGCCTCGCCGCTGGCGTCGGTGATCGGGTCGTTATGCCAGGGGCTCAGGCGAAATTCGTGAGCGTTTTCCATCCAGGTGTAAGCGCCACCACTTTCGGATATCACCGTGCCGAAGTGCGGGTTGGCCAATACGTTGGCCCATGGCGCCGGCGTCGGCCTGCCAGGCTGCAAGGTCATGACGTACTCGCTGCCATCGGCACTGAAGCCGCCATAGGCATTGCCCAGCAGCAGACCTTCGATAGCCGGCAGGGTCGCTTGTGTTGCCTTTGCCTGGTGCTTGAACGTGGGGACGAGCGCCGGGTGTACCGGGATGGCATGGCGCCGATGAACCTGCTCGGCGATGCCGCCGTTGTCTTCGCTCAGCACCAGGCGTGCAACCGACAGGATCAGCGTACGGTCCTCGTTCGACAACTGCTGTGCCGGGCGCACGAAAATGCCCCCGGGATGATCGATCAACGAGGCTTCGCTGCCGGATGTCACCACACCTATGATCAAGTCCTGGAGTTGCTGGCGATAGCCGGCCTGATCTTCGTTCCAGATCACCAGGTCGACCATCAGCCCCTTTTGCCGCCAGTAGGCATGGGCCTTGACCATCTGGTGCACGAGTTCGATGTTCTCGACGGTGGAAACCTGCAGCAGGACGACGGGCAGGTCGCCGGAGATCGCCTGGCCCCACAGGCTCGATTGATTACGTCGATTGGCCATCAAGATGCTGTTTTCCGCGCGCAACGAGGCATTGGCGTAGAGGATCGAAGCAGCCATCTGTTCAAACAGGCGTGCATCATCCTGCGAGACATTGAGTTGGCGCAGCAACACCTGGCTGTGGGTCCAGGCCAGGTCGAAGACCCGATCGGCGAGGTGGCGGTCGCGGTATTTATTGATCAGGTACAGACAGCCGTCACGGCTGTCCGCGACGCCGGTCACCAGGTCAATGGTCGCCGTTTGCCCGGGTTCCAGCGTGATACGGCAGCGGATGGCTACGATCGGATCCAGCACCGAACCTGCGCTGCCGGACAGCTGCTGGACATGGCCATCGAGCGCCGCCGGTGCGCAAGCGTTGCGTCCGCGACCTATAAATCGCGCTCGATCGGTCTCGTAGGAAATGGCGTCGATGTCCACGCCGTGGGCGGCCAGCAGGTGGCACATCCAGGGCACGGCTTCCTCAGTGGAGCGCCGCCTGCGGGTGCAGACGATGGCCTGCAGCGCCGGCACCAGTTCGGTCTGCACGAACAGGTTGCTGAAGGCCGGGTGCATGGCATCACTGACCGCCGGCGCCAGTACCACCTCGGCGTAGGAGGTAATCTCCAGGCTACGGCTTACGCGGCCGCGGTTGGTGATGTGCAGCCGGCGCAGTTCGATATCGTCTTCGGGAGACACGACGATCTCCGTGTGCGTATCGAAGTCGAGCTCGCGAACACGAAACTCGGCCCGGGAGTCGCTGAAAATCGCCTCATGGCTCTCTGGCCGGTGCAGGGTCGGCTGGTGGGCCGAGGACCAGAATACGCCGCTGCTGACATCGCGCAGGTAGCAGAACATGCCCCAGTTGTCGCGGGTCGCGTCTTCATGCCAGCGGGTCACGGCGATGTCGTTGCAACGGCTGTAACCGCCCCCGGCACTGCTGAGCATGACGTGGTAACGGCCGTTGGAGAGCAGCTGCACAGCGGGGCGTTTGCGCCCGGGATCGGCGAATACGCGCAGCCTGGTTTCCTGCGTCTCTGGGGTTTCCCCTGTGGCACGTGCCTGGGTTGCATGCAGGTAGGGCGCGGCGGTTTTCGGTACGCGCTCCTGCAGCAACAACACGGTCGCCTGGAAGGCCGGGATCGACTCGAAACGGCGCTGCATGGGAAGGTCCAACAGCACGCTGGTCAAGGCCAGCAGGCTCATGCCCTGATGGTGCGCCATGAACGAGCGCACGACCGCATAGCGCTGGCCGCGCGGCAGGCGCGCCTCGGTGTAGTCGACCGCTTCGTACAGGCCATAGCGCCCTGCCGAACCCTGGGCCGCCAGACGTTGAAGGTTGCGACAGGCCGCTTGCGGCTTGACCATCAGCGCCAGGGCGCTGGCGTACGGTGCAATCACGGTGTCCTCGGCCAACCCGCGCATGAGCCCAAGGCCTGGAACGCCGAAGGCCCGGTACTGATAATTGAAGTGGGCGTCGAGGGTGTTATAACCCGACTCGGACACGCCCCAGGGGATGCCCAACTGGTTCCCATGCTCGATCTGCAAGGCGACGGCCGCGCGACAGGTCTGCTCCAGCAGCGTCCCTTCATAGCTAGGCATGATCAAGTTGGGCATCAGGTACTCGAACATCGATCCGGACCAGGAAAGCAGCACCGGCACCCCACGATTGTTGCTGAGCAGGCGTCCGAGGGTGAACCAGGCCTGTTGCGGCAGCTGGCCCTGGGCGATGGCCACGAAATTGGTCAGGCGTACCTCTGAAGCGAGCAGATCATAATAGCCGTGGTCCAGCCTGCGTTCGTCGGCGTTGTAGCCTATCGAGAACAGGTCACGCTGGGCATCGTAGAGGAAGGTGAAGTCCATGCTGGCCAGTGACGCGCAAAATTCGGCCAGGTGCTCAAGATGAATGATTCGTGCGCGGGCCAGGCGTTGTACCTCCTGAACTTGCGCCTGATCTGCGGGCAGCCACAGGGTGCAATCGAGCTCGGCCATTTGCCGCAGGGTGAGTGCGGGTGGCTTGTCCCGGGCGGGTGCCGACGGTAGCTCGAAGAGTAGTCGTTCTGCCCGCAGATCCGTGCACTGCGCCTGTAATGCCTGTAGCCAGTAATGGGCTTCTTCAGCAGCCCTGGGCGGACTGTCGATTGTTAAAGCAGCCGTTAGATCGAGTAATGGCAGGAGGTTGTCCGGGGTGTCCTGGACCAGCGCCGACTCTACCTTTACGCGCAGTTCAAGCACGGCACGGTCATCGAGGTTTACGCCCTCTAACGCCTGTTGAAGCACATCGAGGGTGTCGCCCAGGCCGCTCAGGGTGCTTCGGTCAAACAGAGGCGTGTCGATCAATCCCAGCAGCCCCGGTCGTAAGGTGAGCAGCATGCCCGCCAGGTTGCCGCTGTCCACGGTGGACAAATACCTAGGCGCCAGCGGCTGCAGTGTCTTGGTGTCGTACCAGTTGTAGAAGTGCCCTTGATGACGCTCTAGGCCCGCCATGGATTCAAGCATTGCAGTGATGCGTTCCAGCAAGCGCCCGCCGCTCAGGTAACCGAAATCGTGGGCCGCCAGGTGCGAGAGCAAGGCCATGCCCATGTTGGTCGGGGAGGTCCGGTGCGCAATGGTCAGCTTGGGTACTTCCTGGACGTTATCCGGCGGCAACCAGTTGTTCTCAGGGCTCACGTAACGATCAAAGAACGCCCAGGTCTGGCGTGACAGCATGCGCAAGAAACGCAGGTCTTGCGCTGACGGACTAAACCCCGCGGGTGTGGTCGGCAGGCTGATCCACCAGGCAATCGCCGGGCTTGCCAACCACACCAGCAGCAAAGGCGCCGCCAGTGCGAGTACGGCGAGGGAGGGGAGCAGGGCCGCGAATAGCAGCAGCGCCAGTGCCGGGGCAATCCACATGCTTTTATACATGTCTGACAGACCGGTGCCACTGGAACGCTCCACCTCACGGGAAGGTTGCCACTGCAGCAGGCGGCGTTTGCTGATCAGCATGCGCCACAATGAGCGGCCAATCGCATCGAAGCTCAACAACGCATCGGACGGCAACCAGACAATCGACAAGAGCGCGCGCATGAAATGCTGGCCCGAGGTCCGTAATGCCGCGCTGAGGTGTTGTCCCAGGGGAATATCGGCCGCTTTCTGCACCAGCGCCAGTACTGACTGCAGCGTCGGTTGGACAAAGACCAGGATGACCACCGCCAATGTCCAGGAGATGGCTTCGCTCGAACCCAACCATCCCCAGACCAGCATGGCCAGGAAGGCGCCTGGCTCCAGGCTGCGGCGCAGGTTGTCGAGAATCTTCCAGCGGGCAAGGTTGCTCAGGGGGTTGCGTGCGAATCCTCCCTCGGGCTTCGGTGCCCACGGCAAGGCCCAGTACAGCACTTGCCAGTCTCCGCGAATCCAGCGGTGTCGGCGCTTGGCATCGGCGCTGTAGCGCGACGGATATTCCTCATACAGTTGTACATCGCTGAGCAACCCGCAGCGGGCGTAGCAGCCTTCGATCAAGTCATGGCTGAGGATGCGGTTATCGGGCAGGCAGCCTTCGAGTGCCTGTTCGAAGGCATCGACGGCATAGATGCCCTTGCCGATGAAGGAGCCGTTGTGGAACAGGTCCTGGTAAACATCGGAGACGGCGCGGGTATAGGGGTCGATACCCGCATCGCTGCCAAACAGGCGGGCGTAGGTCGAACGTGCCGTGCTCGGCAAGCTGATCCCTACGCGTGGCTGGAGGATGGCGTAGCCGCTGACGATCTTACCGCTCTGTAGATCGAATACCGGCTGGTTAAGCGGGTGCATCATGGTACCGATGCACTGACGCGCGACATCGCGGGGCAGCAAGGTGTCGGTGTCCAGGGTGATGACGAAGCGTACCGCGCTCAGTGGCGCGACATCACCGACGATCAATGCGAAGCGCTCCTTTCCTTTACCAAGCAGCAATGCGTTGAGCTCCGCGAGCTTGCCGCGCTTGCGTTCATACCCCATCCAGACCCGTTCGGTCGAACTCCAGTGCCTGGGCCGGTGCAGCAGGAAGAACCGGTCGACCTGGCCATCGGCATATTTGTGGTTGAGCGCCTCGATCAATTGCCGCGCCAGAGCGAGCAGTTCGGCATCCTCGGGCATCACCTCTGCAGGAGCGTCCATGAAGTCACTGAGCAGCGCAAAATGCAGATTGGCATCGCGATTGGCCAGGAATCTCACTTCCAGGCCTTCCACTAGCACCTCGATGTCGTCGGCGTTGGCAAACATCGTCGGCACCGCCACCAGCGTCCGTGCCTCGGCCGGTATGCCTTTGCTGTAATCTAGGCGCGGCAGAAGCGAGGAGACTACCGTGAGGGTCACCAGCCAGTTGACCAGCCCAATCGCCAGACTGCTGGTCATCAATAGCGCTGGCACGGCGAGCAGGACCAAGCCCCAGGTTGGCGTGCCGCGGTGATAAGCGCTGCTGAGAAACGGCCAGGCTAACAGCAGCGTCAGCAGCAGTGCAGGGCACAGGTAGAACTTCAACGGGGCGCTCTGCAGCAGGCGCTTCCAGCGTTGGTGCAGCGGCACGCTGGCGTGCAGCGCCTGCTCAAGGTGGGGCAAACCGCCAGCCACCAGGTAATAGCCCACATGCCCGTTCACATGGCTCACGAGCTGTGGAGTGCTAGCCAGTTCGATGGCCGCTTGTGCCACCTCGGTTTCAGACTGCACGCAATGCCGGGCGAGGCGTTCGATCACATGGCGGTAACGATCGCGGGTGGCAAAGTCCATGTTCGCGTAGACGCCTGCCGGATCCGTGCACAAGACCTGTTCGACATGGCTGAGCAGCTCAACGAACTCGCGCCAGTCGGTCGCCGTCAGCAACCGCAGGCTGGCGAAGCTGTTGCTGATGGACACCTGGTCACCGGCTTGCTGCTGGGCATCCATCTGCACCAGGCGTTCTACGGTCAGGCCCGACTCGCCTAGCGTTTGTTCTATCCAGGCCATCGGCAATATCAATGCTGCGCTTTGCCCGTGCAGCCTGCGCGCCAGTTCTGCTACGAATGATGGCGTCATCGGCGGTGCCGATCGCGCCATGTCGGCAACGGTCAAGACCACGCTCTTGGCGTCGCGCTCGGCCATCTCGATCAGGCGATCGGCCCAGTCATCGGCAAGGTTACGGTCATCGCGGTTTGCCATGACCCGAGACGCCACGCGCCGCAAGTTCTCAATCAGCGCAAGGCGCAGCATGATCGGGATGGCCCACAGCTCGCCCAGGGTCAGCGGGGTGATGGTCTGATAAGAGGCGATGAAACAATCCAGGCTGGGCGCATCAACCCAGCCATCGCCGTGAGCGATGGTTTCCAGCGCTATGTCGTAAACCCGCGGCAGGCCGGCCGAAGGACCTTCGGCCAGGCGTGGCAGCTCGCGACTATAGCCGTCGGGCAGGTGGGTTCTGGCGGTACGGATGTTTTCTTCGATGAGGTAGAAGTTGTCCAGCAGCCATTCTGCCGCAGGGGTGGCGCGTCGGCTGGACAATTGCACGGTCATGAGCGCTGCGCAGCTGCGTTCCAGCAGCAGTTGATTGTCAGTCAGGCGGCCCAGCAAGGCGTCCTTTCTTGAAAGGCGCCCGAGCACATGTTGACGGGCCAGTACGATGCCGTGATCTGCCATCTGCTGCGCATTGAACAGGTCGGAACGCAGGATGGGCTCGTATTCGAACTTGTGCCGCGCTGCACTCCACCGAAGCCAGATGGCCGGTGAGCGCCATAGGCTGGACAGGGTGCGAGTCAGGATATTTTGCATGAATTCCTTCGCACGACCCGCGCAGGGCAAGTCGCATGTGGAATGAAGGCGGTTCTACGCCAGGCCAGGTGTGCGGGGCGTTGCGCCGCCGGGTGCAGCGTTCCACTGACGAGTGTGGGGTGTTCATGGGGGGGAGTCTGTTCGCTAGCGAACATAGGCAGGATCGCCGCTACGGGCTGTGTTAGAGGTGCACGATCCAAGAGGCCGCTTTTGGCTGGCTGCTGCTTTTGGCGAGAGACAGCAATCGGCCATTGGCTGTCCTCCACGAAAGGCTAACTAGTAATCATCATCTAAAATACAAAATCTGATAAATATCAGTATATTAGAGCACAAACCTAAGCCAGCATCTAAAGTCGAAAGATCACGACCCAAGCAACTCCGGAGTATTGAAATTCGACAACCTGGGATCCCCCACAGCACAGTCCAGCCCACAGCACCCCCCACCCCCCACCAGAGCCCGCTGCAAACTCCGTTCCCCCTCCAACCAAGCCCGCCGCAACAACGGCAACACCCGCCGAGGCAAAACCGCAAACATCGGCTGCCAATACCCCCCCTGACGCACCATCGCCGGCAAATCCTGCCCAACCGCAAGCTCAAGCAAATCCTCGATCAAGCGACGGTCAATCAACGGCGCATCACACCCCAACACCACCACCCAGTCATGCCGAGCCACCGCCAACCCCGCAATCACCCCAGCCAAGGGCCCCGGATAATCCGCCTCGGCATCAGCCACCAACTGATCGGCATACCCACGGTACAGCTCTTGATTTCGGTTACAGGAAATCACCACATCATCGGTCAACGGCCGCACCACCCGCTGCACATGCGCCACCAATGGCTCCCCACGCCACTCCAGCAACCCCTTATCGCGCCCACCCATACGCTCGCCCCGGCCACCGGCAAGGATCAATACAGAACAGGCAGGCAATTGCGCAGACATAAAAAAGGGCTCCTGGCAGTCAAGCCAGAAACCCTCCCATGTCACACCCAGCTTGTCCAGTCAGCCGCGCTCGCTTGCCTCAACGCCAGCCTTGCGTCGCCCAGCCAAGCGCATCACTACCACGAAGAACACCGGCACGAACACCACCGCCAGCGTCGCGCTGAGCATGCCGCCAATCACCCCGGTACCGATCGCCTGCTGGCTCGCCGAACTCGCACCGCTGGCAATCGCCAACGGCACCACGCCGAGAATGAACGCCAGCGACGTCATCACGATCGGCCGCAGCCGCAGCCTTGCCGCCTGTACCGCGGCATCAACCGGATCATGGCCCTGATCGACCAGGCTCTTGGCGAACTCGATGATCAGAATGGCGTTCTTCGCCGACAAGCCAATCAAGGTGATCAAACCAACCTTGAAGAACACGTCATTGGGCATGCCGCGCAGCGTCACTGCCAGCACTGCACCGAGCACGCCTAGCGGTACCACCAGCAGCACCGCCGTCGGGATCGACCAGCTCTCGTACAGCGCCGCCAGGCACAGGAACACGATCAGCAGCGACAAGGCCAGCAACAGCGGTGCCTGGCTGCCGGACAAGCGCTCCTGCAGCGACAGTCCCGTCCACTCCAGCGCAGTGCCGGCAGGCAATTGATCGACCAGGCGCTGCATTTCGTCCATGGCGTCACCTGAGCTGTAACCAGGCGCTGGCTCGCCGCTGATGGAAACCGCCGGATAACCGTTATAGCGGGTCAATTGCACCGGCCCGGTGACCCACTTGGCCTGCACGAACGCTGCCAGTGGCACCATCTTGCCGCTGTCATTGCGCACGTGGATCTTCAGCAAGTCCTCGACCTGGCTGCGCTGATCGCCCTCGGCCTGGACCACTACCCGTTGCATGCGGCCCTGGTTAGGGAAGTCGTTGACGTAGCTTGAGCCCACCGCGGTATCCAGCACTGAACCGATATCAGCGAACGAGATGCCCAGCGCGTTGGCCTGACGCCGGTCGATTTCAAGCTGAATCTGCGGGCTTTCCGCCAGCGACGACTCACGCACGTTGACCAGCAGCTTGCTCTTGCCTGCCTCGGCCAGGAGTTGGTCGCGGGCGGCCATCAGTTGCGCATGGCCAAGGCCGCCGCGGTCCTGCAGGCGCAGCTCGAAGCCGGTCGACTCGCCGAGGCCGTCGATGGGCGGCGGCAGCACCGAGAACGCCACGGCGTCCTTGATCTGGCTGAACGCCTGATTGGCCCGGTCCGCGATGGCTTGCGCGCTGTCGGCAGCACCACGCTCGGACCAGTCCTTGAGCGTGGTGAACGCCAACGCGGCATTCTGCCCGCTGCCTGAAAAGCTGAAGCCAAGAATCAACGTGGTATTGCCAACTCCAGCCTCGCCGCTGTTATGCGCCTCGATCTGCGCCGCCACCTGTTCGGTGCGGGCGCGGCTGGCGCCCGGCGGCAGTTGGATGTCGGTGATGGTGTAGCCCTGGTCTTCGGTCGGCAGAAACGCCGTCGGCAACTGGCTGAAGCCATACCCCAGCACCGCCAGCAACACGCCATACAGCAGCAGATAGCGACCGCTGCGCTTGAGCGCGTGCACCACCCAGCGCTGGTAACCGTCGCTCATGCGCTCGAAACGGCGATTGAACCAGCCAAAGAAGCCCTTGCTGGCATGCTCGCCACCTTTGGCTACCGGCTTGAGCAGGGTGGCGCACAGGGCAGGGGTCAAGCTCAGGGCAAGGAAGGCCGAGAACAGGATCGACACCGCCATCGACACCGAGAACTGCTGGTAGATCACCCCCACCGAGCCTTGCATGAAGGCCATCGGCAGAAACACCGCGACCAGCACCAGGGTGATGCCGACAATAGCGCCGCTGATCTGGCCCATCGCCTTGCGCGTTGCCTGCTTGGGCGGCAGGCCTTCCTCGGCCATGATCCGCTCGACGTTTTCCACCACCACGATGGCGTCGTCGACCAGGATGCCAATGGCCAGAACCATACCGAACAGGGTCAGCACGTTGATCGAGAACCCCAGCGCCATCATCACGGCAAAGGTCCCCATCAGCGCCACCGGCACCACCAGGGTCGGGATCAGCGTATAGCGGATGTTCTGCAGGAACAGAAACATCACCGCAAACACCAGCAGCATCGCCTCGAACAGGGTCGTGATGACCTGCTGGATCGACACCTTGACGAATGGCGAGGTGTCATACGGGATGTCGTACTTGACCCCGGCCGGGAACAACGGCGCCAGTTGCTCCATCTTCTCGCGAACCAGGGTCGCGGTCTGCATGGCGTTGGCGCCGGGCGACAGCTGCACGGCAAAGGCCGTCGACGGTTTGCCGTTCAGGCGCGTGCCGAACTGGTAGTCCTGCGCGCCGATCTCGACCCGGGCGACATCGCCGACGGTCACGCTGGAACCGTCCGGGTTGGCCCGCAGGACGATGTCGGCGAATTCCTGCGGCGTGCTCAGTTGGCCCTTGACCACCACGTTGGCAGTGATTTCCTGGGTTGGCCGGCTCGGCAGATCGCCAATGCTGCCGGGTGCCACCTGAGCATTCTGCGCGGCGATGGCCACCGAGACGTCGTTGGGCGTGAGGTTGAAGCCGATCAGCTTGGCCGGGTCGATCCAGATCCGCATGGCCCGTTCCGAGCCGTACAGCTGCGCCTTGCCAACACCCTTGAGGCGGCGGATCTCGTTCATCACGTTGCGCGCAAGGATGTCGCTGAGGGCAGTTTCATCGAGGCTGCCGTCCTCGGAGGTGAGGGTGGCCAGCAACAGGAAACCGGTCGAGACTTTTTCGACTTGCAAACCTTGCTGGGTGACCGGCCGCGGCAAGCGCGACTCGACCACCTTGAGGCGGTTCTGCACATCGACCTGAGCCAGGTCCGGCTGAGTGCCCGGCTCGAAGGTGGCGGTGATGGTGGCGCTGCCCAGGCTGCTTTGCGAGTTGAAATAGAGCAGGTTGTCGGCGCCGTTGAGCTCCTGCTCGATCAGGCTGACCACGCTCTCGTCCATGGTTGCAGCGGAAGCACCCGGGTAGACGGCATAGATCTCGATCTGTGGCGGCGCCACGTTGGGATACTGCGCCACCGGCAGCTTGGGAATGCTCAGCGCCCCCGCAAGCAGGATGAACAGCGCTACGACCCAGGCGAAAATCGGCCGGTCAATGAAAAACTGCGGCATGAATCAGGCCCTCACTGGCCGTTGTGCTGGACGATGGGATTGGCGTCAGCTTTTGGGTCAACCCGCACCTGATCGCCGGCCTTGATGTGTTGCAGGCCTTCGATTACCACGCGGTCGCCAGGCTGCAGGCCTTCATTGACGATCCAGCGATCGCCCTGGGCATTGCCCAGGACCACTTCGCGGGCAACGACCTGGTCCTGCTGATCGACCAGCATGACTTTGGCCACGCCTGCGCTGTCACGCAGGATGGCCCGCTGCGGCACGCTGATGCCCTTGGGTTGTACCGCCTGCTCCAGGCGCACGCGCACGTAGCTGCCGGGCAGCAGGTCGAGGTCCGGGTTGGGGAATTCGCTGCGTAGGGTGATCTGGTTGGTGCTCGGGTCGACACTGATGTCCGAGAACAGCAGCTTGCCCGGCAGCGGATAGGCACTGCCGTCATCCTGAATCAGGGTGGCCTTGGCTTGATCCTCGCCGACCTGGCTTAGCTCACCGGCCCGCAGCGCCCGGCGCAGGGCGGTCAGCTCGCGGGTCGACTGGGTGACGTCGGCGTGGATCGGGTTCAATTGCTGGATCGTCGCCAGCGGCGTGCTTTCGTTCTGGCCGACCAGCGCGCCCTCGGTGACCAGCGCGCGGCCAATGCGCCCGGCAATCGGCGCTGTGACGGTAGCATAACCCAGGCTCAGCCGGGCCCGATCGAGCGCGGCTTTGGCCTGGGCAACTTCGGCGTCGGCTTGCAGCAAGGCGGCGTGGGCGTTGTCGTATTCCTGGCGGCTGACGGCCTTGTCGGCCACCAGCTCGCCGTAGCGTTGATCCTGCAGGCGCGCTTGATAGCGGGTCGCCTCGGCGCGGGCCAGGGTGGCGCGGGCGCTGTCGAGGTCTGCCTTGAACGGCGCCGGGTCGATCAGGAACAACACATCACCCTGTTTGACGTCGCTGCCCTCGCGATAAACCCGCTTGAGCACCACGCCAGCCACCCGTGCACGCACTTCGGCGGTGCGCGGGGCAAGGATGCGACCGCTCAGTTCGCTGGTGATCGCCAGCGGCTGGACCTGCACGGTCTCAACCCGCACCTGCGCCGGAGGCGCTTGGTCGTCTGGCTTGGCAGCGCTGTCGCAGCCGGCGAGCAGTACACCGAGCAGCGCCAAGGGCGCCAGATGGCGCAGGGGGAGTGTTGGATAGTTAGACATACGCAGCTTTCCGATAATGACCGGCGCTATGCTAAAGCACTTGGCCACCAATAAGCTGTGAAGCACTGTAGGGCGTATGTGAAAAAGTGTAAGGAAAACGGCTGCGGCTGCGTAGGATCTATATCCTCATTACTTACTTCCCTCAGCCAAGCTACTTATGCCGAACATTCTTCTGGTTGAAGACGACAGCGCGTTGTCCGAACTGATTGCCAGCTACCTGCAGCGCAACGATTTCCACGTCACCGTCATTGCTCGCGGCGATCAGGTGCTGGACGAATGCCGGCGGCAGCGGCCTGATCTGGTCATCCTCGACCTGATGCTGCCCGGCCTGGATGGTTTGCAGGTCTGCCGTTTGCTGCGCCAGGAATCACAGTGCCTGCCGATTCTCATGCTGACTGCCCGCGACGATAGCCACGACCAGGTGCTGGGCCTGGAAATGGGCGCTGACGATTATGTCAGCAAGCCCTGCGAGCCGCGGGTGCTGCTGGCCCGAGTACGTACCTTGCTGCGCCGCAGCAGCGTCAATGAACCGCACCTGGAAAGCGATGTGATCCAGGTCGGCGGGTTGCTTATCAATCTGGCCGAGCGCACGGTGAATTGGCGCGGCGAGGCAGTCGAGCTGTCCAGCGGTGAGTACAATCTGCTGGTGGTGCTGGCGCGCAACGCCGGTGAAGTGCTCAGCCGCGACCGCATCCTGCAACAGTTGCGGGGCATCGAGTTCAACGGCACCGATCGCTCGGTGGACGTGGCGATCTCCAAGCTGCGGCGCAGGTTCGACGACAACGCCGGCGAAGCGCGCAAAATCAAGACCGTGTGGGGCAAGGGTTACCTGTTCAGCCGCGGCGAATGGGAGTACTGAAGGCACCATGCTGAAGATTCTGGTACGCCTTTACCTACTGATCATCGTTGCCTACGCCGGCGCGTTGTTGTTGATCCCCGATGCCATCGTCGGTGCTTTCCATGAACGTTTCATGGCCTTCAATCAAGACCAGGCCAGGGGCGTGCAAACCCTGATCGTGCGCCAGTTCCAGCAGGCACCGGCTGAGCAATGGCCGGCTGTCGAGCGTGAAGTGGCGGATATTTTCCGCCCTTTGCAGGTGCAACTGCTGCGCTGGGATCAGGCTGCGCTAACGGCGCCCGAACGCGAGCGCCTGCAGGCAGGCTTGCATGTTGTGCGCCTGGGCGACTGGGGTTACTACCGAACGGCAATGGCGGCGCTTAACAGCGAGTGGCTGGTAAGCCTGCACAGCCCGCCCGATCCGGTCGACATCAACCTGCTGTCCTGGGGCGTGACCGTGCTGATCGGTGCCGCCTTGCTCGGCTGCCTGTTGGGCTGGGTGTGGCCACACTGGCGGGATCTGCAGCGGCTCAAGAAAACCGCGCGGCGTCTCGGCGAAGGGCAACTAACCGCGCGCACGCAGATATCTGCGCGCTCCAACATCGGTGAACTGGCCGGTGTGTTCGACACCATGGCCAGCGACCTGGAGCGGCACGTCAACGAACAACGTGAACTGCTCAATGCCGTCTCGCACGAACTGCGCACGCCGCTGACCCGGCTGGATTTTGGCCTGGTGCTGCTGTTTGACGAAGTGCCGCCAGCCAACCGCAAGCGCTTGCTGGAGCTGGTCGGCCACGTTCGCGAGCTGGATGAGCTGGTCCTCGAGTTGTTGTCCTACAGCCGGCTGCAAACCGCCGGGCAGGCCAACGAACGGGTGGAAGTGTCGCTGCTGGAGCTGGTCGACAGCGTCCTTGGCGGTTTTGCCGAGGAGCTTGATAGTCGTGGTGTTCAGTGGGAAGTCAAAGCCGAGGCCAACCTGCCGCGCTTCGTCCTCGACCCGCGCCTGACCGCCCGCGCCGTGCAAAACCTGGTACGCAATGCCATGCGTTATTGCGACGAAAAGCTGCTGCTGCGCCTGCGCCTGGAGGACGGCGCTTGTCTGCTTACGGTTGAGGACGACGGCATCGGCATCCCGCAGGAGGAGCGCGAGCGGATCTTCCAGCCGTTCTATCGGCTGGACCGCAGCCGCGATCGCAATAGCGGCGGCTTTGGCCTGGGCCTGGCGATCAGCCGGCGGGCAATCGAAGGGCAGGGCGGCACACTCACGGTTGCCCAGTCGGCGCTCGGCGGGGCGCAGTTCCGCATACGCTTGCCGGCGGCTTGAACACCGCCGACAAGCGGCGTACCGTTTGCGGGCCGTTTCTCCCAGGAGTCGTACATGCAAGGCAAGGCCCGCAAGATCGTTCAGGCCATCTGCTACGAAGTCATCGCCGTGGCCTGTGTAGCCCCCGCCCTGGCGCTGATGTTCGATGCCGGCATGGCCCACTCGACGGCGCTGTCGGTGCTTATGTCCGGGGTTGCGATGAGCTGGAACATGGCCTTCAACTGGGCGTTCGAGCGCTGGGAGGCGCGCCAGGCCAAACGCAAGCGCACTGTCCTGCGGCGCATCCTCCACGCACTGGGCTTTGAAGGCGGGCTGGTTGTGTTGTTGCTGCCACTGGTGGCGTACTGGCTGGATATCAGCCTGTGGGCGGCATTGCTCACCAACCTGGCGCTGTTCGCGTTTTTCTTCGTCTACGCGTTCGTGTTCCAGTGGGGCTTCGACAAGGTCTTCGATGTGCCGCTCTCGGCGCAGCAAGCCAAGTGTTGACGGCTTGTAGCGCAACAGGATAAGTTCCTTACCCATGAATACCTTCCCGCAGCGTCGCGCCCTGAACATTATTATTACCGCCACTATCGGATTGGCGGGCTAGCGCGTACGTGCACCTAACCCGCCCTGGAGGCGGGTTTGTTTTCTCTGACTCCTGGGCAATACCGCAACCACCAGGAGTCATCGATGACCAATCTCAACGTCAACCCGCGTCTCACGCCCGCGCAACTGCTAACCGAGCAAGTGCGGCGTATTCTTGCTGCGCCGGTGTATGACCTGGCCATTGAAACTCCACTGCAAGGCGCTGCGGCGCTGTCGGCCAGCCTTGGCAACCAGGTCCTGCTCAAGCGCGAAGACCTGCAACCGACGTTCTCCTTCAAGATCCGCGGCGCTTACACCCGCCTATCGCGCCTGACCGCAGCCCAGCGCGAGCGCGGCGTGATCACCGCTTCTGCCGGCAACCATGCTCAGGGCGTCGCCCTGGCCGCTGCCCATCTGGGTTTGCAGGCAACTATCGTCATGCCCACCACCACGCCAACCCTGAAGATCGAGGGTGTGCGTTCGCGCGGCGGTAATGTGGTGTTGCATGGCGAAAGCTTCCCCCATGCGCTGGCCCACGCGCTGCGCTTGGCCGACGAGCATGGCGCGACCTTCGTGCCGCCGTTCGACGACCCCGATGTAATCGCCGGGCAAGGCACCGTAGCCATGGAAATCCTCCGCCAGCAGCCGGGCGCGCTGGATGCGATCTTCGTGCCGGTGGGTGGCGGTGGCCTGATCGCCGGCATTGCTGCCTACGTCAAATACCTGCGCCCCGAGATCAAGGTGATCGGCGTCGAACCGCACGATTCCAACTGCCTGCAAGCGGCACTGGCGGCGGGCGAACGAGTGATCCTGCCCCAGGTCGGCACCTTTGCCGATGGTGTGGCGGTGGCGCAGATCGGCGCGCACTGCTTTGAGCTATGCCGGCACTTTGTCGATGAAGTGATCACCGTCAGCAGCGACGAGCTGTGTGCGGCAATCAAGGACATCTATGACGACACCCGCTCGATCACCGAGCCATCCGGCGCGCTGGCCGTGGCCGGGATCAAGAAATACGTCGCCCGCGAGGGCGCAAAAGGGCAAACGCTGGTGGCGATCGACTCCGGCGCCAACGTCAACTTCGACCGCCTGCGCCATGTTGCCGAGCGGGCAGAGCTGGGTGAGCAGCGCGAGGCGATCATTGCCGTGACCATTCCCGAGCAGCCCGGCAGCTTCCGCGCCTTCTGCCAAGCGCTGGGCAAGCGCCAGATCACTGAGTTCAACTACCGCTTTTACCCAGGCAAGGAAGCCCGCCTGTTCGTGGGCGTGCAGACCCACCCGCTGACTGACCCTCGCGAGCAGTTGTTGGCCAGCTTGAGCGGGCAGGGCTATCAGGTGCTCGATCTGACCGACAACGAACTGGCCAAGCTGCATGTGCGCCATACCGTCGGCGGGCACGCTGCCCTAGGCAGCAATGAGCGGGTGCTGCGCTTCGAGTTTCCGGAGCGGCCAGGGGCGTTGATGGGCTTCCTCGAGCGCCTGGGCAAACGCTGGAACATCAGTCTGTTCCACTACCGCAACCATGGTGCCGCCGAAGCGCGGGTGTTCGCCGCGCTGGAAGTCCCCGACGAGGAGCTGGTGGGCCTGCCGGCTGCGCTGGATGAGATGGGTTACCGCTACTGGGACGAGACCGACAACCCTGCCTATCGGCTATTCCTCGGCTAAACCGATAGTCGGTCTGCCTGGCGGATTGATCGTTGCTGTGGATCAACACTGTGGGCCGCGATTGGGCAGATTCTCAAGGTAGACAGACCTTGAGGATCCGCCCCCATGAGCAGCACCTTTTTCATCCCCGCCGTGAATATCATGGGCATTGATTGCCTGGACGAAGCGATGACTGCCATCGCTGGCTACGGCCTGCGCAAGGCATTGATCGTCACCGACCAGGGCCTGGCCCGGGCTGGCGTTGCCGAGCGCATTGCCGGCCTGCTCGCCATGCGTGATATCGATGCCGTGGTGTTTGACGGCGCGCGGCCCAACCCAACCATTGCCAACGTCGAAGCAGGCCTGGCCGTGTTGCAACGTGAACACTGCGACTGCATCGTCTCGCTGGGCGGCGGGTCGCCCCACGACTGCGCCAAGGGCATCGCCCTGTGCGCTACCAATGGTGGGCGGATCAGTGACTACGAAGGGGTTGACCGCTCGACCAAGCCGCAACTGCCGCTGATTGCGATCAACACCACCGCCGGCACCGCCAGCGAAATGACCCGTTTCTGCATCATCACCGACGAAGCCCGCCATGTGAAAATGGCCATTGTCGACCGCAACGTGACGCCGATCCTCTCGGTCAACGACCCGGCGCTGATGGTTGCCATGCCCAAGGGCCTGACTGCAGCCACCGGCATGGATGCCCTGACTCACGCCATCGAAGCCTACGTTTCCACCGCTGCCACGCCGATTACCGACGCCTGCGCGCTAAAAGCCATCAGCCTGATCAGCGACAACCTGCGCCAGGCCGTCGCCGATGGCAGCGACCTGCAGGCGCGGGAGAACATGGCCTACGCGCAGTTCCTGGCCGGCATGGCCTTCAACAATGCGTCGTTGGGGTTCGTGCATGCCATGGCGCACCAACTCGGCGGCTTGTATGACTTGCCCCATGGCGTGTGCAATGCGGTGCTGCTGCCGCACGTGCAGCGCTTCAACGCCAAGGTCAGCTCGCCGCGTTTGCGCGACGTCGCCAAGGCGATGGGGATCAAGGTGTGTGGGCTGGATGCAGAGCAAGGCGCTGGCGCAGCGATTTCGGCGATCGAGCACCTGGCAGTGGCGGTTGGCATTCCTGCAGGCCTGGCAGAACTTGGCGCGCGTATGCAGGACGTGCCGCTGCTGGCTGAAAATGCGTTGAAGGACGCCTGTGGCGTGACCAATCCACGCACCGCCAGCCAGGCGGAAATCGAAGCAATCTTCCGCGCGGCGTTCTGAACCGTTCCAGCGCGGGGTGGCCCCACGCGGGGCCAGGCCGCTTCAGCGCTCGCGCATGAAAAACCCGGCGACAAACTTGCGGAAGGTCTCCAGGCTTTTAAAGTCGGCGTAACGCTTGAAGTGCTCTGTGTCGGGCTCCGGCCCGACCGGCTGTTCCAGCAGTGACACTGACAACACCCGGTCCTGATCCGAGGTCAGCACCAGCTCATCCATTACCTGGCCTCCAATCACCGGCCGGCGCATCAGCACCTTGACCCCTTTGCTGGCCATCCAGTCGATCAGCGACACCAACGCCTTGAGCGGTTCGCGTTCTTCGTCGCGGTACACCGGGAACAGATGCGCGCGTGACAGCACCGGCACGCTGGCAACGTGGATCAACTCATAGAAGTTGCTCCCGGCAGTGGCCGGCGAGTACAGCGCCAGGGCCAGCAGCGGACCGCTGGTGCGGTTGCCACCCCAGTACAGATGATGGCCCTGGAAGTCGAAGCCATCCTCACTGCGGGCATTGAACAGCTTGCGCCCCTTGATCTGATCGACGCAGTCGAGCAGCAAGCCATGCCGACGGTGATTGCCGAACACCGTCGCCTCACGCAGGCGTGCTTTGAGCATCATCATGTGCTTCATGTCCAGCCGCGTTTCCAAATAGTTGCTGGCCGGCACGCGCTCGAGCAATGGGTAACGGCTGGCCACGCTGCGCAGCTCGGCGAACTGCGCGGTGAGGTCCTTTTTCAGGTGGCTGGCATAGACGTTGAGGCCGCTGATTTCGATCCAGGTCAGCAGCAGCGACAGCAGGTGCTGTTGTGCCCGGCGTTCGGCAGCCTCGTTGACCGGGCCGGCGGGGCCTTGCTCGCTGGCCTTGCGGAAGTCGCCAATCAGGCCCAGCGGCGTGTCCGGCGCAAGCCACGCGGGCGGCGGCGTGCTCTCGTGGCGGCTCTGTTCAGCCTCGCGCTCATCCTTGCTGAACGGGCAGCCAGGGGTATGTTCGGGGGTGTCCGGATTATTGCGCAGGACCAGCCTGCCAGTATCGCCATTGAGGGCAATGTTAAGCACCGGCAAGGCGTCCTTGCGACAGTCACAGGCCAGCCACTGGTTGGCGCTGCGCACCTTCATCAGCATCTGATTGGCCTGCAGCACCGCCGGCCCGGTCAGGCTGCCGGCAGCAAAGCCTGCCAGCAGTTCTTCCTCGGCCAGGGTCAGGCTTCGCACCAGGCTGGCGTTTTTTTCGATGATTCGCATGTGGAGCAGCTCCCAGCTACAAGCCCCAAGCTTCAAGCAAAGCGCGGCTGCTTTCAACTTGAAGCTGGAGGCCGACCCCTTGCAGGCGGCTAGAAGATGTAATCGGTGGTCAGGAAGCTCGACTGGCGATTACGGATGATCTCGCTGATCAGCTCCTTGTTGGCCTCCTGGAACTTGGTGGCCACCAAGGTACGGATCGAGAATACCCGCAGTGCGTCGTGCACCGACAAGGTGCCTTCAGCGCTGTTCTTGCGCCCGTTGAAAGGGTAGGTGTCCGGCCCGCGTTGGCACTGCGCATTGAGGTTGATCCGGCCAACCTGATTGGCGAAGGTATCGACCAGGCTGCCAATGGTGGCCGGGTCATTGCCGAACAGGCTGAGCTGTTGACCGTAGTCTGAGTCGAGCACGTACTCGATCACCGTCTCCAGGTCGCGGTACGGCACCACCGGTACAACTGGGCCAAACTGCTCTTCTTGATAGACGCGCATGTCGGCGCTGACCGGGTAGAGCAGGGCAGGGAAGAAGAACGAACCGCGGCTCTGGCCACCACCTTCATTGAGCACCCGTGCACCTTTGCCAGTGGCATCGGCAACCAGGGCGTTGAGGTAGTCGACCTTGCCTTGCTCGGGCAGCGGCGTCAGTGCCACACCCGGGGCCCACGGCATGCCAGGCTTGAGGGCAGCCAGTTTACGCTGGAACTTGTCGAGGAACGCGTCGACCACATCCTCGTGCACGAACAGGATCTTCAACGCGGTGCAACGCTGGCCGTTGAACGACAACGCGCCGGTGACGGCTTCGTCGACTGCATTGTCGAGGTCGACCTGGGGCAGCACGATGCCTGGGTTCTTGGCATCCAGGCCCAACGCTGCGCGCAGGCGGTGCGGGCGCGGGTGGAGTTTTTTCAGGTCGCTGGCGGCCTTGTGCGTACCGATAAAGGCGAACACATCGACCTTGCCGCTGGCCATCAACGCGCTGACGGTTTCTCGCCCGCGGCCGTAGATCACGTTGATCACCCCCGGCGGGAAGCTGTCGCGGAACGCTTCCAGCAGCGGCCTGATCAGAAGCACGCCGAACTTGGCCGGTTTGAACACCACGGTATTGCCCATGATCAACGCCGGGATCAGCGTGGTGAAGGTCTCGTTCAACGGGTAGTTGTAGGGCCCCATGCACAACGCTACGCCCAGCGGCGCGCGCCGGATCTGGCCGAGCGTGCCTTGCTCGAGCTCGAAGCGGCTGGAGCGTCGGTCGAGGTCTTTCAGGGCATTGATGGTATCGACGATGTAATCGCAGGTGCGGTCGAACTCCTTCTCGGAATCCTTGAGGTTCTTGCCGATTTCCCACATCAGCAGCTTGACCACCGCCGTGCGTTGCTCGCGCATCCGGTCAAGGAACGCCTGCACATGCTCGATCCGCTCGGCCACACGCATGGTCGGCCAGGCACCGCGGCCTTTGTCGTAAGCGTGGACTGCAGCGTCCAGCGCCGTCAGTGCAGTGTCGGCGTCCAGCAACGGTGCGCTGCCGAGGATGACTTGCTGCTCTTCATCGCCATGCTTGAGCCAGATCGGGCTGCGCACGGTGGCCAGCGGGCCAGGCCATTGGCGCAGTTCGCCATTGACCAGATAATCGCGTTGCTCCAGCGGCGGCCCGAGGCGCCAGGCCTCGGGGATGTCATCGGCGGTTGGAAACAACGAATCGAGCAGACTGTCCATGAATACTGCACCTCACGATTAGTGTATGGGTGAAACGCTTCAGCTGTCCGAGCATGCGCCCGCACGAGGAAAAACACCAGTCTGGCTCAACATTGCCCAACCTGCGCCGATACACAATCAATCGACCTGCGACCGCGCATTCATGATCAGTGCTTTCCTCGACCAAGATCCCTCAGTGCCCGCCGCCAACCCGGTGCGGCGCGGTATCAACCGCCTGTTGCCGGTAGGCTTTGCCTTGATCGGTATTGGTCTGTCAGTTTTGCTGGGCCGCATAGACATGCAGCGCCAGCAGCTCGAGCAGGTGGCGCATGTGGCTACACAATTATCGGGGGTGAGGGTCGCTCTTGAGGCGCAATTGCGCGCTGCGTTTGGCGAGACCGAGGGCATCGCCCAGCTGATCACGGCCGATGGCGTGATCAGCGCCGAGCACTTTCGCGGCATGGCGCGTGAGGCGCTGGCCTCGGTGCCGTACATGCGCCATGTGGCCCTGGCCCCAGGCGATGTGATCAATGACGTGCACCCACGTGGGGGCAATCTGTCCGTCATTGGCCTGGACTACCATACCCTGCCTGACCAATACGCCATGCTCGAGCTCGCCCGGCAACGGCAACAGCCTGTACTGGCCGGCCCGGTCAAGCTCCACCAGGGCGGTGAAGCGCTGATTTACCGGCGCCCGGTGTTCGTCAACGGCAAGCGTGGGGTCAAATTCTACTGGGGCAATGTCTCTACCGTTGCCGATATCGACCGTTTGCTGCAGGCCGCCGGTATCGGCCCGGAACTGCCGATTGACCTGGCCGTGCGCGGCAGCGACGGTAAAGGTGCCGAAGGCGGCATGATCTGGGGCAATGCCGGGCTGTTCAAGGAGCCGCTGCTGACGCAGACCGTCGAGGTGCCGGGTGGCCGTTGGCAATTGGTCGCCGAACCTCGCGAAGGTTGGCCTGCGCTGGCCTTGTTCACTTCGCCGCTGTTCCTGTTCGCCCTGAGTTTTACCGGCTTGTTCAGCTTGTTCGTTGCTCAGCTCAACCGTAGCCGGCGTCTGCTGCAACGGCGTAACCGCGAGCTGCGCGAGTCGCAGGCGCAGCTTGTGCGGCTGGCCCACTACGACACCATTACCGGGCTGCCCAACCGAGTGTTGTTCCAGCAGCAGTTGGCCGCTGCCATCAATCAAGGCCATGGCCTGGCTGTATTGATGCTGGACATCGACGGCTTCAAGCAGGTCAACGACAGCCTCGGCCACGCGATGGGCGACCTGTTGTTGCAACAGGCAACGGCGCGGTTTCTGCAAGAGCTGAACAAAGGCGATCGGGTTTGCCGCATGGGCGGTGATGAGTTCGTGTTCATGCTGCAGGGCAGCCAGAGCCAGGTCAGCCAGCAGGTGCAGGGGATCTTGCGGGCGTTGCAGCGGCCCTTCGATCTCAATGGCAACGCGGCGCTGGTCACCGGCAGCATCGGCCTGGCCTGGTGCCCGCAGCAGGGCAATGATGTCGACAGCCTGCTGCGTCATGCCGACACCGCGATGTACGTCGCCAAGGAAAACGGCCGCAATGCCTGGCGCCCTTACCATCCGGACATGACTGCACGCCTGCAGCAGCGTCTGGAGATGGAGCGCAACCTGCGCCGCGCCTTGCAGGACAATGAATTCGAGTTGTGGTATCAGCCCAAGATCGATCTGTTCAGCGGCCGGGTAGAAGGCGTCGAAGCGCTGCTGCGCTGGCGTGATCCGGTGCATGGTCTGGTGGCGCCGGGCGAGTTCGTGCCTTTGGCCGAGCAGACCGGTTTGATCATCCCGCTGGGCGAGCGCGTGTTGGAACTGGCCTGCGCGCAGTTGGCCAGCTGGCGCAACACAGACTGCTTGCCAGGACCGCTGGCCATCAACGTTGCGGCGCTGCAGATCGAGCGCAGTGATTACGTCAGCAGCCTGGCCGGCGCTTTGGCCAGTCATGGGCTGCCAGCGCAGTTGCTGGAAGTGGAAATTACCGAAAGCCTGTTGATGGAGAGCCAACAACAGGCCTGCGCCGTGCTCGCGCAACTGCAGGCAATGGGCGTGGCGACTGCAGTCGATGACTTCGGTACCGGCTACTCATCCTTGGCCTATCTGCGCTCGCTGCCCATCGATCACCTGAAGATCGATCGTGCGTTCATCAAGGACCTGCCTGACGATGATGACGCGGTAGCCGTTGCCCGGGCAATTATCGACCTGGGCCATGCCTTGGGTTTCCGGATCACCGGTGAGGGGATCGAAACCCAGGCGCAGTACGACTTCCTGCGCAACGCAGGTTGCGATCAGGGGCAAGGGTATCTGATGGCGCGGCCGATGCCCGCAGCCGCCCTGCAGGCGTGGCTGGCAGCGCGTCAACGCAGCCCAGTCAGTACAACCTGAAAGATAAAATTTGACGCCATAAAAGCATGCGCCATGCTGTCAAAATGCCGCTTGCAAAGGGGCTACCTTGCATCTTTAATTGTTACCAATTATGAGTGCGAAGTCATACAGCTATTGCATTAACTTTCAATAAGTTAGGCGCGTTTTCCTGCGCGTTGATGATGACCCTGCGTTTTGCCTGGATGGCTTTTGCCAAGGACATTGAAGAAGACATGAAAGAGAACCTGCAGGCAGTTGCTCGAAAATTCATCTCTCCCTCAATGCGCTACGAGATGCGGCATGTCTCGAATCGGTTACGTGATGTGCTCAGCCGTGCCTGTGTCTGGCGCTGGGAAGTCAGCCGCTTTCGGCTCAAGCAAGAGAGCCCTTATCAGATCCTCTACATCGGCAGAAAGCAGCAGCGCGAAATGGCCAAGCTGTTGATCGCCGGCAAGGGCCAGGCCGCTGTCGCCGAAACCTACGCGGTGGCGTCGTCAGGTGGCGCCGCTCAAACCGTGGTGATCAGCGAAATGCCCACCAGCGGCGCGTTGTCGGTGCCGCATTATCTGAGCGCCGTGGTGCCGCTGGGTCGTCCCCTGGAAGACATCACCGCCCGCTATGACAGCGAACTACGCCGCAGCATTCGCAAGCACCGGCCGCTGTACCAGATGCGTCAGACTCTCGACGATGCTGAGATCGCCATGGCTGACCGCGAACTGTTGCGCCCCTACGCCACCGCCCGGCAGGGCATTCATGCTGCCCAGTTTGCCACTGAAGAGGTGTTTCGCATCGCCAAGGGTGTCGGCCGTCTGGACCTGATCACGCTGGGCGATGAAGTGGTCGCCTGCCATCTTGGCTGCGAGATCACCCGCGGCGGCAAGCGTTACTGGAGCACTCTGCGCTTTGGTTACTGCGAAGCGATATTCAGCGATGCCAAGAAGCTGCGTGAGGTCAATTCCATCACCACCTACATGGCCCTCGAATGGGCGTTGGCCAATGGTTATGACTATTACGACATTGGCCTGTGCCTGGCGCGTCCGGATGATGGTCTGCTCAAGTGGAAGCGACGGCGGGGCGGGGATGTCGATTCGCTGGGTAACCATGCCTATATGTTTGTGCGCTTGCCCAAGACGGGAGCCGCACAGTTTCTCTGGGATACGCCCCTGTTCGCGGTCGAGGGCAACAAATTGACGTTGCACCTGGGGCTGCCCGAAGGGCCCAGTGATGACGAGGTCGCCAGCCGCTACCACGAGATGGTGTTCGGCGGGCTGCACAAGATCTACCTGTACGGCGGCCACGGCCATGGCGAAGGGTTTTTGCAGACCCTGCGCAGCCGCTATGCCAGCTTGCAATCGCCCCCCACGATGGAGCGGGTTGTGTCCACCTAGCGGCTGCTAGTCAGGACGAATTGGCGCACCGCCCCTGTGTTGAACCGACCTGTGTTGAACCCGTCCTGTGGGAGGAGGCTTCATGCCAAGCAATATCTCGAATTTTAGTGGCCAGCCAGCCTCGCGCCAGCACACCTGGACGCTTGCCGCATATCGGAACATTGCCCGGCAAAAGTTGGCGCGGTCAGCTGCCAGATCCCTGCAGAGCCTTGCAGTAAAGAGCTGGGACATCGCCCCGGGTGAGCGCACCATCACGCCACCGGCAATTTACCTGCCTGATCAAATGCAGCGGGTAACCGGCTGGGAGGCGCGTTTTTTCCCCTATGTGCATCCCGGCCCGACCATGGCCGGCGGCATCCAGGTCGAACATGGCCCCACCCGGGGCTATTTGCTCAAGGATGTCTGGCTTATCGATGGCGTTCTGTACAAGGACAACGCCAGCCTATGGCTGTCGGCCAAGCCGCGCACCCTTCCCGGGATCGCGGTGGAGCACGAGATCGAGCGCGCAGCGATCTACTGCACGCAGAATGGCAATTCGTGGTTTGGCACCTGGCTGATGGAAGACTGCGTGACCTATGCGCTGGCATGCGATGAGGGAGTGCCGGTAACGACTGCGCCCTCGGCACGTTTGCCGCTGTTCACTCAGGCGCCGCCCTATGAGGCCTGGTTGGGGATGAACCCGCTGCGCCTGCACACGGCCTTCTTCCGCGAGTTGGTCCTGTTCGATGACCAGAGCCACAACCGCAGCCGGCATGCACGCTATCGCGCCATGGGCGACAAGTTGCTATCCCATGTCAGCCATGCGCCGCATCCGGGTGTGTTCTTGCTGCGCGGCGGCGCTGGCGAGCTGCGCCTGCTGCGCAACGAACTGGCGATTGCCGAGCACCTGCGCACGCAGTATGGGTTTCGCGTCATCGACCCGCTGCGCAACGATGTGCCCACCATTGTGGCGGCGTGCGCGGGTGCCAGGATTGTTGCGGGTGTCGAAGGCAGCCAACTGGTCCACGGCGTCAACGTATTGCGAGAGGGCGGAACCATCCTGACCCTGCAACCACCCAACCGTTTTGTCAGTTATTACAAATACTTGGCAGATCGCGATGGGCAACATTTCGCGTTTGTCGTCGGTCAACCAGAAGGTGACGGCTTTATTATCGATAGGGATGAACTTGACCGAACTCTCGATCTGCTGCCAGCAGGCTAATACCCCGTTGCCTGGCAATTGTGCAAGTGGATGTCTACTTGGCACGTGTTAAATGCAATTGATTACATTGCCTTCTCGTTTATGAAACACCTGCAGAAAATATATATCGCCAAGCGGAATAACCGCGCCGCGTTTGCTAACCAGTTAAACTCTGATTTGCGCCCGCGCAATGGTCCATTGACGCGAAATGTTCGCATTTCAGCGGTCATCAAGCCCCGCTTTTACCGCGAAGATTAGCGAGCATAGGCGCTTTTGGCCGTTGTTAGCTGATTAGGCAAAACAGCATATTTCAGTTGTCGTGTTTTTGACGAAAACAGTGCCCCCCGATTGAGTTTTATTATGGTGTCGGATCATTGACGTAATATCATTGTGCCCATAAGCTCATTTCAACACCCCATGCGATCTGCACCCAACTCATCTGTTTGTCCTCTTTCTGGAGGGGATTATGCGTTCGACCCTGTTTATCAAATCGATTTTCCTGCTGGTGCTGTTAAGCGGTGCTGCTCGTGCCGCTGATTCATATGTAAGCCAGAACAGCGTCATCCCGCTGACGACAGCGGCATGGTTGTTTGCGTTTGCAGTTGTGGGTTTTGTCGCCGTCGCCAATAGAAGAAAAATCTGATCGGCTTCAAGCGTTTGGCTGGTTTTCAATTGTGTGGGTGGGCGCCAGGTCTGATCGATCAAGATAGAGCAGCAGGGTTGGCTAGGAGCGGCTTGTCAATTCTCAAAGCCTAGCTATATTCCAGATGCCAGTGGCGCTAACGCCGGTTGATTGACAGGGCATTGAGGCAACGGCCGTAAAGCAGCGCAGAGCCGCTGTAGCGGTGGCAATGCAGCTTTGCAGTAGAGCGAGAGGTTGTGCGTAGTTCTCATTCAGTGCTCTTTTGACGGCCGCCTGGCCGGAGGGACCCCCATGGTGCGTTTGTTAGGTTCACTGGTCTGCGTACTTGCGGTCTGGTCCGGTACGGTCAGTGCCGATGAAAAGAGTTCGCCTTATCTGCTGAGTCCGGGCGACAAGGTCACTGTTTCGGTGTGGGGCGATAACAGCCTGCGCCAGGAAACCAAAGTGCTGCCCGACGGCAGCATCACTTTCCCGCTGGCAGGCCGAGTTGATGTCGCTGGGTTGGATGTCACCACGGCGGCAAGCCGTGTCGCCCGCCAACTCGAAAAGTACATGCCAGACCCCAACGTCAGCGTCGTGGTAACTGAGGTCAACGGCAACCTGGTCTATGTGCAAGGCAAGGTGATGAAGCCTGGCCCGGTACAGATGTCTGGGCCGACAGCGGTGCTGCAGGCCTTGAGCATGTCCGGCGGCCTGGACAAGTTCGCCGATGAAAGCGCGATCAAGGTGATCCGCCGTGTCGGCAATACCGAGCGGGTCTTGCCGGTGCGTTACAAGGATTTGGTTTCGGGGCGTGATCTGTCCACCAATATCCAACTTCAGGCTGGCGATACGCTGGTCGTCCCTTGAGCGGGCTGGTGAGCGCAAAATCGACCGTGCCGCTGCTTCGCGCAACAGGTGTTGTAACGGCAATCTGCATGTTGCCGTACTCGGCCTCGGTCCACGCTGCCGTCTGGCAGTCTTCGGCAACATTGCCCAGCACTGTCGAATACGACAGCAACCCGCTATTGCTCAGCTCCCAGGAGCAAAGCGTGGTGCGCACCATCATTGCGCCCAATTACAGCCTGGTTGGCAAATACGATCGCGATGAGCTGCGCTTCGGCCTGGGTCTGACGGTGCTGCGCTCATCCGACAAGTCGGTGGTCGATGACCGCGAAGACCCTAATCTGAGTATTGGCTGGCAGCGTGAGACCGAAACCGGTGGTTTTGGCTTGCGTGGCCTGTACAGCGAAAGCTCGACACTTTCCGGCACAGTGCTTGAAACCGGTGTGGTCACCACTGACGGCACCCAGAAGCTGTATTCGCTGATCGGCAACTGGAACCGCGCGCTGACCGAGCGGACCACCCTGGAAAACGAAACCACCTACAACCGGGCCCGCTACGACATCAACACGCTTACCGGCTACGACGAACTGGCCAGCGAACTCACCTTGACCTACGCCTGGAGTGCGCAGACCCAGTTCTTCACCGGCATCACCGCCAGGCGCTACGAGCCTGACGATGACACCACCGCCAGCGCTTCCAACAGCTACGCGCCGGTGGTCGGGGTCAAGTACCAGTTCTCCGAGCGGCTCGAGGGTACCCTGCGCGTAGGCGTCAACCAGGTCTCTGGTGATGGCGGCGGGCGCCGCGGGGAAGGCGGTGCATCGCTGCGCTACAACGGCGAACGGCATGACGCCACGTTGACTGCCGAACGCAGCACGGTGGCCAGTGCCGAGGGCGGCTTTGCCGAAGTCGACGCCGTGCGCG
Organism: Pseudomonas sp. EZ-C24; assembly: GCF_014525325.1. Taxonomy (NCBI): domain Bacteria; kingdom Pseudomonadati; phylum Pseudomonadota; class Gammaproteobacteria; order Pseudomonadales; family Pseudomonadaceae; genus Pseudomonas; species Pseudomonas sp. EZ-C24. The sequence goes on along the minus strand of NZ_JACDIU010000014.1, from coordinate 543,774 downwards.
GAAGCTGGAGTTATGCAGTCGATGAGCTGACCCGGGTCGGCGTCGACGCGGCCTGGCAAGACAGCAAGGGCCAGACCCCGAATACCTTGCAGACCTACGGCGTGTGGGCCAGCCGGGAGCTTTCGCAGTTCTGGGACGTGCGCTTGTCCTTTATGCACCGCGAGCGCAAGCAGAACGACCTGGGTGACGCCGTTGGCACCATTGTCGGCCTGACCCTCACTTACCGAATCCCCGACCTCTGACGTTCAGCCTGGTGGCCACTATGAAGTCTGAATACGAGCTGTCCCTCAAGGATTACATCGCCATCATCAAGGACCGTGCGCTGCTGCTCGGGGTGACCATCGTGGTCATTCTGGCCATCAGCGTGGCGGTCGCGCTGAGCGTGCCACCGTTGTATCAGTCGACCGGCACCATTCTGGTCGAGTCGCAGCAGATCTCGCCTGAACTGGTCTCGGCCAACAACAGCAGCTTCGCCGATGAGCGCATCGAGGTGATTCGCCAGCGAGTTATGACCCGCGACAATCTGCTGCGGATCATCGACAAGTACCAATTGTTTGCCGACAAGGGCCGCCAGTTCAGCGAGTCGGAGAAGATCGATCAGATGCGCAACACGATCGTGGTCAACACCCTCAGCACCTTCGTCAAAGGCCGCGGTGAAACCACTGTAGCCTTCAACGTGTCCTTCGAGCACAAGCGTCCCGAGGTGGCTCAGGAAGTCGCCAACGAGCTGGTCACGCTGTTCCTCAATGAAAACGTCAAGCAGCGTACCGAGCGCGCCACCGAAACCACCGAATTCCTTACCCAGGAGGCAAACAAGCTGGGCGCTGAACTGGCCACCCTGGAAAATCAGCTGGCTGACTTCAAACAGGCGCACGCCAACACCTTGCCTGAGAACCAGGCGTTGCGCATGAGCATGTTGTCCCGCGCCGAGCTTGAATTCCGCGAGATCGATCGTGATTACAAGGCCGCTCAGGAAGAGCTGCGCTACCTTGAAGTAGAGCTGTCTGCCGCCAACGCCGGTGTCACCAGCAAAGCCGATGGCAGCCGCGGCGGTGCAGCTGACTTGCCGCAGGATCTGCCCAGCCTCAAGGCTGAATACGCTCGCCTGCTGACCACCTACACCGAAGCCCACCCCGATGTGATTGCCGTCAGACGCAAGATTGATGCGCTGCAGGCGGCAGGTGGCGGTCCTAAAGCGTCTTCGGGCGTCAGCCTCGAGGTTGCCCGCGCCCGTACCAAAATCGGCGCCGCGCAGCAGCGCATCGCCTCGCTGGTTGAGCAAAAGCGTCAGCTCTCGGCCAAGATCGAAGGCTACGAGGCGGAGATTCTCGAGGCGCCGCAGGTCGAACGCGGCCTGGTCACGTTGATGCGCGACCACGACAACGCCCGCAAGAAGTACGAGGAAATCCGCGCCAAGGAAATGGGCGCAAAAATCACCGAGAGCCTGGAGCAGGAAAACAAGGCCGAGCGCTTTGTTCTGCTCGAGCCGCCGCTGTTGCCGGAAAAACCAGTCAAGCCCAATCGCAAGAAGATCGTCGCCCTCGGCGCGGTACTGGCACCGGCTGGCGGCGCGGCACTGGTGATGCTGATGGAAATGCTCAACCAGCGCGTGCGCGGTGTTGGCGCACTGGAAAGTGTGGTCGGCAAGCGGGTATTGGTTGCGGTGCCGTTCATCGCCACCCAGGCTGAACTGGCCAAACGCAGGCGCTGGCGAGTACTGGCGGTGCTTGCTGCACTGGCACTGGTGGCTATCATGTTACTCATGGTCCACCTGTTCTACATGCCATTGGACCTTCTGCTTTATAAAGCTATGGCTCGGTTTGAATAGGGAAAGCAGCGATGGACAGACGTACGCCGGCTACTGGAAGCAACCTTCATCCTGTAACAGCGAGTGCCGCGCAACCAGCACCGGTGCTGCAGCAGCCCGAGGCCTTGGGCCAGTTCGATTACGTCAACACCACGGTGGTGCCGCTGCGCGCGGAGCATCTGGAGCGGCATCGAATCGTCGCCTACAACAAGAATTCGAACATGAGTTGGGCCTTCGACCTGTTGCGCACGCAAGTGCTGCAAACCATGGAAGAGAACGGCTGGCGGACCTTGGCGATCACTTCGCCAACGCCTGAGGCCGGCAAGACCGTGCTGGCCATCAACCTGGCCATGAGCATCGCCCACCACACCACCAAGACTGCGCTGCTGGTTGATTTCGACCTGCGCCGGCCGCGGGTCGGCAGCAGCCTGGGCTTGCCGATGGGCAAGGCGCTCAACGAATACCTGAACAATCAGGCTGGGCTGGAGGAGGTGCTGGTCAACCCGACCCTGCCGCGCTTTGTCGTGCTGCCGACCCGTGAGCCGGTGCCATTGTCCACCGAGGTGCTGTCCTCGCCCAAGGTGAACAACCTGATCCATGACCTGCGCGAGCGTTACGAGTCACGCATCTGCATCTTCGACCTGCCGCCGTTGCTGAGCTCCGACGATGCAATCACCGTGCTGCCCAAGTTCGACTGCGTGCTGCTGGTGGTCGCCAACGGCAACAACAGCAAAAAGGAAATCGAAGACTGCCTGTACCACCTGGCCACCGCCAACCTGATTGGTGCCGTGCTGAACAAGGCCGAAGCGCAGACCCGCTCTTACTACTGAGTAGTGTTCAACCCTGACCAACCCTTGGTGTTTAGCGCCAGGGGTATTGCTGCTCCCAGTTCCAGGCATGGCCAAGGATGTCATCAAGCAGTGGGTACTGGGTGTGCCAGCCGAGGATCTGTCGAGCTTTACTCGCGTCGGCCACCAGGCTCGGCGGGTCGCCGGCGCGGCGTCCTGCCTCGATGACATTGATTGACCGCCCCGTGACACCGCGAGCGGCAGCTATCACCTGCTCCACGGAAAAGCCCTCGCCATTGCCGAGGTTGAACGCCGTACTGGCGCCGCCGGCCTGCAGGTAGTCGATCGCCAAGGCGTGCGCCGAGGCGAGGTCGTTGACATGGATATAGTCGCGGATGCAGGTGCCATCCGAGGTACTGTAGTCGCGGCCAAACACGGTCACTGCCGGGCGCCGACCTGAGGCCGCCTGCAGGATCAATGGGATCAGATGAGTTTCCGGCTCATGACACTCGCCCAGCATGCCATCGGGGTCAGCCCCAGCCGCATTGAAGTAGCGCAGGCACACCGAGCGCAGCCCGTAGGCGCGATCGAAGTCTTCGAGCATCTGCTCGACCATCCATTTGCTGCGTCCATAGGGGTTGATCGGCGCCTTTGGATGGGCCTCGTCGATCGGCACATACTGGGGGTCGCCGTACACTGCGGCGGTCGACGAGAACACCAGCTGCCTGACGTCTGCCTGCATCATCGCCTGGAGCAGGCAGAGCGTCGCGGCGACGTTGTTCTGATAATACTTGCCGGGGTCACTGACCGATTCGCCCACCTGGATGAACGAGGCGAAGTGAAACACCGCATCGAAGCGATGAGAGGCAAACAGCGCATCCAGTGCTGGCCGGTCGGCGATGTCCAGATTGACCCAGACGACCCCACTGTGGGCCGGCATGACGTCGGCGACCACAACTTGATGCCCCGCCAGCAGCAAGTGCTTGACCATATGTGAACCGATGTAGCCTGCGCCGCCGACAACCAGAAACTTCATCCAATTCTCCTGGAATCTGTAGTTGTTCCGTCCACTCCTGGGTGGGTCAAACAGGTGCATCTAAGGCGGGTCGAGCAAACGCGGACTAAAGCTGACTTCTGAGAGGGTAGGTGGCAAAAATGGCTATTTCAAGAACAGCCAATTACTCATGTGCTGGCCATCGAAAGTGATCACATAGCGCCCGTCCTCGTAGCTGACGGGCAACTGCTGCTGTTTGCCGGTATACAGCTTCAAACCTGGCCCAGCCTTGATGCTGACGCGACCTTGCAGCGGCTCGACGTGAAACGGCGTCATGTCATCCGGGCGCGGCACCGCGCGGGTGCCCAGCGAGATCAGCAGCTCGCGTGACTGGCTGAACGGTTTGCCATCCAGGCTTTGCACGGCCACGCTCGCGTATGGCGTTTGCAGGTCGAGCCCTAGCTGAGCCAGGCTCATCGAACGCCCGCCCAGCCAGCCAGTCGCCGCTTGGGTCAGTGGGGTGTCGATGGTGTACACGCCTTGCTGCCAGTTGCGTTTGAGCTCGCCAGTGTCAGAGCTGGACTCGCTGGCATCGGCTGCCAGCAACGATTGGTCCGGATCCTGCAGCACCTGCGCGCCCGCAGCGATGGGGCTGTGCCGCAGCCAGGGCAGCTCGGGGGAGGCCGGTAGGGCGATCTGCAACTGGCCTTTTTCCATTGCGCTGCGCAGCAGGACCGAGTTGGCCGGGGTGATCAGGCGGTTGAACAGGGTGGCGGGTGAGGGCGCAAAGACGTAGCGGGTCTGCGCGGGCTGCACATCACCGCGCCGGTAGAGCAGGGCGGCGGCGGGCATGGTCGCCATCAGGCCAGGGTCGTTGTAGGCGTTCCAGTTGTCGGCGCGGATCCACTGGGCGATGAAAGCCTGCTGGCTGTAGGCGTACTGCATCATCGCGTCCCAGCCCTGATGGCTGGCGGTGCCGGCAATGTACAACGGCAGCGAGTGACGATCGGGGCTGGGGAACGGCTGGGCGTTCCACTCGGTCACGCTCATCGGCAGGCCGGCAACCTGTGCCGCAGCCAGCCAGTTAACAAGGTTGTCGCTGGTCAGCGGGTTTTTTTCCAGCTGGCCGCTGGCACCGTAGCTGTGGGCATCGATCATGTCGCCAGAGGTCAGCGCCGGTAGCGTACTCAGGCCATTGCCGCCCCAACTGCTGGTGGTGACGATTGGCACTTTCACGCCGAGCCCGCGCAGGTGCTCGATCAGGCTGACGTTGAACTGGTGCTCGAGGTCGTTGAGAAACAGCTTCGACGGGCCAGGTTCCCAGGCACGCCAGGTGCGGTCTGCCGGCAAGTCGTGGCGCTGGGCAAAGGTTTTGGCCAGCTCCATGTAGCGCTGACTGTGGCGCGGTACGCCCTTGTCCGGCAGCAGCGCGTTGCCATAGTGCTGGACGATGTCGTTTTCATTGGTCAGCAACAGCGCAGCAATCGCCGGATCATCCTTGTAGGCCATGCCGGTGTAGGCGTTGACATGGGTGACGTACTGCTCGGCAAAGCGCTTCATCGCTTGCTGGATCGAGGCGTTGACGTAGGCATAGCCTTTGAGGTCGATGTAGTTCTTGCCCTTGGCCAGCTCGGCGAAATCGCTGATCTGGTCGTTGATGGTCAGTACCCGTTCGACGTGCATGTCCAGCCAGACGTAGATGCCTTCGTCCTTCAGGCACTTGATCCACCAGTCGAGCTTGCGCAGCGATTCGGCATTGAGCTGTTGGGTATCGCGCAGTTTGCTGACATCGCCAAAGATATTCGGGCTGACCCAGGGCGAATCGTGATGGTGCAGGCGGATCAGGTTGAAGCCCAACGCTGACAGGCGCTTGGCCTGTTGCTTGATCTCGTCGTCGGGGGTGTTGTACAGCGCATAGGCAGACAGATTGGTCCCCCAGAAGCGCACAGGGGTGTTGTCGGCAAAGGCCAACTGCTCGCCGTCCGCCTTGACGAAGCCGCGCTTGCCGGCCGGTTTCTCCCCGGCATTGAGAAATGACAGGTCGACCGGAGCGGTGCGCCAGTCGAGCTGGTCATCCGGCCAACTGTTCGGGTCGGCCAGGCCAAAACGTTCTTCCGTGGTCTGGCCAATGTCGATATCGCCGCTGACCGTGAGCGTCGCCTTGATCTGCTGGCGACCGGGTACAATCGGGTCCTCATAGAAAAACGCACGTATTTCACTGGGGTCGCCGCGTTCCATGAACACTCTGGCCAAGGCGGGCTGGAAGCGCATCTCGATGCGTCGGCCCTGGGCATCGTTGCCCCACGACCAGCCACTGTTGCCCGGCAGCAACACCGGCTTGCCCATCTCGCCGGCAATCAGCGCCGGGTCGAAGTTGAACACGATGCCGCCGCCCATGATGTCGGTTTTCCTGCTGTGGGCGTCAAGGGTGATGTCCCAGCTCAGGGTCTGTGCCTGCGGCTTGGCGATGCTCGCGGTCAGATCAAAGTCGAGGTCCTTGCTCTTGCCCATCAGGCTGTACGCATAGGGCGCATTGACCTTGAGCGCGGTGTAGAAGCCGGTCCAGCTCCAGTCCGCGCCCCAGAAGTCGAAGCGTGACGCCATGACCGGGCCGCCACCACGGGTCAGGCTCGGCAGGCCATTGCTTTGGTCGACGCTGACTGACCACTCTGCCGTCCACGCCGGCAGCGGCAGCAGCACCAGAGCGAGCAGGGCCGAGGCCCGCATGAGGGGGCGCATACGCAGTGAGGTCATTGTCATTACCTGGATTGAAGGCTGGCGAATGCGCTACCGGCTTCGGCCTGGCGGGCACGGCGCACCATCTGTATGTAAGCCACGCTTACCCCGGCAATCGACCAGTACACGACAGGGATCACGGTAATACTGCTGACGGTGAAGATGATCACCAAAATGCCCAGCAACGTCGCCAACAGGGCGCGGCCGAGCAGGCGACCTTCTTCGTTGCGGTCGGGAAAGGCGCGCAGCGCCTTGCGCAGGCCGAACAGGATGCTGACGAAGAAGCCGACAAACAACGTCAGCCCGACCAGCCCGACCCGCAGGGCCAGGTTGATATAGGTATTGACGATGTCGATGATGCCTTCGCCCTGGATCATCGACTGCATTTCCGGGGTATTGCGGAAGTCGAACGAGCCAAACAGCGGATTGCGCTGGATCACGACCCATGAATTGTCCAGCAGGCGCTCGCGGTAGGTGATGTTCTCTTTTTCCAGGTTGCCAATGAACGGCAGCAGGTCGAGCACCTTTTCCCCGCCAGGCATCACGCTCAGCAGCGGCAGCGCCAGCACGCTGGCCATGGCCAGCAGGCTCAGGCGCTTGACCGCGTTGCGCCCGGTGGCGATGAATACGCCGACAATGACCACCGCACCGATCCACGGCCCGCGTGACAGCGGCACGATCAGCCCGGCCGCCAGCAGCAATGCGCCGAGCAGGCACTGCAAACGGCTGCGTACATAGCTACTGAGGAACAGGAACAGGCCTATCGCCACGCTGATCACGTAGCCCAGCGCAATCGCCTGGCCGGTGGTAGCACTGGCCCGCAGCGAGCCGCCGCGGCTGAGGTAGCCGGACATGCCCCACTGGGTGCCCATGGCATCGGTCAGCGCGTTGTATAGCAGCCAGTGGCGGGAAAACTCGGCCACGGCAATCAACGACAGCAGAAACGCCGCCAGCACGAACGCCAGCAGCGCATCCTTGAAGTCGCTGATCTGCTTCAGGCCGCGGCTGGCAACGTAGTAGGGCAGAAACACATCCGTGTACAGATAGAAGCTCTGGCGCAAGGTATCGGTCAGGGTGGTTTCGCGCAGGTACAGCAGGCCCATCAGAATCAGGCTGGCCGCCAGCAGCTTGTCCGGCAGGGTGCGGCCGAAGGCCAGGGTGTCGCCTTGCCTGCTCAGGGCCAGTGCGGTGGGCAGCAGCAGGCACAGCGACAGCAGGCGGATGTGGTTCATCTCGAACAGGTAATTGACCACGCCGAAGCCGGGTATTTCCACCGACGCCGGCGGGATCAGGAACAGCAGGATGAAAAACAGTGCCAGCACATTGTGTTCACGGCGCCGCACCACATACAGGATCACTGCGGTGGCGGCGGCATATAGCCAGAAGCTGTGGGAAAAAAACGCCAGTAGGGTCAGGCCAAACCAGAGGTTGCGGCGGCGCTTGAAGTCCGCCGGCGGAATGATATCCAGTGCCGGTTTGCGCGCCATCACAAACACCACGCTGGCCACGAACAAAATAACGATCAGTGCACGAAAATGTTCTGGCATTGGCTAGGGCACCTATCCCTGGATTATTGAGACTCGCATCATGGCTAATTGAAACTATAGTGACTTCTAGCCATTCAGTCAGAGATTGAAGTCATGCCGTCGATTGAAGCGTCCGCTGCCGTGAGCCTGCGCTCCAGGGCAATCTGGGCCGGAGCCTGGAACCTGGTGTCGCTGCTGGCTTCACAGGGCATGCGGCTGGGCGGCAACCTGATCATGGCGCGGCTGCTGTTGCCGGAAATGTTCGGTGTGATGGTCATTGCCGGCACGGTTTCGATGCTCCTGCATTTGCTGTCCGACGTCGGTCTGCGGCAAAACATCATCCAGAGCACGCGCGGCGACGATCCGCTGTTTCTCAATACCGCCTGGACCGTGCAGATCGTGCGCGGTTTCGTGCTGTTTGGTCTGACCCTGCTGTTGGCACTGGCCGCCTGGTATGCCCAGCGGGCTGACCTGTGGCCTGCCGAGTCGGCCTACGCTGCCCCCGAGCTGCCGATGGTGCTGGCTGCCACTGGCCTGTCGGCGATCATCTGGGGCTTTCAGTCGACCAAGATAGATGTGGCGGTGCGAACTTTCCAACAGAAGCGCGTGGTTTTGATCGAACTGGCGTCGCAGTTCATCGGATTGCTGGCGATGTTGCTGATTGGTTACTTCACCCGTTCGATCTGGTCGTTGGTGCTGGCCGGGTTGATTTCGGCGCTGGCAGGCACCTTGCTTGGCCACCTGGCGATGCACGGCCATGGCAACCGCCTGCAGTGGGACCGCGACGCACTGCAGGAGCTGATCGTGTTCGGCCGCTGGATCCTGTTGTCGTCGATGGTCGGTGTGCTGGCGATGTACGGCGACCGCATGTGGTTCGGCGCGAGCATGACGGTGGCGCAACTGGGGGTGTACTCGATTGCAGTGTTGATTCTGGGCGCGATCCAGACCGGGCTGTTGCGCCTGGGCGGCTCGGTGGCCTTGCCCGCGTTCAGCGAGGCAGTCCGGGAAGGCGACATGGAGCGGCTCAAGCGCCTGTATTACCGGTTCAAGCTGCTGGTCGACCTGGCCATGCTGTTTACCTGCGGCGTACTGCTGACTGCCAGCCCGTTGCTGATCGGCTGGATGTATGACGAGCGCTATGCCGAAGCCGGCCCGATGCTGGCGATTCTGTCGTTGTCGTTCTTCACCCTGCGTTACACCATGTCGCATCAGCTCTGGGTGGCCCTCGGCCTGACCAAGTATCAGGCCATGGACAACATCATCCGGCTGGTTTCGCTGTGGGCCTTATTACCGCTGTTGCTGGCCCTGGGCGGCGTCGAATACGCGATCTGGGGGGTCGCCCTGCACACCTTGCCGACATTGATCCTGGTGGTCTGCGTCAACTGCAAGCTGGGCATGTTCAGCCTCAAGCGCGAGCTGGTGGTGCTGCCCATGCTGGCGGTCGGGGCGTTGTTCGGCGTTGCGGTCACGCATTTTTTCGCCTGGCTCTGACGCTTGTCGGGCCAGCTACTAAGATGTCAATAATCCACGGGCACAGGTCTTGGAATTATGGGGAAGCTTGAATTTTGCAGTCGGCTGTCCGGTCGTAGAGGCTTTCTTCGGGGTTGTGTGGTGTTGGGGATCGGCGGGGCGATGTTTGGCGTGAGTGCCAGCGCGGTGGCAAAGCCTGCCGAGAAAAAGGCCGGGTTCGTGGTGATAAACGGCTGGGTATTGCCTGCTGACTATTTTCGGGACGGGCCGGCATGATCAAGGACTATCAGGCAGACAAAACGCTGCGCAATGATTACGACGTGTGCATCGTCGGTGCCGGCCCAGCCGGCATCACCCTGGCCCTGCGCCTGGCCGCAGGCGGTTGGCGGGTGGTGCTGCTCGAAGCGGGCGGTCATGAATACACCCCGCAGTCGCAGGCATTCTACAAATGCACCTCGACCGGCCTTGAGCTGTACGCTGAAGAAACCCGCCTGCGCTATCTGGGCGGCACCTCAAACCATTGGGCAGGGCGCTGCCGCCCCTTCACCGCATCGGACTTCTCTGTGGCACCACCCGGCGAAATGCCCGGCTGGCCAATCGCCTATGCGGAAATCGAGCAGTACCTTGCTGCTGCCATGGACATCGTCGATCTGCCCGCAGGCGCCGAATTTCACACCATGAATGCCGGGCTGAAGGGCGGCGAGTTCGAAGCAGACCGGTTTCTGCTCAGCCCGCCCACGCGCTTTGCGCAAAAATACGCAGCAGCGCTCAACGACACCCCTGGCCTGGACGTGTTCATCAACTGCAACTGCGTCGATATCGAATTCGCTCAGGATACTGGCCGCGTCGGGGCTGTACTGGTGTCCGATTACAACGGCCAGCGCGCGCGGTTGCAGGCCAGGCACTTCATCCTCGCCACTGGCGCGATCGAGAACGCCCGGCAGTTGCTCAACAGCGAGTCGCTGCGCGCCGCTGGCGTGGTCAGCAAGGACGGCCCGGTCGGACGCTGCTTCATGGAGCACCTGAACGTCGATATGGGCACCTTTATCCTCAAGGACGGCGAGGATACTGAGTCGCGCCAGTACTACACCACCGACGCCTTCGTTGCCGAGTACCAGGCAGGCAAGGGCAATGTTTCCACGGCGGTGCTGGCCGATGTACAGACCTACGGCAGAACTGCCGAGGTGAAGCACTTTCTGGAAAACCTCGCCTGTGAAATGGGCGTGGCCAGCAAGGTCGAGTTCATCGCCAAGTTCAGTTGTCCAGGCGACGGCATCATCGGCACCATGATCGAGCAGTTTCCCAACCGGCAAAGCCGTATTTCCTTGCTCGACGAGAAGGATGAGCTGGGCGTGGCCAAGGTCAATGTCAATTGGGTGGTGAGTGCAGACGACCGGCATACCATCAAGTGCATCGGCGCCGAGATGGCCAAGCAGTTCGCCGAAATGGGCCTGGGCTTCGTCAAGCTCAACGATTTTGTCTACGAGAGCAGCGTGCCACTGAAGATGGCCCCGCATGCGCATCACATGGGCACCACGCGCATGGCCGCTTCGCCTGAATTTGGCGTGGTGGATGCTGACTGCAAGGTGTTCGCGACCGACAATCTGTATGTCGCCGGCAGCAGTATTTTTGCCAAGGGCGGCGCCTCCAACCCGACCATGCCGCTGATCCAGTTTGCCCTGCGCCTGGCCGATCACCTCAACGCCAGGCTCCGGGCAGCAAGCGGTGCGGTTGTTTGAACGAGTAGTTGCTTCACTGCGGTTGATAACGGGTTGGGTGCGCAAACGGTCGCAAGGACAAAACGAGACCGCAGACGCCTCAGCAACAGTCCAGGGATTGCTTTATTGGCGAGGCAAGCAGCATGTATGGATGGATACGCAACACAATCACGTCGTTTGTGTACTCGACCGGGCGCGGTGGCGCAGCCTATAAAAAAATCTGCAACCCCAATGCCCGTGACTGGGGCGCGTACATGGCGCGCTGGGGCAAGTTCTATTCGGTCGGTACCAATATCCACATCAACCCAGGCTGCAACATCACCGACCCGGCGCTGTTGCGCCTGGGCAGCAATGTCGGCCTGTCCGACTGCACCCTGATCGGCCACGATGCCGTGGTGGCACTGATCGAGGTGTGCTACGGCAAACAGCTCGATTCGGTGGGCTTCATCGACATCAAGGACAACTGCTTTGTCGGTCACGGTGCCATCGTCATGCCGCGGGTGACCATCGGCCCCGACTCGGTAGTGGCGGCAGGCTCGGTGGTGACCAAAGACGTGCCACCCGGCACGGTGGTGGGTGGTAACCCGGCCAGGTTCATCTGCACCACTGCCGAGATGATCCAGCGCGTCGAGGAACGCTGCAATGCCTACCCCTGGATCGACCTGATCAAGAAGCGCGAGGGCGCCTACGACCCGGCACTGGAACCGATGCTGGCCGAGGTCAGGCGCCAGTACTTCTTTGGAGACAACAACAATGGCTAGCAAGCCGGTCGACGTCATGGTCGTCAACTTCAACACCGGCGCCTTGTTGCAGCCGATGTTCGATGCCCTGCGCCGCGCCGACAGCGAAACCCTGGCCAGCTATCTGGTGGTGGACAACGCCTCGGTCGACAACTCGCTGGAACGCCTGGCCGAGGTCTGTCCCGAGGCGCTGCTGGTCAGCAATCGCGACAACGTGGGTTTTGGCCGCGCCAACAATCAATTGCTCGAGCACCTGCAGGGCCGCTATGCGTTGCTGCTCAATACCGACGCCTTCGTCGCCAGCGACACCCTTGAAAAAACCATCGCCTACATGGACCAGCACCCGGACTGCGGCGTGCTCGGCGTGCGCCTGGAAGGACGCGAGGGCGACCTGCAGCCGTGCTGCCGCTACTTTCCCACGCCCTTGAACGTGTTCATTGCGCGTACCGGCCTCAAACGCCTGTTCCCGGGCGTGAAGATGGTCGATGAAATGAACTGGGACCATGACTCGGTCCGCGAATGTGACTGGCTGCCGGGCTGTTACTACCTGGTACGGCGGGAAGTGCTTGATCAGGTCGGCTTGTTCGATCCGCGTTACTTCCTCTATTACGAGGAAGTCGACCACTGCAAGCGGGTCAAGCAGGCTGGCTGGAAGGTGGTGTTCTATCCGCACACGACGGTGGTGCACATCGGCGGCGAGAGCTCCAAGTCAGTGGCCAAGCTCGAGGCTGCCAGCCGGCAGATCTCGGCTTATCAGATCGAAAGCGAACTGCTCTATTTTCGCAAGCACCACGGCGTCTTGGGGCTGATCCTGCATATGCTGCTGGTGTGCGTGGGCGATCTGGTCCTGGCCCTCAAGGCCTTGCTCAAAGGCCGCGGCTGGCCAGCGATCAAGGCGTGCTGGCAGCACAACGTGGCAACCTGGAAGCTGCTGCTTGCCACGCGCCTGGCCAGCCAACCGACACGCTAGGAGAGCCCATGTTCGACAATATTCGCGCTGACTTGCAGGCCTACGGCGGCGACTGGGGCGCCCAAGGCTTCTGGGTGATGCTGGTCTACCGTTTTGGCCGCTGGCGTTACGGCGTGCGCCCGGCGCTGCTACGCAAGTTGTTTTCGCTGATTTACAAAGTGCTGTTCAAGTTTGTCCAGATCATTACCGGCATCGAGCTGCCTTGCGAAGTCGTGGTCGGGCGCAATTTCGTCATCGATCACTTCGGCGGCATCGTCATCAGTGGCTATGCTCGATTTGGTGACGACTGCCGAATTCGCAACGGCGTGGTGGTTGGCCTGAAGAACGTCAGCGAGCCGATTGCGCCGATCATCGGTAACAACGTCGATATCGGTGCGGGTGCAAAAGTGCTGGGCAACATCCGCATTGGCAACAACGTGGTGATCGGTTGCAACGCTGTGGTGTTGATCGATGTGCCGGATGACGCCCTGGCGGTCGGAGTGCCAGCAACCGTCAAACTGAAAAAACCTGCATTGTTGGCGCAGGATTGATGACAGCAGAGTGAGCAGGTGCGCGCGGTTGCGCTCCGGTTTGGCGAGTGAGGCTCATGGTGACAGGTATCGGCGTAGTGGTGATTGGTCGGAACGAGGGCTTGCGACTGGAGCGTTGCCTGGCCTCGCTTGCAGGGTCAGCGGAGCAGGTGGTGTATGTCGATTCAGGCTCCAGCGACGGTTCGCTGCAACGCGCTGCTGATCATGGTGTGGCAGTGCTGGCGCTGGATCTATCCATACCGTTCACCGCGGCGCGAGCGCGCAACGAAGGTTTCGCCTGCTTGCAGCGGCTGATGCCCGGGATGCGCTACGTGCAGTTCGTTGACGGGGACTGTGAAGTGGCCCGTGGCTGGTTGCCCGCCGCGCAGGCTTTTCTCGATGCCCAGGGCGATGTCGCGGTGGTCTGCGGCCGGCGCCGTGAGCGCTTCCCTGAGCACTCGGTGTACAACCTGCTGTGTGACCTTGAGTGGGACACGCCGATCGGCCAGGCCAAGGCCTGCGGCGGCGATGCGTTGATGCGCGTCGAGGCATTTTTGTCGGTGTCGGGCTTTCGCCCGGAGCTGATTGCCGGCGAAGAGCCGGAGCTGTGCGTACGCCTGCGCAAGCGGGGCTGGAAGATATGGCGGCTGGACGCGGAAATGACCTTGCATGACGCGGCCATGACCCGTTTCAGCCAGTGGTGGCAGCGCACCTTGCGCGGCGGCTATGCCTTTGCCGAGGGCGCCTGGTTGCATGGCGCGGCGCCCGAGCGGCACTGGCGGCGCGAGTCTCGCCGAGCCTGGCTGTGGGGCCTGCTGATTCCGCTGTTGATCATCCTGCTCAGCCTGGTGCTTGGGCCAGTGTGGTTGCTGCTGCTGTTGATCTATCCACTACAAGCGCTGCGGCTGGCCCGTCGCGGCGCTCGCTCACCGCGCGAGAACTGGCTGCAGGCGGTGTTTCTGGTGCTGGCGAAATTCCCCGAGATGCTCGGCCAGGTCAAGTTTTTGCTGAACAGGTTTGCCGCCGGCAAGTCGGGTTTGATCGAGTACAAGTGAGATGCCGATGATGGTTAGATCGTTAGCGAAAAGCGTGCTTGTGTTGCAACCGGGCTACTCGCTGCGGGCACTGAACAACAAATTCAAGCTGGTACTGGCGATGGCCAGGCAGTGGCCTGAGCTGAGCGCCTTCATGCAGCGCATCTCGTCGGTGCTTGGCAAGCAGCGCATGGCCCGTCTCGGAGTGGACTGCATCGGTGTGGTGCAATGGCCCTACATCAGCAAGTCCTGGAAGGCGCCGCTGCGCTTGAGTGTGCTGGCCTCGCACTATGAGGTGGTCAGCCGCTACCTGCCCACCTTGTTGTTGCTGGGCCGCGACGAGTCGCTGCAACTGTGCGACCTGTCGGCCTATTCGCCGGGCTGCAGCCTGGTGCTGGACCGGCCGATCTGGTTCAAACGCGAAGGCGAACTGGTGCTCAACCTGTTCCAGGGGGATCTGCGGGTCGCGTCGCTGGCATTCACCCTGTGCCATATGGACGGCCAGTTGAACCTGGTAATCGGCGCGGTGCAGGGCATCCACAAAGGCATCGACAGCGAACGCTCGCTGGCAATCTATCGCGACCTGACCAAGGACTTCGAAGGCATGCGCCCCAGAAGCTTCCTGATCGAAGCCCTCAAGAGCCTGGCACGCACCATTGGCGTGACGCGGATCTATGCCGTGGCCGACGCCTACCGGCATCACCGGCATGCCTATTTCGGGGCAGACAAAGGTGAAGACCTGGCCGCCAACTACGACGTCATCTGGCTTGAGCATGGCGCGGTAGCCTCCGCGCATCAGGACTTCTACAGCCTGCCTGTGGCCGCGGCGCGACGCTCGGCCGACGACATCGCTGCGAAGAAACGGGCCATGTATCGCCGCCGCCACGCGCTGCTGGATCAGGTCTTTGCCAGCATCGAGGCGGCCATTCCCGGCGGGGTTGGCCAGCGTCAGTTGCACAGCCACCGGCAGCGGCTTGGCTCTGCACTGAGGCTGCCTGAAGATGAGCCGGCGATCGGTTCTCGAACCTTCAGCACCAAGGTCGCCAAGTTGATCCGCCTGCTGACCACCGAGCCGCGCGCAGATCAGCGCTTGCGAGCTTACCTGCGCAAGGCGGGTGTCTACCCGACCTTGCGCAAGATCGTTCGCGAGCTGCTCAAGCAAGGGCCGCGGCTGCTCTGGAAGAGCCCGGCGGCGACCCGCACCAAAGTGCCGCTGGCCGCGCCGGCAGTGGCTGCCAGCGAGCTGTTCCCACGGGATGTTCTGCTGCTCAGCGAATTCAGCGCCAACCAGCAGCCGAAACGCCGCCCGGCGCAGTTGCAACGCATGTTTCAAGACCTGGGTCATCACTGCGTTTCGTTTGACTGGCGCGATGCTGGTGCCTGTCAGATTGCTTTGCAAACCTGCTCGGTGGTGATCTTCCACCAGCTACCGGCGGTAGCCGAACTGGCCCCGCTGTTTGCCGAGGCCAAGCGGCTCCAGGTCAACTGTTGGTGGGACAGCGACGAGCTGATCTTCGACCCGGTGGCTTATGGCCAACGCGACGATGTTGTCGGGCATAGCGAAGACACCATCAACCGCCTGCTGGCCGCCGTAAACCAGCATCGCCAGGCCCTGTTGGCCTGTGACCAGGCGCTGGCGGCAAGCCCGCCGCTGGCCACGGCCATGCGCGAGGCAGGGGCGAGCCAGGTGTGTCTGGTAGAGACCGCAGAGCAGCTGGGGCAAGTGCTTGCCGCGCCGCCCAGCAAGAGTGGGCGCCGTCTGCTCTCGGCCAACATCTTTTTTGCGCCACGCAGCTTTGGTGGCGCCACGGTCATCGCCGAACAGATGTCGCGGCTGACTGGCGCTACCGGCCGTTGGCAGCAGTTCGTATTCACGGCCATCCCCGATACCGACGTGCCACGCTACAGCCTGTATCGCTACGAGGCGCAGGGCGCGGCAGTGCTGGGTATGGGCTTGTCGGAACAGATATCCGACCGGGACATGTTCGAGAACCATTCCACCGTGCCGATCTTCGAGGCCGTACTCAAAAGCGTCGCCCCGGACCTGGTGCACCTGCATTCGATCCAGGGCCTCGGCGCGCAGCTGGCCGATTGCTGCGCACGCGCCGGCATCCCATTTGTGGTGACCTTGCATGACGCCTGGTGGATCTGCGGGCGCCAGTTCATGATCAACGATCAAGGCCGTTACTGCGGGCAGACCAGCATTGACCTGGCGGTGTGCGCTACCTGCGTCGACGACGCGGCGCTCAACCAACATCGGCAAAAGCTCCTGGCGGACACGCTCAAGCAAGCCAACCTGTTGCTTGCACCGAGTCGCTTCTGCAAGGACCTGTACGCTGCCAACGGCTTCGATCCGGAGCACATCCAGGTCAACCGCAACGGCATCATGGCGCCGGCGGCCGGTTACCAGAAGCAGCCGGGGCAGACCATTCGCTTTGGCTTTGTCGGCGGTGATTCGACGGTCAAGGGTATCGACGTGATCATCCGCGCCTTCAGCGGCCTGGACCGGTCCGACTACGAGTTGAAGGTGGTCGACAACCTGCTGAACATGGGCTTTCGCTCGTTCAACCGGCACAGCATCAAGATCCCCGGCACGGTGAGCATCATCCCTGGTTACACCCAGGCCACCATGGATGCGTTCTTCTCGGGCATCGATGTGCTGCTGTTCCCCACTCAATGCAAAGAAACCTTCGGCCTGGCAGTACGCGAGGCGCTGGTTCGCGACGTCTGGGTGATCAGTACTCACTCAGGCGGCACGGTCGAGGACATCATTGAGGGCGTCAACGGCACGATCATTCCCTTGAGCGGCGATGAGACCTACCTGCGCCAGGCAATCGTGGCGATTCTCGATGATCAGCCACGCTTCGCTCGGCACCGCAATCCATTCAAGGACAACATCATTGTCTTCAGCGACCAGGCCAGCGAGTTGCTGGGCTTCTATGACGAGGTGCTCAGCGAGGCCGATGCGGCTGCCCGCGAGCCCTCGGCATTAGGCAGCTGCCAGTAGCAGGCGCGGTTCATTTAATTATTCAGGGATTGATCGATTGCCTATGCGCATAGCTTATTTCATCAATCAGTACCCGAAGGTCAGCCACAGCTTCATTCGCCGCGAAATCCTCGCGTTGGAGCGCCAGGGCATTGAAGTACAGCGGATCGCCCTGCGTGGTTGGGACGGTGAGTTGCAGGACAACGACGATATCGCTGAGCGGAGCAAGACCCGCTACGTCCTTGAAGATGGCGTCAAAGGGCTGCTCAAGCCATTGCTCGAGGTTCTGCGCGCTCAGCCGCGGCGGTTTTTCCGTGCGCTGTGGCTGGCCCTGCGCATGGGCCGACGGGCTGACCGCAGCTGGCCTTATCACCTGATCTACCTGGCCGAGGCGTGCCGCGTGGTGCAGTGGTTGCAGGCTTTTGGCGCCGAGCATGTGCACTCTCACTTCGGCACCAATTCGACCGAGGTGGTGATGCTCGCAAATGCCTTGGGCGGGCCGCACTACAGCTTCACTGTGCACGGCCCGGAGGAATTCGACAAACCGCAGTTTCTGCATATCGGTGAGAAGGTCCGCCGTGCGGCGTTTGTCGCCGCCGTCAGCTCTTACGGCCGCAGCCAGCTGTATCGCTGGGTGGCGCACGCCCATTGGGACAAGGTCAAGGTCGTGCACTGCGGGCTGGAAGCGGCCTTCCATGCAGGCCCGCCGGTGCCGGTTCCGGCAGTGCCGCGGCTGGTGTGTGTCGGCCGCTTGTGCGAGCAGAAGGGCCAGTTGCTGTTGCTTGAGGCGGCGCAAAAGTTGGCCGCGCAAGGCACGACGTTCGAGTTGGTGCTGGCCGGCGATGGCGAGATGCGCGCAGAGCTCGAGACCCTGATTGCCCGCTATGGGCTGCAGGGGCAGGTGCGTATTACTGGCTGGATCAGCAGCGGCCAGGTTCGCGAGGAGCTACTCGCCGCTCGCGCCCTGGTCTTGCCCAGCTTTGCCGAAGGCCTGCCAGTGGTGATCATGGAAGCCATGGCCTTGCGCCGCCCTGTGCTGACCACCTATGTGGCGGGCATCCCTGAACTGGTGCGCCCTGGCGAGAATGGCTGGCTGTTCCCAGCAGGGGCAGTACAGGAGCTGGCAGCGGCGATGGCCGACTGCCTTGGGCAACCGGACGAGGTGCTGCAGCGTATGGGCGATGCGGCCCATCAGCGGGTGCTGGAGCGCCACGACATCGATACCGAAGCGGCCAAATTGGCCAGCTATTTCAGGGCGGGCGCATGATCACACTGACAAGTTGGTTGCTGGCGCTGTTGGCGCTGTTGATTCTGCTGCCGGTCCTGGTGCTGTTTGCCCAGGTCGTGCTGGCGTGCCTGCCGGCGCGGCCGGTGCCTTTGGCTGCCGGCCCCAGGCCGCGGGTGGCCGTGCTGGTGCCGGCGCACAATGAGTCAGAGGGTATCAGCGCCACCTTGGCCAGCATCCGTCAGCAATTGCTCGACAGTGATCGCCTGCTGGTAGTCGCCGACAATTGTACTGACAGCACCGCAGCACTCGCCCGCGCGGCCGGCGCCGAGGTGGTCGAGCGCGAGCATCAGCACCTGCGGGGCAAGGGCTATGCCCTGGACTACGGCGTGCGTCAGCTGGCCGCGGCGCCGCCGGAGGTGGTGATCATCATCGACGCCGACTGCCTGTTGAGTGCTGGCTCGATTGAAACTCTGGCGCGTTGCAGCCTCGCCACCGGCCGCCCGGTGCAGGCCCTTGACCTGATGTGCGCGCCTGCCGGGGCCGGGCTCAAGGTGCAAGTCGCCGAGTTCGCCTGGCGAGTAAAGAATCTGGTGCGGCCACGCGGCTGGGCCCGGATAGGGCTGCCATGCCAGTTGATGGGCACCGGCATGGCCTTCGCCTGGGCTGATCTGGCGAAGGCCAATCTGGCCACCGGTCACCTGGTTGAAGACCTGAAGCTGGGCCTGGATTTTTGCCGTGACGGCAAGCCGCCGTTGTTTTGCCCGCAGGCCCAGGTCACCAGCCTGTTCCCCACCAGCGACGACGGCCTCAGCAACCAGCGCACCCGCTGGGAACACGGCCATCTAGGCGTGTTGCTGGCAGAAGGGCCGAAGCTACTGAGCGCCGCTTTGCTGCAACGCAACGGGCCGTTGTTGGCTATGGCGCTGGACCTGCTGGTGCCACCATTGGCCTTGTTGGTATTGGCCCTGATGGCCATCTTCGTCGTCAGTTGGCTGGCCTTCGCACTGCTCGGCGTGGCGTTTGCCGCAGCCATCGCCAGCCTTGCGCTGGTGCTGATGGGCGCAGCAGTGGTGCTGGCCTGGGCGCGCTTCTCACGCGAGCTGATACCGTTCTCGGTGTTGCTCTATGCGCCATTCTACGCAGCGAAAAAAATCCCCCTGTACGTGGGTTTTTTGCTCAAGCGTCAGGTGGAATGGGTGCGTTCGAAGCGGGATGACAGTCAATGAATGAGCGGCCATGGCAACAACGCTGGGACGCTATCCTCGGCAAGCTGCTGGTGGTTGTCGATGGGGCTGCCGAGCAACAGCTGATTGTGACCCTTGCGGCGCCCGACCAGGCAACGGTGCTGGGCTTCGTCAATGCTCATGCGCTGAATCTGGTGGCTGCCAGCGAGGGCTATTGTGCGTCGCTGAGCGCGGCTGACCTGCTGCTGCGCGATGGCGCCGGCATGGGCCTGCTGTATCGCCAACTGGCACTCGAGCCAGGCCTGAACATGAACGGGACCGACCTGATTCCCAAACTGATCGCGGCGTACCGGGGCAAACGGGTTGCGCTGTGGGGCACCGAGGAGCCATTCGTGAGCCAGGCCGGTGCTCGCTGTCAGGCGCAGTTTGCAATCGAGCTGGTCTCGGTCGAGCACGGGTTTGCCAACGCTGAACATTACCTTGAGCTCGCCAGGCAGTATCAGCCGCAGTTGATTGTGCTGGGCATGGGCATGCCCAAACAGGAGGCTATCGCAGCGCAACTGGCTGCAGCCGCTGGGCCGTGCCTGATCATCTGCGGCGGCGCCATCCTGGATTTTCTCGGAGGCAAAGTCACCCGCGCGCCGCACTGGGTGCGCCGCTTGAAAGGGGAGTGGGCCTACCGCTTGCTGAGTGAGCCCAGGCGTCTGTTCAAGCGGTATGTGATCGGCAATCCGCTGTTCATGCTGCGTGCGTTGCGCTACCGAAAAGCTGCCGCGAGCGCGCTGCGCGCCGCGCCGAAGCGCATCTGAAACGACCTGCTGAGGGTGGTGCCGGACACTGCGAATCTGCCAAAAACCGTCGCCACGATGATTCGCCCCGTCGCCTCTCCGTGGTACTGCTACAGTGATATCAAATGCCCCATAACCCCCCCGGAACTACGCCGAATTCAATCGTCGGCGTGCTTGCAGCATTGGCTTGGCAGTGTGTTCAGTCAGTTGGTTGTAATACCAAAGTTGTAAGCAGTGATGTATCGCTGCGCTCACATCTGATGAGGTCTGATGATGGTTTTCGAGCCCCGAAGCAGTCGTTCCTTGCTCCAGCGCAGAAGTGGCGTGAGTAACGCCATTCAGGCTGGGCTTGACGGTATCGCGGTGACTGGCATCGCCTGGTACCTGATCGTTGATCAGTTCGGCTACATCACTTCCGACTACGTGATCATGCTGCTGTTGCTGATCGGTGCGCTGGCAGTGATCTATGACCACTACGGTATCTACCGCAGCAACGTCGGCCTGTCGATCAAGGCGTTTCGCTTGTTCAAGGCGTGGTCGGCGACGTTCTGTTTCTTGATGGTGATGGCGTTTCTGACCAAGCAGAGCGAAACCTACTCACGCTTGCTGGTGGGCAAACTGTTCGTCAGCGGCTATTTCCTGCAGCTGTTCCTGCACTACACAGTGCGCGAAGTGCAGAAGCGCTTCATGGCCAATGCGCTGCGTACCGACAATGCGCTGATCATCGGCACGGGCGATCTTGCCAACTTTCTTTACCTGAAGATCAGCAACAACCCCTGGTTTGGCGAGCGTGTGGTGGGCTGCGTGTGGATCGACAAGCCCGACGAGCAAAGCCGCGTCGCCGGTGACGGCAAACCGCCGGTGCTGGGGCACATCTCCGAGCTCGATGGGCTGGTAGCCAAGCATGCGATCCGCACGGTGTATCTGGTGACGCCGCTGGGCGGCTCGGAGGTCATCAACGACGTCTATCTGAAGCTGCTCGACAAGTGCATTGCGGTCAACTGGGTGCCCGATATCTTCTCGCTGCGGCTGATCAACCACAGCGTGCGGGAAATCGCCGGGATCCCGGTGCTGACTCTGTCGGAAACCCCGCTGACCGGCATGAGCCTGTTCCTCAAGAACCTGGAAGACCGCGTGCTGGCCGCGTTGATCTTGCTCTGTGCTTCGCCGGTGCTGCTGCTGATCGCCCTGGCGATCAAGATCGACAGCCCGGGGCCGGTGTTCTTCCGCCAGGAACGCATGGGCTGGACCGGCGAATCGTTCCGCATCTGGAAATTTCGCAGCATGCACATTCACCCGCTGGAAAACGGCGTGGTCAAGCAGGCGCAGAAAAACGACCCGCGGATTACCAAGGTCGGCGCCTTTATCCGGCGTACCAGCCTGGATGAGTTGCCACAGCTGTTCAATGTGCTGACTGGTGGAAATGTCGCTGGTTGGCCCACGGCCGCATGCGCTGCATCACGACACGCTGTATTCGCAAGACATCGTCGATTACTTCGCCCGCCACAACATCAAGCCGGGGATGACCGGGCTGGCCCAGGTCCGTGGCTTCAGGGGCGAAACCAAGGACATCGGCCAGATGATCCAGCGGGTCGACTCGGACATCGAGTACATCAACAACTGGTCGTTGTGGCTGGACTTCGTGATTCTGGTGCGCACGCTCAATGCGTTCACCGGCAAACAGGCGTACTGAGCCGGCTCACACATCCAATGCCAGCGGGTGGAGCGCGCGAAACGCCTGCGCTTCTTCCACCAGCCAGTCATGCACGGCACGCGCGCCCGGCTGGTTCAAGCCGCCGGGCGGGTAATGCAGCACGTAGCGCTTGTGGTTGGCCAGCGCTACGCCGAACGGCACGATCAGCGCGCCGCGCTCGAGCTCATCATTGAGCAGGGTGCGCCGCGCTATCGCCACGCCAACCCCGGCAATGGCGGCTTCGATGGTCAGGTGATTGCGGTTGAAGGTGTGCCCGCGGCGCACATTCAACTCACCGGCACCAATGCCCTGCAGATAAAACTCCCACTCAGCGTACTCCGAACTGCCGCGCCAGGCGGTCATGTCGTGCAGCAACGGGTAATGCACCAGGTCAGCCGGCCCGTGCAGCGGCGGCCGGCCACGGAGCAGGGCAGGTGAGCACACCGGGAATATCTGCTCGTCGAGCAGCGGCGTCGACAGCATGCCCGGATAGCTGCCGTCATTGAGGTCGATCGCCAGGTCGAAATCATCCGGGTGCAGGGCCTGGTTGCTGTCTTCGGCCACCAGCCGCAGCTCAAGGTCCGGGTAGCGCTGTTGAAAGCGCGGCAGGCGCGGGGTCAGCCACTTGGCCAGAAATGACGGGATCGAGCGCAGGCGCAAGGTGCCACGAATATCGCCGGCGTCCAGCCGCAGCAACTCCGCTTCGATGCTGCCGTAGGCTTCGGCGACCGTCAGCGCCAGGCGCTGGCCTTCGGCGCAAAGCTCGACACCACGGGCCTTGCGCAGGAACAAACGGTAGCCCAGATGCTCTTCGAGCTGGCGCATCTGTTGGCTGACCGCGCCGGGCGTGATGTGTAGTTCCTCGGCGCAGCGGGTGAACGACAAGTGCCGCGCCGCACAGGAAAACACATGCAGCCAGACATAGAACTGGCCAGTAATTTGCCTTCTCATCGTTTAGTCCTGCTAAAGGCTAGCTTAGAATCTTTCGTTGGTCATTGCCGTGGTGGCGCGGCAGTATCGCCCAACTTGGCAACACCGTTCAATTTTTCCAGAGAGCCGTGCGCAGGTGTTCAAGGCCGCCACGGTCAGGCATTAGCATGGCTATCAGTGTTTTCGACCTTTTCAAGATTGGCATCGGCCCCTCCAGCTCCCACACCGTAGGGCCGATGCGCGCCGCCGCAACCTTCGCCCAGGCGCTGCGCGAGCGCGGGCTACTGGCTCAGGTACAGCGGGTCGAGGTGCGCCTGTATGGTTCGCTGTCCGCCACCGGCGTCGGCCATGCCACTGATCGCGCCTGCCTGCTGGGGTTGATGGGGCAGTGGCCTGACCAGATCGATCCGCACAGCATCGAGCCGCGTATCGCCCAGCTGCTGCAGGAGCGCTGCCTGATGCTCGACGGCCGCCAGCCGGTCGACTTCGATTATGGCCGCGACATGCTCCTGCTGGACGAAAGCCTGGCGTACCACCCCAATGCCATGACGCTCAATGCCGAGGGCGAGCAGGGCTGCCTGTTCAGCCAGACCTATTACTCGGTCGGGGGCGGCTTCATCGTCGAGCAAGCCGAGATCGATGCGCCACAGAGCAACGCCGAGCAGGTCAAGCTGCCTTACGAGTTTTCCAGCGCTGCCGAACTGCTCAGCCTGTGCAAACAGCACGGCCTCAGCGTCAGCCAACTGATGATGGCCAACGAGCGCGCCTGGCGCAGTGAAGATGACATCCGCGCTGGGCTGCTGAAAATCTGGGCCGCGATGCGCGAGTGCGTGGCCAACGGCATGCGCAATGACGGCATCCTGCCCGGTGGGCTCAACGTCAAGCGGCGTGCCGCGCGGCTGCACCGCAGCCTGCAGGAAGTCAGCAAGCCCAACGTGATCGGCTCGACCTTGAGCGCGATGGAGTGGGTCAATCTGTTTGCCCTGGCGGTCAATGAAGAAAACGCCGCTGGCGGGCGCATGGTCACCGCGCCTACCAACGGCGCCGCCGGCATCATCCCCGCCGTGTTGCATTACTACATGAAGTTCAACCCCAGCGCCTGCGACGACGATGTCGTGGCGTTTCTGCTGGCGGCGGCGGCAGTGGGCATTCTGTGCAAGAAAAACGCGTCTATTTCCGGCGCCGAAGTGGGCTGCCAGGGGGAGGTCGGTTCGGCCTGTTCAATGGCCGCCGCGGGCCTGGCCGAGGTGCTCGGCGCGACCGCACCGCAGCTGGAAAACGCCGCCGAAATTGCCCTTGAGCACAACCTCGGGCTGACCTGCGACCCGGTCGGCGGGCTGGTGCAGATCCCCTGCATCGAGCGCAACGCGATTGCCGCCGTCAAGGCCATCAACGCAGTGCAGATGGCCCTGCGCGGCGACGGCGAGCACTTCATCTCCCTCGACCGGGTGATTCGCACCATGCGCGACACCGGCGCCGACATGCACGCCAACTACAAGGAAACCTCACGCGGCGGCCTCGCCGTTGCGTACGTCGAGTGCTGACCCGTACTCGACGGGGCTGAATGCGCATCTGCCAAGGCAGCGTGCACTCAGCTCCAAGGCACTACCCGCTGTATCAGCGACAAAAATAACTACAAGGCGATATCTGATGACCGATGTACATAGCACCACGACTGTTCGTGCGGATGCGGCCGTTGCGGCTGCGGCGGTGGATGCAACCCGCTGGAACCGCCATGACACCACCTGGGCCCTGGGCCTGTATGGCACGGCGATTGGCGCCGGGACGTTGTTCCTGCCAATCAACGCTGGGGTCGGCGGCTTCTGGCCGTTGATGATCCTCGCGCTGCTGGCGTTGCCGATGACCTTCTATGCACATCGGGCCTTGACCCGCTTTGTCCTGTCCGGTCGCAAGAGCGGCAATGAGGACATCACCGAGGTGGTCGAGGAGCACTTCGGCACCGGCGCCGGCAAGCTGATCACCTTGCTGTACTTTCTGGCGATTTTCCCGATCCTGCTGGTGTACAGCGTTGCCCTGACCAATACCCTGAGCAGTTTTCTCGAGCATCAGTTGCACGTGACGGCGCCGCCGCGTGTGCTGCTGTCGTTGCTGCTGATCTGCGGTCTGATGGTGATCGTGCGCTGTGGCCAACAGATGATCGTCAAGGCCATGAGCATCCTGGTCTATCCCTTCGTCGCCTCACTATTGCTGCTGGCCCTGAGCCTGATCCCGAACTGGAACGGCGCCTTCCTCGCCCAGGCCAGTGAAGGCATCAGCGTCAACAAATTGCTGCTGACGTTGTGGCTGGCGATCCCGGTCATGGTCTTCTCGTTCAACCACTCGCCGATCATCTCGGCCTTCGCCGTCGACCAAAAGCACCGTTATGGCGCCGACGCTGACCGCAAGAGCGGCCGCACGCTGGCAACCGCGCACGTGATGATGGTGCTGACGGTGATGTTCTTCTGCTTCAGTTGCGTGCTGGCGTTGAGCCCGGCCGACCTGGCGGCCGCCAAGGAGCAGAACATCTCGGTGTTGTCGTACCTGGCCAACCACTTCCAGACCCCGGTGATCGCGTTCGTGGCACCGCTGATTGCCCTGGTGGCAATCACCAAGTCGTTCCTCGGCCACTACATCGGCGCCAGCGAGGGCTTCCAGGGCATGATCGTCAAGAGCCTGCGCGGGCGCGGCAAAGCCTGGCCTGCCAAGCGTCTGGAGCGGGTTACCGCGCTGTTCATGGTGCTGACGTGCTGGGCGGTCGCCACCCTCAACCCGAGCATCCTGCGCCTGATCGAAAGCATGGGCGGCCCGGTGATTGCCTGCCTGCTGTTTCTGATGCCGATGTACGCCGTACGCAAGGTGCCGGCGCTGCGCAAGTACTCGGGCAAGCTGTCCAATGTGTTCGTTACCTTGATCGGTTTGATCACCTTGTCGGCGATCTTCTACAGCTTCTTCGCCTGACCCAGCTCAACCCCGCGCCGATTCGGCGCGGGCCTGCACCCGTGGGCTCAGCCCAGTACTTCGCGCAGCCGATGCCAGAGCATGCCCGCTGCCAGCAGCGGCGAGCGTAGGGCCTTGCCGCCCGGGAAGGTCAGGTGCGGCACCGCACTGAAAACATCCAGGCCCTGGCTGTGGCCGACGGCGATGCCTTCGGCCAGCAGCTTGGCAGTCCAGTGCGTCACGTTCAGGCCATGCCCGGAATAGCCCTGGGCATAGTAGACGTTGGGGTATTGGCTCAAGCGGCCCACCTGCGGGAAGCGGTTGGCGGTGATGCCGATCATGCCGCCCCATTGATAGTCGATGCGCACATCGGCCAGTTGCGGGAACACCTTGCGCACCTTGGGCAGCATGTAGGCGGCGATGTCTTTCGGATCGCGGCCCGAATAGTGGCAGGCACCGCCAAACAGCAGGCGGTTGTCGGCGGTCAGGCGGTAGTAATCAAGGCCGACCTTCTGGTCACACAAAGCCATGTTCTGCGGAATCAACGCCTGTGCCACCTGTTCAGGCAGTCGCTCGGTCGCCACCACGTAGCTGCCAGCGGGCAGCACCTTGCCGCTCAGGCGCGGCTCGAGTTCGTCCAGGTGCGCATTGCAGCCAAGCACAAGGCTCTGCGCGCGCACCTTGCCGTGGGCGCAGTGCAGGGTCACGCTCGGGCCATGCTCGATGCGCAGCACCGGGCTTTGTTCAAAGATACGCACGCCCAACTTTGCCGCAGCGCGCGCTTCACCCTGGACCAGGTCGAGCGGGTGCAGATGGCCTGAACCCATGTCGATCAGCCCGCCTGCGTACTGCTCGCTGGCGACCACTTCACCGATGTGTGCCGCATCAACCAAGCGCGTGGCATGGCGGTAACCGAGCTCGGCCAGTTGCGCTTGCTCGTCCTTGAACGCGGCAAACTGGGCGGGCGTGTTGGCCAGCTCGCAGAAGCCCCAGCGCAGGTCACAGTCGATGGCGTACTGGGTAATGCGCTGGCGCACCAGCTCGACCGAGTCGATCCCGGCCTGTTGCAGATATCGCACGCCGTCCTGGCCGACATAGCGGGCAAAACCGCTGACATCATGGCCGATGCCGCGAATCAGCTGGCCACCGTTGCGCCCGCTCGCGCCCCAGCCGATGCGCCGGGCTTCGAGGAGGATCACCGACAAACCGCGCTCGGCCAGTTCCAGCGCAGTATTGACCCCGGTCAGGCCGCCACCGACCACGCAGACGTCGGCGCTCAGTTGTTCTTGCAGCGCAGGGTAGGGCGCGCTGCTGCGCGCCGTGGCGGCGTAGTACGAAGCAGCGTGTTGGCTCTCTAATGACATGGCACAGGCTCGGCTCAGCGGTTGGATTTGATCTTGCTCCAGGAACGGGTCATGACCCGCATGATTTTCGGGCTCGGTGTGCTCGATACATAGAGCTTGTCGAGCACCTCTTGCGGCGGGTAGATCTCGGGATTGTTGACCAGCGCCGGATCCATGTGCGCCTTGGCCGCGAGGTTGGCGTTGGCATAACCGACGGTGGTGCTGACTTTGGCGATTACCTCAGGGTCGAGCAGGTAATTGATGAAGGCCAGGGCCTGTTCAGGGTTGCTGGCGTCCTTGGGAATGGCCAGCAGGTCGAACCACAGATTGCTGCCTTCCTTGGGAATGCTGTAGGCGATTTTTACGTCGTTTTTCGCCTCAACCGCGCGATTGGCCGCCTGGAATACGTCGCCCGAGTAACCGAAAGCGATGCAGACATCGCCATTGGCCAGGTCGGAAACGTACTTGGAGGAGTGGAAGTAGGTAATGTACGGCCGTATTTCCACCAGCTTGGCTTCGGCCTTCTTGTAATCGGCTTCGTTTTCGCTGCGCGGGTTCATGCCCAGGTAGTTGAGCATGGCCGGGAACAGTTCATCCGGCGAGTCCATGAAGGCTACGCCGCATTTTTGCAGTTTCTTCAGGTTTTCTGGCTCGAACAGCACTGCCCACGAATCGATCTTGTCGATGCCCAGCACCGCCTTGACCTTGTCGACGTTGTAGCCGATGCCGTTGGTGCCCCACAGGTACGGCACTGCGTATTTATTGCCAGGGTCGTTCTGCTCCAGCTGCTTGAGCAGCTTGGGGTCGAGGTTGCTGAAGTTCGGCAGCTTGCTGCGGTCCAGCGGCAGGAAGGCGCCGGCCTTGGCCTGGCGGGCCAGGAAGTGGTTGGACGGCACCACCACGTCGTAGCCAGTGCGCCCGGCGAGCAACTTGCCCTCCAGGGTTTCGTTGGAGT
This sequence comes from Pseudomonas sp. EZ-C24, assembly GCF_014525325.1. Lineage (NCBI taxonomy): Bacteria > Pseudomonadati > Pseudomonadota > Gammaproteobacteria > Pseudomonadales > Pseudomonadaceae > Pseudomonas > Pseudomonas sp. EZ-C24. Next base: position 515,438 of record NZ_JACDIU010000014.1, on the reverse strand, counting down.
CGAACACGTCATAGATCACTTTGATGCCGCTGCTGGCCTGGAAGTCGGCCAGGGTGGTTTCACCTATATAGTCGGTCCAGTTGTACACGCTGACGCTCGGCTGGGCCTGAGCGGCGGCGCCGAACATCAGGGCGAATGCTGCGGGGATCACGGACTGCAAATGACGCATGTCGACACCTCTCTGGTTTTATTCTGGGTCGTGATGTTGCGTAAGGCGGGGCGCTCGGCGCCCCGCAGATGATCAGACACTCATCATCAGGAACTCGCGCTCCCACGAACTGATCACCCGTTTGAAGTTCTCGTGCTCGGCGCGCTTCACCGCGACATAACCCTGGACGAACTGCTTGCCCAGGTAGTCCTGGATGATTTCGCATTCCTCCATGTGCTGCAGCGCGTCTTCGATGGTAATCGGCAGGCGCAGGCTGCGGCGCTCATAGGCGCGGCCTTGTACTGCAGCGCTCGGCTCGATCTTGCCGACCATGCCCAGGTAGCCGCAGAGCAAACTCGCAGCAATGGCCAGGTAAGGGTTGGCATCGGCGCCCGGCAGGCGGTTCTCGACGCGCATGGCCTCGGGGCTTGAGGTCGGTACGCGCAGTCCGGCGGTGCGGTTTTCTTCACCCCACTCGACGTTGACCGGGGCCGAAGTGTCCGGCAGGAAGCGGCGGAACGAGTTGACGTTCGGCGCGAACATCGGCAACACCTTGGGGATGAACTTCTGCAGGCCACCGATGTGGTGCAGGAACAGCTCGCTCATGCTGCCGTCGTCATTGGCGAAGATCGGCTTGCCGGTGGCGATGTCGACCACGCTCTGGTGCAGGTGCATGGCGCTGCCGGGCTCATCGGTGATCGGCTTGGCCATGAACGTTGCGGCGACGTTGTGCTTGAGCGCGGCCTCGCGCATGGTCCGTTTGAACACGGTGATCTGGTCGGCCAGGTCCAGCGCGTCGCCGTGGCGGAAGTTGATCTCCATCTGCGCCGGGCCGTCTTCGTGGATCAGCGTGTCGAGGTCCAGGCACTGGATCTCGCACCAGTCGTAGACGTCCTCGAACAGCGGGTCGAATTCGTTGGCGGCATCGATCGAGAACGACTGACGGCCACTTTCAGCGCGCCCGGAGCGGCCCATCGGCACTTGCAGAGGCAAGTCCGGGTCTTCGCAGCGCTTGGTCAGGTAGAACTCCATCTCCGGCGCGACGATTGGCTGCCAGCCCTTGTCGGCGTAGAGCTTGAGGACTTTCTTGAGAACGTTGCGCGGCGACAGCTCGATCGGGTTGCCTCTCTTGTCGAAAGTGTCGTGGATGACGATGGCGGTGGGTTCGATGGCCCATGGGATCTGGTACACCGCCGACGGGTCGGGGCGGCAGATCATGTCGATGTCGGCCGGGTCGAGCAGGTCGTAGTAGATGTCGTCGTCGACATAGTCGCCGGTGACGGTCTGCAGCAGCACGCTTTCAGGCAGGCGCATGCCGCGCTCATGGAGGAACTTGGCCGTGGGTGCAATCTTGCCGCGGGCGATGCCGGTCAGGTCACTGATCACGCATTCGACTTCGGTGATGCGGTGTTCTTTCAGCCAGGTGGAAAGCTGATCGAAGGGGGCGTTCATACAGACCTCTTGGTTGGGTTTTGATCGCGCCAGGCGAAGGGATCTTCCCAGTCGCTGCGCTGGGGGCTATCTTGGGCGCAGCCCGCAGGGTTGATCTATCCACTTCTTTCGTCAGCAAATGCACCAAAAGAGTGCATATAGGATGCCGCGTGACCAGCGCCAACGGCTTGCAAGTTCAGGCTTTCCAGACCAGTGATGTCAGTGAACAGGTGCGCACAACGCCCGGCTGGCAGCAGCAATACCGGCAAATGTCGCCGGGGTTGTTCAATGGCCAACTGCGCAGCCTGGAGCTTGAGGGCGTCGAGGTCTACGAAGAACGCCTGAACACCCGCGTTGAGCAGTTTTTCAGCGCGCCCAGTGGGTCGTTGACGTTCTGCTTTGATCGCAGCGAGAACAGCCTTTACCTGCTCAACGAAGACAGCCGCAATATCTGGATCACGCCCGAGAACTATCAGGAAGTGGCGGTGGTGTTCAGCCGCGACTTTCTCCAGTGCCATGGCCTGGATGTCGCCCGCCTGGAAGGCTTGTTCATGACCCCGCTGGACTCGGTGCAGAACAACCTGTTCGGCAGCTGGCTGAGCGCGACCCTGACCCGGCTGGGCGAGGCTGACAGCCCATTGCAGGGCAGGGCGTTGGGCGAACAGCTGCTCGAGGATTGCCTGTTCATTCTCGACAATGCCAGCCAACGCCTGCAGGGCGATGCTCATGGCCGGCGTAGCGAGGCGCGCGCGGTCATGCGCCGGGTCAGCGACTGGGCCGCCGATTGCCCCGACGAAACGCTCAACCTCGTCGAGCTGGCCGAAGTTGCCGGGGTGTCCGTGCGCCAGTTGCAGCAGATCTTCAAGGCCTTCACCGCCATGCCGCCAGCGCACTGGCTGCGCCTGCGCCGCTTGAACGGCGCCCGCCGTGACTTGTTGCGTGGCGCTGGGGCGACCGTGGCCGAGGTGGCCATGCAGTGGTCGTTCTGGCACCTGGGGCGCTTTTCGGAAAGTTACCGGCAACTGTTTGCCGAGCTGCCCAGCGAGACGCTGAAGCGGGCCAGGTAGCCCGGTACAGTTCTGCAGATCAGAGCCATTGCTGGTATCGTGCGCGGCAGTAATGTACCGAGGTCCTGATGTTTTATCTGCCCCTGACCAGCGAACAGGCCGACGGCCTGGCCAGTCAACACGCCAGCGAGTTCTTTGTGCAGGCCAGCCTGCTGGAAAGCGCTGCGGTGCTGTTTATCCAGAATGTGCCGCGCCAGCAGGGTGCGCCTTCGGTCGAAGCGCAGCAGCGGCGCTTTGCCGAGATCGTGCGGATTGCCGATGAGGTTGAAGCGGCGGCGCCGTCGCGCTTCCAGCAGCAGGTCGCCAGCCGTTTTGACCCAGAAGTGTTCGCCATGGGCCTGGGCATGCTCGGCGAGAACGGCATCGGCCTGCTGGCGGCCGAGCAGCCTGTCGATGTTGCCGACCTGCGCGACAGCGAAGGTGGCTGGAGCTTTACTTTTGCCGATGCCTATCGCGAGCAGGTAACGCCGTTGCGACCGGTCGGCTTGCCGTCGTTGCCGAGCAATCTGCGCCTGAGTGACCAGCAGAACCGCTTGCTGCGCGAGTTTCTCTCGGGGGTTGACGAGTCGGTGGCCGTGCAGGGGTTTGCCGGCACCGGCAAGACCTTCCTGATCAACCAGTTCGCCCGTTTGCTCGACCCGCAGCGGACCTTGCTGCTGGCCATGACCGAAGGCCAGCTACGCGCCCTGCAGGCGCGGATCAAGGACGCCTCGGCGTTTACCGCGCGCACTTTTGGCCAGTTGGCCGATGAAATTCTTGACCGCGACCTGACCAGCAACGGGTGGCGCCTGCGCGACGTCTACCGCAGCAAACTGTCGTGGCGCCCGCAGGAGGCGCAAGTCGTACAGTGGCTGGCAGTGCCGGACATCGGCCCGTTGGCGGCGCGTGAAGTGGTCGCCCTGTGCATCAAGGCGGTACGCAGCTTCTGCCGCAGCGCAGACACCGCCATCGAACTGCACCATTTGCCGTGGATGGGCCACGGCTTTTCGCCGTTGGATCAGGAGGTGCTGCTGGAAAAGGCGCGCCTGTACTGGCAACAGCTGATCCGCCCCTCGGCGCGCGAGATTCAGCTGCCGGTGCGCGATTATCACCGGGTCAAGCTGCTGTCGCTGACGCTGGAAGTGATCGACAGCCAGTTCAGCCATGTCATCGTCGATGAAGCCCACGAGCTGTCGGCGCCCATGCTCGCCGTGCTCGACCGCAGCCCGCAGGCAATCATTACCCTGGGCGACGACCTGCAGAACCTCAACGGCCTCAGCCCGCACCACGGCAAGTTCATCCGCCAGCGCTGCATCGATCACTCGCTGCGTGCCGGGCCGGCCATGGAGGGCGTGCTGAACCCGCTGATCCTGGCCCACCCGGCCGCAGTGCAGGCGGCCTTTACCGGCAGCGCCGAGCACTACACCCGGGTCAGTTTCTTCGACACGGTGACGGTGCCCGAGCAACCTACGGCGCTGCTGGTGGATGACGAATGGGGTCTGTTCGGCTGGTTCCAGCGCCTGACCCATCAGGGCGTACCGTTTGTTTTGCTCAAAGGTGCGCGCAAGGAGTTCGAGCTGTTTGTCGAGGACTGCATCGAGTTGTACCGCTACGGCACGCGCCCGCGGCACAACATGCTGTTCCGCTATGCCAGCTGGCAGGCGCTGGAACAGGACAAGGGCGACGACAAGGCCTTTGCTGCTGTGGCCAACCTGCTGCGCAGGGGCTACACGCCGGAAGATTTCGCCAAGGCCAAGAGCCGTTATCGCTGGGACAAGGCGCCCAAGTTGTTCCTGGCCAGGGTGCGCGACGTGAAGAACATGGAGTTCGCCCGGGTCATGGTCTCGCCAGAGCTGATGGTTGCGCCTGCCGCCGCCGGTAACCGCAATGAGCGAGCGCGCATGCTCGCGGGGCTGTACACCGCCTGTTCGCGGGCCAGGCATGAGCTGATTGTGCCGGGTGGCATGCTCGACTGGGTGCAGGACCAGGTGCGCGACAACTAGCTGGCAAAAAAAGGGGCAAGCCGCACAAGCGACTTGCCCCTTTTACTCACGCTGCTGTCAATTGCGATCCAGCCACACCGTCTGCACGTTGCAGAACTCGCGCACACCGAAGTGCGACAGCTCACGGCCAAAGCCGCTCTTCTTCACGCCGCCGAACGCTACCCGCGGGTCAGAAGCGCAGTAGCCGTTGATGAACACCGCACCGGTATCCAACGCCGAGGTCATCCGCTCAGCCAGCTCGAGGTTGGCGGTGTAGATGGTCGAGGCCAGACCAAACTCGCTGTCGTTGGCCAGTTCCACGGCGTGGTCGGCGTCACGGGCGCTGATGATCGCTGCCACCGGGCCAAACAACTCCTGCTTGAACGCGGTCATTTGCGGCGTAACGCCGGCAAATACGGTCGGCTCGTAGAAGTTGCCGACGCCCTCAGCCTTCTTGCCACCCAGCAGCAGCACCGCGCCTTCAGCCAAGGTTGCCTGCACCTGGCCGTCAAGCTCGTCGCGCAGGTCATAGCGGGCCATCGGGCCGATGTAGGTGTCAGCCTCAAGCGGGTTGCCGACCTTGAGCTGACGCGTGGCTTCGACGAACTTCGCGGTAAACGCCTCGGCGATGCTTTCTTCGACGATCAGGCGCTTGGCTGCTGCACAGACCTGGCCTGTGTTCTGATAGCGGCCGATCACCGCTGCCTTGACCGCTGCATCGAGGTCGGCGTCCGCCAGTACGATGAACGGATCGGAACCGCCCAGTTCCAGTACGCATTTCTTCAACGCAGCACCGGCTTGGGCACCAATCGCCATGCCGGCGCGGACGCTGCCGGTCAGGGTCACGGCGGCAATACGCGGGTCATTGATCGCCCGGGTCACGCCGTCCGGGGTGACGTTGAGCACTTCGAAGATGCCTGCTGGCAGGCCAGCCTGGTTGATCACGTCGAGCAGCAGATAGGCGCTGCCCATGACGTTCGGGGCATGCTTGAGCACATAGGTATTGCCCGCCAGCAGTGCCGGGACCGCGCCGCGCAGCACTTGCCAGAGCGGGAAGTTCCACGGCATCACGGCTAGAATCGGCCCCAGTGGGCGGTATTCGATACGTGCCGTCGCAATTTGCGTAGGCTCGGCAGCCAGCATCGCCGGGCCGTGCTCGGCGTACCATTGGCACAGGCCAACGCACTTGGTCACTTCGCCACGTGCCTGGCTGATCGGCTTGCCAATTTCGCGGCTGATCATCACCGCCAATGCTTCGTGATTGGCCTGCAGAGCATCGGCCAGGGCGTTCAGATACTCGCTGCGCTGCCCCAGTGACACCTGGCGCCATTGGTTGAAGCCAACCTTGGCACGTTGCAGCGCCGCTTCCTGTGCGGCGTCGGTGTCGAACGGATAGTGGCCGATCTGCTCACCGCTGAACGGGTCGACAGAAATGGCGTGGGTCAGGCTGCTGATCTCGCTCATGGCGGAGGTCCTCGTTGTTGTAAGTTGACGAAGCTCAGACTAGTGGCGTGCAACCGTATTGAAAACTGAATAATAATGAGCGCAACGTTCACGTTTGGAGAATGACTGTGGATCTGGTGCAACTGGAAATTTTCAAGGCAGTGGCAGAGCACGGCAGCATCAGCGCCGCTGCCCAGCAGATTCACCGCGTGCCGTCGAACCTCACCACGCGGATCAAGCAGCTTGAGGAAGACCTCGGTGTCGAGCTGTTCATCCGCGAGAAAAGCCGCCTGCGCCTGTCACCGGCGGGCTGGAATTTTCTCGAGTACACCCGGCGCATTCTCGACCTGGTCCACGAAGCGCGGCTGACCGTGGCCGGCGAAGATCCGCAGGGCACGTTCGCCCTGGGTTCGCTGGAAAGCACCGCCGCCGTGCGCATCCCGGCCTTGCTGGCCAGTTATAACCAGCGCTTTCCCAAGGTCGATCTGGACCTGTCGACCGGGCCCTCGGGGACCATGCTCGAAGGTGTGCTGTCCGGCCGCCTGGTCGCAGCCTTCGTCGATGGCCCGGTACTGCACCCAACGCTGGAAGGCATGGCCGTGTTCGATGAAGAGATGGTAGTGATTGCGCCACTCAACCATGCCGCAATCAGCCGCGCCCGCGACGTCAACGGCGAGAGCATCTACGCCTTTCGCGCCAACTGCTCGTACCGCCATCATTTCGAGAACTGGTTTGTCCAGGATCAGGCCGTGCCCGGCAAAATCCATGAGATGGAGTCCTATCACGGCATGCTTGCGTGCGTCAGTGCTGGTGCCGGCCTGGCGTTGATGCCGCGCAGCATGCTCGACAGCATGCCGGGCTTGAGCACGGTCAGCGTTTGGCCGTTGTCGGAAGACTTCCGCTACTTGCAGACCTGGCTGGTGTGGCGGCGCGGTACTGTGTCGCGCAGCTTGAGTATGTTTATCAAGCTGCTGGAGGAGCGGCGGGCTGCCTAGGGTCGCTTTCAGCCTTGAGATAGCCGGGGCCGCTGCGCGGCCCTTTCGCGACACAAGGCCGCTCCTACACCGACCGTGCCACGTAAGGACGACGCAGTGCCTGTAGGAGCGGCCTAGTGTCGCGAAAGGGCTGCAAAGCAGCCCCGACGTACTCGAACCACCCGCAGTCGCTCGGCAGCCTACTATTCATCCAGATCCGGCACATCACCCGGCCGGTCGATATCCAGCAACACCCCAGGATCACCCAATTCAATATTGCGCACCGCCTGCGGATTGCCCAGCAGCACGCTGCGGGCGCCTTCATCGCCGGTCAGGGTGCACAACTGCGGCCACCAGGCGCGACCGAACAGCACCGGGTGGCCGGGCTTGCTTTGATACGTCGGGCGGATGATCAGGCGACGGTCCGCCTTGGCCAGCAGCGCGGCGAGGGTGGCGGGCTGGATGAACGGCATGTCACCCAGCATCACCAGCAAGCCCTGAGCATTGGACGCGGTACTGATCTGCGCGACGCTGGTAGCGATGCTGTGGCCAAGTCCAAGCCGGCTGCTGCTCGATTGCAGGATGCGCACGTTATCAGCCAGGCCGACCGGGGCAGGGTCGTCGTCACGCAGCGCCAGCCAGACTTCGCCCAACTGCGCGCACGGCAGTTGCAGGCTGGTCTGCAGCAGGGTCTGGCCGCTGCTCAGCCGGTGCTGGCGTTTGTCACTGCCAAACCGGCGGCTATGGCCGGCGGCGAGTACCAGAGCGGTTACGGTACATGGCATCCTGAGGGTGTCCCGTGGCAAATGAGGAATCGGTCTGGCCGCTAGACTACCTTAACCCCAGCATCACTGGCGCACGCAAGGCGGTACGCCATCACCCGGCAGGCTCGGGTATGATGCCAACCCCTATCGTTGCCAGAGGCCCGCCACCATGACCTTGAACGCTGAACAGATCGGCGAATACCGTGCATTTGCCGAGCAGTTGGCGCAGGCCGCTGCGGCTGCGATCCAGCCGTATTTTCGCGCCAACCTGGCGGTCGAGGACAAGGGCGGGCGCCTGTACGACCCGGTGACCGTGGCCGACAAGGCCGCCGAAGACGCCATGCGCTCGCTGATTCAGGAACGCTATCCAAGCCACGGCATCCTTGGTGAAGAGCAGGGCGTGGCGGTTGGCAGCAGCCCGCTGACCTGGGTGCTTGATCCGATCGATGGCACCCGCGCCTTCATCACCGGGCTGCCGCTGTGGGGCACGTTGATCGCGCTCAACGACGGCACCAAGCCGGTGGTCGGGGTGATGAACCAGCCGTTTACCGGCGAGCGCTTCATCGGTACCCCAGAGGGAGCCTGGCTCGGCAGCACGCCGCTGAAGACCCGTGCCTGCAGCGATTTGGCCTCAGCCACCCTGATGTGCACCACGCCGGACATGTTCGATAGCGAGGCGCGCAAGGCCGCCTTTGAAGCCGTTGCCGGCCAGGCGCGGCTGATGCGCTACGGCGGCGACTGCTACGCCTATTGCATGCTCGCCAGTGGCTTTGTCGATGTGATCGTCGAGGCCAGCCTGCAGCCGTATGACGTGCAGGCGTTGATGCCGATCATCGAAGGGGCGGGCGGGGTGATCACCGCCTGGGATGGCAGCTCGGCGCAGAACGGCGGCTGTGTGGTGGCCTGCGGTGACCCTGCGTTGCATGCGCAAATGATCGAGTTGCTGCGTCACGCCATGTGACCGGCTGAGCCCCTGCAATACCGTTGCGCAGGCCTGGCTGGCCTGCGCAACTGCACTTTTTCGCCATTTCGCGCTCTATGTCTGGTCAGGCAGAGCCGATCCCCGGCCCCGTCGTTGATCAAGACCCCGGTGCCGATGCTTGTCCCCGTACTGCGAACCTGCCCCCGCCTGCTGCTGGCCGGCGCCCTGACCCTGCTGTGCGCGTGCACCGAGCAACAGGGCCGCGATATTGTCAGCCAGTTCAGTGATGGCAAACCCAGCGAGCTGTTCCAGACCAGCGTCGACCGCATGGCCACCCTGGCGATGCGCGACAACCTGCAAAGCCTGTACCTGCTGATGAACAAGCTGTACGCACGCAATCCCAACCAGTGGAAGCAGTCCGGCTACCTTGACGCCGCTACCGCCGAGCGGCAGATCCGCCTGGCCATCGAGCAACGCCAGCCGCTGCCGCAGCTTGGTCAGCGGCGCGATCTGGCAGCCCTCAGCTACGCCTTGAGCCCGGAATTCCGCGGCGATCGGGTCGGCGCCTTCATCTATGCCATCGGCAGTATGCTGATCACCGCCCACGGCGGACGCAGCGAGTTCTACATGACCGATGCGATCGACCCGCTGTTCGTCAACAACGCCGCGCGCAACATCGAAAAAGCCACCTGGATGCTCAGCCAGCGTCAGGACGCCAATGGCGTGCTGTTGCTGTTCTCCAACGAGATTTCCGAAGAGGGCAGCAACCTCAGCTTCGCGGTCGAGTTCGGCAAGATCGTCGCCCGGCTCGACCTGTTGGCGCAGATGCTCGATGAACGCTACCGGCGGATTGGCTTGAACTACGCGCAGAGCTTGTTGCTGATGAACTTCCTGCCGGTGCAATAGGCCGCGCTAGAGCAGTGCCTTGATCGCCTGGCGATAACGCGGACCGGCCAGGCGCATGCTGTTGTTATGGCTGGCACCAGGCACCAGCAGCAGGGTCTTGGGCTGCTGCGCGGCCTCGTACAATTGCTGGCTGAAGCGTGGCGGCACGTAGCGGTCGTTCTGGCCGTGCACCAGCAGTACTGGCATGCCGACCTGGTCGATCTTGTCGATCGAATCGAATTTTTGCGACAGCAGCCAGCGCACTGGCAGGGCGGTATCGGCTACCACTGCCGCAACATCGCCGAGCGAAGTGAAGGTCGATTCCAGGATCAAGCCGCGCGCGGCGCTCGGGCTGCCGTCTTTTTGCGCCTGGCGGCTCAGCTCGGCCGCAAGCTCCACAGCCACCGCGCCGCCGAGCGAGTGACCGAAGATCAGCCGCTTGTTGCGGTCCGGTTGCAGCTGGGCAAAGCGCTCCCAGGCCACCTGCGCATCTTCATAGACGGTCGCCTCGGACGGCAGGTCGCCGCGGCTCTGGCCGAAACCGCGGTAGTCCACGGCCAGCACCGAATAACCCATGGCATGCAGTTGCTCGATGCGAAACAGCTGGCCGGTGAGGTTCCAGCGCACGCCGTGCAGGTAGAGGATGGCCGGTGCGTCGGCGCGCTGGGCTGGCCACCACCAGGCATGCAGGCTCTGGTTGGCGGTGAAGCTGCGCGGGCGCAGGTCGAGTTCCTGCACACCTGCGGGCAAGCCACGGAACCAGCTGGCCTGGCCGGGCTCGATGCGAAACACCAGCTCGCGCTCCTTGTGTTGCAGTACGCTGCAGCCGGCCGGCAGGCCGATCAGGAGCACGGCCATGCACAGCCAGCTGAGCCAGCGACGTTTGAGGTGAAGCAAAAGAGAAGAGGGCATGCAGGCGTTTTTAGCAGAAGCGCCGATTGCGGTGTAAGGAAAGTAACCGAGCGGTGTAGTCGGATGATTGCAAGCTGTGTCAGTAAAAAGGGCTATCAACCCTAGGCGAAGACTGATCTAGAGCCTGCGCCTATCCCCTGCGTTCGATAATCGGACAAATGTTGGCCGCAAGAGCGCGCTGTTCGCCCGGCCGTTACTGAGGTCGCATTGCCTGGCAGCCCTTGCATTGCGTAGTGTGTAGCCAAGCCACCGGTTGTCGCTTGCCTGCTGTACCCGGCGACCGGCCCGATAGACTGAGCGTGTACGACCGCGACCACTCGCCGTTGAGGCAGTAGGAAGCGGCGACGATAACAAGAATGAGCCGAGTGCCTTGCCTATGGAAAACCGCCTGTTGAGCGAGCGTAGCAGTGTGTTTCACCACGCTGATCCGTATGCCGTCTCCGATTACGTCAACCGGCATGTAGGCCAGCACTGCATCGGCCTGTCGCGCACCACCCATCCGCAAGCCAGCCTCAGCCACCGCAAACTGGCCGAGCTGGACCTGTGCCGCATCAGTTATGGCGGCAGCGTGCGGGTTACTTCGCCAGCGCTTGAAACGATCTACCACCTGCAGGTGTTGCTGCACGGCAATTGCCTGTGGCGCGGGCCACAGCGCGAGCACCACCTGGTGCCGGGCGAATTGCTGTTGATCAACCCGGATGATCCGGTCGACCTGACCTACTCGGAAGACTGCGAAAAATTCATCCTCAAAGTGCCGACCCGGTTGCTCGAATCGATCTGCGACGAGCAGCGTTGGCAGCGGCCCAGCGGTGGCGTGCGGTTTTTGCGCAATCATTACCGGCTGGATGAGCTGGACGGCTTCGTCAACCTGCTGGGTATGGTCTGCCATGAGGCGGAGGTCAGTGACTCGTTGCCGCGGGTGCAGGGCCACTACAGCCAGATCGTCGCCAGCAAGCTGCTGACCTTGATGAGCACCAATGTCCAGCGGGAGAACCTCGGCGCGCCGGGCGCCAGCCTGGAGCGCATCCTCGATTACATCGAACGCAACCTCAAGCTTGAGCTGCCGGCGGAGGCGTTGGCCGAGCAGGCCTGCATGAGCCTGCGCTCGTTGTATGCGCTGTTCGATCGGCATCTGGGCACCACGCCCAAGCAGTATGTACGCCAGCGCAAGCTGCAGCGCCTGCACGAGTGTCTGGCCGACCCGAGCTGCTCGGTGCGCAGCGTAACCGAGCTGGCCATGGATTACGGCTTCATGCACCTGGGCCGCTTTGCCGAGAGCTACCGCCAGCAATTCGCCGAATTGCCTTCGGAAACCTTCAAGCGCCGCACCTGAACCTCCGCTGGCGCCACATCCTCAGCCCCCTCCAGCAAGCCTGCAGAAAACGGATAGCACTCTGCACAATCCGGATATTGCCCCCGCCGCGCTCGTCCTAACCTGACCTGGCCTGAACAATAACAATGGAGACCCTGGCCATGTTCCTGGGATTCGACTACCTCAATGCCATGCTCGAGGACGACCGGGAATCGGGCGTCTACCGCTGTAAGCGGGAGATGTTCACCGACCCGCGCCTGTTTGACCTGGAGATGAAACACATCTTCGAAGGTAACTGGATCTACCTGGCCCACGAAAGCCAGATCCCTGAAAAGAACGACTTCCTGTCGCTGACCATGGGCCGCCAGCCGGTGTTCATCGCGCGCAACAAGGACGGCCAGCTGAACGCCTTCCTCAATGCCTGCAGCCACCGCGGGGCGATGCTCTGCCGGCACAAACGCGGTAACCGTGTCAGCTACACCTGCCCGTTCCACGGCTGGACCTTCAATAACAGCGGCAAGCTGCTCAAGGTCAAAGACCCGAGCAATGCCGGTTACCCAGCCAGCTTCAACTGCGACGGCTCGCACGACCTGACCAAGGTGGCGCGCTTCGAGTCGTACCGCGGCTTCCTCTTCGGCAGCCTCAACGCCGATGTGAAACCGCTGCTCGAGCACTTGGGCGAATCGGCCAAGATCATCGACATGATCGTCGACCAGTCGCCCGAGGGCCTGGAAGTGCTGCGTGGCTCCAGCTCCTACATCTACGAAGGCAACTGGAAGCTCACTGCCGAAAACGGCGCCGACGGCTACCACGTGAGCTCGGTGCACTGGAACTACGCCGCTACCCAGAACCAGCGCAAGCAACGCGAAAGCGCTGCCGAGATCAAGACCATGAGCGCCGGTGCCTGGGCCAAACAGGGTGGTGGCTTCTACTCGTTCGACCATGGCCACCTGCTGCTGTGGACGCGCTGGGCCAACCCGGAAGACCGCCCGGCCTACGAGCGCCGCGAGCAACTGGCGGCAGATTTCGGCCAGGCCCGTGCCGACTGGATGATCGAGAACTCGCGCAACCTGTGCCTGTACCCGAACGTGTACCTGATGGACCAGTTCAGCTCGCAGATCCGCATCGCCCGGCCAATTTCGGTGAACAAGACCGAGATCACCATCTACTGCATCGCACCCAAGGGCGAGAGCAGCGAGGCCCGCGCCAAGCGCATCCGCCAGTACGAAGACTTCTTCAACGTCAGTGGCATGGCCACCCCGGATGACCTCGAAGAGTTCCGCTCGTGCCAGACCGGCTACGGCGGTGGCACTGGCTGGAACGACATGTCCCGCGGCGCCGAGCATTGGGTCGAAGGGGCCGACGAGGCCGCCCGCGAGATCGAGCTCAAACCATTGCTGTCAGGCGTGCGCACCGAAGATGAAGGCCTGTTCGTGCTACAGCACAAGTATTGGCAGGAGACCATGCTCAAGGCACTCGAGCAGGAGCCGCAACTGATCCCAGTGGAGGCCGTGCGATGAGCGCTTTGTACGACACCGTGCGCGACTTCCTCTACCGCGAAGCGCGCTACCTCGACGATGGCCAGTGGGAGCAGTGGCTGGAGCTGTATGCCAGCGATGCGACCTTCTGGATGCCATCCTGGGATGACAACGACCAGCTCACCGAAGACCCGCAAAGCGAGATTTCCCTGATCTGGTACGGCAACCGAGGAGGGCTGGAGGACCGCGTGTTCCGCATCCAGACCGAGCGCTCAAGTGCCACAGTTCCGGATACCCGCACCTCGCACAACCTGAGCAATATCGAGATTGTCGAGCACAGTGGCGAGCAGTGTCAGGTGCGCTTCAACTGGCACACCCTGAGCTTTCGCTACAAGACCACCGACAGTTACTTCGGCAGCAGCTTCTACACCCTGGATCTGCGCGGCGAGCAGCCGCTGATCAAGGCCAAGAAAGTGGTGCTGAAGAACGACTACGTTCGCCAGGTCATCGACATCTACCACATCTGACTTCTGGTCAAGACGAGTACTGACCAGCGTGCCGCAGGGCGCGCTGCGGGCAGGCTCGTCCGCGAGGTGCAACATGAGCTTCCAGATCGCACTCAATTTCGAAGACGGAATCACCCGCTTCATCAATGCCGAAGGCCACGAAACCGTTGCCGATGCGGCCTATCGGCAAGGCATCAACATCCCCCTGGACTGCCGTGACGGCGCCTGCGGCACCTGCAAGTGCAAGGCCGAGGCGGGCAGCTATGCGCTGGGTGAGGACTTCATCGAAGACGCCCTCAGCGCAGAAGAAATCAGCCAGGGTTACGTGCTGACCTGCCAGATGCGCGCCGAATCCGACTGCGTGCTGCGTATCCCGGCATCGTCGCAGCTGTGCAAAGCCGAGCAGGGCAATTTCCAGGCCGAGATCAGCGATGTGCGCCAGCTGTCGGCCAGCACCATTGCCCTGTCGATCAAGGGTGAAGCGCTGAGCAGCCTGGCCTTCTTGCCAGGCCAGTACGTCAACCTGCAGGTGCCGGGCAGCGGTCAGAGCCGCGCGTATTCGTTCAGTTCGTTGCCCAAGGATGGCGAGGTCAGCTTCCTCATCCGCAACGTTCCCGGCGGCCTGATGAGCAGCTTCCTTACCAGTCTGGCCAAGGCCGGCGACAGCATGAACCTGGCCGGCCCGCTGGGTAGCTTCTACCTGCGCCCGATCCAGCGGCCGTTGTTGCTGCTGGCCGGCGGCACCGGCCTGGCGCCGTTCACGGCGATGCTGGAAAAGATCGCCGAAGTCGGCAGCGCGCATCCACTGCACCTGATCTACGGCGTGACCAACGATTTCGACCTGGTCGAGCTCGACCGCCTGCAGGCGCTGGCTGCGCGCATCAGCAACTTCACCTACAGCGCCTGCGTTGCCAACCCCGACAGTAAGTACCCGCAAAAGGGCTACGTCACCCAGCACATCGAACCGGCGCACCTGAACAACGGCGATGTCGACGTGTACCTGTGCGGCCCGCCGCCGATGGTCGAGGCGGTCAGCCAGTACATCCGCGAACAAGGCATCACCCCGGCCAACTTCTATTACGAGAAGTTCGCCGCCGCGGCCTGAGTTTCCTTGGGGGCTGGCCGCATCGTGCGGGTGCGGCTGGCCTCTTTTTTATTGCCAATGGCAGCAGCGTCGCCGCGTGCAGACGAAGGCGCCGCTGGGGAGAGCAGAGATGAGCAACAGATTCCAAGGCAAGGTCGCGCTGGTCACCGGCGCGGCCCAAGGCATTGGCCGCGGCGTGTGCTGGCGGCTCAAGGCCGAAGGCGCTCAAGTGGTAGCCGTAGACCGTTCCGAGCTGGTTCATGAACTGGCCGGCGAGGGCACGCTGACGCTGATTGCCGACCTCGAGCAGCACGCCGAGTGCGCCCGGGTCATGGCCAGCGCGGTCGAGCGCTTTGGCCGGATCGACATCCTCGTCAACAACGTCGGCGGGACCATCTGGGCCAAGCCGTTCGAGCACTATGAGCCGGAACAGATCGAGGCCGAAGTACGCCGTTCGCTGTTCCCGACCCTGTGGTGCTGCCATGCAGCGCTGCCGTACATGCTCGAGCGTGGCGCCGGCGCCATCGTCAACGTGTCATCGATTGCCACCCGCAGCATCAACCGCGTGCCCTATGGCGCAGCCAAGGGCGGCGTCAACGCACTCACCGCCTGCCTGGCCTTCGAGACCGCCGAGCGCGGTATTCGGGTCAACGCCACTGCGCCCGGCGGCACCGAAGCGCCACCCCGGCGGGTGCCGCGCAACAGCGATGCGCAGAGCGAGCAGGACAAGGCCTGGTACCAGCAGATCGTTGCCCAGACCTTGGACAGCAGCCTGATGAAGCGCTACGCGAGCATTGACGAACAGGTCAACGCGATCCTCTTTCTCGCCTCCGACGAGGCCTCTTACATCACCGGCGTGACCCTGCCGGTCGGCGGCGGCGACCTCGGCTGACAGTCGCCCAGCCTGCGTTTACCTCTCACAACAAAAACAACAGAGACCGATGCCATGCGAACCCTGGATGTTCACCCGATCATTGATAACGCGCGCTTTTCACCGTTCCACTGGATGGTCATGGCCTGGTGCGGCCTGCTGCTGGTATTCGACGGCTACGACCTGTTCATCTATGGCGTAGTGCTGCCGGTGATCATGAAGGAGTGGGGCCTGACCCCGCTGCAAGCCGGCGCGCTGGGCAGCTACGCGCTGTTCGGCATGATGTTCGGTGCGCTGCTGTTCGGTAGCCTGGCGGACCGGATCGGGCGCAAGAAGGGCATCGCCATCTGTTTCGCGTTGTTCTCCGGCGCGACCATCCTCAATGGCTTTGCCAGCAGCCCCAGCGAGTTCGGCATCTACCGCTTCATCGCCGGGCTCGGCTGCGGCGGCTTGATGCCCAATGCCGTGGCGTTGATGAACGAGTACGCACCCAAACGCCTGCGCAGCACGCTGGTGGCGATCATGTTCAGCGGTTACTCGCTGGGCGGCATGCTTTCGGCAGGTGTCGGCATCTTCTTGCTGCCGCGCTTTGGTTGGGAGTCGATGTTCTTTGCCGCAGCGCTGCCGTTGCTGCTGTTGCCGGTGATCCTCTACTACCTGCCCGAGTCGATTGGTTTTCTGGTGCGCCAGGGCCGTAGCGACGAAGCCCGTGCCCTGCTCAAACGGCTTGATCCGGACTGCGACGTGCAGGCCGACGATGTGTTGCAGGCGAGCGAGCGCAAAGGCAAGGGCGCTTCAGTGCTGGAGCTGTTTCGTGACGGCCTGGCAGTGCGCACCCTGGCCCTGTGGCTGGCATTTTTCTGCTGCCTGCTGATGGTCTACGCGCTCAGCTCGTGGCTGCCGAAACTGATGGCCAACGCCGGCTATAGCCTGGGTTCAAGCCTGTCGTTCCTGCTGGCACTGAACTTCGGCGGCATGGCCGGGGCAATTCTCGGCGGCTGGCTGGGTGATCGCTACAACCTGGTCAAGGTCAAGATCGCTTTCTTTGTCGCCGCGGCGCTGTCGATCAACCTGCTTGGGGTGAACAGCCCGATGCCCGTGCTGTACTTGCTGATCTTCATTGCCGGCGCCACCACCATCGGCACACAAATCCTGCTGTATGCCGGCGCGGCCCAGCTCTATGGCCTGTCGATGCGCTCGACCGGCCTTGGTTGGGCCTCCGGTATCGGCCGCAACGGCGCCATCGTCGGCCCGCTGCTGGGCGGCGCGCTGATGGGCATCAACCTGCCGCTGCAACTCAACTTCATCGCCTTTGCCATCCCCGGCGCGGTTGCCGCGCTGGCCATGGCCGTGCACCTGGCCAGCAGCCGGCGCCACGGCCTGGCCGCGCTGGCACAGGCGTAACCCTTTGACTGACGTAACTGGAGGCCTTGCATGACAAGCCCGACTATCGACCGGCTGGAGGCGATCATCGTCGACCTGCCGACCATTCGCCCGCACAAGCTGGCGATGCACACCATGCAGCAGCAGACCTTGGTGGTGCTGCGCCTGCGCTGCAGCGACGGCGTCGAAGGCATTGGCGAAGCGACCACCATCGGTGGCCTGGCCTACGGCTACGAGAGCCCGGAAGGGATCAAGGCCAACATCGACGCGCACCTGGCCCCGGCGCTGGTCGGCCTGCCAGCCGACAACATCAATGCCGCCATGCTCAAGCTGGACAAGCTGGCCAAGGGCAACACCTTCGCCAAGTCGGGCATCGAAAGTGCCTTGCTCGACGCGCAGGGCAAACGCCTGGGCCTGGCGGTCAGCGAGCTGCTCGGTGGCCGGGTGCGCGACAGCCTCGAAGTGGCCTGGACCCTCGCCAGTGGCGACACCGCCCGCGACATCGCTGAAGCCGAGCACATGCTGGAGATCCGCCGCCATCGGCTGTTCAAACTGAAGATCGGCGCCAACCCGCTGGAGCAGGACCTGCGCCATGTGGTGGCAATCAAGCGTGAGCTGGGCGAGCGCGCCAGCGTGCGCGTCGACGTCAATCAGTACTGGGATGAGTCGCAAGCCTTGCGTGCCTGCCAGGTGCTTGGCGACAACGGCATCGACCTGATCGAGCAGCCAATAGCGCGGATCAACCGCAGCGGGCAAGTCCGTCTTAACCAGCGCAGCCCGGCGCCGATCATGGCCGACGAGTCGATCGAAAGCGTGGAAGACGCCTTCAGCCTCGCCGCCGACGGCGCTGCCAGCGTGTTCGCTTTGAAGATCGCCAAAAACGGCGGCCCTCGCGCCGTGCTGCGTACCGCGCAGATCGCCGAAGCCGCCGGCATCGCCCTGTACGGCGGCACCATGCTCGAAGGCGCGGTCGGCACCCTGGCCTCGGCCCACGCCTTTTTGACCCTGCGCCAGCTGACCTGGGGCACCGAGTTGTTCGGGCCGCTGCTGCTGACCGAAGACATCGTCGAGCAGCCGCTGCGCTACAGCGACTTCCAACTGCATGTACCACGCACGCCCGGATTGGGCCTGACCCTGGATGAAACCCGCCTGGCGCGTTTCGCCCGGCGCTGATTGCGACCTTACCCAAGGAGAAACCCATGCTGTTCCACGTGAAGATGACCGTGAACCTGCCCGTTGACATGGACCCGGCCCGGGCCGCCCAGCTCAAGGCTGACGAAAAGCAGCTGGCCCAACGCCTGCAACGCGACGGCACCTGGCGTCACCTGTGGCGCATTGCCGGGCACTACGCCAACTACAGCGTGTTCGACGTGCCCAGTGTCGAGGCGCTGCACGACACCCTGATGCAGTTGCCGCTGTTCCCGTATATGGCCATCGAAGTGACCGGCCTGTGCCGGCATCCCTCGTCAGTCCACAGCGACGACCGTTGATCGAGCCTGACTCACCCAAGAACAATTATTAGAGGTAAGCAAACATGACCGTGAAAATTTCCCACACTGACGAACTGACCAAGTTCTTCGAACAAGCCGCAGGGTTTGGTAACGATGAAGGCAGCCCTCGGCTCAAGCAGATCATCCTGCGCGTCCTGCAGGACAGCGCGCGCCTGATCGAGGACCTTGAGATCAGCGAGAACGAGTTCTGGCACGCCGTTGACTACCTCAATCGCCTGGGCGGTCGTGGTGAGGCCGGGTTGCTGGTCGCGGGCCTGGGTATCGAGCACTTCCTCGACCTGTTGCAGGACGCCAAGGACACCGCCGTCGGCCTTGCCGGTGGCACTCCGCGCACCATCGAAGGGCCGTTGTATGTCGCCGGCGCGCCGATTGCCGCGGGCCAGGTGCGCATGGACGATGGCAGCGAGGAGGGCGTAGCCACGGTGATGTTCCTCGAAGGCCAGGTCCTCGATCCGGCTGGCCAGCCTGTGCCCGGCGCCACGGTTGACCTGTGGCATGCCAACACCCGTGGCACTTACTCGTTCTTCGACCAAAGCCAGTCCGAATACAACCTGCGTCGGCGCATCGTCACCGATGCCGAGGGCTATTACCGCGCGCGCTCGATCGTGCCATCGGGTTACGGCTGTGACCCGCAAGGCCCAACCCAGGAGTGCCTGGACCTGCTCGGCCGGCATGGCCAACGCCCGGCGCACATCCACTTCTTCATCTCGGCGCCGGGCTATCGGCACCTGACCACGCAGATCAACCTGGCTGGCGACAAGTACCTGTGGGACGACTTCGCCTACGCCACCCGTGACGGCCTGGTCGGCGAAGTGCAGATGCGCGAAGACGGCACGCGGGGCGTGAGCGGGCGCTATGCCGAGCTGCGCTTCGACTTCCAGCTGCAGCGCGCGCCGGACAGCGAGGCCGAGCAACGCAGCGGTCGGCCGCGGGCATTGCAGCAGGCGTAATCGCCCTCACTTGATGTTGCTTGAACAACCCATGCCGGACATCCCGTCCGGCCCCGGTCTGGCCAGAGGTCCCATGAAAGACCTGATCAAGGATTGTTCGTTGTCTGCCATTGTCGCCGGCCTGCTGGCGACGATGATTTCCTACGCCGGCCCGCTGGTGATCATCTTCCATGCTGCCGAGGCTGCGGGCCTGTCCCACGGCCAGTTGTCGTCGTGGGTGTGGGCCGTGTCGATGGGCAGCGCCGTGCTTGGCGCGGTATTGACCCTGCGTTATCGGGTGCCGGTAGTTATCGCTTGGTCGATTCCAGGCTCGGCACTGCTGGTGACTGCGCTGCCGCAGATTGGTCTCGAGCAAGCGGTCGGCGCCTATCTGGTGGCCAATCTAATCTTGCTGTTGATTGGCCTGAGTGGTGCGTTCGACGGCTTGATCGCACGCCTGCCGGGCTCGATTGCGGCAGGCATGCAGGCCGGCATTCTGTTCAGCTTTGGCGTTGAAGTGTTTCGCGCCTTGCCGGTGCAACCGACGCTGGTCGTGGCGATGTTCATCACTTATGTGCTGATGCGGCGCTTGCAGCCCCGCTATGCGGTGGCGGCGGTGTTGGCCGTTGGCGCGTTGATCACAGTGCTCAGCGGCCAGCTGCGCAGTGAGGCGTTGGTCCTGGAGTTTGCTACCGCGCAGTTGATCACCCCGCAATTCAGCCTGTCGGCAGTGTTCAGCCTGGCCTTGCCGCTGGTGCTGGTGGCCCTGACCGGGCAGTTCATGCCGGGTATGGCCGTGCTGCGCAATGCGGGTTACCAGACGCCGGCAAGCCCGTTGATCAGTGCCAGTGCCCTGGGCGGCATGCTGTTGGCGCCGTTCGGCTGCCATGGACTCAACCTCGCCGCCGTGACGGCCAGCCTGTGCACCGGCCGCGAAGCTCACGAAGACCCGCGTCGACGCTACATCGCGGCATTGGCCGGCAGTGGCTTGTATCTGCTGCTGGGCATCGCCGGCGCGACCCTGATGTCGTTGTTTGCCGCTTTTCCTGCTGCATTGATTGCCGCCCTGGCGGGACTCGCCTTGTATGGCGCGATCAGCGAGGCATTGGCCCGCAGCCTGGCCGAACCGAGCGAGCGTGATGCCGGGTTGTTCACCTTTCTGGTGACGGCCTCCGGTGTTGCCTTTTTAGGCTTGTCGGCAGCGTTCTGGGGCTTGCTGTTCGGCCTCTGTGCGCATGCCTTGCTGCGTTTGCGGCGGCCGCAGGCGGGGGATGCCCTGCGCCGTAACCCCTGAAAATCCGTAGTGCAAAACCGTAGTAGCGATCCATTCATAAAAACAAGATCAAGAGAGCTTCGCGATGAACCCTAACCCCTGTGTCGCCCTGGGCATAACCTTGCTCAGCCAACCCCTGCTGGCTGCTGAAAGCAGCTTTTTCGAAGACGCCAAAGCCAGCCTCAGTGCTCGCAACTACTATTTCAGCCGGGATTTCTCTGACATCGTCGGCGCCAACCAGCAGTCCAAGGCCGAGGAGTGGGCCCAGGGCTTCATCCTCGATTTCAAGTCCGGCTACACCCCTGGCCCGATCGGTTTCGGCGTCGATGCACTGGGCTTGCTCGGGATTCGCCTCGATAGCAGCCCGGACCGGGTCAACAGCGGACTGTTGCCAGTGCATGGCGACGGGCGTGCGGCAAGCGATTACAGTCGCCTGGCTGGCACCTTCAAAGCACGCGTATCGCAAACCGAGCTGCGCGTTGGCGAGCTGCAGCCGAATCTGCCGGTGCTGACCTTCAGCGACATTCGCCTGCTGCCACCCACCTATCAGGGCGTCAGCCTCAACTCCGCCGGGATCAACGGGCTGACCGTGCAGGCTGGGCATTTGTCTTCGACGCACCTGCGCAACGAAGGCGGGGATGACAAGCTCAACGCCATGCTTGGCCATGTGCCGATGCGCCAGGTCGCGAGTGACGCGTTCAATTACCTGGGCGGTGACTATGCCTTCAACGACAAGCAGACCAGCGCCAGCCTGTGGTATGGCCAGCTCGAAGACATCTACCAGCAGGGCTTTGTCGGCCTCAAGCACAGCAAGCCGTTCGGCGACTGGGTGCTCAGCGCCAACCTGGGTTATTTCACTGCCCGCGAGGACGGCGATGCCTTGCTTGGCCAGATCGACAACCAGGCGTTCTTCTCGTTGCTGACAGCCCGGCATGGCGGACATAGCTTTCACGTCGGCTATCAGGGCATCTATGGCGAAAGCCCGTTTCCACGGGTATTCGCCAATATCACCCCGCTGGGCAACGAGGTGCCCACCTATGAGTTTGCCTACACCGATGAGCGCTCCTATCAAGCGCGCTATGACTACAACTTTGCCGCCATGGGCATCCCTGGCCTGACCGCGACGGTGCGCTACATAACCGGCAACAATGTCGATACCGGCCGCGGCTTCGAGGGCAAGGACCGCGAGCGCGATCTGGATATTGGTTATGCGGTGCAGAGCGGGGTGTTCAAGGGTTTGGGTATTCGTGTCAGAAACGCGGTGGCGCGCTCGAATTATCGCAGCGATATCGACGAAAACCGGCTGATTCTGGCCTACACCTGGCAGTTGCTGTGAGCCCCGCGCCGCTCACAGATGGCTGAGTTGCCAGCCCGCTGCAAACGCTGCGCTGCGGCGATAGCGTTTGCACAGTGACCGGCGATGCAGGTAGGTTGCCAACAGACTTTTTGTGGAAACCTGACCTTTGGACTCACTCACTCAAGCGGTGCTCGGCGCAGCGCTGCAAGGCACGGTGCTAGGCCGTATTCAAGGCCGCCGGGCATTGCTCTACGGCGCCGCCCTGGGCACCTTGCCAGACCTCGATGTGATCATCCGCTACGCCGATCCGGTGTCGCAGATGACCTTCCACCGTGGTTTCTCGCATTCATTGTTCGTGCTCACCGGCCTGGCCCTGTTGTTGGCCTGGTTGGTGACCTGGCTTGGCCATAAATACTGGCCGGAGCGCGGCTATCGCTGGCCAAGGCTGTTCGCCGCGTTCTGGCTGGTGCTCATCACGCATCCGGTACTCGATGCCTTCACCGTGTACGGCACCCAGTTGTTCTGGCCGTTGCAACTGATCCCGGAAAGTTGGGCGGCGGTGTTCATCATTGATCCGGTGTACACCTTGCCGCTGTTGTTTACTGTGCTGTTCGCGGCGATTCGCGGCATGCAGGGCAGGGCGATTGCGCTGATGACCTGCGCATTGCTGTTCAGTACGGCCTACCTCGGTTTTGGCCTGGGCGCGCGTATGCATGCCGAGCAGCGCTTTGCGGCTGCTCTGGATCAGCAAGGCGTAGCAGTGACCGAAGTGCGTGCCGTGCCTATCGCCTTTAACAGTCTGGTCTGGCGGGTGATGGCGAAAACCGCGGACGGCCATTACTTCGAGGGCGTCAGCAGCGTGTTCGATCGCGAGCCGCCGGAAATGCTGCGGCATTCGCGCAACCTCGAGGCAGCCAAGCGCCTTGGTGATGACCCACTGCACGCGCGTCTGCGCTGGTTCACGGGAGACTGGCTGCGTTACGACGAGGTCGGTGATGCCTTGGTGGTGACCGACCTGCGCATGGGCATTCCCGGCAACTACACGTTCCGCTTCCAGATGGCCAGCCGCGACAGCACTGGCCAGTGGAGCGTCGGCACGCCAACAGCCTGGTCGGGCACATCGGCCAACTCGATGTTCAACCTGGAAGACCTTGGTCTGATCTGGCGCCGCGTCATTCACCAACAACCGCCGCTGCCGTTGGCGGCATGGACCGCCAAGTACCTGCAGCCAATGGTGAGCAGCGAGTCCGGGCAATAACCGTGCGCTCGGCCGGGCTGGATTTGGTCAAGTGGACGGCGATCGTGACCATGGTCGCCGACCACCTGCGTTACCTATGGCCAGCTGCCGACGGTTTGTTCGTCATCGGCCGGCTGGCATTTCCGTTGTTCTGCCTGGCGTTGGCAATCAACGTCGGGCGCAGCGACCCGACTATGTGGCCCAGCCGCAGCGCGGCGCGCTATCTCGGTTGGCTGCTGGTATTTGGCGTGCTGTCCGAAGGCCCGTACCGCTGGCTGGACACCGGTTCGCAGACGCTAAACGTGATCCCGACCCTGACGCTCGGGTTGTTTCTGGCTTGGGCAATACACCATCGACAGGCGCTGGCCTGCCTGCTCGGCTTGAGCGCTGCGCTGACTGCAGCGCTGTTCAGTGATCACCTGATGTACGGCTTGCCTGGCGTCCTGCTCCCCGCCGCGATACTGATCGCCAGGCGCTACGGCGGCGCCGGCTGGCTGCTGCCGTGTGCGTTGGCGGTCGCGGGCAACGTGACCAACAGTTGGTTACGTGCGCATCCGTTGCAACCCATCGCTCTGGTCATCCTGAGCACCGCAGCAATGTCGTTGCCAATAGGCCTGTGGCTGGCGCGTCAGGAACGCTGGCAGGTACCGCGGGTCGGGCGCTGGGGTTATGCGTTCTATCCGCTGCATCTGGCGCTTATCGCCGGCCTGCAACGTCTGGCCGCAGCCCTTGGTATTTAGCGCGAGGGCCGCGTACAACCAATGCCACCCCGACCCCCTACCCAAGTAGCATTCGGCTGAGCCGCAGGCTTGCCTATCCTGCGGCCATGGCTGTATCTCTCTCGGAATTCGACTTATGAGCGAAGGCGTCTTCAGCGCACTGTCGCGGGCTACCTGTGCTACTCAGGCAGCCGGTGAGCTGGCTGATCAACTGCGGCATGCCGAGCTAGGCTTTGTGCTGTTTTTCTGCTCTGCCGAATACGATCTGCCGGCATTGGCGGCTGCGCTACAGGGGCAATTTCCGGCGGTGGGGCTGGCCGGCTGCACCAGCGCCGGCGAACTGACCCCGGAGGGCTATGCGCGCGGTTGTATCACTGCGGTCGGTTTCGACCGGCGCTACTTCTCTATCGCCGCTGGCCTGGTGGAAGCGGTACCCGGTTTCAGCCTGCTCGACGCGCAGGCGCTGGTTGCCCAGCTGGTCGAAGACTGCCGACGCAACAGCCTGGCACCGATCAAGGCGCACAGCTTTGCCTTGACCCTGTTCGATGGCCTGTCCAGCCGGGAAGAGGTGGTGCTGGCTGCCCTGGCAGCGGCGCTGGGCGATATTCCGCAGTTCGGCGGTTCGGCAGGTGATGACAATCACCTCAGCCGCACACATGTGTATTACAACGGTGCCTTCCACAGCGGTGCGGCGGTTTTGTTGCTGGTCAATACCTGGCTGGAGTTCGAGGTGTTCAGCGCCGATCACATTCAGCCGCGCAGCGAGAAACTGGTGGTGACCCGCGCCGACCGTCAGCTGCGCCGGGTCTATGAGCTGAACGCCGAGCCGGCAGCCGCTGAGTACGCCCAGTTGATCGGTGTACCCGTGGGTGCGCTCGATCATCGGCTGTTTGCGGCGCACCCACTGGCGCTGCGGATCAACCAGAACCACTACGTGCGGGCCATTCAGCAGGTACATGAGGATGGCAGCCTGAGCTTCTACTGCGCGGTGGAGAACGGCATCGTCCTCACCGCAATGCGCCCCGGTCCGCTGCTGGCCAACCTGCAATCGTTGTTCGAGGGCCTGCGCCAGCGCCTCGGGCCGTTGCTGCTGACCATCGGCTGCGACTGCGTACTGCGCCGTCTCGAGCTGGAGAGTGAGGGCGCTGCTGTGGCCGAGGTCAGCGCGTTGTTGCGCAGCCAGCAGGTGCTGGGCTTCAACACCTATGGGGAGCAGTTCAATGGCATGCATATCAACCAGACCTTCACCGGCGTTGCCATCGGACGGCCCCGCGAGCGCATCGCCAGCTGAGCAGATTAGCCAACTGCAACGCGACAACCACAAGCTCAAGCGCATCAATGCAGCGTTGATCGAGCGGCTGGAGTCGGGTGCGGCGCGGCCGGACGATGCCTTTGCCGCGTTCCAGCATTCGGTGGTGTTGGCCGAGCAGGTGCGCGAGCGTACTGATGCCTTGAACCAGGTATTGGTCGAACTCAAGGCCAGCCATCTGTTGCTCAGCGACGCGCACCACCGCGCCGAAACCGCCCACCAGCGGCTGGTAGATGCCATCGAGAGTATTTCCGATGCGTTCGTGCTGTTCGATGCCGACCTGCGCGTGGTGCTGTTCAACCGGCGCTTCAAGGCGCTCTGGGCCAACAGCCGGTTGCGTGTGGCCAGCGGTATGCAGCTGGTCGAGGTGAAACGCCTGATGCACAACCTGCTGCGCGAAGAACCCCGTGCCAGCAGCGACGAGCAACCGTTGTATCGGCTGCGCAACGAGCGCTGGTTGCAGGTCAGCGAACGGCCGACCCGCGATGGCGGCCGGGTGATGCTTTTCACCGACGTCACCCGGGTCAAGCTGCGTGAGAACCACCGCCGCGAGCAGGCCCTGGCGCATAAGTCGTACCTGCTGCAGCGGGCGGTCGACAACCTGTCGCAGGGCCTGGCCATGGTCAACGCCGAGGGCGTGCTTGAACTGTGGAACCGACGCTTTCTCGAGGTCAGCGGCCTGGCACCGATTGCCAGCCATCGGCAGTTTGCCGACGTGATTGCCGACAGCGAGCTGGCCTTGCTGACGCCCGCCAGCCGCGACGACCACGGCCAGCCGCTGCCGGAGTTGGAGCAGCGCCTGTTCGACGGGCGCATGCTGGAAATTCGTACGCATCCATTGCCCACTGGCGGTTTCGTCAACACCTTCACCGATATCACCGAGCGCTACGCCCATGCCGAAGCGCTGCATCAGGCCTATCAGCACCTGGAACTGCGCGTGCATGAGCGCACCGCCGAACTGACCAGCCTCAATCGCCAATTGCTGGGCGAGATTGACCAGCGCCGGCGTATGGAAGCCAGCCTGCGCGATGCCAAGGCCGATGCCGAGCAGGCCACGCTATCGAAAACCAAATTTCTCGCCGCTGTCAGCCATGACCTGTTGCAGCCGCTGAATGCCGCCCGGCTGTTTACCAGTGCCTTGCTCGAACAGCCTGGCGCAGGCCCGTTGATCCATAACGTCAGCAACGCCCTGGATGGCGTCGAGAGCCTGCTCGGCACGCTGGTGGATATCTCCAAGCTCGACGCCGGGGTGATCCGCGCCGATGTCGCCAGTTTTGCCCTGAGCGACCTGCTCGACAACCTCGCGGCCGAGCACGCTACCGTCGCCGCCAGCGAAGGCCTGCGCCTTGACTACGTGCCGAGCCGCTTGCGCGTGCGCAGTGACATGCAGCTATTGGCGCGGATCCTGCGCAACCTGCTCAGCAACGCCGTGCGCTACACCCCCAGCGGGCGGATCGTGCTCGGTTGCAGGCGGCGCGGCGACAAGGTGTTGATCGAGGTGTGGGATACCGGCATCGGCATCGCAGCGGACAAGTGCCGCGAAGTGTTCCAAGAGTTCAAGCGCGGCGAGGCGCAGCGGCCGGATCAGGATCGCGGCCTGGGGCTGGGCCTGGCGATTGTCGACAAGATCGCCGGCATCCTCGGGCACCCCATCCAGCTGCGCTCGGTGCCCGGTAAAGGTTCGGTATTCTCGGTCGAAGTCCCGTGCTGCCAGCGTCCTGTGAGCAAAGGCTCAGTGTTGCAGCAGGACATGCCGCAGCTGCAATCGCTGCAGGATGCGCGGATCTGGGTGCTGGATAACGACGGGGCGATTTGCGCCGGCATGCGCAGCTTGCTCGAACAGTGGGGCTGCAAGGTCACCACGGCGGCCAGTGAAGCGGACCTGCAGCGTCAGGTCGCCCTGCCACGGGCGCGGGTCGACCTGTTGATCGCCGATTATCACCTGGACCATGACCGCACCGGCATCGAGGCGGTAGCGGCGATCAACGCCTGCCGCGACCGGGCCATACCGGTGCTGATGATCACCGCCAATTACAGCAATGAGCTCAAGCAGCAGGTGCGCCTGCTTGGCCACACCCTGATGCACAAACCGGTGCGGCCGATGAAGCTCAAGACCGCGATCAGCCACCTGCTTGGGTCGTCAAGCGGCCGCTAGCGCGGCAGGCGGCCGCTGACAAAGTGGGCTACATCGTTGAAGCCTGGAGTCGAGGCGTGGCCTGGGGTCACCAGCGCATCGATGAAGGCTTCATCTTCGGCGGTGATCTTCACCTGCAGTGCCCCGGCATAGGTGTCCCACTGCGCTTCGGTGCGCGGCCCGACGATCGCCGAGCTGACCAGCCGATTGTTCAGCACCCAGGCAATCGCGAACTCGACGATACCGACGCCTTTGCCCTCGCAGTAGGCCTGGATCTTGCGCGCGATGGTCAGTGACTCCTGACGCCATTCCACCTCCATGATGCGCTTGTCCTGGCGCCCGGCACGGCTACCGGCGTCTGGCTCCGAACCCGGTGCGTACTTGCCGCTGAGCACGCCCCGCGCCAATGGGCTGAACGGCACCACGCCGAGCCCGTGATAACCCGCAGCAGTCAACTGCTCAGGTTCGGCCTGGCGGTTGACGATGTTGTACAGCGGTTGGCTCAAAACCGGCTTGGCCACACCCAGGCGCTCGGCCACGTTGCAGATCTCGGCGATGCGCCAGCCGCGGAAATTGGACACGCCCCAGTAACGGATCTTGCCCTGTTGCAGCAGATCACCGATGGCCCGCACGGTTTCTTCCAGCGGCGCGCTATGGTCTTCGCGGTGCAGGTAGTAGACGTCCAGGTAATCGGTGCCCATGCGCGTCAGGCTGGCTTCGATGGCATTGAACAGATGCTTGCGCGACAGCCCGCTGCGGTTGGGCAAGCCGTCCACTGCACCGAATCCCGCTTTGGAGGCAACCACCCAGTCCTGCCGGTTGCGCGCCACCGCCTCGCCAACGATCTGCTCCGAGCGCCCGCCGTTGTAGACGTCGGCGGTATCGACAAAGTTGACGCCCTGATCCCAGGCCTTGTCGATGATCCGCAGCGAATCCTCGGCGCTGGTCTGCTCGCCGAACATCATGCTGCCCAGGGTCAGGGCTGAAACCTGCAGGCCGCTTTGGCCAAGAGGGCGATAGAGCATGGGGAAGGTCCTTGAGTGGGGAGGGGAATGACCTTTTTTACAGGCAAGCGGTGGGGTTTGAAAGGGCAAAACAGCGGGGTTGTTGCCTGATCCTGCTCTTGTAATTGCTGAAAGCCACTGAGTATAGATTTGTGTGCTCGACGCAGCTACTTGTGGAATAGAACTTCGGCGTGCGAATGCAATTAACTTGCCGATACCATTTTGTATATAAACATCATGACTATTATTTGTGCGCGAGTTCGGAATATTCTTTCAATAGCGTCGGATTTTTTACCCGGCTTATTATCTTGCGAAATCGCCAGTGCAGGACAATACTTCGAGGGTCGCAATAACGCGGCATCACTGGAGATGAAAAATGAAAGAGATCAAACTTGAGTCGGTCAAGCTAATCAATCTCGCCCACTTGGTGAAACGCCAATAAGCGGTCAATCCAGTCAGGTGGGGTGCGGCGTCAAGCTGTACCTCACCCTAACTAGGTCACTAGTATGTTCAATAATGACTGCTTTTATCTGGTGTCCCCGAAAGGGTTGATTTGTTGGAATTACGCTGCGCATAAGCAGTATGAACTGAGTGAAGCTCATGCGACGCGACTGATAGAGCTCACCTACTCTCAAACACGTCTTGATCCTAACAATGCTATCGATCAGGACTTTGTTAGGCTGGAGGTGCTCGCTCCCAATTCGACAGAGCTGGAGGATGAATGGGGATGGGACCCGTTATCCAGAATATTTCATATCGGCACGCGGGATATTCCGCTGGTTGACTGCCCGCTGAACTTGCGTAGCTGGGCGGAGCGTTACTTGCAGCACTGTGATGAGGTCTGGGAGACGGCCCCGCCTGATGAAAATAACACGAGGTACGACCATGCGGGTACAGCCCTGCCCAAACCGCCTAGAGCGCGAGGCATTGAGGCAGTCTTGGAAATGCGTAAGACATCCAGAAATTTCTATGATGAGCCTGTCAGTCTCGCGGAAGTTAGTCAGCTGCTCTATTACTCGCTCGGCTTCATTGGTGCTAAACATAGTATCGAAAATAACGGTCTGCCAGACAGTTTTCGCTATCGGCGTGCCAGTCCTTCTGGAGGTGGGTTAAACGCGACCGAAGGCTACCTTTATGCGGGCAACGTGTCGGGGCTGGCTCGGGGTATTTACTACTACGATCCGCATCAACATTCACTACATCTTCACGCCACCGACTTACCCTCGCTTGGGAGCTTGCTATCTGGGCAACATTTCATTGACACCATTCCAATGGGCGTTTTTTTGACATCACGGCTTGATAAGCTCTGGTGGAAGTATCCGCATTCAAGAGCCTATCGCATGGCGCTTGTAGAGGTAGGGCATGTGGCGCAGACATTTCAGATAGCTGCAACGAACTACGGTTTAGAAACCTGGTTGACGGGTGCGATTACCGAGTCCGCATTGGAGCCGTTACTCGGTCTTCCTAACAAGGCTGAGCAAGTCATGTTTTTCGTAGGCGCTGGGCACAGTGACGGCTTAGCGATGCCTCAGGTATTGAACGAGCTCCTCAATACAGCTAAGTAATCAGCGGAGATCGCTATCCATGAACATCAAAACCTTTCGCGGTCTCAAAGCGTTCCGTACCTGGCAGCATAAAAGCAGCGTGCGTGCTCGGCATCATGATTACGATTTGACAGCTGATGATCTATCCGTTTCATCACCCGAGCATTGGTTTCCAACAACTCTCAGTGCTGCCCTGGCTCTGCCTGAGATTAAATGCTTACCCACCGCGAAACGCTTGAAGGCGCATGTCGCGCACCTTGTGCATTTTTTGGACTACACAACTGACCTCGAAATGACACTTGTGAACCGAGCCGTGTCACTGATGGTGCACGGGCGCATCTCGCGGTACTTCGATGTGGCTGAACGTCAAGCTGTATTGATGCTCTACACCGACGAAGGCTTTCACGCTTTTGTGTCCAGGCAGATGTCCGATCAGGTTTCCCTACACTTTGGAATCAGCCGAAAAAAATCCTCCCGCTGCATTAGAATCCAGCGGTATCTCAACAGATGCCCCGAGAAGTACAGGGCGTTGGCGGTTTTCGTGGTTGCATTCATTTCTGAGACCATCATCACCAAAGAGTTATTGATTGGAACCCAAGGGCGACTGATTGCACCTGTACATTCTATTCTGCAGGACCACTTGCTTGATGAGGCGCGTCACTCATTGTTCTTTACGGACTGCTTCGTCAAGCTGATACCACAGCTTGACGGCTGCGAAAAAAAATTCGTTACTAAAGCATTGGCCGATCTACTCCGGATTTTCTTCAGGCCCGACCAGATGCTTTTGCACTCTATTCTAGGCGTGGACTTGCAGGCGTATGCGCATGCAGTTCATCAACTTGAGTGCTCAGCATTTGAGCGCTTGAGAGTGACAGCTTCTTCGACGCTTCATACCATTCAAGAAACGAAGTTATTGAATGAGCATTGTAATGCCCTGATTTTCAGAGAATTAGGGCTGGTCCCTTGAAGTCTATATCTGCACTGCCTCCCCGATGGCTGCTCGCCTCGTGTTTTTTGTTGATGAGTCTACTGGGTGTCTTCCCGCTGGACGTGATTCTCCCCTCGTTCCCGGCGTTATCCTCTCACTTCTCTGTGCCCACCCCAGATATCGCCTGGTCTATCAGCCTGTTCGCCTTTGGGGCCGCGCTGTCGCAGTGTTGGATCGGACCGCTATCCGATCGCCTTGGTCGTAAACGCCTGTTGTTAGTCGGACTGATAACGGCGGCGTCAGGTGCCGTGGGCTGTATTTATGCCTGGGACTTTTCGTCTTTCATGGTGTTCCGCTTGGTGCAGGCCGCTGGATGCGGTTGCTTTGTACTCAGCCATGCACTGGTTCA
The DNA here is from genome assembly GCF_014525325.1 of Pseudomonas sp. EZ-C24. NCBI lineage: Bacteria > Pseudomonadati > Pseudomonadota > Gammaproteobacteria > Pseudomonadales > Pseudomonadaceae > Pseudomonas > Pseudomonas sp. EZ-C24. The sequence goes on along the minus strand of NZ_JACDIU010000014.1, from coordinate 484,003 downwards.
GGACCTGTATAGCGAACATCGGCGCAATTCGATGCGGATTTTGCTGACTACCGCCAGCGGTTTGTTTATCTCCCTATCACCGCTGGCAGGCAGTTTTTTGCAACAGTGGCTTGGTTGGCAGGGCAGCTTTCAGGCGTTTGTCGTGCTCGCGGCGTTGGCTGTGTTGCTGTGTAGTCTTTCGCTCACAGACGCTACGCGTCCTGTCGCCCCACGGAGCGGCTATCGCACCTTGTTCAAGGATCGACGCTTCATAAGCTATTCGCTGCTGTCCGCAATGGCATTTGCCTGCCACTTCTCTTTCATTGTCACGTCACCCTTGCTGTTCATGGATCTGCTGGGGATGACCGACTACGCCTTTTCACTGATATTCATTGCTTACGGTGCGGCTTATATCATTGGCGGCGTGGTCGCCAGTGCCTTGAACAAACGCATCGAGGTGAGTGCACAGATCAGACTGGGGCTGCTTTTGATCGGCGTCGCCGGGTTGTCGCTGTTTCTCTGGCTGTACGTGCTGAATCCGACCGTCACCGCAATCATGCTGTCGATGGTGGTCTGCAGTGCCGGTACAACGATTGTGCGCCCGGCCGCGACTACCTGGGCGTTGAGCCTGCACCCTGAGATTGCAGGGACGGCAGCCGCTCTGAATAACACGCTGGTATTTACCGTTGGCGGCTTGTGCAGCGCAGGGGTCGCGCTGGCAGAAGGGGACTTGCTGCGGGCATTAGGGCTGGCATTCGTCCTTGCAGCGCTGATCGGGAGTCTGTTGCTGAGACGTCTTCGCAGCCTACCATCGAAGCCTCTCTCGGGCTGACACACCTGTTCCATTCCTGCGCCACGTGTGCCGAAACTGCGGCGACTCGTAGGCTCGCCGGCTTACGATCGACAGTGGATAAAGCTCTCTACGACGGGGCTTTCAGTGGTATCTCTGGCGCTGGCACAGCCGTTGCTCCTGTTCTTTACGACACGTTCCCTGGGTGTCGCCAATAACAAGAACGGAGATTCCCCGATGACCCAATCAGGTCCGCACCGCCGGCCCATGCCGGGTGCCTTGATGAGAAGCGCAGGTTGCGCCGTCCTGGCGTTGGCTTGCCTGGCCCCGGCGTTTGCCGCCGAGGTCGATGGCAAGCGCATCATCGACGCCGACAAAGAGCCCGGCAACTGGATGAGCCATGGCCGTACCTACGATGAACAGCGCTACAGCCCGCTGAACACCATCAATGACCGCAACGTCAATCAACTGGGCCTGGCCTGGAGCTACAAGCTCGATCTGGACCGCGGCGTCGAGGCCACGCCTATCGTGGTCGACGGCGTGATGTACACCACCGGGCCATTTTCGGTTGTGTATGCCCTGGACGCACGCAACGGCAAGCTGCTGTGGAAGTACGATCCGCAGTCCGATCGCCATCGGGCCGGTGAAGCCTGCTGCGATGCGGTCAACCGTGGCGTAGCCGTGTGGCAGGGCAAGGTCTATGTCGGCGTGCTCGATGGCCGCCTGGAGGCCATCGATGCCAAGACCGGCAAGCGCGTATGGTCGGTCGACACCCGCAGCGACGACAAACGCAGCTACACCATTACCGGCGCGCCGCGTGTGGTCAATGGCAAGGTGGTGATCGGCAACGGCGGCGCCGAGTTTGGCGTGCGTGGCTACGTCACTGCCTATGATGCCGAAACCGGCAAGCAGGCCTGGCGCTTCTTCACCGTGCCTGGCGACCCCAAGCTGCCACCTGAAGACAAGGCGATGGAAATCGCCAGCAAGACCTGGCACGGCGATGCCTTTGTCGAGCAGGGCGGCGGTGGCACGGCGTGGGATTCGTTCGCCTATGACCCAGAACTGAACCTGCTCTATATCGGCGTCGGCAACGGCTCGCTGTGGGATCCGAAATGGCGCAGCCAGGCCAAGGGCGACAACCTGTTCCTGTCGTCTATCGTGGCGGTCAATGCCGATACCGGCGAGTACGCCTGGCACTACCAGACCACGCCGGGCGATGCCTGGGACTTCACGGCCACCCAGCACATGATCCTCGCCGAACTGCCGATCAACGGCAAACAGCGCAAGGTATTGATGCAGGCGCCGAAAAATGGCTTCTTCTATGTACTCGACCGCGCCACCGGCGAGTTGCTCTCGGCGAAGAACATTGTGCCGGTCAACTGGGCCAAGGGCATCGACATGAAGACTGGCCGGCCAATCGTCGATGATGAGGCAGCTGCCTACTGGAAGGACGGCAAGCGCAAGCTGGTGACCCCGGCATTTTGGGGCGCACATGACTGGCACCCGATGTCCTACAACCCCAACACCGGGCTGGTGTACATCCCGGCGCACATCATGTCGGCCTACTACGAGCACATCCCGGAAGCGCCCAAGCGTCACCCGTTCAAGAGCGTGTACCAGCTCGGCCTGCGCACCGGGATGATGCCCGAAGGCCCGGAAGGCCTGCTGGAAATGGCCAAAACCTGGTCAGGCAAGTTGATCGCCTGGGACCCGGTCAAGCAGGCACCTGCCTGGGAAGTGCCGTATATCACCATCTTCAACGGCGGCACCCTGAGCACGGCGGGCAACCTGGTGTTCGAGGGCAGTGCCGATGGCCGGGTGATCGCCTACGCCGCCGACGATGGCAAAAAGCTCTGGGAATCACCGGCTGCCAGCGGCGTGATGGCTGCGCCGATCACGTATTCGGTAGATGGCGAGCAATACGTGACCTTCATGGCCGGCTGGGGCGGGGCGTTCTCGACCTTTGCCGGGGCCTTGTCGCTGCGCGCCGGCGTGCAGCCGTTCGCCCAGGTGCTGACCTACAAAATCGGCGGCAACGCCACCCTGCGTGAGCCACCACCGCCGGCCGACACGCCGAAACCGCCAGCGCTCACTGCTGACGAAAAAACCGTAGCCGCCGGTGCTGCGCTTTATGACGGCAACTGCTCGCAGTGCCATGGCATCCATGCCGTCAGCGGCGGCGTGCTGCCGGACCTGCGCAAGCTCACCGCGGAAAAACACCAGATGTTCCTCGGCATTCTCTATGGCGGGCGCATCCCGGACGGTATGCCTTCGTTCGCCGAAGCGCTCAAGCCTGAGCAGGTCGAACAGGTGCACCAATACCTGATCAAGCGCGCCCACGACCTGCAAAGCGAAGGCAGTGTCTGGCAGCGTTTCAGCGCCAAGCCCGCAGCCGCCACGCCGCTTGCCGACAATACCTCCAAGGAGTGACATGACGATGCCCGATAATCTGTACCAGAACTATATCGACAACGCTTTTGTAGCCAGCGAACAACTGATCGAGGTGTTCAACCCGGCCAACGGCGAGCTGTTGGGGGCGGTGCCGGAGTCACCCATTGAGCAGGTCGAACGCGCGATTGACGCAGCGCGCCGTGCGCAGAAAGGCTGGGCGGCAAAACCTGCCATCGAGCGCGCCGGTTACTTGCGCCAGATTGCCAGCAAGGTGCGGGCCAATGCCGAGCGCCTGGCGCGCATCATCACCCAGGAGCAGGGTAAGGTGCCGGCGTTGGCCCTGGTGGAGGTCAACTTCACTGCCGATTACCTCGACTACATGGCCGAATGGGCGCGCCGCCTGGAGGGCGAGGTGCTGAGCAGTGATCGCGCCAACGAGCACATCTTCCTGCTGCGCAAACCCCTGGGCGTGGTGGCGGGGGTGCTGCCGTGGAATTTCCCGTTCTTCCTGATTGCGCGCAAAATGGCGCCGGCGCTGCTGACCGGCAACACCATCGTGATCAAACCCAGCGAAGAGACACCGATCAACTGCTACGAGTTTGCCCGGCTGGTGGCCGAAACCGATCTACCGCCAGGGGTGTTCAACGTGGTCGGCGGCAAAGGTGCGAGTGTCGGCCACAGCCTCACCAGCCATGCCGGCATTGACCTGGTCAGCTTCACTGGCAGTGTCGCCACCGGGGCGCGGATCATGGCTGCGGCAGCGCCAAACATCACCAAGCTCAACCTCGAACTGGGCGGCAAGGCGCCCGCTATCGTGCTGGCCGACGCCGACCTGGACCTGGCCGTGCGCGCGATCGTTGCCTCGCGGGTGATCAACACCGGGCAGGTGTGCAACTGCGCCGAGCGAGTGTATGTGCAGCGCGCGGTGGCGGATGCCTTCATCGACAAGGTCGCGCAGACGATGGCCGCCACGCGCTATGGCGACCCGTCGCTGCAGGCTGACCTGGACATGGGCCCATTGATCAATCAGGCCGGGCTGGACAAGGTCGCGCAGATGGTGCGCACGGCAGTCGGGCAAGGCGCTCAGGTGATTACCGGCGGGCAGGTGGCTGATCTTGGTGCGGGCTTCCACTATCAACCGACGGTGCTGGCCGGCTGTTCGGCGGACATGGAGATCATGCGCAAGGAGATCTTCGGCCCGGTCCTGCCGATCCAGATCATTGACGATCTGGATGAAGCGATTGTCTTGGCCAACGACAGCGACTATGGCCTGACCTCGTCGCTATATACCCGCGACCTGAACGCCGCACTCAAAGCCAGCCGCGAAATCGATTTTGGCGAGACCTACATCAACCGCGAGAACTTCGAGGCCATGCAGGGTTTCCACGCCGGAGCACGCAAGTCTGGGGTGGGCGGGGCGGATGGCAAGCATGGGCTGTATGAGTACACGCGCACGCAAGTGGTGTATATCCAGGGCTGAGTAACATGGGGGGCAGCACTGGCCGGCACGCTCGTGCAGCGGCCAGTGCTGCGCTCAGTCAGCCTGATTCGGCGGCACGATTGCGTGTCGTTTCATCTTGCGGTACAGAGTCGATCGGGAGATTCCCGCCGCGTCTGCTGCCGCGCTGATATTCCACCGCTCGCGCCGCAGTACATCGAGCAAATGCCGGGCTTCGGCATCCTCGACCTGAGCCTCCAGGCGCAGTGGCTGTGCAAGGACCGGCGTCCGCGGCGCACTCGCCAGCAGCTCCTCCGGCAGACAATTCAGGCTTATCACCCCATTCTCCGCCAGCGCGGCTGCGTAGCGCAGCGCGTTCAGCAATTGGCGCACGTTGCCAGGCCAAGGGTGGCCCAGCAGGCAGCGGTGAGCCTCGGCGTCCAGCTGCAGCCCTTGCGCTTCGGGCAGCCGTCGCAGCAGGTGCTCGGTCAACTCAGCGCGATCGCTGCGCTGGCGTAGCGCCGGCAGGCTCATGCGCATGCCGCACAAACGGTAAAAGAGGTCTTCACGGAAGCGTTTGTCAGCAATCATGCTGGCCAGATCCTGGTGGGTCGCCGACACCACCTGAATATCCAACGCCACTGGCGCTTCGGCCCCCAGGGGTTGCAGCTCACGCTCGGCCAGCACCCGCAGCAAGCGAGTTTGCAGGTGTGCAGGCATGTCGCCGATCTCATCGAGGAACAGCGTGCCACCATTGGCCAGCTCCAGCTTGCCCTTCATGCCTTTGCGGTTGGCGCCGGTGAAGCTGCCGCTGCGGTAGCCAAACAGCTCGCTTTCAATCAACGACTCGGGGATCGCCGCGCAATTGAGTGCAACGAACGGCCCGGCCTGACGGCGACTGGCCTGGTGCACGGCGCGGGCAAAGGCCTCTTTGCCGGTGCCGGTTTCACCGGTGATGAGGATACAGATGTCCTTGTCCAGCACCTTGCGCAGACGCTGCACGCTTTGCTGCAACTGGCTGTCGCCGCCGGCAAGTTGCTCAAGTGTCGGATGGCGGGCTGTAGTTGGGGCCGGCGCCACAGGCTTGGCGCGCAGCCCGTAGCCAGCCGGCACACGCAAACCGACTTCGATGATCAGCTCGCTGCCAGGCTCGCGCAGTTGGGTGCCGCAAGCGCCGCCACGGGTGAGCATCAGCAGCTCATCGACAGTGGCGGGCAGCAACTGCTCGATGCGCAAGCCCAGCAGGGCGCCAGGCTGGGCCATGAATGCAGCCCGGTTGGCGCCGATCACCCGGCCGCCTTCATCCAGCGCCAATAGCTGCTCATTGGCCAGATCGGTGATGTCGTCGCGAGGCTTGAGGGCCAGGGTCAGACGGTCGCGGTAACGTTGGCGGAAATGGGTGTTCTCGATCAGCCGCGCGTACAGCGTAACCAGGTGCAGGGTCAGGTGCTGCGCCTGTTTTGGCCCATCGTTGAACAGGCAGGTTGCGTTGAGGCAGCCAAGCAACTGATTCTGCGCATCGAAGATCGGTGACACCGAGCAGCTCAGGCGGGCGTTGGCGGCAAGAAAATGCTCCTGGCGGTGGATGGTCAGCGCCTGACCCGACGCCAGCGCGGTGCCGATGCCATTGGTGCCAGCGATCGATTCGTCCCAGCGCGCGCCGACAATCAGCCCAGCGCGTGAATAACGGTCGTGATCGGCTGGCAGGCGCGCATCCAGAGTAATGCCGTCGGCATCGCTGAGCAGCACGGCGAAGCCAGCATCGACCACCCTTCGGGCCAGGCCGTTGACGCCTTGCCCGGCGATGCTCAGGTAGGCCTCGTGCTGAGCCTGATGCTGGCGAATCTCGGCGGCGCTGAGGATATTGTCGACATGGCGCAGGCCTGGGTCGAGGTGGTGCTGATTGATGCTGCGAAACCACGATTCGGCGATCACCGCTTCCGGCGCGAGGCCGCGCTCGGCGAAGTGGCAGTCGATAAACGCAGCCAGTTCCCTGGCGCGGGTGTCGGTGGCAGGCGCGGTCATGGGCGCTCCCCGTGCTGTTATTGTCGTGGGCCGGTTCGAAGTGCCGGTCAGACTGCAACCATAGCGCAAAAGCCTGAGGCAGTGAGCGCCTGCTTGAAATGGAACGCCTGACGGCATTCAAGCTTCTCAACAGAATACAAGCCTGTGAGGGGCAGATCATGGACCAGCAGCAATCTATCGCGCCGCGGCCGGTTGAGCCGCGCCAGCTACGTTTTGCCGACGACGGCTCGACGCCAAACAGCGTGTTGCCAGTGTTGCTTTATGCGATGCAGTGGCCGCACGGCACGGACCGAGCGGCGGCCTTTGAGGCGCTGTTCGAGGTGCACGGGTGGCCTGCGCTATGGCGAGATGGGGTGTTTCCCTATCACCACTTCCATCCCAACGCCCACGAGGTGCTTGGCGTAGCGCAGGGTGAAGCGCGGCTGACCCTGGGTGGGACCGCCGGGCAGACCATCAGCGTCAAAGCGGGAGACGTGCTGGTGCTGCCGGCGGGCACCGGCCATCGCTGCATGACCTGCAGTGAGGACTTTGTCGTGGTTGGTGGTTACCCGCGGGGGCAGGAAGACTACGAGGTCGAGCGGCCCAACGCCCGTGGCCACGCGCAGGCGGTAGCGCGGATTGCCAAGGTGGCGTTGCCGAAGCTGGACCCGGTGCTGGGCAAGGAGGGCGGGGTAGTAAAGTTGTGGCGGTGAGGTGTTGCCGGGCGCCAGGCCCGGCAACTGTCAGCCGTTTCAATCGGCGCGGGCGCTGCTCAAGGCGCCTGCACGGGTGACGCGCAGGGCCACCAGGCTGCCGATCACGATCAGCCCGGCCAGCGAGTACAGTGCAGCATCGGTGGAACCAGTCTGATCCTTGATGAAGCCCACCAGATACGGGCTGAGGAAGCCCGCCATCTGCCCGACCGAGTTGATGATCGCCAGGCCAGCCACCGCAGTGGCAGCACTGAGCAAGGCAGTCGGCATCGGCCAAAACATCGGCAAACCGGTGAGGGCGCCCATAGTCGCGATCGACAGACCCAGAATGGCAATCGGCGGATGGCCGGCAAAGTTGACCGCGATCAGCAGGCCGATCGCGCCCATCAGCATCGGCACCACAAGGTGCCAGCGGCGCTCGTTGCGCAGGTCAGCCGAACGGCCTACCAGAATCATGAACACGCCGGCCAACAGGTACGGGATCGCGCTCAACCAGCCAATCAGCAGTGGGTTGTCAAAGCCCATGCTCTTGATGATCGACGGCAGCCAGAAGTTGATCGCGTACACGCCGCTCTGGATGCAGAAGTAGATGAAGCCAAAGGTCCAGATCAGCGGATTGGTCAGCACCGACAGCACGCTGTCACCGCTGGTGACCGGCTTGCGTGCTGCATCAGCGGTAAGGTCCGTTTCGATGATCTGCCGCTCGGCCGGGCTGAGCCACGGCGCTTTCTGGTAACCGTCGCTGAGCAGCTTGATCGCCAGTACGCCCAGCACCACCGTCGGCAGGCCCTGGATCAGGAACATCCACTGCCAGCCGGCCAAACCGTGCTGGCCAGCGGCAAAGTGCTGCAGAATCCAGCCCGAAAATGGCCCGCCAAGCAGCCCCGAGACCGGAATCGCCGACATGAACAGGGCCATGATCCGCCCGCGTCGATCCGCGGGGAACCAGCGCGAGAGGTACAGCACCACGCCCGGGAAGAAGCCGGCTTCGGCGGCGCCGGTGAGCAGGCGCAGAGCGTAGAACTCGGTCGGTGTGGTGACGAACATCAAGCAGGTCGACAGGCTGCCCCAGGCGATCATCATCAAGGCGATCCAGCGCCGTGGCCCGAAGCGGTTCAGCGCCAGGTTGCTGGGCAGGCCGCAGAGCACGTAGCCGATGAAGAAAATCCCGGCGCCGAGGCCATAGACGGTTTCGCTGAACTTCAGTGCATCGAGCATCTGCAGCTTGGCAAAACCAACGTTGACGCGGTCGAGGTAGTTGAACAGGTAGCAGATGAAAATGAATGGAATCAGCCGCAGTGTGATGCGCCGGTACAGCGCATTGCGGGTGCTATCGTGGCCTTGGTCAGGGGCAGAGCTGTGTGCCATGATCGGGATCTCTGTTGTTATGATTGTTACCGCGTCGCCTGTTTCGGCGCTCGCCTGACGAGTCTCGGCGAGCGCAGCGCGGCTGTCTTTGTGCTTATGCACTGGTGTCAGCGCTGGCCGCTGTGCTGCGGCCCAAATCCTATCACTGCAAGGACCGTTGAATGTTCGAACTGGACCATGACCTGGCGCAGGATATCGTCGACCGGGCGATGGCCATCCTGCCGTGCAACGTCAACGTCATGGACAGCCAGGGCCTGATCCTCGGCAGCGGTGAAGCAGAGCGCATCAACACCCGCCATGAAGGTGCCCAGTTGGTATTGGCCAATGGCCGGATCGTCGAGCTCGATAATGACGCGGCCAAGTGCCTCAAGGGCGTGCAGCCCGGCGTCAACCTGCCGCTGATGCTCGATGGCCGCTTGATCGGCGTGCTCGGCCTGACCGGTGATCCGCAGCAATTGCGCACCTACGGCGAGCTGGTGCGGATGACCGCCGAAATGCTCCTGGCCCAGCGTCACCTGCAAGTCGAGCAACAATGGCGACGCCAGCGCTGTGATGACTTGCTGGCATTGTTGCTGGGCAGTAGTGGTGATTCGACGCGTTTGCTCGACGAGGCCCAGCAACTTGGCCTCAAGCCTCAATTGGCACGGGTGCCGTGCCTGTTCGAGCTGGAGTCCGGACCGCCCGCAGAAGCCTTGGCCACCTGGCTGATGAGCCGTTACCCGGATGGCTGGTGCGTCAGCCCGGCCCGTCAGTCGCTGTTGTGGTGTCGGCCGGCAGCGGTCGCGCTGGATGAACAGCGTCTGCTCGAACGGTTGCAGCGCCATGGCTGGCACGTCCAGCGCCTGGCCGTGGGCCCGGCAGCGCAAAGCCTTGAGCAATTGCGACGCGGCTACCGGCGGGTGCGTGATTTGCTTGCCTATGGGCGCGAAGTGCTGCCTGCCGAGCGCTTGCTGAACCTGACCCGCTACCGCTTGCCAGCACTGCTGTGGCGTCACCGCAACGACGACGCGCTGGATGAATTGCTCGAGCCCTTGCTGCGCATTCGTAGCAAGGACGCCAGCGGCCAGTTGCTCAATACCTTGCGCGCCTGGTGCGCCCATGATGGCCAGAGCCAGGCCTGTGCCGATGCCTTGGGCATCCACCGCAACAGCCTGCGCTATCGCCTGGAACGTATCGCCGAGCTGGGCGAAGTCGACCCACAGCGGCTGGACGGCATGTTGACCCTGTATCTGGGCTTGCAGCTGTTGCCCGCCGACTGAGCTGAGTGGCAAAGGCGTTTGCCCAAACAACGGCGCCGGGCTTTTGTGCATCTGACCGAGGCCTGCGGATGACGCAACTGTCAGCATCGCTGCAACAGGATCAGGAGAATCCCCATGAAAATTGTCATCGCCCCCGATTCGTTCAAGGACAGTCTCGACGCTGCTGCCGTCGCCCAGGCCATTGCGCGCGGGGTGGCCGAGGTGTGGACGGAGGCCGAACTGGTTGAGTGTCCGATGGCCGATGGCGGCGAAGGCACGCTGCAGGCGATTGTCGCGGCCAGCCACGGTGAGCTGCGCCGGCAAGCGGTGCGCGGGCCGCTGGGGCAGACGGTCGAGGCCAGTTGGGGCTGGCTCGCCGAGAGCCACACGGCAATCATCGAAATGGCCGAAGCCAGCGGCCTGCAGTTGGTCGCCGGCGAGCAACGCGACGCCTGTCGTAGCAGCACCTGGGGCACCGGCGAATTGATCGGCGCGGCATTGACCGCGGGGGCCCAACGCATCGTCCTGGCGATTGGCGGCAGTGCCACCAACGACGGCGGCAGCGGCATGCTCCGCGCACTTGGCTTGCGTTTGCTCGACGCCGATGGCCAGGCGCTGGCCGAAGGCGGCCTGGCCTTGACGCAACTGGCCCGGATCGACGCCAGTGAGCTTGATCCGCGCCTGGCTGAGGTGCAGGTCGAAGTCGCTGCAGACGTCGACAACCCACTGTGTGGTCCGAATGGCGCCTCGGCGATTTTTGGTCCGCAAAAAGGCGCCAGCCCTGAGCAGGTGACAGCGCTGGATCTCGCCCTTGGCCATTTTGCCGACCATTGCGCGCAACTGCTGGGTAATGACCTCAGGGAGTCGCCCGGTAGCGGCGCTGCCGGCGGCATGGGCTTTGCGGCCAAGGCATTCATGGACGCGCGTTTCCGCGCGGGAGTGGAGGTGGTCGCCGAGCTGGCCGGGCTGGATGCACTGGTGCAGGGCGCCGATCTGGTCATCACCGGCGAAGGCCGCTTTGACGCGCAGACCTTGCGCGGCAAAACGCCCATGGGCGTGGCCAGGGTTGCCAAACGTCATGGTGTGCCGGTGGTGGTGCTGGCCGGCACCCTGGGCGAGGGTTACCAGCAACTGTACGCCCATGGCATCGATGCCGCGTTTGCGCTGGCCAGTGGGCCGATGACCTTGGCTCAGGCGTGCAGCGAAGCGCCGGCACTGCTGCAGGCGCGCGCCAGCGATGTTGCCCGGCTGTGGCAGTGCGCCAAGGCTCAGCGCTGAGTTTCAGCTTCATAGGGCACATCGGCAGGCGTCTGGCTGAGTAGCACAGCAATTGCCAACAGCCCGGCGCCAACGCCTGCCAGCGGCAACCACGCCAGGCCGAGCTGACCGATCAAAAGGCCACCAAGCCCGCCGCCGAGCGCTGTGCCGAGGTTGAACGCAGCAATGTTCAACCCCGAGGCCACGCCGCTGGCGTGCGGCGCCACGCTTTTGGCCAGGTTGAGCAGGCGCAACGTGGACAGCGTGACGATGGCGAAGAACACTGCCCCCAGCACCCCGACCAGGCCGAGCACGGCCCATGGCGACTGCCTGAACACATACAGCAGCATCAGTGTGACCACCAGCATGAGCAGGGCCAGCAACAGGCAGCGGTTTATCGCAAAGCGGTCGCCGGCATATCCGCCAACCAGATTGCCAGCAATCGTGCAGGCGCCAAACAGCAGCATGCCCGCACTCAACAAACGTGGCCCGGCCTGGCTCACCTCCAGCAGGTACGGCGACACGTAACTGAAAAAGCTGAACACCGCGACGCTGACCAGCATGGACACCGCGGCAACCGACAACAACGGCCGCAGTAGCACGGCGCGCAGGCCGCTCAGCCCCGCGCCAGGCTGAGCATCCGCCGCACCAGCCTGAACCGGCATCCAGCGCAGCAAGCCGATCAAGCTCAAACAAGCGAGCAGCGCCAGCGCGACAAATATCACCCGCCACGACCAGAAGCTGCCCAGCAGCGTGCCCAGCGGTACCCCGAGTGCCAACGACACCGTCAAGCCCATCCATACCACCGACAATGCCCGCCCAGCCTGTGCGGGTGCTACCAGCTTGACTGCGACACTGGCCGCTAGCGCCATGAACACGCCGTGGGCCAGGCCAATCCCAAAGCGCACCAGGTGCAAGGTCAACACCTGCTCGACGCTTGCCAGCAGCAGGCTTCCCACCCCCAGCACTGCTACCGTCAGCAGCATCAGCGAGCGGTCACGCCAGCTCGCCAGCGCCGCAGTCAGCAACGGTGCGCCGATGGCGGCGCCCAACGCGTACGCCGCAATCGCCGCGCCCACCGCAGCGACTGAACTGCTCAGATCGCCCGCCATTGCCGAAACCAGACCGGCGACCACGAACTCAGACAAGCCGAAGGCAAAGGTGCACAGCGAAAACACGTATATGGCTAACGGCATGGCGGCATCCGGCTCAAGTGCTGGGCCAAGGCCAACGCCTGTTCGCCATTCAGGCGTGGATCCACCTTGCTCAGATAGCGGCGGTGCAGATCCTCCGGCTGCAGGTGGCCTGGGCCGCCGAGGCACTCGGTCACGGGTTCAGCGGTCAGTTCCAGGTGCAGCCCGCCGAGGACCGAGCCATGCCAGGCATGCACGGCGAAGGCCGACTCTATCTCCGCCAGGATGTCATCGAAGGCGCGGGTCTTGGTGCCGCAGGGCAGGGTGCGGGTATTGCCGTGCATGGGGTCGCACAGCCACAACACCCGCGCGCCAGCGTGCTCTACTGCGTCGATCAGCGGCCCGAGGTGCTGTTCCAGCAGCGCCGCACCCATGCGGTGGATCAGCGTCAGCCGGCCCGGCTGGTTGTGCGGGTTAAGCTGTTCGATCAGCTGCAGCAGTGCGCTGGCCGAGGTTTCGGCGCCGACCTTGACCGCCACCGGGTTGCTCACCCCACGCAGGTATTCGACATGGGCGCCATCGGGCTGGGCGGTGCGCAGGCCAATCCACGGCAGGTGGGTGGACTGGTTGAACCAGCAGCCATCGTCCTGTTGCCGGGTCAACGCCTGCTCGTATTCCAGCAGCAAGGCTTCGTGGGAGATGAACAGCGCTTGATCGCACGGGCCATCGCTGTCCATGAAACCCTGCAGGGTGCGGATGTCGCGCAAGGTCGCGGCCGAGTGAGCATAGGCTGCAAGCAAGCGCTGCGGATCTGCCCGCCGCGCTGCTGCGCTGAACTCGGCCTGGTTGACGATATCGCCGCGATACACCGGCAGACTCAGGCCATCGCGGGTTTCGATATCACTGGAACGTGGCTTGGCGTATTGCCCGGCCAGGCGGCCGATCTTGATCACTGGCCGCTGTACACCCCGCGTCAGCAGCTGGCTCATCTGCTGCATCAGCTGCAGAAAGTGATTCAGCGCGGCCTGATCGGTCTGGGTGAAGTCTTCGGCGCAATCACCGCCTTGCAAGACAAACGCACGGCCCTGCTGGGCCTGGGCCAGCAAGCCCGTAAGCAGGCTGATCGACTGCCGACTGACCAGCGCGGGGGTCTGGCGCAAGCTCGCCAGCGCCTGCTCGAGGGCAGGTTGGTCGTGATACAGCGGTTGCTGCGCAGCGCTGCGGTCGCGCCAGGAATTGAGGCTCCAGGCCAGTGGGCCGTCGAGCACGTTGGCGGCTTGGGTCAGCATGATCGGTGTCGCTCCCTGAGTGTCGTCGTTCGCCCTGCACCTGCTGCAAGGAGCGGCGATAGTGCGCAGCGACGACAGCTCGAGGGAAATACAATAAAGGTCTCAATCTGATATGCGCAGTTGCCCCAGAGCGTACGGGGACGGGGAGCAGGCGGCAGCCGCTGATATGGGCTAAATCGTTGTATTTCCAAGGCTATTAATACTTGCGACCTATCACCGCCGGTTCGCCAAAAGTATTTTACTCAAGGTCTGCACTCGCCAATTCTCGGCGCAACTTATTCGAGAGGGGCGGGGCGATGTTGGTTCACAAGGAAAACGACCATTCAGTCGTAGCGGCAGCCGAGGGCGAACTTCGCCAATTCGGCAGAAATATGCCTTGTCAGAATTTTTACACCGGCAAATTGCAGGCCGCCTGGGAACGAGCTCGCAACAGCCGCTATTACGCGGACATCGGCCCGTTCAACAGCGCAGCCTTCGCTCAGTTGCCGGTCACGCCCAAGGCCAGCCTCAAGGCCACTCCGCTGGATTTTTGCACGGTCGGCCTGGGTGATGCAGCGCGCTATTACGCTACCACCGGCACCACCGGCGAACCGACGCCAACTCCACGCCTGAAGCAAGACATCATCTGGAATGCCATCAGCGTCGCCAGCCAATGGCGCGCGGTACTCAGACCAGGCTCCAGGGTCGCCAACCTTATGCCGTCGGATATCGTCCCGGTCGGCGATCTGATTGCCAACGTCTGCGACTACCTGGACGTCTCCCACGTGCGCCTGTATCCGTTTACCACCGGAATCACCGACTGGGAGCGGGTGTGCAAGACCTTCGCCACCTACCAGCCGAGCGTGCTGTTCATTGCCCCTGGCGTGCTGGTCCAGCTGACTCGCTACCTTAAACAGCGGGAGATGCTCGACGGCTTCGCCCTGTCGGTGCAGACGATCATGCTGCTGGGCGAGGTCAACACCCAGCCATTCCGCCAGCGCCTGGCGCGCTGGTGGCAGTGCGAGGTATTCGATGCCAGTTACGGCAGTACCGAGACCGGCACCCTGGCGACAGTTGGCGAAGATCAACAGATGCGTCTGGCCTGCACCACCAACTACTTCGAACTGCTGCTGGAGGACGGCCAACTGGTGCCGCTGGCGCAAGGTCTCAGCGGGCGTCTGGTGGTAACGCCGCTGAACCTGTATGCGCGGCCCTTGCTGCGCCTGGATACCGGTGACAGCGTGACCATCAGCGGCGCCTGCGAGGCCGGCCAGCTCAGCCCGAGCCTGCTGATCAATGGCCGCGACAACGATGCCGTGGTAGTCGGCGGCGTGGCGTTGGATATTCGCGCCGTCGAGGAAGTCGTTTACGGCAACTGCGACGCCACGGGCTACATGATCGAAGTCGACCGCGACAAGGACAGCGCCGCGCTGATCCTGGAGCGCGATGTGCTCTGGGACACTGGTCAGGAGGCGGCGATCGAGGCGCGCTTGCAGGCCCATTCGCAAGCTCACATGCGCCTGCGCTGGAGCCGCATCCTGTTCATCAACAACCTGTCGGTGTTGAGCAAGAGCGGCGCTTCGCAAAAGAGCTGGAAAAAGACCAATCTGCGCTTTGTTGGCGGTGCGCAATGAGCGCGGTGTTGCCGAAATTTCCGCAAGGGCAGGGCCTGGCCAATCATCAGGCTGACCTCTGGTGCACCTACGCTGCGATCCGCAGCCTGGCCTGGGTCGAGCGCCTGGGCAGTGCCGATGTGCCGCAGCTGCAGGCGTATATCCAGTCACGGCGCAACCGTGATGGCGGCTATGCCTGGAGCAAGGGTATGCCGTCCGATGCCTGGGCCACGTTCTATTGCACCGAAACCCTCAAGGATCTGGCGGCGCCAGTCAGCGACACAGACGCCACTGCCGCATGGCTGCACACCTTGTTCGATGGCGACGCCTACGCCATGTGCCCGGGCCAGACGGCAGATGCCTGGGCCACGCATTACACATTGCGCACCTTGCTCGAAGTCTGCCACGGCGAGGTCCAGCAGCGTGAACCGCTGTACCGCTGGCTTGAGGGTCTGCAATGCGCCAATGGTGGCCTGAGCTGGTCGGCTGAGTTTGCCGAGCGCGATGTCGCCGATACCCGCGCCTGCTTCTATGGCGTGATGGCCGCCCGCGCACTGCAACGAGCCGGGCTGCCGGCGCCTGCGTGGGACCGCACGCGTTTGATCGCCTGGTTGCAGGCGCAGCAGCTGGCTGACGGCGGCTTTCGCTTCAGCGAGTCGGCCGAGTCGGCTTGCCTGTGGGCAACCTACCGCGCCACTGCAAGCTTGGCAGAGTTGCACGCACTACCTTTGGACGCACAGCGTTGCAGCGACTGGATCGTTGCCCGCCGCAGCAGCGCAGGCGGTTTTGTCCGCTGGCGGGGATATGACGGCGAGGACGTCTGGGCGGTGTTCTGCGCGGTGGGCTCACTCAAGGCACTCGGGCAGCCAGTCGCCTGGCTGGCTGATGATGTCGCTGACTATATCGCCAGCCTGGCCACACCCGGTGGCGGCTACACCTACCGCGAAGCGAGCACGGCGGCGGATGTTCTGACCAGCGCCGCCGGGATCCTCGGCGGCAGCCTCGACAGCGGCCAGCGTGCTGCGGCGTTGCGCTGGATCGAAGGCTGCCAGATGCCCAACGAGGCCGGGATCATGTACATGCCCGGGCGCGGTGCCGAGGTGCGCTGCACGGCCTGGGGTCTCGCTGCCGGGGCGTTTGCCGAGCAGCCGCAGGCCCGTCAGGCAATCGGCAAATGGCTGGCCTCGTTGCAAAATCCGGACGGCGGCTTTGGCTTCTGGGAAGGCCGCGGCTCGGACATGGTCTCGACCGCAGCTGCGGTGGCCATCCTGCAGTGGCTGGGAGACAACAGCGGTGTGGCGCTGGATAGCCTGCAGCGGTTTGTCGGCACCTGTCAGCATGAAGACAGCGGGCGGCTGACCTACAGCGCCTATCCGCGGGGCGCGTCATCGCTGCGCGCCGGTTTGCAGGCGCTCAGTTGCCTTGCCTACCTCGGCCACCCCGTGCAGCAGGCTGCGGCAGTGCTGCTGGCGGCGCACAAGGTTCGTCAGGGTGGCTTCGCCAATCACGGTCAACGTATCCCCGACCTGCTCAGCACCTATCAGGCGGTGGCCATGGCGTTGGCATTCGAGCTGCCGGTGGACATCGCTCACCTGCGCTTCTTCCTCGACAAGGTGAGCACCGCGCAAGGCTTTGCCTGGTCGCCGCTGTATCTGGAGGGCAGTGATGCGCTGTCAACCTGCCTGGGCCGTCTGCTGCAGGCATTCGTCGACGGCAGCCGCCGCCATTTGCCCAACCTGCAACTCTCATAAGGACACCAAGCATGCCGACCATTACCGTCGCCTGCGCGCCGCTGCCGCTGATCGAGCGCAAGCGCATTGCGCTGGGTTTTACCCGCGTTCTCAAGAGCCTGGGCGCCGACCCCGCGCACTGCATGGTGTTCTTCGCGCCGCTGCCGCTGGACTGCGTGTTCAGCGCCGGTATGCCTTTGCCCAGCCAGGACCGTGACGGCCAGCCGGCGCAGTTTCATGTGCGCATCACACTCTCCAGCGAGCGCGACATGCTCGCGCAGCAGACCCTGGCCGACGGCCTGTACGCGGGGCTGCGCAGCCGCTACAGCACAGCTTTCATCTATCTGCAATTCGACCCGATCGCGCCTGAACAGGTGTTCTACAGCGCGGGCGCGGCATTGATCAACGCAAGCACTCAACAAGGAAGCACCGGCTCGTGAATACCCCCTCCATCGAACTCCAGATCCGCCAGACTCTTGCCCAACTGCTCGGCCCCGAGGTCCTCGGCATCGACAGCCAGGCCAGCTTTCGCGACTTTCTCGGTGAGCGCTTCGACAGCCTGATGGCAGTTGAGGTGATTACTGCCGTCGAGGACCGCTTCAGCATCGAGGTGGACTACCTCAGCGACGATGTGCGCTTCTGGTTCGAGACTCTGGACAAGATGCAGCGCTTCGTTGCGCAGAAGGTCGAAGACCAGCTCACCCTGCAGGCCGCCGAGTGAGTGCTGAGCAGGTGTTCCACACTTCTGGTTCCAGCGGCGCGCCGCGCCAATGGCTGCGCAGCCGCGCGCAAATGGAGCAAGAGGCGCGGCTGATCTATCAGCGCTGGGCGCCGCAGGTCAGCGAGATCATCAGCTTTGCGCCGGTCAGCCACAGCTACGGGCAGATCCTCGGCGAAACCGGTGCGCGCGTACATGGGGCGGCGCTACAGCTGTGCTCGTTCGAACAACAGCAACTGCCAACGCTGGCTGGCCACGGCCAGTGCGCGATCCTGGCCATCGCCAGTACCTGGAAGCTGCTGCCAGCACTGCTCAAGCGCCTGGCTGGCCAGCGCCCGCTGTTGATCGTGCACAGTGCATCGATGCTGCCACCCGGTGCACTGGCTGTGATCCAGCAATTCGCCGGTGCGCAGGTGCGTTTTATCGAGGTGCTCGGCTCGACCGAAACCGGCGCGATTGCCGTCCGCGAACTGGATGCCAGTAGCACGCCGGAGCAGCCGTGGACCTTGCTTGACGACGTTCAGCTACTAACACCCGCTGGCCAGCCCGCGCCCCTGGAAATCGCCAGCCCACGCATTGCCCGTGAGCAGGGCCAGGCCTGCGCAGCGCCAAGCCACCGTTGTGACGACCTGGTGCAGGTCCTCGACCCGCGCCGGGTGCAGTGGCTGGGCCGGGTCAGCAGCCTGATCAAGGTCAATGGCGTTCGCCTCGACCTGGCCCGGCTAGGCGCCGAACTGGGCACGCTGCTGGGCTGCGCAAGCCTGGCCTGTGTGCCGCTACGCGACGGTTTGCGTGGCGAGGCCTACACCATAGTGCTGGGCGATTCTTCAGTCAGCAGCGGGGCTGTGCTGGCTGCGTTTTCTCAGCTCACGCCCGGCACGCCGCGGCCGCTGCATATCCATCACGTCGATCACTTACCGCTGTCTGCCACAGGCAAGCCACAAGCCTGGGCGGCGGCATCAACTGTCAAGGAATACACCGATGTCATACGTTAAAACCGACAATGCTATCGACGCCTACCTGGCCAACTGCGGTCCCGCAGCAGTTGGCCAACAGGTGCCGAATTACCTGGCCCTGACCCTGCGTGAGCGCTATGCGCAACTGCAGGCCAATCCAGCACTGGCCGCCGATTGGGCAGCGCAGTATGAGCAATGGGCGGTGCATGCCGACGGCCACTACCGTTGCCTGGTCAGCACCCGCCCGGCCGAGTCGCCGTGGTTCCGCCTGGGCGTCAAGGACACCGTTGACGTTGCGGGTTTGCCGACCCGACTGGGCCTGCGTAGCTACCGTCACTATCCAGCGCGCAGCGCCGAAGCACTGACCTGGCTGGACCCGCGGGTGGCCTTGACTTGCAAGGTGACCACCACCGAGCTGAACATCGCCTTTGGTGGCGGTTGCCGCAACCCGCTTTACCCGAGTATCGACCCTTCGGGCTCGAGCACAGGTTCCGCGGTGTCGGTGGCGGCGGGGCTGTGTGATATCTCGCTGGGCACCGATGTGCTCGGCTCGGTCCGCTGGCCTGCGTCGCACTGCGGCATGGTCGGCTTGCGCATGACGCACAAGGCCGGGAATCTGGCCGGCGTATTCCCCCTGTCTCCGCGCATGGACGCCCTTGGCTGGGTCGCGCGCAGCGCCGATGACCTCGACCTGCTGCTACCGATGCTTGGCATCGATGGTCTGCTCGGCGAGCAACTGCCGCTCAAGCAGCAGTACCGGGTCGGTTTCCTTAGCCATGTGCATGAGCCGGGCCTGACCAGCGCGCAGATGCTCGCCATGCTGGCTCAGGCGCGCAGCGCCGTGGTGCAGCTTGAAATGGCCGACAGTGATGTCGACATGCCTGAACTGTGGGCGTGCCGCGGCGACGCCTGGCAACTCTGTGCCCGTGATGCGTGGCTGGCCTCTGCGGCGTGGCAGCAGGTGTTCGACTGCGAGCTGCACTGGTCGACGCAGAGCGCGCTGGCCGTCGGTGCCGGTGTCAGCGAGGAAGAGTACAACGCCATCCAGCAACGTATGGACAGCGTTCGCGCAGGCATCGACAGCTGGTTCGATAACGCCCAGGTGGACTTCGTGGTATTCCCGATGGACCCCAATCGGCCGTTCGAACGGCGTGATCCGCAGCCCGGCGACTCGACCATCCCATCACCTGCTGACACCGACTACTCACAGAAGATCAGCTTCACCCCGCTGGCCAGCTTTAGCGGCCTGCCGGCTATCACCGTGCCGATCTGCCTGAGCCCGGATGGCAAAGCAGCGCTGTCGGTGCAGATCATGGGCCGACGCGACAGCGAGCGGCAGTTGCTGGACATTGCCAAGCGCCTGCAAGCGCTGGTCGGGCGGGTGCCGGCCGCTGAGGCTGGTCAATAAGGAGCGGCAACCATGTGTGGAATTACAGGCTGGGTCGACTTCAGTCGCGACCTGGAGCAACACGCGCCGCTGCTGGCGGCAATGACCGACACCCTGGCCCTGCGCGGCCCGGACGCCAGCGGCAGCTGGCGCCACCGGCATGCCTTGCTCGGCCACCGGCGGTTGGCAATCATCGACCTTGCTGGCGGCGTACAACCGATGACTTACCGCTTCGGCAATGGCCAGCAAGTGGCGCTGGTGTATACCGGCGAGGTCTACAACCACAACGAATTGCGCGAGCGGCTGCGTCTGGCCGGGCATCAGTTCCAGACCCGCAGCGACACCGAAGTGGTGCTGCATGCGTACCTGGAGTGGGGCGAGCATTGCAGCGAACAGCTGTCGGGAATGTTCGCCTTTGCCGTGTTCGACGAGCGGGACGGGCACTTCCTGCTGGTACGCGATCGCCTCGGGGTCAAGCCGCTGTACTACGCCGAACATGGCCAGGGCCTGCTGTTCGGCTCGGAGATCAAGGCGATTCTGGCCCATCCGGATTTCAGCAAACAGCTCGACGTGGTGGGGCTGGTCGATGCCCTGAGCTTGTCGCGGGGCACCTCGCGCACGGCGCTGCGCGGCATTCGCGAGCTGCCACCGGGGCATCGGCTATCGTGGCGGCCGAACGGCCAGATCAAGCTCAACCGCTATTGGCAGTTACAACGACGTGAGCATCAGGACGACCTGCAAAGCACCATTGAGCGCACCCGCGAACTGTTGGGTAAAGCGCTGGGCGAGCAGCTCTATGCCGACGTACCGGTATGCTCGTTGCTGTCCGGCGGGCTTGACTCGACCATTCTCACAGCGATGGCCCAGCGCAAGTTGCAGGCCGAACAGGGCGGTACGGTCAATTCGTTCTCGGTGGATTTTGTCGGCCAGGCCGAGCAGTTCCAGGCCGATGCCTTCCGCCCGGAGCGCGACGAGCCGTATGCCTTGGCCGCCGCCGCGCATATCGGCAGCCAGCACCAGACCATCCTGATCGACAACCGCGAGCTGGTTGCCGATCAGGCCAGGCAGGCGGTGTACCTGGCCAATGATTCAGCGGCGACCTTTGGCGATGTCGATACTTCTCTGTATCTGCTGTTCAAAGCCATCCGTGGCCACTCGACGGTGGCGATCTCAGGCGAGGCCGCGGACGAGGTATTTGGCGGTTACGCCTGGTGTCGCGATCCGCAGGCCATCGCTGCGGCGCGGATGCCGTGGCTGTCACGGATGCAACTGCTGCAGGCAGAACTGATCAACCCGGACTTCAACCGCCACTGCGATTTTGCCGGCTATCAGGACAGCGCCTATCACCAGGCACTGGATCAAGTGCAGCATCTGCCGGGCGACGACGCTGTCGAGCGGCGCATGCGCGAGATCAGCCACCTGCACCTGCACCACTGGCTGCCGATCCTGCTCGACCGCAAGGACCGCCTGAGCATGGCCGCCAGCCTTGAGGTGCGTGTGCCGTATACCGATCATGAGCTGGTCGAGTACGTGCACAACGTGCCGTGGTCGATAAAAGGTAGAGGAGGCGAGGAAAAGTGGCTGCTCAAACAGGCGACGGCTGATCTACTGCCACCGGCCGTGCTGGCGCGCAAGAAAAGCCCTTATCCGACTTCGGCAAACCTGGCCTACGAGCGCTTCCTGCGCGAGCGCACCCGGCAGCTGCTGGCAACGGCTGACAGCCCGGCATTCGCGGTCATCGATCGAGCTCAGCTAATCACGCAACTGGATCACGCCGAGGGCTATTTCAACTCGCAGCTGCGCCGTAACAACCTGGAAACAGCACTGGCACTGGATGCCTGGCTGCGCCATAACCAGCTATCGGTGTAGATCGCGCTTGAGGATGCTCTCCTGGGCCGCGAGGTCGAGGAGGGTGTCGCTGAAACACTTCGGTGCGCCAAGGTCCAGCATCGAGATGAAACTGCCCAGCGCCGGCGAAGCGTTCTGGTTGTTCCAGTTCATGTACAGGCCCATGCTGGCGTTGGGCTGATCACCAACGGGCTTGATCGGGCGGAACAGGACCCGATCGCGCAGCGTCGAGTTGGCGATCGATTCCGGCACCAGGGCTACACCGAAGCCACAGGCGACCAAACCGATCAAGGTGTGAATCTGCGACGCTTCCTGCACCACCTTGGGATAGAAGCCTGCCGACTCGCACAGCGCCATCAGCTGGCTGTAGTAGCCATTACCCAATGCCTGCGGAGTGAACACGAAGTCTTCTTCGGCGAATTCGCGCAGGTCGACGTTGGCGTGGCGGGCCTTTTCGTGATGGGCCGGCAAGGCCATCACGATCTGCTCATTGAGAATCAGGCGTGATTCGATGATATCCGGCGGCAGTGGCAGCTTGCGCATGAAGGCGATGTCGGCTTCGCCGGCCAACAAGGCGGCGGCCTGGGCCGCCGACGGCATTTCACGGATGGTCAGGCGCACGTTCGGGTAGCTTTCGCGAAAGCGCCGCAGCGAGTTCAGCAGCGACTCGTAGTAGGCAATCGAAATGGCCGTGATGGTCAGCTTGCCGCACACGCCCTCGGAGACATTGCGGGCGTACTCGATGCCTTGCTCGAGTTCCTTGAGGGTGCGATAAGCGGTTTCCAGAAATGCCATGCCAGCGGCGGTCAGCTTGACCCCGCGCTTGTTGCGCAGAAACAGGCTGAAGCCGAGTTTGTCCTCGAGGCGGTTGATCGCTTGGCTCAAAGGCGGCTGCGCCATGTGCAGACGAATAGCTGCCTTGTGAAAGTGCAACTCCTCGGCCACGGCGATGAACTGCCTGAGCAAACGGGTCTCGATCATTCTACTTTCCTTCATCGAGGCGAACTGGTGCAGGGGCGTGTGCTCACAGGACTTCTGCAGGCGCGCCATCATAATGTGTGCTTGGGCGGCGCAGAAGCCTGCTCGCCCGGGCTGTTGCTATCTGTATGAGTAACCGGGTGGGGCTCGGTCATCCGCTTGCGGGGTTTCGGTGATATCTATTAGATATCAAGTTTGCATGCTTTTAGTATTAAGTCATTGATTTTTTTATTGTTATTGTCTGTGAATGAGAATCGGGGGGATTCGTCGATGCCATTCACAAATAAAGTCGCGATTATTACCGGTGCAGGCCAGGGGCTTGGCCTGGATTACGCCAAGGCACTGCTGGCTCAGGGCGCACGGGTAGTGATCAGTGACCTGGGCACCGATCGCGCCGGCGAAGGCGAAGATCAGGCACTGGTAACTGAAGCGTTGCAGGCTCTCAAGGCCCAGGGTGGCGAGGTGGTTGCCCACATTGGTCGGCTGGACGATGAGGCGGGTTGCCAGCAATTGATCGAGCTTGCCATCGAGCAGTTCGGCCAGCTCGACATCCTCATTCACAATGCCGGCTGGGTCGGCTATCAGGACATCGAAGACCAGCAGGAGGCATTTCTCGAACGCGCTCTGGGCATCAGCGTGCATGCGCCGGTGTGGTTGGCCAAGCATGCCTGGAAGCACCTCAAGCGCTCGGCGGCGCCGCGAGTCGTACTGACCACCTCTGACCGCGCCATGTACCAGCGCTATG
Organism: Pseudomonas sp. EZ-C24; assembly: GCF_014525325.1. NCBI lineage: Bacteria > Pseudomonadati > Pseudomonadota > Gammaproteobacteria > Pseudomonadales > Pseudomonadaceae > Pseudomonas > Pseudomonas sp. EZ-C24. Next base: position 460,449 of record NZ_JACDIU010000014.1, on the reverse strand, counting down.
CCCAGCCAGGGCTGGTAGCTTATGCCGCAGGCAAGATGGCCCAGGTCGGGATCATGAATGCGCTGAGCATGGAAGGCCTGGCCCACGGCATCCTGGTCAATGCGATTTCGCCTGTGGCCAAGACCCGCATGTGGGGGGTGAGCCAGCCCAGTGAGGACCTCAAGCCTGAATGGGTGACCCCAGGCCTGCTCTACCTGGCCAGTGAACTGTGCCGTGACACCGGCTACATCCTGCGCGCCAGCAACGGCCAGTTTACCGCTACACGCTTCTGCGAGAACAGCGGCGTCAGCTATCCTCGCGATCTGGCCCGGGTAGAAGCCGCCAGCCTCAGCGAAGTCGCCGAGCGCTGGAGTAGCATCAAGGAATGCCATTACGCGCCAGTCAAAGTCGCCCGTACCCGTGCCGATCTTGGTGAAAGCCCGGTCTGGGATGCGCACAGCGGCGTCCTCTATTTCGTCGATATTTCCGGCGGACGCATCAACCGCCTGACGCCGCAGGGCGATGTCGAACGGGTTTACGAATCCGCTGCGAAAATTGGCGCTCTGGCCCTGACCGACCAAGGCAATCTGATCTTCACCGAGGATGCCAGTGCTGCGCTGCTGGATCTTGGCGAAGGCAAGGTGCGTCAGTATTCGGCGCCCGTGCATCACCGCTCCAGTTACCGCTTCAACGACGGCGCCTGTGATCCGCAGGGCCACTTTGTCACCGGCCTGATGGATGAAGGCCCCAGCGGCAAGACCGGCGCACTGTACCGCTTCGATCACGAAATGCATGCCGAAGTGATCCATCGCGAGATGTCCTTGCCCAACGGTTTGGCGTGGTCGCAAGACGGCCAGACGCTATTCTTCGTCGATTCGGTGGCGCGCTCGATCTACCGTGCTGATTATCTCGCCGGTGGCGTGTTGGGCGAGATCAGCCTGTTTGCCGAAACCCCGGCCGAGCTGGGTCGTCCGGATGGCATTGCGCTAGATAAGGAAGGCGGCATCTGGGTGTGCCAGTTCAACGGCAGTTGCCTGCTGCGCTACGACCGCCACGGTCACCTCAGCGACCAGGTGGTAATGCCGGTGCCGCGGCCGACCAGTTGCTGCTTTGGCGGCCCGGAGCTGGACACGCTGTACATCACCACCGCCCGCTTTGGCATGACCCCGGCGCAGCTGCTCGACTATCCGGATGCAGGTGACCTGTACATGATCCGCCCGGAAGTGGCGGGGATTGCCCGCCACCCGTTCAAGGAATGAGCAAGCGCTCCTGCGCCGCGGGCAACACCGCCAGATCGCCAAAGCGCTGCGCTGCATCGATGTAGCGCAGCGCGGATTTGGCGTCCTTCCAGCCGATATAGCTCATCAACGACTTCAACTCCCAGCCATTGGCTGTGGCCCAGGTGGCGAAACCGCGTCGCAGTGAGTGGCCGCTATACAGTGAGGCGGGCACCCCGGCGCGTTCGAGCATGCCACGCAGCACGGCAATCAGGCTGTTGCTGTTGAGTGGCGCCTGGCCCAGGTTGCCCCAGCGATCGAGCTTGCGAAACACCGGGCCATGGGCAATGCCCGCCACTTCCAGCCATTGCAGGTAAGCCGTCACCGGGCACAACGCTTTCAGCGCCGGGGTGCGGTGCTGTACGCCAAGTGCCTCGCGGTCGCCTTTGCTGCGCGGCAGGTACAGGGTAAGGCCGACACCGGCCTGGGCCTGAATATGCTCGACGCGCAGGCGTGCCAGCTCATCGCCGCGCAAGCCACGCCAAAAACCGAGCAGTAGCAAGGCCGCATCCCGGCGCGCACGTAACAAGCCGGGCATGTCGTTTCGTTCACGCGCCAGCTGCGCTTCTTGTTCAAAGCGTGCGACGGCGGTCTGCAGATGTTGCAGCAACAGCGGCGCGGCCTGTTTGGCCGGCGCCGGGTGCAAGGTGCGTATGCCGCGCAGGACCTGCCGCACCAAGGGTGCCTTGGTCGGATCGGGAAAGCCCTGGCTGATATGCCATTGGCTCAGGGCCGCCAGGCGTTGGCGCAGCGTACTGACCGCGTGCTGTTCAGCGTGCTCGACCAGGTAGCGGGCGATACTGTCGGCGGTGGCCGGCAGAAAACCGCCCCAGCGCACCTCGAAATGCTCGACGGCGGCCTGGTAACTGCGCCGGGTATTGTCACGCGTGGCGGCGCGGACGTAGCGCTCGATGTCGGTCATGGGGGCAGGATTGTGGTGAACTGAAGCCCACACAATAAACCAGCCGCAGGCTGCTGACCAACGTGGGGGCTGGCCAAGCGGCAGTACAGCCTCAGTGCTCCAGGCAGAGCTGCTCTTCGATGGCCTTGAAGGGCGCATACTCGTGAAGTTGCGTAGGCGATAACGGCCGACTGAAGTGGTAGCCCTGGGCGATGTCGCAGCCGGCGAGCTTCAGGCAGACCACCTGTTCGCGGGTTTCGACGCCCTCGGCAACCACCTCCAGGCCCAGGCGTTTGGCCAGGATGATGGTCGAGGATACGATCGGACTGTCATCGTAGCTGTTGCACAGCGGCGTGATCAGTGCCCGGTCAATCTTCAACTTGCTCAGGGGCAGCGCGTGCAGATGGGCGAAGCCGGCGTAACCACTGCCAAAGTCGTCCAGGCTGATGCCGATACCCGCAGCGCGCAGGCGCTGCAAGTGATCGACCGCAGTGCCTTCCGGATCGAGCACGGTGGTCTCGGTAATCTCCAGTTCCAGGCGCTGCGCAGCGATGCCGAGCTGGTCCAGTTCATTCAGCAATCGTTCGCTGAAATCGGCCTGGCGCAGCTGCAGCGCCGAGACGTTGACGGCGATCCGTGTGTGCGGATCGCGTGCGGTCCAGCTGGCCAGTTCCTCACAGGCCATGCGCAGCACCTCCCAACCCAGCGCGACGATGAAGCCGCTGCGCTCGGCGAGGCCAATGAAGCGGTCAGGGTAGAGCAGGCCGAATTCTGGGTGATCCCAGCGCACCAGCGCCTCGTAACCCACCACCTGCAGGTTGTCGAGCCGGATCTGCGGCTGGAAATGCAAAACGAACTGACGCTCGGCCAGGGCACTGCCAAACGCCTGCTCAAGGTTGAACGCATGAAGGTCGCTGACATTCAGCGACGGGTCGAAAAAGCGATATTGCGCCCGCCCGGCCTGCTTGGCCGAGTACATGGCGGCGTCGGCGTTGCGGATCAGCGCGTCGATGTCCTGGCCGTCGCGCGGGCAGATGCTGACGCCGACGCTGGGGCTGGTATTGACCTCCTGGCCATCCAGCGCGTAGGTGGCCGAGAGCTTTTCGACCAGAGCGCGCACCCAGTTGTCGAGCTGGTCTTCACTGCGCTCGCCAGCGAGCAGCACAACGAACTCGTCACCGCCGAAGCGCGAAGCCTCATCGCCGTCTTCCAGCATGCGCTGAATGCGCCCGGCGACGGCCTGCAACAGCAGGTCGCCGATGCGGTGGCCAAGCGAGTCGTTGATCGACTTGAAGCGGTCCATGTCAATGAACAGGATCGCCATCAAGCGGCGCTTGCCGCGCTGGCGGGTCAGCGTCTTGCTGGCGACTTCGACGAACTGGCGACGGTTATGCAGGCCGCTGAGGTGATCGGTTGCTGCTGCGTGGCTGCTGCGCCGATGGGCCTCTTCGAGGCGCTCGATCAGTTCCTGGTTGACCTGCTGCGCCTGCTCCAGGGCGCTGAACGCCTCCTGGCGCTTGCTCAGTAAACGCAGGCTCCAGGCCAGGCTGGCGAGGATCATGATGGTCATGCACAGGTTCAGCCAGAACTGGCGGGTGAAGTTGGCTGTGCTCGGTTTGAGGATTTCTTCGTGGCGTTGACTGACGAGAACGCTGAAACCACGATCTGCGGCTCGCCGATACAAGCTCTGATAGGTGCCATCCGTAGCGAATTGAGTGAGGCTGCCGGCGTCTGCGCCACTGGCTGGCGGCACCGGTAGCAGCGCCTCACTGGTCACCACCACGCCGCTGCCATCGATACGCAGGCGCTCCTGGCCGTCATCCTGAAGCAAGCGCATGAAGCCACTGGCGCCAAGATCGATGTGCTGGAACAGCAGGGCGAGGTAGCCGATGTCCAGTTGCACCAACAGTACGCTGTCGATCTGGCGGCCAGGCAGGTTGGACAGGGGCACTAGAAACGGCACGCGTCGCTCCGACGTGTCGCTGGCATTGGGCAGCGCATGCGCCAGAAAGGGTTTGAAGCCGTAGCGCGCCACATGGGTTTTCAGTTGGTCCAGCCACTCACTGGGCAGGCGTTGCGGTTCGTCAGCATCACTGGAAAAGACCCGTGCGCCGTTGCTGTCGTAAAGGCTCATGCGTTTGAGCAGCGGGTCTGCGGCCAGGATCCTCACCAGGCTGAGGCGATCCTGAGCCGGCTTCGTCACGTCTTGCAGCGTGCTGCGACCCACCGCCTGGGCACGATCAACCAACTGGCGCAGGCTCTGTGCTACGACGCTGGCCAGGTTCAGATGTTCGGCGGCCTTGGCCGCAAGCGCCTGTTGGCGCGCAGCATTCTTCTGGGTTGCATGCAGCCCCCAGAGAAAGGCGAGAGTGACTGCGCACAGCATCAGTAGAAGCAGCGGCAGGAGCTTTGCGGAGGAGGGGGTTAGGCGGATCACTGCTGTTCGTTTCCCGGCCTTGAGTAGTCCCCTGAAAATACGACAGTTGAATGACAGCCTTATGACTGGTGGCGTTTTGCTATTCACGGCTGTACGCCCTGCAAAACTGCGATTTCGACTATTTGTACAGCTCGGCTGCGTCCACTCACGGAGCAGCGCAGGTTAAAGGTCCTCACATGCGATAAGCCGTGATTATTGAATGTTAGCAACGGGTTGTTAAAGCCCGTCGCTAGGCGGATAATCGGTACGTAATTACATAGTACGTACCACATTACGAAATCGTAGGAGCAGACATGGCCCGGGGCGGAATAAACAAGGCGGTAGTGCAGCAGGCGCGGCAGGCCTTGATTGCCCGAGGCGAGCGCCCGAGCATTGATGCGGTACGTATCGAAATGGGTAATACCGGCTCCAAGACCACCATTCACCGTTATTTGAAGGAACTTGAGAGCCAGCATCCTGCGGTGACCCAATTGGCGGCTGGTAACCTGAGTGAGCCTTTGGCGCGGCTGGTCGAACAACTGGCGGATCAGTTGCGAGAGGAGGGCGATGCGCGCATCGAAGCAGCTGAAAGCGAGTTCACCGAGCAGCGTGATCAGCTCCAGGCTCAGCTGAGCATCGTCCAGCAGGCACTCGCTGCGGCGCAGCAGCAAATCCAGATTCAGGCCAATGCCCTGCAGGCCGAGTCGGAAAAGCTCGCGTCCACCCAGAGCACGTTGCAAACCGAACAGTTGCGCAGCGCCAGCCTCAATCAGGCGCTCGGCGAGCAGCAGTTACGCCTGGCCGACAAGGATGAACAGATCACTTCGCTCGAGGACAAGCATCGTCACGCCCGCGACGCACTTGAGCACTACCGCACCGCCAGCCGCGAGCAGCGTGAGCAGGAGCAGCGCCGGCACGAGGGGCAGGTACAGCAGTTGCAGGTAGAGCTGCGCCAGTTGCAGCAGAGCTTGATCGTCAGGCAGGAAGAGGCCACTCGCCTGCATCGCGACAACGAGCGGCTGCAGGCCGAGGCTCGCCAGGCCGCCGCTGAACTCAAGGTCATCAATGATCAGTTGGAGCAGCGCGACGCCCAGGTGCAGGGTTTGCGCACGATTCTGGCACAGGCGCAGGGGGCCAGTGACGAAGTGCGTCGCCAGCTGGAAGGGCAGACGCAGCAACTGGAGCAGAAGCGCGAACTTTGCGCCGAGCAGGCCCGCCAGCTCGATTTCCTAAAGGCAGAGCTGGTCAGCCGCAGCGATGCTCTGGCCAGTTTGCAGCGCGGTGATGTGGGCGCGGATTAAAGTAATAAATCAAACTTTACCGCTGTGCAGGGTTCTTCCATAGACATTCATGGGAGATCTGCGCATGTCCAACGAGAAAAGCCACGAGCACGAGCAACCGAATAAGGGCCCGCACTCTTCAGATGAGGCCACTGAAAATAACGACCTGGGTTTTGATCCGGACTCGCCGGACCTGGACGATCCGCAGGTAGACCCACAGGGCCCAGCAGTTCCGCCGCGCGATATCGAGAAGAAGCACTAAGGCAGGAATTCGAGAAGGGAAGCTCGCGCCTTGGCGGCGCGAGCTGCTCCTGCACCAAGTGCAGGAGCAGACGAGTCGATTAGGCTTCGACCCGTTTGGCGGCTTCGACGCCGGCGCTGGACAGTTTGATCGGATACTGCACGCTGATCTGATGCTCGGCATCAACCTCAACGCTACCATCATGGATCAAGCCGTCGTCCTGCAGCGTCTTGAGCATGCCGGCCACGACTTTTTCGCCGCGATAGTTATCCAGCACTTCCTTGCCCAGGCCTTGCGGGTGCGCGTGCAAAAGACGGGTCAGAACTTCGTCACGAAGTGGGTCGTTACTCATAAATACTTAGCCTCGCCAATTCGGGTTACTTGTCGTATTTAGCCTGCAGCTGCTTGGCATGCTCCAGGTGCTTCTCCAGTGCCGGCAGGGTCTCGCCAGCGAAGGCTTTCAGGTCTGGCTTGTCGCCTGAAGCAGCCTCTTTCTTGAACAGTTCGACGGCTTTTTCGTGCGCAGCGACCTGGTTGTTCACATACGACTTGTCGAACGACTCGTCACGCCATTCAAGGATGACTTTCTTGACCTTGTCGGTCATCGCGGCCTCGTCAGGCACGCTGATGTCATGCTTTTTGGCGATGTCGCCGAGCTTCTGATTAGCCTTGGTATGGTCTGCGACCATCTGCTGGGCAAAGGTCTTGATGTCGGCGCTCTGGGTTTTTTCCAAGGCCAGATTGCTGGTCACGACTTCAGCGATGCCAGACTCGGCAGCTGCGTCAACGAAGTCGTCGGAGCTTGCCGCCATTGCATGCAAAGAGGCCATGCCCAGGGCGACGGACAGTCCGATTCGTTTCAGGAACAGATTGTTCATTTCTCACACCTTTGCGTTGGCGCGACGTCAATGTCGCCTAAGGTTGAGCATTGGCATGCAGCAAAGGTTTAATTTTTTTGTTGTCGTTGTGCCGCTGGCGCACTAATGGGAACGATGCGCGGCGAGCAGGGTTCAGACATTCAAAGGTTCAGGCAGGAGTAAACGCATGAGCATTGAACGCAGCATTCCCGAACTGGCGGCCTGGTACGCGCAATATGATGACGTCAGCTACCGGCGCGAGTCGCCCGACGCCTATCACCACGAGTTGATCCGCACGGCTGAAGCCTTGCGCGATGACGGCGGGCTGGACTGGGACGACTGGTTGGCGCTGAAACAACTGGCAGACGAAGCCCATGTCAACGCCCTGCAGGAAGCTGTGCAGGCCCACGTCAACGACCCTGACACATGAAAGCGCTGAAGATCGCCACCTTCAATATCAACGGCATCCGCAGCCGTTTGCCGGCATTGCTCGCCTGGCTTGAGCGGGAGCAGCCGGACATTGCCTGCTTGCAAGAGCTGAAGGCGCCAGATCAGACGTTTCCGTTGCAGGCCATTGAAGCTGCAGGTTACAGCTGCCTGTTTCAGGGCCAGCCGTCGTGGAACGGCGTGGCGATTCTGGCCCGCGGCGCCGAGCCGCTGGAGGTGCGCCGCGGCTTGCCAGGCATGGAGCATGATCCGCAGAGCCGATACCTCGAGGCCGCTGTTCACGGCGTGCTGGTGGCGTGCCTGTATCTGCCCAATGGCAATCCGCAGCCGGGGCCGAAGTTCGATTACAAACTGGAGTGGTTCGAGCGTCTGATCGAACATGCCCAGGGGCTGTTCGACAGCGGCCACCCGACTGTGCTCGCCGGCGACTTCAACGTGGTGCCCACCGACCAGGACATTTACGACCCGCGCTCATGGCGCAAGGATGCCTTGCTCCAGCCCGAATCGCGGGCCTGCTACCAACGCCTGCTGAACCAAGGCTGGACAGATGCGCTGCGGCATCTATACCCCGATGAGCAGGTGTTTACCTTCTGGGATTACTTTCGCAAGCACTGGGAACGCAATGCCGGGCTGCGCATCGACCATCTGTTGCTCAATGGCGAGCTGGCGCCGTACCTGAAAAACGCGGGCGTCGATGCCTGGGTCCGTAATGAGCCCAAGGCCAGTGACCATGCGCCGACCTGGATCGAACTGAGTACGCGCAAACATCGCTGATCTATAGTCAAAGGCCAAGCGAGCGAAAGGGATTTGCATGCCTTTTACCCATAAGCCTGATGAGCACGGCCTTTTCGCGGCCAACGGTGAAGGCCGCGCCGCGGCGATGTTTCGCCTGGTGCTGGCGTTCATGGCCGTGGTCATGCTGGTATTCGTCGCGACCGAGGCCTGGCGGTTCTGGCGGGACTATCGCGCAGCCTTTACCGTTGCTGAAAACTCGGTGGTCAACCTCGCCAGAGCCAGTGCCCAGCACGCCGAGGACTCGATCCGGCAGGTCGATGCGATTACCGCGGCATTGGCTGAACGCCTCGAGGGCGATGGCTTCGCCAACCTCGATCGGCCGCGGCTGCACGCGCTCTTGCGCCAACAAGTACAGATAATGCCGCAGTTGCATGGCCTGTTCGTGTACGGCGCGGATGGCACCTGGCTGGCAACCGATCACACCGTCACAGCGCCGAAGGCCAACAATGCCGACCGCGACTACTTCATCTATCACCGTGAGCATACGGGCCGGCAGATCAGGATCGGCTCGGTGGTCAAGAGCCGCTCTACCGAAGAGTTGATCATCCCCATTTCGCGCCGACTGAACTTTCCCGATGGCAGCTTTGCCGGCGTGCTGTTGGGCACGATCAGGGTCGACTGGTTCGTACGTTACTACGGCGACTTCCAAATCGACCAGAGCGGCGCGCTGGTGCTGGCCAAGCGCGACGGTACGATCCTGGTGCGCAGGCCGTTTGTCGAGCAGGTGCTGGGCAGCAGCCTGGCGGACAGCGAAGTGTTTCGCGACTACCTGCCGTATGCCAACGAGGGCGTGGTCGAGACTGTAGCGGTGGTTGACGGCACACCTAGGCTATATGCCTACCGTGCGCTGACCAGTTACCCGTTGGTGGTGCAGGCCGGCCTGTCGCGCGATGCGATCCTGGCGGCATGGCGCCAGGATGTGATCAAGTCGATCGGCGTCTTGTTGGTGTTGCTGCTCGGGCTTTCGCTGTTCGGTTGGGTGGTGCTGCGTCAGCTACGTGAGCGTATTGTCATCGAGCGCGCCTTGCACCAGGCGCACCAGACGCTCAAGGACCTGGCGCTGACCGACAGTCTGACCGGGCTGGGCAACCGGCGCCGGCTCGATGCCGTATTGGATGTCGAGATCGCCAGGGCGCGGCGGCAAGGCTATCCGGTGGCGCTGGTGATGATGGATCTGGACTTCTTCAAGGCTTATAACGACCGATATGGCCACCTGGCAGGTGACCAATGTTTGCGGCGGGTCGCGGAGGTACTGGGGCAGGCGTTGAAGCGTCCGGCTGATCTCGCTGTGCGTTATGGCGGTGAAGAGTTCACCCTGCTGCTGCCTGACACCGATGGCCACGGGGCCGGCCTGATCGTACAGGAGACGTTGCAGCAGTTGCGCCGGTTGGCTATCGAGCACGCCGGCAGCCCGTTTGGCGTAGTGTCGGCCAGCGCCGGTATCGCGGTGGCTCATCCGGCGCAGCAATCGATCAGTTCACAAGCGCTTGTAGCTGAAGCCGATGCCGCGCTTTACGAAGCCAAGCGCCAGGGCCGGGACCGCTATTGCATGGCCCAGGCGCAGGGCTGATCAGCGTTCAGTCAGCTGCCGACTCGCGAACTTGCCAGCGCACCGCGCTCACGCCTTTTTCCAGACTCACCCGGCTGACCAGACGCTCCAGCTGGGCAGCGGCCTGAGCGTTGCCCAGTAACTGCGCGCGTACTTCCAGGCGTACCGAGTCGGGCAGGTCTTCACTGTGCAGCGACTGCAGGCGCAGCCCTGGGTCGCTCAGGCTGTGCAGCATCAGGCTGCGCACCTGTATCTCATCTTCTCCGCGGCAGACGATGCGCACCTCGAAGCGTTGCTCTACCTCACTGGCCGGCAGTACTTCCTGATGGTCCAGGCGCTGGGCGATATCGCGCAGAAGGATGTTGGAGCACAGCACCACCAGGCTGCCCAGCGTCGCCTCGAGCAACAGACCAACGCTGCACAGCACGCCGATTGCTGCCGTGCACCATAGCGTTGCTGCGGTATTGAGCCCGCGCACGTTGAAGCCGTCGCGCATGATCACACCGCCGCCGAGAAAGCCGATCCCGGACACCACATAGGCCGCAATCCGCGAGGCATCGGTGGCGGCCATACCGGGTACTGCCTGGGTCATAAGGACAAACAGACAGGCGCCAGTACTGACCAGCGCGTTGGTGCGCAGGCCGGTTAGACGTTGGCGCAGTTGGCGTTCTGCACCGATCAGTGCACCGAGTACCAGTGCCACGCTGACGCGCAGCAAGAATATTTTCCAATCCATAGCAAACCTCTTTCTACGGGCAGCATGCCCGTATCAGCGTCGTACCTTGACGACGCGAACGAAAAACAGAATGCGCAGGGCCACCGGACCTTCGCCGTGGGCGAGGGCGGAAAAAGCAAAAGGGAGAACATCGTCCCGAGCGGGACCGATGAACCACTGTCTGGCGTTAACGGCGAGACAGTGGCAAAAGCACTGCCGGACTAGCTCGCCGTGTGGACCTGTCGCAATCGACTGGGGCTACTGTCCAATGCAGGACTCCTGTAAGGGTGCGAAATTGCGCTGCGGACCTTACGCCACACCTCGGCGAGGGTCAATGGCAGAAACATGACAATGGCTTCATAACGACGTTTCTCTGCGTCTGGCGGGCTGAAGCCTACAGCGGGCAATGGTAACCTTGCTGCTTTGCCCACTCACTGCGGATTCTCCCATGCTGTTCAATCTGGCCGTCCTGCTCGGCACCCTGGTGACCATGGAGGGCGTCGGCACGCTCGCGCATAAATACATCATGCATGGCTGGGGCTGGTGGTTGCACCGCTCGCACCATCAGCCGCAGTTGGGCGTGCTGGAAACCAATGATGTCTACCTTGCGGCCCTTGCGTTGACTGCCGCAGCACTGGTAGCGCTGGGCAAGGCCGGGCATGCGCCGCTGCAGTGGGTTGGCGCGGGTGTGGCAGGTTACGGCCTGCTGTATGTAGTGGCCCATGACGGGCTGTTTCACCGGCACTGGCCGCGCCGGCTGCGGCCGGTCAACCGCTACCTGAAACGGCTGCACCGCGCGCATCGGTTGCATCACGCAGTCAAGGGGCGCGAGGGCTGCGTGTCGTTTGGCTTCTTTTATGCGCCGCCCCTGCGCGTGCTCAGGCGTCAATTGCGTGAGCGCAGCAAAACTGCGCTCAAATAACCGTCTCAATCACCGACCGTTTCGCGCCGTCCTTCGCTAATCCCTTCAGCCTGGTGACCACGGCTGACCCACCAGCCAAAGCCCGCGGCGGTAAAGAACATGATCAGGCTGTAGATTGCCGCCGGCACCGCCATGGTGGGGTTGTTCAGCAGTGACGGGCTCAGCGCCAAGGCAATCGCCAGGGTGCCGTTGTGGATGCCGATTTCCATGCCGATCGCTATCGCCTGGCGCTTGGGGATGTTCAGCAAGCGCGGCAGGTAGTAGCCGACACCCAGGCTCAGCAGGTTGAACAGCAACGCCGCCGCACCCACTACCGGCGCGTACTCGAGCACCGTCTGCCAATCCTTGGTCAGCGCGAGAACGATGGTGAAGGCCAGGAACAACGCCGCCACCAATTTCATCGGCTTCTCCATGCGCCCGGCAAAGGTTGGCGCCCAGCGCCGGATCATCATCCCCAGCGCTACCGGCAGCAGGACGATGGCAAACACCTGCATGACCTTGGCAAATTGCAGCGGAATGACCTGATCGGAGGCCATGAACCAGCTCAGCGACAAGTTGACCAGCAGCGGCATGGTCAGGATTGCGATGAGTGAGTTGACCGCGGTGAGGGTGATATTCAGCGCGACATCACCGTGTGCCAGGTGGCTGAACAGGTTGGCGGTAGTACCGCCCGGCGAGGCTGCCAGCAGCATCAAGCCCACCGCCAGTGCCGACTCCAGGCCAAAGCCATTGGCAATCATGAAGCACACCAATGGCAGCAGCAGGATCTGGCACGCCAGGCCGATGACCACCGGTTTGGGGTACTTGGCTACCCGAGCAAAGTCAGCGAGGGTCAGCGACAGGCCAAGGCCGAGCATGATGATCCCCAAGGCGATCGGCAGCATGGCGGTGAGCAAGGGTGAGGCGGTCATGGCGGCAGTCTCGAACAATGGATTGCGAGCAGTGTAGGTGGGCTTTTGATGAGAGGTAATCGCAATACGCCATGCCTTGGTAAAGTTTTGTTAACGGATCCATGGCAATCAGCCTGCGCTGTGCGATCTGGCCGCGTTGCGGTCGAGCCATCAGCGCAGTAGGATTCGCGCTTTTGCCGAGGATTCGCCCGTCATGCCGTTCCAGCAAGGTCTGCTTGCCACCCCGGTGCCGGTTCATGCCCGTCACCTGTTTTTTACCCTGCACAGCGCACAAGCCCTGCCTGGCGTACTGGATGCGCTGCTCGCCGAAGTCGACGGGCGCAGCCTGATTGCTGGCGTCGGCCTGCCAATGGCGACTGCGCTGGGCCGGGCAATTCCGGGTTTGCAGGCGTTCCCTGAGCTCGATGCGGTGGTACACAACCCAAGCACCCAGCACGCGCTGTGGCTGTGGCTGCGTGGCGAAGAACGTGGTGACCTGTATCTGCGCAGCCAGGCACTGATCGCGCAGCTGGCGCCGGCGCTGCAACTGGTCGACAGCATCGACGGCTTCCTGCACCAGGGCGGTCGAGACCTTACCGGTTACGAAGACGGCACTGAAAATCCAAGTGACGACGCTGCGGTCGAAGCTGCCATCGTCGCCGACGCTGAGCCCGGCCTGGCGGGTTCGAGCTACGCAGCGTTCCAGTTGTGGAAGCATGACCTGAGCTACTTCAAGTCGCTGCCTCAGACCGAACAGGACGACATCATTGGCCGCCGTCTAGAAGACAACGAAGAGCTCGACGATGCGCCGGAATCGGCTCACGTCAAACGTACCGCCCAGGAAAGCTACGCGCCGGAAGCGTTCATGGTGCGTCGTTCGGTGTCGTGGGCTGACGACCGCGGCGCAGGCCTGGCGTTTGTAGCGCTTGGCCGTTCGTTCGACGCTTTCGATGTCCAGCTGCGGCGCATGAGCGGCCTGGAAGACGGCGTGGTGGATGCCCTCTATCGCTTCAGCCGGCCGTTGACTGGTGGTTATTACTGGTGCCCGCCGATGACTGAACAGGGGCTGGACGTGCGTCTGCTGCTCGGCTGACCCTGGCCAAGCGGCCAAACATCCAGATACAGAATGCACCGACAGCTCGCGTCATCACGGCTAGCCTTGAAAGTTTCCGGCTTATGACAGGGGCTTTTCCATGTATGCGCGTCGTGATGTCCTACGCACTGGTGCAGCATTGGGCTTGCTGGCCAGCAGCCCCTGGTTGCTGGCTGCTCCCGCCGACAGCTTGCTGACCCGCAAGGTGCCCGGCACTGGCGAGGCGCTGCCGGTGATTGGCGCCGGCACCTCTGGCAGCTTCGAAGTGGAAACAGGGAGTGCCGAGTATCAGCGGCTCCAGCAGGTTCTGCAGGCGTTCTTTGCTGGCGGCGGGCGCATCATCGATACCTCGCCTAATTACGGCGGTGCCGATGCCATTCTTGGCCAGTTACTGGAGGAGGGCGGCTGGCATCGCCAGTGCTTCCTTGCCACCAAAATTGCCGCTGACAGCAAGGCCGCTGCCGAGGCGCAGTGGGCGGGCACCTTGCGCAGCCTGCGCACCGATCGGGTCGACCTGCTGCAGATCCACAACCTGCGCGACTGGCAGCGGCAGCTGCCTTATGCCCGTGAACTGAAGGCGCAGGGCAAGACCCGCTATGTCGGCATCACCCATTACCTGTCCAGCAGCCATGAGCAGGTCGCGCAGATCGTGCGCAAGGAGCCGCTGGATTTCGTCCAGATCAATTACTCGGTAAATGCGCCCGAGGCCGCTCGCGCATTGTTGCCGTTGTGCCAGGACAAGGGCGTTGCGGTGCTGATCAATCGTGCCTTTGACGATGGCCGCCTGTTTGCCCGGGTCAAGGACATGGCCTTGCCAGACTGGGCGGCACAGGTAGGCGCAAGCAGTTGGGCGCAGCTGTTTCTGAAGTTCGCCATCAGCCACCCGGCCGTGACGGCGGTGATCCCCGCCACCGGCCGCCCCGATCGCCAGATCGACCAGCTCAAAGCCGGCCATGGTCAGTTGCTGAGCGAGGCGCACCAGCGCGCGTTGATCAAACTGTTTGGCTAGGCTCATGAGCCGTTGGCGTGAGCGGCTGGGCAACAGCCTGAACCTGCAACCTGGCGAAGGGCCGGCAGTGGCCGCCGGCCTGGTGATGTTCTTTCTGCTGTTTACCGGCTATTTCATGCTGCGCCCGGTGCGCGAAACCATGGGCATCGCCGGCGGCATCGACAATCTGCAGTGGCTGTTCACCGGCACCTTCATCGCCACGCTGGTCTGCCTGCCGCTGTTCGGCTGGCTGGCATCGCGAGTCAAACGCAAGCGCATTCTGCCGTGGACCTACGGCTTCTTTGTCAGCAACCTGGTGTTGTTTGCGGGGCTGTTTGCCGTTGACCAACAGGCGCTGTGGACGGCCCGTGCGTTCTACATCTGGTTGTCTGTGTTCAATCTGCTGGCGATTTCTTTGGCCTGGAGCGTGCTGGCGGACCTGTTTTCCACAGAGCAGGGCAAGCGCCTGTTCGGTTTGCTTGCTGCCGGAGCCAGCGCAGGGGGTTTGGCTGGGCCAGTGCTGGGAACCTTGCTGGTCGCACCCTTGGGCCACAGCGGATTGCTGTTATTGGCCAGCCTGCTGCTGCTTGGCAGCATCGCCGCGAGCGCTTACCTGCAACACTGGCGTTCGCAGCATCCTCTGGAGCTGACTGCTGAACTGCCGCCGAACAAGCCGCTGGGTGGCAATCCGTTTGCCGGGGCGACGGCAGTCTTGCGTTCGCCTTATCTGCTGGGCATTGCCCTGTTCGTGGTGCTGCTTGCCAGTGTCAGCACCTTTTTGTACTTCGAACAGGCCCGCATTGTTAGTGAAACCTTCACTGATCGGACTCAGCAGACGCAGGTGTTCGGTCTGATCGACAGCGTGGTGCAGGCGCTGGCGATTCTCACCCAGCTGTTTATCACTGGCAGGCTCGCCCGGCGGTTGGGTGTCGGCGTGCTGCTGGTTGGCGTACCGCTGCTGATGGCCCTGGGCTTTGTCTGGCTGGCCCTGGCGCCGACCTTTGCCGTGTTTGTAGGGGTGATGGTGGTACGCCGTGCTGGCGAGTACGCACTGGTGCGGCCCGGTCGCGAGATGCTTTTTACGGTGCTACCGGCCGAAGCCAAGTACAAGGCCAAGAGCTTTATCGACACGGTGGTCTATCGCGGTGGCGACGCCTTGAGTGGTTGGCTCAAACGCGGCCTGGACCTCCTCGGCGAGCATCCGCAGCTGGCGATGCTGATCGGCGCAGCTCTTGCCTTGAGCTGGGCCGGGGTCGGCGGCTGGCTAGGGCGTCGGCAACGCCAGCTCGAGCAACCTGCCTAAGCGTTGCGCACTAAATAACGCCTCATCGGGCTTTTAATGCCATTGGTCCGAACCTTTCGGAAATAAAGCGAATCCGCTGTTATCGCGGCACTCCCAGCTATGTGCGGCTCATCACCGTGCATCCTAGTAGCTACGAGAGGTTACGCACCATGGACAAGAAAGACACCAACAAGACCGGCAGCCAGGGTGGAACGAAAAATCCGGGCAACTTCGCTAATGATCGCGAAAAGGCTTCTGAAGCCGGCCGTAAGGGCGGACAGAAGTCAGGTGGTGGTGAGTCCAGTGATTCCGGCCGCAAGGGCGGACGTTCGTAAGTGAAATGACGCAGCGCCGGTCCCGCCGGCGCTGCGTTGCTGAAGGAGACAGATCATGCGCCCACGGTCTATAGCACCTACCGTTTGCCTGCTCGGCAGCCTGGCGGTACTGACCGGCTGTTTCGACCGCGACGACAGCCACCCAGCCAAAGATGCCGATGAAAGCAAGCCCTCACTGCAGATGCAGCAGCACCAGACACCCGCTCCACAACCCGCGCCTGGGCCAGAGCCCATGCCGCAGGACAACAAAAACCAATAAGTGCACGAGGAATGAGTCATGACGGTGATGACCCGCAAGGCCGCCCCCATGGTTCCGGCCTTGACCACGGAAGACAGCTTCGAACAGCGCTACCGGGCACTCCTGCACGGCCACAGCGTCGACAGTGCGCAATGGCTTGCCCGACAGCTCAAGCGCGCCGAGCAACTGGCGGATGATCTCCCAGCTTCGCCTGCTCAGCTCAGCGACTGGGCGGTGCGCCACAGTGCTCAGGTGGCTGCGGAGTTCGCGACTTACCTGACTCAGCGCCGCGAAGGCGGGCCACGCCGTTATTTTGCCAACCGCGCCCAGGCACTGTGGTACATCCAGCAAGTGGCTCCGACCAAAGCGGTCGATGGTGCCTGGCTGCATGGCTTTTTGCAGCACTGGCAGGATCCACGCTATCACGGCCTTATCCGTACCTTTTTAGAAGAGTTGGGTGATGGTGATCCGCGTTGCAACCACGTCCTGATCTATCAGCGCCTGCTCAGCCGCCTTGGCTGCCTGGAGTTGCTGCCACTTGTCGATGAGCGTTATCTGCAAGGTACCGTTCAACTGGCCCTGGGCGCGCACGGCGATGCCTTCGAGGCCGAGGCTATTGGCTACAACTTGGGCTATGAGCAACCACCGCTGCATCTGTTGATCACCACCTATGAACTGGCAGAACTGGGCATCGACGGCCACTACTTCCAGCTGCACGTCACCATCGACAATGCTGCAACCGGCCACGCGCACAAATCGATTCAGGCACTGCTGCAATTGCTGCCGGAAAGCGACGCCGGAGCCTACTACCAACGGGTTCGTCAGGGTTATCGGCTGAACGAGCTCGGTGAATCTGCCACCGCGCTTATCGCCAGCTTCGATCTTGAACAGGAACTGATCAGCTCGCTGGAACGCAAGCGCCTGTTCGGCCAGTTCATGCATTCCGACCATTGCCGCCTGCAGGGCCGCACCATCAATCAATGGCTGGCTGAACCAGACGGCATGGCCGGCTTCCTCGATGCGCTGCAAGCGCAAAAATGGGTTGTGCGCGGACAGGACCCGGCCGAGAGCCGCTTCTGGCGCGTCATGGAGGGCCCCACTGCACCTATGTTCGGCGTGTTCAGTGCCTATGAAAAGCAGCTGTGGTACGACTGGATCAGCGCGGACTGGCAAGGCCCGAGGATCCGCCGCGTTGCCCCCGGAAGCTGGGAGACTGGGCTGCAGCTCGACGCACCAAGCAGTATGCAGAAGCCTTCGACCGCACCGTTGGAAACGCTCATCGCCCGTATGGCAGGTAACCGGCATGCCTTGCCGGCGGGGTTGGAAGCTACCCGCGCGTACATTCGCGCTACCGGTCTTACCCAGGAGAACGCTCATTGATTGCAGCCAGCGAAGAACAGACTCAGGCTGACGAGGCCTTGTTGCAATTAGGCAAGCACCTGCGTGCTGACGGCTATCGGTTTACTTGCGTCAGCCCAGCGACTCATGCGCGTAACAATGCGCGACCTGAGGCCCAGCGCGCTTGCACACTGCGCGACATTTTTGGCTGGAGCAGGCCATTTGCTGCGGGGCTTTTGTCGGCGGACCAACTGCAGCAGCTGGCCGAGGCTCAGGTATTGGACGAGCACGGCGAGTCGCTGCGCAGCAAGGTGCGCTGGTCGACTCTGGAAGATCTGCTCCTGGTGCATTCCGCCTATCCGACCGAGGCCAGCGATGCAGTATTCTTCGGCCCGGACAGTTACCGATTTGCCCAGGTCATCCACGAGCATCTGCAGCGCTGTGCAACGCCCGTGCAGCATGCTGTAGACATCGGCTGCGGCAGCGGAGTTGGCGCGCTACTGATCGCCAGGGCGGCCCAGCATGCTCAGGTCAGTGCGGTGGACATCAACCCGCTGGCGCTGCGTTACACCACGGTTAATGCCGCCTTGGCAGGTTTGACCAATGTTTCAGTCCAGCGCAGCAATATTCTCGACGGTGTCACTGGCACGTTCGACCTGATCGTCGCCAATCCCCCTTACATGCTCGACACCCAGCAGCGCCAGTATCGCCACGGCGGCGGCTCACTCGGTGCGCAGCTGTCATTACAGATCATCGAACAAGGCTGTGAGCGCCTCAGCCCCGGGGGCACGCTGCTGCTGTATACCGGAGTGGCCATGATCGAGGGCCGTGACCCATTGCTTGAAGTGGCACGCGCGCTTTTGGCCGGGCCACGCTGGAGTTGGGTCTACCGCGAGCTTGATCCGGACGTGTTCGGCGAACAGTTGAATGAGCCAGGTTATGAGCAGGTCGAGCGGATTGCAGCAGTTGCGTTAAGCGTTACCCGAATCGGATGAACGTATGTTCAAGCCTTGTACCTTCGGCATCGAAGAAGAATACCTGCTGGTAGAAGCAGTCACCGGCAAGGTGCTGGCTGCACCTTCGCCAGTGGTGGGTAATCTCTGCCGCGAAGTCATGGGGCAGTATTTTGCCGAAGAAATGTTCCGCTGCCAGATCGAAGTCGCCTCGCCGATATTCGATCACGTGCGCCAGGCCCAGCAGTTTTTCGATGATAGCCGCCAACGCCTGAACGAGGCGTTGGCCGAGGAGGGCGCTGCCCTCTATTGTGCCGGCACTCATCCCAGCGCGCAGTGGCAACGCCAGCGTCCGAGGACCACCCCGCGATACTGGCAATTATTCGATGATTACCAGCACGTGGCGCGGCGTAGCCTGCTCTCGGGGCTGCATGTGCATGTCGGCGTGCCACCTGGCTGCGATCGCATCCAGCTGATCAACCAAGTGGTGTACTGGTTGCCGATGTTCCTGCTGCTGAGCAGTTCTTCACCGCTGTGGAGCGGGGAGAACACCGGCTACATAAGCTACCGCCGGGCGATTTGCGGCGAGTGGCCACATATGGGGCTGCCAGAGCCGCTGGCAGACTGGACTGCGTATCAACGCTATCGCGGCTTGCTGCAGCGGACCGGCTCGCTGGCTATCGATGGCGCATTCTGGTGGGCGCTGCGGCCATCCCAGCGCTTTGCCACCGTGGAACTGCGTATCAGTGATGGTTGCCCGCGGCTGGAAGATGCGCTGTGCATTGCGGGTTTGTTTCGCCATCTGGTGGAGTGTTGCGTCATGCCTCATTACGCTCCGGCGCCGGCCAGTCGCGAAACTCACTGGATTGCCCAAGAGAACTACTGGCGGGCCATGCGTTATGGTCGCCATGGGCAGTTCATCGGGCTTGAACAGCAACAGCCGGTATCCGCCTTGGTTTGGCTGGCGCAGCTACGCGGGCAGCACCCGCCTGACTCGGTCGATGCTGAACGGGCATTCATGCAGGCGCAGCGGATTTTGACTGAAGGCACCAGTGCTGATCGGCAGCTGGAATGCCTCGAACATGCGAGATTGGCCGGGCGAGATAAACGCCAGGGGCTGCGCGAGGTGGTTGAAATGGTCGTTGCAGAAGGTCAAGGCGCCTGGCCGGTCAGCAACCTTAACCTTACTCAGCCCTGAGCCGATCTGGATCAAGCCCGTTCGCCGCGCAACCAGCGTTGGTGGTAATGGCTCAAGCGTGTCAATCCATACAGCGCACCCTGTTGCAGTACCTCGGTGCGAATTCCGAAAAAGCGCTGGGTTCGGGTGAAAACCGCCAGCGGCTCGCCGGCGAAGGCCCAGGCAAAACACAATGTTCCCGGCGCTATACCGTCGGCACTCTCTGGCCCGGCAACTCCGGTGGTGGCGATTGCAACGGTAGCGGTGCTGTCGCGCAGGGCGCCCATCGCCATTTCCCAAGCTACCGCCTCACTGGTCAATCCATAGCGCTCGATGGTGATATCGCTCACCCCCAGCAGGCGTTTTTTCGCTTCAGGCGAATACACCACATAGCCGCTCTCGAGCACCTCGCCGGTGCCTGGGCTTTCGGCCAGTAGTGCAACCATGCGCCCTGCGGTGCACGACTCGGCAGTGGTCAGCAGCAGGTGTTGCTGCTTCAGATAATCGAGTACAGCCTGGACTTGAGCTTGCGGCATGACGGGGCACCTTGAGTGTCTTTTGCGATTGACGCTTGGTCCTGATGATTGGTTCAGAGCGCTTGGGCCAGGCCGTGCGGCATCTCGATCAAACCTTCATCTCGCCATGCAGTCATTCATATTAAGGGCCTGAAGTGGTTCAGGCCGTGGAGGTGGCTGATGAAGTTTTACTGCCTGCTGCGGGGCTGCCAATGGCGGACCCTGATCAATCACCGACAAGCCGGGCTGGAGTGTCAATGTTGCGAGCGCTGCGGTGCGCTGCGCTCATTCCAGCCTGGGCAACCCTAGCAATTTCAGGAGCTGACCATGGCCCGGGCAATCTGGAAAGGCGCGATCAGTTTTGGCCTCGTGCACATCCCCGTTTCACTCAATACCGCCGTGCGTACCGAGCGGGTCGATTTCGATTGGCTTGACAAACGCAGCATGGAGCCGGTGGGCTACAAGCGCATCAACAAGGTCACCGGCAAGGAAATCGACAAGGACAACATCGTCAAAGGCGTGGAGTACCAGAAAGGCCAATATGTAGTGATCAGTGAAGACGAGATCCGCAAGGCGCGCCCTGAGGCCACCCAAACGATCGATATCTTCTCGTTTGTCGAGGCCGGCGATATTCCCCTGCAGCACTTTGATACGCCGTACTACCTGAGCCCGGACAAGCGCGGTGGCAAGGTTTATGCGCTGCTGCGTGAAACCCTGGAAAGCACCGGCAAGGTGGCGTTGGCCACGGTGGTCTTGCATACCCGCCAGCACCTGGCGCTGTTGCGCCCGCTGGATGATGCACTGGTGATGATTACCCTGCGCTGGCCAGAGGAAGTGCGCGGCCTCGATACGCTGGAGCTGGACAAGAGCGTAACCGATATCAAGGTCGACAAGCGTGAACTGGACATGGCCAAGCGCCTGGTCGAAGACATGAGCGGGCCGTGGACGCCGGACCAATATCATGATGCGTTCCGGCAGACGATCATGGATCTGGTCGAAGAGAAGGCGAGCAAGGGCAAGATCGCCGTGGTGGAGAAGGCCGAGGGCGGCAAGGGCGAGAAAAGCGCAGATATCATCGACCTTACCGAATTGCTCAAACGCAGCCTCGGAGGCAAGCCCGGTGCAGCCAAGAAGAAAGCGCCCGAGCCTGCCAAAACTACGGAAAAGAAACCCGCCAAGCGCACACGCAAAGCCTCCTGAGGGGCATGGGCGAGGGGTACGGTCAGTGACTCATTTCGGCCTGCAGGTTTTTCTTCCAGCCGCGCAGGTTCATCGCGCCCAGGCAGAACTGCAGTGCAATCAACGCCCAGGCCTCGATCGACCAGCCCCAGATCACCCACAACAGATTACTGCTGATAAAGCAGCAGAAACCCATCCGCCGCCGATGGGGTCGGCGTGAACCGATGCACCAGGCGGCAATTACGGTAAGCAGCATGGCCGGCCACTGCAGAAGGTCGATCCAGTCCACCATCACTTGAGCCCCATCTTTTTGCGCATGCCAGCGGTAATTGACTGGCGCGTCTTGGCCATATCGGCCCATGGATCTTCAACCTCAGCCAAACGCTCGTGCAGGTTATTGATCGTCCATTGGTTGGCACCTTTGAGCTCGGTCAGCTCCTCACGCCAGATCGGTACCGACACCGGCAGGCCTTCGCGTGCGCGCAGGCTGTAGGCGCAGGCAGTGGTGGCGCCTTTGCCATTGCGCAGGTAGTCGATAAAGATCCGCCCGACGCGGTTCTTTGGCCCGGACACGGCGCTCAGGCGCTCGGGGAACAGCTTGGCCAGGTAGTTGACCAGGGCATGGCTGAAGTCTTTGACCTCGTCCCATCCGGCGCGGCGGGTCAGCGGCACCACCACGTGGATGCCCTTGCCGCCGCTGGTCTTGAGAAATACTTTGAGACCCAGCTCATCAAGCAGGGTCAAGGTCAGCTGGGTGGCTTCCAACATGGCTTTCCAAGGCAGCGCAGGATCAGGATCGAGGTCGAGCACGAAGCGGTCTGGCTTGTCGAAATCCTTGTCGGTGGCGTTCCAGGTGTGCAGCTCGAGCGTGTTCATCTGTACCGCGCCAAGCAAGGTCTCAGGCCTGTTGATGACCATGGCCGCCTGGCCAGCCTCGGCCTTGTCGTAGCCGAGCACGCCGGGTAGGTGCAGCTGGCCGGCGTTTTTCTGGAAGAACAGTTCGCCTTCCAGCCCATCCGGTGCGCGTACCAGTGCCACTGGGCGGTCCTTGAGTTGCGGCATGAGCCAGTCGGCGACGGCGGCGTAGTACTCGGCGACTTGCCGCTTGGTGGCGCCGCTGCCGGCGTCGATCACCCGGTCGGGGTGAGTCAGGCGCAGTTCACCGAGGTTTTCTTCATCGCTGGATTTGTTAGGGGATTTCTTAGCAACGGCGGCTTTTGGCATTGCATGCTCCAGGTCGATGGCCTTGGCCGGTTTGTCGTCACGCAGACCGTGGAAAACCGCATGGCGCACACTGCCGTCGCGGGTGATCTGTGCGTAGGCGATTTCGGCCAGCAGTTTCGGTTTGAGCCAATGCACGCCACGCGCATCTGCGCCCGTTGGAGGTTTGGCGAGCGCCGGCTTGGCGACTTCGAGAGGTTTCAGGCGTGCATGGATGCTGGCCAACGTCGTTGCAGTAAAGCCGGTGCCCACCTTGCCGGCATAGCGCAGCTCACCGCTGGGCTTGTCGTGGAGGGCCAGCAGCAAGGCGCCAAACCCGCTGCGGCTGCCTTTGGGATCGGTATAGCCGACGATCACGAACTCCTGGCGCAGCTGGCACTTGAGCTTGATCCAGTCATTGCTGCGTCGGCCTGAGTAGACGCTGTCGGCTCGCTTGCCGATCAGCCCTTCAAGTTCCAGCTTGCAGGCACTCTGCAGCAGCGATTCGACCGGCTCGTCGAAGTCGGCTGAGTACTTGAGACAGTCCCGCTCATTGTGCTCAAGCAGCTGGCGCAACGCCTCACGGCGATCTTGCAGCGGCACCTGACGCAGGTCTTCGCCACCTAGGAACAGCAGGTCGAACAGGTAATAGGTAATCTGCTCGTCGTTCTGCGTATCGAAGGCATTCTGCAATGCCTGAAAGTCTGCAGCGCCCTGTTCGTTGGCCACCACCATTTCACCATCGAGCCAGGCTTGCTTCAGCTTGAGCGCGCGCAGCGCCTCGACCTGGTGGGGCATCTTCGCGCTCCAGTCGTGGCCATTGCGAGTAAACAGGCGGACATCATCGCCGTCGATCCGGGCGAGGATGCGGTAGCCGTCGAACTTGACCTCGTAGCGCCAGTCGCCGGCAGGCGCGGCATCGACAAGAGTGGCCAGCTGAGGCTGCAGTTTTTCAGGTAGCTCGGCTTTGGTTTTGCTGGCGCTGCGCTTGGCAGCAGGCGGTGCTTTCCTGGCCGTTTTGGCGGGAGACTTTGCTGCTTTGCGCGGCACCAGTGTGCGGTCACTGATCACGCTGTCAGGCAGAGCCTCGACGATGCTGTATTCGTCTTCACTACGGGCATCGCCGTCATGCGATTTGACCAGCATCCATTGTTCTTTCTTGCCTACCAGACGAGTACGAAACAGATTCCACACGCCTGAGAGTTTTTCGCCCTGCAGGCGGAAGCGCAGCTTGCCCTTGGCGTAGGCAGCGTGCGCGTCACCTTCGGGCTCCCACACACCACGGTCCCAGACAATCACGTCGCCGGCGCCATAGTGGCCGTCGGGGATATTGCCTTCGAACTCGGCGTAATCCAGCGGATGGTCTTCGACATGCACAGCGAGCCGGCGCACTTTTGGGTCCAGTGAAGGGCCTTTGGGAATTGCCCAACTCTTCAGGGTGCCGTCCAGTTCCAGGCGGAAATCGTAGTGCAGGTGGCTGGCATCGTGTTTCTGGATGCAGTACTGCAATGCCTGTGGCTTTTTGCTGCGCCGTGACTTTCCGGCGGGTTCGGGGGTGGCGTTGAAATCACGTTTGCGTTGATATTCCTGCAGGGGTTCGCTCATCTCGGGCTCCTGTTCAAATCCCAGGCTCTCTGAAGTTGGGAGGCGAGGGCGGCGCAGGGAGTTCCATCTGTGACGGGCGGGGGGATATCAACGGCTGCGAGGATTTGGTCTGCACCTGATAAACAAATTTGAGTCATCTGCGAACCGGGATGGTCGACTTTATGAACCCACCTGATGGAGAGCGCACATGGCTCAGCCTAACGACCCGAAAACCCGCACGCCTGCCGAGATCGACGATATTCAGGATCGGATGGGCAGTGTGCACGAGCTGGACTTCAGCGACCGCGACGATGAGCGCCAGGGCAGGGCCGGCGACGAGCGCTCACTGGCTGAAGTCGAACATGACTTCCCGCCAGAGCGTGTGGCCGAAAGCGGCATGACCGGTGGCGAGGCTCTGACCGAGAGCCTGCACGAAGACAACGTGACCTTGGACGACCTGAGCCCAGACACCTTGTTCGATCAGACCGGCGCTCGCGACCCGCACGAGCCAGGTGATGGTGGAGACCCGGCCGACCAAGTCTTGCGTGAAGTAGACGCCGAGGAAATCGGCGGCGGCTTTGGCCTCGACGAAGCAGAGCTGGCGCGCTCAGCGCCGCTGGATGGCGAGCCATGGACCGATGAGGTCTCACCTGTAGACGATGAAGCATCCAACCGGAGCCGCGAATCATGACCGAACTACGCTGTGCATGCCTTGACTGCGCTTGCACGATCAACGCCAATACCCTCCTGCAAGACGGCAAGGGCTACTGCTGCGAAGCCTGCGCCAGCGGTCACCGCAATGGCGAGCCTTGTCGCATGGGCGACTGCAAATGCGGCGAGACTGCGCAACCGAATGAGAGCAATGTCGACAACGCCCTTGATGAGACTTTCCCGGCCAGCGATCCCATCTCGCCCTGAGCCGTCCTGAAATCGGCCCCGGTGTGGCTCGAGGCTGCTGCAGGTTGAGCAGCTTCGAGCCAGGCCGGGGCCGACCTGTGTCCGGCAGCCTCTAGTGGGTCTGCCAGATGCCGTTGCTGCGTTCGCAATCCGTGCGCGCCTGGCCCAGGCTTGGCGTGTCGTAGTAGTAAGTGATCACCCGGGCCTCCTTGCCGATCGCTGGCCGCGTGGCGGGTTCATCGCGGCCCATCGACTTGGGATTGGCCAGGGTTTCCTGGGTCAACTGGGCAATACAGCTACCGACACTGCCTTCGGCGCATTTGGCGACTTTGCGCTTGTCGGTGCTGAGCATCTCCTTGCTCTCGTTGCTGCACGACCAGTCGATGGCCTCGGCGGGCATGTTGCTGTAGCTGTAGCAGGTGTGGCCTTCGACAGGCTTGACTGCCTCGCTGGAAGAGCGGGTCACGACGTCGCAGGCCTCAGCCAGCACGTGACTGCTGGCCAGGCATGCACCGAGTAAAAGCAAGGCACGGATACACATGGTTTGTCTCCCGGGCCTTGGCCTTTACGGTCGGCCGCTTTTGTTGACGCTCAGGTTTTGTGCAATTGCGCTTTGTCCTGCTGGCGCAGGGCCTTGGCGCGTTTCTCCAGAATCAGATAAGCGATCACCGCCAGCACCAGCGGTATCAGGTAGTACAGGGTGCGATAGCCGAGTAGTCCGGCGACCAGGCTGCCCTGGCTGAGCTGGCCTTGCAGCAGGGCCAGGAACACCGTTTCCAGCACTCCGAGCCCGGCCGGGATGTGCGCCACCACGCCCGCCACACAGCTGATCAGCAATACACCGAGAATGGACGGGTAGAACAGATCACCCGGCAGCAGCCAGTAGATCAGCACCGCCATCAGCGCCCAGTTGCTGGCGCCCAAGGCAACTTGACACAGCGCCAGGCGCAGCGAGGGCAGGGTGATCTCGTGCTTGCGGATATGCCAGGTGCGGCGTTTGGCGTAACCGCAGGCCAGCACGTAGCCGACCGATACGGCGATCATCAGCACACCGATGAGCTGCAGCCCGGTGGCACCCACCGACCAGCTCTCAGGCAGCTTGACCAGGCGCATGGCAAACACGCTGCCGGCCAGCAGCATGTAGCCCATCCAGTTGGTCAGCAAACCCAAGGTGAGGATGCGCGTGATGGTGGCGTTATCCAGGCCCAGACGCCCGTACAGGCGATAGCGCAGGGCGACGCCGCCGACCCAGGTGGTGAAGTTGAGGTTGAACGCATAGCAGACGAAGGCCACCGGCAGCACCTGCCGAGCAGGCAGCTTGTGGCCGGTGTAGGCGCGCCCGAGCAGATCGTAGCTGGCGAACACCAGATAACTGCACAGGGCCAGGCCCAAACCGACGATCAACGTGCCAGGCTTGTAGGCCAGCAGCGACTGACGGACTTCATTCCAGTCGAGGTTGCGCGCCAGGTAGTACAGCAATACCGGGATCATCAGCATGAACAGCAGGGTGAACAGGCGCTTGCCCCAAGTGAGCCAGGTTTTCCGTTCCATCAGGTATTGCCCTCACGCAGTTCACCTTGGGTACTGACTTCAGGTTGCAGCGATTTCAGGCGTTGCCGATGGGCTGGCAGCACCCCGGCAATCCGCGGAAAGTCTCGGGTCAGGTGGAAGCCGGCAAAAATCAATGGCGCTCGCCACCAGTAGCCACGAATCATCCGCTCAAGGGTGACGGCCTTGCAGTGATTGCCGGCCAGTTGGCTGAGGTGCTCGTACAGTTGCTGGTTAAACGCACGATCCTTGATCAGCAGGTTGGCTTCCAGATTGAACGCAAGGCTCAGCGGGTCGAGGTTGCTCGAGCCGACTGTCGACCATTCGTCATCGACCAGGGCAACCTTGCCGTGCAATGGGCGCTGGCAGTATTCGTGAATCCGCACGTTGTCGCGCAGCAGGTAGTTGTAGAGCAACCGCGACAGCGCGCGCACCCAACGCATGTCTGGTTGCCCTTGCAGAATGAGCGTTACCTCGATGCCACGGCGAGACGCATTGCGTAGCTCGCGCAACAGCCGGTAGCCGGGGAAGAAATACGCATTGGCGATGAGGATGCGCTTGCGCGCACCGCGTATGGCCTGCAGATACTGCTCTTCGATATCGTTGCGGTGCTTGCGGTTGTCACGCTCGACCAGCACCGCGCGCACCGACCCCGCCGGCTCGGTCACCGGCTTGACCCGCTTGGGTTCGGCCAGCACCGGCTTCATCAGCCTGATACTCGAGGCGTGCACCTGGGCGACCACGGGACCGGTGACTTCCACCGCGTAATCCTGCTTGGCCATCGGCCCGAAGTCGCCCAGGTGATCGGCGCTGTAATTGATCCCGCCAATGAACGCCCGCTCAGCGTCGATCACCACGATCTTGCGGTGTAGGCGATGGAACAGGTTGGTGCGCATGCCAGCCACTTTCGGCTGCGGATCGAAGGCGTGGAAGCGCACACCCGCTTCGGTCATCGCTGCGATGAACGCATCAGGCAGCTCGCCGGTGCCGTAGCCGTCAGCCACCAGCTCGACACGCACGCCGCGCTGGGCAGCTTCGATCAGCACCCGCTGCAGCTGCTGGCCAACCTTGTCATCGAAGATGATGAACGTCTCGAGCAGGATCTCCTCCTGCGCTTGGCCCATTGCCTCGAAGACACGGGGGTAAAACTCCTCGCCATTGATCAGCAACTGCACAGTGTTGCCTTCAGTCCAGGATAACGTCATAGGCTGATCTCCGCGGCCAGGGGGGCATGGTCGGACAGATGCGACCATGGGTATTTGGATAGCACCTGCGCCGAGCGCGGCAGGGCATTGCGTAGGTAGATGCGGTCCAGCCGCAGCAGCGGCAGGCGTGCCGGGAAGCTGCGCGCAGGCATGCCGAAGCGGTCGCCAAAGGCCTCGACCAGGTGCTCGCTGAGCACGCTGTCGGCCTTGAGGCGCCAGTCGTTGAAGTCGCCGGCGACGATCACCGGCGCTTTGGCCGGCAAGCTGTCGAGCAATTCCAGCAACAGCTGCACCTGGCGTTGGCGGTGAGCCTCACGCAGGCCCAGATGAACACACACCGCATGCACCTGATCATGGCCAGGCACCTGCAGGCGGCAGTGGAGCAGGCCGCGCTCTTCATTACCGTCAATCGAGACGTCCAGATTTCGGTGCTCGACGATGGGGAATTTGGACAGCAACGCGTTGCCGTGGTCGCCATGGGGATACACCGCATTGCGCCCGTAGGCGAACTGCGACCACATGCTGTCGGCAAGAAACTCGTATTGTGGCGTGGTTGGCCAGGTCGGATGGCGCTCGGCATGTTGCAGATGAGTACCATGTACTTCTTGCAGAAACACCAGATCGGCGCCGGTACTGCGTACCGCTTCGCGCAGCTCGGGCAAGATGAAGCGCCGATTGAAGAAGGTAAAACCTTTGTGCACGTTGATCGTCAGCACGTTAAGGCCATGCACGGCAGTAACGCTGCCGACGCTGCAGCGCGCTTCGTGTAGCGGTTGGTTCATAGATCCACCTGCGGTTCGACGCCCGGCTCGGTGACCAGTTCGCCATCGAGCTTGAGCTTGGATAACAGACGCCGTGCGTCATAAGGGGCATGGACTTTCTGGTCGTTGTCGAAGTAGCAGTAGACGTCGCGCTGGGCGCGCTTGCGCGGTGCGCCGGGCACCACCAGACGAGCGTCTTGCGCCTGGCCACCTTGGCTCCAGGCTTCGATGCGCTGGCGCCAACGGCGCAGGGCGCTTGCGGTATAGCCGCTGCTGTACAGCTCGACATCGCCATGCAGGCGCATATAGACAAAATCTGCGGTCACGTCTTCGACATAGGGCCATTTGCCGGCGCTGTCGGCGACAACCAAGGCAATGTTGTGTTTGCGCAGCAGTTTGATGAAGGCGGCGCAGAGGAAACTCTCGTGACGGATCTCGATGGCGTAACGCAAAGGGACATTACCGCTGATGGCGGTCGCGCCATTGCCGCGCAGGCGTTCGGCGCACTGCTCGGCACAGCGGCAGGCGGCCCGGCGATCGCGCGGGAGCTGCTCGAAGAAAGCTTTGAAGCGTTCTTCATCGAACTTCATCGTGGCCGGGAACTGCCACAGCATCGGACCAAGCTTGGCACCCAGCATCAGTGGACCGGAGGCGAAGAAATTCGCCAGCGGCTCTTCGATATCCTTGAGCCGGCGGGTATGGGTGATATAGCGCGGGGCCTTGACCGAGAAGATGAAGTCGTCTGGTGTTTCATCGCGCCATTGTGCATATCGTGCTGGGGTTTGCAGCGCGTAGAAAGAGCCGTTGATTTCAATGCTGTTGACTGCTCGTGACGCAAACGCGAGTTCATCCTTCTGGCGCAGGCCTTCCGGGTAGAAGTCCTTGCGCCAGGGGCTATAACGCCATCCGGATATGCCGATGCGAATGTCGCTCACGGTGGAGTCCTTGTGCAGAATCGGTCTTTTACTGCGACCTCTGCGTGAGCGTCAGGGTTCAGCGTGGGTTGACCAGTGGGCGCCTTGGTACGCAGCGCCACCAGCAATTTTGAACTTTGCCGCGCTTGACGATTCCACCTTGATATATGCACCGGCATCCAATGCCCGCCACCTCCGGAGGCACGCATGGCCCGTCACATCATTCACTTCACCGGCCCGATCACATCTTCGACCTGCGGTAACCTGATCAATACCTGTTCGCGAGCCCTCAACCAAGGCGCGCAAACCCTTCAGTTGAACATCGCCACCATGGGCGGTGACTGCAGTTACGGTTTCACGCTGTACAACTTTCTGCGCTCGTTGCCGGTACTGGTGCATACGCACAACCTCGGCACGGTCGAATCGATGGGCAATATTCTGTTTCTGGCGGGTGAACAGCGCACGGCCTGCCGCATGAGCAAGTTTCTGTTTCACCCATTCCACTGGACGCTGCACGGCTCAGTCGACCACGCACGTATGTCCGAGTACGCCATGAGCCTCGATTACGACTTGCAGTTCTACGCGCAAATAGTTGCGGAGCGCACGGCTGGCGCTGAGCAACCCTTGGATATAGAGCACTATTTGCTGGCCAAACCACGCATCTTGAGTGCTGAGGAGGCAATAGCGGGCGGCCTGATCCACACTATCGATGAGCTGCCGATCAGTATCGACTCGGTTCAATGGAGCGTTCACGCCTGAAATCTTGCAGGGCGGTATTTGGCGCCGCTGGTCAGTCGCAGCGAATGTTGATGGAGCCGATCCCATTTGGGCCGGCTCGTAACTACTAAGCAGCTGCACTTGGAGGCGACAAATATGCGCGCATTGACCTTTCACGGCGCTGGAGATGTCCGGGTTGATACTGTTGCTGACCCTGGCATTCAAGAGAAGGACGACATTCTGCTGCGAGTAACCGCCACTGCCATCTGTGGCTCCGATCTGCACCTGTATCACGGCAGGATACCTGCGCTCGAAGAGGGCGATATTCTCGGCCATGAGTTCATGGGGATTGTTGAAGACGTTGGCAGCGAAGTCACCGCGGTTCAGCGTGGAGATCGTGTTGTCATCCCGTTCGTGATTGCCTGCGGCAGCTGCTTCTTTTGCCAAAATGACCTGTTTGCCGCTTGTGAGACGACCAATACCGGACGCGGGGCGATCCTCAACAAGAAGTTGATCCCCTCCGGTGCAGCCTTGTTTGGCTATAGCCACCTGTATGGCGGCATTCCCGGCGGCCAGGCCGAGTATGTACGGGTGCCGAAAGCCAATGTCGGCCCCTTCAAGGTCCCAGGCACGCTGAGCGATGACAAAGTTCTGTTCCTGTCAGACATTCTGCCCACCGCCTGGCAGGCAGTGACCAATGCGGGAGTTGGCCAGGGTTCTTCCCTGGCTATTTATGGGGCAGGTCCGGTAGGACTGCTGAGTGCTGCGTGCGCACGCATGCTTGGGGTCGAGCAGATTTTCATGGTCGACAAACATGCCTATCGACTTGACTACGCCAAGCGCGCCTACGGCGTGATTCCGATCGATTTTGATCATGACGACGATCCTGCTGACACCATTATTCGCCAGACCGCAGGCATGCGCGGCGTTGACGCGGCCATTGATGCAGTGGGTTTTGAGGCCAAGGGCAGTACTGCTGAATCGGTACTGACTGCGCTGAAGCTTGAAGGCAGCAACGGCAAGGCGCTGCGCCAGTGCATGGCAGCAGTGCGCCGTGGTGGCGTAGTCAGTGTGCCCGGCGTATATGCCGGCTTCATCCATGGCTTCTTGTTCGGTGATGCATTCGACAAAGGCCTGACCTTCAAGATGGGCCAAACCCACGTACAACGTTTCCTGCCTGAACTGCTCGAACATATCGAAGCAGGACGGCTCAATCCCGAAGCAATCATCACCCATCGCCTCAGCCTGGAAGATGCAGTGCGCGGCTATGAGATGTTCGACGAACAGCAAGAACGCTGCCGCAAGGTCGTATTGACCCCAGGTGTTGCCACAGACCCGGTAACCAATGGGCGGCTTGGACCCGCTGCGAGCAGCTGAGAGGAGTAGTAATGACGGATCGCATCATCACATCGGTCACCAGCGAGGATCTTGTTCCGCCGCCGCAGGGGGTAACATTCGAAACCCCCCGCGAGCGGTTGGAGTTTTACCGCCGAGAAATCCAGTTCGAGACCACGATTCTTGCCAACCGCACAGATGCTTATCTGTCGGCCCAGTCTTTTCTGGTAATTGCCTATGCGTCCTGCATGGCCAACGGCAATCCCAGCTGGGGCAGGCTTTTTACTCTGGTTGTGCCTGCGTTTTTGGCATTGCTGGGCATCATCAGCTCACTCAACGCCTGGCCTGGAATTCGCGCCTCGTACGGCATCATCGACCACTGGCATTTCAAGCAAAGTCACCTGTTGCACAACGAGCCAAGCATGGGCTTTGCATACGATGATTGGCCGTTGTTCAGCGAGTCTGAGTCAACCCATCGTGGTTACCGCAAATCGCTGATGTTTTCGATCCGGACGCCGTGGTTGTTCCTGATTTTCTGGGTCTTGCTGGGTGGATTCGGCCTGCTGCTGCAGCTCGACCCTGCCGGTGCCTGAACGCATGCGGGGTCGCCGCAAACCGTTTATGTGCTTTGTTCGACAAAATTTTGAATCTTCGTGATCCCGCCGGTTCCACTAGTTGTCATCCATGGAGAAGAGGAGGCCCCCTGCGATGCCTACCCCAGAGCTTTATATCGTCGATTACAAGCTGCACGGTAAAACGCGCAGCTTCATCATCCGGCTGGATCGGATGGATAACGCCGAGGCTTGGCACTGGGCTAGTTGTGACGCCGGTATTGGCATTATTCCCAAGTTTGGTCGTGAAAAGATTCGCAAGGTCAGCAGGCCCATGGCCGAACGATACGGGATCAGTGAAGTGAGCTGGAGGCCATCGGGTGGCAAACCTGCCTCCAGTGCCGGTGCCAACCAGTCGATGCTGCCTACTGCCTGAACAAGCGGTAGCCAGCAGTTACTGTCGGGCTGTCTGAGCAAAGCCGCTCCTGATTGGGAGCGGCTTTGTTTTGTCTGCTGGAAGTCTACGGCCAGGTCAGGCGCCTGATTCAGGATCACTGGCGGGGACGCCAGGGCGCTCGTCCGGGTCAGTCAAGTTAGGGTCAGCATCTGGGTCGTCTGCTTGCCCATCGGGGCGGTCCGGGACCAATTCTGGCCAATCGTCTTCAACGCTGCCGCCACCCATTATCATTTGCTCGCGCATGATCATTCCCTCGGCTGAATAAAAAAGGCCTGCCAGCAGGCAGGCCAAGCACAGGAGTGAGGGGTGATGCCGTTGCACCACCCTCAGTAGTTATGAGCGCTGTGGGCGGGTAGCAGTCGTTTGCAAAGGGCGGTTCCCCGACCAATGGCGGTTACTGCTCCTGACCCTGGCGCAGGCGCATGCTGAGCAGCGCAGCCAGAACCAGCATCGAAGCAATGATCCACAAGCCATTGCGGGTGCTGCCGGTTGCTTGCTCGATCAAGCCCATCACCGATGGGCCGACAAAGCCCCCGAGCAAACCGCAGGTCGTGACAAATGCCAGGCCGGCAGCCAGCGCATTGCCGCTCAAGCGACTGGAGGGGAAGACGAAGATGATCGACTGCACCACGAACAGCATCAATGCCGTCAGCGAGAACCCGATCAGGCCAATGAACGAGTTGGCTACCGAAGCCAGCAGCAGCCCGGCGGCCATGGTCAGCAGGCCGAAGAACAGCAGCGTGCGGCAACGGTTTGGTGAAGTGGCAAGGCGTGGCAGGGTTGCCGCGCCAATTGCAGCAGCGATCCAAGGCACTGACGTGAGCAGGCCAATCTGCAAGGGCGACAGTGCGCCGTAAGTGCCGATGATCCCGGGCAGGAAGAAGATCACGGTGTAGATAGTGATCTGATGCACAAAGTACACGGCGATCGCCAGCCAGATCTGCTTGTCGCGAAACATCTGCGACAGCTTGCTCTGCTGCGGTGCAGCGGCACGTTCAGCCGCCAGCCGGCGCTCGATGTCCTGCGCATCAGCGGCCGATAACCACGGCGCCGAACTCGGCCCATCGGGCAGCTTTTTCCAGACGACATACGCCAGCGCCACGGCGGGCAAGCCTTCAAGCACGAACAACCACTGCCAACCATGCCAGCCGAGCACGCCGTCCATTTCCAGCAAGGCACCGCCCAGCGGCCCGCTGAGGATGTTTGCCAGGCACACGCCGAGCAGGAAATAGCCCGTGGCGCGGGCGCGTTGCTCGCGGTCGAACCAGTAGGTCAGGTAGAGCATGACGCCGGGAAACAGCCCCGCCTCGGCGACGCCCAGCAGCAGGCGCATGACGTAGAACGAAGTCTCACCCTCGACGAAAGCCATGCCGGCAGACAACAGGCCCCAGGTGATCATGATGCGTGTAATCCAGAAGCGCGCGCCAACCCGTTGCATGATCAGGTTGCTCGGCACCTCGGCCAAGGCGTAGGTCAGGAAGAACAGACCCGCGCCCAGCCCATACGCAGCAGCCGACAAGCCGAGGTCAACGCCCATGCTGGCCTTGGCCAAGGCGATGTTGGTACGGTCGAGAAAACTCATTACATAGACGATGACCAGCAGTGGCATCAGTTTGCGCAAAAGCAGGCTGTTCAGGCGCTGATCAGCCGCAACAGCAGGCGCGGCAGCCGCTGTCGGTTGTGTGAGGATTGTCATTGTTTTTTCCCCGAAAGCTATAAGTAACAGCGCGCCGCGGTGGTGCGTCGCGCTGCGGTAGGTCAATCAACCACGCTGGATGTCCAGCCAGACTGCGCCGTCGGGATATTGGTAACGTTCCAGGGTCTCGGCGTGCATTTCAATGCTGTAGCCCGGGCGCTGCGGCGGCATGTAGCGGCCGCGGCGGATCACCACGGGGTCGATGAAGTGTTCATGCAGATGGTCGACGTACTCCAGCACCCGGTTGTGCAGCGAGGCGGAAACGGCGATGTAGTCGAACAGCGCGATGTTCTGCACATACTCGCACAGGCCGACACCGCCGCCGTGCGGGCACACCGGCACGTCGTACTTGGCAGCCATCAGCAGCACGATCAGCACCTCGTTGAGGCCGCCCAGGCGTGCTGCATCGAGCTGACAGAAGTCCAGCGCGCCGGCCTGGAACATCTGCTTGAACATCACCCGGTTGTGGCAATGCTCGCCGGTGGCGACACCAATCGGCGCGATGCGCTGGCGGATCGTGGCATGGCCAAGAATGTCATCGGGGCTGGTTGGTTCTTCGATCCACAGCGGGGCAAAGGCTGCCAGCCGGCGCATGTTGCTGACAGACTCCTCGACGCCCCAGACCTGGTTGGCGTCCATCATCAAGGTCCGCTCCCAGCCGATCTCGTCACGCAGGATGCTGGCGCGGCGAATGTCTTCTTCCAGGTCGGCGCCGATCTTCTGCTTGATATGGGTCCAGCCGTCCTCGACCGCTTCACGTGCCAGGCGGCGCATCTTCTCTTCGCTGTAGCCGAGCCAGCCGGGCGCGGTGGTGTAGCCGGGGTAACCTTCGCGAAGCATCTGCGCCTCGCGTTGGGCCTTGCCCGGCACCTGGCGGCGGAGCAGGGCGATGGCTTCTTCCGGGGTGAGCACGTCGGTGACGTAGCTAAAGTCCAGGCACGCGACCAGTTGCTCGGGGCTCATGTCGGCCAGCAGCTTCCACACTGGCTTGCCTTCATGTTTGGCCCACAAGTCCCACACGGCGTTGACGATGGCGGCAGTGGCCAGGTGGATGACACCTTTTTCCGGCCCCAGCCAGCGCAGTTGGCTGTCACCCACGGTGAAGCGGTGCCAGAAACCACCCATGTCTGCGGTGATCTCTTCCAGGGTCTGGCCGACGATCAGCGGCGCCAACGACTGCACGGCAGCGGCGCAGATCTCGTTGCCGCGGCCAATGGTGAAGGTCAAGCCGTGGCCTTCGAGCTCGCCGGCATCGGTGTGCAGCACGACGTAGGCGGCCGAGTAGTCAGGCGCGCTATTCATGGCATCGGAGCCGTCCAGTGACAGCGAAGTCGGGAAGCGAATGTCGCGAACGCTCAGGTGGGTAATGCGTATGCTCATGGCGGTCTCTTGTTCTGGGTTACCTCTGGAGACCTGACTGTAGGTTGCCGAGCGATACAGGCATAATCGCCAATTCCTAACTATGGATATCAGAATTGATATGCCTCAGACCCCAGCAGACACCTCGCAGGCGCCGCGCAGTCTTGGCCCGCTGAAGATCTCCAGCCGTCAGATAACCCTGCTCAACGCCTTGGGCGAGTTCGGCAACCTGCGCCGCGCTGCTGCGGCCATGCACACCACCCAGCCTGCTGCGAGCCTGCTGCTGCAACAGCTCGAGGAGCGCCTTGAAGTGCGCCTGTTCGAGCGCCTGCCGCGTGGCATGCAGCCAACCCTGTACGGCGAGGTGATGATTCGCTACGCGCAAAGTGCGCTGCACGAGTTCGAGCACGCCCAAGCGCAGATCGCCGAGCTTGCGCGTGGCGCCGCCGGGCTGGTGCGGGTCGGCAGCGTAATGGGGCCGGTGCCGGGCTTGCTGACCAAGGCTGTGCTGGCCTACAAGCGCGACCACCCCAAGGTGCGCATTTCGCTTGAAGTGGGTACCAGCGATACCTTGCTGCCGGCGTTACTGCGTGGTGACTTCGATCTGGTGGTGGGGCGCTTGCCGGATCAGAGCGACAGCCAGGACCTCAAAATCGAGTTGTTCGAGGGCGGTGAGCAGATGCGCGTGATCGCCCGCGCTGGCCACCCGATGGCGGCAGCGAGCACATTGCAGCTGGCTGATCTGGTCGCGTTGACGTGGATCCTGCACCCGATCGGCAGCCCGATGCGGCGGCGGGTCGAAAGTGCGCTGCAGGCCGGGGGGATGGTGCAATCGCTGGACATCGTCGAGACTGCGTCGATTCTGGCGACCACCGCCATGCTGGAGGCGTCCGACATGATCGCCGTGGTGCCCAACGATGTCGCCGCGCATTACGCCCAGTACGGGATGGTCGCGATCCTGCCGGTGGAGCTGCCGATCAGCCTGGCCAACCTGGGCCTGCTGACGCTGCGTTCACGGCCGCGCTCGGTGGCACTGGAAACGTTGCTGCAGTACCTGCGAGCCCCACAATAGCCATGTTTGTCTACCTGCCTGAGGCCGTTTTCTGATGCCGTCCGACATCATCCACTCCAGCTTTTGCAACTGGCTGCGCTTCAAGCACCTGGTGCTGATCGACAGCCTGGCCCGTACCCGCAACATGCACGCCACCGCCAACCTGATGAACCTGAGCCAGCCGGCGTTGAGCAAGATGCTGCGCGATCTCGAGGAGCAGTTTGGCTTTGCTCTGTTCGAGCGCCTGCCGCGCAGCATGCCGCCGACCGAGCTTGGCGAATACGTGGTCAAGTACGCCCAGGGCGCATTGGCCGAGTCGCAGCAGTTTGTCGACCAGCTCAACCGCCTGCGCAAGGGCGGCCATGGGTTTATCCGGGTGGGCGGGATTTTTGCCTCGACGCCGCGGGTGCTGCCGCAGGCCATTGCTGCGATCAAAGCACGTAGCCCGTTGCTGTCGATCGAGGTGGTGGAGCATTCCAGTGACCACCTGCTGACGATGCTCGAGCAGAACAAGCTCGACATCATGATCGGCCGTTTCACCGAGGAGCGCTTCAGCCAGGTGTTCGACTTTCAGCCGTTGGAACCTGAACCGTTTGCCTTGGTGGTCAACAGCAGTCACCCGCTCAATCAGCTGGCCAGCACGCCGCTCGAGGCGCTCGCGGACTGGCCGTGGGTGCTGTACCCGCTGGGTACGCCGCTGCGCGGGCGGCTTGAGCAGGCCTTCAAGGTGGCCGGCATTGCCACACCCGCCGATAGCGTTGAGACCATTTCAATGCCGATGTTCCTGCAATTGCTGCAGTCGGCACCGATGATCGCCATGCTGCCGCGCTCGATGGTTGCCGCGCAGCTGAGCAGCGGCCTGTTCAAGGAACTGCAGAGCCCGCTGCATCTATCGCCGCTGGAGTACGGCGTGATCACCCGTAAGGATCAGCCGCCAACCGGCTCTGCGCGGGAATTCATCGATATCCTGCTGGAGTTTGCCCAGCAGCGGCGCATGGAGGAAGGCAGCAGTAGCGATTTCTAAACGAGGGTCGATTTGACGCATTGATAACCCCCGGTTATCGGCTGATCGGTTCATCTCATTGGGAATTATCGGTGAGGCTTCATACAGTGGTGGCAGATTCGCCCGGCAGCAAACGGGCGACGCCATAACAAGAAGTCAGCCGTACCCTGAGAGGTCCCATGGAACTGATTGCCCGCTGCGCCGACCCTGCGGTCATCCGCCTCAACCCGCTGGACAACGTCCTGATTGCACGCCAGGCGCTGCCTGAAGGCCTTGAGCTGGACGGCGAAGCGATTACCGTGCGCCAACCCATCCCGTCGGGGCACAAAGTCGCTACCGAGCGTTTGGAGCAGGGCCAGCCACTGCGCCGTTACGGCCAGATTATCGGTTTCGCCTCGCAAACCATCGAACCTGGCGATCACGTCCATGTGCACAACGTGCAGATGGGCGACTTCTCCCGCGACTATGCCTTTGGCGTCGATGCACGCAGCCTGGCTGCTACTGAAGCAGTGTTTCAGGGGATTGTGCGCGGCGACGGCCGCGTCGCCACACGCAACTACATTGGCATCCTTACCTCGGTGAATTGCTCGGCAACCGTCGCCCGGGCAGTGGCTGATCATTTCCGTCGCGATATACACCCCGAGGCGCTGGCCGACTACCCGAATATCGACGGTGTGGTCGCCCTGACCCACGGTGCCGGTTGCGCAGTGGACCCCAGTGGCGAAGCGCTGGGTCTGTTGCGGCGTACCTTGGCAGGCTATGCGATACATCCCAATTTCGCCGCTGTGCTGATCATTGGTCTGGGCTGTGAAACCAACCAGATCGAGAGTCTGCTGGAAACTCAGGGCCTGAAAGCCAGCGAGCAACTGCGCACCTTCACTATCCAGGGCATCGGCGGCACCTCCAAGACCATCGCCGCCGGCATCGAGCAGGTCAAGACGCTGCTGGCCGACGCCAATCGGGTCAAACGTGAGCCAGTCAGTGCGCGGCACCTGGTCGTTGGCCTGCAATGCGGCGGTTCCGATGGTTACTCCGGGATCACCGCCAACCCGGCACTGGGTAATGCCGTTGACCGCCTGGTCGCGGCCGGCGGCACCGCGATTCTGTCGGAAACACCGGAGATCTATGGCGCAGAGCACCTGCTGACGCGCCGAGCGGTGAGCCGTGAGGTCGGCGAGAAGCTGATCGCACGCATTCATTGGTGGGAAGACTACTGCCAGCGCATGAACGCCGAGCTCAACAACAACCCTTCGGCGGGTAACAAAGCAGGAGGGCTGACCACCATTCTGGAGAAATCCCTCGGCGCGGTGGCCAAGGCCGGCTCGAGCAATCTGGTCGACGTCTATCAATACGCCGAGCCGGTGCGCGCTCAAGGCCTGGTGTTCATGGACACCCCAGGTTATGACCCGGTCTCCGCCACCGGCCAGGTCGCCGGCGGCGCCAACCTGATTGCCTTCACCACCGGCCGGGGCTCGGCCTACGGCTGCGCGCCTGCGCCGTCGATCAAGCTGGCCACCAACAACCGGGTGTTCGAGCACCAGGAAGAGGACATGGACGTCAACTGCGGCGGGATCGCCGACGGCTCCACCAGCATCGAAGAAAGCGGTGCCTACATCTTTCAACAGATGCTGCGCATCGCCTCGGGTGAGCGCAGCAAGAGCGAACAGCACGGCTACGGGCAGAACGAGTTCGTGCCCTGGCAGATCGGTGCCGTGACCTGACTGCCAGCCCCCTTCATCTTTCGAGGCGACTTTTTATGCACGTTAACGGATTCAACTTCATCGGCGGCCAGCGCAGCGCACTTGGCGACACCCTGGTCTACAGCATCGACGCCCATACCGGCGAGCAGCTAGCGGGCGGCTTTCATCAAGCGACCTTGACCGAGGTCGACAACGCCGTGGCGGCGGCCAGTGCTGCGTTCCCGACATATCGCAATCTGCCGGCGGTGCGCCGCGCGGAGTTCCTTGAGGCGATCGCCGACGAACTCGACGCCCTCGGTGATGACTTCATCAACCTGACCTGCCAGGAAACTGCGCTGCCCAGCGCTCGAATCCAAGGCGAACGGGGTCGCACCAGCGGCCAGATGCGTCTGTTTGCCAAGGTCCTGCGCCGTGGCGATTTCTATGGCGCTCGTATTGATCAAGCGCTGCCAGCGCGCACGCCGCTGCCACGTCCCGACCTGCGTCAATACCGCATCGGCGTTGGCCCGGTGGCCGTGTTCGGTGCCAGCAACTTCCCGCTGGCGTTCTCCACCGCGGGAGGCGATACCGCTGCGGCATTGGCCGCCGGCTGCCCGGTCGTGTTCAAGGCCCACAGCGGCCATATGGCAACTGCCGAACGCGTTGCCGAAGCGTTGATCCGCGCTGCCGAGCGCACTGGCATGCCGGCGGGCGTGTTCAACATGATCTTCGGCAGCGGCGTGGGGGAAGCGCTGGTCAAACACCCGGGTATCCAGGCGGTGGGCTTCACTGGTTCGCTCAAAGGCGGCCGAGCGTTGTGCGATATGGCGGCAGCGCGGCCGCAGCCGATCCCGGTGTTTGCCGAGATGTCGAGCATAAACCCGGTGCTGGCACTGCCGAAGGCACTGGCAAGTCGCGGTGCCCAGCTAGCCAAGGACTTGACCGCATCGGTGGTACAGGGCTGCGGGCAATTCTGCACCAATCCGGGCCTGGTATTAGGCATTCGCTCGCCAGCCTTCACTGATTTTATCGAGCAATTGCGCGGGCACATGGCTGATCAGCCGGCGCAGACCATGCTCAACCCCGGCACCCTGCGCAGCTACGACAAAGGCCTGCAGAGGTTGCTCGCGCACCCTGGTATCGAGCACCTGAGCGGTGCCCGGCAACAGGGCAATCAGGCCCAGCCGCAGCTGTTCGAGGCAGATGTCAGCCTGCTGCTGGAGCAGGACGAGCTGCTGCAGGAAGAGGTGTTTGGTCCGTGCACTGTGGTGGTTCGGATCGATGATGCCGAGCAACTGCTGCAAGCCGTGAACGCTCTGCGCGGTCAGCTGACAGCAACCTTGCTGGCGGATGAGCAAGACCTGGCTGACCACGGCTCGCTGCTTGGCGCACTGGAAGTGAAAGTGGGCCGAGTGTTGCTCAACGGCTACCCGACCGGCGTCGAAGTCTGCGATGCGATGGTGCATGGCGGCCCGTATCCCGCGACCTCCGATGCCCGTGGCACCTCGGTTGGCACCCTGGCCATCGACCGCTTCCTGCGCCCGGTGTGCTACCAGAACATCCCTGACGCCATGCTGCCGCCGGCCTTGCAGAACGCCAACCCGCTGGGCATTCAGCGCCTGGTGGATGGTCAGCCGAGCACGGCAGCGCTCAACCAAACCGGGAACTGAGCGTATGAGCGAAGCCATCCGCTATGAAGTGAACGCGCTCAGCACGTTTGTCGAGCGCCTGTTTGAAAACGCCGGCGCCGATGCGGAGGTCGCCCAAGTGGTAACCCGAGTGCTGCTCGAAGGCGAGTTGCTCGGCCATCGCACCCATGGCCTGAATCTGGTCAGTCGCTACATTGGCGGCATGTTGAGTGGCCAGGTCAAGGCTCAGGCGGCAGCGCTGGAGCAGATCTCCGACAGCGGTGTTGCCAGCCTGTTCGACGGCAACTATGTACTCGGCCCGTACTGCGTCAGCCGTGCGTTGGACTGTGCGGCCAGCGGGGCCAGCGCGCAGGGCATCGGCATCGCCGTGGTCCGCCGCGCTGCGCATATTGGCTGCCTGGCGGCCTACTTGAAGCCATACACCGACCGTGGCTTGGTCGCGATGGTGTATTCCTCCGATCCGTCGGTAGGGTTGGTCTGTGCCCATGGCGGAGTTGACCCGATCTACACACCGAACCCAATTGCGGCCGGTATCCCCACCGGCGGCGAACCGATCCTGCTGGATGTGAGCATGTCCACCGTGACCATGGCCATGGTCAGCCAATGCCGGGATAACGGCAGCAAACTGGCGCACCCGGTGCTGATGAGCAACGAAGGCAAGGCGAGTGATGACCCTGCGGACTTCTTCACCCGCCCCCAGGGCAGCATCTTGCCGCTGGGTGGCCAGGCCTTCGGCCACAAGGGCTTCGCTCTGGCGATTCTGGTCGAAGCACTGACCTCGGGCCTGGCCGGCCATGGCCGCAAGGACTGCCCTGATCAATGGGGCGCGTCGGCCACTGCGGTAGTTATTGATCCGCGCTTCTTTGGCGGCCTACAGGCGTTTACTGACGAAACCAGCTTCCTCGGCCAACTGATCCTCGCCAGCCGCCCAGTAGATCCGGAGCGCCCGGTGCGCCTGCCTGGGCAAGCCGGCCTGGCCCTGCGCAGCAAGGCTCTGGCCCAGGGCGTAAGCCTGGCGCCGACTCTGGTCGCAGACCTCAACCAGCTCGCCGCCCAATTGCAAGTGGCCGCGCTTGGTCACTGATAGACAACTACAAAAAAGGTAGAGACATGACAGATCAATCGAATAGCAAACCTTCGTTGCCGTTGAGCCACAATGCCGCCGTCTGTAACAGTGGCAGCTGGGTAGGGCGGGTATGGCTGCCCGAGCAAGGCCCGGCAGTAGTATTGGTGAAGGAGGGCGCAGTGCATGACATCAGCGCCCACGTCGCCACGGTTTCGGCGCTGCTCGAAGT
Source organism: Pseudomonas sp. EZ-C24 (assembly GCF_014525325.1). Lineage (NCBI taxonomy): Bacteria > Pseudomonadati > Pseudomonadota > Gammaproteobacteria > Pseudomonadales > Pseudomonadaceae > Pseudomonas > Pseudomonas sp. EZ-C24. The sequence goes on along the minus strand of NZ_JACDIU010000014.1, from coordinate 418,181 downwards.
GGCTGACCCGGTGGCTTACCTGCGTTCGCTGCCGTTGGCCGATGCGCTGACCGAGCTGCCGGCGCTGCTTGCCAACAGCGATCCACGCCAACGTGACATCAGCAAACCCTGGCTGCTGGCACCGATCGATCTGCAGGCCGTCAAGGCTGCCGGCGTGACCTTTGCCGCCAGCCTGCTGGAACGCGTGGTCGAGGAGCAAGCCAAGGGCGACCCGGCCAAGGCTGATGCGATCCGCGACACGCTGGCCAGCCGCATCGGTGCCGATCTTTCACAGATCGTCCCAGGTTCAGCCCAGGCCGAGGCGTTGCGCGCCGTGCTGGTGGAGCAGGGCTTGTGGTCGCAGTATCTGGAGGTCGGCATCGGCCCGGATGCCGAAGTCTTCACCAAGGCCCAGCCGCTGTCGGCAGTGGGCCACGGCGCCGACATCGGCATCCATCCCAAATCAAGCTGGAACAACCCGGAACCGGAAGTGGTACTGGCAGTGTCCAGCGACGGCAGCATCAAGGGCGCGATGCTTGGTAACGACGTCAACCTGCGTGACTTCGAAGGGCGCAGTGCCTTGCTGCTGTCCAAAGCCAAGGACAACAACGCCTCGACCTCGCTGGGCCCGCTGCTGCGTCTGTTCGACGAAGGTTTCAGCCTCGATGACGTGCGTAACGCCGAAGTCGACCTGCGGGTTGAAGGGGAGGAGGGCTTCATCCTCTCGGGCCGCAGCTCGATGCAGCAGATCAGCCGCGACCCGCTCGACCTGGTGCAGCAGACCCTCAACGAAAATCACCAGTACCCGGACGGCCTGGTGCTGTTTCTCGGTACCCTGTTCGCCCCCAAGCAAGACCGCGACCAACCGGGCAATGGCTTCACTCACAAGCCTGGCGACGTAGTCACCATCAGCAGCGCGCAGCTGGGCGCCTTGAGCAACCGGGTGACCACCAGCGACCAGGCGCCGCAGTGGAACTTCGGCCTGCGCTCGCTGATTGACAGCCTCAGCCGCCGCGGCCTGCTCGAAGCGGCAGTGACCGCGCGGCAACCCTGATCCAACAGCAATCGACCATGGATGAACGCGACAGCAATGACGGATCGCCTAGGCGCTGAACGCGCTGCAACAATAATAATAAAGGCCACGCAATGAACAAACTGAAGAAGTACCAGAGCATCACGGTGGTGTTCCTGCTGTTGATAGGTATCGTCAACTACCTGGACCGCAGTGCGCTGTCGATCGCCAACACCTCGATCCAGAAAGACATGATGATCAGCCCCTCGCAGATGGGCATCCTGCTGTCGGCGTTCTCCATTGCCTACGCCTTCGCCCAGTTACCGATGGGCATGATCATCGACCGCCTGGGCAGCAAGATCGCCCTCGGCGCATCGTTGCTGGCCTGGTCGGTCGCCCAGACCACCTTCGGCCTGGTCAACAGCTTCGCCGGCTTCATGGGCCTGCGCGTGCTGCTGGGGATCGGCGAGGCGCCGATGTTCCCGTCGGCAGCCAAGGCGCTGTCGGAATGGTTCGATGCCAACGAACGCGGCACACCTACCGGCATTGTCTGGTCGTCGACCTGCCTCGGGCCTTGCCTGGCTCCTCCATTGTTGACGCTGTTGATGGTCAACTACGGCTGGCGCGGCATGTTCATCATCACTGGGTTGCTGGGCGTAGTGCTGGCGGTGTGCTGGCTGACCTTCTACAAAAGCAAGGCGCAGTACCTGGCCGAGCTGGCGGCCGAAGGCAAACCGCTGCCCACCGAGCACGTGGCACCTGCCGCCGCCCCGCAAGCACCCAAGGTGTCGTACTTTGCCGGCTGGCTCGACCTGTTCAAGCATCGCAGCACCTGGGGCGCCGTGCTGGGTTTCATGGGCGTGATCTACATGCTCTGGCTGCACCTGACCTGGCTACCCGGTTACTTTGAGCGCGAGCATGGCCTGGACTTGTACAAGACTGCCTGGGTGGTGTCGTTGGCCTATGGCTTTGGTGCGGTAGGGACCATCGTCGCCGGCCGCTTCTGTGATCGGCTGGTGAAGCGGGGCATGAGCATTCTCGGCAGCCGCAAGTTCAGCGTGATCACCGGCCTGGTGCTGGCAGCGCTGTTTACCTTGCCGCTGTCGTACGTCACCGGGCTTACCGGGTGTGTGATTCTGCTGTGCCTGGCGTTGTTCAGCATCAACATGGCCAGTGCCACGGCGTGGATGATCGTCAACACCATCGTCGACAGCCCGCGGGTGGCCTCGTTTGGTTCGATCCAGAACTTCGGTGGGTATATTGCCGGGTCGGTCGCGCCGATCGTTACGGGCTTTAGCATTCAGTACTCGGGGTCGTTCAATACGGCGTTCATGATCAGCGCGGTGGTGGCGTTGTGTTCGGCGGTGGCGTACTTCCTGCTGCTGAAGGCGCCGATTGGTGGGGCGGTGGTCAAGGACGAGGTGTTGCGAGAGGTGACGCAGTGAAAGGCGTGCAGGCCTGGTGAAAGCAACGGACTATTTGGCGCTCATCTGCGAAGAACTTGCCGACAAGGAGTTAGCAGTTACCTTGGTGTCAGAGGTTGAAAACTGTACCTCGAATGCTGAGCGCCTAATGGCGGGATGTGCCGGCCATGGCTGTGTCAAATCGTTCGGAGCGTTCCGACTGATGTATCAGATCAAAAATGCAAGCCATACCGTGCCAAGAATGATGAACTGAGCCGGAATGAGGTGGCGAGCGAACAAAGAACCGCCGCTGCTCCAAGCCAGTACGCATTTGGTTATGGTATTCCCTGTGAGCGCCATCATTGCCGGTAGCGTCAGGTCGGCACTGTTCAGCTGGCCTGCAGCAACGAGTGAAGCGATCGAAGCAGTTGCTGCATGCGCATCGCCCAAGCCACTGATAAAGGCAGCAATGCTGAGCCCCTTGTGACCAAGGTGCTCGAGCAGAAACGCCGAGAACAATGCAATGCAGGTAATCGCTAGTGTGATGAGCAGTGCTGTGAGCAGGCTGAAAGCACCGCTGCCGGGCTTGGTCGTGGGGCAGACTGGCACAGGGCGCCAAGGCGCCAGCAACAGCACGCCGTAAATGAGCGTGACCAGCATACCGAGACCTATAGATGGCCAGAAAGGGCGCAGCAGGCCCACGTCGACAACGCCAATCACCAAACCAAACTGGACAAGGGTGGCGAGGTTGGACAGCACCGCTGCAGCGGCGAACGCGCGCATGAACGTGTCCTGCCTTCGTGCTTGATGGCCAAGCACGGCAATGGTCGCTGAGCCAGAAGCAAACCCGGATGCGATCGCACTCAGGGCCAGGCCATAGCGTGGCCCCAGCAGGCGCATGGCGATATGCCCTAACGCACCGACGGCCATCAGTAACACGACCAGCGTGCAGATTACCCGCGGGTTCAGTACCCCGTAGGGGCCAATGAAGCGGTCCGGCGTCAACGGCAGCACAACCAGCGCTACTGTAAGGAGCAACAAGCCATTGCGCAGTTCGCCCTCGCTTAGTTGCTGCAGCACGAAACGATGAAGCTCACGCCTCAGGGCCAGCAGTATGGTGAGTACGATACCGATGGCGGTTGCCAGCTCGGGGTGTTCGACTGTCAGGCCTCCCAACACCAACACCAGCAGCAAGGCGATTGCGCTGGTAATGTCCGAATCTTCGTCGGGTTTTGTGCGGTGGTAAATGGCCAACAGCAGCGCTATGCCCACCAATGCAACGCCGACCAGAACCGGACCAGCCAATACATGGCAGACATACCCCATCAGGGCGGTGATTGCGAAGGTTCTCAAACCCGCTGCGGCGGGAGCCTCACTGTTGACCTTCTTGCGCTCCCGTTCAAGGCCAACCAGCATGCCGATGCCCAATGCCACGGCCCCGTGAGCCAAGTTCACTAGGTCGAGCATCAGGCCTTTACCGGGGCGATGGCAAAGCTGGCCGGGGAGCCCAGTTCGAGCGCGATCAGCGCTGCCATGTCGAGGATCTCCACCTGCCGGCCGTGCAGGGTAACGATACCCAGACCGCGTAAGTGAGCGACTGAGCGGCATATGGTTTCCAGGCGCAGCCCGAGGTAGGAGCCGATGTCTTCGCGAGACATGCGCAACATGAAACCGTGGGGTGAATAGCCGCGGCTGACGAAGCGGCGGGAAAGGCTCAGCAGGAAACTGGCAAGCCGCTGCTCGGCAGAGAGGTTGCAAAGCATCAGCACGCGCTCATGCTCGCGGATAATCTCCCTGCTCATCAGGCGGTTCAAGCTCTGTTGCAGCATGGGGAAATTACGCGCCAGGGCTTGCAGGCGATGATAGGGCAACGGGCACACTTCGCTGTCTTCCAGGGCGATGGCATCACAGACATGAAGCTCGGTCGCTACGGCATCGAGCCCCAGTACGTCCCCTGTCATCCAGAAGTTGATGATCACACCCTGGCCTTCGGCGTTGTTCAGGTTCGTCTTGAAGCTGCCTGAGTGCACCGCATACAGGCTACTCAAGGGCACATTAGCGCTGAACAGCGCAGCCCCCTTGCTGACCCGGATACGAGGGCCGATCAGTGTGCCGAAATAACTGTTGCAGTGCATGGGCAAACCCGCGGGCAAACACAAGCCGTTGACCCGGCACTCACTGCACCGGCATGTCAGTGGTTTGAAATGAATGGCCGGTGGTTTGCAGTTTGGCGCAGGCTGCCCGAGCAGCTGAAAGTCGGTCAGCCCCGACATCTCATGCCTCCTTCGCAGGTCTGAGAGCGACGGTGGCGATCTTGTTCATTGAATGAGGCGCGTTGAGGCGGGCGGTCAGCACGCCTACGAACTGCTCGGCTTCTATGGATGTGCTGAAACTCACCCGCCACTCGTCCATGTGTACCCAACAGCGATTGCCGTTGGCGCTTTTCTCGACGTAGACGTTCATTGGAACCTCCAGTGCATGCATGAGCAAGGGACTGCCTATCGATAGGGGGCAATGGCGTCCTTGCCGACGGCGTGGCGAGGTTCAGGGTGTGATCGCCACCTTCATTACGCCGTCGCGCTGGTTGGCGAACAATTCGTAGGCGGCTTCGATATCATCGAGCCGGAAACGGTGGGTGACCAAGGGGGAAACGTCTACGCGGCCACTGGCAACCACCGCCATCAACCGGCGCATCCGCTCTTTGCCGCCAGGGCACAGTGTGGTCACGATGCGGTAATCGCCAAGGCCGGCAGCGTATGCATCCACAGGGATGCGCAGGTCGGCGCTGTACACGCCCAGGCTGGACAGTGTGCCGCCGGGGCGCAGCACCCGCAGTGCCCATTCGAAGGTGGCCTGGGTGCCCAGCGCTTCGATGGCTACATCTACGCCACGGCCATCGGTCAGCGCCATGATCTGCGCCACCACGTTGCCTTGCTTGAAGTCGACCACGTGTGAAGCACCCATTTCGCGTGCCACGCTGATGCGCGCCGCCACGGTATCCACGCCGATGATGGTGGTGGCGCCCAGCATTTTGGCGCCGGCGACGGCGCACAGGCCGATCGGGCCCAGGGCGAACACGGCGACGGTATCGCCGATTGTCACGCCCCCGCGTTCTGCACCAGAAAAACCGGTGGACATGATATCGGGGCACATCAGCACGTGTTCGTCGCAGAGACTGTCGGGAATGGGCGAAAGGTTGGCCATTGCGTCCGGCACTCGAACGTATTCAGCCTGGCAACCGTCGATGACATTGCCGAACTTCCAGCCACCCATTGCCTTGAAACCATGCGCCGTACCGGCGCCGTCTTGGGCGCCACAACCACACAGACAGGCATTGCTGTGGCCGCTTGGGGTGATGGCGCCAGCGATGACGCGTTGCCCTTCGTGGAAGCCGCGAACCTCTGAGCCCAGTTTTTCGATGACACCCACTGGCTCGTGGCCGACGGTCAGCCCTTTGGCCACTGGATACTCGCCACGCAGGATATGCACATCGGTGCCACAGATCGTCGTTGTGCTGATGCGCATCAGCGCATCTAGCGGGCCGATCTCAGGGATGGGCTTGTCTTCCAGCACGATGCGGTTCTTTTCGACATAAATGGCCGCTTTCATGAGTGCCATGGCATGCCTCCGGGGCATCGCTGATTTTTGTTGGCAACTACAGCGTGCGCTAAAAAAGCCGGTAAGTCTTGATCCGAGTCAATTTTGCGTCGAGCGGTGGCAGGGGTTGGTGAGTGGCGCCTGACTTTTGATAAACATCAAACCGCACAGGTGCTGCTGGCAGATCATCGAGGTACTCATCGAGCCCGTAGAGGTGTGCCATGACCAATCTGCAAAGACTTCTTCTGATCGCATCGCCCTTGATGCGCCGCACGCCGGTCTATGACCGTGCGGCGGCGCTGGCCAAAGCCAAGGGCATGCCAGTGCACATCGTCGCCTTTGACTACCTTGAGGGCCTGGTCACTGCCGGCCTGGTCAACGACCAGGCGTTGGCGGTCATGCGGGAGGGCTATGTGCAGCAACACCGTGAATGGCTGGAAACCCAGGCATTGTCGATGCGCCGCAGCGGCGTGACGGTGACCACCGAGGTGGTGTGGGTGCAGCATCCGCTGGACGAGATCCAGGCGCATCTGCGTGAGCAGCCGTTCGCCATGCTGATCAAGGGGCTCGAGCATGAACCGTGGTGGATGCACGCCATGTTCACCTCGCTCGACGTCCAGTTGTTACGCGACACCCGTATCCCGTTGCACCTGGTTCACAACGCCAGCAATGCCTTGCCGCGCCGGATACTTGCAGCAGTTGATCTGTCGCGCCCAGAGGATCAGTTCGAAGGGTTCAACGACCAGATCATCAGCGAAGCGCTCAAGCTGGCCTTGCAATGCAACGCCCAGATCGAACTGCTGTACGCCTACGATATGGGTTCCATGTACCTGGACGCCGACGACGCCCGGGCACATTCGTTCCTGTTCGATTCGAACCTGTCACGAACACTTCACGAGGCCCAGGCCGATGCCTTCCAGGCATTGGCCGAACGCAACGGGATCCCCGCCGAGCACCGCCACCTGCGGGTGGGGGACCCGACCAAGGTGCTGACGCTGTTCATGGACAACAATGACATCGATGTGCTGGTGATGGGGAGCTACCACCATCATGGAATCGGCTGGTTCATCGGCAGTACGGCCGAGCGGATTCTGCATCGGCTCAGCTGCAGTGTTCTGGTGATCTCGCCCGAGCATTCGCAAGGTTGAAGTGCAAGGCCCGCAAGGGCCTTTTTTTTCAGGCGTGGAGGTCAAGCTCATGGAGAATTTCGCTGACATCGCCGCCCAGGTAGCGTACCGAGAGGCGTCGGTACGGTTCTGACATTGATCAAGTTGGTGCGCAGGTGATGACTTTCTGATCCGCATCAAGCGCTGATGGGTAGGGCGCTCGAAGATGATGCTACTTGCCATCGCCGCGTGCGGCCGGAGGTTTCCCATGGGTCGGTATCGACAACTGCTGGTGCTGCTCACAGACATAGACCCGCACTCGGCAGTGCACGTGATCCGGGAGCAGGTGGCGGCCCTAGATATCGACGTGGTGGTCCTGGGGGTAGTGCAGCCCAAGGGTTTGAGCAAGCTCCTGGGCGACACCACAGAACGTATGGTGAGCGATCCACCGTGCAGCGTACTGTCCGTTCATCCCTGCATGATCGACACCTGGGAGCCAACGCCATGCAACTGACCTTTTTCGGCGGTACGGGCACGGTGACGGGCAGCAAGTTCCTGCTGACGCGTGATTCGACACGGGTGCTGATCGACTGCGGGCTTTTCCAGGGCTATAAGCAACTGCGCTTGCGTAACTGGGAGCCACTGCCGGCAGTACTGCGGGCGGTGGATGCGGTGGTGCTCACGCATGCGCACCTGGACCACAGCGGGTACCTGCCGGTGCTGGCGCGCGAGGGCTTCAGCGGCCCCGTATATGCCACCCCGGCGACCTGTGCCTTGGCTGAAATTCTGTTGCTCGACAGCGCCCGATTGCAGGAGGAACAAGCCGAGCATGCGAACCGTCATGGCTATTCCAGGCATTCGCCGGCTCGCCCTTTGTACACCGAACTGGATGCCAAACGGGCACTGCGCCTGTTCAGGCCTGTCGCGCTGCACCACCGCACCCAGGTCGCGCCCGGTATCGAACTGTTGCTGCGCAGTGCCGGGCACATTCTCGGCGCGGCGACCGTACAACTGACGGTGGATGGCCAGACGCTGGTGTCATCAGGCGATCTGGGACGGCCCCACGACCCCGTGATGCGTGCGCCCGAGCTGATCGGTGCGGCCGATGCGCTGCTGGTGGAATCGACCTATGGTGACCGATCGCACCCTGCTCAGGCTCCGGAGCGTTACCTCGCGGATGTGATCAACCAGACCCTGCTGCGCCATGGCATCACGCTGGTACCGTCATTTGCCATTGGCCGTGCGCAACTGTTGATGTACTACCTGTACACGCTCAAGCGCGACGGACTGATACCCGACATACCTGTGTATCTCAACAGCCCGATGGCGATGGATGCCACGGCCCTGTACCAGCAGTTCAAAGGTGAGCACCGCTTGACGGCGCTTGAATGTGCGCAGATGTGCAAAGGCACGCACATCATCCGCACGGTCGATGAATCCAGGCGCCTGGATCAGTTGCACGAACCTGCAGTCATCATCGCCGCCAGCGGTATGGCGACGGCGGGGCGGGTGTTGCACCACCTCAAGGCGCTGGCGCCCAATCCGCACAACAGCATCCTGTTCTCTGGCTTTCAGGCGGGCGGTACCCGGGGTGCCGATATTGTGGCCGGGGCGCGCAGCGTGCGCCTGCATGGCGAAGACGTGCCGATTCGGGCGCAGGTGTTTGCCATGGACAACCTCTCGGCGCATGCGGATGCGGACGAAATCATGGAGTGGTTACGCGGTTTCACCCGGCCACCGCAGCAAACCTACGTTATTCATGGCGAACCGCATGCTGCGGACACCTTGCGCCGACGGATAAGCCTTGAGCTCGGCTGGCCGGTGTGCGTGCCCGAGTACCTGGAAACGGTTGCAATAGGCCCTGTGCGCTAGCACGGCACTGGAGGTTTTCATGAACATGCAAGCGAGGGCAAGGCTCAGGGGCTGGGCAAAAGGGCCCGGGGGAGGGGTGACCGCAGCCGATCGGCGGCAGTGCCAGAGGCACCTCGACCTGGTGCCGGAGGCCACCGCCGCGGTATTGCCTCAGGCCAGCGAAAGCCGGTGAATCAGCTGGCTTGGGTCATCCGGATCTCTGGCGCTGGTAAACCCTGCTGCCTGAGCCAGGTCGCGCATCGCTGCATTGGCCGCAGCGTCCATGGAATACATGTGCCGCAGGCCCTGGGCACGTGCGTGGTCGATCAGGTGCTGGAGCAGCAATGTGCCTAAACCGTGACGCTGCCAGCTATCGAGGACGGTGACGGCGCACTCGCATTCTTCACTACCCGATTGGGTCGCGTAACGGGAAATACCGACCTCCTGCAGTTCACCGTCGACATGGGCGAGGGCCAAATAGGCCATGTGCTGGTCGTGATCAACGACCATCAGTTGATCCAGCATGGCTTCACCAGGCTCCTTGAGCTGGCACAGGAAGCGGAAGTGGCGCGACTGTGGCGACAGGCGTTCGATAAAGCTCTTCTCGCGCTGGCGGTCTTTGGGCTGCAAAGGCCTGATCAGCACATGGGTGCCGTTGTCGAGCGCTTCGATCCAGTGTTCGCCGGCGGTGGCAGGAAATGACGCTGCGGCGTGAGTGCGGGGTGTTTCGGCGGATTCCATGGCAAGCCTCCTTACTTTGTGGGGTGTACAAAGGAGGTTTAGTTTCAACGCGTTATCTTGTGCGCGCTTGACAGTTGTCAATTACCGGGCTGGTAGGGTCACGCTTCGCTAATTGGTCTTCCAGTACTTCTGCATTTCCAGAAACAGAAAGGAGGCCGTCCAGGTGATCATCACCAGGCCCGTCAGCGCCTGCAGGCCTGTCAGGTATTTGAGGTCGCCACTTGGCACGATATCGCCAAAGCCGATGGTGGTGTAAGTGGTGAATGAGAAGTACACGCAGTCCATGAACGTGCCGTCGAAGTTGCCGCTCAGCGTGCCCCAGCCTTTGGCATTGGCCATCAGGTAATAGGCCAGGGCAAAGCACCAGACTTCCAGTGCGTGGGCCGCCAACGCGCCGAACACCCCGATGACGATGCGAAACCGGCTCCAGAGCTTGAGCCGCGGTAGCCAGTCATTCAGGCGTAGCAGGCATTCGTAATGAATCACCACCACCAACATCACGACCAGCGCGTTGATCAGCGTGACAGTAAACATTGACGGTTCCCCTGTGGCCCTGGCATCAGTCTGGCCGGTAATGGCCATCGTGTCGGTTCTACGCTTGAACAGCACTGGGTGATTGATAAAGGTCAGTCAGCGGCCGCCGTTATCGCGTTGGCTTCGACCTCCATCGGTCAGTACCCGGACTGCGACCAAGGTCGAATCCGTGACTTCAGATTCCCTTCAGATTGAGCACTGATACTCACCCCATCAAGCCCAAACCGGGGGAGTTTCATGACTCAGTCTCAGTGGAGCAGCCTGCTCCCATTGCCTATCGGCAGCCACGTCGATCATCACGCCCACTTGTCGCTTCATTTGCACAAGGACCCTGGCCGCGATGAGCTTGAGCACTTCATTCATCAGTGTTTTGCCAACGTGCATCATGCTGATGTGCACCATTACCTGCCAGAACTCCTGGCGCTGCACGACAGCCATGGCCGGCTGATTGCTGCCGCAGGCTTGCGCCTTGCCGACAGCGGGCCGCTGTTTCTCGAACACTATCTGGATGAGCCGCTGGAAGCTGCAGTTTCACGCGTGGCGGGCTCCCCCCTTGGGCGTGAGTGCATGGTCGAAGTCGGCAACCTGGCCTCGCTCAGTGCCGGTAGCGCGCGAATCATGATCATAGCGGTGACCTGGTTTCTGGCCACACGCGGCCTGAAGTGGGTGGCGTTCACCGGTGCAACGACACTGATAAACAGTTTCCAGCGCCTGGGGTTGGTACCGTCGGTACTGGCGTCGGCTGACCCGGCTCGGCTGAATGGGCAGTTGGACCAATGGGGTACCTACTACGCTCAACATCCGCAAGTCTTTGCCGGCAGCATCGGTCACGGCTTCGATGCCTTGAGCAAGGCCGGGGTGTTCCAGCGCCTGGGGTTGCCTACGGCCTTTCGGGAGACTGGCCATGCCGCATGAACTGGAGCGTTTGCATCAACTGCTGGTGACGTTTGCGCGCGATCACGCTGACGCAATTGCCGTGCAAGGGGCGACCGAGTGCTTCACCTTCAGGCAATTGCTGGCCGAAGTGGGGTTGCGCACCCATAGCTTGCGCGGGCGCTCGTCCGGCCCGCTGGTACTGGCCCTGGATAATGGCCCGCATCTACTGCTCTGGGACCTGGCGGCGCTGTTTGCCGAGCGTCCTTGTGTAATCGTGCCGTCGTTCTTCAGTGTTGCTCAATTCAGCCATTGCATCGAGCAGAGTCGTGCCTGCCATGTGCTGTGCGACCCGCAATGGCACGGTACGCTCGCCGAGCTGGGGTTCGCTCAGCAGGACGTGTTCTGGGTTCGCGAGGCACAGCCCGCTGCCGCGCTGCCTGCCGGTACCGCCAAGATCACCTACACCTCCGGCAGCACGGGCAAGCCCAAAGGCGTGTGCCTGTCTGTAGAGGCTCTGTTGCGAGTCGCCCGGGAGTTGGAGGTGGCCAGCCGACCCAGTGAACCTCAGCGTTACCTGGCGGTGCTGCCGCTGGGTGTGCTGCTGGAAAACCTGGGTGTCTACGCCGCCTTGATGGCCGGAGCGAGTGTGCTGCTATACCCCCAGGCGCAACTGGGCATGGGCGGTGCAAGCCAGGTCGATTTCAAGCGCTTGCTGGGGGGCATTGCCCTGAGCGGCGCGCAGAGCCTGATTCTGGTGCCGCAGCTGTTGATGGGGCTGATCACCGCCATCGAGCGCGGGCTGATGCGGGTGGGGGCGCTACGGTTCGTTGCGGTCGGCGGTGCCCGGGTGGCGCCCAGCTTGCTGGCCCGCGCCGAAGTGATTGGTCTACCGGTGTTCGAGGGCTATGGCTTGTCCGAGTGCGCTTCGGTGGTGGCGTTGAACCGCCCGGGCGCAACCCGCCGCGGCAGTGTCGGCAAACCGCTGCCCCATGTGCAGGTGCGTATCGCCGAGGACGGGGAGGTACTGGTGGCGGGCTCGGTGCTGCTCGGCTATCTGGAGGAACCACCCGTCTGCGATAGCTGGTGGGCCACCGGCGACCTTGGCCATTTCGACGAGGAGGGCTACCTGTACCTCGATGGCCGCAAGAAACACCAGTTCATCACTAGCTTCGGGCGCAACGTCAACCCGGAGTGGGTGGAGGCCGAACTGACCCAGAGCGGCGTGATTGCCCAGGCGTTCGTGCATGGCGAGGCCCTGCCAAAGAACCTGGCATTGCTCTGGCCGCTGGACCCCGCTACCCCTGACACACTCATCGACCAGGCCGTGCAGCAGTGCAATGCCTTGCTGCCGGACTACGCCAGGGTCCATGCCTGGCGTCGCCTGCCGTGCCCCTTGTCGAGTACCGACGACACACTGACCGCCAATGGCCGCCCGCGCCGCGAGGCCATCCTGCGGCGTTACCACTCCCTGTTATCCGACATCCCGTTGTGAGGTCTGCCATGTCCTTTTTCGATACCCTGCAAATGCAAACCGCCCAGGAGCGTCAGGCCCTGTTTGCCGTACCGGTCATACGCGATGCGCTGGCGGGGCACGTCAGCCTCGACAGCTACGTGGCCTTCCTGACCCAGGCATATCACCATGTACGCCACACCGTGCCACTGATGATGGCGTGCGGGGCGCGGCTGCCTTCACGTTTGGAATGGCTGCGCGGCGCCGTGTGCGAATACATCGACGAGGAGTATGGCCATGAGCAGTGGGTCCTCAATGACATCAATGCCTGCGGTGGCGACTGGGAGGCGGTGCGTGACGGTCGCCCGGCACTGCCGATCGAGCTGATGGTCGCCTACCTTTACGACTTGATTGCCCGTGGCAACCCGGTCGGGCTGTTTGGCATGGTCAATGTGCTCGAAGGCACCAGCATTGCCCTGGCCACCCAGGCGGCCGGCACGATCCAGAGCACGCTGGCGTTGCCTGACAGGGCCTTCAGCTACCTCAGCTCCCATGGTGCGCTGGACCAGGACCACATGGTCACCTACCGGCAGTTGATGGACCGCCTTGATGATGCTGACGACCAGCGTGCTGTAATTCATGCGGCCAAAGTGGTTTACCGCCTGTACACCGACATGTTCCACGCGCTGCCGCGTGCGGGCCTGCAAGAGGTGCGTCATGCGCTTGCCTGAGTGTGTAGTGATACTCACCGGCGCCAGCGGAGGCATCGGCCTGGAGCTGGCCGAGCAGCTGTGTGCAGCCGGTGCCAGGGTACTGGCGGTGAGCCGGCAGATGGGCAAGCTCGCCAGTTTGATGAACCGTTATCACGACAGGCTGCTCTGGCAATCAGCCGACCTGCGCAGCCATGGCGGGCGTGAGCAGGTGCTCGCCCGTGCCCGGGAGATGGGCGGGGTCAATGTCCTGATCAATGCCGCAGGCGTGAACCGTTTCGCCCTGTTCGACCAGATCGACGAACAGGCGCTGGACGAGTTGCTGGACATCAACCTCAAAGCCGCCTTGCAACTGACGCGTGTGTGCCTGCCGCTGCTGCGCGCACAACCCAGGGCACTGGTGGTCAACGTCGGATCCACCTACGGCTCGATCGGCTACCCCGGTTATGCCACCTACTGCGCCAGCAAGTTTGCCCTGCGCGGCTTCTCAGAGGCGCTGCGCCGCGAGCTGGCGGATACCCAGGTGAATGTCATGTACGCCGCCCCCCGGGCAACCCGTACTGCGATGAACAGCACCGCCGCCACGGCGCTCAACCAGGCGCTGAAGGTCGGCATGGACGACCCGGCAGATGTGGCCCGTGCTGTGCTCAAGGCCGTGCAGTCAGAACGCAGCGAGCTTTACCTGGGTTGGCCAGAAAAGCTCTTTGTACGCATCAACGGTATGTTACCCGGGGTGGTCGACCGCGCACTGCGTAAGCAATTGCCGGTGATCCGCCGCTACCTTGCTAGCCATTCCAAGGAGTCGATCAAATGAAACGTCTGTTCATCGCCGGCCTGCTGGCGTTTGCACCGTTCACCTGGGCGCTGGACCAGGCCGGCAGCCAACAATTGGCTAACTTGCAGCAGCGCTGGGCGCAGATCCAGTACCAGACGCCTAAAGACAAACGCGCCGAGGCATTCGAGAAACTGGCAGCCGATGCTTCTACGCTGGTCCACCAGCACCAGGGCTCGGCCGAACCCTTGATCTGGGAGGGCATCATCAACAGCAGTTGGGCGGGTGCCACCGGCGGCCTGGGGGCGCTGGGCAAGGTCAAGTCGGCCAAGGCCAGCCTCGAAGAGGCGATGAAACTCGACCCCAATGCCCTACAGGGCTCGGCGTATACCAGCCTGGGCACCTTGTACGACCAGGTGCCGGGCTGGCCCATCGGGTTCGGTGACAGCGACAAGGCAGATACCTTGTTGCGCAAGGCGCTGCAAGTAAACCCCAACGGTATCGACAGCAATTACTTCTGGGCCGATCATCTGTTCCGGCAAAAACGCTACGCTGAAGCCACCGCTGCCCTGGAAAAAGCACGCCAGGCGCCGCCACGGCCAGGCCGCGAACTGGCCGATCAGGGCCGGCGTGGCGATATCGATGCTTTACTCAAGGCCATCAAGGACAAACAGGACTGAACATGCGGCTGCTGCTGGTTGAGGATGATACCGCCCTGGGCGAGGGGATCTGCGACGGGTTACGCCAAGAGGGCTACACCCTCGACTGGCTGCGCGATGGCCTGAGCGGGCTGCATGCCCTGCAACATGAAGTGTTCGACCTGGTGATCCTCGACCTCGGGCTGCCGCGGTTGGGAGGCATCGAGCTGCTGCGACGGGTGAGGGCAGGGGGCAACAGCTTGCCGGTACTGATTCTCACCGCGCGCGATGCGACCGAGGACCGTATCTCTGGCCTGGATGCCGGTGCCGACGACTACCTGGTCAAACCTTTCGACCTCAATGAGCTCAAGGCCCGCCTGCGCGCCTTGCTCAGGCGCAGCGCCGGGCGGGCAAAGGTGCTGATCGAGCACGCTGGTGTAAGCCTGGACCCTGCCACCCAGCAGGTGCACTACAACGGCGTGCCTGTGATACTGACGCCCAAGGAGTATCGCCTGCTGCACGAGTTGCTGGCACAACCGGGCAAGGTGTTCACCCGTGAGCGGTTGACCCAGCTGCTGTATGGCTGGGACGAGGAGCCTGAGAGCAACACGCTGGAGGTGAACATCTATCAGCTGCGCAAGAAACTGTTCAACGGCCTGATCCGCACGGTGCGCGGTATCGGTTATCTGGTCGAGGCCAAGCTGTGAGCTCGTTGCGCCAGCGCACATTGTGGCGGGTGATGGCGCTGATGCTGCTCGGCACCAGCTTGTTGGCGTTGTACAACTATCACGACAGTCGACGCGAGATCAATGAAGTCTACGATGCTCACATGGCTCAGAATGCCCGGCTGTTGCAGGGGGTAATGAACCTGCCGGTGCAGGATGGCAACCGCGAAAAACTGTATCAGGCATTTAACGAGGCGCTGGGCAAGGCCGGGCGCCACCGTGTGGGCCACCCCTATGAGAGCAAGCTGGCGTTTCAGGTGTGGGGGGAGGGAGCACGGTTGCTGGTGCACACCCCCAGTGCGCCGACGCTCGATGCACCGCCTGCGGCGGCGGGCTTCTACGACTTTGCCAGTGGGGGCGAACAGTGGCGCGGCTTTGTATTACCGGTGCCCGAAAAACAGTGGGTAATCTGGGTGGGCGAGCGCGACGATGTGCGTTACGACCTGATCGACCGCATCGTACGCCATACCCTGTTCCCGTTCCTGCTTGGCAGCCTGGGCCTGGCACTGTTGGTCTGGGCGGCCATCGGCTGGGGCTTGCGCCCTTTGCAGAACATGGCCGATGTGATTCGTGGGCGCCATGCCGACTCCCTCGAACCCCTGCAACTGGTGCCGTTGCCGACCGAGCTTGAGCCTATGCAAGCCGCCATCAACCGCCTGCTGGCGCAGATCGATGACCTGCTGCGGCGTGAGCATCGCTTCATTGCCGACGCCGCCCATGAGATGCGCACGCCGCTGGCGATCCTGCGCCTGCATGCGCAGAACGCACAGGCCGCCAGTACCAATGCCGAGCGCCAGAAAGCCCTGGGCTTTCTGATTGGCGGAGTGGACCGGCTGACCCGGGTGGTCAACCAGTTGCTGACCCTCGCCCGGGTCGAGCCGCGCCTTGGTCAGCGCGCCACCACCCGTGTCGACCTGGGCGACGTGGTCACCGATGTGCTGGCGGATCTCACCCCCTGGATACTGGATCGCGGCCTGGAGCCCTCGCTGGATCTCAGCGAAGGTGACCATGGCCTGATGATCGATGCCGGAGCGTTGGGCATCGCCTTGCAGAACCTGGTTTCCAATGCGGTGGAGCATTCACCGCCTGGCGGGCGTATCACGGTATCACTGAAGCGCCTGGCCAATTGCATCGAACTGGTTGTCGAAGATGAAGGCCCAGGTATAGACGAGGCGAATCTTGTGCGGGTATTCGAGCGCTTCTATAGCCGCAATAGTCCCAATGGCGCAGGGCTGGGGTTATCCATCGTGGCCACTATTGTCGAGCGGCTGGGTGGGGAGGTGCGCCTGGAGAACAGGGCCACTGGTGGGCTGGCTGCCATCGTGTCGCTTCCCTTGCAGTGAGCTGGCCGATACTGTCTCAAGGGTCTCTAGAAGGTGCTGCTCAGCAGCCAACCGAACACGCCGCAGCCCAAGACAACCAACCATGCAGGCCACTTCCAGAACATCAGGGCCATCAAGGCGATCAGCGCCCACGCCAAGTCTGCTGGCTTGGCTATGGCGCTCGTCCACACCGGTTGGTACAAGGCAGCCAGCAGAAGCCCGACCACGCCGGCGTTTACCCCGGCAAGCGCTGACTGGCTGCGGGCGCTGCGCCGCAGTGCTTCCCAGAAGGGAACTACACCGATCACCAACAGGAAGGAGGGGGTGAAAATGGCGAGAATGCCAACGGTCGCGCCCACCCAGCCGGACGGCTGCACGCTCATGGATGCACCCAGGAAGGCTGCAAACGTGAAGAGTGGGCCCGGTATGGCCTGCGCCAGGCCATAACCTGCGAGAAAAGTGTCATTTGCGACCCAGCCATTGGCCACTGTGGCCGACTCAAGCAACGGTAGAACCACATGCCCGCCGCCGAATACCAGCGAGCCTGCGCTATAAAAGGCGTTGACCATTGCCAATGCTTGCCAGGGCCAGATGCGGGTCAGTAGCGGCAAGCCCACCAACAAGGCAAAGAACAGTGCCAGCGCAGCCAGCCCGGCCTTTCGGCGGACTGAAAACGGCAGCTCTTCTCCTGCCGGGGAACCCGGAGGCTTTAGCAGGATCAAGCCTGTGATGGCCGACCCTGTGATCACGGCTATCTGTCCGATTGCGTTGGGCCACAGTAGCGCGGTACAGGCAGCGAACAGGGCGATGGTTACCCGCGTAACATCGGTGCAAAGGCTACGTGCCATGCCCCACACCGCCTGGGCCACCACGGCGACTGCGACGATTTTCAGGCCGTGCAACAGGCCACTTGGGGCGCCACCTCCCCATGCCCCCAGGCCCTGAGCACACAGCGTCAGCAGGAGGGCCGATGGCAACGTGAACCCTGCCCACGCGGCGACAGCGCCCGCGAACCCCGCCCGTGACAGGCCCAGAGCGATGCCGACCTGGCTGCTGGCGGGGCCGGGAAGCAGTTGGCACACGGCGACCAGCTCGGCATAACTGCGTTCACTGAGCCATTGGCGGCGCGCTACAAATGCTTCACGAAAGTAACCCAGGTGCGCAATGGGGCCACCGAAAGACGTCAGCCCCAGGCGCAAGAACACCAGAAACACCGACCAGGCAGAGTCGCTGGGCTTCACGCCGCAGTGAGTGCGTTCTGACAAGGCAGGCTCCTTGGGTGAGTGATGCTGCAGTTTTTGGCGGGGAACAGCTAGCCTCGAGGATTGTTGCGGCGCGTAGACCCAAGGCCGCCCGCGCGCTGCCCGGTTTCACAGGCACTGAAAATCCTCCGAAAAGCCCTCAGAACCCATACTCATCGTGCAAAGTTTGCTGTTCACCGCCTACGCTGTCCAGAGTCTTGGTTAGCAGGAGGCACCATGAGCAATTTCCCTATCGTTGCTACCGTCCTATCCATGGTTTTGGGCCTTTCTGTCACACGCCTGCTTCTAGGGGCGCTGACCGTCTTCCGAATCCGTCGCAACGCTGCTCCAGACTGGGTGGCTCTGGTCTGGGCGGTCATGCTCTTCACCACCCAGATGGATTTCTGGTGGGCGGTCAATTCGCTGCCGCAAGTCAGGGCGACCTTCTCGTTCCAGGAGTTTTTGCTGTTGGTGCTGCTGGCACTTGCGCTGTTCGTTTCCTCGGCGCTGATCTTGCCCAGCCGCAGCGAGGACGAGCGCGAAGGGCTTCGCGTGTACTTCGAGCAGGATGGCCGCTACGCGCTGTTATTCTTGTCGGGCTATTACCTGCTTGGGTTCATCGTCAACATTCTGTTGTTCGGCGTTTCGCCCATGGCGCTTTGGGGCGCCTTTGACGTGGTCATGATCATGTTTCCGCTGTGTGTGTTCGCCGCCAGATCGCGCAAGGCCTATGCGCTGCTGACCGTGGCATTCGCGCCTCTCAATATTGCAGACCTGGTGATATCGCTAGTGACGTGACGGAGGTCTGGCGCTGCGCGGGATTGAAGAGGCATTCGTGGATGTGCGCCCCGGCATGCGCATTACCGGCTTGTACCTGCCGGAGCAGGGCTGCCGCTTTTACGTCGACGTTTAATTCAGCCGCGAAATCGCCGACCCGGTCTTTGCCAGGATGATGGATGGGCCGGCACTGGAGGGGATCCGTCAGTTGCTCACACTCTGCGGCACTGGTGATAAAAGATCGCGTGCCCGCTGGCCTTGGTAGGCGAGGGGAAGGCCAACGGGATCAGTTGGGCGCTTTGAACTTGGGGTTCATGGAGCGCTTACGGTCGTTCAATTTGGATGCAGAGCTGAACGCCATGGAGCAGGCGGGTAGGGGACGTGTAGCCTCCAGCCCTCGCGTGTTCACCACTGATCGGAATCAGGCGAAGATCATCAAAGGCTTCCAGGTTCCGTCTCAGCAATCTGCTAGTGACGGCGCTAGATCCGTGTCGTTCAAAGAGGCTGCGCATTCGCTCGATGTCACTCCGCTTGTGAACGGTACCGGTGTGCTCCTGGAAGTGGTCCTGTCAAAGGATGAACCTGATTATTCGAAGGCAATGAACGGAGTGCCACCGATCAATACCACGTCGCTTACGTCTCGTGACCTTTGGGAGTTCGGCAAGACCGTTGCCTTGGGAGGTGTATATTCGGACACCGATTGCACTGTGGTTCGCAGCGTGCCGTTTTTTGGACAGATTCCGGGGCTGACATGGTTGTTCCACAGCACATCGACTGTGAAGTCTGAAACCGAGCTAGTTTGATCCTTAGGGCGCGACTGGTAGACGCGCCAGTATAACTAAACTAAATGAACATTTAGCATAGTTATACCTGTAGGTTATTAATGGGGTAGGAGGGTGATGATCAACTCCCATCCCTTTTTCGCGTCCGCGAAACTCGGCGGCACCGCTGCAGCGGCCCGTATGGAGTAAGCAATGAGTCATTTTCCGAGCTGGATGCTTCAAAGCGCGCGCACTTATTTGAAGGCTGCAGAGCTCCTAGACACCCAAAACCTCCCACATCTTGCCATGGTTAATGCAGCGATCGGCATGGAAATCCTGCTGAAAAGCTTCATTTCCGTGCCAGATCAGCACGAAGGTACGTCCGGTGAAACCTACACGCTTGACTTGGATGCGATCAAAGCGGCTCACGAGCACCTGCAGTCAATCGGCTAGATTCCACCCAAGCAAAAGTGTGACTGTCACGATCTGTTGACGTTGTCTCACGCCATACCTGCTGCGACTCGCCAGAGCTTGGCCCTAGAAAGTCAGGAGGATTCGTTCGAGCGGTACCGGAATGTGTTCACCCACAGCCGGTATCAGTACGAGTCGCGCAGCTGGAAATTTTCCGATCCGGTGCTGATGAGGCTCCTTCGGTGGACGCTGGCCAACGTGGTTGGCTATTACAAGGAGCGAGTTTCGCAGGATCCGTTTGTACTGCGTTACATTGCTGAGGTCGAGGTCCAAGCTTCAGCTCAGTGATCGAACCCCGGGGCTGGCTTCAAATCTGTCCACTCACTGCCCCGTGCCTGCATACGAAGGTTCGCATAATGTATATTATGTTAAATAAGGCCTTCTTCACGAATTTTGACCCGCAAAGCATCAGGGATGCTTGTAACCTGGCGCACCCACTTCTACAGACAACTACACATTTTTGAGCTGAGCGCCGGATAACTCCGACGCCCGCCGTCGCCGGTCAATTGAGGTTAGGCCATCTGGTTCCGCTTGCTGAAGACCACTGTACGCTTGGCCTCGAACCTCACCACCCCGACAAACCCTCGCCGTCTTAGGGCTTCTACTAGCCTTCGGTCATCCGTAGACGTTGACAGGTGAGCACGCTTCTTCCCAACGAGTGCACCGTACTCTTCCCCTAATAAAGGGAGTGCCACGGCCACGTCAGCCCAACTGCAACCCATCTGAAGCACCTGAATGATCATGTCTGTCCGTTTTGAGGCGCTCATGGTGGTGTCAGTCAGGCAATGCAGCATCACAGGTAGATAGCTGGTTGGGAACGTGCCTTCCTCTCTGTTTGCACGTACACAAGCATTGCTCAATTCCTCTATCGAGCCCTCCCACGTGCTGAACATGTCGACGGTGACGCCCTGCCACATCGTCATGGTATCCGCCAGCGACGCGACACCCGCGCGACTGAGAGACGTCACAAGACCGATCGGGAGCGTAGACAAACTGAGGGTCGCCCGAGCTTGGTTCCAATGGTGAGCGATGTAGCGCGCCTCTACAGATGGATCATTTTGGGCAATCAGCTCTCTGATTTCTGAGCTGAACGGGACGAAAGAGGCGTTAGCAAAGGAAACCCACCGTCTCGCAGGGACGGAGCTATTCGTCAAAACCGAGGGGTTCAGGACAATCGAGGAAAACAGCGAGTTCAGCGTCTCATTGGCGATCTGCTCATGTTGAATGAAGTAGACCTGTAGCTCCTCCTCGCCTTCGCCCCCCCAGAGTTCCTTAGCAAGCGTCGCAGATGTGCGTTTAACGAAGGCGAAAAATGCCGGGAGTGCAGCTCCACCCAGATCCCCAAGTTCAGGCTCAACAGCCTCACGGGACGCGCTGTCGGTTGCGAGCATCACGGTGTCGAACAACGTCCATACGGTGTCGCCAACGTTGCACAAACGTCCAGACTCCATCGCACCGACCCAGAGCTCACGAGGGAGTTTGCCAAGGTCGGTCAACAAGCAAGTGCTGCGACCTATGAGCGCTAGCTGAAGCGCATGCCTGTCTTCGCTACCTTCCAAAAGCGCCAGCAAGCTCAGCAGTGAGCTTTCTGTCTCATCGAGGATACCCTCCTGACTCAGCAATCCGCTCACGTACTCTGAGGGTGACTGCTGGATCAAATCCTCGAACCCCTCGATGCCAAACTGGCTGATGCGATGATGCGAAACGACACCAGCCTCTGTTCCAGGCTCTAAAACGCGACACAGCTGTTTCAACATTGGCAGCGTAGGGTTGAGGCAACCCCACTGAACGAGCACCCTGAAATCTTCCGCAGTAGCTGATTGGCTGACATTCCAGAACTGCGCTGGCTTTTCCCTGAGCCAGGCCCATCCCATCTGGCCAGATGTAAGGCCGGGGATCAACTTGGAGACATCGTGCAGGCCGTTGATGGTTGTGATCAGTGTGTCACTGCGACCTTGTAGCTGTGTCAGCTGCTCACCGGACAAGCTATCGAGCAGCAATACCACCAAGTCCTCACGAACAAGGTTTGCCTGGTCGTATGTCAAAAGCTCATTGATGAGAACGGGATGATATTTGAACATTGCTTTGGTGAATGCGCTCTTCGCCTCCTCCGGCAGCAGCTCGACCACTTCAGCGAGGCGCCCCATATGCTCCAGGCCGCTTCTGAGAATTAGCGCCAGCTTTTCTTTCCTTGACTCGGCGTCATCCTGGCGAGCGCGAACGAGTTCTGCCATCAAGTGGACTAGCAGCCCCTTGCCGTTATCAACCGAGTCAAAGTCCAGCTTGCTCGCGACGCGTTCTGGATTGCGGATTGGGGTGGCAACGTCGAGCATTTCGCCCCGGGCTAGGGCCATCGTGAGCATCTTGTCTGACTGGGTCAGGGAGCCTTCGTAGAAATAGCCTAGGTAGTCCGTGTAATCAGTATCAAGCTTGCCTCTGCGCAGCAAGAAAATGATCAGCTCGTAGCCATTGAAACGAGCACTGAGTGAGTCACCATAGCCTTTCTTACAGGCCTCTCTGAAGGGCATAGTCTTCAGCTTCGTGACCTCTCTCATGGCAGCTGCTATCTGCTCGTCAATGTCATGGACTGTGCTTTCCAGAGCCTCAACGCGCTCGGAGTACGATAGCTCTTGCAGCACTGTGGCAGGGCTCAGCGCATCTGCTCTCTGAGTTCCATAACCTCTGGAATAGAACTGGGGGGCGACGTGCCTCTGACGAATCACTTGGTCAAACACCTGGTCTTCGACAAATTCCATCAATGAGATTTCGCTACCGTTTTCCAGCCACAACGTATTGGCGTGCTTGAGGTTGCCCTTGCGAATTAGCTCAAACCAGACGCATGCCCGGAGACTCTCAACATCTGTAGCGATCTCTGCCTCGCGCGCTGATCGGCGCTCCCTCAGTTCTGCAATTACGTCCTGATATTGTTGAGCCTCCAATTTTACCCATGCGGGGTAGCCTTCGATTGCTTCGTAGACAAGCCCTTTGCGCTTGAGCAGATCCGAGTACACGTCCGGGTGAAGATTCCTCAGAGCCACCATTGCGAAAAGCTTGTCAGGTTCAAGCGCCAGGCCGTCATTGGCGAGAATGTTCGCGTAGATGTCGAACTCATTTACGATGTTCTTGATCAGTCGCATTTCGTCGACGTGGTACCCAACCGTCTCGATCAATTTGGGCGACAACCCGGCACTGAGAGTCTGGCCCTTCACGTGGCGCTGATCGAGCAGCTCGATCAGTTTTTCCCGTGAGTTTTCCGAGTTCACGACCGGGATGACTGGGATGATCAAGTCGAAGAATTTCGTCTTGTCCGTGACGGTAAACATCTCATCCCGCAGCGCATAGATGAAATGGATAGGACGCTTGATCTGTGGGGATTGGCGAATGATGAAGTTGATCTCACGAAGCCGGAAGAAGATCTCCTGGATGTCAAACCTGTCCAGATCTTCAATCACCACGACGTCGATGTCACTTTGCTCGAAGCAGTAGATGATCTCATCGATGTTCTTGTGCAACACCGAGCCATGCTGCGTCGCCTCCAGCTTGCCGGCTTTGAGCGTCAGGCCATCGATGCTGAAAAGCGAGAGCAGCTTCAAGCCTGAGTACAGGGCCCACACACACCCTGCTGCAACAACACCCAGAGCGATCAGTTCGGGAATCCACATCAGCCCTTTAAGCGCCCAATCCTTTGCTACCTCGGAAAGGGTCTGCAACTTAGGTGCGCCCAGCCGCAGTGCACAAACCCCAATTGCTGCCACGCAAAGGGTGCGCCAGCAAACCCGTAATGTAGACGCTTGAGAAATACGCTTGAGTCGGGTTTTAGGGAGCTTCTTCGCCTGTACTGCATACAGCAGTTGCTGGACGATGGTCTCCTCGATCCGGTTGATCAAGTCGTCCCCCACCTCCCCCTCAGGGCTGGCCACAACAGGGGCGGCAGTACCGCGAGTCGGGGACTCCGATGACTCACCAAGTGAGTTTGGCGAGACGGTCGTAAGAACATTTGCCTTTGTGAACGTTGCCAACGAGACGAAGGTGAATTTGAAGCTGCGGTGATGCTCGAAGAATGTCTTCAGAACACTGCTCTTACCTGCCCCATAGCCACCAGTAATGGCAATGTTAAGCACTTCCTCGTTCTGCAGTGCCCGCAAGAGCTCCCGCTCGTACCTCTCTACCCTGTCGTCCTCTACCAGGACTGGGGTCAACGGCTCGAAGAAGCGGTCGTCTTCACTCCGCCATGCTATGAACGAACGTCGTGTTGCCCTTCCACCCGCGACAAGCGCCCACCAACAGCGACTGGCGCCGCGCACGATTCTCCCAAACATCTGCTTACCCTGCTTCCTGGCCTGTCGTGCAGCGCAATAATGCACTTACCGTCGATACGATCGCCCACGTTCACACCTTATGTGCATACGCGACGTCTCAATAGCGGCTATATGCCACATATAGGGGAGTTGCGCTATCCAGGATTGAAGGCAGTGGTGCCAACTGTTCATGAGCGCCGTGGCAGGCATGGCTTGGCGGGCTGCCCGGCTTCGCGACTATTCAGTTGGGCTTTCCCTGAGCCGCTCCATCGTGGACAGGCTATCGCGTATTTTCTCACAGGAAGACTGCATGGTGCGCTGAAGGTAAATGCAGCGTGCTTATGGCTGACGTCAGCAATCAGAGCCAACACCCTCCGCCACTCCACCATCCGCTACGCAGATTCTCTGCCCATCATAAAGACTAATGTGCCGACGCACCGCTTTATCTCACTGATCCGTCGGCACTAGCAGCCTGTCGGCGGCTTGCTCAGACGTCAACCTCAGTCGCTTGCGATCACCCAAACTGCCCCAGGTATGGCTCAAGGTTTTGCCAAATTTCATCAGCTGCCTCGTCCGAGAAGTGATGCATTTCGGTGATTGAGCTCACTACGTAATTTGGCGGAAACCATTCGACGATTTGTCCATCCCGCTCAAAGCAGTGGATCACTCGATGGAAGAGTTGAGGGTCAAGAGGAAATGCGGCATTAGGGTTATGGAACATGAAGATCCCATCATGCCATGCCTCGCCATACCTAGGGTCTTCCACCACCGCCCGGAAGTCACCGATCTCTCCCTCTGAATTGGTGCGCACTCCATTCACAATTGCCAGAGAGTTTCTGTGGCGCACGCCCGCGATACGCCCCATCCGATTGAACTTGGGGACGGTTGCCTGGCTGACTAGCATGACAGCAGAGACGTGGCGATTGCCGGGCTGACCGAAGAAGTTTGAGGCGATGGTACGCCCTTCATACTCGTGACGCTCGATCCGCTGCATCTTGTCTCCCACCAGCTCCAATCCGTAAAGGAACTTCTGCATCGGGCTGGAGGACATGGCCATCGACATCGTTTTTGAGTAGTCGTGGACGGCGATGACGAAGGGCTTCCCTTTGGTGTGGGGAAGCTCCCAATAAGGCACCTTCAGAGGCTCAGGCCGGTGCCGTACCTTCTTCGCTAAAGTGCGTTGGAATCTGAAGGGCAGCTCCTTCTCAACGTGCTCCAAAAGCTTTTTCAGCGTGCTCTTGTCCAACCTTTTGCCGCCTTTGCTTCTCAACCTTGGATCAAGGGTTTCAGACGCATCCTCGTCGTCACCGCCTCCTACGGCATCGCCCAGAGCGTCCTCAGTGTCCGGATCAACATCTTCGTCCATCTCAGCCACCGTGACCGCCTCCACGGCAACCTGCTGACCATGCTTGCTGAGCAGATAGTCGGGCTGCGGGTTGGAATGATCGATGATGAAGTCGAGCTCGTAGAAAGTGGCGTGGAGATAGAGCTCGAACAGCCGTGAGTTGAATTCATTGCCCTGAAGGCCTCGGATGAAAATCCCATCAGGATCCTTAAACCAGTGCGCTAGCTCCTCCATCGCTACCCGCGCCGGGTAATAGGTCGGATCATCAAGCAGCATTTTCAGGTAGCGATTACGTTTATGGGCTGGGACTTTGGCCGCAAAGATCGCAAAAGGGCTGGACGCTTCATCGCCCTGGGGTATCAACCCATCTACGGCTGATGCAAGCACGCTAGGAAGGTTTTCAAAGGTTTTTGCCATTGCGGCCTCAGGTGTTGGCAGTGAACAGTGTGTGTCCACGGGCCTGAATCTCCTGTTCAAATCCCTGCCAAGGACAATGGCGTTGTAATCGTTGTCAATCTTGCACAACAGAACGACAGCGAGAAGCGTGATCTCAGGCGTTTCGTAGATGTACCACTGCTTCTCTTCTGTAAACTGCTTGACGAAGGGAGAACGACCATAGAAATACGCGTCGAATTTGTTTTTGCTGATGGTTTTGAAGTCGCTCATCATTCCGGATCCTGAGGTTCGCCAGGGAGATATCAGTAAGCCACCCCGCGGGAAGTTACCAGATCCCGGAGCTTTTGGATTATCGCCATCCCGGGCGAGTTACGAGCCAACCTGATCGCACGCCTACTAACTCACAGATTTCCCGCTCCCTACGATGAGCTAGCTACGCCAGCGAGGTACGCTTACGATCGAACCAGGATGAGTTAGGGCTCATTCGCTCTCATACCTGTAGTTGCTAGCCCATAAGGAAGTGAACCATGACAATGCTCGACAACGCTGTGTCCTCAATCCGCTTGGGTGTTGAGGATTTCAAAGCCATTCCAGCCGACGAGGCCCGCGCCCTGTCGGCGATCCGAAACCTCTCGGCCGGGCTGCTGCTGATGTTCAAGGTGAAGCTTCAGGAGCTTAGCCCCGCTGACTCCAAAGAAGCGTTGCTCAAACAGCATGTGACTACAGGTCTGGATGCCGATGGCAATCCAGTTTGGGTCGGCAAAGGAGGACAGACAGTCGATGTGCGAACAATCCAAGAGCGCCTTGAGAACCTTGGAGTAAAAGGCATCGACTGGGGCCTTCTGAAAAAACTGACCACCATGCGTAACGATGTCGAGCACTACTATTCCAAGCTGCCTGCATCAGGTTTAGCCGAAGCCATGGCCGCTTCCTTTCACCTCATCCAGCAGTTCGTGCCGCGCTATCTTGATCGAACCCCAATTGAGCTACTCGGCGATGACCTCTGGAAGTTCCTGACGGCCCAGGAGTCTTTCTATAATCGCGAATTGGAGATCTGCCAAGCAGCAAATAAACAGGTACCTTGGGGACATGAGCTTCTGAGGAGCTCGGTAGAATTGCTGCAGTGCCCTGCCTGTAGATCACCCCTCATCAAGCCTATCGCATTGCGGAGTTCTGCATCCGGTACCGCCTTTGCATGTACATGTTGTGCCTATAACGCTACTTACGCTGAGGCAGCTGAAAACATCGCTACGAAATACCATTTCGCGGATCTGTACTCAGCATTATCCCAAGGAGGTGAGGCGCCGCTGGAACATTGCTCCTCCTGCGGACATTTCAGTTACCTGACTGAAGAGTTCGGATGCCTTCTATGCCTTGAGGACAGTCCTGGCCCAGCATGTGCCGAATGTGGCGCGACGTTGGAGTCGGAAATCGACAACAACGACGATATGACTCGGCTGTGTGGCATGTGCCGCTACTCAATTGAGGCTGACTGACCAACTCAAGAAGGCAATTGCCCACTGAAGCACACTCACACCTTTTTCATATGCCGCTAGGTCGATTGAGTAAATTGGCCCAACGTGTCTGCATTTTCATCAACATGATCATCGCGGGGAAGGCAGTTGACTATTTCGGGTTGTGAGGGAGTGCTCCCTCCGAGGGCCGGCTGTCGTGTACGTAACTACCTGTCCAACCCATTCCAGGAATCATTAGGAGCCACGATGCCTCTGGTAAACGATATGCAACGTGTTGTTGAAAGGACTATTTATCACCTAGGAGGCTCGGAACGCTTCCAACAGGTAATTGACTCCGAGTTCATGGATATGAAGCGTCGCTGGGATCTAGACGTCACAAATATCGGTCGAATCCTACGCTCTCACTTGTATGTTGAGTACTATTTGACCGAACATATTGGAAAGGCGAACCCTCGCCTCGGTGACCTCTCTGCTGCCAGGTTAACATTCGCACAAAAGCTCTCGATGTTGGACACAGGTGATTTCCAACTCAAGAGCTTGGCACCAGGACTTCGTCAAATCAATGCAGTGCGCAATCGCCTTGCGCATAGGCTTGATGCGATGCTGACCGCTGATGACGTTCAAGTGTTCATCAATCACTCAATGTTCAACGCAATGCGCATCGAAGGTGTGAAGCCATCCATAACAAGCGAGGAGCCAATAGAAATATTGGAAAAATTCGCTCAGTTTTCTGCGCATCTCTTGGCAAATGAATTCAGTGAGTTTGCGATCGCGGTTGGAAAGGCTATTGACGAAGATAGTCATGCCACCCATGTTTCGGATGCATGAATGGCCACGATTCGGGCGCTAGAGGGGGGCTGCATGCCCTAGTCATGGCAGCGTCCCTAGGCCGCTCAACGCTTGACGTGAACTTTGGCCGATCAGGGTGGCCTTCCGTCATAGAGCTTCACTCCACAGTCATCTGCTTGCAGGCTGGCAAAGTATTGCTTGTGCGAAAGGAAGCACCTGAACGGTTAGTTCCAGGCGGGAAAATCGAGCCTGGAGAAACGCAGCTTGAAGCGGCGCACCGAGAATTGCTGGAAGAGACCAGCTTGCGACTCACCGATGCCCAGTTCCTAGGGCATCACGTGCTCCAGGCTGAAGAGCACTGGCTGTATCGTATGGCCACACCGCCGTCCTCGATGCCTCGCCCTTCACACCAGATAGTCGAGTGTCGCTGGTTCTCGATTGAGGAGATCACCCAGATCTCAGTTACTCCCTTGATCCAAGAATGCCTGCGCAGCGATTACAGCGCAGCCAGCGAAACACCCACTTTCCTGGCTGCCACGCTCAGAAACAACTCCAATCCCACCCTCTCGCCACACCTTGCAGTGACGTTCCTAGTTACATGATCTGCCCGCTTACCAAGTTAACGTTTCAGGCAGCCGCCACCCTTCGCTTCCACGTGTCTCAGCCAGCCAGTTCAAGATTAGGTCGCCTTCAAGCTATACGTGTTGCTCATCACCGGCTTTAAAGCCATGATGGCATTATGCTCACACTGCGTTGCCCATAGGTTTCATCACGCGCACTCGATTGGCCAATAGGACGCCATTGGGATACGCCACACCTACAAGGACCGTGTTGATGTCCAACGAAAACGCCCCGCCAGCCGTCACCCCTTCAGAAGATGCTGTAGTACCCTCGCCCGCTGCTGACAAACCTGTGGAGCTCGATGCCAACCGTAAGGGCCTTCAAGCCTACCTGGCACCAGGGGCTTCTGATTGGGCGCCATTGAATGAACACGCCCACACCGTCCTCAAGGGCGCTCCACCATCTGATCCAGCAAAGATCATCTCCAACCGCACAGCTCTGTCGGATATGCTCGCCGCGGCATTGCAAGTTCCCAATCTGGGCTTCTTGGCAGGAAGTGGAACGTCTTTAGGGGCTCCAGGCGGGCCAAGCATGTGGGATCTGTGGAAGCGCTCGATGTGCACTCCTGGCTCCGGGGATCCTACCGAAGCGGCAGCACGCGTGATGGATGTGGTGCACTACAAAGAAACCACCAATCCGAACATCGAGCATTTCCTTTCACAGTGCGACGCCTATCTCGCCTTCAACAAAGACGCGACCGTCGAAGAGTTCGTCAGCGCGGTCAAAGCAGTCATCCTGGACGCATGCTCTGCGTTCCTGCGGGCCCCGACCGCAGATATTTCTGCATACAGGCAGTTGCTGCAGAAGCTGGCGAGACGACGAGTCCGAGATCCTCGCCTGAAGGTCTTCACCACAAACTATGACATGTGCTTCGAGACAGCAGCCTCTGACCTCGGCATGATGGCCATCGATGGGTTCTCCTACACCCGTAGGCGGCGGTTCGATGGTAAGCATTTTAGCTACGACATCGTCAGGCGAGAGGCGGAAGGTCATGAGTTCGCCGAAGGTGTGTTCCAGCTACTGAAGTTGCATGGTTCAGTCAGCTGGAGCAGAGAGGAAAAGGACATCTACGAAGACACCGCGCCTACGCCTGCGAACGCGTGCCTCATCTACCCTGCCAAAGGCAAATACCAGCAGGCATTCCTGCAGCCTCACTTGGAGCTTCTGTCGCGCTACCTGGAATTTCTGCGTCAGCCTAACAGTTGCCTCATCGTGGCGGGCTTCGGCTTCAACGATGATCACCTCTCAGAGCCAATCTTTTCAGCGATCCAATCCAACCCGAGCCTGAAACTCATACTCTGCGATTTCCAATGCATCACACACCTGCACAATCGGGGGCATCATGGCTCAAGCGATTATTGGGGCAGATTCCATGACCTCGCCAAGTGTGGCCTGGACATCCACTTCATCTGTGGCTCGTTCAGCGATCTGGTCAGCCACATACCGCACCTGAGAACAGCCTCTCCCGCAGAGCAGTTGGCGAATGCCGTCAGACGCCTGGGGGGCCACAACGTATGAGTGCTCTCGACGGAATTCTTGCTAGCAATCTCAAAATTGGCGTGGTTTCGAGTGTGAGCGCCCATCTGGTAAAGACCAACCTGGCACATGCCGGCAACGTGAGCGGCCAGTACTTGGGACACAACCGGTACGGCAAAGGTGAAGTGGGCGAGCTCGTGCTCATTGAAGGCCAGCAAGCCGTGTTGCTCGGGCGCATAACCGAGGTGACACTGCCTGACAGGGATCGCTCGGAGATTTCCCAAGACTTTGCAGGCAGCCGCCAAATTGATGCGATCGGCTTCATACGCCTATTGGGCTCAGTAAACCCGCAATCATTGCGAGTCACAGCGGGAGTGAGCTCATACCCACGGCTTGGCGATCGGGTCTATTCCGCCCCTGGAGAGTTTATTTCCCAGATCCCGTTGTTGACTTCAACGGGGGTGGACGGTGCGCCGCCTGAGGTAGCGTTGAACCTTGGTCACGTTGCCGGGGATGGCGGATTTCCTATTGCCGTCACTCCCGAAAAGATATTTGGACGGCACTGCGCAATCCTGGGCTCCACAGGCGGAGGCAAGAGCTGGACGACATCCAAGCTGATCGAGGAATGTCGCCGCTTCTCAGCCAAAGTAGTGCTGATCGATGCCACGGGCGAATACCGCTCGCTCGTTGGCGATGACACGGTTCATTGCCACCTTGGCAGCCCTCTCCACCGGGCTGAAGGCTCTGTAGAAGTCGCGATCCCGCCGACGAGCTTCACCGAGTCCGACTTCATTGCCCTCTTTCAGCCATCAGGGAAAACGCAAGGCCCGAAGCTGAGGGAAGCGATCAAAAGCCTCCGACTCGTACATCTCGCACCTGACCTGTTCCCAAGGCACATCGTCTGGAAGGTAGACCAATCGAAAGAGGTCTATCGCGAGGCAATGAACAGAGACAACAACGCAAGCCTGGTAGGAAATCCAAGCACGCCGTTCAACCCTCGCAAGCTGGTATCTCAGTTAGTACAGGAGTGCTGCTACCCGACCGCTTTCAACGATCCAGAGCGTTTCGGGGGTGCGAGTAACGAGATTTCACATTGCTCATCCCTGATGACCCGCATCCTCGGCGTGATGGAATCGCCGTCGCTGGGCTGCGTCTTCAGTCCCGCCGCCGGCCTTCCCAGTTTCGTAGATCAACTGGACAGCTTCATTCGCAGCGAAAAGAAGCTGTTCAGGGTCTGCTTGAGCTCAATTGGATACGAGTTCAACGCCCGTGAGGTGGTGGCCAACGTTATCGGAAGACTTCTACTGCAGCGAGCCCGGGCTGAGGTTTTCAGGACAAAGCCGCTAATCACTATCCTCGACGAGGCTCATAATTTCCTCGGCAAAACCGTCGGTAACGAGGATGACCTACAGAACCTGGATGCCTTTGAACTGATCGCAAAGGAGGGTCGAAAATACGGTCTGAACATTTGCCTGGCGACCCAGCGACCGCGCGACATAACCGAAGGCGTGCTCAGTCAGATGGGTACCCTGCTCGTCCACCGGCTTACCAACGACCGTGACCGCGAAGTCGTTGAACGAGCCTGCGGTGAGATCGATCGCTCCGCTGCTGCATTCTTGCCAAACCTGAAGCAGGGCGAGGTAGCGATGGTGGGTGTGGATTTCCCGATCCCGGTTACAATTCAAATCAGTCGACCAACCCAGCCTCCCATATCGGATGGGCCGAGCTTCCAGAGCAGCTGGGGATCACCGGGGCGGTGATTTGACGCGTATGAGGGTGGAGTCATTCGCTTCGGAGTATAACGCCCCCACCGCAAAGGTTGGGGGCCAAACCAGAGATGATCTGCTGTTTACCCAGCAAAGGAAGGAGCACAAATGTACTCCAGCCGACCTCGGGCACACAGACGACGATTGACGCTTTGTCCTCGGGTGCTTTCCCTGACAAGGCCGATCTCTGATGGCAAGTGGAGCGAATGGAAGCTCCCTCGTTCGTGAAGACGGCGAGTAGCTTCTGCAGACCGTGTCTGCCGCCTGGTGCTCTCACACTCGCTTTAGAGATCGAATGCGAAGGGCCGCATGTAGGCATCAATCCTTGCTGAGGTTAATACCTGCAACAAATTCAAGCAGGTTACTGAAGCGCCCCGCTCCGCTTCGATCCAAGTGAAAACCTTCGAGACCTGCCGCCCTGGGCCCTTCAGCATCACAGCGTCGGGAATCTCCGATCATCATGACTTGAGACCCGTTCAACCCTGGGTCACGACTGGGGGCAACATCGAGCTGGGTGCAGATGTGTTGGTACATGGCCGCATCAGGCTTCATCAGACCTACCTCGGCACTGAGCGCATAGCCATCAAGCCCCGGCAGCAAATTTCTGACTCCCGGGCAATAAGGGCCGCCCAAATTCGAGCACACACCGATTCTTACTTTTCGATTTCGCAGCAGCTCGATAGCTGGCAGCGCATCTTCAAAGGGTGTGATCGATTGAATTTCAACGTCGAGGGATCTCTGAAGCTCAGCGAGTTGAGCGGAGGACAGCTTGATTCCAAAAAAATCAGCAGCCTCCTGCAACCCACAGGCGTTGGTCATGATCCAGCGGATGTCATCGGGTGACGCCACGCGCCCTTGCTGTGAGCCTAGGCGCAGAAGCCGTCTATAGGGGCTCTGCCGGTTCCGAATCTCAAGAAGCGTACCGAAGGCATCGAAAATCACCCCATCTACCATCTGCCCCTCCTCAATGAATCAAGATAGCCTGGGCGATCACTGGCATTTAGCCGCTAGCCAACCACGACACCATGGCCTGCCAGCTCGTTTACTAGTGTTTTACGTCGAAGCATTTTGGGAATGGTGAAGATGCTTCTATATCCGTAAAAAAGACCCACCGGAACAAACAAAAGACCCAGTCCGTATGGAGGCGCATCGTTCCCCTGCTAGCTGACCATCGCACCCTGTACTACTTCGACCTGATCGGGTACGGCCAGTCTGAGATGAGGGCGGGTCAGGACGTTTCGCTGGCCGTCCAGAACAATGTGCTCACTGCCCTCTTTAAAGAATGGGGCTTGAACCGGCCAGACGTGCTCGCACATGACTTCGGCGGTGCTGCTGCGCTGCGAGGGTACTACCTGAACGGCCTCCGTTACGCGTCTCTTACCCTGTTCGACGCAGTCGCTTTGGCTCCGTGGGGCTCGCCGTTCGTCCAGCATGTCCGCCAACACGAGGCAGCATTTGCTGGAATGCCCGATTACATGCACCGCGCGCTGCTGGCTGCTTACCTGCAAACCTCAGCAGCGACCCCGTTGAGTGAAGAAGCCCTGCGCATCTACAGTGCCCCTTGGGTGGGTGAAGTTGGGCAGCCTGCGTTCTATCGGCAGATCGCGCAGATGGATCAAGCGTTCACTGACGAGATTCAGCCGCTGTACACAAGACTTGATTGCCCGGTGTCGGTTTTATGGGGCGCTGAAGACGCCTGGATTCCGTATGCGCAGGGCGAGCGTCTTGCCGAGCTGATTGCCCAGCAGCCCTGTATTCGAGTCGAGAATTGCGGTCATCTCATGCAAGAAGACCGGCCCGAGGCCATTGTGGCGGCGCTGTTGAACCACATCGGCGCAGGCTGAAAAGTCGCTCCCACTGGATGCCGGCATGCCTGGAAGGCCGCCGAATACGATAAGCATTGTTAGTCCTTTACAGTGTTTCAGTGCGACATTGAGCGTGGTCAGCCCTGCGGCAGTAGCTGCCACTGCTCACCCGGTGCGCTTCCTAAAGCGGCATGACACGGCTATCGCGGCGATGCTGAGTACGGTGACAATTCAAACACCAGACAACACCTGTAACCAGCAGTGCAATTGCTGCAATTTCGTATGGGTCAGGAAGCCGATGCTCCCATAAAAAGCCAATAAGCAGCGCCGCCAATGTCTCTATCACGAGCACTTGCCCACTCAGTGCCAAGGGCAGGAGCCGGCTCGCCTGGTTCCAGCACGCGCCGCCCACCACGGAAGACAGAAAAGCTACCCCGCCAGCTACCAGAAGAAAATCAAGCCATTCAGTGTTGCCGTACGTTCCGGCCTGCCACCCCAGCACAGGTAGCGCCAAGAGCAATGATTGAGCGCCCGTCATGACCCCTGTCAGCAGTGCCCAGTCATTGGAGGAAACGCTGGCGACCTGAACCAGACGTCGAGCGTTACTCACCGCGAACCAGCTCCAGGTCACTAACGCGCCCGCCGCGCACAGAATCCCTGCGATGTTGGTGAGGATATCGGTCCGGTCGCCGTTGGTAATTGCATGCCAACTGATGAGCGTTACCCCGCCCACTGCACAGCACAGCGAAGGAACGAGCTTGCGCAGCGGAACGGCATTTTCGTCATGCCGACCTGCCAGTGTGATGAGCACCGGAATCAGCCCGACAATCAGCGATGTTGTAGCTATGCCAACCAACTGCACGCCGGTGCCCACCAGCGTGTAGTAGATGAGATTTCCTATCAGGCTGAGCCAGAACAGCGACTTCCAGTCGGCCTTGCTGAGCTTGGCGCACACGCGCTTCCAGCGAGGTGCGAGCAGCGCCCCGGAAATCACGCCATAGCAAAGAAACCTCAGCACGGCGAATTGCAGGCCGCTCAGTTCGGGGGTCAGTTGCGGGCCGAGGAAGATCACCCCCCAGCACAGACCCGCACACACCCCGTAGAAGATACCTTTCAGCAATAATCGATCTGCACCCATTTCACCCGCGCTCCAAAACCTGATGAGCGAAGTCTGGAGCAGCTGTTTCGGTGCGTATTGTCGGTAACTACGGAATGCTTTTCCCAGGCTGTTGCTGCGCACGACGGTAGGCCGCCGGGGTCGTGGCTTTCAGGCGCTGCATGGTGCGTGTCAGCGATGCCTGGTCGCTGAAGCCCGCACGCAAGGCTATTTCAGCAATGGGCAAGGCAGTTCCACGTAACCATCGCTGCGCTTCCTGCACACGCAACTCGGTCAACCAGGCCTGCGGACTCATGTCGAACACTTGCCGGAATCGCTGATGCAGCTGGCTCACGCTCATGTTGGCAAACCGAGCCATGGCTTCATTGTTCCAATGGGCTCCAGGATTGCTCCGAAGACGACCAATCAACCGCTCCATAGGGTCGGTAAAACAGGTAGCGTCCGGGCTCAGGGAGGACAACAACAAGGGCCCCAGCTGGCACGTCGCGATGGAGAGTTGCGCATGACCTATCAACTCGGCGAACTCGATGAGCCGACGCGTTGCGGGGGGGATTGGCACATAGATGTTTCGAGCCAGGCGCTCGATGTGGAGCGTTTCCAGCGTGGAAGGCGCGCA
This sequence comes from Pseudomonas sp. EZ-C24, assembly GCF_014525325.1. Lineage (NCBI taxonomy): Bacteria > Pseudomonadati > Pseudomonadota > Gammaproteobacteria > Pseudomonadales > Pseudomonadaceae > Pseudomonas > Pseudomonas sp. EZ-C24. The sequence continues at coordinate 382,511 of NZ_JACDIU010000014.1, read as the reverse complement.
GTCCAGAACCAAAAAGCGGCTATCGATGTCGCAGTGTTGCGAGTGATCTGAGCCAGGTTCCACAAGTGCCGCCAATGACTGATCAATACATCCGCCGCGACCGTTTACGTCTATGTCCATTCGGCCGCGAATCGGCAGGACCAATTGAGCGTGATCGTGGTGATGGTGAGGGGTGTCCCGCTCATAGCTGCGCACTTCGAGGCTTAAAAACATTACTGCACCTTCCGCTCCGGCAGGTTATCCGACGTGTGTGTTACTGCCCTACTCCACAGCCGTTAACACTGTCAGCGCGAGCGGCCTTGGAACTCACCGGATCATATCCCTTTTGCTCATGGCCTGCTTTCCAGCAGGACAGAAGATTCCTCGCAGTGTGCTAACGGATAGTCCAGGGAGATGCGGAAACAATTGAGCCTCCAGCTAATCAGACGGAGGCCCAACAGTAGTACAGTATGTGTTTAATGCTGGAGCTCGCAGAAGCTCAAGCAATGCCTCTCGCCTTCAACGGCTAACCGAGACAATTACTAGAGGCTCCTGCCTGGACTCAGCGGCGCAGAACGCGATCCAGCACCAACAGGGCAATCGCGCCAATAGCCATCGCAGTCACCGGCTTTTCTTTGACGAAGGTGGACACGCTGTTCATTGCATCGCCGTAGGCCTGGGTCACTTGACCGCATGCCTGGCGGCCCGCACCTTCTGCCTCGAGGCTGGAATCACCAAACAGTTTCCCGACAGCGCTCTGGGCTTTACCGGCAACTTGTTCTACTACGCCTTCAACCTGTTCACTCTTCATGTTCGTCAAACCTTCGTGTGTCAGTGGGGAGGCTCAGGGTCTGCCTGAGCCGTAGATAGCTGCACAAGGTTAGGGTGACAGGCGTCATGAATAGTTCAACGTCGATGCGCACCGGTCATATCGCCAAACGACTAGCTACGCCGACACCTGCTCAAGAAAGATCAGCTGCAATGGCTCAGCCAGCAGATCATCAGCGATGCCAGCAAAGTGCTGGAAATACGGCATGGCGAAATGCGCATCGAGCGCGGCCTGATCTGCGAATGCCTCGCGCATGTAGAACGTGCCACGCTCATCACGCAGCTCGAACAATACGTAGTCCAGGTTGCCCGGCTCCGCACGGGTCGGTTCGACCAACGACAGCAGTGCATCCTTCAAGGCTTTTCGTTGACCAGGCTTGGCCTTGAGTACGGCAATTGATACCAACGCTTTGGCGGACGCATCCATCATAAGTTCTCCAGAACAATGAGTTTGAGGACCACCGTGGTCCGTGGCGATGATATTCACCTGGCAAGCTCTGCAGAAAAACCCTCGCATTCCGGCAACACTTTCGCTTTAACGGTGAAAATGAAGCCGCAAGGTTTCCGGGTTATCGCGTTCCTCAACGGGAAGGCGTCAAGTTCGGCACGCACGTGCCGATATCCCTCAGAGCGACTGTCCAAGCGCCATCCTGGCCCCTATCAGCGCCCTGCTCTATCTACCAGCTCTGAGACTGTAGTGAGTATTCACGGCAAGACACGGGCGTTATCCGTTTCGCCAGCTACCAATAACTGCTTGATAAAAGCCTAAGCACCGGGTGATGAATGCGCCGTATATCGTTGGGCCAGTGGCTGCGCGCTGGGGTGGCCGTGGCCGCGTTGACCGTATTCAACACCGTTCCAGCGTTCGCGCTATCAAATGGCTGTACGGCCATCAACAGCTTGTCCGGCTCAGTTTCACTGGCATTTGGTACGAACAAATATCCCGCCTCGGACTTTCTTCCGGGAGATGCGCTGACGCTGACGTTCAGTGACAGCGGGGCGGCGTACCAGGGCAATCCCACCGCTGCTGACAGCCTTAGTCTCGCTCGCTACAGCCTTGCCGGTTTTCAGACCTACAACGCAGCGAACAGCACCACCAATACGCCGCACACGGTCAGCATGACCGTCCCCGCAGGCAGCCTGGAGGCCAATGGTGCAGCCATTCGGGCTACGACCTCCAATGGCCAGATCAGCAACCTGGTGTTCAGCTGCACCAGCCTCAGTGCAGTATCCACGGATGCCACCCTATCCAGCCTAACGCTCTCGACAGGCAGCCTGACGCCAGCTTTCAGCACGGCCACCACCAGCTACACCGCTTCGGTCGCCAACGCTACAAGCACCCTCTCCCTCACACCGACCACCACAGACAACAACAGCACGGTCACAGTGAATGGCACACCGGTAAACTCAGGTAGCGCTTCCCCGCCCATCGGCCTCGCAGTGGGTTCGAACGTCTTCACGCTGCTGATCACGGCTGCAGATGGAGTCACTACCAAGTCTTACACCATCACCGTCGACAGGGCCCAAGCCGCGCCGCAGGCCAGTGCGGTTACGGCCAACGTGAGTGCCAACAGCACGAACAACCCGATCAGCCTGGCCATTACCGGCACCGCCAGCTCGGTCGCCGTCGCTACTGCAGCCAGCCATGGCACAGCCACGGCGAGCGGAACCAGCATCAGTTACACGCCTGTCGCGGGCTATTCAGGCAGCGACACCTTCACCTATACCGCGACTAACAGTTCAGGCACTTCTGCGCCGGCGACGGTCACTATGACCGTCTCGCAACCAACACTGATCATCACTCCGTCTGCCGGTGCATTGCCCGCAGGCCAGGTCGGCAGCAGTTACAGCCAGACCATCAGCAGTGCTGGGGGCACGGCATCCTATGGCTACGCAGCCAGCGGACTGCCAGCGGGCCTCTCGCTGAATGCCTCCTCCGGCGTGCTCAGCGGGACGCCCACCACTGCCGGCAGCTACACGCCATCGGTCATCGTCACCGACGCCTATGGCGCGACCGCCACCACCAACTACACCCTCTCGATCGTGGCGCAGGCGCCGGTGGCGAGCGCCGTATCGGCAAGCGTTGCCGCCAACAGCACAGGCAACGCGCTCACCCTCAACCTGTCCGGCGGCCCTGCCGACAGCGCGGCGATCGCCAGCCAGCCCCAGCATGGCACCGCCACGGCGTCTGGCCTTGCCCTGCGCTACACGCCTGCAGCGGGCTTCGCCGGGGTCGACAGCTTCAGTTATACCGTCACCAACGCGGCCGGCACTTCTGCGCCGGCGACTGTAACCATTACCGTCACGGCGGTGACGCTTGCACTCAGCCCGGCCAGCGGCCCGCTCCCCGGCGGCACGGTCGCGTCCAGTTACAGCACCTCGCTGCTGGCATCCGGCGGCACTGCGCCTTATCACTATGCCGCGACCGGCTTGCCGAGCGGCTTGACCCTCGACACCAGCAGCGGAGTGATCAGCGGCACACCTACGCTGGCCGGCGCCTATAGCGTTGCAGTCACGGCCACGGATAATGTTGGCAATGCCGGCACTACCAACTACACGCTGGCCATTGGCACTGCCTTGCCCACGGTCGCGGCAGTATCCGCAGTGGTCGCCGCCAACTCGTCGAACAACCTCATTGCCTTGGGGCTCTCGGGTGGCGCTGCTACCACCGTGACCGTCACATCGTTGCCGTTGCATGGCACGGCGGTCGCCAGTGGCACCAGCATTCGCTACACGCCCCAAGCAGGATTCTCGGGCAGTGACAGCTTCAGCTACAGTGCCAGCAATGCCAGTGGCACATCGGCTGCTGCCAGCGTTTCCATCACGGTCAGCCCTGCTACCCTGGTGCTGGCTCCGGCAGCCGGCGCGTTGCCCGCTGCCACCGTGGGCAGCGTCTACCGGCAGAATGTGAGTGCCAGCGGCGGCGTCAGCCCCTATCGCTTCAGTGCGGCCGGGCTGCCGGCCGGGCTGACGCTGGACCCGGTATCCGGCAGCCTGTTCGGCACGCCGACTACTACCGGCAGCGGCTCATTTTCGATCAGCGTGACCGATGCCAACGGCACCCAAATGACGGCCAATTACTCGCTGCTCAGCAACGGCGTCACCCCCGAGGCAGCCGATGTCAGTGCGTCGGTTGCGGCCGGCCAGAGTGTCGCCCTGAACCTGACTGCGGGCGCGAGCGGCGGCCCGTTCACCTCTGCAACCCTGCTCGACACACCGTCGCAGGCGTTGGGCAGCGTGCGCCTGAACCAGACCGTCCTTGAATTCACGGCAGCGGCCAGGGCCAGTGGCACCGTCACTTTGCGCTTCACCCTGGCAAACGCCTGGGGTGTCTCGCAGGTTGCAACACTGACCCTGCAGATCAATGCACGGCCTGACCCGGGCAAGGACGCCGAAGTGATCGGCGTGCTCAATGCGCAGACCCAAAGTGCTCAGCAGTTCGCCCGGGCGCAGGTCACCAACTTCACTGACCGTCTTGAGCAACTGCATAGCCCGGACGGGCACCGCAACGCCTTCAATCTGCGCTTCAACCCCACGCAGGCACACCCACGGAACAAGCCAGGCCAGGCGGCCGACAGCGAGCAGACCGATCTCGATATGCTCGCAGCCACACAGATGCTGGCCGACGACCAGCCGCAACTGATGCATGCAGATCCAGCCGACCATGACCCCACTGCGCCTGCCAGCGGCAATGTATCGGTATGGACAGGGGGCTATGTTGATTTCGGCAATACCGAGCGCGGCGGCAGCAAGGTCAGCAGCACCCTGATTGGCGTCAGCAGCGGGATCGACTTTCGCTTGAGCCGTGCGCTGACAGCCGGAGTGGGGGTTGGCTATGGCAGCGACAAGAGTGATATCGGCTCTGCCGGCAGCACTAACCGCGGCAAGTCTTACAGCGTGGCTGCCTATGCCAGTTATCACCCGAGCGCGGTATTTGTCGATGCACTGCTCGGCTACAGCCGCCTGCAATTCGACAGTGAGCGCTTCGTGACTGACTCCGGCGGCTACGCCAAAGGCAGCCGCGACGGCGATCAGCTGTTCGCCTCGCTAAGCTCTGGCTACGAGCTGAAAAGCCAGAACTGGCTGGTATCGCCCTATGGCCGCTTGGATACCTCTACGACCTGGCTGCACGGCTATCAGGAGTCGAATGCAGATGCCAACAACCTCGATTACGCCCAGCAGCGTTTTTCACTGGTGTCGGGCGTGGCTGGCCTGCGTGGGCAGTACGGGATTGCGCTGAGTTGGGCCTACCTGACGTTGCGCTCGCGCCTGGAGTTCAGCCACACCTTCAACTCCGAATCCAGCGCCCGCCTTGGCTATGCCGATGTTGGCAATTCAACCTACACGATCACCACCGAAGGCTTCGGTGACGACACCCTGGCTGCGTCGCTCGGGATGGATCTGCTGTGGGCATCGGGGCTGAGCACCGGGATTGGCTATCAAGGCACGCGGGCACTGGGGCAGCAGTCGCGCTCGGATGCGCTGTCGCTGCGTGCTGCCTATCGCTTTTAACATCCCCCGCGGCCTGGTTGCCCGTCAGCCCTCGGGCAAGCTGACGCCGCAGATGAAATCGCTTGAGCCGATGCGGTGCGAGCCGAACTCCACGACGTAACTGTCGCCGCGGCGTTCGGCTTCTATTCTGGCGGTAGTCTGGTCGGCATATACATCGACCAGATGCCACGGATGGCGGTCGCGCAGCACGCCCCAGCCGAGCACCCAGCCTGGTCTGGCAGGGTCCGCCGGCAAGTTTTTCACGAGGCTGCGTATGCTCATCGGCTGCTCCCAGGACGCTTTGTCTCCTTACCCCCGCAGCCGCTCTAGGCGAGCGCGACCGGCTTCGGTAATGGCGTTCTCCCCTTCATCACTGATGCGATAACGACCGGAAGCCATCTTGGCAATCGAAAACCTCACCAGGTCAGTTTTGGCCAACGCTTCGCCAACTTCGTAACTCATGGCGCGCTCCAGGTCGAAAATCCTGATCGCTCCCATCTTATAACGAGCAAAGACGATCAGCGCCTCATCAATCGCCGCTTGGTTTACCGCTTGAACACGTTCCATGCTGACATCCTAGTTCGTGAGTGGCCCGATCCGTGGGCAGACAGACAACGGACCGTGGCAGTTCGTCGAATGCGCAACGCTACTATGTACACGCCAGGTGGGGTACTGGCTTTGCATCCATGCTGGATGATTGGACAGGCCAAGGATTCGCAATCATTGACTCTAATCGGGGCCAGCCCGGGGGTATTACCGCTTCTCTGCTGTGTCTTCGGTGATTTGCGCCTGGGCCTGGAACGCTGCGACACTGCGGCTACCGATGGTGCTCTCAGGTCAACTGATTTCACTGGAGTCTTTGTTTGCCGCCCTGCTCGGCTTACTCTTCAACGCCAGGCTGCCAACGTTCATAGAGACGTCAGGGCTTATCGCCGTGATCACAGGCGCCGGGTTGGCGGTGCACAGCATTCTCACGCAGGAGCACAGCAATGGATGCACTTACCCGAACGCTCAAAGCGACAATTGAGGCCGCTGATCACGCGATCACCGCCGAAGATTTCGACGAGTTAATGAAGTTTTATGCCGACGACGCAACGCTGGTGGTCAAACCGGGTTTGACGGTCACCGGCAAAGACAGCATCCGCCGCGCATTTGTCGCCATCGCGGAGCATTTCAATCACAGCATTGTTGTCACGCAAGGCGAGATGCAGGTCATTCCGGGGGCTGATGTCGCGCTCGTCGTCATGCAAACCCTGTTGCAGGCTACTGACAAGGCAGGTGACAAAATCGAGATTTCGCGCAAAGCAACTTACGTATTTCGATTCATCGCGGACCAATGGCTATGCGCCGTCGACAACTCCTACGGAACGACACTGCTGGACAACATCGTCGAGCCGTAGGACTGCCGGCAAACTATGTATCAGCCTGCTGCCGGCGCTTCTCCATGCGAATATCGCCTTCAGGCAACTGCTCCACGCAGCGCCAGCCGAGCTTGCGATAAAAACCGCTGGCGCGACTGGCCTCTGCGGTTTCCAGCCATATCGTCTCATGCTGCTGGAAAAGGAAGCACTCTGCGCGTTCCATAAGGCAGCGACCCAGGCCCAGCCCCTCGAACTGGGGCAGTACGAATGCCGCGAACACACAAGCATCACCGCTATCAGCCATTGAAAAGCCTGCCGGGACACCGTCGACCTCAGCAATCCAGATACACGGTGCCTCGATAAGTGCTTGTTCAATGGCTTCGGGGGTGATGCCCATGTCCGTCAGTTGCTCACGCGACAGGTGGTTTTCCTTAACGCTTGTGCGGATATGGAAAATTGCATCGATATCAGCGGCGTTGGCCAGCCTGATTGTTTTCTGCATGACGAGTCCCTTCAGCTACTTTCAGACGCCGGTGCTTCATGGCGCCAGCGGAAGGTCCTTTTACCAGCTGTGGCGGATCAAAGCACTACGCTGACTTCAGATATGCCGAGTAAAGCCGCCTGCTCGAGAACTTCGGCAGGAGTGGCATCGGCGTCAGGCATGACCAGGCTGTTCTCACCATCACCATGGTGCAACATGATCAAGTGCAGCGCGGCCTCATGGGTGGCAAGGTGATCCTGCTTGAGCTCGAGCTGGTGAGTGCGGCGCTCGCCGTTGAAGAGGTATTCCAAGGTAAAGATATGCATGGTCAGACTCTTATGTGGTGGACTAGACCCTTATCCTGACCAAGAAGACAGCTTTTTGGTTCGATTGGCTTCCAACAACTCTGCGCAAAACCAGACCGGCGCGGTCGCTGGTCTGGTTTCACAGCGCGAGTTAACGTCTCAGAAATGCCCGCTGCTGTTGACGATCCGCAGCGACAGCGCTTCGTAAGGTTCCAGGTTGATCATCAAGCGCCCGTCCTCGCTGAGGTCGCCCTCGACCGTTTCATTGATCATGTCGACCACGGTCCCCGGGGTAAAGCCGGCCAGTGTCAGTTCCTCGCTGATGACTTCAGCACTGAAGTTGAGCGCGCTGATCTGGATACCCTTGCCGGCAGGCAGTTCATGCACCATGACCAGCAAGCCAGGGCTGCTGACTTCCGGCACCAGAATCTGCTTGCTGCTTGCGATGCCATAGGCCTGACGCACAGCGAGGATCTTTTTCACCATGCTGGCAAACGAATCGCTGCGTTGCAGCTGGCTGTCCAGGCTGCCGTACAAGTCGCGGGCCTTGGGGATGCCACGTACGGATGCTTGCTCTTCAGGCGCCAGCCCAGCCAGATCATAGCCACCGCGGTGAATCCAGCGCGTGTCGCCATCGAGCATGCGCTCGGCGACAGCCTCGGCCGGCAGTGGCAGTGCGCCGACCATGTCCCAGCCCGACAGCGCGAACACGCCGGGTTGCATGGCGTTGTACATCACCAGCAACAGGTGGATCTTCTGGATCTGGGCGATATCGTCCTCGGTGATCAGCTCCAGGTCACGAATCCCCAGCGTGGCAGTGATCAGGCTCGCGGTGGTGCAGGAGATGCCGTTGGTGACGAAACGCAGGTTGTACGGCGCATGCTCGCCAGACAAGCGCTCATGCATCTCTTCACGTATATGCTCGCGCAGGATGCTGCCGGGGATGGTCTGGCCCTTGTACATGAACATGTCATGGGCATGCAGGGTCCAGAAATGCACCAGCTCAGTGGTTAACTCGTCATGGTTCTGCAGGGCATGGATCAGCGAGGCAGGGTCAATCTTGAACGCATGCATCTGATGCAGCATCAGGCGCAGGAACTCGGTATCGCCGGTCAGCAACGCGTGCTGGTAGGCCGGCCGAGTAACGAAGTCGTAGGATAGGTCGGCACCGCCCTTGGACATCTGGGCGATGTCATCCAGGGTCAGGTTCAGTTCCTGGAAGCTGAAACCGCCGGCCTTGCGGATCATCCCACCGAGGATCTGGTTGCCGGTGATCGATAACGGATGGCTCTCGGACCAGGCCGGGCCTTCGGCGCGGGCTTCGACGCCGAGGAATCCGTTGGCATCCAGGCGGATACCGCGTGCGCCATGGCAGTCGAGGGCATACAGCGCATCACCGAGGATCATCTGCTGGGCGGTAAACGATGGGTCGAGCCAGTTCAGCGACGGCTGCCCTTCCTTGAAATAATGCAGATAGACCCAGCGCCGTTCGATGCCGTCGACGCCGGTAATCGCGGGTGTTGCACTCCAGTCGGTGTCCTTGACTCCCGGTTCGAAGAAGATCACCCGTTGCAGCTGGCCGACAATGTAATGCCGCGCCTTCAACTCGTCGCATACCGCTGGTGACAGGTTGACGGCGTCGCGGCCCGCGGGCACGTCAGGCAGCAGGTGCCAGTCTTCCTGACGAATCTCGACCATGTGATACAAGCCCGGATACAAGCCATAGGCCCGCTCGGCCAGCCTGAAGTCCGCGCCCTTGCCGGTGTGTGCGGGGATCAGGTCATCGATGGTTACCGCGTTGTGCGCGGCGGCGATCCTGCTCATGCGCACCAATTCTTCTTCGGTACCGAACAGCGGGTCGACGTCAAAACTGATGCGGTCGAAGTTACCGTCCACGCTTGGCGTGAACTGGTGACCGCTGATCCCACCGGCCTGCTTGATCGGACCGGTGTGAATGCCTTGGATGCCAATCTCGGACAACTGCTTCCACAGCGCTTCATGGCCCAGCGCCTGGAGCACCGAAGACCCTTCAGGCGAGACGATCGCGTCGGGGTACACCGTCAACCACACCGAGGATATTTCAATTGCCCGGCGCGGTTGCGACTCGGCATAGGCGTTCATCCACAGCCGCGACTGGCCGCCGTAGAGCTTGGCCCGGTCCTGGGAAATCTTGAGCATGGAACGCGCTTCGAGCCATTTAATGTAGTCGTCCTGATCTGTCATAAGCTCCCCACAAGGCAAAAGTGAATGTACGCAGGCTTTAGGGTATGACGCATGGCAGCAATGAACGTTCGCCTGGAGCGCTTTGCGCGGCGCTGGCGCAATGACACAATGCCGCACCCGTATCCAGAGCTGTGGCCTCACGCCATGAACGCCCCCGACCTTCGCCCCGAGATCACCCAGCACGTCAGGACCGATCGGCTCAAGCAGCTGTTCGTGCAATCGGCGCCGGCGGTGCTGGGCAGCTACCTGGCTGCAGCGATGCTGTGCTGGATGGGCTGGGAGCGCTTTGATCACAAAGCGGTGCTCATCTGGATGAGCGTGCTGACCGCGACCACGCTGCTGCGTACCGAGATGTTCATCACCTACCGCCGCGCCGCGCCCAACCAGCGCTCGCCGCAACAGTGGGAGCGCCGCTACTGGCTGACCTTGGCATTGTCGGCGGGCACCTGGGGCCTCGGCGCGCTTGCGGTGATGCCGCTCGGTGATCTGGTCGGGCAGACGCTGATCATGCTGTTTGCAGTAGGCATGTCGGTCAGCGCGGTGTCGTGTTACTCGTCCTTTCGCAATATGACCCTGGTGTCCGTTGCTCTGGTGCTGCTGCCCTGCACGATCTGGTTGTTACTGCAGCCTTCTGCCTTGCAACAAGGCATAGCCCTGGCGGTGCTGGTGTTTGCCTCGTTTGTCGTCAATGCCACCCGCAGTCTGTCGTCAGCACTGGAGACTGCTTGGCGCCTGAAGCATGAAATGGAACATGCCCACCGGCTGGCCATGATTGCCTCCTGCACAGACGGGCTGACCGGTTTGAACAATCGCCGGGCGTTCTTCGATCATGCCTCGGCCCAGCATGCCTTGTGCGAGCAGCAGAGCGGGCTGGTCGCTGTGCTGATGCTGGACGTCGACTTTTTCAAACAGATCAATGACACCTTCGGCCATGCGGCGGGGGATCGGGTCCTGCAACGCATTGGCACGGTCATCAGTGCCTGCCTGCGCGACGATGACATCGCAGGCAGGCTCGGCGGTGAAGAGTTCGCACTGTTGCTGCCCAACACGCCCCAGGCCGAGGCCGTCGAGATTGCCGAGCGCCTGCGGGCATTGATCGCCCAACTCAACGTGAGCAGCGAGCACGGCGTGACGGCAAGCATCGGCCTGGTCTATGCCACAACTGCCGAAAGTGATCTGGACGCATTGCTGGTCTGCGCCGACAAGGCCATGTACCGCGCCAAGGCCGCCGGCCGCAACCGGGTTGAACTGGTCGAGCACGCTCGCCCCACCGCCTGAGCGCCCCCGTTTGGGGCAACTTCGGCAAAGCCTGGCAACGTGCACCTGTTTGATGCGCCACGCCTTCCCACCGTTGATGGGGATTGAGCGTAAAAGCCGTTGGCGCGTCGTTTTTCTGATGCTAAACAGCGCCCAATCGCAATTTCTGCATCAATTCGAGCCCTAGCCACACTGCCCTGCCCGTTTCGGCACCTTCATTGCAACGCTGATCAGGTATGCGACAACGCTGCTGACGATGCGTAGCAAGGAGTGGGTATGTCCCGGGCTTTTTTCGATGAAATGTATGAGGCAAACGGAAGTTGCCGCTCCCACTACCAGGCTTTTTCGCGCTGGTTGGCCAATACACCGCTGGAATTGCTGGAACAACGTCGACGCGAGGCCGACCTGCTGTTCCACCGCGCTGGCATCACCTTTACCCTCTATGGTGACGCGCAGGACACCGAGCGCCTGATCCCCTTCGACATTATCCCGCGCAGCATCCGCGCCAGTGAATGGCGCATTGTCGAGCGCGGCTGCATTCAGCGGGTGCAGGCGCTGAACCTGTTTCTGCACGACATCTACCACGACCAACGCATTCTCAAGGCCGGCATCATTCCGCCCGAACAGGTATTGGCCAACGAGGGCTATCAGGTCGCAATGCAGGGCTTGAACCTGCACCGTGGGCTGTACGCGCACATTGCCGGGGTCGACCTGGTGCGCGACAGCGATGGCACTTATTACGTGCTCGAAGACAACCTGCGTACCCCAAGCGGCGTCAGCTACATGCTTGAAGACCGCAAGATGATGATGCGCCTGTTCCCCGAGCTGTTCGCCGCGCAGCGCATCGCCCCGATCGACCACTACCCGAACATGCTGCTGGACACACTCAAGAGCGCCAGCCCGCTGGACAACCCGACCGCCGTAGTGCTCACCCCCGGGCGCTTCAACAGTGCCTATTTCGAGCATGCGTTTCTCGCCCGCGAGATGGGCATCGAACTGGTCGAAGGCGCCGACCTGTTCGTGCGTGACGAGCATCTTTATATGCGCACCACCGCCGGGCCGCAGCGGGTCGACGTGATCTACCGACGCCTGGATGACGACTACCTCGACCCGTTGTCTTTCAACCCGGACTCGACCCTTGGCGTGCCCGGCCTGATCTCGGTGTACCGCGCCGGCAATGTGGTGCTGGCCAATGCCGTCGGCACCGGCGTGGCCGACGACAAGTCGATCTACCCCTATGTGGGCGACATGATCCGCTTCTACCTCAGCGAAGAGCCCATCCTCAAGAACGTCCCCACCTGGCAATGCCGCAAGCCTGCCGACTTGTCCCACGTGCTGGCCAACCTGCCCGAGCTGGTGGTCAAGGAGACCCAAGGCTCCGGCGGTTACGGCATGTTGGTCGGGCCGGCGGCAACGGCAGCGCAGATCGAGGACTTCCGCGCGCGCATCAAAGCCCGCCCGCATGCCTATATCGCCCAGCCGACCCTGTGCCTGTCGACCTGCCCGACCTTTGTCGAACAAGGCATCGCCCCGCGCCATATTGACCTGCGCCCGTTCGTTTTGTCCGGCAGCGAGACCCGCCTGGTGCCTGGCGGCCTGACCCGCGTGGCGTTGCAGGAAGGCTCGCTGGTGGTGAACTCGTCGCAGGGCGGCGGTACCAAGGACACCTGGGTGGTGGAGGACTGACCGATGCTCTCAAGAACCGCTTCCGATCTGTACTGGATGTCGCGCTACCTGGAGCGCGCCGAAAACCTCGCGCGCATGCTTGAAGTCAGCTACTCGCTGTCGTTGATGCCCCAGGCCGGCCGCTCCGATGGCCACGCTGAACTGGCCATGTCGCTGCTGGCCTCGGGCACCCTTGACGACTACCTGCGCAAGCACACCGAGCTCGACTCCGAGCGCATGCTGCACTTCTTCGCCCTCGATGCGGAAAACCCCAGCAGCATCTATTGCTGCCTGCAGGCAGCGCGGACCAATGCCCACGCCGTGCGCGGGCGTATCACCGCCGACATGTGGGAAAACATCAACGCCACCTGGATCGAGATGCGCAATATCGCCAGCAACGGCCTCGGCCGCTATGGCATCAGCCAGTTCTGCGACTGGGTCAAGGAGCGCTCGCATCTGTTCCGCGGCGCCACCTCCGGCACCATCATGCGCAACGATGCTTACAGCTTCATCCGCCTGGGAACCTTTCTCGAGCGTGCCGACAACACCCTGCGCCTGCTCGATGCGCGCTATGAAATGTTCGGCGAAACCTCCGAAGAAGTCAGCGACGACTCGGCCCGCGGCTATTACCAGTGGAGCGCCCTGCTGCGCGCCCTGACCTCTTATGAGGCGTTCAACGAGATCTACCGTAACGCGCCCAGCGCGCGGCCGGTGTCGGAGCTGTTGTTGTTGCGGGTCGACGTACCGCGCTCGCTGCATTCCTGCATCGACGAGCTGGACCAGATCCTCGCCGGCTTGCCGGGCAACACCGGTCGCGCCGCCCAGCGCATGGCCGCCGAACTCAATGCGCGCCTGCGCTACACCGGCATCGACGAAATTCTCGACGCCGGCCTGCACCTGTGGCTGACCGACTTCATCGGCCGTATCCACCAGCTGGGCCAGAGCGTGCACAATTCCTACCTGGAGGTCGTATGAAACTGTCTATCCGTCACGACACCACCTACAGCTACGCCAGCGATGTCAGCAACAGCATCCAGCTGCTGCGCCTGACCCCGCGCAGCAGCGATCGCCAGCGTATCCTCGACTGGCAGCTGGAGCTGCCGCGCAAGGTCAACAGCCAGATCGATCCCTACGGCAACATCCTGCATGTGCTGACGTTGGACAAACCCCACGGGCACCTGGCCCTGACCGCCAGCGGCCAGGTCGAAATCGACTCCGAATGCGAGCAGGAAGCCGGCGAGCAGTCGCCCCTGCCGTTCCTGCGCACCAGCCACCTGACCCAGGCCGATGACACGCTCAAGGCCTTTGCCATTCAGCATTGCGGCGCGCACCGTGACCGCGCAGCGCTGACCGCACTGATGCAGGGCCTCGCCGACCAGATGCCGTACAGCCCGGGAACCACCTCGGTAGTCACTACCGCCATCGAAGCCTTCAACGGCGGTGCCGGTGTATGCCAGGACCACACCCACGCCTTTCTCGCCTGCGCCCGCAGTTTGGGCGTTCCGGCGCGCTATGTGTCCGGCTATCTGTGCACCGAGGATGAAACCCACCTGGCCAGCCACGCCTGGGCCGAAGCCTGGATCGATGACGCCTGGTACAGCTTCGATGTGACCAACCGCATCACCCGCCCCGAGCGCCACCTGAAACTGGCAGTCGGCCTCGACTACCTGGATGCCTGCCCGGTCCGCGGTGTACGCCGCGGTGGCGGCACCGAGTCGATGCAGGCCAGCGTTCACGTCCATCGCCAGTAGCAACAAAGCCCCGTCAGGTTCGCCAGGACGGGGCCTCTATTCCCACAGCACAAGGTAACCAGCATGACCTATTGCGTCGCCATGCACGTGGCAGACGGACTGGTGTTCATCTGCGACTCACGCACCAACGCAGGCATCGACCAGATCTCCACTTTTCGCAAGTTGTTCGTCTTCAGCGCGCCAGGTGAACGCCTGATCGTGTTGCAGACCGCAGGCAACCTGGCCACTTCGCAATCGGTGGTCAGCCTGCTCGAACAGCGCAGCCGCGGCAGCGGCACCCACTTGCTGAATGTCACCTCGCTGTACGACGCCACGGTGCTGGTTGCCGATACGCTGCGCGAAGTCATTAGCCGCGACCGCAGCAAGCTGACCGCACAGATCGACCTGAGCTGCACGATCATGGTCGGCGGCCAGATCGCCGGCGCTGAGATGGGCATCTATAACGTCTACGCCCAGGGCAACTTCTTCCAGGCCACCCAGGACACGCCGTTTCTGCAGCTTGGCGAGAGCAAGTACGGCCGGCCGATTCTCGATCGCAACCTGACCTACCACACCCCTTTGGACGAGGCGCTGCGCTGCGGCCTGATTTCGTTCGACTCGACCATCCGCAGCAATCTGTCAGTGGGCATGCCGCTGGATCTGCTGGTGTATGCCAAGGACAGCTTTGCCGCCAAGGCGCCGGTGCGCATCCATCAGGATGACCCGTACTACAGCCATATTCGCCGGCAATGGAGCGATGGTTTGAAGAATCTGCTGGCTGATCTGCAGCCGCCGCCGCGTGAGTTCATGGCCGATTGATCCGACTCAGGGTTCGACGATGCGCAATAGCCTGGCGTCAGGCCCGTCGGTGAGGACGTAGATTGAACCGTCCGGCGCAACCTTGACATCGCGCATCCTCTCCTTCAGATCTGCCAGCAGCAGTTGCTGCCCGACCACCTGGCGGCCGTTGCGCAATACTCGACGCACCGCCCGTTCCTTGAGCGCAGGTACCAGCAAATTGCCGCGCCAGTCCGGGAACATCGTGCCGCGATAGACGGCAAGGCCGGCCGGTGCGATCGAGGGTGTCCACTGCACGACTGGATCTTCATAACCCGCCAGCTGACGTAGTGGTGTTACCTGCGCAAACGGATAGTCAACTCCGCCGGTAACGATGGGCCAGCCATAGTTGCCGCCCGGCACTATCTGATTGATCTCGTCACCACCGCGGGGGCCGTGTTCGCTGAGCAGCAAATCGCCGGTTGCACGATCGACCGCGATGCCCTGCGGGTTGCGATGGCCCAGGCTGTAGAGCTCGGCAGCGGTGCCTGCCTGATCGATGAAAGGATTGTCCGCCGGTGGCCGGCCATCGCGGTCGAGCCTGACCACACTGCCCAGCGAATTGGCCCGGTTTTGCGCCTCTTCGCGGCGCGTGCTGCCATCGCCTACGGTCAGCACCAGGGTCTCATCGGCGAGAAATGCCAGGCGCCCGCCGTTGTTGCCGGCGCTGGGCTTGAGTGTCGATTTGAATAGCACGCGGACGTCATTCAACGCATTGCCAACCAGTCTGGCCCGCACCAGCTGTGTGCCATTGGCGCCTGCCTTGCCATAACCCATGGTTAGATAAAGCAGGCCGTTGTGCTCGAACTGCGGGTCCAGCACGACATCCATCAATCCAGTGACAGCACCTTGCTGGAACAGCGCCGGAAGCCCATCGAGGTTTATCTGTGCAGTTGAGCCGTCGCTGCTGATAGCCAGCAGGCGCCCTGCCATCTCGGTCACCAATGCGCGTCCATCCGGCAGTAGTGCAACCGACCATGGCTGTCTCAAGCCAGTGGCCACTGTCTGGACTTTGTATCTACTCGCATCAACGACGGCAGGCCGCTCGACGCCAGCCGGTGCGCCAATAAAGAACAGGATGGCCGGGATACCAGCCAGCGCAACCGCCAATAGCGCCTTGGCCCGGTCTTGACTGCTTACAACTGCGAGGGTTGATGAGGTCAGCTGTGCATACAGCAAACCCGCGACAATCCCCGTCGAAGCCATCAACACCTGGCCGAGCAAGTCTCTGGTGCCGGGGATCGCCGGCATGGGAATGACCGAGCGCATCAGCCAGAACACCGTCCAAAGCCCACACATGCCAGCACCCGCACATAATGCCATGCGTGGCACTGAAACCTTGTTGGCCAGCCAATGCGCCAGCAGCAACGCCGGGGCGAGCGTCGCAACTGCAATAGCCATCATGATCGGCGCGAAGGTCATCAGATCCGTCACGGTCGAGTGCATGCGGATCGATGCCGTGATCGGCGCCCCCAGCCCGATCAACTCACTGAGTATCAGTTGCGTCTGGATGATGCTGGCGAGCAGCGCCGTGACCAAGCTGGCTGCGAGTACACCGAGGATGTGGCGCATGGGTGCCTGCATCGGGTTATTTCCTGCACTAGGGTGGGTGACATCACTTCATATTGGCAAACCAACAACCAGGCTTTGAACTTCAGCCACAATCTGCTTCGTCGCGTCTTCAACGCTACCCTCATTGCGACACAATACCCAGCCATGCTCGGCAACCGCACGTTCAAACGTTTCGCTCGAAGCGACGTGCTCTTGCAGCGTGTGCATCACGGTACTGTTCAACCCACGCGAACGTGCCGCTGCCCTGGCCCATGAAATGTGCGGGGCGGTGACGACGCCAACGTGCAGGTCGGGCACCTGCACGTCACGTTCAAGGTTCAGCTGAAGGATCTGCGCAAACGGCACCAGACGGCGAAAGGCAGCATCGGAGGGATACCAGCGGTCGATCAGGATGATGCTGTCGGCGGGCTGTTTGGGCAGGACCTGCTGTGAGATCCAGGCGCGGCTGTCTGCCAGGCGTTGGCAGATTTGCAACTCCAGGTCTGCACAAGGGGTTCGCGCTACCTGGTTGACCAGGGCCATGGTCTCGCCACGAAACGGATCGCTCTTTTTCTCGCAAAGGCGGACAACCTTGTTGCCCTCCGCGCGCAGAGCCTGAGTCACGGCTTCCAGAAGCGTGGTTTTACCGGTGCCTTTAGGGCCGTCGAAGGCGACGAACAACGGACGATTCACAGGGCCTGCAGTCAGCAAAATCACTACCTTCAATGCGCTCATGGCAAGCCGTATTCTACCCTGCTTAATGGGTGACGGTGGGGGCGCTCTGCGCCCCTTTCGCGACACAAGGCCGCTCCTACAGATGTACGCGCTGGCCTGCCGGATGCGGTCAATCTGTAGGAGCGGCCTTGCCGGGGCGCCGGACCGGTCGGAAAGGATTGCGAAGCAGCCCCGACGTTCTCGACCCAAACACAAGTTTCAGAAGTGCTGACCGTACACTCAGCCAAGCCGGCTGGCTATCGCCCGCAGCGCCAGCAAATACCCTTCAACCCCAAGGCCTGCAATCACGCCATTGGCCACCGTCGAGGTAATCGAATGGCGATGCAGTTCATCGCGTGCATGGATGTTGGAAATATGCACCTCCAGCAACGGCGCCTTGATCAACTTCATCGCATCCAGCACCGGGATGGAGTGGAATGAAAAGCCAGCGGGGTTGATGATCACGGCCACTTCGCGCTCGAAGGCTTCCTGCAACCAGTCAACCATGACCCCTTCATGATTGGTCTGGCGAAACTCACACACCAGGTCCAGTTCGGCCGCCAACTGCTGGCAATCGTGTTTCACCTCGGCCAGTGTCGTCGTGCCATAGATTTCGGGTTCGCGGCGGCCCAGCATGTTCAGGTTGGGGCCGTTGAGGATTAAGACTGAACGATTCATGGTCGGACTCTGCATTTATTTGAGGTACTGGGGTGACGCGCTGGCCTGCACAGTGGCGTCGCCGTCGGCTTGGTCGAGATCGATGCCGCGGGTTTCCGGGCCGATCAGAATCATCGCCAGCGAGACCAGATTGATCGCGGCGCAAATAGCCACCAGCAGCCAGGGTGAATTGCCGGTCTGGCTCATCAGCCACACGGCGAGGATAGGCATCGGCCCGCCGATCAGCAGGTTGGCACCGGTGTAGGCCAGGGCCGAGCCGCTGTAACGCACGTTGGTCGGGAACGCTTCGGCAAAGGCGACGGGCTGGATGCCGCTCTGGAACTGGGTGAAACCGAGGAACAGCCCCATCGCCGCCATGATCACTGCCGGTTGCTGGGTATTGAGCATCGGGAAGTAGACCATCAGGATCGCCAAGGTCATGCAGGAGCCAAACGCCAAGGCCTTCTTGCGCCCCCAACGGTCGCTCAGGTAGCCGCCGGCCAGCGCACCGAAGATGGCGCAGACGTTGGCCACCATCAGTGACATGAAGCCCATGGACTGGCTCATGCCGAGGTTTTTGACCAGGTAGCTCAAGCTGAAGATGACGATCAGGTAGAACAGCGCGGCCGGCGAGCAGAAGAACAGCATCAAACGCAGAATGGTCCGCGAGTGCGTCTTCAGCACATCTTTCAACGGGCTGCCTGCATGGGGCGCCTGGGTCTTCTGCAAGGCAACGAAGGCAGGCGTTTCACTGACCTTGAGGCGAATAAAGATCGCCACCACCACCAGCACGAAACTCATCAGGAAGGGTATGCGCCAGCCAAACGACTCGAACTGCTCGGCACTGAGCAACGCGGCCAGGCCAAGCAATGCGCCGTTGGCAAGTATCTGACTGAGTGGCGAGCACAGGCCGAGAAGCCCTGAATAGAACCCGCGCCGATCCGAGCGTGCATGTTCCAGGGCCATCAGCTGCGCGCCAGTCGACTCGCCGCCCAGCGCGAAGCCCTGAATGATCCGCAGGATCACCAACATGATCGGCGCCCAGATCCCCACCTGCGCGTAGGTCGGCAGCAGCCCCATCAGCACCGAGGCCAGGCCCATCAAGCTGACTGTCGCGAGCATCAGGTTGCGCCGGCCGAGTTTGTCACCCAGATAGCCGCAGGTGATCGCGCCCAGTGGCCGCGCCGCCAGTCCTACGCCAAAGGTCGCCAGTGACGCGAGCAAGCCGGAGGTGGGCTCCATGGCCGGGAAGAACAGCTTGGGCAGGACCGTTGCAGCTACCGCGCCGTAAAGGGTGAAGTCGAACCACTCCAGCGCGGTACCGATGGTGGCGGCGGTGACCGCCTTTCTGGACATCTGACTGTCTGCAGCAGAGGCATCTGTCGTATTCATGAGTGTCTCAATCATTATTGTTATCGAGCGCCCGTAGCGGACGGTTGTGCATCTGAGTCGACTCTAGGCGCTTTTACCTGCAAGATAATTATCGAAAACCGGATAAATTCATAAGCTAGCCTTATACAGGTCGAATCATGGAGCTACGTCACCTGCGCGCGTTCGTCTGCGCCGCCGAGTTTCAGCACTTCAGCAAGGCTGCCGAGCATTTGCAGGTTGCCCAACCTGCGTTGAGTCAGCTGATCAAGACTCTGGAGAGCGAGCTGGCCGTCACGCTGTTTCGCCGGGCCAATCGCGGCGTCGAACTGACCGCCGCTGGCGCGGCGTTTCTACCGCATGCGCGGGACGCCCTGCATTCCAGTGAGCTGGCCGTGGCCGCCGCCAAGCGCGCTCGGCGCGGAGAGATCGGTGAAATTACCATCGGCTACCACTCGGCACTGCTCGAGGCCAATCTGCCACAGTTGATTCGGCACTATTTCAGCAGCTATCCGGAAGTCAAGGTGACCCTGCTCGATGCGCGCATTCAGGCTCAGTTCGACAAACTGCTGGAAGGCACGCTCGACATCGGCTTTGCCCGGATCTTCAAGGACCATTTGCCCGCCCGCCTGCGCACCCACTGCTTCAGTACCTCCAGGCTGGTCCTGCTGATGCCTGACAACCATCCCCTGGCAGATACCTTCAACGGCGATCTGGCGAGCCTGCGCCAGGAGAAGTTCATCTTCCTCGAGGACCCGCTCGGCATCGGCCTGACCTCACACATACTGCAGCTATGCCGGCAGTATCAGTTGCACCCTGCCAACGTCATGCAAGTGCCTTCGTTGATGAGCATTCCTGGCCTGATTGCAGCAGGTATCGGCATCAGCATTCTCCCGCAAACCCTCACTCAACTGAGCATGCCGGGCATCCGTACGCTTGAACTCGAGCAGGCCGACATGCACAGCGAGCTGTCGTTGATCACCCGCGTGGATGAGCGCTCACGGGCAGTCATGCATTTTCTGGAAGAGGCGCAAGGCTGGTTGAGCTGAGCTTTTTCGACGCGGAGTACATCTGTACTCCGCAAGCATTTACAGCATTAGCTGGCCAAGCGATGAACCGCCTCGACGGAGCGTGTTCACATCCATAAACTGCTCAGTTAAACGTTTCAGCGTATTTCAACAAGGATCCCGATGTCAGTTCACCAAGCCCCTCCCCCAACCGCCTCCAAAGCCACCGTGGCGAAAATGGAGGCCGCCATGGCCCTGGGCAGCTTCGCCATCGGCACTGGCGAGTTCGCGATCATGGGCCTGATGCCCGACATTGCCAGCAACCTGCACCTGAGCGAGCCTCAAGTCGGCCACGCGATCAGTGCCTACGCCCTGGGCGTGGTGGTCGGTGCACCGGCGCTGGCGATTCTCGGCGCCAAGCTGCTGCGCAAGCACATGCTGCTGTTGCTGATGGCGCTGTATGCCGCGGGCAACCTGGCGACCGCTTTTGCCCCATCATTCGGCGGCCTGGTGGCGTTCCGCTTTATCAGCGGCCTGCCCCATGGCGCCTATTTTGGTATCGCGGCGGTGGTGGCCTCGAGCATGGTCGCGAGTAACCAGCGGGCCGGGGCGGTGGCGCGAGTGATGCTCGGGCTGACCCTGGCCATGCTGCTGGGCAACCCCGTGGCAACCCTGCTGGGGCAGTACTTTGGCTGGCGGTCGGCATTCTTGCTGGTGGGGGTGATCGCGCTATGCACCATTGCCCTGGTCTGGCGTTACGTGCCGCAGCGTGACGATGAAGCACGCAGCGATCCGCGCAAGGAGTTGCAGGCGTTCCGCTTGCCGCAAGTGTGGATGGCGCTGGGCATTGCCGCCGTGGGCTTTGCCGGGATGTTCTGCGTGTTCAGCTATCTGGCGCCCACCATGCTCGAGGTGACCGGCACTTCGGCACAGATGATCCCCTTTGCCCTGGCGGCATTTGGCGCCGGCGGCATCATCGGCAACATTGCCGGCGGCAAGCTGTTTGATCGGCTGCAGTTCCGTGCGGTAGGCCTGGTGTTGCTCTGGTCGATCGGCGTGCTGCTGTTCTTCACCTACGCCGCCCATGCACTGTGGTCAGTCATGCTCGGCATCGCTTTGGTCGGCAGCATGATCGCCCTGGCAGCGCCGCTGCAGATTCGCTTGATGGACATCGCCCACGAGGCGCCGAGCCTGGCGGCGGCATCCAACCACGCAGCGTTCAACCTGGCCAATGCGCTGGGGCCGTGGCTGGGCGGCATGGCGATTACTGCTGGACTGGGCTGGACCAGCACCGGTTACATCGGCGCGGCGACCGCGTTGGTCGGCCTGGGCCTGTATCTGCTGGCGCGCCGCATGAAGGGCGGCCACTAAGCAGACACGTGGGCGCAACAGTCCTGACTGTTGCGCCCTGCTTCAATCAGGCATACGGCCTTGGCGCAGGCGTGCGGGCATTGAGCAGTGGCCGAGCCAGGCTGATCAGGCCCAGTCCGGCCAGCGCCGCGCCAACCCACAGCGGCGCACGCAGGCCAAAGCCCGCATCGATCGCCTGGCCCCCCGCCCAACTGCCAAAGGCCAAACCAGCGGTGATGACCGAGGTGTGCAGGGTATTGACCAACGCGCCCGGCTCGGCGGCCTTCATCACCCGCGCGACCATCGCTGGGTTGAGCGCCACGCCGGTAAAACCGATCAGGATAAAGCACAGCAAATTCAACCAGCGATGCTCGCCGCCCAGCGCAAAGCCGGCCATGGCCAGCACCAGCAGCGCCAGACCCCAACCCAAGGCGCGGAAGGTGTGCCGCTCGGCGATACGTCCGATGAACAGGTTGCCAAGCACGTTGGCGACGCCGTACAGCGCCAGCAGCGGTGCGACGTAAGCGGGCAATACGCCGACTTCGTTGATCAAGATCGGTGTGATGTAGCTGAATGCGGCAAAGGTCGCACCGATGATCAGCCCGCTGGTGACATAGGCCCCCCACAGGCTGCGGCTTTTCAGGTCGTCCAGTTGCCGACGCAGGCTGGGCTGCTGGCCGGCGACGTCCTGCGGCAGCTGGCGTGCGACCAGCAAAGTGCACAGCAGCGCCAGGGCAACGATCATCCAAGCACTGGCGCGCCAGCCGGCGACCTGCTCGATCACCGTGGTCAGCGGCACGCCGGCCACCGGCGACAGCATCAGCCCCGCCAGCACCACCGCGATCGCCCTGCCCCGCGCGGCCAACGGCACCAGCCCGGCACACAGAGTCATGCACAGGCCGATGCAGGCTGCACTGGCCACACCCATGATCACCCGCGCTGTCAGCAGAATGGTGTAGCTCGGCGCCACGGCGGACACCCCGGCGGCCAATAAATAGACGACCAACAAGGCGATCAACGCCCGTTTGTTACCGATGCCGCGAGAAATCAACAGCACTGTGAGCGGCGGCCCACCGAGGGCCATGCCCAATGCATAGAAGGCAATCAGGTTGCCGACCTGGGCCAGGCTGACGGAGAAGGCATCAGCCAATGCCGGCATCATCCCGGCGACCATGAACTCGGCGGTGACCAGGGTGAAGATGGTCAAACCCAGCAGGTAGACGGTTGCTGGCAGCTTGTACGGGGTAGTCATAACACGCTCAAACAGAAAAACAGAGCGGGCTACCCTAGGCAGATTTGACTCATCGGTCAAACTTTCATGAGCGCAGTCGATAGTCGGCAGGCACCCTCCAGACGCCCTCAAGACCCTGCGAATGCGCGCAGATAAGGCTCGATATCGACGTCGTCAAGCTGGTCACTGCGCAGAAAACGCTCGCCGTACTCGCGGTACACGCCGCTGCTTAAAAACAGGCGGAACAGCCCTGGGTCGATGTGCTGGTCGCGGGCCATGAAGCCGAGAATCTTGACTGACTCCGACAACGTCTTGGCTGCCTTATAGGGCCGGTCAGCGGCACTCAGAGCCTCGAAGATATCGGCAATCGCCATCACTCGTTCGGCGATGCTCATGTCGTCTTTCTTCAAACCACGCGGGTAGCCGCTGCCGTCCATCTTTTCGTGATGGTTGCCGGCAATCTGCGGTACGCGCTTGAGGTGGCTGGGCAACGGCAAGGTGTTGAGCATGATGATGGTCTGCACGATGTGCTCGTTGATCTTGAAGCGCTCTTCGTCAGTCAGGGTGCCGCGACGGATACTCAGGTTGTGCAGTTCACCATAGTTGTAGGCATGGGTCGGCAGGCGCATGTCGAAGCCCCAGGTATTGCGTGGGTCGTGTTTGTCGACTGGCGGCTTGCGCTCACCCCATGGCACCAGGTGGTCGACACGGTCAGCCAGTAGTTGCTCAGGCGCCGGCAGCAATGCCGAGGCCACTGGCGCCAGGCGTTCTGCCTCGTCACGGGACAAGCCCAGGCGGTTATCGAAGTTGCGCAGCCACGGGCGCGAACCAATGGTACGCAAGCGCTCGATATCGGCATCGGACATGAACTCGCCGCCGATGTTGGCATTGGCGATAAAGGCGAACTCTTCCTGCAACTGCGCCCGGGTATTCTCCAGCGCTGCTTGCAGCGCCTGCTGCTCGCCACCCTCAGCCAAGCGCTGCCAATAGAGCAACTCGGCATCGCGCCAGAGCACTTCGAAGCGGGTGCGGATTTCGTGGATGCGGTTGTTCAAGGTCTCCAGCTTGGTCGCCTTGTCGACTACGTACTCTGGGCTGGTGACCTTGCCGCAGTCATGCAGCCACGCCGCGATCCTGAACTCATAGCGCTCCAGCGCGCTCATGTGAAACTGCGCGTAAGGCCCACTGTTTGCGGCAATGACACTGTCCATGAGCATTTGCGCCAGCACCGGCACACGCTGGCAGTGACCTCCGGTATAGGGGCTTTTGGCATCGGTGGCATCCGCGAGCAGCTGGATGATGCCGTCGAGCAGGCGTTGCTGGGCCTCGATCAACTGGCGTGTCTCTATGGCCACTGCGGCCGCCCCGGACAGCTCCTCGACAAACTGGCGAAATGCCGGTGCAATGCCGCCCGAGTGCAGCTGCGCCGGGTCCAACTGCAACACCAACAGCCCAAGGCGCTGCCCGCTGCGGTCATTCAGCGCCACGGCCATGGTCGGTGTCTGGCCAGGCATCGCCTGCTCCACTGCGCTATTGAGTTGATGCGGCTCGTGCACGCCAAGCTGCAGGTCAGCGGGATAGCGCTCATCGCGATAGTGTGCAGCCAGGCGTAATACCTCGCTGTCTTCGCCGGCCAGATAGACAGCACCGCTGGTTACGGCAGTCGCCTCCACCAGTTCACCCAGCACCTGGCGAAGCATATCTTCCAGATTGGTTTCCCGGCTCAGGCTGAGGGTGATCGCCTGGAAGTTGTGAATGGTGCGCGACATGCCGCCGAGCACCTCGCTCAGCGCGCTGACCTCGCTGATCCGCGACTCGACCCCGACGCGCCGGCTGAAGTCGAAGCTGGCCAGAGCCTGTACTTGCTCTGTCAGCGCCTGCAGCGGCTGGCCAATGCGCCGCGCCAGGGCCCAGCCGACCAGCAGCAGGACCCCGATCAAAACAATCGCCCAGCGCGCTTCGGCCACCAGCATCTGCCGCGCGCCGCCCAGTAGCTCAGCCGCGGGTACTGCGATCAGCAGGCGGATATCGTGCTGGGTGAATGACGAAAGCGGAACCTGCACGCCGTACCAGTCCTGGCCGGCCGCCTGATAGTGGACAGGGTCTGCGCTCTGGTAATTGTTGACGAACAGCCAGCTGAGGCTGTCGACCGCCAGCTCGTCCAGGCGCGACAAACGCAGCGCCGCACCGTCCTGGACCACTACCCGCTGCAGGTCTGGGTAAAACACTACCTCGCCGTCACTGCCCACCACCGCCATCTGCGTGCCGGGGGTCGTGCGCAGGTCAGCAACTTCGCCGCCCAGGTCGTTGACCGAGGCGTCCATGCCCAGCACTGCGTGCCCAGTGATGCTGCGTTGGGCAACCGTCAGGCCGATCTCCTTGGTGGTGAAAAAGACATAGGGCTTGGTCAACTGGGTAGTCGCGCTGGCCAGGCCCTCGACAAACCACGGCCGCGTACGCGGGTCAAAGTGGTAGTCCGGTTTGGCCAGCGTTTGCAGCAGCGTCAGCCCTCTGTCGTAAAAGCGCCACTCACCGAGCATCTGCCCACTGCCGTCCAGGCTGATGCTTTGCAACAGGTACGCGGCACCTGCGGGCGCATGGACGCTCTGGCTGTCGGCCTCGTCGCGCAGCGCCCGTAACAGCACGAACTCGCCATTGGCATAGCCCACATACACCGCGCTGAGCATGCTGTTGGCGTCCAGGCTGGCCGCGAGCAAGGGCAAACGATCAAGCCGTTGCTGCAGCGTGACGGCCTCGGCAAGCGAGTCATGGGCAAGCAGACGGATCGAGCTGAGTACCGGGTTGATCAAGCGCTGCGCCCGCTCGTTGATGGTGCGCGCCAGCTGGCGACTGGTGTCGGCCGATGCAGCCAGCAAGGTGTGCTCGATGCTGCGGTAGCCCTGGTAGGCCAGCACTGCCCCAAGCGTCAGCGTACTGAACATGATTGCCAGGCCAATCAGCACTTGCAGGGAGAAGCCGCGGCGTGAGGTGTTCAAGGGTCTGGACCTTCTTTGGCATTCGTTGTAATCCGCAGCTCGAATGCCCGCCGCGCCTGTTCCAGCTAATCCTAGCCCAACTCTTTACTTACGCATGGCTGGACTATGCTGATTGACGGTTGCCCAGGTGTGCCAAGTAACAGCGCTGTCATGTACTGGACTCGGCTGCGCTCATTACATGAGCAATGCGGGCCACAGGGCAACTCGCATCACCCTGTTTGACACCAATCGCAACGCTGCAGCTCGATAGTGTGAAAGGCCGCGCGACGTGGCGATTCCCCCTCGGCAGTGTGATCTCGTCCGAGATCGGTCCACAAGGAGCAACAACATGAAGTCAAAGTTACTGCTGACCGCGTTGTGCGTGGCAACACTTGCAGTGTCTGGCTGTGCCAGCAAGTACGTCGAGTCCAACCAGTATTCTGGATTCCTCAAGGATTACAGTTTGCTCAAGCAGGAGACTTCACCTTCCGGTGCGCCGGTCATGCGCTGGGTCGATCCGAAGCTCGATGCACGCCGCTACACCAAGGCCTATATCGAACCGAGCCAGCTGTATCCAAAGCCGCAGCCCACGGCCAAGATCCCCGCCAGCACCCTGCAAGGCATCACCCAGTATTACGATCAGGCCCTGCAGCGGGAGATGGCCAAGGTCATGCCGTTGGCCAAGGGACCAGGCCCGGGGGTGTTGATCGTGCGGCCGGCGATTACTGGGGTGAGTGCGAGCACCAAGAGCCTGCAAGCCTATGAAGTGATCCCGATTGCCTTGATCGCAGCCGGCGTGAGCACCGCGACCGGCATCCGTGATCAGGACACCAGCCTCGCCACTGAAGCGGCCTTCATCGACGCGGCCGACAACAAAGTGGTGGCGCAGGTGGTGCGCAAAGGTGCGGGCGCCGAACTGGATAACGCCGACCAGGTCATGCAGACCAAGGATGTGAAAGCGGTACTCGATGGCTGGGCCAGAGACATGGCCAAGTCGTTCGAGCAGGTCAGAAACAAATAGTCCAGGGTTACAACCGCAAAAGGGCTGCTCTGGCCGGCAACGTCAGCCAGAGCAGCCCAGTGTGGACTCAAACTACCTGTCGGCGTCCATGCGCTTCAGCCTTGGGGACCTTGCGCTCATGCCCTTGACGCAGGCGCAGGGCAGCCAGCGCGGCGAGCACCAGGATCACCGCGATGATTTTCATCCCGTCCATGGCGTTACCTGTCGTTTGCTCGATCAGGCCCATCACCGACGGGCCGACAAAGCCGCCCAACAGCCCACACGAGTTGACGAAGCCCAGCCCACCGGCCAGTGCAGCGCCTTTGAGGCGTGACGCCGGGTACAGGAAGATGATCGACTGCACCACAAAGAACATCAGCGCCGACAGGCAGAAGCCCAGCAGGCTCAGCACCGGCCCTGCCAGCGAGGCGATACCCAGCCCGGCGGCCATGGTCAGCAACCCGCACACCAGCATCATCCGCGCCCGCTGCGGGGTCGTGGCAAAACGCGGCAGCGCCATGGCACCCACGGCTGCGGCGATCCACGGCAGCGAGGTCAGCAAGCCGATCTGCAGCGTGGTCAACTCGCCGTATTTGCCGATGATCCCCGGCAGGAAGAAGATCACCGTATACACCGTGATCTGATGGCAGAAGTACACCAGGATCGCCAGGAAGATCTGCGGCGTCAGGCACTGCTTGAGCGAATGGCCGCCCTGCCCTGCACCTTCCTCCTGCTCAGCCGCCAGGCCGCGTTCGATCTGCTCGGCTTCAGCCGGGCTCAGCCACGGCGCCTTGCTCGGCCGGTCCGGCAGCTTCGTCCACACGACATAGGCGAAGAACACCGCCGGCAGGCCTTCGAGCATGAACATCCACTGCCAACCGCGCCAGCCCCAGACGCCGTCCAGCTGCATCAGCAACGCGCCCAGCGGGCCGCCGATGATATTGGCGAAGCACACCCCCAGGAGGAAGTAGCCAATCGCCCGCGCACGTTGCTCGCGGCCGAACCAATAGGTCAGATAGAGCATCACGCCGGGGAACAGCCCCGCCTCGGCCACACCCAGCAGCAGACGCAGGATGTAAAACGAGGTTTCGCCCTGAACAAACGCCATCGCGGCCGAAATCAGGCCCCAGGTCACCATGATGCGGGCGATCCAGAAGCGCGCGCCGACCTTGTGCATGATCAGGTTGCTGGGTACTTCCGACAGCGCATAGGTCAGAAAGAACAAGCCGGCGCCCAGCCCATAGGCCGCCGCCGAAATACCCAGATCCACATCCAGCTGATGCTTGGCCAAAGCGATGTTGGTGCGGTCGAGAAAGCTCAGGATGTACGCCGCAATCAGCAACGGCATCAGCTTGATGAAGATGACCTTGTTCAGCGTGGCTGAATCACGGGGTGTGGCAGCGCTATCGATGTTTCTTGTAATTGTCATCGCACAAACCTCATGGCTTGAGTAGCCGGTGAATGCTGAAGGTGCCGGCAGCCGGGCCCAATGCCCCGCTGCACAGAATCCGCGAGGTGACGCCGGGGCTAGAAGTCGACCTTGTCCTGGCCTTTGAGGTCGAGTATTTCCCGGGCTTCATCCGGCGTTGCAACTCGCGCGCCGAGCGCTTCGATCACTGTCCGGATGCGTTTGACCTGGTCGGCATTGGATGCGGCCAGTTGGCCCGGGCCGTCCCACAACGAATCCTCCAGGCCAACCCGTACGTGGCTGCCCATTGCCAGGCCCATGGTACCCAGCGGGATCTGATTGCGCCCGGCGCCCAGGATCGACCACTGATAAGCGTCGCCAAACAGCCGATCAGCCGTACGGCGCATGTGCGCAAGGTCTTCCGGGTGGCCACCGATACCGCCGCGCAGGCCAAACACCGACTGGATGAATATCGGTGCCTTGAGCAGGCCGCGCTGGAGGAAATGCGCGGCGGTATACAGGTGGCCGATGTCGTAGCACTCGATTTCGAAGCGGGTGCGGTTCTCGGCACAGGCGTTGAGTATGTGGGCGATGTCGCGGAAGGTATTGCGGAAGATCCGGTCGTCACTTTCTGCCAGATATGGCCGCTCCCAGTCATGCTTGAACTCGGTGAAGCGCTCGAGCATTTCGTACAGGCCGAAGTTCATCGAGCCCATGTTCAGTGAAGCCAGCTCCGGCTTGAGCTGAGCCACCGGCTGCAGGCGCTCTTCAACGCCCATGGTTGGCGCACCGCCGGTGGTGATGTTGATGACGACGTCGCTCTTGGCCTTGATCTGCGGCAAGAACTGGCGGAACAGGTCGACGTCCTGGCTGGGCCGGCCATCGATCGGGTCACGTGCATGCAGGTGGACGATGGCAGCGCCGGCTTCGGCGGCACCAATGGCGGCATCGGCAATTTGCTGCGGGGTGATCGGCAGATGCGGCGACATCGACGGCGTGTGAATAGCGCCAGTGACCGCGCAGGTAATGATGATCGGGCGTTTTCTGGACATGCGAATTTCTCCATTCTTGTTCTTGGTGAGAAAGTGAATACGTCAGCAGCAGGGCTGCAGCCCCGCCGTTACTGCATGAGGGGTCGAGCCGTTACAGGTACTCGACGTTGCCATCCACGCTGATGGCCTGGCCGGTCACGTTGCGTGCCGCCGGTGAACACAGGAACAGCGCCATGGCAGCGACGTCTTCGGCGGTGACCATGCGCTTGAGCGAGATCTTCTGCAGGTATTCGTCACGCATCGCCGCTTCAGGCACGTTCAACTGCTCGGCCCGGGCGCGAATCACGCCGTCCATGCGTGGCCCTTCGACGATGCCCGGGAGCAAGGCGTTGACGCGGATATCGCTCTCGCCCAGCTCGCTGGCCAGGGACTTCATCAGCCCAACGATCGCCCATTTGGTTGCGGCATAAGGCGTACGCCAGGCATAGCCAAGGCGCCCCGCCACCGAGGCGATGTGAATCAGGTGGGCATTCGGCGAGGCTTTGAGCAGCGGCACCGCATGGTGGGCGAAGCGGTATTGCCCGGTCAGGTTGATATCGACGGTGCGCTGCCATTCTTCGTCGGTGACGGCGTCTATGCCCGCCGTCGGACCGGCGATCCCGGCGTTGTTGATCAGCACATCGAGGCCGCCGAACTGCTCGCGCTGAACCTTGAACACGGCTTCGATCTGCGCTGGGTCGCCGACATCGGCCTTGGTTGCCAGGCTATTCGGGTAGCGATCACGAAACGCCGCCAGGGCCGCTTCGCTGACATCGCAGACATGCACCTTGGCGCCGGCCTCCATGTACGCCGCAGCCAGCACCTCGCCGATGCCGGCGGCGCCGCCAGAGATCAATACGCGCAGGCCGCTATAGGGAATCAGTCGGTTGAGAACGCTCATGCTTTTTTAACTCCTGAAGCAGGCGACCTGGAACGGTCGCTCTTGACGATCAGGCGTGCCAGCGAGTCGGCCGCCTGCATGATGTCGTCGGTGACCGCCGCCCGCGCAGCGGCGCCATCACCGGCCTGCAAGGCTTCGACGATGCGGTTGTGCGCCTCCATCGAGCGTTGCAGGTGGGCCTTGTCCGGCGCGACCAGGGCAAAGCATGGGCCCATGTGCAGCCAGAAGTTCTCCACCGCGGCGACGGTCAACTCGGCGTTGGCCACAGCGTAGATGCGCCGGTGAAAGGCAAAGTTGGTCCACAGATAACGCGCCACATCGACGTTGTCGGCGGCGTGCTGCATCTGTTCGCAGAGTTGGGTGATCTCGCTCAGGTCGCGCTGGGTCAGCAGCACCACGGCTTTCTCGGCCAGCAAGCCTTCCAGCGCTACCCGCGCGTCGCGGATTTCGCGCAGACGCTCAGGCGTCATCATGCGCACCCGCAGGCGGGCTGTTTCGGTGACTTCAAAGGCGTTTTCGGCACTCAGGCGGTTAAGCGCCTCTCGTACGGGCATCGGGCTTGAACCCAAGGCTTCGGCCAGGCCGCGGATGGTCAGCTTCTGGCCGGGCTGAAAGCGGCCGCTCATCAGCGCTTCACGGATCTGGCGGTAGACCTGGTCCTGCAGTGTGTCGCGCGACACCGGGCGCATTACCGGCAGGAGGGTTGGGCGATCAGTCATGGGCAGACTCACATATTGGCGTTGTTATGGCTTCAATATGTGATCACAAATAACATATGTCAATTGGTTTCAGCACGACAGTGGGTTTGGCCCTAGAACGTCGGGGCGCTTTGCGCCCCCAGCAATGCCGGCTAGCGCATTGCCCAAACCTGCGGATTGACCAGATTCTGTGGGCGCTGGTCAGCCAACGCACAGAGCAAATTGTCTACCGCGCAGCGGGCCATGGCCTGGCGAGTTTCGTGGGTCGCCGAGCCGATGTGCGGCGTCGCCACCACGTTGTCCAGTTGCAGCAAGGGCGAATCCGCCGCCAACGGCTCTTTGACGAACACATCCAGCCCGGCCCCGCGAATGCGCTGCTCACGTAGCACTTCGATCAGCGCGGTTTCATCCACCACCCGGCCACGGGAAATGTTGATGAGGATGGCCTCGGGTTTCATCAGGCTGAGTTCCCGCGCGCCGATCAAACCCTCGGTCGCGGCACTCAACGGCACCGTCAGGCAGACAAAATCCGATTCCTGCAGCAGCCCGTCGAGGCTGCGACAAGCGGCGCCATAAAGGGCCTCGACGGCAGGCTTGGGCTGACGGCTGTGATACACCACGCGCATGCCAAACCCCGCAGCCGCACGCTTGGCCAGTGCTTCACCGATGCGGCCCATACCAACGATGCCCAAGGTCTTGCCGTGCACATCGGTGCCGAAGTGAGCCGGCCCCAGGTTGGCCTGCCAGTGCCCTGCCCGCACCCAACTGGCAAGTTCGACCACCCTGCGCGCCGTCGCCAGGATCAAGGCAAAGCCAGTATCGGCGGTGGTTTCGGTAAGCACATCGGGGGTATTGGTGAGGACGATGCCGCGCTGGGTCAGGTCAGCAATGTCGTAGTTGTCGACCCCCACCGAGACGCTGGCCACCGCTTCCAGCTGCGGCGCCAGGTCCAGCAGGCTGCTGTCCAGGCGCAGGCTGGCCCCGAGCAGGCCATGGGCGTGGGGCAAAGCATCGCGCAGACGGGCCAGGCCATCCGCCTGCGCGGTGTCGACGAAGATCACTTCGGCCTGCTCGCGCAGACGGCCGAGCAAATCATCGGACAAGCGCTTGTAGAGGACTATGGTCTTTTTCATGGCAATTCCTTAATGATTCAGTGCCAGGCCGCCAGCGCGACGCTTGGGCTGAGCCTGGGGTGTACGCAGTGCGACCGTGAGGGCAACCGCCGTCAGCAGCGCACCGCACATGAACAGGTAAGAGGCGCCTGGCCCGCCGGTGGCGCCATTCAGGTAGCCCACCAGCCACGAGCCACCGAACGAGCCCAGTGCGCCCATGCTGTTGATCAAGGCCATGGCCCCGCCTGCGACGTTGCTCGGCAGAATCTCCGGCACGATCGCGAAAAACGGCCCGTATGGCGCATACATGCAGGCTCCGGCCAGGACCAGCAGAGCGTACGACCACCAGAAGTGCTCGCTGCCCAGCGCATACGAGCCGTAGAACGACAGCGCGGCGATCAGCAGCGGTGGCCAGACAAAACGCTTGCGCTTCTGCAGCCGGTCCGAGGCCCACGACACGCCGACCATGGCCAGCACTGCCGCCAGATACGGCACCGATGACAACCAGCCCGCCGTGACGATATCGACATTGGCGGCCTGCTTGAGGATCGACGGCAGCCACAGCACAAAGCCGTACACGCCGATGCTCCAGCAGAAGTACTGCAACGACAGCACGATGACCTGCGGCGAGCGGAACGCCTCGCGATAATTCTTCACCGGTTTGATGCCCTGCTGCTCAGTCGCCAGCGCCGCTTGCAACTGGTCCTTCTCGTGCTGGCTGAGCCAGCTCACCTGGGCCGGTTTGTCCGCCGCCAGGCGCCACCAGATAAACGCCCAGAGCACCGCCGGCAGGCCTTCGATGATGAACATCCAGCGCCAGTCGTAATGCTTGATCAGGTAGCCCGACACCACCGACATCCACAGGATCGTCACCGGGTTGCCGAGCATCAGGAAGGTGTTGGCCCGCGAGCGTTCGGCGCGGGTAAACCAATGGCACAGGTAGATCAGCATCGCCGGCATCACTGCCGCCTCGACCACCCCGAGGAGGAAGCGGATGGCGATCAGAAAGTACACATTGCTGATCATCCCAGTCAGCGTCGCCAGCCCACCCCAGAGGATCAGGCTGACGAAGATCAGCTTCTTGACGCTGCGTTTTTCCGCATAGATCGCCCCGGGCACCTGAAAGAAGAAGTAGCCGAGAAAGAACAACGCACCGAGCAAGGACGACAAGGCCGGGGTGATCTTGAGGTCGTCGGCCATGCCGGAGGCTGCGGCAAAGCCGTAATTGGCGCGGTCCAGATAGGCCAGGCTGTAGGTAATGAACACGATCGGGATGATGTACCACCACCGGCGACGCGCGAGGCTGGTCGTTTGCATGAGGTGTGCTCCTGAGCTTGGTTGTTTTTGTTGCACCAGGTGCCGGCTAACCGGCGATCAGCGTTTCAGGCGCAGCTGCGCCGGTTGTACAGTTCCAGTTCACTGCGCAGCGGCAGGCCTTCCATATCCCCGCGCGACTGCACCGCGCGGCTGCCGCACCAATTGCCGCGGGCAACCGCTTCACCCAGTGGGTAGCCTTCGAGCAGGCCACTGAGCACGCCCACTGCAAAGGCATCGCCCGCGCCGACGGTGTCGACTACCTGCGCAACAGCGAATGCCGGCACCCAGCCCTCAGCGTCCGCGCTGCAGAAATAAGCGCCCTCGCCGCCCAGCTTGATCACCACAAGCTCGACGCCTTGCTGCAGATAAAACGCGGCGATGTCAGCAGGGCTTTGTCGACCGGTGAGCAAACGGCCCTCTTCAAGGCCTGGCAGCACCCAGTTGGCTTTGACTGCCAGCGCGTTGACCTCGCGGATCATGCTGGCCTGGTCAGGCCATAACGATGGGCGCAGATTGGGGTCGAACGAGATGCTCCGGCCAGCGCTGCGCATGGCGTCCACCAGGCCATGCGACAACGCCCGGCAGCCGGCCGACAGCGCCAGCGGAATGCCGGTGGCATGCAGATGCTCGGCGCTGGTCAACTGTGCGTTCAGCAGCTGCGGCGACATATGACTGGCAGCCGAGTTGCGGCGGAAATATTCGACGGCGGGGTCGCTGCCATCATCGCAGCGGGCCTTGAGCTGAAAGCCGGTGGCATGCTCAGGGTCGACTTGCACCGCCGAGCAATCCAGGCCCTCCTTGAGCAGGCTGTCCAGCACGAAGCGGCCCAACGAGTCATTGCCGACCCGGCTCAGCCAACGCACCTTGAAGCCCAGCCGCGACAAACCGATCGCAACATTGCTGTCGGCACCGGCAATGCGTTTGCCGAACTGGCCGACCTGCGCCAGTTCACCGGTTTGTTCGGCGACGAACATGGCCATGGTCTCGCCAAAGCACAACACGTCATGGTCAGGCATGGCTCACCTCCGCCGTCAGCGCAAGCCGAGCCAGGTTGTTGACCTGGGCACGAGTTACCGCCAGCAGGTCGTCACCGACCAGAGGAAACTCGACCGCGCGCACCACTGCCGGGCTGAACTCGCTGAACATCTGCTCCCAGGCCAGCAGATCGGCTGCGCGTGGCGGCACTGCGACCAGGCGGCCATTGGCCTGGCGCTCGACCGCCTTGCAGTGCACATAGCGCACCCAGCGGCCCAGCTCGTGAGCGGCTTGAACCGCCGACTCACCCTGCCAGCGCCAGTTGCCAATATCGAAAGTCATGCCCAGCGCCAGTGCGATGGATTCACAGCGCAGAAGAAACTGCAGCATCGGTTCGATCCGCCCGCCGTGCGCAGTCTGGTCGTTTTCAACCAGCAGCATTGGGCCATCCGCCGAGAGTTGCGCAGCCAGCGCCGTCAGGTCACAGCCCGGCTGATAGTGACCAAGGGAAACCTTGAGTGCCACCGCGCCCACGGCCCTGGCGGTCTGTAGCTTGGCAGGCAACGCCGGGTTCAATTGGCCGTCCTCCAGCCACAGCTCCAGCGGCGAGGAATACAGGCATTCCATGCCTGAGGTGCGGATTGCGGCAGACAGCTGTGGGCAGTCCGGCGGGCTGGCGAACAGTTCTTCGCGCAGCTCGACTCGACTGACGCCGGCCGCAGCCAGCAACGGCACGAAACTGGCCTGGCCACGCTGGCGGACCAAATCGGCGCCGTAGCTGGAAAGGCTGATGGAAACGGGGTTCGAGCGCATTGTTATTGTCCTTATGAAACCGGTTTCATTTCGATGCAACGCAAACGGACGTGACTCCGTTGGTCAAATACGGGGGTTGGTCGATCCGCGAATGATCAGTTCGGCCTTGAGGTCGATGCGCTGCGCAGCAGCGTTACCGCCACGCAACCGCTCAAGCAGGCAGTTGAAAGCCAACGCGCCGATGCGTTCGGTAGGTTGCGCCAGCGCGGTAATGCCGCTGCCGACCAATGGGTGCCAGTCGAGCTCGTCGAGGGCGATCAGGCCGACATCCTCGAACAATCTGCAGCCGCGCTCGTGCAAGGCGCGAGTGACGGCCAGGGTGGCCACGCCGTTGAAGGTGAAAATCGCTTGCGGGCCATGCCCGCTGGCACCGAGGAAATTGCCCAGACATGCGGGCAAATCAGCCGCACACTCGAGGATCTGCTGGCGCATGCCGGGGCGGCGATTGATCGATGCGGTAAAGGCCTGCACCCGTTCCAGTCGCGAGCTGGTGCCATCCAGCGGCTCGCTGACTGCCAGAATGTCGCGGTAGCCGCGAGCCTGCAGGTGGTCCAGCGCCTGCTCGACTGCGTCGGCGTTATCCAGCCCGACCATGTCGGCATTGAGCTGCGGCACCTGACGGTCGACCAGCACCATGGGGATATCCCGGTGCAACGCCAGCAGCTCGCCCTGGTGGTGGCCGAGGGTGTTCACGATCAGCCCTTCGACGTTGTAGGACTGCAGCACGCGCAGGTGATGGCTCTCTTGCTCGTCATCGCGGTTGGTGTTGCACAGCACCAGGCTGTAGCCGTGCTCGCGACAGGCAGTTTCAACGCCGCGCATCACGGCCACTGAATAGGGGTTGAGAATGTCGGCGACCAGCATGCCGATCAGGCGCGTCTGGCCGCGCTTGAGGCCTCTGGCCATCTGGTTTGGCCGGTAGCCGAGACGCTCGATGACCTCGGCCAGATGCTGCGCAGTGGCATCGGCGAGCAACTGACGGTCGCCACCGATATAACGCGACACGGTCGCCTTGGATACGCCGGCGACCCGTGCAACCTGGCTGATGGTGACCCGCTCACGCGGGCTGGACGGTGTATCGGTCATCTGAGGTCTCTTGTGATTATTGTTTGAGACGGGTTATGAAACCGGTTTCAATACATCAAAAGTCGAGACCTAAGTCACCTACCGTTCGTCGGATCTGCTCTGCACATCACGCTACCCTGTCGCCAAACCAGCGCAGGGCAGCGCGCTGCGGTTAGCCCAGATCGTTGATGCACACCACTTTCGGCTGGGTCATATCTTCATAAGCGAAGCGCACACCTTCCCGACCGAGGCTGCCGTACTTGAAGCCGCCAAAGGGCATGGCATCGAAGCGATAGTCCGACGAATCATTGATCATCACCCCACCCGCTTCGATCTGCCTGGCAAGCTTCAACGCCTTGGCCAGGTCACGGGTGAACACTCCGGCGTGCAGGCTGTATTCCGGAGCGTTGGCCAGCGCCACTGCTTCGTCCAGCTGGTCGAACGGCTCAAGAATCACCACCGGCGCAAACACCTCTTGCTGCCAGATCTGGCTGGCATGACTGACCTGCTCCAGCACCGTTGGCGCGTAACTGGCGCCCTTGCGCTGGTGACCGCAGAGCAGCTGCGCACCCTCGCTGAGCGCCTCGTTGACCAACTGTTCAGTGCGGCGCGCAGCCTGTTCGGTCACCATTGGCCCGACATCGGTTTCACGCAGGGCCGGGTCTCCCAGCAGCAAGGCCTGTGCCTGGGCGACAAAGCGTGCGCGGAACGCTTCATAGATCGGCCGTTGCACCAAGATCCGCTGGGTGCCGATGCAGTTCTGCCCCGCCGCCCAGAACGCCCCGGAGACACACGACTCGACCGTGGGTTCCAGGTCGCAGTCTGCCAACACCAGCACCGGCGCGTTGCCGCCCAGGTCCATCGCCAGCTTTTTCAGGCCAGCACTGCGGGCAATCGACTCGCCGGTAACAAAGCCGCCGGTGAACGACACCATGCGCACCTCGCGCAGTTCGACCAGCGCCTTGCCCAACTCGACACCACCGGTCACGGCAGTGACCACCGAGTCCGGTAAACCCGCCTGCAGCAGGCATTCGACCAGTTTCAGGGCCGACAGCGGCGCCAGTTCGGACGGTTTCAGGATCAACCCATTGCCACCGGCAATCGCTGGCCCGAGCTTGTGTGCGACCAGATTGAGCGGGTCGTTGTACGGTGTGATCGCGACGATTAACCCCAACGGCTCTCGGCTGAACCAGCCCTGGCGCGATTCAGAGCCCTCATAGGCCTCGAACGGCACCACCTCACCGGCATTGCGCCGCGCCTCTTCAGCCGACAGTTTGAGGGTGTTGATGCAGCGTTTGACCTCTTTCTCGGCCTGGCGCAAGGTCTTGCCGGCCTCGGCGACGATCAATTCGGCAAACGCCTGGGCTTGCTCCTGCACCCGCCGCGCCGCCTCCTCCAACACACGTGCGCGCTGATGGCGCGGCATTGCCGCGGCCTG
Source organism: Pseudomonas sp. EZ-C24 (assembly GCF_014525325.1). Classification (NCBI taxonomy): domain Bacteria; kingdom Pseudomonadati; phylum Pseudomonadota; class Gammaproteobacteria; order Pseudomonadales; family Pseudomonadaceae; genus Pseudomonas; species Pseudomonas sp. EZ-C24. The sequence continues at coordinate 344,743 of NZ_JACDIU010000014.1, read as the reverse complement.
GCGCACACCTTGGCGGGCACGCTCGAGGATGGCCGGCACCGCACTGGCATCCAGGCACGGCACGCTGCCGATCAAGCGGCCGTCGTAAGGGCTGAACACATCGATCTGCTGCGCTTCGACCCGTTGCACATTGACCTTGCTGGCTACGCTCATGGCTGCTCTCCGCTTACTGCTGCTGGCTGGTGTGGATGGCGACGATGTCCGAGAGCAAGGCAAAGGCGGTTTCGATCTTGCCTGCACCCGGGCCGGACACCGTGACTGCACCGACCAGCTCAGTGGTGAACGAGACCGCATTGGTTGCCCCGCTGATACCGGCCAGTGGGTGGCTGAGCGGCAACAAACGTGCAGCGACGCTGGCTTGCACCGAGCCATCGGCCTGGCACTGGGCCGCACCGATCAGCTTCCAGCACTGGCCATTGCGGCTGGCGGTGGCGATGTCTTCAGCGCTGATGTTGCTGATACCCGAGCAGGCGACGTCGCTGATCTGCAGCTTGGCGTTGAGCAGTTCGTTGGCGAGGATCACCACTTTCAAGCGCACGTCATAGCCATCGACGTCGGCGCTTGGGTCAGCTTCGGCGTAGCCCAGTTGCTGCGCCTGTGCGACCGCCGCAGCAAAGCTCAGGCCTTCCTGCATGCGGGTCAGAACATAGTTGGAGGTGCCGTTGAGGATGCCTTCGAAACCTTGCACTTCAGCGCCGGCCAGCGCTTGCCTGGCCAGGCGAATCACCGGCGTACCGCTCATGACCGAGCCTTCGTACTCGAAAGCGACGTTGTTGCGCTGCGCCAGCGCCTTGAGCTCACTGCCGTGCAGGGCAATCGGGCCCTTGTTGGTGGTGACCACATGAATGCCGCTTTCCAGCGCCCAGCGGCAGAAGGTGGTGGCGGGCTCGCCGTCGACAGGATTGGTGAAAGTCGCCTCCGCGATGATGTCGGCGCCGGATTGCTTGATCACTGTCTCGGTGAAAGCTTCGGCGGTGCCACCGTACAGCTTGGCAAAGGCGCCTTTCTCGGCTGGCAGGGCCACCAGCTGGGCGGCATCGAGACCGTCGCGGTTGACGATCGAGCCAAGGAAGATATCGCTGACGCCAACGATCTTCAGGCTGAACCCCAAACTTGCCTGCCAGCAGGCATTACGTTCGGCAACCAGTTGCGCCAGGCCACGGTTGACCCCACCAAAACCCACCAATGCAATTTTATATTCAGTCATGTCTGCGTTGCTCTCAGGCGTTGTTTGATGGAGTCAGCCTAAGGGTTCACCGCAGTCAGTTGAATTGGTCAGAATGCTGCATTTGTTGGTCGTTTTGCTCGCCTCAGTGCTCGGCCGAGAGCACGAACGAGGTCACTGTGTTTTCCACCCCGGACATGCCGGCGATCTCTTTCCAGACCATGTGCACACGCTCGGGCGAGGCGGCATTGACCCGCAGCATCAGGTCGAACTCACCGCTGAGCACTTCGCATTGGACTACCTCGGGAATGCCGCGCAAGCCGGCCAGCACATCGGCGCCACGCATGCGGTCATAGCGGTAGACAAAGATCACCGCGCTGATCAATGACGAGGCCCGCCGCGAGTCGCCGAGGCGGATGGTATAGCCCTGGATTGCGCCATCGCGCTCCAGCCGCTCGATCCGCTGGCGCACCGCGTTACGCGACAGATTGACCTTGGCGCCCAGCTCGGCGTGGCCGATACGCGCATTGGCGGTCAGCTCGGCCAGGATATGTTCGTCCAGTGGATCAAGAATGCGCTTCATGGCCGCGCCTGCGTTGCTTGGCGCAACGCCTGGATCAAGCTGGCCAGATCGCCCGTTTGCAGGCCTGTGCGCACCTCGTCCGGTTCGGCCAGGGCGGCAACCGGGCCAGGCCACACCCCAAGCTCGGCCAGCAGGCCAGCCGATTTGCTCGGCGCGATTTGCCCGAGGGTGACCATCGGCGCGCCCAGGCTGCGTCGCTGAATCCGCCCAGACAACGCGCCCACGGCAGTATGTGGATCAACCGCCGCGCCGGTCTCGGCAAACAAGCGCAGGACCTCTTCGCGAATCTGCAGCTCCTCAACCGCATGTGAGTCGAACAGCACCCGCGCCCGTAACCATTGCTGATTGCCGATGCTCAGCTCACCGCACGCCTCGAAGTGCTCCATCAACGCCCTCACCGCATGGCCATCATGGTCGTACAGCTCCCAGATAAACCGCTCGAGGTTTGAGTACAGCGAGAAGTCCATCGCCGGCGACGAGGTGCGGCTGCTTTGCCGGGTCGAGTAGCGGTTGCGCTGGATGAAGTGATGCAGGGCGTCGTTGCTGTTGGTCGAAACGATCACCTGGTTGATCGGCAAGCCCATCTTCTGCGCGATGTAGCCTGCGTAGATTTCGGCAAAGCTCGCCGCGGGTACGCTGAAGGCCACCGGCCGCGTGCCGCCGCCAAGCTGCAGCGCGGCGTGAAAGTAATAGACGATCTGCGCCAGCACCCCGACCCAGTTGGTCGAGTTGAAGCAGATCGGCGTCACCTCAGGCAACGGCCACTGGTGCAGCAGGCGCGACACCAGGGTCTGACAGTCGTCAAAACTGCCCGCTACCGGGATCAGCGCGACCTGTTGCGGGCTTGCCTGGTGCAAGGCCGCCAACTGCGCCGGCGGCACACCCTGCTCGGGGTACAACACGGCCAGTTGAGCGTTGGCGCAGCCAGAAAAGGCCTCGATCGCGGCCAGCCCGGTCTCGCCGTTGGTGGCACCGATCACCAGCGCCCTGCCCTGTTGTTGCGGCAGAAAGTGCGCAACCAGGCGCGCCTGCAACTGCGCAGCAAAGTCCTTGGACGACTGCGTCGGGCCATGGAACAGCTCCAGAATCCATTCGTTATGGCCGATCTGCCTTAACGGCGTGATCGCCCGATGATCGAAGTCGCGGTAGCTGTCACTGAGCAGCGCGCGCAACGCAGCTTCGTCCATTGCTCCGCCCACGTAGGGCGAGACCACCCGCCAGACCAGCTCGTCGAACGGCAGCCACGACCAGCTGCCGATCTGCTCTGGAGTGTATTGCGGCACGGCCTGGGGCACGAACAAGCCGCCATCGTCGGCAAGCCCGGAGAGCACTACCCGGCGAAAATCGGCCAGCCCAGCTGCGCCGCGGGTGCTTACGTAATGCATGGTGACTCCTGATAAGAGCTACGCGATAAGGTCTACAAATGGCGATGGGCCTGTGCCACCAGCCAGGTGGAAAATGCGGCGGCCTCGGCGCTCAGGGTTTCGCCCTGGGCGCGGACCAGATAGAACGATTCGCTGGCTTCGATACGCTGGCTGAACGGCGCGACCAGCGCGCCAGACGCGAGCAGATCCTCGACGATGGATGAGCGCGCCAAGGCCACGCCCTGGCCCAGCTCAGCCATGCGCAGGGTGGAAACCATGGTGTCGAACTGCAAACCGCGCGAGTAATCCACGGCATCGGCACCGACTCGCTTGAGCCAATAGCCCCAGCCCTCTTCATAACCCAGCACATGCAGCAGCGCATGCCGGGCCAGGTCGCGCGGGTGTTGCAGGGGAGCGGCGGCGAGCAGCGCCGGCGAACAGACCGGTTGTAGCACATCCCAGGTCAAGCGCTGCGACACCAGCCCCGGCCAACTGCCGGCACCCCAGCGGATCTCCAGGTCATCTTCACCGTCAGGCTCTTTCACCCACAGGTTGCTGATGAACCGGATGTCGATCAGCGGGTGCTCTCGGCAAAAATCCGCCAGCCGCGGTGCCAGCCAGTACTGCAGAAAACTCAAGCTGCCACGCACCTTCACCGGGCGGCGCTGGTTGTGGCCGAAGATCTCGTTGGTGCCCACCGCCAGCCGGCTGATGGCGTCCTGCACCACCGGCAGGTAGGACTGGCCTTCTTCGGTCAGGCCCAGCCCGCGTGGCAGGCGCTTGAACAACGCGACCCCAAGGTGGCTCTCCAGCTGGCGGATCTGCTGGCTGACCGCGCCCTGGGTCAGGCACAGCTCCTCGGCCGCATGGGTGAAGTTGAGGTAACGCGCCGACACTTCGAACGCCCGCAGCCAATTCAGCGGCGGTAGGGTTTTTTGATTCATCGGCGCAACCTCTTCGGCAATTGACTGCGTGCACTATCGCTTGTGCGGCTCAGGCGGCGCTAGCCGGACGCTGCACGCCAGCCTCGGCGCGCAGGCGTTGCGCACGTTTGTTGCGGGTCACCCAGTAGACGAAGTAGCACCAGGCTATGAACGGCACGCCGAAGTACAGCGCTACCCGTTGCGCCGGGTCAAAGGCAATACCGATACAGGCCAGCAGGCAGCAAGCGATCGCGCCCAGGGGTACCCAAGGATAGCCGCGCACGCGAAAGTGCAGATCTTCGACCCGGCCTCCGTTGGCTACGTAATGGCGGCGGAAGGCAATCTGGCTGGCGGCAATGCTCATCCACACCACCACCACGGCCAGCCCCGAAATCGACACCAGTGCCAGGTACACGGTATCCGGCGCCAACACACTGCTGAGCAACGAGGCCACGGCCCCGGCCATGCTCAGGATGATCGCGTTGACCGGCGTGCCGCGGCGCGACAGGCGTGCATAGCACTTGGGCATATGGCCCTGATCGCTGAGGGTCCAGAGCATCCGCGAGGCGGCATACAGGCCGGAGTTGGCCGCCGACAGCAGCGCGGTGAGAATCACGAAGTTCATGATATCGGCCGAGTACGGAATGCCGATCAGCTCGAACACCAGCACGAACGGGCTTTCGACCAGGCCGGCCTGTTCGCGCGGCAGCAAGGTGGCGAGCACGAAGATGGTGCCGACGAAGAACAGCGCCAGACGCACGATGGTGGTGCGGATCGCCTTCGGCACACTGGTCTGCGGGTCGGCCGCTTCACCTGCGGCAATGCCGATCAGCTCGGTCCCGGAGAACGCGAACGACACCGCCAGCAAGGTCATGGCGATCGGCAGGAAGCCGGTCGGGAACAACCCTTCACGGGTAAAGTTGCTCAGCCCCGCGCCCTGCGCATGCTGCACATCGAACAGCCCGCAGATCGCGCCACCGCCGATGGCGATGAACACCACCACGGTCAGGACCTTGATCAGCGACAGCCAGAATTCGGTTTCGGCAAACAGCCGCACCGACACCACATTGCTGATGAACACCGCCAACGCAAACAGCGCGCTCCAGATCCACACCGGCGTTTCCGGGAACCAGCGCACCATCAGGATGCCGGCTGCGGTGAACTCCGAGCCGATGGCCACCGCCCAGGTCAGCCAGTACAGCCAGGCTACGGTGTAGCCGGTGCCGGGGCCCAGGTAGCGGGTGGCGTAGCTGCTGAACGAGCCGGTTTCCGGCATCTGCACGGCAAGCTCGCCCAGGCAGACCATGACCAGATAGACCATCACCGCGCCAATCATGTAGGCGATCACTGCGCCCAGCGGGCCGGCCTGGTTGACGGTGTAGCCGGAAGTGAGGAACAGGCCGGTGCCGATCACACCGCCCAACGCCAGCATGACGATGTGGCGGGTTTGCATGTCTTTGTTGAACGCAGGGCCGCTGCCGGCCTGTGCGTCATTGTGCTCAGAGTGCATGGTTTTATTCTCATGAAAGTGATGGCGAACACGTCCCGCCGCGATGACGCCACGGTGAGTTCGGCAGCCAGCAGTTGTTGTTATTGTCGGTTTTCATGAAGCGACCTGGCGACGTTTTTTATCGCCAGGCCTTGAGCTCTCGCTAGGCGTGCACTGCAGTGCACTGAGGTTGCGTACGCTGTCGCTCGCGCAACACGGTGCAGGCATCACGCAGGTCCGCGAGCAGGTCGGCGGTGTCTTCGATACCAACCGAGATGCGCACCAGGCCTTCGGAAATGCCCAGTGCCTGACGCTCTTCCAGGGTGTTTTCAACATGGCTGGTGGTGCGCGCCGGGCCATAGATGGTTTCGACCGCCCCCAGGTTGCCGGCACGGTGGGCGTATTTGAGCAGCGGCAGCAACTGCGCTACATCGCGCATGCCACCTTTGAGCACGAAGCTGACGATCGCGCCAAAGCCACGCATCTGCGCGCGGGCAATGGCATGCCCAGGGTGCTGGGCCAGGCCCGGGTAGTTGACTGCTTCGACCAAAGGCTCGGTGCACAGGTACTCCGCCAGCGCCTGGGCACTCGCTTGCTGCTGACGCAGGCGCAGGGCCAGCGTCTTGATCCCGCGGATGATCAGGTAGGCCGAGAACGGGTCCAGCGCGGCGCCATTGATTTCGCGGTAGTGGCGCACCTTGCTCATCAGTGCTTCAGCGCCGCAGGCAATACCGCCCAGCACATCGCCGTGGCCGGAGAGGAACTTGGTTGCGCTGTGCACCACCACGTCGACGCCAAGCGCCAGCGGGTTCTGGTTCAACGGCGTGGCGAAGGTATTGTCCGCCACCACCAGCGCCCCTACCCGCTTGGCGGCTGCGACCAGGCGGCGGATGTCCAGCACCTTCAGGGTCGGATTGGTGGGGGTTTCCAGGTACACCACGTTGCAGCCACGGGCGATCTCTCGCTCGATGGCCTCGGTGTCGTAGGTGTCGCACAGGGTTACCTCAACGCCCATTCGCGGCAGGAACTCTTCGAAGATCTTGTTGGTGCCGCCATAGCTGTCGCGGGTCGACACCACCCGTTGGCCACAGGCCAGCAGGCTGTGCAGCACGCCACTGATGGCGGCCATGCCAGAGCTGAAGGCGACTGCGGACTCGGCGGCCTCCAGCGCGCACAGCTTGTCTTCAAGCACGGCAACGGTGGGGTTGCTCATGCGGCTGTAGATAAACCCAGGCTGATTGCCCAGCGCCACGTCATACCAGGTATCGATATCGTCGTAGCCATAGGCGGCGCTGGCCACGATCGGTGTCTGGGTAGCGTTGTAAGGGTGGCTGACCTGCTCGCCGCCCCACACTACGCGGGTGCCGGCGCCGACCTTGGCGTCGAGGGTTTTCTTGTTGTTCATAGCCAGTCTCGCATCAAGGGAGCACGTCGGTGCTCCGTTTGGGTATGCGAGGACTATAGGGAAGGCCAGCAGCGCTGAAAAACGATGTAATGCTGGCCTGAGGGCGGTTTATTTTAATGGCTGGAGTGTTTCACAGCTGAAAGCGTTTCATCATCCCGTTCAAACCAATCGACAGGTTGGCCAGTTCCTGGCTGGCTGCGCTGATCTGGTCGGCGCCTTCCGAGGTCTGCAGGGCCAGATCGCGGATGTTCAGCAGGTTGCGATCAACCTCGCGCGCGACTTGCGCCTGCTCTTCGGTGGCGCTGGCCACTACCAGGTTGCGCTCGTGGATGGTCGAGGCACCGTTGGTGATCTCATCCAGCGCCTCGCCGGCCAACTGCGCCACTTCGAGGGTATGCGCAACCTGCTGACTGTTACTGAGCATCGAGTCGACCACCCGCGCGGTACCGGTGCGGATGGCATTGACCATTTCCTCGATCTCCAGCGTCGAGCTTTGGGTACGCGCCGCGAGCGCTCTGACTTCATCGGCCACCACCGCAAAGCCTCGGCCAGCCTCACCGGCCCGTGCGGCTTCGATGGCCGCATTGAGCGCCAGCAGATTGGTTTGCCCGGCAATCGCACCGATCACATCCAGCACCTTGCCCACCTCCTGCGACTGCACCGACAACGCCTCGATCTGCGCCGAGGCCTCCTGCACGTCATGGCGCATCTTGCCAATCGAGCGAATGGCTTCGGCTACCCGCTCGCGCCCGCGCTGGGCCGCTTCTTCGGACTCGCGTGAAATGCTCGAGGTGCTGACGGTGTTGCGCGCCACCTCTTCCACCGCCACGCTCATCTCGGTGACTGCCGTAGCGGCTTGCTGGATCTCGTCGGTTTGCCGGCTGAGGTCAGTGGAGGTCTGCCGAGTGATCGCCGACATCTGTTCACTGGCTGCTGCCAGTTGCTGGGACGAGTCACCGATCAGGCGCAGCGCATCCTTGAGGCTGGCCTGCATGGCCGCCAATGCACGCATCAACTGGCTGGCTTCATCGTTGCCGCTAGCCACCACCGCCTGCGACAGGTCACCGGCGGCGATGTCCTGGGCCACGGCAATCGCCGCACGTAGCGGGCTGACAATGCTGCGGGTGAGCAGCCAGGCCAGGCTGATTGTCAGGAGCAGCACCAGGCCGACCACGCTCGCAGTCAGCCACAAGGCGCGCTGATAGTCCTCGCGGGCCTCGGCGGTATGTGCGGCGGCCGCCTCGCTGCTGAGCTTGACCAGGCTGTCATACAGCTCTCCGGTGCGGGTGGAGATATCCTGCATGGTGCCGCTGAGCATGCCCTGCATCGGCTCCAGCCGATTCTGATCGGACAAGCCCTTGTACTGGTCGAGCAGTACCCGATATTGGCTGATCAATTGCTGCATCTCGGCAAACACCGGCTTGGCCTGCGCCGGCATCACCGCGCTGTAGCCCTGCAGGCCCTTGTCCAGCAGGCCTTTGAGCTCCTCCAGGCGCGCCAGGGTGGGCGCCAGTTGTGCAGGCTGACGGGCGATGGCCATGCGCATGGTGATGATACGCAGCCCCAGCATGTGGCTGCGCACTTCGCCAAGGTAGCGCGTGCCGACGTTGGTCACCTGTTCGGTGTACACCACCGCTTCGCGCATGGTGGAGATCTTGTTGATGGAAAACACGCCGAGGATCACCACGAGTGCGGCGATCAGGCTGAAACTCAAGTAAGAGCGAGTGGCAATATTCAAGTGGCGCAAGGACATGGCTAGACTTCCGAATGCGAAGGGTGAGCTGCACTACCCATTACGTTCGGCGCATTTTGGCCAAAATTGAGCGCTCAAAAGCGGATCATGCTCGATAATCGAACAGTTCCAGCGTGGCGCTCAGCAATCCGCCTGAGTGTCCTCGCCCGGGGCACTGCGCCGCGCTCGGCGGCAGCGCTCAGAGCAATATTTCACTTCATCCCAGCACCGCTCCCAGCGCTTGCGCCAGCTGAACGGCAAGCCGCAGACCGGGCAGACCTTTTGCGGCAGATGGGTTTTTTTCAAAGCGTTTCTCCTGCGTCGAGCCTGGCCAGCAGCGTCTCACCACGCTGCCACAGCGCTTTCCGGCGTTGCGGGTCCATCCCGGCCAGGCCGCGATAGACCTGCGCCAGCCGCGGGTTGAGCGCCAGTTGCTGTTCATGGCGCATGAGGAAGTGCCAATACAGCGCGTTGAACGGACAAGCCTGCTCGCCCAGCGAATGCTCGACCTGATAAACGCAGTTGCCACAGTAGTCGGACATCCGCTGGATATAGCGGCCGCTGGCGCAATAGGGTTTGGAGCCCAGGTAGCCGCCGTCGGCATGCATGACCATGCCCAGCGTGTTGGGCAACTCGACCCACTCGAAGGCGTCCAGATATACCGCCAGGTACCACTCGCAGATCTGCGCCGGGGCGATCCCGGCGAGCAAGGCAAAGTTGCCGGTGATCATCAGCCGTTGAATATGGTGTGCGTAGCCCAGCTCGAGGGTCTGCCCGATCGCCTGAGCCATGCAGCGCATGCCGGTGTTACCGGTCCAATAGAACTCGGGCAGCGGACGCTGGTTGCCAAAGGTATTGAGCTCGGCGTACTCCGGCATGCGCAGCCAATAGATGCCATGCACGTACTCGCGCCAGCCGATCAGTTGGCGGATGTAGCCTTCGGCCGCGTTCAGCGGCACGCGGCCCTGGCGGTAAGCGGTTTCGACATCGCTGCACAGCTGGCGCAAATCCAGCAGGCCGATGTTCAGCGCCGCGCTGATGCGTGAATGGAACAGGAACGGCTCACCTTCAGCCATGGCGTCCTGATAATCACCGAAGGCGGCCAGGCCGAAGTCGAGAAAGTGCTGCCAGAGCCCCTGCGCCTGGGCATGATCGACTGGGTAGTCGAAGCCGTCGACCTTGCCGTAGTGGCTGGCAAAGCGCTCGCGCACCAGCGCCACCACCGCTTGGGTGATCGCGTCTTGGCTGAACCGCGCCGGGAACGCCCCGCGCAGAGTGCGTGGCAGGCTCTTGCGGTTGTCGCGGTCAAAGTTCCAGGCGCCGCCCAGCGGGCTGCCATCGTCTTCGAGCAGCAGCCGGCAGCGCTTGCGCATCGACCGATAGAATTGCTCCATCCGCAGCTGCTCGCGGCCTGCCGCCCAGCGGGCGAAGGCCTGGCGCGAGCAGAGAAAGCGCCGGTCAGGGTGCCACACCTGAGCTACCGGGCAACTGCGTAACGCTTGCTCAAGGCGCCACTCGCCGCATTCGGTGAAGTGCACTTCGCTTGCACCAAGCTCGGCCTGCCAGCGTTGGACTTCGCCGGGCAGGCTATGGGTATTGCTGGAAGCATCGAGTTCAACATAAATCACTTGCCAACCATGCTCACGTAAAGCTTTAGCAAAGTGTCGCATCGCGCTGAAAATCATGATTATTTTTTGAGGATGATGCGGCACGTAGCTCGCCTCTTCCTGCACTTCAGCCAGCAGCAGGATGTCACGCTGCGGGTCCAGTGCCTGGATCGAACTCAGGTCGAATGACAGCTGGTCACCGAGTATCAGGCCCAGTCGCGGAGTACTTGCGGCTACCACGTCTGCTCCAGTGACAATGGCAGGCGCAATGGCTCGATCTGGCCTTCGCGCTGGCCGCACATCTCATCGTGGACTACATGCTGGACGAGCACACAGCGCATTGCCGGGAAGCCCGCGAGCAAACTGCGCAAGTGCGTCGACGAGCGCAGGTGCATCGGCCTGCCGCCCTCACCGGCCAAAGTCTGCAGGCCTGTTGCGGTACGCACCCTGAGCAGGTAAATGCCGCCCTCCAGGGACAGCAGCTCAAGCTCGTCGACTGAATCCGCATCAGCAAGACTTCGCAACTGCTGCAAGGTGATCGAGGTAGTACGGGTAGCGTCGGTCATGTGGGAGCTCCCTGTGACAAAATGGCGATTCTTGTACAATCCGCAATGCGTGTATAAGTCTATAGCCTAGACGCAAAGATATCAGCAGCCACCGCGCATGGAGCTCTCATGAACAGGTTCAACCCCCGCAAACTGGCGCTGTCGAAATGGACAGCACGCGCTCCGCAAAACCGCGAGAAGCACTTCATCGTCACCCAATTGCTGTGTGATGACGAAGGCACGCCGTTGCAAGTCGAGCTGCAGGCGGTGCTGACCGGGCGCAGTGAAGTGTTCGACTGGCAGGAACTGCGCGACTCCACCCGGTGGCTGCTGGGCTGGAAGTGAGCCTGACCGCGAACGGGACACTTAAGTTCTCATACTTGTACAACAATAAATATTTGTACAATTATTGGCGGTAGTGGCTTAATGGCACCTCCTGTGTGGGCACCGTGCCAACACGCAGATTTTGTCCCCGAGGCCCGCCGCCATGTTTATCCGCGCCAGCACCCACCAGCAGTTGTTGCATGCGGAACACACCCGTCAAGCCGCGCTCGAGGCCGAAGTGGCTGCGCTGCGCAAGACCGTCGCCACGCTTCAGTACGAGCATGGTGTAGCCCAGCAGCACGCCCAGGGACAGGCCAGCTTCATCAACGCCATTGAACGTTCGATGGCCGTCATCGAGTTTGCTCTCGACGGGCGCGTGATCAATGCCAACGCCAACTTCCTCAAGGTCATGGGCTATCGCCTGGATCAGATACGCGGTCAGCATCACCAGATGTTCTGCTCTGTCAGCGAAGCGAAAAGTGACGCCTATCGCGAGTTCTGGGCAGCGCTGAATCGTGGCACGTTCAAGGCAGGCCAGTTCCCGCGCCTGGACAGTCGCGGCGCCACGGTCTGGCTGCAGGCTACCTACAACCCGCTGTATGACGAGCACGGCAAGCTCTATGGCGTCGTCAAGTTTGCCAGTGATATCACCTCTGAGATCGAGCAGCGCGAGGCCGAATCGCAAGCTGCACTGGTGGCCTTCGAGACGTCGCAGCACACCGATGAGTGTACCCAGCAGGGTTCTGCAGTGGTGCAACAGACCGTAAACATGGTGCAGAGCATTGCCGACGAGCTCACGCAGATGGGCCAGGCGATCAGTGCGCTGAGTGAGCAGTCCGAGCAGATCGGCACCATTGTCGATGCTATCCGCAGCATCGCCGAGCAGACCAACCTGCTGGCCCTCAACGCGGCAATCGAAGCCGCCCGCGCCGGCGACCAAGGCCGCGGCTTTGCCGTGGTCGCCGATGAGGTGCGCAACCTGGCGCAACGCACCAGCAAGGCCACCGTGGCGATCAGTGAAGTGGTCGGCAAGAACCGCGAACTGGCCCGCCAGGCTGTGGCGAGCATGCAGGCGAGTACGCTGAAGACCGAGCAAGGTGTTGAGCTGGCGCACAAGGCTGGCGCGGTGATCGAGGATATTCAGCACGGTGCGCAGCGGGTGGTTGAAGTGATTGGCCAGTTCGCCCAGCGTCTGGAGCAACGCCAGCAACGCTGATCTTGGGGCCGCCAAGTGATCTCTCATTGCCAAACGAGCGAAACCAGCGGCCTGAATCGTCATGCCTCTTATAGGCAGCGCCTAGCCCTATCTGCTCACTCCAGCGCTCGATCAGAACGCTGTTCATCGTCAGACCATCCCTGTAGTTTGCCCGACAGTTCTCCAGTGAAGTGCCCTCCATGGACCCCAAGACTTTGCGCGATGCGTTCTCCGGCCTGAGTGTGTTCTTTGCCGTCGCGCACGCGCGCAGTTTCACCAAAGCGGCAGCGCGGCTGGGTGTGTCACAGACAGCCGTCAGCCACGCCGTACGCGCCCTGGAAGCCCGCCTGGGCGTCAGCCTGCTGTCACGCAACTCGCGCAACGTGACGGTGACAGAGGCCGGCGAGCAACTGCTGGCGAACGTCGCACCGCAATTCGAGGCCATCGATATGCAGTTGCAGGCGCTGACCGAGTTGAGCAACAGCCCTACCGGCACGATCCGCATCACCGCCTCCGATCACGCCGTGCGGGCGGTGCTGATGAGCAAGCTCAAGCTGTTTTTGCCGGCACATCCGGGGATCAAGGTCGAGCTGTCGACCAACAGCGGCTTTGTCGACATTGTTGCCGAACGTTTCGATGCCGGGGTCAGGCTCGGCGAGGCAGTGGCGCAGGATATGATCGCCGTGCGCATCGCTGCGGATGCGCCCTATGCAGTTGTCGCTACCCCGGCTTACCTGCAGCATCACGGTATGGCGCACACACCAAGCGACCTGTTGCAGCACAACTGCATCAACCTGCGCCTGCCGACGCGGGGCAATTTATGGGCGTGGGAATTTGCAGTCGATGGCCGCGAAGTCAATCTGCGTGTGGACGGGCAACTGATCTTCAACAACACCTCCGACGCCGTGGAAGCCGTCCTGGCCGGGCTTGGCGTCGCCTATCTGCCTGCGGAACTGGTCGAGCAGCATGTGCAGTCCGGGCAGCTGCTGCAGATGCTCGAAGACTTCAGCCCGGTGTGGCCCGGCTTACACCTTTATTACCCCAGCCGACGGCAACCGTCAGGGGCGATGGCCCTGCTGATTGCGGCACTGCGGGTCTAGTCAATTACCCTGCCCGGCTCGCCAAACGTGCTCCAGCCACGCACGCTGCACCGGTATTTATCAACCAAGCTCATAGCTGCATGCAGTTTATGCAGGTTTCTAGTGCCGCCCATCCCGCCTACAGTGTCGTCTCTGCGCCAATTATTAGCGCACACCACTGGATTTCAGGACTGCTGCAATGGCCAGAGAGCACTACAGCCAACTTCAGGCGTTGATCGTTGTTGCCCGCGAGCGCAGCTTCACCCGCGCCGCAGCACAGCTGGCCATGTCGCAATCGATGCTCAGCCACACCATCCGCGACCTGGAAACGCGCCTCGGTGTGCGCCTGCTGACGCGCACAACGCGCAGCGTCTCGGTTACCGAGGCAGGCGAACGCTTGATCGCCGAGGTGGCACCGCGCCTTGAGCTGATCGAAGCACAACTGCACGCGGTCGTCGAACTCGGCGACATGCCCAGCGGCACCGTGCGCATCACCGCCAGCGACCATGCCATCGACAGCTTGCTCTGGCCAAAATTGCAAAGCCTGCTGGCGCGCTACCCGCGCTTGAACCTGGAGCTGCACAGCGATTACGCCTTCTCCGATATCGTCCAGGGCCGGTTTGACTTTGGCGTACGCCTGGGGGACAGCCTGGGCAAGGACATCCGCTCGGTGTGCATCAGCCCGGACATGCGCCTGGCAATCATCGCTGCGCCCGCTTATTTCGCCGAACGGCATATGCCAGAAACCCCGGAGCAACTCAGCCAACACGCCTGCATCAACCTGCGCCTGCCAACCCAGGGCAACCTGTATGCCTGGGAGCTCAAGCACGGCGAGCGCGAAATCAGCGTGCGGGTCGAGGGCCGGCTGGTGTTCAACGGCATCTACCAAGTGCTCAATGCCGCCCTCGACGGCCATGGCCTGGCCTATGTCCCACACGATCTGGCTGCCGCCCATCTGGCGGCTGGCCGGGCTGTGCCCGTGCTTGAAACGTGGTGGCGCAGCTTTCCTGGCTACCACTTGTATTACTCGGCGCAGCGCGAGACCTCACGCGCCATGCAGGTCGTGATCGAAACACTGCGCCTGAACTGAATCAAATGAGCAACACCGCCGACCGCTTGAGCAGCCGCGGGCTGCGCCTTGACCACCTTGTGCTAGTTTTTCCGCATGGGGTGCGCAGGGCCTGGGGCATTGGCGGCCTGATAAAAACTAAAGATCCATCCAACCGACTGATTACGGGTGAGCCATGCAGCTTCGAATCAACCAAAAGACCTACGAGGTCGATGCCGACGCGGATACTCCACTGCTGTGGGTAATCCGTGATGACCTGGGCATGACCGGCACCAAATACGGCTGCGGCCTGGCCCAATGCGGCGCCTGTTCAGTGCTGGTCGACGGCAATGTGGTGCGCGCCTGCGTGACGCCGATTGCCGGCGTGGTCGGGCGTGAGGTCACCACCATCGAAGCCATCGAGGCCGACGCTGTCGGCAAGCGCGTGGTCGCTGCCTGGGTCGACAAACAGGTCGCACAGTGCGGCTACTGCCAGTCCGGCCAGGTCATGGCCGCCACTGCCCTGCTCAAGCACACCCCCAAGCCCAGCGATGAGCAGATTTCTGCGGCGATGATCAACCTCTGCCGCTGCGGTACCTACAACGCGATCCATGACGCCGTGCATGCACTGGCCAAGCAGGAGGACGTGGTATGACCAAGCCTGTCGTCTACCCCGCCGATCTGCTCGCGCTCGATCAACCGGTCAACCTGTCGCGCCGGCGCTTTCT
This sequence comes from Pseudomonas sp. EZ-C24, assembly GCF_014525325.1. Classification (NCBI taxonomy): domain Bacteria; kingdom Pseudomonadati; phylum Pseudomonadota; class Gammaproteobacteria; order Pseudomonadales; family Pseudomonadaceae; genus Pseudomonas; species Pseudomonas sp. EZ-C24. Next base: position 329,556 of record NZ_JACDIU010000014.1, on the reverse strand, counting down.
CGCCGGCAGCGCCATTGGCGCTCTGGTGCTGGGTTTTGGCCTGCCGCTAGGCGCTTCGCGGGTACAAGCCGCTGCAGCGGCAACCCCAGCGCTGGGCACTCAGGTGCCGGCGTTCCTGGAAATCCGCCCAGACAACAGCATCCGCCTGCTCAGCCCGTTCATGGAAGGCGGCCAAGGCACCTTCACGGCGATGGCGCAGATTGTCGGCGAGGAGCTGGATGCCGATCCTGCCACCTTCCTGGTCGAAGCCGCGCCGCCCGGTGAAGCTTACGTGGTGCTGGAAAACGGCATGCGCATTACCGGCGGGAGCATGTCGGTGCGCCTGAGCTACCCGGTCATGCGGCGCCTGGGCGCCCTCGGCCGGGCCATGCTGGTGCAGGCCGCCAGCACCAAGCTGGGCGTACCGGTCAGTGAGCTGAGCACCGAGCCGGGTCGGGTCATTCACGCCAGCTCCGGCCGTTCGCTGAGCTACGGTGAGCTGGCCGGCGCGGCCATGGACCTGCCGGTGCCCGATCCGGACAGCATTACCTTGCGTGACCCGAGCCAGTTCCGCTGGATCGGCAAGCCGGTCAAGCGTGTCGACGCCTACGACAAATCCACCGGCAAGGCGGTCTACGCCATCGACCTGAAAGTCGACGGCATGCTCCACGCCGCCGTGCAGCACGCGCCACGCCTGGGCATGACCGTAGCTGGTGTGCGCAACGAGGCGCAGGTCAAGGCCATGAAGGGCGTGCACTCGGTGCATCAGCTGCCGGGCGCAGTGGCAGTGGTTGCCGAGCGCTGGTGGCACGCCAAGCGCGCTGCCGAAGCGCTGCAGGTGCAATGGCAGGAGCCGACTGCGGACTCCAAGGTGCGGCCGATGCCGGCGGACTTCTCCAGCGACGGCTTCCGCGAGCACCTGGCGGCGCAGACCGGGCCGCAGCGCGAAGAAGAGCTTGAAGGCGATTTCAGTAAAGCCCTGGACGGCGCCAAGACCAAGGTCGAGGCCACTTACCACAATCAGTTCGTCAACCACGCGCAGCTGGAGCCACCTTCTGCACTGGCCCGCTACAACGACGATGGCTCGCTCGAAGTCTGGCTGCCGAACCAGGCACCCGACATGTTCCGCGCCGACATCGCCAAGCGCACCGGCCTCGATCTTGCGCAGATCACCCTGCACTCGCCGCTGCTCGGTGGGTTCTTTGGCCGGCATTTCCTCTACGACAGCGCCAACCCCTATCCGCAAGCGATCGCCCTGGCCAAGGCCGTCGGCCGGCCGATCAAATTGATCTGGAGCCGCGAAGAAGAATTTGTCCGCGACGTGCTACGGCCGATGGCGGTGGTCAAGTTCCGTGCCGGGCTGGACGCCAACGGCATGCCGGTGGCAATCGAAGCTGTCAGCGCTACCGAAGGCCCGACCGAAGCAATCGCCGGCAGCCCAGCGGAAAAAGGCGACCCGACGGCACTCGAAGGTTTGTCTGGCAAGTCGTACGCGATCGCCAACCGTCGCGTCGCGCAGATCTACGTCAAGGGCCCGGCAATGCTCGGCTACTGGCGCTCGGTGGGCAACTCGATGAACGACTTCTTCTATGAAGCGTTCCTCGACGAACTGGCCGACAAAGGCGGCCAGGACCCCTATGCCCTGCGCATGCACCTGCTGCAGGGTAACCAGCGCCTGAGCACCCTGCTCAAGGCGGTGGCCGATCTGTCTGGTGGCTGGAAACGGGGCCCGTTCACCGCCGAAGACGGCAGCAAGCGCGCCCGCGGCGTAGCCATGGCCTCACCGTTTGGCTCGCATGCAGCAGTAATCGCTGAAGTCTCGATCGAGAACGGCCAGGTCAAAGTGCATGACATCTGGCAGGCCATCGACCCTGGCAGCATCGTCAACCCAGCCATCGTCGAGGCTCAGGTCAACGGCGCGGTCTCGCTGGGGCTGTCGCAAGCCTTGCTCGAAGAAGCGGTGTATGTCGATGGCAAGCCCCGCGCGCGCAATTACGACCTGTATCCGATTCTGCCAGCGGCGCGCATGGCCAGAGTGCATGTACGCATCGTCGAAAGTGGCGAGAAGATGGGCGGCATCGGCGAACCACCCTTGCCTGCGGTCGCACCGGCAGTCGCCAATGCGGTAGCGCAGCTGACCGGCCAGCGCATCCGCAGCATGCCACTGTCACGCTATACCTTCAGCTAAGCTGGCCCAGGACGACCTGCACATGACTCGAAAAAGCCTTGCAAGACCCTTGGCCCTGTTCGCCGTGCCGTGCCTGATAGCGGCCGGCCTGCTGGCCTGGTACGTCACCCGTGAACCGGCCTCGCCGTTTACCGCTACAACCCAGAGCAACACCGATCCGGCCTTGGTCCAGCGCGGGGAGTACGTCGCCCGCCTCAGCGACTGCGTGGCCTGCCACAGCCTGCCGGACGCCGCGCCGTTTGCCGGCGGGCTGAAGATGGCGACGCCGCTAGGGGCGATTTACGCCACCAACATCACTCCCGACCCTGATCATGGCATTGGCAAATACAGTCTGGCCGAGTTTGACCAGGCCGTGCGCCACGGCGTTGCGCCCGGCGGGCGCCGGTTGTACCCAGCCATGCCATACCCGTCCTATTCCAAGCTCAGCGACGAAGACGTGCAGGCGCTGTACGCCTTCTTCATGCAGGGCGTGCAAGCAGCCAACCAGCCCAACAAGCCCGGGGAAATCCCCTGGCCGTTGAGCCTGCGCTGGCCAATTGCACTGTGGAACGGCCTGTTCACCGAGGCCGAACCCTACGCCGCCAAGCCTGAGCAGAATGCCCAGTGGAACCGTGGCGCCTACCTGGTGCAGGGCCCCGGCCATTGCGGCAGTTGCCATACCCCACGCGGCATCGCCTTTGATGAAAAAGCCCTGAGCGAGCGCGGCGCTACCTTCGTCTCCGGGGCCTTGCTCGACGGCTGGTACGCGCCGAGCCTGCGCAATGACCACAACACCGGCCTGGGCCGCTGGAGCGAAGCCGACATTGCCCGCTTCCTCAAGACCGGGCGCAACCAGCATGCGGTGGTCTACGGCTCGATGACCGAGGCCTTCAACAACTCGACGCAGTTCATGAGCGATGAAGACCTGGCAGCGATCGCCCACTACCTCAAGTCGTTGCCGGGCGACCCGAAACGCGATGGCCCGCCTTGGCAATATCAAGCCGTATCGGCAGCGCAGCAGCTGGACAAGCCCGGAGCGCATACCTACGTCACCGCCTGCGCCAGTTGCCACGGGCTGGATGGCCGCGGTCAGGCTGAATGGATGCCGCCACTGGCCGGAGCGACCTCTGCGCTGGCCGAGCACAACGCCTCGGCCATCAACATCACCCTCAACGGTGCCCAACGGGTGGTTGCCGCCGGCGTACCGGATGCCTACCGCATGCCGTCATTCCGCGAGCAGCTGAGCGATCAGCAAATTGCCGAGGTACTGAGCTTTGTCCGCAGCAGTTGGGGCAACACCGGCACCGCAGTGCCCGCCAAGGACGTGGCCAAGCTGCGCGAGCACACCGACCCGGCCAGCAGCAGCCCGATCATCCTGCAGATGCGTTGAAAGGAACCTCAAGCATGCTGCGATGCTCAGTAAGACAGGAGTGCTCGCGGGGCGATTACCGTCAGCGAGCATGACTGCATAGTGCACAAACAGATCAAGGAACACCGATGGAAAGCATTGACCTGATGGTCCTGCGCACCGCCCGCGACTGGTTGGCGGCTGGCGAGCAGGTGCTGCTGGCGACCGTTGCCCGCACCTGGGGCTCGTCGCCACGCCCGGTCGGCTCGATGATGGCCCTGCGCGAGGACGGCCGGGTGATCGGCAGTGTTTCCGGCGGCTGCATCGAAGATGACCTGGTCCACCGCTACACCCGCGCCTACGGTGGCAGCGGTGTGAGCGACGGTTTGCCGCAGGTGGTGTGCTACGGCGTCAGCGCCGATGAAGCCCACCGCTTTGGCCTGCCCTGCGGCGGCACCCTGGAGTTGGTGCTCGAATTCAACCCGTGCCATCAAGCCCTTGGCCTGCTGCTGGAGCGGCTGGATGCAGGCGGCCTGGCCCGACGCAGCCTGGATCTGGCCAGCGGCACGGCGACGCTGGAACACACGTCGACCCCAGAGCAATTCAGCTTCGACGGCGCGCGCATGGTCAGCACCCTTGGCCCTGGCTACCGGATGTTGCTGATCGGCGCCGGCGCTTTGGCCGAGTATGTGGCTACCATGGCCCAGTTCAATGGTTTCAAGGTCACCGTGTGCGATCCGCGACCGGAACACATGGCGGGCTGGAGTGTTGCCGGTGTCGAGCAGGTGGTGGGCATGCCGGATGACGTGGTGCGGGCGTTCGTGCCGGACCTGCGCACCTGCATTCTGGCCCTGAGCCACGACCCCAAGCTGGATGACCTGGCCCTGCTGGAAGCCCTGCACAGCCCGGCGTTCTATATCGGCGCGATCGGCTCGCGGCGCAATAGCCAGCAACGACGTGAGCGATTGATCGAGCACTTTGGCGAAACCGAGGCGTCACTCAAGCGGTTACACGGCCCCATTGGCATCTATATTGGCAGCAAGACCCCAGCCGAGATCGCCGTGAGTGTGATGGCGGAGATTCTCGCGCGCAAAAACAACGTCGAACTGCCGGGCGAGCTGTCGGTCACCGAAGCCAAACGCGCGCAAGAGCTTGAGTTGCTGGCCAGTTGAGCAGCACTAAAATTGCAGCAGCAGCTTCACCCGCTTGACCGATCTGACGTACAGTTTCGCAAGTAGACCAAGGCCAAGCCCTTCCGATGGACAAGTACGCCCCACGCCAGTGGCTCCCCCACGAAAAGCCGACCATTCCCGGCTCGCCGTCGACCCCGCTGCATCCACCTCTGACTCGCCTCGCCTACGGCGCGGTGGGCCTGCTGGTGGCTATCACCGGCGGCCTGGGCAATGCTCTGGTGACCGCCAACCTGACCTTCCTGCAAGGCGCGCTCGGTGCCACCAGCGCCGAAATGGCCTGGCTGCCGGCGGCGTTCGTGATGACCAACGTGTCGATGAACCTGCTGCTGGTGAAGTTTCGCCAGCAGTTTGGCCTGCGCGCGTTCACCGAAGTGTTCCTGGTGCTGTATGCACTGGTCACCTTCGCCCACTTGTTCGTCAACGACATCAACTCAGCCATCGCCGTGCGCGCAGCCCACGGTATGGTCGGGGCAGCGCTGAGCTCACTGGGCCTGTACTACATGATTCAGGCCTTCCCCGAGCGTTGGCGACTCAAAGCCATGGTGCTCGGCCTGGGTGCGTCGCAGCTGGCGATACCGCTGGCGCGGATCTTCTCCGAAGACCTGCTGCAGATTGCCGAATGGCGCGGTTTGTACATGTTCGAACTGGGCCTGGCGCTGACCGCGCTGGGCTGCGTATTACTGCTGAAGTTGCCGCCCGGCGACCGTTTCAAGACCTTCGAGCCGCTGGATTTTCTCACTTTTGGCCTGATGGCCAGCGGCACCGCGCTGCTCTGCGCCGCGCTGTCGCTGGGGCGCATCGAATGGTGGCTGGACACGCCGTGGATCGGCATGGCGCTGGCGGCCTCGATCGGTTTGATCTGCGCCGGGCTGGCGATCGAGCACAACCGCAGCAACCCGTTGTTGATGACCCGCTGGCTGAGCAGCGCCGCGGTGATCCGCCTGGCACTGTGCGTGATCCTGATCCGCATGGTCACCTCCGAGCAATCGACCGGCGCGGTGGGCTTTCTGCAAACGCTCAACCTGGGCACCGAGCAGCTGCGCAGCCTGTATGGGGTGATGCTGCTGGGCGCCGTGGCCGGGCTGGTCACCAGTGCCCTGACCATCAACCCCAAGCACCTGGTGCTGCCGCTGTTCGGCTCGCTGGCGCTGATGGCTGTCGGCGCCTACATGGACAGCAGCTCGAGCAACCTGACCCGGCCAGCGCAGATGTACCTGAGCCAGTTCATGCTGGCGTTTGGCAGCACCTTCTTCCTCGGCCCATCGATGGCGTTGGGCATCGGCCACGTGCGCGCCAACCCGCGCAACCTGGTCAGCTTTTCGGTACTGTTCGGGATCTGCAACAACCTCGGCGGCTTGCTTGGCGCGGCCTTGCTCGGCACCTTCCAGACCGTGCGCGAGAAATTCCACTCGAGCAACCTCAGCGAACAGCTGAGCCGCCTCGAACCCCTGGTCAACGCTCGGGTCCAAAGCGGTGGCGGCAGCTATGCTGGAGTCATTGCCGACCCGGCCCTGCGCACTGAAGTCGGCACCCGCTTGTTGGCCAATGCCGCCACCCGCGAAGCCAACGTGCTGGCTTACAACGATGTATTCCTGCTGATCGCCGGGATTGCCATACTGACCATGCTCTGGATTTCGCTGCGCAGCCTGTGGGTCTGGCACACGACCCGCCAGGCGGCCCTTTCCGACTCAACCCGCGGCGCTTCGAATCAATGAATGAAGAAACACCGATCACCTCTACCAATGCCATTGCCGAAACTCCGGAAGGTCAGACCCCGCCCACGCAGCCAAGCAACCCCGGCGGCTCGCGACGAGTGCGGGTATTGTCTGTGCTGACCTTTGCCGGCGTGGCCCTGGCCGGCATCCTGCTGGTGCTGTATGCCTGGCAACTGCCGCCATTTGGCAGCGATATCGAGAGCACCGAAAACGCGCTGGTGCGTGGCCAGGTCACGCTGATCGGCCCGCAGCTGTCCGGCTATGTCGTCGAAGTGCCGGTGCAGGACTTCCAGTACGTCAAGGCCGGCGACCTGCTGGTGCGCCTTGATGACCGCATCTACACCCAGCGCCTGGCCCAGGCCATTGCGCAATTACAGCAACAGCAGGCCGCGCTGGCCAACAACCTGCAGCAGCGCAAGAGCGCCGAGGCGACCATCGTCCAGCGCCAGGCGGCGATCACCGATGCTGCCGCCCAGGCCGACAAGAGCCAGGCTGACCTGCGCCGCAATCAGGCGCTGGTCAGCGACGGTTCGGTATCGCGCCGGGAGCTGGATGTCAGCCGCGCCAATCATGCAGCATCAGTGGCAAGCCTGGCCCAGGCCAAGGCCGCGCTGGAGATCGCGCGCCAGGACGTACAGACAGTGATCGTCAACCGCGCCTCGCTGGAAGCCTCGGTAGAAAACGCCAAGGCCGCGGTCGAGCTGGCCCGCATCGACCTGGACAACACCCGGGTCACCGCACCGCGCGATGGCCAGCTCGGCCAGATCGGCACGCGCCTGGGTGCTTATGTCAATTCAGGTGCGCAGTTGATGCCGCTGGTGCCGGACAACCACTGGATCATCGCCAACATGAAGGAAACCCAGATGGCCAAGGTACGCATTGGCCAGCCGGTGACCTTCAGCGTCGATGCGCTCGATCACTTGAAACTGCGCGGCCACGTGCAGCAGATCTCACCCGCGACCGGCTCGGAGTTCGCCTTGCTGCAAGCCGACAACGCCACCGGCAACTTCGTCAAGATCGCGCAACGGATCCCGGTGCGGATCACCGTCGACCCGGACCAGCCCGACGCCAAGCGTCTGCGCCCGGGGATGTCGGTGGTGGTCGGCATCGATACCCGCGCCGAGCATTCAAGCGACTAGGATGCGGGTTACAGCCACCAGGCCAGCACCAGCGGCAACCAGACGAACGACAGAATCGTCGAGCACATCACCAGGTTGGCGACCTCTTCAGGTGAGCGCTTGGCGCGCACGGCCAGCAGGTAGTTGAACACTGCCACCGGCATCGACGATTGCAACACCAGGATGGCCTTGGCCATGGTTTCCAGGTCAAGCAGCTCACCCACTGCCCAGCCAACCGCGCCACCCAGGACGATCCGCAGGCCGCCCAGCAGCATGCCCTTGCCGACCTGCTGCAGGCGGATGCTGGCTAGCGACACGCCGAGGGTCAGCAGCATCAACGGGATGGTCATGCCGCCCAGCAGATTGACAGTATTGGCCAGCCACTTGGGCAATTCCCATTGCAGAAAGATGATCGGCATGGCCCCCGCCAGACTGATCACGATCGGGTTGCGCAGCAGCGCCTTGAACGAGCTGGCGCCGCCAGCCACGGCAATGCCCACGGTGAACTGGAAGATCGACAAGGTCAGAAAGAACGCCACCGCCAGCGCCAGGCCATGCTCGCCAAAGGCGTACAGGCTGATTGGCAGGCCCATGTTGCCGGTGTTGGGGTACATGAACGCTGGCAGCAGTACCCGCCAATGCAGGCCAGACAAGCGGCTGACGAGCAGCCCGACCAGGGCCATGCCAGCCATGCACAGCACACACGCCAACGCCATGCTGGTGAAGGCCGACTGGTCCAGTTTGGTCCGACTCAGGGTCGACAGCACCAAGGCTGGGGTGCCGATGTTCATCACCAGCCGGGCGATGAATTCGGTGGGGTAGTCGATACCGCTGCGGGCCCAGCCGTAGCCAATGCCCGCGACGATAAACACCGGTGCCAGAACAGCGAACAACGAAGCCAGCATGCCTTGCCCTCAACGGCGATCAGTGCCGATCGCCTGGAAAAGATCCCAGTATGCCCCAGCTGCCCCGCGCCCGGCGTTCTGGCGTTGATAAAAGCGCTAGCAGGTCAGCGTCAATCAGAGCATGCCCATCGCCGCACGCAAGGCCAGCAGATAGGTGTCGACACCAAATCCACAGATCTGCCCGCGCACCACTTCGGCGAATACCGAGTGATGCCGGAACGCCTCGCGGGCATGGATGTTCGACATGTGCACTTCCACCACCGGCACTTCCAGAATCGCCAGCGCATCGCGAATGCCGTAGCTGTAGTGGGTCCAGGCACCGGCATTGATCAGCACCGCATCGACCCGCTCTTCGTAGGCCTGGTGAATACGCTCGCACATCGCCCCTTCGTAGTTGCTCTGGAAGCTCTCGATGCGCGCGCCGAGTTCCTCACCCAGCGCCTGCAAGGCCTGATCGATGTCTGCCAGCGTGGCCGTGCCGTACTGGCGTGGGTCACGTTTGCCGAACATGTTGTGGTTGATGCCGTGCAGCATCAGGATATTGACGCTCATGGCGCTACTCGAGGGGGATGGTCAGTTGGTTGATCACAGCGCGCGTCTCAGGCCGCACCCCGCGCCACCAGGCAAACGCCTCTGCCGCCTGCTCGACCAGCATACCGACACCGTCAGCCAGGTTCGGCACGCCCTGCTCGCCGGCCAGCCGCAGGAATGGCGTGAGGCCTTTGCCGTAGGCCAGCTCGTAGGCCAGCTGGGCACCGTTCAATACGTCAGCAGGCACCGGCGGCAGCTCGCCGCTGAGGCTGGCCGAGGTGGCATTGATAACGATATCGAAGGTCTCGCCCTGCAGCTCTTCGTAACGGCTGATGCGCAGCAGCGGGTGGTCGACTTCATTGCGCAGCGCCACGGCTTTGGACATATCGCGGTTGACGATGACCAGCTCCAACGGCGCTGCCTGCAGAAACGGCAGCAGCGCACCACGCACCGCACCACCGGCGCCGAGCAACAGCACGCGGCGGTTGCGCAGCGGCTGGCCAAGGTTGCTTTCGATGTCGCGCAGCAAGCCGATGCCATCGAAGTTTTCCGCAACGATGCGCCCGTCTTCGAACTTCAGCGCGTTGGCGGCACCGGCCAACTGGGCGCGCTCGCTGCGCCGGTCGGCCAGCTCGAAGGCGCGCAGCTTGAACGGCGCGGTGATGTTCATGCCCAACCCGCCCGACTCGCGAAAGCCCAGTACCTGCGCTTCGAAGCCGTCGAGTTCGCCTTCGATGGCGCCGTATTCAAGTACCTGCTCGCTGACCTGGGCAAACAGGCCGTGAATCAGCGGCGACTTGGTGTGATTGATCGGCCGCCCGATCACTGCATAGCGGTCAGTCATGCTGCATCTCCGTGGCTGAACAAGACCCCATCTGCCTGCATCGCAGCGATCTGTTCAGGGCTGAAACCAAGCCCGGCGGCAATTTCGGCGTTGTGCTGGCCGAGGTCCGGGGCGACCTGGTGAATGGTGGTATCGCAGTCCGAAAAGCGGAACGGCAGGTTGGGCAGGCGCAAGGTTCCGTAGCGCGGGTGCTCCTGCTCGATGACCATGTTGCGGGCTTTGATCTGCGGGTCGGCGAGCACCTCGTCAATGCGCTGGACCTTGGCGCTGGGGATGTCGATGCCGTCGAGCAAGGCGAGGATATCCGCCACCTGCCGCGCGCCGACCCACTCGCGCACCACCGCCAGAATGTCCTCGCGATTGGCGTTGCGCCCGTTCAGGCTGTGGAAGCGGCTGTCACTGCCAAAGCCGCTCGGGCCGCCGTTGGCTTCGAGCATGGCGGCGAAGCGTTGCCAGGCGTCGTCCACTTGCGCGGCGATCACCAGGTCACCATCGGCGGCGCGGAACACCCCGTACAGGGTCGACGTCGGCATGTCATGCCCGGTCTGCTCGGGCAGCACGGTGCCGTCGGACAGCGTGTAGCACTGCACGGCGTATTCGTGCATCGACACCAGCGTGTCGTAGAGGGCCATGTCGATATGCTGGCCGCGGCCACTGCTGACCCGGCCCAACAACGCCGCGTTGATTGCAGCTACGGCATGAATGCCGGTGTACATGTCACCCAGCGAAATACGCAGCAACGGCGGCGCCTCGCCGGGTACGCCGACCATCTGCATGATGCCGCTCTTGGCTTCGGCAATCAGGCCGAAGCCTGCGCGGTGCGCATCAGGCCCGGTGTGGCCATAGGCCGAAATCGAGCAATAGACCAGCCGCGGGTTGCGCGCCGACAGCTCGCTGTAGCCCAGGCCGAGCTTTTCCAGTGCACCGGGCCGGTAGTTTTCGATGAAGACGTCGGCCGAGTCGGTCAGGCGCTGCATGAAGGCCTTGCCGCGCGGGTCGCGCATGTTGACGCTGACGCCCTGCTTGCCCATGTTCAGCTGCAGAAAGTAACCGCTCTGCTGCTCGTCCAGGGTGAAGGCATGCTGGCGGCCCGCGTCACCTGTGCCTGGGCGCTCGACCTTGATCACTTCGGCGCCCAGCGCAGCCAGGCAGCGGCCAACGTAAGGGCCGGCGAGAAAGTGGCTGTAATCGATGACGCGAATGCCCGCGAGTGGTAATGCCTGACTCATGCCTGCGCCCTCCTTGGGACCATCAACCGGTGCTCGCCACGCTGCACCACTTCGCCGTGCTGGTTGATCAGCTCCGACGGCAAGACCACGATGCCCCAGCCTGGGCGGCTCTTGCTTGCGCGCATCGAGCCGACGCGCATGCGCACGTGGAGCACGTCGTTGACCTTGATCGGCAGGAGGAAGTCCCAGGTCCAGCCCAGCGACATGCCGGGCACGAAGCGGTATTCACATTGGGTCTTGAGGCCGTCGGCAATCGACAGGCCGAACAAGCCATGGGCAACCAGGCAGCCAAAGTGGCTGGCGTTGGCGTAAGCCTCGTCGACATGGACCGGGGTGTGATCACCGGTAAGGTCGGCATAGGCAAGAATGCGCTCGCGGGTCACGGTATAGCTTGGGCTGATGCACTCGTCGCCTTCACGGGCATCGTCCCAGAATTTTTCCACTACGTTCATGCTTGCTCCTGTGCACGTGGGTCAATCGCCAATGCCTGGGCTACGCAGCTGACCGGCCGGGCCTGAATCAGCTCGATCGCCAGGCCATCCGGCAGGCGGAACCAGTTGAAGCCTTGCGGCAATGGCGTGACGCCGAAGCGCTGCGCAGCAGCCAGGCTGGCCTCGAGGTCTTCGCACATGATGCCCAGGTGGGCCATGCGCCCTTCCGGGCCGGCAAAATCCGGCTGATGGATGAACTGCAAACCGCCCAGGGTCCAGTACTGCGCAGGCTGCTCGAGGCTGCCCTGGACTTCACGCATGGTCATGCCGCACACCTCGCTGAAAAAGCCGATGTGCCAGTGGATGTCCTTGACGAAGAATGCAACGTGTTCGAGGTAGGCCTTGGCAGTCACTTGAAGTCCCTCTTTTGATAGTCGGCCATGGCGCGTTCGATGCCTTTGATGCAGGCCACCAGGGTCGCGTTGACCGGCGTGGGCACGCCATGGCGCTGGCCCCAGCGCACGACGGAGCCGTTGATGAAGTCGATTTCGGTGATCGAGCCTTTTTCCAGGCTCTGCAGCATCGAGGTGCGAAAACTCGCCGGCAGGCCTTCGGCAGCCAGTTGCCAGGCAGCTTCTGGGCTGGTCAGGCTGAGGCGGATACCGGCCCGCTCGGCGACCGCGATGGCTTCGGCCACCGCTGCCTTGGCCGTGCTCTCGAGCAGCGGTTCGCTGTACAGCTGGCCATAGCTGAGCATGGTGATGCCGCTGAGCGCGCCGGTGGCGACGTTGACCAGCAGCTTGTCCCACATGGTGCCGAGGATGTTGTCGCTGACACTGGTGGCCAGCCCGGCGCCGTTGAAGGCGTCGGCAATGGCTTGCACCCGTGGCGTCAGCTGGCCGTCGAGCTCGCCGATAAAAGTCTGCTTGCCGGCTACCCCGGCGCGGATCGAGCCGGGCGCCAGCAGCACGCCACCGACGTAGGTCTTGCCGGCCAATACCCGCTCGCGACCGACCGCCTCGGCCAGGATGTCCTCGTGACCCAGGCCGTTCTGCAGTGACAGCACCAGCGTCTGCGGGCCGATCAAGGCAGTGGCGCCGGCAATCGCTTCAGCGGTATGGAACGACTTGACCAGCACCACCACCAGATCGGCCGCGCCGATCTCTTCGGCATCGACGCTGGCGTTGACCCGCACGTGGCGCTCGCCACGCTCATCGTTGACGTGCAGGCCGTGCTGGTTGATCGCAGCGACATGCGCCTGGCCGCGGTTCAACAACCAGGTTTCATGCCCCGCCTCGCTCAAGGCAGCGCCAATGGCGCAACCGAGGGCGCCGGCTCCAAGAATGCAGATTTTCACGTCGCAAGCCTCCTGTGCTTTGCGACTACATTAGGCAGGCGGGCTTATTTGGGCTATACAATGGCCTCAATAGCACTATTGAGAATTACAATAATGACCCCGTTGGATGCCCTGCCAGATCCCAAGCTGCTGCGCCTGTTCGATGTCCTCTACAACTGCCGCAGCGTGACCCGCGCCGCCGAGCAACTGGGCCAGAGCCAGCCGACCATCAGCATCTGGCTGGCACGCCTGCGCGAGCAACTGAACGACCCCTTGTTTGTACGCACCCCCGGCGGCATGGCGCCCACGCCGCGGGCCGACCAGTTGATCGGGCCGTGCCGCGAGGTGCTCGAATCGCTGCGCCGACTGACTGCCTCCGAGCCACAATTCATCGCCGCGACCGCGCAGCGCCGTTTTCGCTTATGCGTCAGCGATGCCAGCCACATCACCTTGCTGCCGCGCATCCTCAATCATCTGCGCTCGCACGCGCCGGGCATCCGCCTGGAAGCGGCACGCATCGACGGCAATACCGAAAGCGCGCTGGAATCAGGCGAGGCCGACCTGGCCATTGGTTTTGTGCCCTGGCTGGGCGGCGGCATGTACCAGCAGGTGTTGTTCGAGCAGGACTGGGTGTGCCTGAGCAACCCCAAGCATGCCACCGACGGGGAGCCCATGAGCATCACCCGCTACCGGACCGAGGGACACGTGCAAGTCAGTGCCGGCACCGGCCAGAAACTGCTCGAGGCGGCTCTGACCCGGGCCGGCATCGAGCGCCGGGTGATGCTTGAGCTGCCCGGTTTTCTCGGGCTGGGCATGGTGGTCGGCTCGACCGACCTGATCGCGACGCTCCCTCGGCATATCGGCCAGACACTGGCCGCCATGCATGGCCTGCAGATGACCGATTGCCCGCTTGCGGTCGACGGCTTCACGGTCAAGCAGCACTGGCACGCACGCTACCACCAGGACAGCGGCAATCGCTGGTTGCGCGAGTTGATTCGGCAGTTGTTTCAGCCGCCACGGCTGGCTGATGGCCACGCCTGACAGCGCGGGCTGCTGCAGCCACACGCCGACCGTTTATCCTGCGGCGGATGGTCGCAGGGCCATCCCCCTTGGCAAATCCAGGATAACGCTTAAAATCGCGCCTCCTTTTCGCCAGTCACCCTGCTACAGGCACCCTCGCTACCGGTCCGCAATGGCCCGGCCCAGCCTGCGCGGCAAAAAGGCACACATCTGCTGATTTCTTCTTGAGGTATGTATGTCTCCGCGTTTGCTGGCCATGGCGCTGGCGCCCCTGCTTGGGCTGTTCATCATGGCCCTGGGCAATGGTTTCATGTCTTCGTTGACCACACTGCAACTGGGTACGGCGGGCGAATCGGCGACGATGATCGGTATCGTCTCTTCGGCCTACTTCATCGGCCTGACCCTGGGCGCCCTGTTCAATGACCGGCTGATCCTGCGCATCGGCCACATCCGTGCCTACAGCAGCTTCGCCGCGCTGATCGCCGCCACCAGCCTGATGCAGGGCCTGTTCTACGACACCACCTGGTGGATGGCCATGCGCCTGATCAACGGCTGGGCTGCCGTCGGCGTGTTTCTGGTGATTGAAAGCTGGTTGCTGATGGCCGGCGACGCGAAGATCCGCGGGCGTCTGCTGGCCCTTTACATGATCGCCTTCTACGGTGCTGGCGTGCTGGCCCAGGCTGCGTTGGGCGAGATCACTGGCCTGGGCGCCAGCGCGCCATACATGGTTGCCGGCATGCTGGCAGCGCTGTCGGTGCTGCCGATCGTGATCCTGCCGCAGGTATCGCCGGTGCTCGATCAGGTCGAGCCGCTCAAACCCCGGCAACTGCTGGGCGTGGCCCCCACCGGGCTGGTCGGCTGCTTTGGTTCGGGCGTGGCAATCGCTGCGGTGTATACCTTGCTGCCGCTGTACTTGCAGCGCATCGGTCTGGCGGTGGGTGAAGTCGGCACCATGATGGCCTGGGTGATTCTCGGCGCCATGCTGCTGCAGTATCCGGTGGGGCGCTGGTCCGACCGCAAGGACCGCCAGGATGTACTGATCACGCTGGCCGCGCTGTGCACCGTGCTGTCGCTGGTGATCGGCCTGCTGCCGGCCAATTCGGTGCTGTTGCCGGCAATGCTGTTCCTGCTCGGCGGCTGTGTGTTCGCGGTGTACCCGGTGTCGGTGAGCAGCGCTGCCGACCGCGCCCCGGCGGATGCGCTGGTACCGATGATCCAGGGCCTGCTGCTGATCAACTCGCTGGGCTCGGCAATGGCGCCGCTGGCGATTTCGCCGGTGATGACCTCGTATGGTGAAGTCGGCCTGTTCTGGGCCTTTGCCGTGATCAACCTGGCCATGGTCAGCTTCTTCCTCTGGCGCCGTGGCAAGCGCCCGGCACCGGAGCATCCCGCGCCGTTTGCTGCGAGCACCACGTTCTCGCCGAGTGGCGCCGAACTGCGGGTGACCGAAGAACTGCGCCATGCCGTGCAGGAGCACCCGTCGATGGCTGAAACCCAGGCGCCGGCGCCTGCTGCAGAACACGCCTGACCCGCGCCGGGGGCATGACCGCTCGTCGCCCGACGGGCACCCTGCCCCCGCTGGCGTGGCCGAACACATGACGATCATCCTTACAGGAGATTCACCATGGTTCGCTTCCGCCCGCTTCCGTTAGTTCTTGCCCTGTCGTTGGGCCTTGCTTCTACCGTCAGCATTGCTGCCACAGACATGAACAGCGGCAAGTCCACCACTGAACAGTCCTCTGGCGACCAACCGCGTGGCAGCACCGCCGGTGATGGCAGCAGCGTCAACAGCCCAGGCGGCAGCCCGGATAACGACAGCAGCGATACCGGAACCGACTCCGATGGCGCAGATGGCAAGACCCCTGGGCCAAGCGACTCGAGCAGTGCCGAACAAGACGATCATTGATTGCAGGGGCGCTGTGGGGAAACCTGCAGCGCCGCGCTTCAGTTCAATCAGCGCCAGTGGCGCTGTTCTTCGACTACCTGTTCATGCGCCTGGAACATCAGCGGCAGTTGCTCCTTGAGCATGTCCAGCCACGTCCGCACCTTGGCATCCAGATAGTGCCGGGACGGATAGATCGCATAAATCTCCCGCTGCCGCAGACGATGTGGCGCCAATACCCGGCATAGCCGTCCCTGCTCGATGGCCCTGGTCGCGGAAAAATACGGAATCAAGCCAATCCCCATACCCAGCTCGGTAGCCTGCAACATGGCATCCGCGACGTTGGTCAGGAAGGTCTGCTGCGGTTGAATCACGCAGCTCTCGGCCGCTTGTTCAAATACCCAGTCCTCTTCGAACAATGGGTCGCCCATGCGCATGCACACATGCTGCTGCAGGTCCTCTGGTCGCTCGGGCACGCCGTGACGCGCCAGATAGTCAGGTGAGGCACAAAGGATGCTGTAGATGCCGCCCAGGGGGATGGCAATCAGCTGCGAATCCGGCAAGCCGCGGCCGATGGTGATGACCACGTCGTGGCCCTCATCGAGCGGATCGGGGTTGCGCTGCGACAGGGTCAGCTCCATCACCACTTCCGGGCAGGCCGCCTGATAGGCCGCCACCAGCGGCATCATCAGCAGGCCCAAGCCATGGGTGGAGTGCACCCGCAGCCGCCCGCGCGGGGTAAGGTGCGCGCCGCGCGCCTCGTCCATGGCCTCTTCACTGAGCAACAGGATCTGCCGCGCCCGCTCAAGGAAACGCTCGCCCGCCTCGCTCATGCGCAGGCGCCGGGTGGTGCGATGCAGCAGGCGAGTCTGCAACTGGTTTTCAAGCTCGGCGACGATGCGTGAGACCTGGGCGGCAGAGATATCGAGGGCATTGGCGGCGCCCGCGAAACTGCCGCAATCGACTACCCGGGTGAAAGTCCGCATGGCATGCAGCATGTCCATGGAAGCGCGCTCCTGAAATTTAATTCGTACATCAAGAGCAGCAATCTATCACGTTGCAGGCCATTTATTGTGAATCGCCAAGCAATGCATCATGGCTCATACGTAAGAGGAGCTCATCATGAAAGCCGTTATCGCAATTTTCGCCCTTCTCAGCTCAGTGGCTACCACCGTTGCCTACGCCGACCAGGGAAATCAACAACCAGTACCCGCAGCGGTTGAGCAATACCACTACGGCATGCCGTTGGACGTTGCCAAGGTGATTTCCATTACCCCGGCAAGCGACATCGAAGACTGCAAGGTGGGCACCGCGCGGATGGCCTATCTGGACCAGCAAGGCCAGCGCCACGACATCAGCTTCCGCGAGATGGGCAACTGCTCGCAGATGTAATCGATCAGGCCCCGGCCAGCAGTTGAGTAATCCACTCGACCTGCTCGCTGAACAGCCGGGCCTTGGCCTGCGGCACCTCTTGCGCATGCTCGAAGTGCGCCAGGGTCTGCTGGCGCTGACGCAGCACGCGGCGCCACTTGCCCAGAAACGCCTCGCTGCGCTGCTCCATCAAGCGCGGGCCAAACAATAGCTGCTGCGGCGTGTAGACCACGTCAGCAGCCGGCACGGCAACGATGATCTCGTAGTCGAAGCGGTTCTCGCGCAGCACCTCTTCATGCTCGATGCGGTAACCGTTGTTCATCAGCCAGGTGCGCAGCTCCTGCTCGCCACCGTTGGGCTGCATGATCAACCGCTCGCTGCCGGCCAGGTGATTCTTGCCGCGCTCGAATATCTCGCACATGGTCTCGCCGCCCATACCGCACAGGCTGACCACATCGATCCGGTCACTCGCTTCGATCGCCGCCAGACCATCCGCCAGGCGCACGGCGATACGCTGCTCCAGGCCATTTTTACGCACCTTGCGCTGCGCCGAGTGAAACGGCGTCTGCGCCACTTCGCCAGCCACGGCAAACTCGATCGCCCCGCGCAGCATCAACGCCACCGGCAGGTAACCGTGGTCCGAGCCAATATCCGCCAGCCGCGCTGATGCCGGCACGTTCGCCGCGACCCGTTCCAGGCGCTGCGACAGTGTGTGTTCGTTCAAGCCCTGTTCCTTCTGCATAACCGAGGCTGTGCGCTCGGCCAAATGGCCGCGATTCTGACCGGCAATGCCTACTATTTCAATTTCAATGGCCCAGCGGCGGCTCGACCGGCCCGGCTCGCTCACGTAGGCTTGCGCCTTTCCTCCCGTGCTAGGCATCTATTCCCATGGCAAATGCAGACATTACCTTCATTCCAGACCCAGACCCGGAGTCGATCTCGTCCGACGTGACCGGCTTCGGCAATTTGCTGGTGAGCACGCAGATCCCGACCCGGGCAGACGGCAGCCTGGAGCTGGGCGGGATTGTCGAGCAAAGCGAATGCACTCTGCAGGCGCTGAAAACTGCCCTGGAGCGCGCTGGCAGTTCCATGGACCGTGTGCTGCACTTGACCATCTACCTCACCGACATGGCCGACCGGCCTGCATTCAACGAGGTCTACCAGCGCTTCTTCAGCCAGCCATGGCCAGTACGGGCCGCTGTTGGCGTGGCCGCACTGGCAGTGGAAGGCATGCGCGTAGAAGTAACCGCAATGGCCGCCAAAGCCTGACGCGATCCCCCTGTAGGAACGGCCTTGTGTCGCGAAAGGGGCGCGTAGCGGCCCCGGCGATTTTGCGGCGTGGCGCAGATCCTGGGGCCGCTACGCAGCCCTTTCGCGACACAAGGCCGCTCCTACGGGGACCGCGTAAGCCGCACTTTTATCACCGTTTCAAGCTGCAGGAAGCCCCATGCGTCGCCATTTCACCGTTCTACTGCCAACCCTCGGCCTGTGCAGCCTGGCCCATGCCGAGCCCGCAACCACCTTCAACCTGCTCGAGCCGGTGGTAGTCACGGGCACCTATGCACCCAACCAGAGCTTCGACCTGCCCTACTCCATCGACACCGTGGAACGCGCGCAGATCGCTGATGGCCAGTTGGGGGTCAATTTGTCCGAGGCGCTCAATCGCGTGCCCGGGCTGGTGGTGCAGAACCGTCAGAACTACGCCCAGGACCTGCAGATATCTTCTCGCGGGTATGGCGCTCGGTCGGCATTTGGCATTCGCGGGATCAAGCTGCTCAGCGATGGAATCCCGGCAAGTACGCCCGATGGCCAAGGCCAGGCGGCCTCGCTCAACCTCGATGTGGCCGAGCGCATCGAAGTGCTGCGCGGGCCGGCTTCGGCGATCTACGGCAGCAATGCCGGCGGGGTCATCCAGATGTTCTCCCGCGATGGTGCCGGGGCGCCCAAAGTCGGCGTCGACACCACCTTTGGCAGCGATGGCTTCAACAAGAACCATGTCTACGGTGAGGGTGGCAATGACTATGCCGGGTTCGTCCTCGATGCTTCTCGCTTGGACACCGATGGCTACCGCGACCACAGTGCGGCCCGGCGCGACCAGACCTTTGCCAAGGTGCATGTGCGCCCCGATGAAGACAGCCGCCTGGCACTGATCTTCAGCACTTTGGAGCAGAACGGCACCCAGGACCCGCTGGGGCAGACCTGGCAAGGTTACAAGGCTGACCCGCGCTCAGTGAGCAGCCGCGCCGAAGAATACAACACGCGCAAAAGCATCCATCACCAGCAAGTGGGGATGAATTACGAGCGTTATTTCGGTGACGCGACCTTGCAGTTCAATCTGTATGCGGGCAAGCGCAGTGTGATTCAGTATCTGTCGATCCCCCGAGGCACAGCGCCCAACAACCGCGGCGGTGGCGTGGTCGATTTCGACCGGGAGTTCCACGGTGGCACCTTGCGCTGGATTCAACCGATCGAAGTCGCCTACGGTGCCCTGACTCTCACTGCCGGCGCTGACTACGACCGCAGCACGGACGACCGCCGCGGCTTCCAGAACTTCAGCGGCGACACGCTGGGCGTCAAAGGTGAACTGCGTCGCGACGAGAAGGACACCGCCACCAGCCTCGACCCTTATCTACAAGCCCACTGGGAACTCGACCGCTGGACCGTGGACGCTGGCGTGCGCCGCAGCAGCATGGAAATGGAGGTCGACGACAAGTACCTGGCCAATGGCGATTCCAGCGGCTCGAAAAAGTATCAACGCACCACGCCGACACTGTCGGTGATGTACGCCTTCACCCCTGAGCTGCACGGCTACGTCAGCGCTGGCAAGGCGTTCGAGACCCCGACGCAGGCCGAGATGGCCTATGCGCCAGGTGCCGTGGAAGGCTTCAACTTCGGCCTCAAACCCGCGACCAGCACCCAGTACGAGATCGGCCTTAAAGCCCGTCCAGACGACCGCACCCGGATCAACCTGGCGCTGTTCGAGATTCAGACCGAAGACGAAGTGGTGGTATTTGCTTCAAACAACGGTCGCACCAGTTACCAAAACGCCGGCCAGACACTGCGACGTGGCCTGGAGCTTGGTGTGCAACGGGAGCTGAGCGAACAATGGCAGGCCAACGTCGCCTACACGCTGCTTGATGCAACCTATGACGAATCCGTCAGCCAAGGCAGCAGCACCATCGAGAAAGGCAACAATTTGCCTGGCGTACCGCGCAGCAGTCTATTTGCCGAGCTCGTGTGGAAACCGCATCCAGGGATCAGCATGGGCCTTGAGGGCCAATATCGCAGCAAAGTCTACGTTGAGGACAGCAATCAACAAACCGCTGCGCCGGCCTATACCGTATTCAACTGGCGCACGCGCTTCGAGCAGAACCTTGGCCCATGGACCTTCCATCAACTGCTGCGGTTGGACAACCTGACCGATCGCCAATACGTCGGTTCGGTGATTGTCGGCGATGGAAACCAGCGCTACTACGAAGCAGCCCCCGGCCGCTCCTGGTACGCCGGCGCCGGCATGGAATACCAGTTCTGACCTCTGCCCCGGCTGCAGCAGCCTCGATCCAGGCCGCTGCAGCCGGAGTCAGCCTCAACCAAGCACTCGATCAATAGTCAACGGGAACTCACGCATCCGCTTGCCAGTTGCGTGATACACCGCATTGGCCACCGCCGCCGGCACCCCGACGATACCGATCTCGCCGACGCCCTTGGAGCCGAGGGCGTTGACGATCTCGTCCGGTTCATCCACGAACAGCACATCGATGTCGGCGAAATCCGCCTGTACCGGAATGTGGTACTCCGCCAGGTTGTGGTTCATGTAGCGGCCCAGCTCATGGTCGATCAAGGTCTCTTCATGCAGCGCCATGCTGACACCCCAGACCACCCCACCGAGAATCTGGCTGCGGGCCATCTTCGGATTGATCACCCGCCCCGCTGCAATCGCACTGACAACCCGCCCAAGACGCACCGTACCGAGCTCCTCATCGACCCGCACCTCAACGAATACCGCTGAGTGCGTCGCCGTTGCATAGCCGTCACGGCGGGCATCGGGCTCGCACACCACCTTCGCCTCCAGGCCACTGCGCGGCAGTATTTCGCCCAGCGGATAACGGCGGCGACCAACATGCAGTTCACCCTCACTGATAACCATGTCCTCAGCCGGATGACCGGCCAGCTCCGGGTAGCAGCTGCGCGCTGCCATCAGCAGTTTGCCGCGCAGCACTTCACAGGCCTGGCGCACCGCTGAACCGACCGACGACACGGTGAACGAGCCCCCCTGCAACGGTGCGGTCGGCAGCGCCGAATCCCCCAGCAGAAAGGTCACCTCAGCCGGCGCCATGCCCATCGCGTCGGCGGCGATCTGGGTCATCACGGTATAGGTGCCGGTGCCGATATCGGTGGTCGCGCTGCTCACCACCAACTGGCCGTGGGCATCGAGGCGCGCACGGGCGCTGGCTTTCATCTGCATCGCTTCCCAGACCCCGCCGGCCATACCCCAGCCTATCAGCTCATGGCCTTCGCGCATGCTGCGTGGCTGCGGATTGCGCGCGGCCCAGCCAAAGCGTTCGGCACCTTGGCTATAGCAGTCCAGCAGAGCTTTGCTGGAATACGGTTTGCCTTCGTTGCCGTTGCTCTCGGCAAAGTTCTGCCGGCGTAACTCGACCGGGTCCATGCCCAGTTCCACCGCCAGCTCGTCCATCGCACATTCCAGGCCAATCAAGCCCAGCGCCGCGCCAGGCGCACGCATGTCCAGCGGCGTGTAGACATCCAGCGGCACCAGGCGGTAGTCCATGGCCACGTTGTCACACTGGTAGAGCATGCCGCTCCACTCGACCACGTGCTCGCTGAAGTCTTCGAAGCGCGAGGTCTGGCCGGTAGCGGCGTGATGGATCGCCTGCAGCTTGCCCTGCGCGTCAGCGGCCAGGCGCAACTGCTGCACAGTGCGTGGGCGGTAGCCGAAGGTGAACATTTGCTGGCGCGTTAGGGTGACGCGCACTGAGCGCTGCAGTTGCAGCGCCGCCATCACGGCCAGTGGCAACTGATACTGCGGGCGCAAACCAGAGCCGAACGCGCCGCCGACATAGGCCGCGAATACTCGCAGTTTCTCCTTGGGCAGGCCGAACACGCTGTGCAGATAATCACGGCAATTCTGCGTGCCTTGGGTCTTGTCGTGGACTTCCAGATTGCCGCCTGGGTGGTAGATGACCGTGGACGCGTGCGGCTCCATCGGGTTGTGATGCTCGATCGGGGTGCTGTAAGTAGCATCGACCCGCACCTGTGCAGCGTCATAGGCTTGCTGGAAGTCGCCGCGGGGTTTGGGAAGCTCAGCCGGCGCAGGATGGGCCTGCCCGGCGAGCAGATCGGTCTGATGGGCGTCGGTTTCGTATTCGATGCGCACCAGCGTGCCGGCATGCCGGGCCAGTTCGAGGTTGTCGGCGACGACCAGTGCCAGCGGCTGACCGCTGTAGAGCACACGGTCGTTGTATAGCGGGCGAAACGGCGAGCCATCTGCCGAATCAGCGTCTTCGTACTGCTCGTCTTCGCCCGCCAGCTTTGGCCGGTTCTGATGGTGCAGCACCGCCACCACGCCTGGCAGGCGCAATGCTGCCTCGCAGTCGATATGGCGCACGCGGCCGCGGGCGATGGTGCTCGAGACCACGCTGCCATGGAGCAAATCAGGGGTGGGGTATTCGGCCGCGTAACGGGCCTGACCGGTGACCTTGGCCGGGCCGTCGACGCGGTCCATGGGCTGGCCGCTAACGGGTTTCAAGGTATTCATCAGGCAACTCCTGTTGCGGCAGCTTCAGTGAAGGCACGGACGATGGCCGCGTGGGCCAGCTTGATCTTGAAGGCGTTGTGCGCCAGTGGCTGGGCATCGGCCAGGAGCATGTCCGCCGCAGCGGCGAAGCTCTCGCCGGTGGCAGCGCGGCCCTGCAGCATCTGCTCCACCGCTGGGTTGCGCCAAGGCTTGTGGGCGACGCCGCCAAGCGCCAGCCGGGCGCTGACGATGTTGTCGCCGTCGAGTTCCAGCGCGGCGGCAACCGAGACCAGCGCAAACGCATAGGACTCCCGGTCGCGGACCTTGAGGTAGTGGCTGTGCTGGCTGAACTGCGGCGCCGGCAGCTCGATGGCGGTGATCAGTTCATCGTCGGCCAGTTGGTTGTCGCGCTGCGGGCTGTCACCCGGCAGGCGGTGGAAGTCGGCAAAGTCGATCTGGCGCACGCCAGCCTTGCCCTGCACATGTACCCGCGCCTCAAGCGCTGCCAGCGCCACACACATGTCCGAGGGGTGCACCGCAACGCAGCTGTCACTGGCGCCCAGAATCGCATGAATGCGGTTGAGGCCATCACGGGCTGGGCAGCCCGAGCCAGGTTCGCGCTTGTTGCACGGCGTGCCGGCGTCATAGAAGTAGTAGCACCGGGTGCGCTGCAGCAGGTTGCCACCAGTGCTGGCCATGTTACGCAACTGCGGCGAAGCACCAGCCAGGATCGCCTGGCTGAGCAGCGGATAGGCCTGTTCGACGAGGGGATGCCAGGCCAGGTCGGCGTTGCTTACCAGCGCACCGACCAGCAGCCCGCCCGCCTCGGTTTCGCTGATCTGGTCCAGCGGCAGGCCGGTGATGTCGATCAGGTGTTCGGGCTGGTCGAGGTTTTCTTTCATCAGGTCGAGCAGGTTGGTGCCGCCAGCGATAAACCGCGCCTGTGGGCCGGTCAGGGCCAAAGCGGCGTCGATGCTGGTGGGCTTGCTGTACTGGAACGGAGTCATGGCCGCGGCCCTCCATGAATCAACGGCAAGGTCGCTTCCACGGCATCGAGAATATTGCTGTAGGCACCGCAGCGGCACAGGTTGCCACTCATGGCTTCCTTGATATCGTCACGACTGCGCACGCGGCCTTCGTTGGCCATGCCCAGCGCCGAGCAGATCTGCCCGGGGGTGCAGTAGCCGCATTGGAAGGCATCATGCTCGATGAAGGCTTGTTGCAGCGGGTGCAGGCTGTCGCCGTCTGCGACCCCTTCGATGGTGGTCAGCTGGTCGCCATCGCACATGATCGCCAGGGTCAGGCAGGCGTTGACCCGGCGGCCATTGCGCAGCACTGTGCAGGCGCCGCACTGGCCGTGGTCGCAGCCTTTCTTGGTACCGGTCAGGTCGAGCTGCTCGCGCAGCAGGTCAAGCAAGGTGGTCCAGGGCTGCACCTGCAGCTGCCGGGGCGTTCCGTTCAAGGTCAGGCTGATGGCCTGGCCGCTAGGGTCGGTCGGGGTGTCGCTCATGGTCGGGGCCTCATCACGGTCAGTCGGGCTATGTTTTCAGGTACGACCGGGTGGCAAGCGCAGGCGTTCAAGCTAATTGACCAGTACCGACTCACCATCGGGCAGTGCGCAGGTGCCGCGTGAGCGTTTCACCGTTACAATGCCCGCCTAAACCGTGACAGCCCGAAAAAATAAAGCCATGTCCTTGCCCAAGAATCACCTGGAACTGCTCAGCCCTGCCCGCGACGTGGCGATTGCCCGCGAAGCCATCCTGCACGGCGCTGACGCCATCTATATCGGCGGCCCGAGCTTCGGCGCGCGGCACAACGCCTGCAACGAAGTCAGCGAGATCGCCGAACTGGTCGAGTTCGCCCGGCGCTACCATGCGCGGGTGTTCACCACCATCAACACCATCCTCCATGACAACGAGCTGGAGCCAGCGCGCAAGCTGATCCATCAGCTGTACGATGCCGGCGTCGATGCGTTGATCGTGCAGGACCTTGGGGTGATGGAGCTGGACATCCCGCCGATCGAGCTGCACGCCAGCACCCAGACCGACATCCGTACCCTGGCTCGGGCGCGTTTCCTCGATCAGGCCGGCTTCTCCCAGCTGGTGCTGGCGCGTGAACTCAACCTGCAAGAGATCCGCGCGATTGCCAGCGAAACCGATGCGGCCATCGAGTTCTTCATCCATGGCGCGCTGTGCGTGGCGTTCTCCGGCCAGTGCAATATCTCCCAGGCGCAGACCGGGCGCAGTGCCAACCGTGGCGACTGCTCGCAGGCCTGCCGCCTGCCGTACACGCTCAAGGATGATCAGGGCCGAGTAGTAGCGTTCGAGAAGCACCTGCTGTCGATGAAAGACAACAACCAGACCGCCAACCTCAGCGATCTGGTCGATGCCGGCGTGCGCTCGTTCAAGATCGAGGGCCGCTACAAGGACATGGGCTATGTGAAGAACATCACTGCCCATTACCGCAAAGAGCTCGATGCGATTCTGGAGAACCGCCCCGAGCTGGCGCGTGCTTCCAGTGGCCGCACCGAACACTTCTTCATGCCCGACCCGGACAAGACCTTCCACCGCGGCAGCACTGACTACTTCGTCAGCGACCGCAAGATCGACATCGGCGCGTTCGACTCGCCCACCTTCACCGGCCTGCCGGTAGGCGTGGTGGAAAAGGTCGGCAAGCGTGACATGCAGGTGGTCACCGAGGTGCCATTGAGCAACGGTGACGGCCTCAACGTGCTGGTCAAGCGCGAAGTGGTGGGTTTCCGCGCCAACATCGCCGAGCTCAAGGGCGAGTTCGAGGAAGACGGTGCACCGCGCTACCGTTACCGGGTCGAGCCCAACGAGATGCCGGATGGCATGTACCGGCTCAAGCCGAACCATCCGCTGTCGCGCAACCTCGATCACAACTGGCAGCAGGCCTTGCAGCGCACCTCCGCGGAGCGCCGGGTCGGCGTGGCCTGGCAGGCGCAACTGAGCGAGCAGCGTCTGCAGCTGACCGCCACCAGTGAAGAAGGCATCAGCGTCAGCGTCGCCCTCGACGGCCCGTTTGGCCCAGCCAACAAGCCGCAACAGGCGCTCGATCAACTGCATGACCTGCTCGGCCAACTGGGCACCACCCAGTACCACGCCAGCGCTATCGAGCTGGATGCACCGCAGGCGTTCTTCATCCCCAACTCGCAGCTCAAGGCTCTGCGCCGTGAGGCCATCGAGGCGCTGACCGCAGCACGGATCGCTGCCCACCCACGCGGTGCGCGCAAGGCCGAAAGCAACCCGCCGCCGGTGTATCCGGAATCGCACCTGTCGTTCCTGGCCAACGTCTACAACGAGAAGGCCCGGGCGTTTTATCACCGCCACGGTGTGCAGTTGATCGACGCCGCCTACGAGGCTCACGAAGAGCTGGGCGAAGTGCCGGTGATGATCACCAAGCACTGTTTGCGGTTCTCCTTCAACCTGTGCCCGAAACAGGCCAAAGGCGTGACCGGCGTACGCACCAAGGTTGCACCGATGCAATTGATCCAGGGCGACGAAGTGCTGACTTTGAAGTTCGATTGCAAGCCGTGTGAGATGCATGTTGTCGGCAAGATGCGCTCGCACATCATCGACCTGCCTTCGCCAGGCAGTGGCGGCGTCCAGCAGGTGGTTGGGCATATCAGCCCGGAAGACCTGCTCAAGACGATCATCCGCGCTCCGCACTGATCGGCCTGCCGCAGCGCTTTGTCAGCGCTGCGGCTCGCTGGGCAATCAACCCAACGATTGCAGCCAAAACCTGGTACGTTAGTACGCAAAATATTTCTGTAAACGAGAATTGTTTCCAGATATGATCCCGCGCATCTTCCCCCTGCCAGGATCGTATCGTCCATGCGTCGTGCGTTCGTTTCCCTTTGTCTGCTCAATGTTATCTCCCCTGTGGCTTTGGCTGATGCCGACCCGGCCCAAACGGTCGAGCTGCAAGCCGTCAACATCGATGCCGCCAGCGAGCGCGAACGCGCCGATGGCCCTGTGATCGGCTACCGCGCCACCCGCTCGGCCAGCGCTACCCGCACCGACACCGCCCTGCACGAGACTCCGCAGTCAGTCAGCGTGGTGCCCAAGGACGTGCTCGAAGACACTGGCGCTACCCGCCTGCAGGACGCGCTGGATTACGCCGGCGGCGTGGGCCGGGCCAACAACTTCGGCGGCCAGGGCCTGACCACCGTCACCGTGCGCGGTTTCACCACGGGCGAGTACTATCGCAATGGCTTCCCGATCAACCGCGGCTACCCCAACGCGCCGGACGCCAACACCGTCGAGCGCCTGGAAGTACTGCGCGGCCCGGCCAGCAGCCTGTATGGCCGTGGCGATCCCGGCGGCACCTTCAACGTTGTCAGCAAACAGCCGTTGCCCGAATCCAAGGTGACCTTGGGCAGCCAGTTCGATGACCAGGGCATGCACCGGGCAACGCTCGACGCCACCGGCCCGCTCAGCGAAGACGGCAGCCTGGCCTATCGCCTGAACGTATTGGGCGAAGGCGGCGAGAGCTTCCGCGATGACGTTGACAGCGAACGCTATGATGTCGCCCCGGTACTCAGCTGGCAGGCCAACGACAGCACCAAGATCGTCTTCGAAGGCGATTTCATGCGCAACAACCACCCGCTCGACCGTGGTTTGACCCGCTATGACACCCAGCGCGGCAGCGCCTCGCGTGACACCAACGTCTGGGAGAAAGGCAGCGACAACCTGCTGCACAACGACAACAACATGGCCCAGCTGCGCTTTGAGCATCTGCTCAATGACAATTGGACCCTGGCTGGCGGTATGCAGTGGCTGGATGGGAGTTTGAAAGGGAATGCGGTTGAGGCCAATGGCCCGCCTGCCGATGGACGCACCCTGCAGCGCAACTTCAACTACCGCAAGCTGGAGTGGACTGATCGTGACTACCAGCTCAATCTGACCGGCCACTTCGAAACCGCAGGCTTCGCTCACACCTTGCTGACAGGTGTTGAGTATGAGGACTATGACTACAAGTCGATTATTCAGCGGTCTTCAGCGGCGTACCCGGTCGACATTTATAATCCGGTGCTTGGTCAGCCACGCCCTGCCATTAATCGCACCACAACGCATGACAAAGAGAATCTCAAGACCTGGTCGGCCTTCGTGCAAGATCAAGTCGCCCTGACCGAGCGTTTCAAGGTGCTGGCTGGTGTGAGGCTCGAGCGCTTCGAGCACGAGTACGAAAACTACCTGCCAGGCACCACTGGCTGGGACGCAGCAGACAACGCCGTCACCCCGCGCCTGGGTGCGATCTACGACCTGACCGAAACTGTCGCCGTGTATGCCAACACCGCACGCTCGTTCAAACCAAACAGCGGCGCGAGCATGCAAGGCAACGGCTTCGATCCTGAAAAGGGCAAATCCTACGAACTGGGCGTCAAGTGGGAGCCACTGGATCGCCAGCTAAGCGTCGACGCGGCGATCTACCACATCGTCAAAGAGAACGTGCTGACCCGCGACCCAGCTGATCCTACCGGCACCTTCAGCGTCGCCGCCGGTGAAGTACGCAGCCGTGGCCTGGATATCAACGTGGCCGGCAACCTGACCCCTGAGTGGCGGGTAATCGGCGGCTACGCTTACGTGGATGCTGAAGTCACCAAGGACAACACCCTGCCTACCGGCACCCGCCTGGCCAACATCCCGCGCAACAGCTTCAGCCTGCTCAACACCTACGAATTCCAGGACGGCCTGGCCAAAGGTTTCGGCATGGGCATGGGCGTCAAATACGTGGATGACCGCCAGGGTCAGACGGCCGCCAGCACCTACACCATGGAGCAATACACCGTGGTCGACCTGCTGAGCTTCTATCAGTTGAACGAGCATGTGCGGCTGAATCTGGATGTGCGCAACGTGTTCAACAAAGGCTATGACGAAGGCGCGTTCAATCGCTACGCCTACCCAGGTGAGCCACGCACTGTGCAGGCCGGGGTTGCCTACACCTTCTGACGTTGATCAACCGCGCCCTGGCAGGCGCGGTGCCAAGCGTGCCTGCCTGCTGGCAATCAGCAGGCAGGCACGCCTTCAAGAAATTACAAACCCTTCTCCCGCGCCTCACGCAGGCGCCGCTCGATTTCTGCGGTCTGCTCATCCAGCTCCTTGATCGAAGTGGGCGTAATCACCTTGTCGATCGTTTCGGTGTCCGGGTCCGGCCGCTCCAGCGGTTTG
Organism: Pseudomonas sp. EZ-C24; assembly: GCF_014525325.1. Taxonomy (NCBI): domain Bacteria; kingdom Pseudomonadati; phylum Pseudomonadota; class Gammaproteobacteria; order Pseudomonadales; family Pseudomonadaceae; genus Pseudomonas; species Pseudomonas sp. EZ-C24. The sequence goes on along the minus strand of NZ_JACDIU010000014.1, from coordinate 300,541 downwards.
CCCTCTACGCGCTGGCCTTGCTGGGCCTGCTCGGAGGACAGTGGACGTGGCACCTTGTCGCCGGTGTGTTGCGGGTCGTGGTCGGTCATGACGTGCTCCTTGAGATATCTACCTGTACTTCAGCAGATCGCACGCTGGCGCAAAAGTTTGATTGGGCCAAGGGTGAACGCACATTGGCGAACACTGCACGCAGCAGGCAACCAATCGGTTGCTCGGCAAGAAACACCTGCTCCAGGCACTGCTCGGCAGCCTCAAGGTGGCTGTGCAGGCGATGGCGCGTCTGGGTTTCGCCGCACAAGGCAAACAGTGTCGACTTGCCGGCGTCCTTGCCCAGGTCCTTGCCGGTGTCCGGGTCACAATCGCGCAGATCATCCTGCAGCTGGAACGCCTGGCCCAGCTCGCTGGCAAAGCGCTGCAAAGGCTGCCGCACGCCTTCATGGGCATGGCCGAGCAGGCAGGCCATGTCCATGATCGCGGCAAACAGCACGCCGGTCTTGAGCTGATTGGTCTCGGTGATCTGCTCGGCACTGCGCACTGTTGCACCGTCACGCAGGTCTTGCAGTTGGCCTTTGACCAGGCCGTGGGCACCGATGGTTTGCGCCATGATCGCGATCAGGCGATTGCGCTGCTCCGGCTCGACCGTGTGTAGCGCCGCCACCACGCCAAAGGCGCGCGACAGCAAGGCAATGGCGGCAAGGATGGCCACGTCCTCGCCAAACGCCAGGTGCAGCGTGGGCCGGCCACGGCGCAGCGCGGCGTTGTCCATGCACGGCAAGTCATCGAGCACCAGCGAGGCGGCGTGCACCATCTCGATCGCACAGCCCAGATCCAGCGCTGCCGCTTTACAACCACCTAAGCTCTCGGCAGTCAGCAGCAACAGCAACGGGCGCAGGCGTTTGCCCGGCGCCAGGGCGCTTTCGCGCATGGCGGCGGCGAGCAGATCGCGTTCGTGACCGACCTCTGGCAGCAGCGCACTGAGGCGGCTGTCCAGCTCTGCCCGCAGGCGAGCAAGGTAAACAGCGAAGTCGGCGTCAGTGGCCGAGGTTGTACGGGCGATAGTGGTCATCCTGGCCTCTTCGGTGGTGCGGTCTAGGCCGCGAGTTGACGGAACGACTATCAGGGGCCGTTGCCAGAACTGTACTGTTTCCCAGCATAGCTGTACAAAGCTACTAGCGTTGTACAAGGTAAGGCCATGATTTTCACCCAATGATTCACTGGCAGCGGAGCCGGAATGAAAAAAAGCGTGTTGAGCCAGCGCAAGGACGATCATCTTGACATCGTATTGGGCGCAGATAAAACCACCGCGCATGCCGATGCCGGCTGGGCCGCGGTCCGTTTCGAGCACTGCGCCTTGCCTGAACTGTGCCTCGACAGCATCGACCTGAGCAGCTCCTTGCTGGGTATGCCATTGCGCGCGCCGCTGCTGATCAGCTCAATGACCGGTGGCGCCGAGCGCGCCACACGCATCAACCGCCATCTGGCCGAGGCTGCGCAGGCGCTGGGGATTGCCATGGGTGTCGGCTCGCAGCGAGTCAGCCTGCGCAGCGCCGACGACCAGGGCCTGACCCGCGAGCTACGCCGGCTGGCCCCGGATATCCCGCTGCTGGCCAACCTTGGCGCGGCGCAACTGCGCGAAGCCGACGGCCTGGATCTGGCCCGGCGCGCCGTCGAAATGCTCGAAGCCAGCGCCTTGATCATCCACCTCAACCCGCTGCAGGAAGCAGTGCAGCCCGAAGGTGACCGCGACTGGCGCGGCGTGCTCGCGCAGATCTCGGCGCTGACTGCAGCGCTGCCTGTGCCGGTGATCATCAAGGAAGTCGGCGCGGGGATCTCGCCAAGCGTGGCCCGCGACCTGCTCGAAGCCGGTGTGCAGGTGATCGACGTGGCCGGCACCGGCGGCACCAGCTGGGCAGCGGTTGAAGCCAAGCGTGCCAGCACCCAGGCCGATCGCGCTGTGGCCATGGCTTTCGCGGACTGGGGCATTCCGACGCCGCTGTGTCTGCAGACATTGCGCCGGGCCTTGCCCAGTAGCGTGCTGATTGCCTCCGGCGGTATTCGTGACGGCATCGATGCGGCCAAGGCGATCCGCCTCGGCGCTGATCTGGTCGGTCAGGCAGCCGGCGTGTTGCAGGCCGCCACCGAGTCCACCGAGGCGGTGGTCGAGCACTTCGAGATCATCATTCGCCAGCTGCGCGTTGCGTGCTTCTGCACCGGCTCGCGTGACCTGGCAGCGCTGCGTCGGGCGCGCTTGCTGGCGGCCGGGCTGGACCTGTCATGAGTCACTTTGCGGTGGTCGCCCCGCCCTACCCCAGCCATTTTCAGGCCTTGCAGGCGCTGGCCGGGGAGCTAGTCGAGCGCGGCCACCGCGTGAGTTTTTTTCACCAACCTGCCGCGCAGCGCTGGCTCAGCGACCCACGCATCGGCTTTGTCGCGGTAGGCCACGGGCGGCTTGCCGAAGACCACCTTGAACAGACCTTGCGCCTGGCCGCCATCCCCAGTGGGCCGATGCATCTGCGCCGTTTGATCGACCAGTTGGCGAGCACCAGCGCGATGCTCTGCGCCTGCCTGCCCGAGGCGCTCGCTGCGCAGCAGGTGGATGCCATGCTGTGTGACCAGATGGAACCGGCCGGGGCGCTGGCGGCGGAAGCGGCGGGTATTCCCTGGATATCCATCGCCTGCGCGCTGCCGATCAACCGCGAACCCGGCATACCCTTGCCGGTGATGCCGTTCGACTACGGCCAAAGCCGCTTCAAGCGGCGCCTGTACCGCGGCAGCACCGAGGTCTTCGACTGGTTGATGCAGCCACTGGGGCGCGTGCTGCGCCAGGCCTGCCGCGAACATGGCCTGGTCGAGCGTGAGGGTTTGCATGACTGGCTGTCGCCGCTGGCGCAAATCAGCCAGACCGTGCCCAGCTTTGATTTTCCGCGCCAGGCGTTGCCGGCGCACTTTCATGCAGTCGGGCCGCTGCGGGTGGCGGCGCAGCAGGACGCCGCCGACTGGCCCCTGGACCCGGCGCGGCCACTGGTGTTTGCCAGCCTGGGCACCCTGCAGGGCCATCGCTTCGACTTGTTCAGCAAGATCAGCCAGGCCTGTCAGGCGCTGGATGTGCAGCTGCTGATCGCCCACTGCGGCGGCCTCGATCACGCTCAGCAAGCGCAGCTGCTGCAACAGGGCGCTACCTTCGTAACCGACTTCGCGCCCCAGCAATGGGCGGTGCGCCGTGCCGACGTGGTCATCAGCCATGGCGGCCTGAATACCGTGCTGGATGCCATTGCCGCAGCCACGCCGCTGTTGGTCATGCCGATTGCATTCGATCAACCGGGCGTGGCGGCGCGGGTTGCCTATCATCGTCTGGGCGTGGCGCTGTCGCGGCGGGCCAGTGTCAGTGCCATCCGCAGCGCCCTCGCCCACCTGCTGCGCGAACCGCTGCCCAGGTTGACTGCGCTGCAACGCGAACTGGCCACGGCCGGTGGCGCGGCCAAGGCAGCGGACATCGTCGAGGCAGCGTTGCGCAGCCACCAACCGGTACTGGCAGAGAACACACCATGCATTACGACCTGATCCTCGCCGGTGGCGGTCTGGCCAATGGCCTGATCGCCTGGCGGCTGAGCCAACTACGGCCTGAGCTGAAACTGCTGTGCCTGGAGCGTGATGCCAACCTTGGCGGCAACCATACCTGGTCGTTCCATGATGCCGACCTCACGCCCACCCAGCAGCGTTGGCTGGAGCCGTTGGTGGTCAAGCGCTGGCCGGCCTACCACGTGCACTTTCCGCACTTGTCGCGGCGCCTGGCCAGTGGCTATGCAAGCATCACCAGCGAGCGCTTTGCCGAGGTCATCACCCAGGCCTTGGGGACGGCCCTGCGTACCGGCTGCGAGATCACCTCGCTTGCGCCGGAGCAGGTCACCCTGGCCAGCGGCGAAGTGCTGCAGGCGCGGGTCACCATCGATGGCCGTGGCGCCGAGGCCAGCCCGCACCGGGTGCTTGGCCGCCAGGCGTTTCTCGGCCAGGTGCTGCGGCTTGAGCAGCCCCACGGCTTGCAAGCACCGATCCTGATGGATGCCCGAGTCGCCCAGGGCAACGGTTACCGCTTTGTCTACGTGTTGCCGTTCAGCGCCGATACCCTGCTGATCGAGGACACCCACTACGTCGACCACAGCCCGCCAGTTACAGCGCAATTGCGCAGCAATATCGATGACTATCTGCGTCAGCACGGTTGGCGGGTCGCCGAGTGCCTGCGCGAGGAGCAAGGCGACTTGCCGATCACCCTGGCAGAAGACTTTCCGGCCTGGTGGGCGCAGCAGCATGGGCAGGTCTCATCAGGGCTGCGCGCCGGGCTGTGCCACTGTACGACCGGCTATTCGCTGCCGGAGGCCGTGCGCCTAGCGGACTGGCTCGCAACGCAGCCGTTCGACAGCAGCGCGCAGCTGCACCGGGCCATGGGCAGCTATCTGGCGCAGCGCTGGCGCGGCCAGGGCTTTTATCGGCTGCTCAATCGCATGCTGTTCCTGGCTGGCAGCGCGCAGCAGCGCTGGCAGGTCATGCAACGCTTCTACCGCTTGCCGGAAGGCTTGATCGCACGTTTTTATGCAGGCCAAAGCTCTGCGGCTGATCGTCTGCGCATTCTTTCGGGCAAACCGCCAGTCCCCGTCGGCCAGGCGCTACGGGCGGCGTTGCGCCATTCTCCACAGCATTTCAAGGAGCAGTCATGACCCAAGGCAAAACCGCGCTGGTGATTGGTGCCGGCCTCGGCGGCCTGGCATTGGCCATTCGCCTGCAAGCGGCCGGGATTCACACCACGTTGCTGGAGCGTCGCGACTTGCCGGGCGGGCGTGCCTACGTCTACCACGACCAGGGCTTTACCTTTGACGCCGGCCCCACAGTGATCACCGACCCGACCGCGATCGAAGCGCTGTTCGAGCTGGCCGGCAAGCCGATGGCCGACTACGTCGAGCTGCTACCGGTCGCGCCGTTCTACCGGCTGTGCTGGGAAGACGGCACGCAGTTCGACTACAGCAACGATCAAGCCGAGCTCGAGCAGCAGATCCACGCCATGGAGCCGGCCGATGTCGCCGGCTATCAGAGCTTTTTGAAGTACTCCCGAGCAGTCCTCGAAGAGGGCTATATCAAGCTTGGTGCGGTGCCGTTCCTGACCTTCCGCGACATGCTCCATGCCGGCCCGCAGCTGGCACGTTTGCAGGCCTGGCGCAGTGTCTACAGCATGGTCGGACAGTACATCCGCAACCCGCAGTTGCGCCAGGTGTTCTCCTTCCACGCCCTGCTGGTGGGCGGCAATCCATTCGCCACTTCGGCCATCTACACCTTGATCCACGCCTTGGAGCGTGAGTGGGGCGTGTGGTTTGCCAAAGGCGGCACCGGCGCGCTGGTCGAGGGCATGGCGCGGCTGTTCACCGACCTCGGTGGCACCCTCGAGCTGAACGCCGACGTGGTCAGCTTCGATACCCAGGGCGACCGCCTGATCGGTGCGCGCAGCCGCGACGGCCGCCACTGGACGGCTGATGCGATCGCCTCCAACGCCGACGTGGTGCATACCTACGCCGACCTGCTCGGCGCGCACCGGCGCGGCCAGTCCGAAGCACGCCGATTGAAAAGCAAGCGCTTCAGCAACTCGTTGTTCGTTGTGCATTTCGGCCTCAAGCGCCGGCAGCCGCAGCTGCGTCACCATACTGTGTGCTTCGGCCCGCGCTATCGTGAGCTGGTGCAGGAAATCTTCAACGGCCCCAATCTGCCGGAAGACTTCTCGCTGTATCTGCACTCGCCCTGCGCGACCGACCCGGACATGGCGCCGGACGGCTGCTCCAGCCATTACGTGCTTGCGCCAGTGCCGCATTTGGGCAATGCGCCGGTCGACTGGGCGGTCGAAGGCCCACGCTATCAGGAGAAAATCCTCGATTACCTCGAGCGCTATTACATCCCTGGGCTGCGCGAAGACCTGGTCACTTGCCGCAGCTTCACCCCGGTAGATTTTCGTGACGAACTCAACGCCCACCTGGGCTCGGCGTTCTCGCTGGAGCCGGTGTTGACCCAAAGTGCCTGGTTCCGCCCGCATAACCGTGATGCGCAGGTGAGCAACCTCTACCTGGTCGGCGCCGGCACCCACCCAGGCGCTGGCGTGCCGGGCGTGATCGGCTCGGCCAAGGCCACCGCAGGCTTGATGCTCGAGGATCTGCAGCGATGAGTGGCGACGAGCAACTGCTCGCCCACGCCGAACACAGCATCGCCGTCGGCTCGAAAAGCTTCGCTGCGGCCTCGCGCCTGTTCGACCCGGTCACCCGCCGCAGCGCAGTGCTGTTGTACGCCTGGTGCCGCCACTGTGACGACGTGATCGACGGCCAGCAAGCCGGCCATCAGGCTAGCGTGCTGGAAACTGAGGAAGCCCGCCTGCGTTTGGCCGGCCTGTATCAGCAAACCGCAGCTGCCTGCGCCGATCAGCCGGTCACCGACACCGCCTTTGCTGCACTGCGCGAAGTTGCCCGGCGCCATGGCGTACCGCAGGCAGAGGCGTTCGACCTGCTGGCGGGGTTTGAGCAGGACGTTGCCGGCCAGCGCTACCAGACGCTGGAGCAAACACTGGGTTATTGCTACCACGTGGCCGGCGTGGTCGGCCTGATGATGGCGCGGGTCATGGGCGTACGCGATGACCCCGTGCTCGATCGCGCCTGCGACCTTGGCCTGGCCATGCAACTGACCAATATTGCCCGGGATATCGTCGATGATGCCAAGGTTGGCCGCTGCTATCTGCCGCAAGCCTGGCTGGACGAGTTTGCGATCACTGCCGAACAGCTTGCCGAACCACGCCACCGTACTGCCGTGGCGCGCATGGGCACACGTCTGGTGCAGCAGGCAGAGCCCTACTATGCCAGCGCCCAGGCCGGTTTGAGTGCCCTGCCCTGGCGTTCAGCCTGGGCTGTGGCAACAGCAGGTTCGGTGTATCGGCGCATCGGCCTGAAGATTCTGGCGGCGGGTGATGCCGCCTGGGACGGGCGCCTGTCGACCAGCAAGGGGGAGAAACTCGCCGCCGTTGCCAGTGGCCTGTGGCAGGCCCTCAGCCGCGGCTGGCGTCGCTATCCGCCACGGGCGCTGCAGCTTTGGCAGCGTCCACTCGCTGCTCGCGCAACGGTCCACCGTGACGCGCACGCAGCTGCGCCTTCAACTGCTCAACCGTAGGCGAGTAGAGAAAACCAAACGACACGCAGCCGTCCTTGCCCTGCACCGCATGGTGCATCAGGTGAGCCTGGTACAGGCGCTTGAGGTAGCCATGGCGCGGCACGATCCGCAGCGGCCAGCGCCGGTGCACCAGGCCGTCATGGGCGATGAAGTAGAGCAGGCCATAGCCGGTCATGCCGGCACCGATCCACTGCAGTGGATACCAGCCGGCAGTGCCCAACGCGATCAGGGTGATGGCCAACCCGGCAAACACTACGGCGTACAGGTCGTTCTTTTCGAACACACCGTGGCGTGGCTCGTGATGCGAGCGGTGCCAGCCCCAGCCAAAGCCATGCATGATGTACTTGTGGGCCAGATAGGCAACGCCTTCCATGGCGGCAAGGGTGATCAGAAACGTCAGCAGACTGGTGAACATGGCGCGGCATCTCCTGGCAATGCCTGTGAGCATACAGCAAATGCCCCAGCGGATTGCAGCGGCATGCCGCCGCGCCAGCCGCCCGCTTACCAGGTCAGCACAGCCCCCAGGGCCAAGGTATCGGTGTCCTCGTTTTGCGCATCGCCGTCATGGCCATCGATCTCGAACTGGTTGTATTCGGCGACCAGTTTCAAGTTGGCATTGATCTCGCGAAACAGGGCAATGCCGCGGGTTTCATAGTCGGCGCCAGTGTTCACTGCACCGTTGCCGTCATCCTTGGTCTTGCCATACGACAGCGCCAGGCGGTTTTTGCCGAAGGTGTACGAGCCCTGCACCAGATAACCCTGGCTGTCGACCTCACGCAGGGTCGCCTCGCCAGCATTGTTGGTGAAGAACGGGTTGATGCCCTTGGCGCTGAAGCCCGAGCCTGTCAGCGAGAACGCACCCATCTTGGCTTGTACGCCGTAGCCAAGACCTTTGGAGGTCACCGAGTCGACGTTGCTGTCGGTGTTGTCGGAGGTCTGGTAACTGCCGTTGAGCCAGCTGTAGATCTTCGCGCCGCCCAGATCGAACTGGTAGGTGATCTCGCTCTCGGTGCGCGGATTCTCCTGATAGGCCTTGCCGACCGCGCTGTCGTCGTTGGTGTCGACTGGGTCCATTATCCCCACGGCCACGCGCAGGCCGTCCATTACCGGTGTGCGGTAGGTGATCTGCGAGGTCGGGAAAGGATAGGGATAGCCGCTGCCGATGTTGCCGAACGAGACCCCGCCGCCGTCAACCAGGCCAAGTGTGTCGCTGACCTGGCCGTAGCCAGTGAGCAGTTCATCGAGGAGGATGTTGGAGCGGGCAAACAAACCGAAGTCTTTGCCGATCAACACCTCGCCCCACTCCGGGTTGGCCACCGTGCCGTAGAACTGGCGGACATCGATGGCGGTGTCGGTGCCGTTGGTTTCACTGTCGTTGATGCTGACCCAGAACGAGGCACGCCCACCCAGCTTGAGATCGTCGATCTGGCGCGTCATGTTGAAACCAAGGGTATTGGGCAGAAAGCCCATTTTCACCCGTGACTGGCGCCGATCATATTGCTCGCCGGCGCGGTCGATATCGCTGTTGACGTAGAAGGCGTTGATGTAGCCGTCGGTGGAAAAGGTGGTCTGGTCCTTGTCGTAGAGCATGATCTCGGCCCCCGCCAACGGGGCCAAGGCCAGGCTGGCAAGGCCGCCAAGCAGCGGCAGGATACGGCGGTGGGAGTTGTTATTGTTGTTGTGCATGACGCGCTCCGCAATCGGTTGGACAGGTGTCCAGGCGATTATCGAAAGCTCACGCACGCGGCCCTACGCTGCCTTGGCGGCGATTGGCCAGTTCCTTGGCCGGTGCCAGGCGGCTTGCGCCTGCAAGCACTACGACCCGCTCCTTGGGGCGCACTCGGCTAAAGTGGCAGTAACTCATTCGCAAGGCGGGGTGCACAAAGCGGGTACATGGCACATTCATGCAGCCAGCTGCTGCAGATATGTCGATTGTGCAGGACATATTTGCATGGCAGGATCTTTTGATCCTCCAGTGCACTCCAGACTTCACTTGGAAAATCAATAACAAAGCAGGGAGATCGCGATGACCGCGCACGCTCGAATTTCATCCACCGATCATGTGCTGGCTGAAGTCCGCAATCAGATTGGCCACCTCACCTTGAATCGCCCGGCCGGGCTCAACGCGCTGACCCTGGACATGGTGCGCAGCCTGCAGCAGGCGCTCGACGCCTGGGCAGTCGACCCGCAGGTGCAGGCTGTGGTCCTGCGCGGTGAAGGGCCAAAAGGCTTCTGCGCCGGCGGTGATATCCGCTCGCTGTACGACAGCTTCAAGGCCGGCAGCAGCCTGCATGAAGAGTTCTTCGTCGAGGAGTACGCCCTCGACCTGCGCATCCATCACTACCCCAAACCGACCCTGGTGTTGATGGACGGCTTCACGCTGGGCGGCGGCATGGGCCTGGCCCAAGGCGCCGACCTGCGCGTGGTTACCGAGCGCAGCCGGCTGGGCATGCCGGAAACCGCCATCGGTTACTTCCCGGACGTCGGCGGCAGCTACTTCCTGTCCCGCGTGCCGGGCGAACTGGGCACCTACCTGGGCGTCAGCGGCTGCCAGATCCAGGCGGCCGATGCCTTGTATTGCGGCCTGGCCAACTGGTACCTGAGCAGCGACAAGCTTGCTCAGCTCGATCAGGCCCTGGACCAGCTCAGTTTCGGTCAGCATCCGCTCAAGGACCTGCAGGGCGCGCTGGCCCGCCTCGGCACCCAGGTACTGGCCGACGCGCCGCTGGCCAAGCTGCGCCCGGTGATCGACCACTACTTCGCCCAGGCCGACCTTGCCAGCATCATCGAACAACTGCGCACGGTGCGGATCGGCGACAGCCAGGCCTGGGCGCTGGCCACCGCCGACCTGCTGCAAAGCCGCTCGCCGCTGGCCATGGCCGTGACCCTGGAGATGCTCAGGCGCGGGCGCAAACTCGGCCTGGAGGCGTGCTTTGCCATGGAGCTGCACCTGGACCGGCAGTGGTTCGCCCATGGCGACATCATCGAGGGCGTGCGCGCCCTGATCATCGACAAGGACAAGCAGCCACGCTGGAACCCGCCGACCCTGGCAGAGCTGGCGCAGGCGCGGGTCGACCAATTCTTCGAAGGGCTGTGAGCCTGGGAGTACGCAGATGCAAGACCTGGAACTGAACGAAGAACAGATCATGATCCGCGACATGGCGCGCGATTTTGCCCGCGGCGAAATCGCCCCGCATGCCCAGGCCTGGGAAAAAGCCGCCTGGATCGACGACGGGGTGGTACGCAAGATGGGTGAGCTGGGCTTGCTTGGCATGGTCGTGCCGGAGCAGTTTGGCGGCAGTTTCACCGACTACGTGGCCTATGCCCTGGCGGTCGAGGAAATCTCGGCTGGCGACGGCGCGACCGGCGCCTTGATGAGTATTCACAACTCGGTAGGCTGCGGCCCGCTGCTGGCCTACGGTACGCCTGAGCAACAGCAGGCCTGGCTACCTCGGCTGGCCAGTGGCGAGGTCATCGGCTGTTTCTGCCTGACCGAACCTCAGGCCGGCTCAGAGGCGCACAACCTGCGCACCCGCGCCGAGCAAGTGGACGGTGAGTGGGTGCTCAACGGCGCCAAGCAGTTCGTCAGCAACGCCCGTCGCGCCGGGTTGGCGATCGTTTTTGCGGTGACCGATCCGGAGCTCGGCAAAAAAGGCCTGTCGGCGTTTCTGGTGCCGACCGACAATCCTGGTTTCAAGGTTGATCGCAGCGAGCACAAGATGGGTATCCGTGCTTCGGACACCTGCGCCGTGAGCCTGGACAACTGCCGCATCCCGGCCGCCAATATGCTCGGTGAGCGCGGCAAGGGCCTGGCCATTGCCCTGTCCAACCTCGAAGGCGGCCGCATCGGCATCGCCGCCCAGGCGCTGGGGATTGCCCGCGCCGCGTTCGAGGCCGCGCTGGTCTACTCGCGAGATCGCATCCAGTTCGGCAAGCCGATCAACGAGCACCAGAGCATCGCCAACCTGCTGGCCGACATGCAGGTCCAGGTCAACGCCACGCGCTTGTTGATCCTGCACGCCGCGCGTTTGCGCAGTGCGGGCAAGCCATGCCTTTCGGAGGCGTCACAGGCCAAGCTGTTCGCGTCGGAGATGGCCGAACGGGTGTGCTCGATGGCGATTCAGGTGCATGGCGGCTACGGCTACCTGGAAGACTATCCGGTGGAGCGCTATTACCGTGACGCACGCATCACGCAGATCTATGAAGGCTCCAGCGAGATTCAGCGGATGCTGATCGCGCGCGAGCTCAAGCACTATCCGCTGTAGCCCCGGCCCTCCTCCCGGACCTGCCTGAATGCAGGCCGCGACAGACCTCCACAGGCGCCGATTGAGGCGCCTGTTTTGTTAATAGCGAAATTTCCTACGCATCTATCAGACCACGTCTGATACAGCGTGCTGTTTCCTTGCCGACATGTCAGGTGTCTGGGCCTGAGCACTTTTTCTCACCCCGGATATCGAGTGGCGCCGCTTATTCAGGGGGCGTTGAAAGCACTAGGAGGAAAGTACATGTATCGGCTAAAGATCGCTGCAGTGATCCTGACAGTAGTAGCGCCCATGGCGAATGCCTGGAGCAACACCGTCGTGAGTGTGACGGTGAAGAATGAGACAACTTCCATTGCCACGTTTACCTACCAATATGCGTTTGGTTCCCTCGACCCTGCTCCGGGACCTATCAGCGAAAAATCTTCAACTCAATTCAAATTGAACAGTGCGTCCTCTTCTGCCTCTGGCCTGCGTTTTACCTATAAATCAGGTCGCAAAGAGTGCAAATTCGAAACATCTCACGTCTCATTACCTCTGGTGAAATGGGACAAAAAGGCAACGTCTGTCGGATCAACCCGGGCCACGTGCGAGGCCAAGACAACCCGCATCAACAGTTCGCCGCCCTATGACTACAGCGTGACTTTCACGATCAAATAGTCGCTCATCAATGCGGGAGGAGTGCACGCCTGTGCAACCCTCCCGGTCAAGGGACTCTACGCATGATAGACACGACATTAAAGGGCGTGCCTCGCCCTGTTTTGGCAACGGCGACATCGCGATCCGCGCCGGTGACTGCCAACGTTGCCAGCAAGCCGGAAGCCGGTAGTGAAGTACAACTGTCTGCTGAAGGCATGGCGCTCAGCGCCAAGGCCACACTCACGCAAAAACAACTGGAAGAAAAATTTCAGCGCGTCTATGGCCCAGACAGTTTCATATTCAAGGTCAACGCCGAGATAAAGCGTTTGGGTAATGCGTCTGTGGCACTAAATGAGATTCCTGCAGAGGCTTCACCCGAACGGCTCAAGCAGAGTCAACAGGCCGCGAAGTACATCGCGGGGGTGGTACGGGGGCAGCGTGACACTGCCAACCCCTTTGCTCATCTCTCGCGCGAAGAGGTTGTCGTCATCCTCGAAGACGAAAGTGGCGCCTATACCAGCGTAGAGCGGTACGCCGCCTGGGAAGCTCGACAGGACATGGACAATGCATGGGTCCAGCAAAACGCACTGTTGCGCGACCACGAGTCTGACGGGCGTCTGGATGTACGTAGAACGCTTGAATTCATAGACAACCTGGGCGAACTCGAACTGATGCGCTACCCGCCAGGGCACCGGGACTCGATCGAAGGACTGCTCAAGCAGTCCCAAACCCCTGGTGGCGACTTCGAACAGCCAAAGATCCCTTCGCTGGTAGACATCCTGAGACAAATGGACGAGTCGCAGAAGGCGCAAGAACCGTCCATTCAGCCACCCGACTGAGCGCTGATGCCCCAGGCCGCCCTGCGGCCCTGGCTCCCTCCCCGCGGCCTGCGCATCACAGCAGTACAGGTCGCGGTTCACTCGGTGACATGCACACTGTCCAGATACGTACGCACCGCCCACAGCGCCTCCTGGCTGAGAAAGTCGGCCATCTTCGGCATGTACACCCGCCCGTCGCGCACCGCGCCGTTGCGCACCCGCTCGACAAACCACTCATCACCGACGGCGCCTTCATCGAGCATGCGCAGATCAGGGGCGATGCCACCGGACTTGGCCTCGAGGCCATGGCACGCGGCGCAGTTCTGGTTATAGGCCGACGCGCCGATCGACAGCGCTTTGTCATGGTCCTTGCTGCTGCGGTAGGGGTTTTCGCTACGCCATTCACTACCCAAGGGCTCCAGCCCATCGGTATTGACCGCCGATGGCGTTACGTTGCCGTGGGCGAAGCTGCCACCGGCGGCGCACAGGCCAGCCAGCAACAGGGAAAGGTGCCAGGCGCTTTTAGGGGTTGTCATTGTTCTGCCCTCGACTGCTGAAGTTGCACGCTGCGCCTCTCGAACGGAGGCGGCCCGACCATCCTAGAAAGCCAGTGCCAGCGGCCACATGCTGCTTTGGGGGTCGCATCCTTATCCCTTGGTAGTAGCGCTTGCGGCGCAGTGCCAAATCATGTCCGGACTGGGAAGATTTCCCGCAGTGACCGGGACTTTTTCCGTATCTCGATCAGCGGCGGCGTTCCAGGCTAACCAGGCACAACCTCACTGGGAACTCCACCATGACAACAAGAACATCACCCGCCCTGCTTTCGCCTCTTTCTGCCGCCCTGCTCCTGGCCAGCCTGGCCTGCGGCGGCGCTGCCCAGGCCAAGCCGGTTACCTGGGAAGATATCGCCGACGACCACAAGACCACCGGTAACGTGCTGCAATACGGCATGGGCACCAACGCCCAGCGCTGGAGCCCACTGGCGCTGGTCAATGACCAGAACGTATTCAAACTGACCCCGGCCTGGTCGTTTTCTTTCGGTGACGAAAAGCAACGCGGTCAGGAATCCCAGGCCATCATCAATGACGGCGTGATCTACGTCACCGGCTCCTACTCGCGGGTATTTGCCCTCGACGCCAAGACCGGCAAGCGCCTGTGGACCTACAACCACCGCCTGCCGGACGACATCCGCCCCTGCTGTGACGTGGTCAACCGCGGCGCGGCCATCTACGGCGACAAGATCTTCTTCGGCACCCTCGATGCACGGGTGGTGGCGCTGAACAAGGACACCGGCAAGGTGGTCTGGAACAAGAAGTTCGGCGACCACAGCGCCGGCTACACCATGACCGGCGCGCCAACCCTGATCAAAGACCAGAAGAGCGGCAAGGTACTGCTGATTCACGGCAGCTCGGGCGATGAGTTCGGCGTGGTGGGTCAGCTGTATGCACGTGACCCGGACACCGGCGAAGAAGTCTGGATGCGACCGTTTGTCGAAGGCCACATGGGCCGCCTGAACGGCAAGGACAGCACCCCGACCGGCGACGTCAAAGCGCCGTCCTGGCCGGATGATCCAAGCTCGCCAACCGGCAAGGTCGAGGCCTGGAGCCACGGCGGCGGCGCTCCTTGGCAGAGCGCCAGCTTCGATGCCGAAACCAATACCATCATTGTTGGCGCCGGCAACCCTGGCCCGTGGAACACCTGGGCGCGCACCTCCAAGGACGGCAACCCGCACGACTACGACAGCCTGTACACCTCCGGCCAGGTCGGCGTCGACCCCACCACCGGTGAGGTCAAGTGGTTCTACCAGCACACGCCGAACGATGCCTGGGACTTCTCCGGCAACAACGAACTGGTTCTGTTCGATTACAAGGACAAGGACGGCAAGCAGTTCAAAGCCACCGCGCATGCTGACCGCAACGGCTTCTTCTACGTAGTCGACCGCACCAACGGCAAGTTGAAGAACGCCTTCCCGTTCGCCGACAACATCACCTGGGCCAGCCACATCGACCTCAAGACTGGGCGCCCGGTTGAAAACGAAGGGCAGCGTCCGGCCAAGCCTGAACCAGGCCAGACCAAGGGCAAGCCAGTCGAAGTTTCGCCGCCGTTCCTCGGTGGCAAGAACTGGAACCCGATGGCCTACAGCCAGGACACCGGGCTGTTCTACGTGCCGGCCAACCAGTGGAAAGAGGAATACTGGACCGAAGAGGTCAACTACAAGAAGGGCTCGGCGTACCTGGGCATGGGCTTCCGCATCAAACGCATGTATGACGACCACGTCGGCACCCTGCGCGCGATGGACCCAACCACCGGCAAGATGGTCTGGGAGCACAAGGAGCGCCTGCCGCTCTGGGCTGGCGTGCTGGCAACCAAAGGCAACCTGGTGTTCACCGGTACCGGCGACGGTTACTTCAAGGCGTTCAACGCCAAGACCGGCGAGGAGCTGTGGAAATTCCAGACCGGCAGCGGCATCGTCTCGCCGCCGATCACCTGGGACCAGGACGGTGAGCAGTACATCGGCGTAACCGTCGGCTACGGTGGCGCGGTACCGCTGTGGGGTGGCGACATGGCCGAGCTGACCAAACCTGTGGCACAGGGCGGCTCGTTCTGGGTGTTCAAGATCCCGGCCTGGGACAGCAAGACAGCCCAGCGCTGAGTTGCCTGGTTGCGGCCCCAACCAGCGCCTCGTACGCTGGTTGTGGCTGCGGCCAAGCGCCGTGAACGAGGGCCTTGCCCTCCTCTGAGGAGCCACCATGAACTACTTTCCCTTCGCGTTGATTCTGGCGCTCAGCCCGGTTGTTGCCGATGAACTGGGCGATGCCCCACTGACCATCAATGGCTGCGTGATCGCCGCCGAAAGCAAGTGCGCCAACGCCAACCTGCGCGGCGCCGACCTGAGCAATCAGGACCTGCGCAAGATCGACCTGTCTGGCGCCGACCTGCGCGAGGCCAACCTGCGCCATGCCCGGCTGGATCTGGCCAACCTGGAAAAAGCCGACCTGCGCGGCGCCAACCTGACCCGTGCCAGCCTGCAGCAAAGCAACCTGCGCCTGGCGCAACTGCAGAACGCAACACTGGTCGCGGTACAGGCCTGGGGCATGTACGGGCAAGGCGCCAATTTTGAGAATGCCGATTTGTCAGCGGCCTATCTGGAGTTCGCACGCCTGTCCGGGGCCAAACTGCACGGCGCCAAGCTGCAGGCGGCTGACCTTGAGATGACCTGGCTGAGCAAAGCCGACTTGAAGGGCGCAAGCCTGGCCGATGCCAACCTGCAGGAAGCCAAGCTTGGCGAAAGCAATCTGGAAAATGCTGATTTGCGCGGCACCCGTCAGCACTATGCGAATTTCCAGGACAGCAACATGGAAGGCTGCCAAGGCTGCCCGCAGACCTGGAAGTAAACCGGCCTGCTCAGGCGACCGCTTTGAGCAACCCTGCCTGCAGCGCCAGGTGGACCAGCTCCGCTTGGCTGCTGACGCGCAACTTGCTCTTGAGCAGGGTCAGGTGATTGGACACGGTCTTGCTGCTGATACACAGCTGGCTGGCAATGCTGCGCAACGCCGTGCCCTTGGCCAGCAGCAGGAAAATCTCGGCCTCGCGCGGCGTCAGGCCATGCAGACAGTCGGTCTCAGCCTGCGCGGGCTGACAGGCCAACGCGGTCGCCAAGCCCTGCTCGATATAGGCATGTCCGCTAAGGGCCTTGCGCACCGCCTCGACCAGTACCTCAGGGGTGACCTGCTTGGACAGAAAGCCGCAAGCCCCAGCCGCCAATGCCTGGCGCACCAGGCTCAGTTGCGCATGTTCACTGAGGAACAGCACGCGTAGCTGTGGCAAACGCTGGCGCAGACGGCGGGTGGTTTCCAGGCCACTGATGCCCGGCAGGTCGAAATCCATGATCACCAGCCCCGGCACCTGCGCCTGCACCATGGCCAGCGCCTGCTCGCCATCGCTGGCCTGCAGCAAGGGCATCTGCGGCAACGCCTGGGCCAGGGTCGCGGTAATGCCGGCGCGCAGCAACGGGTGGTCGTCTACCAGCAAAATGGCCATGCCTTGTGCCTCCTGTACAGTGCAGGCCTCCATGCTAGAAGCCCTGCCGCTGCCCAGACCTACTACTTTGGTACTGCTTCGCATGGCGATGGTCGCATTCACAAAGCCTTGCTACCGGCTCTTAATAGCGGCATAACGAGGGCTGCTGCCAAGCGAACTGCCCCTGCGTGCGAGCACACATACAACAATAAGGTGCACAGCCATGTACAAGATTCTCATCGCCGACGATCACCCATTGTTCCGCGAGGCCATGCACAACGTGATTGCCGATGGATTTCCAGGCAGCGAGGTAATGGAAACCGCCGACCTCGACAGCGCTTTGGCGATGACCTGCGAAAACGACGACCTCGACCTGATCCTGCTCGACCTAAACATGCCCGGCATGCACGGCCTGGGCGGTTTGATGAACCTGCGCAACGAGGCACCGACCATTCCGGTGGTAATCGTCTCGGCCGAGCAGGACAAGCAGGTGGTGCTCCAGGCCATTACCTATGGCGCGGTCGGCTTCATCACCAAGTCCTCGCCGCGGGCGCAGATGACCGACGCCATCGAGCAGATTCTCAACGGCAATGTCTACTTGCCACCGGACATCATCCGCACGCAGAAGCCCGGCACCCGCCGCGCGGTCAGCGAAGCGCAGAGCTTCGCCCCGGAGCTGCTGCAGGCGCTGACCCGCAAGCAACTGCTGGTACTTGAGCGGATGACCAAGGGCGAATCGAACAAGCAGATTGCCTACCACCTGGACATTGCCGAGACCACGGTCAAGGCTCACGTGTCGGCGATCCTGCGCAAGCTGAATGTGCACAACCGGGTGCAGGCGATCCTCAGCGCCGGCGATATCGACTTCACCGCCTACCTGCGGCGCTGAAATAAAAAAGCGCATTCAGCCATTGAATGCGCCGTTGCAGGTGCAGTAAGCTCGGACTCAATCACTGGAGTGCAACATGACCCACAGCCACCACCACACTGCCACCTGCACCGCACGCACTGCGCGCCGGCTGCTGGCTGTCGTGCCTGGTTCGGTCGTCTCCACCGTTTATTTTGGGTATTGGTTTAGCCACTAGGCGCCGCTGATACCCAACGGCGCCCACTCTTCGAGGGGCCGCCGAACATGAGAATACTCAACCCCCGGTCGGCTTCCCGACCGGGGGTTTTGCGTTTCCAGGCCTTTGAAAAACACCAAACATATCGAGGATTTCAACATGAACTACCGCACTTCCTACCGCGCAGCCACCTATACCTGGCGATTTAGCCAATCCCGTTCGGGCCAGCCTGCCGCCTCCGTTCGGTCGATTTCCGGTGGCGATGCCGCACAAGAACCGCATTTGACGATTTGTCGAACACCTCGATAGGGCCGACCACGCGGGCCTGAACCCGCTGTCCGCCCAGGGAAACAGAACTATGCAAGCCGCTACCCTCGCCCTGCCCCTGACCCAACCTGTTGCTGCCAACTCCGCTGTCAGCCAGCGCCTGCCCAGCCCGCACCTGCTCAAGCAGCAAATGCCACTCACGCCTGAACTTGCCCAGCAAGTGGAGCAGCACCGCCAAGCCGTCCGCGCCATTCTCGAAGGCCGCGACTCGCGCCTGCTGGTGATTGTTGGCCCGTGCTCGATTCATGACCCACGCTCAGCGCTGGAATACGCCGACCGCCTCGCTGCACTCAGCCGCAAGGTCGACGACAAGCTGCTGCTGGTGATGCGCGCCTATGTCGAAAAGCCGCGTACTACAGTCGGCTGGAAGGGCCTGGCCTACGACCCGCATCTGGACGGCAGCGACGACATGCACGCCGGTATCGCCCTGTCCCGTGGCTTGATGCTGAGCATGCTCGAACGCGGCTTGCCGATCGCCACCGAATTGCTCCAGCCGATGGCTGCCGGCTACTTCGATGACCTGCTCAGTTGGGCAGCGATTGGTGCACGCACCACCGAGTCGCAGATTCACCGCGAGATGGTCAGCGGTCTGCGGCTGCCGGTGGGGTTCAAGAACGGCACCGACGGCGGTATCACGGTTGCGACCGATGCCATGCGCAGCGCCGCCCATCCGCATCGGCACTTTGGCATGGACGCTCAGGGTCATCCGGCGATCATCGATACGCTGGGCAACGCAGACACCCACCTGGTCCTGCGCGGCGGCCATGATGGGCCTAACTACGATGCGCAGAGCATCGCTCGTGCGCGTCAGAGGCTGGCCAAGGCGGGGCTCGCTGCGCGCATCGTGGTCGACTGCAGCCATGCCAACAGCGGCAAGGACCCAGCTCGGCAGCCAGCCGTGTTCGACGATGTGCTGGCGCAGCGGCTGGCGGGGGATCAATCAGTGGTCGGCATGATGCTTGAAGGGCATCTGTACGATGGCTGCCAGGCCTTGGGCAAAGGCGACCTCGCCTACGGGGTATCGATCACCGACGGATGCCTTGGCTGGGAGGCCAGCGAGCGACTGTTGCAACGCTGCGCCATGCGCCTGCGTCAGTAGTACCCGGCGCGGACACGGCGCGCAGCAGCGGCAGCTGCGGCGCCCTGCAAACGGTGTTGGCTGCCAGCGACAGCAACCATGGCAGACAACCGCGTGTGGTTTGCGCTAGGCTTGCGGACTCATTCAAAAGGAGCATTTCCCATGGCCAAAGCCACCGCCCGCCACATCCTGGTCAGCAGCGAAGACAAGTGCAACGAGCTCAAAGCTCAGATCCAGGGCGGCGCTGATTTCGCTGAAGTCGCCAAGGCCAACTCCAGCTGCCCATCCAGCCGCCAAGGCGGTGATCTGGGTTCGTTTGGCCCAGGCCAGATGGTCAAGGAGTTCGACACCGTGGTCTTCAGCGCGCCGCTGAATGAAGTTCAAGGTCCGGTCAAGACCCAGTTCGGCTACCACCTGCTGGAAGTGACCAGCCGTCAGGACTGATCCAGTCTTGCCTGCCCGTCTCTGCAGTTTCGCTGCGGCGCCGGGCCTGGCTCGCGATGGCGACCGACCTGGCGCATGCCGGGGAGGCGCTATCGCGCGTATTGGGCGCTTTTGTCGTCCGGTGACAATGCTACTTACCGGTTGCCTTGTCACCTTCGCCCAGGCGGAGCCCAGGCACGCCCTTACGGTCTATGACGAAGCACCACGCTACCCCGACACCTTCCAGCATTTCGACTACGTCAACCCTGACGCCCCCAAAGGCGGCAGCCTGCGCCGCTCGGCGATGGAGATTGGCCAGTTCGACCATGTCCTGCCCTATATCGACCAAGGCACCGGCGTCAGCGAAGTCGACGGTTGGCTGTATGCGCCACTGGCAGTACGTTCGTTCGACGAGCCCTACACGGTCTACGGCCTGATTGCTCGGCGTATGGAACGCGGGCCGGACGACGCCTGGTTGCGCTTCGAGATCGATCCCCGCGCGACGTTCGCCGACGGCAAACCCGTCCGCGCAGAAGACGTGCGCTTTACCTATGAGCTGTTGTTGAGCAAAGGCAGCCTGAAGTTTCGCACGCAGTTTGCCGAGGTTGCGGCGGTTGTCATAGAGGGCCCGCGGACTGTCCGCTTCGACTTCAAACAACCCCATGGGCGCACCTTGGCGCTGGACCTGGCCACGTTGCCGGTACTGCCGGAGCACGACTGGCAGCAGCGCGACTTCGCCACGGGTGCCGGCTTCGGCAAACCGCTGGGCAGCGGCCCGTACCGCATCGGCAAGATCGACAATGGCCGCAGCATCACCTTCGAGCGCGACCCGAACTGGTGGGCGAAGGACCTGCCGGTCAACCGTGGCCGCTACAATTTCGAACGCATGCGCATCGAGTTCTTTGGCGATACCGAGGTCGCCCGGCAGGTGCTGCGTGGTGGCGGTTTTGACTATAACCGCGAGTTCTCGGCCACCGCCTACACCCTCGGTTACAACGGCGCGCAGCTGGACGACGGTCGTTTGCAGCGCGCGCACCTGGGCCCAGCCAAGCCGCAGGTGGCCCAAGGTTTTGTATTCAACCTCGACCAGTCGATGTTCAAGGATCGCCGTACACGCCAGGCGCTGGCCATGCTCTGGGATTTCGAGTGGAGCAACCGGCAGATGATGCGCGGCATGTACATCCGCCAGCAGAGCATCTTCGCCAACACGCCGCTGGCTGCCCGGGAGTTGCCGGATGCGCAAGAGTTGGAGTTGCTTGAGCCGCTACGCGGTCGCGTGCCGGACGAGGTCTTTACGCAGGTGTTCACCGCGCCGGTGACCGATGCTTCAGGGATCATCCGCCAGCAACAACTTCAGGCACTGGCACTGCTACAAGCTGCCGGCTGGCGGCCGCTTGGTGACCGCCTGGTCAACGCCGAGGGCCAGCCGTTCGAGTTCACCTTTCTCAACGGCCAGGCAGGGCTTGAGCGCATGCTGCTGCCGTGGAAGCGCAACCTGGCGCAAATCGGCGTCACCTTGAACATTCGCAACGTCGACGCGGCGCAATACGTCAACCGGCTGATGGCGCGCGACTACGACATGATCGTCACCGGCTATCCGGTGACCCTCTCGCCCGGCAGCGAACTGTTCAACTACTTCGGCTCGGCGGCCGCCAACGACCCAGGTTCGAACAACCTGATGGTGCTCAAGGACCCCGCCGTGGATAGCCTGCTGGCTGGGCTGGTGCAGGCCGACAGCCAGGTCAGCATGCGCCGTTACGCGCATGCACTGGACCGGGTGATGCAATGGAATTACTACTGGATCCCCAACTACTACCCGCCCGGCAGCTCCACGGTATGGTGGAACCGCTTTGGCCGGCCCAAGGTCCAGGCCGCCTATGATGAAGGCCTGGATACCTGGTGGGAGATCAGCCCGACCGCACTGACCAATGAGCAGATGGCCGAACGGCTGAAGGCTTCGCCATGACCGCTTATATCCTGCGCCGCTTGATGCTGATCATCCCAACCCTGCTGGCCATTCTGCTGGTCAACTTCGCCATCGTTCAGGCCGCGCCTGGCGGGCCGGTCGAACAGGCGGTAGCGCGCTTGCAGGGTATCGGCGGTGGCAGTACGCCAGGCGCCGGCAGCGAAGTGGTTCATGCACAGTCCCGGGCCACCCGTGGCCTGGATCCGAAACTGATCGAGGAGATCAAGCACCAGTACGGCTTCGACAAGACTGCCCCCGAGCGGCTTTGGCTGATGCTGGGTCAGTACGCCCGGCTGGATTTTGGCAACAGTTTCTTTCGCGGGGCAAAGGTTACCGATCTGATCGTGGAGAAGCTGCCGGTGACCTTGTCGCTGGGCTTCTGGGCGACCTTGATCACTTACCTGGTGTCGATCCCCCTGGGCATCCGCAAGGCCGTGCGCCACGGTAGCCGCTTCGATGCCTGGAGCAGCGCGCTGATCGTGATCGGCTACGCCCTGCCCTCATTCTTGTTCGCCTTGCTGTTGATCGTGTTGTTTGCCGGTGGCACCTCGTTGAACTGGTTCCCGGTGCGCGGGCTGGTTTCCGAGGACTTCGATCAGTTGAGTGTGCTGGGCAAGGTCGCCGACTACTTCTGGCATCTGGTATTACCTGTAGGCGCCTTGGTGATCGGCGGTTTCGCCACGCTTACCCTGCTGACCAAGAATGCGTTTCTCGAAGAAATCTCTCGTCAATACGTGGTGACTGCTCGCGCCAAAGGCCTGAGCGAGCGGCGGGTGCTCTACGGGCATGTGCTGCGCAATGCCATGCTGCTGGTAGTGGCCGGCATACCCCAGGCGCTGATCACGGTGTTTTTCGCCGGATCCCTGCTGATCGAAGTGATCTTCTCGCTCGATGGCCTGGGCCGCATGAGTTATGAAGCAGCGGTCTCGCGGGATTATCCGGTGGTGTTCGGCACGCTGTTCATCTTCACCCTGGCCGGGCTGCTGATTCGCCTGATCGGTGACCTCTGCTACACCGTACTGGACCCGCGGATCGACTTCGACGGGAGGGCGCACTGATGCTCTCGCCCGTCACCCTGCGCCGCCTGCAACGCTTTCGCCGCAACCGCCGCGGCTGGCTTGCCCTGTGGCTGTTTGCCAGCCTGCTGGTGCTGACCCTGGGCGCCGAGCTGGTCGCCAACGACAAGCCGCTGCTGCTCGGCTTCAAGGGCGAGTTGTATGTACCGGCCCTCAAGCGCTACACCGAGCAGCAGTTTGGCGGTCAGTTACCGTTCCAGCCAGACTATCGCAGCCAATATGTGCGTCAGCTGATCGAGGATCAGGGCGGCTGGATGCTGTTTGCGCCGATCCCGTTCAGTGCCGACACCCCCAACTACGATCTGCAGGTACCCACCCCCAGCCCACCCTCCGCGAGCAATTGGCTGGGTACCGATGATCAAGGCCGGGACGTGCTCGCGCGGGTGCTGTACGGCGCTCGCGTGTCACTGCTGTTCGCGTTCGCCTTGACCGCCATCAGCGTGCTGATTGGCGTATCTGCCGGCGCTTTGCAGGGCTATTACGGCGGCTGGGTCGATTTGCTTGGCCAGCGCCTGCTGGAAGTCTGGTCCGGCCTGCCGGTGCTGTACCTGTTGATCATTCTCAGCGGTTTCGTCGAACCGGATTTCTGGTGGTTGCTGGGGATCATGGCGCTGTTTTCCTGGCTGGCGCTGGTCGACGTGGTGCGTGCCGAGTTTCTCCGCGGGCGCAACCTCGAATACGTCAAGGCGGCACGTGCGCTCGGCCTGACGGACATGCAGGTGATGCTGCGCCATGTTCTGCCCAATGCCATGAATGCGACCCTGACCTACGTCCCGTTCATGCTCACCGGGGCGATCACCACCCTGACGGCACTGGACTTCCTCGGTTTCGGCATGCCTGCCGGCAGCGCGTCGCTGGGTGAACTGGTGACCCAGGGCAAGCAACATCTGCAAGCGCCATGGTTGGGCTTTACCGCATTTTTTGCCTTGGCGTTGATCCTGTCGTTGCTGGTGTTCATCGGCGATGCGCTGCGCGAGGCATTCGACCCGCGTGCTTAAGCCCGGCACAACTGTCCGCGCCGCGAATCGATTGAACTCTGGACTGCTCCGCCCTCTCCCACTCTAGAGACTTGTCGATTGTCCTGGAGCCATCATGGAGAAGCCCCTGCAGGCGTGCCTGAGTAAGGAAACTGCTGGCCAGCCGCAACATCAGTTACCGCCACTACTGCAGACATTCGCCGAGCGACCGCTACAGGTGAGTGTGGACACTCACCTGCCCGAGCTGATGCACACACTGCAAGCGGCACAGCTCGACCAACTGCCATTGCCCGGCCATGGCCAGACGCTTCAACGTTGGCGGATGCTGGCGCAGATTGGCGGCTGCGACCTGACCCTGGCCAAACTTTACGAAGGCCATACCGATGCCCTGGCGATTTTGGCCGAATGCGGTGCTGCGCGGCTTGCCGGCAATGGCCTATGGGCGGTGTGGGCTGCAGAGCCCCCGGATGCCCGCACGCTGATCAATTCGCGCAGCGGCGAGCAGGTGCGCCTCGCGGGCCGCAAAGCCTGGTGCTCCGGCGCGCTGCAGGTCGACCATGCCCTGATCACTGCCTGGGCCAACGATGACCAGCCGCAACTGGTAGCCATCGATCTGCGCCAGCCTGGCCTGCGGATTGAGCCGGAAAAGTGGCAGGCGGTCGGCATGGCTGCCACAGCCAGCGCCGACATCGTCTTCGACGGAGCTATTGGCGTTGCCGTCGGCAAGCCTGGGCAGTACCTCGCCCGCCCTGGCTTCTGGCAGGGCGGTGGCGGCATTGCCGCTTGTTGGTATGGCGCCGCCGAAGCGCTGGCGGGGTATCTACACCAGCAGCGGCGCAAGCCACGCCCGGACCCCCACGGTGATGCCCATCTCGGCGCCGTTGACGCATCGTTGTGCGCCGCCCGGGCCGCGCTGCACGAGTGCGCCGCCTGGATTGATCAACATCCGCAGGCAGACGCCAGTTTGCCGGTGCGCCGCGTACGCGCCCAGGTCGAGCAGGCAGCAGAGTGCGTCATTCATCATGTGGGCCGCGCCCTTGGTGCGACGCCGTTCTGCCGTGATAGCCACTTCGCCCGGCTCAGCGCCGACTTGCCCGTTTACCTGCGCCAGAGCCACGCCGAGCGGGACCTGGCAACCCTTGGACAACAGCTGGCACAACAGCCAGCAGGAGCCTGGCAGCTATGACCGAAAACTTGATCCAGGCCAGCACCGGCACCGCCTGGGCAGACTGGCAGCACTCTGCGCACCTGGCCCGCAGCAAGTGGATCGACGCTGACACGCTGTGCCCGCCCGGTCGCCGGTTGGTCCTGCTGGCGCCGCACCCAGACGACGAAATCCTCATGGCCGGAGGGCTGCTGGCCGGCTTTCAGGGCCGTGAGGAGGATCTGGTGCTGGTATCGGTAACCGATGGCGAGGGCAGTCATCCGGACTCCGCCCAGTGGAGCGAGCACCGGCTGCGCCGGCAGCGGCCGCTTGAAAGCCGCCACGCCTTGCAGCAGCTGGATCTGGACCTGAACAAGCTGGACTGGCGCCGGTTGAATCTGAAAGACGGTGCCGTGCGCCGCGACGAGGCATTTCTGGTCAACCATCTCAATCAATTGCTCAAGCCGGGTGACCTGCTCATGGCCACCTGGCGCAACGACGGCCACTGCGACCACGAAGCCGTAGGCCGCGCCGCCGCGCAGGCGGCTCAGGCGCGCAGCGCGCAATTGGCTGAGGTGCCGGTATGGGCCTGGCACTGGGCTGAACCGGATGATCCACGCCTACCGTGGTCACGCGCGCACCGCTACCCGCTCGACGACTTGCGCCAAACCCGCAAGCGCAAAGCCATCGGCGCCTATTCAAGCCAACTGGAGGCCGATGACGGCCAGCCGCCGGTGCTGCCGCAACATTTGCTCGACTGCCTGCTGCAACCTTTCGAATTGGTGTTTCTATGAGCGTTGATTCGCAGTATTTCGCCGACCTGTACGCCGGTAATGATGACCCATGGGCATTCCGCAGCCGCTGGTATGAACGGCGCAAGCGCGAGCTTCTGGTCGCCAGCCTGCCGCGCCAGCGCTATGAGCGCGCATTCGAACCTGCCTGCGCCAACGGCGAGCTGAGTGTGCTGCTGGCTGAGCGCTGCGCGGAGCTGGTGTGCCAGGACCTTGATCCGACCGCCGTCGAGTTGGCCCGCCAGCGCACAGCCGATATGGCCCATGTCAGCGTCGAGCGCGGGCGCTTGCCGGGTGACTGGCCAGCTGAGCGTTTCGATCTGATTGTCCTGAGCGAGGTTGGCTACTACCTGGACCCTACCGACTGGTTGCAGGTGCTTGAACAAGCGGTAGCCAGCCTGGACGATGACGGTGGCCTGATCCTTTGCCACTGGCTACACCCGATTGCCGGATGCCCGCAGAACGGCCGCCAGGTGCACGCGATGCTCGCCAGGCATCTACCGTTGTACGCCCAGTTTCGCCATGAGGAGGCCGACTTCCTGCTCGAGTACTGGTCATGTCAGCCCCGCGTGGTCGATGTCGACGAGAGGTGCGCATGATTGCCGTGATCATCCCCGCCCATAACGAGGCGCGCCGCCTTGGCCGCTGCCTGAAGTCAGTCAATGCCGCCGCCGCGCTGGCACGCGAGGCCGGGCATCAGGTAGAAGTGCTGGTGGTGCTGGATCGCTGCACCGACAGTAGCGCAGCCATTGCCCGCCGTCATCAGGTGGAGACGCTGAGCGTCGGCGCGGGCAGCGTCGGTGCCGCGCGCCAGGCGGGCGCGGCACTGATGCTGGAGCGCGGCGCAACCTGGCTGGCGTGCACTGACGCCGACAGCCGCGTGCCCGGCCACTGGCTGTTGTCGCAACTGGCCTGCGAAGCGCAGGCAGTCTGCGGCACGGTGCATATCGAGCGCTGGCAGCCGTGGCAGACGGCAGCGCTGCGCAAGTTGTACCTCAGCCGCTATGAAGCTCGTGAGGGCCACCGGCATATTCATGGGGCCAACCTTGGCATCTGCGCGAGAGCCTATACCCTGGCTGGCGGCTTCGCTCCGCTGGCCGCCCATGAAGACGTGCACCTGGTGCGGGCGCTTGAGGCTCAAGGCGCACAGATAGTCTGGACCGCCAGGCACAGCGTAGCCACCAGCAGCCGCCGTGACAGCCGTGCACGCGAGGGTTTTGGCGATTATCTAGCCGGGCTGGAAACCGTAACTGGCTAGTGCGGGGCAGGCATCTGCAGAGGCGGAAGTGCTACCCTCAAATTCCTCGCCGAGGCGCCCTC
Organism: Pseudomonas sp. EZ-C24; assembly: GCF_014525325.1. Lineage (NCBI taxonomy): Bacteria > Pseudomonadati > Pseudomonadota > Gammaproteobacteria > Pseudomonadales > Pseudomonadaceae > Pseudomonas > Pseudomonas sp. EZ-C24. The sequence goes on along the minus strand of NZ_JACDIU010000014.1, from coordinate 273,451 downwards.
CACAAACGCCAGCACTCCAGGAGCTTTGCATGTCTCTACAAGGTAAAACTGCACTGGTCACCGGTTCCACCAGCGGCATCGGCCTGGGCATTGCCAAGGTGCTGGCCGGCGCAGGTGCCAATATCGTTCTCAACGGTTTTGGCGATGCAAGCGCTGCCCTTGCCGAAATCAATCAGCACGGCGTGCAAGTCGCCCATCATCCGGCTGACCTCTCTGACATCGCCCAGCTCGAAGAGCTGTTCGCGTTTGCCGAGCGCTTTGGCGGCGTCGACATTCTCGTCAACAATGCCGGTATCCAGCATGTCGCCCAGGTCGAGCAGTTCCCCGCCGAGAGCTGGGACAAGATCATCGCCTTGAACCTCTCCGCAGTGTTCCATGGCACCCGCCTGGTGTTGCCGGGCATGCGTGAGCGCAACTGGGGGCGGATCATCAATATCGCCTCGGTGCATGGCCTGGTGGGCTCGGTCGGCAAATCGGCCTACGTGGCAGCCAAGCACGGGGTGATCGGCCTGACCAAGGTGGTTGGCCTGGAAACCGCCGCCAGCAACGTCACCTGCAATGCCATCTGCCCAGGCTTCGTGCTCACCCCTCTGGTGCAAAAGCAGATTGACGATCGCATCGCGGCAGGTGTCGATCCGGCGCAGGCACAGCACGATCTGCTGGCCGAGAAGCAGCCTTCAGGCGCGTTCGTCACCCCTGCGCATCTGGGTGAGCTGGTGGTGTTCCTGTGCAGCGAAGCCGGCAGCCAGGTCCGTGGCGCTGCGTGGAACGTGGATGGCGGCTGGCTCGCCCAGTAACCGTCGAGCGGCCTGCCGTACGCGCCGCGATCAGGCATAATGGCCGCCTTTTTTTCCCGGTACGCAGGTGTCCCATGAAAGCTCAAGCCCGCCATATTCTGGTCAAGACCGCCGCTGAAGCCGAGCAGCTCAAGCAGCGTATCGCCAAGGGCGAGGCGTTTGACGTGCTGGCCAAGAAGTTTTCAACCTGCCCCTCTGCCAAGCGCGGCGGCGACCTGGGCGAAGTGCGCCCCGGGCAGATGGTCGGCGCGATTGACCAGGTGATCTTCAAGAAAGCCGTGCGCGAAATCCACGGCCCGATCAAATCCAAGTTTGGTTATCACCTGGTCCAGGTGGTCTACCGCGACTGAGATCAGAGGGCGCTGGCGCCGCTAGCGTCGTGCTGCCAACAATCCCAGGCCGGCGCAGCCCAGCAGCGAGGCACTGATCCGGTTGAACAACCGCCGAGGCCGCGGCTGGTTGAACCAGCGCTGCAGATAGGCACCGAGTGCGCCATAGATGGCGATGGCTGCCCATTCCAGCAACAGGAACCACACGCCCAACCAAAGGAACTGCTCGCCTACCGGCGTGGGACTGTCGGTGCTGACGAATTGCGGCAAAAACGCGGTGAACAGCAATATGGCTTTAGGATTGCCCGCCGCCACCCAGAACTCCTGCCGGGCCAGCCGCCAGATCCCGCGAGGCTCGCCGCTTCCCAAAGCAGCCTCACCCACCGGCGCCCGCCACAGCTGCCAGGCGATATAGAACAGGTAGCCCGCCCCGATCAACTTGATGGTCAGAAACAGCCAGGCGCTGGTATGCAGCACCACAGCGAGGCCCATCGCCGCCAGGGCGATCATGCCGCTGAACGCCAGAATTCGGCCGGCTCCGGCCAGGCAGGCAGTATGCAGGCCATAACGGCTGGCGTTATGCAGTGACAGCAGGTTGTTCGGTCCGGGCGCCATGTTCAGGGCAAAGCAGGCGGGAATGAATAGCAGCAGGCTCGAAAGGTCCATTGTTGTTCTCCTTGATTACCTGCGCAGCCTCGCCCTGCTCTGGCTTAGGGTCAAGCACAGTCACGCGGCAAATGGCCGACACAGTACCGAGCAGGTAGACTCGCAGGTCTGCACAGCAACTCAGACAGGCCACTGATGCACACCGCAAGCAGCGAAATCTGGCACGACCCGGCGTTGCCCTTCGTCGAGAGCAGACGCGCCTGTCATAGCCGTGCCTGTTACAAGGCACACAGCCATCCGACCTTCTCGATTGGCGCGGTCGATGCCGGTTTCAGCCGCTTCAGCGGTGCCGGTGCAGGCCAGCAACGCTTGAGCCCGGGCGCTCTGGTACTGGTGCCCGCGCAGCGGGTGCATGCGTGCAACCCTGAATCCGGGCAGGCCTGGAGTTATCAGATGGTGCACATCGATGCGCAGTGGCTAAGTCAGTTGCGCGCAGAATCCGGCGTCGTCGCAGGCGACCGTGGCGGACCGGCAAGAATCAGCCGCTGCCCGCAGGCCTATCGACAGTTTTGTCAGTTGAATACGCTGCTGTTCTCCGCCGCCGCGCCGCTGCACAAAGAGGCTGCGCTGGTGCAATTCATGGCCGAGCACGACTTCTCAGCGTATGCGCCCTCTCCGACAGCCCCTGCACCGTCCTTGAGCGGTGCCGCCCTTGTCGACGTTATCGCGGCTATCGACCAGGCCGAGTTGGCTGAGCTCAGTCTGGCCTCTCTCGCAGCCCTAGCCGGGCTTGGACGTTATCAGCTGATCCGCGCATTCCAGGCGGCCACCGGCCTGACCCCGCACGCCTACCTGCTCAATGCGCGGGTCAATCGGGCACGGCAGTGCCTACGCCAAGGCCTGCCGTTGGCAGAAGTCGCCTATAAACTGGGCTTTGCCGACCAGAGCCATTTTCAGCGAGTATTCAAGGCGCATGCCGGCACAACGCCGGGGCGCTATCGCCTGATGCGCTGACTGCAATATTGTTCAATACGCTGTCCCGGGCGGGCCGCAGAATTGCGCCTCCAATGCCTGAGTAGTGCCGCCCCATGGAGCAATTTCTGATAGTCGCCAGCGCCCACTTCCTCGCGCTGCTGTCACCCGGCCCTGACTTCTTTCTGGTTGCGCGCAGCTCGATCAAAGCCGGCTGGCGGGTAGCCAGCGGCGCCTGCCTGGGTATCGCCCTGGCCAACGGCGTGTTTATCGGTGCAGCGTTTACCGGGGTATCGGTGCTCAAGGACGGCAGTGCACTGTTTATCGCGCTGCAAATCGCAGGCTGCGCCTACTTGCTGTACATCGGCGGACTGTTCCTGCGCCATGCCGGCGAAAGCAGCTTTGAGGTCGAAAGCGAACCCGTGCAGGCCGCGCAAGGCTGGTTGAGGTGCCTGCTGATGGGCTTTGCTTCGGCCATTCTCAACCCGAAAAACGCACTGTTCTACGTAAGCCTGGCAAGCATGCTCGCCAGTACCAGCACCGCGTGGAAACTTGCCTATGCCAGCTGGATGTTCGGTGTGGTGTTGCTGTGGGACCTGCTGGTCGCCTGCGCCATTGGCAACCGCCGCGTGCTTAGCCGCTTCATCCACGCCTTGCCATGGCTGGAACGTGCCTCAGGGGCACTGCTGATTCTGCTCGCCAGCGCCGTGCTCATTCACTTGTGGCGGGGCTGAGCAGGACCAACCGCTGCATATCCAGCAGGCTGAAATGCCCCTTGTTCCAGCCACCGGTATCCAGGTGCCAGACATTGCCCAGCTGTTTTACCTGCAGCACCGAGGTATGCCCCACCAGTAGCGCTCTCAAGCCCTCTACCGTATGCGTATCGCCCTCGCGCAAACGCCGCCGCGACCATTGGCAGATCTCGCGGACGCGCGGGTCATCCTCGCCCAACAGGCTGGTACGTAACTGTGACCATTCATTGAATGGGCTATCGGCATGCACCAGGCCGATCTGCCCGTCTACGGTGGCCACCTGCAGGGCCAGCGGCAGGGTAACGAAAACACTGGCATAGCGCTGCTGCTCAGCACTGGGCAAATCGAGAAACCAGCCGCCGCCTGCCGCGCGGTACATATCCAGATCCAGCGGGTCGCCGCACAGGTAACTCACCGCCAGCGCTTCGTGGTTGCCCTGCACTGCATGGAACCAAGGCTGCGCCAGCCACTCCAGCGCCTCTTCACTGTGCGGTCCACGATCAACCAGATCGCCGACGCTGAACAGGCGATCAACCTGCGGATCGAACGCCACCTCGTCCAGGCACTGCTGCAAACGCGGAAAATGACCGTGGATATCGCCAACTGCCAAGTCCCTGCCCAGTTCATTGGCGGCTACCTGCTGGAAACGCTGCATTGCAACTACCCCTTTCGCAAACGACGCAAGGCAATCGGTGCTATCAGCCGGTGAAACGGCGCCACGGGCAACATATACAGACGTCCCAACAGGTTGTGGGTTCGCACCACGGTGCTAACCAGTACCTCACACTGCCCGGGCTGTGCCGACGGTCGACGCAACAAGGCTACATGCACATCCAGATGGCGATCGCTGTCGACCAGCAGCACCTCATCATCAGTATTGGCCAGTAGCGTAAAAATGCCCACCCGCTGCCCTGCTTCATAGCTGCCCGGAGAGCGCTGCGAATTGACTGCCCTGAGCCGGCCCAGATCCTTGAGCCCCACCAGGCGGACCAGCCAATTGCGCAGCACCATCAAATTGTCGATCCAGCGCGGCATGCCGCGCATCATCTGCAGGTAATGCGCCATCGCCGGCAGCCCATGGTCCACGAGCGTGATCGACTGACAATGACTAAAGCTGGCCTGCTGGGCGCTGGGCCAGATCAGTGAATCAGGTGGAATAGCTGCGTGCTGGCTCATCTCGTCTCCGTCCGTGGATCCCACTGGCGTGGGTGATTGCTCCGATAGTATCCTCGGTGGTTCAGCGGCGTCATCCAGGGATTGGTCATGAAACTGTGTGCAGTACAACTGGCAGCGCTCAAGGGTGACCTGGCTGGCAACCTGCGTCGACACCTGTACTGCATCGAGCAGGCGGCACGTGCCGGCGCGCAATTAGTGGTGTTTCCGGAGTTATCCCTGAGCGGCTACGAGCCCGCCCTCGCCCAAGCGCTGGCGCAAACCGCAGACTCGGTCTGGCTAGAGCCGGTGCAAACGCTGTGTGACCAGCTTGGAGTAAGCGTGGCCTTGGGCTTGCCGCTGCAGGCCGCAAGTGGCGTGCAGATCGGTATGCCGATTCTGCGCCCTGCGAAACCTGCACTGGTGTACGCGAAACAGCGCTTGCATGCCGACGAGATGGAGTTCTTTACTGCAGGGGACAATCCGTTGGTGTTCACTGCAGGTGAGCTGCGGGTCGCTCCGGCGATCTGCTATGAGTCGATGTTTGTTGAGCATGCGATGCAGGCTCGCGAAGACGGCGCAGAGGTATATCTGGTCAGCGTAGCCAAATCAGCCAAAGGCATCCGTGAAGGGTTTGCCCATTATCCCGCCGTTGCCAGCCGGCTGAGCATGCCTGTATTGCTGGCCAACTGCGTGGGCCCGGCGGACAACTTTACTGGCGCCGGCTGCTCGGCAGCCTGGGACAGCCAGGGCCGGCTGCTGGCAGCGCTGGATGAGCACAGCGAAGGCCTGATCATGCTCGACACCACAAGTGCCAGCGCCGCGGTAATTGAGTTGGCTGAGCTGTCTGGCGGCCGTTAAAAATCCAGCACCAGGCTCTGGCGCCCTTCCAGGGCCAGCAAAAACTGCTTGGCCTGCAAGCCGCCGGCAAACCCGGTCAGACTACCCGAGGCGCCAATCACCCGGTGGCACGGCGCGATGATCGACAGGGGATTGCGCCCATTGGCCGCGCCGACTGCGCGCACCGCACTCGGCTTGCCGATCTGTCGGGCAATGTCGCCGTAGCTGCGGGTTTCGCCAAACGGGATGGTCAGCAACGCCGCCCACACCTCACGCTGAAACGCGGTGCCGGCAAAGTCCAGCTCAAGCTCGAAGTGGCGCCGCTGACCGGCGAAATACTCACCCAACTGCAGCGCGGTCTGCTGCAGCAGCGGATGCTTGTCATCACGCAGCAGCTCACTCAAACGCACCCGGTTTGCGCGCTCCTGCTCCCACAGTACCGCAGCCAGGCGGTCATCGCGGGCGACCAGGGTGAGCACGCCAACGGGCGACGGCATGAGCGTGAATGAACTGGGCATAAGGCGGACCATGAACAAAGAATCAACAGCTTACTGCAATCGATGCCGAGCTAATCAAATTGAATTGTTGCGCGGGTGTGCCAGTCGATAATCATGAGCAAAGTAATCTGAAGAGGTAACAGCGATGACTATCGAAGCAGAGACACTCACCCAGCTCACCGATGTCCTGGCCCAGCAGGGGCTGACCCGTCTGGTCCAGGTTCGGTTTACACGCACCCCGTACCGGTGCAATCACAAGTGGGTCTGCGAAGTGCGCTGACGGCCTTTGCTACCCGCTGGTTTGGAGCGCATAGCTCGCGCTGAGGAGGGTCAGGTCGTGCGAAGGGCGATTGGTGAACCCTTGTGGCAACCCTCACGATCTAATCTTCTTCGGCTATTTCGCATATGCCATTCGCCCCGCCTTTGCCGGTATAGGAAATACTCGGCGTACCATCAGGGCTGATCGATAACGATACGGTCACACCGCCGCCTTTGGCCTCGAAGTAATTGTCATTGATCTTCTTCAACTTGGCTTCTTTGCCATTGATGAACAACGGCCCGCCTTCATCGGTATGAACCTCGAGGTTGCCCGGGCAGGTAGCGTTCACCATCGGGATCTCAGCGTTGGCGACGCCGGCCAGCGATACCAATGCGATGATGCTCAATACTCGTTTCATCGTTTACCTCCAAGCGCGGCCTCACCGCCAGTTCATCAGCAATAGCCCAGTTTGGCCTGAACTGCCAGCGCCGGATCAAGGCGCAGACTTGGCCGGCCTTGACTCCATGTAAGCTTGCACGCACATGGCTTTGGCTTTTTGCACGAAGTCTTCCAGGTCCTTGCGTCGCTCTTGCTCGGTATCGCGCACAGGATAAGCCAACACTTGCCTGGACAGGATGTCGCGCAGGGTATAAGTCGCGGCTGTCGGCGGCCGATACTCATCAGTGCCGTAGTAAGGCGGCTCGTTCGACTGCCGTCCGAGCATGATTGCCCCTGCGTCCATGGCGTAGTCATCGCAATGGCTGATTTCTTCGCGTTGGAAGACGATTTTGTCACCGTCTTTGGTCCAGGCTTGAGCAGACCCGCTCCCCAGCAGACAGGTACAGCTCAACATGGCGGCCAGCAGCTTGTCGATCATGGTGATCCTTCACACAAAACCAGTAGGTTATCAGTTGCCCAAGCCCGTTTGCAGACGTCTTGACGTTGTCTGGCAGGAGCTCCGCCGAGCGGACCAGCGCGACATGGCGTGCACCCTGCCGTTAGTATGGGTTGCATCGCTAGGTACACCTGAACCCAAACCAACGACGCCAAGCCTTAGCCAGATGATCCAGTCCGACCTCGACCTGTTCGGCCCATCCCCGCAGCGCCTAGCTGCGCAGACGGTCCTGCTTCCAGGTTTTGTACTGCCTCAGGTCGAAACCCTGCTGGACGACCTGCGGCCAATCCTGCGCGCAGCCCCGTTTCGGCACATGCGCACCCCAGGTGGCCAGGCCATGGCCGTCGCGCTCACCAACTGCGGCTCGCTTGGCTGGGTCAGTGACCAGCAAGGCTACCGCTACAGCCCGCACGACCCGCTAACCCAACAGCCCTGGCCAGCCCTGCCTGAGAGCTTCTTGCTGGTCGCCCGTAACGCGGCTGAAACCGCTGGCTTCGATAATTTCACCCCCGATGCCTGCCTGATCAACCACTACCTTGCCGACACCAAGCTGAGCCTGCACCAGGACCACGACGAAAATGACTTTGCCCATCCAATCGTGTCCATCTCGCTAGGGTTGCCGGCGGTGTTTCTGTTCGGCGGGATGCAACGCAAGGACCCGACCCAGCGCATCACCCTCAATCACGGTGACGTACTGGTATGGGGCGGCGAAGACCGCCTGCGCTTTCACGGGGTAATGCCGGTCAAGCCCGGCACCCACCCACGGATGGGCGCACGCCGGATAAACCTCACCCTGCGCCGGGCGGGTTAACTGGCCCAGTTCAATGTCCAAGGGCAGCAGGAAAGCAATTGCACGTCCCAATCAACGGATCTGGTGTTTGTGCAAGAGTCGATAGAAGGTGGGTCGAGAGATGCCCAGCACCTTGGCGGCGATACTCAGATTGTCCGAATGCCGGTTGAGCACATCGCACAAGGCCTGGCGCTCAGCACGGTGCTTGTAATCCTCCAGCGTCGCCAGCGGCTGCTCCTCGGGGACCAGCACCTGCAAACCCAGATCCTGCGCCTCGATCTGCCGGCCCTCGGCCAACACCAGCCCACGCCTGACCCGATTGGCCAGCTCGCGCACGTTGCCCGGCCACTCATGCCGGCCCATCGCAGCCAGCGCACTGTCGCTGAACGAGCGCGGCCTGCGCCCGGTCTCCAGGCTGTAAAACTGGGCAAAATGGCTGGCCAGCATCGACAGATCACCGTGCCGATCGCGCAGCGGCGCAGTGACCACCTGCAGCACGTTGAGCCGGTAATACAGGTCTTCGCGAAACTTGCCGCGCTCGATGGCTTGCTCAAGGTCCACATGGGTAGCAGCCAATACCCGCACATCAACGGGGATCAGTTGATCGCCGCCAACGCGCTCGATGTGCTTTTCCTGCAGAAAACGCAGCAGATTGGCCTGCAGCTCAAGCGGCAGATCGCCAATTTCATCGAGGAACAGGGTCCCACCGTTGGCTGCCTCAATGCGCCCGACTTTACGCTGGTGCGCGCCGGTGAATGCACCCTTCTCGTGGCCAAACAGCTCGGACTGGATCAGATGTTCAGGGATCGCCCCGCAGTTGATCGCGATAAACGGCTTATCGTGCCGCTGCGACTGACGGTGCAGAGTCCGCGCGACAAGCTCCTTGCCGGTACCGCTCTCGCCGCGGATGAGTACTGGCGACTCGGTCGGTGCCAGCTTGCCGAGCAGCTTGCGCAGCTCGCGTATCGGCCGGCTGTCACCCAGCAGTTCATGCTCGGGCTTGTTCACCTGCACTGCGCCCTTGCCACGCAGGCGGGCCATGCCGAAGGCGCGGCCGAGGGTTACCTGCACGCGGGAAACGTCGAACGGCAAGGTATGAAAGTCAAAAAACCACTCGCAGACAAAGTCGCCAACGTTCTGCGCACGCAGTTGCTCGGCATTGAGCACGGCGATCCATTCGGTATTGCTGCGCTTGATCATGTCCTTGACCGCATCAGGCGCCTGCAGGTGCGACGCTTGCAGGCGCAGTACGCCAACATCGCAAGGATGCTCAAGCGCCGCCGCCAGGGTGCAGCTGTGCACGTCCCAACCGGCACCGCGCAGGCCCGGTAACAGACGGTGGCAGTCGTCGCACGGGTCGACGATCAACAGGCGACGTTGCGCTGCAGCTTCGAGCATGACCGTTCCTTGGCGCCAATTGTTGGTTTTTTAAGTAGAAACAATACGTTGCAGCGCCCGAATTAACAGTAGCAACGAACTCCAACTTACCCAGTACCGTTGGTCTGCCGGATGCCCGCTGCCAACTCCGCTACACGCGGGCTTTTACAAAGTGTTGCCGTCTGAGCCGGGCAGCTGAGCGGATTCGAGTATTTGCAAAAAAAATTCATCAAGGCTGTGACTTCATCCTACCCAGCGAGCATCAGTATCCATAACCCCGCGCTATTTACCTTGGCACCTTTGATACAGCGCGGACTTACTTTCGCTGTTTGGGACCATAGAGAGACCGAACCATGAATGCCCCGCTCCGTGTCAACGAAGCACTGCTGATTGCCGACCACGCCTTCGAACCCTTCCAGTGCGTTGCCTGGGATGCACCCAACGGTACTGGTGAACTGAGCCTGGCAGTGATCGACCGGACCAACACCCGTATCGGCAGCAAGCAAGTCTCCTCGCGTATTTATTCAGACCCGGCGCAATGGGCCAGCCTGATCGAGGAAGTGCGCGCCGAACTGTGTCAGAAGGGTTATGACTTGCAACCTTGGTCGATGCCCAAGTAAGCATTTGTTCATGCTAAAAGTGCGTGCCTGGCGCGCACTTTTAGCAACTCGCACTGTGCCTTGATGGCAACTCTCTCGTTAGCGCGACATCCTGTCGCAGCCGCCATTCGTGACGTCTGGATATATATCAGCACAGCTGCTTGAAGTGCTGGATATGCTGATACTCGGCCTGCAATTGCTGCGCTAGCAATCTGCCTTTACCGACCCGCACTGGCGCCAATTCCATGTCGATCAACCAGGTCGTGCAGGGCATCGGCTGCAGCGCGCCCCAGCGTTGCAGGCGACCATCGGTAAACACCAGGCAACGCTGGACCTCCTGCGGATGCCGCTGGTGTCGTGCCTGCAGCCATTGCCGAGCTTGCTCCAAGGCGCTGATCAGCGGCGTGCCGCCACCCGCGCCGAGGGCCTGCAACCAGGGCTGCAGCGCCGCCGAAGCTTTCAGCCCATGCCGCTGCCACTGGGCCGAACGACCACTGGCGGTCAGCAGAGCCAGACGTGCGCGTTGGCGATAGGCTTGATCGAACAGCTCGGCAAGCACGCCCTTGGTCTGGGCAAGCGCCTGATGTCGGCGGGTTGACGCCGAGGCATCGACAATCACCAGCCACAGCTCTGCCGGCTGCCCCTGACGCTGCTGCCAGCACAAATCGCCACGCTGCTTTGGCCGGCCCTTGAGCAGGGTCGCCGGCCAGGCGACACGCCCGGCAGCGGCCTTGCGCGCCTGTCCACGCGCAGCACCGCGCAAGCTGCCTGGCCGGGGCTTGGCATCCGCCGCGGACAAACCTTGCTGACGGATGCTCAGGGCTTTTTTGCCCAGTTTGGTACCTCACGCCGCGGCCCCGCTGCAACCGGTTGGGCTGGCAGTGCACCACTGTCGCCGCCCTGCCCCGCGCTGGCATTGCTGCTGGCTGGCGACTGCGCCGGCGCTGGGCTTGGCGGTTGCTGGGCTGGGGCTTCGCGGCGGCGATGGCGCAAGGCAAACTCGGCTACGGCGGTGACGTCTTCTTCATCGATGTGCTCGCTGCCGCGCCAGGCAGCGTGAGCACGTGCAGCTCGCAGCCAGACCAGATCTGCGCGCAGGCCATCGACCCCGGCAGCAAAACAGCGTTCGGTGATCCAGGCCAGGGCCTGGTCATCCAGCGCAATCTGTTCCAGGCGCACGCGCGCTGCCTGGCAGCGCTCGCGCAGGTCCTGCTGCGCACCGGCCCACTCGGCGCAGAAGCCTTGCGGATCGCTGTCGAAGGCCAAGCGCCGGCGGATGATCTGCTGGCGTGCCTGCGGCTCGGGCAACTCGTCCAGCGACACGTTCAGGCCGAAGCGATCAAGCAGTTGCGGGCGCAGCTCGCCTTCCTCCGGGTTCATCGTGCCGATCAAGACAAACCGCGCCGAATGACGATGGGAGATGCCGTCGCGTTCTATGCGGTTGGTGCCGCTGGCAGCAACGTCCAGCAACAGGTCAACCAGCGGATCGGGCAGCAGGTTGACTTCGTCGACATACAGCACGCCGCCATCGGCGTGGGCCAGCACTCCAGGGGAAAACTGCGCTTTGCCCTGGCCCAGCGCTGCGTCAAGGTCCAGCGTGCCGACCAGGCGCTCTTCGGTCGCGCCCAGCGGCAAGGTGACAAAGGGTGGCTGCTGCTCGGCGCTGCCGAGTAGGTCTGCCAGGCCACGGGCCAGGGTGCTCTTGGCCATGCCGCGCGGGCCTTCGATCAGCACGCCGCCGATCTTTGGGTCGATTGCGGTCAGGCACAATGCCAGCTTGAGCGCCTCGGCGCCGACCACGGCGGCCAGCGGAAACTGCATCGGTTCAGTCATTTCAGTGGTCTTCCTCACCTTCGAGCAACTGCTCCTCAAGTGCTTCACGGTAACTGCCGGGTTCCTCCCAGAGGCCGCGTTGCTGGGCCTCCAGCAAACGCTCGGTCAGGTCGCGCAGGGCCTCGGGGTTGTGCTCGCGCATGAATTCACGGGTCGCCGGGTCAAGCACATAGGCCTCGGCCAGCGCCTGATAATGATGGTCGTCGATCAGGTGCGTGGTGGCGTCGAAGGCGAACAGGTTGTCGACCGTCGCTGCCAGCTCGAACGCGCCTTTGTAGCCGTGGCGCTTGGCGCCGTCGATCCACTTTGGGTTCAGCGCCCGAGCACGGATAACTCGGTTGAGCTCTTCCTTGAGAGTGCGGATGCGTGGTCGGTCGACCTGGCTATGATCGCCGTGGTAACTCGCTACCGCCTCGCCGTGCAAGGTTTCGGCAGCGGCCAGCATGCCGCCCTGGAACTGGTAATAATCGTTGGAGTCGAGCAGGTCGTGCTCGTGGTTGTCCTGATTCTGCAGCACTGCCTGCACCTGGCCCAGCCGCGTGGCAAACTGGGCACGGGCGGGCGTGCCCTCGTCACTGGCACCGTAAGCGTAACTGCCGTAGTTGAGGTAAACCTCCGCCAGGTCCTTGCGGTCCTGCCACAGACGGCCGTCGATGGCGTTCTGCACCCCGGCTCCATAGGCACCGGGCTTGGCGCCGAACACCCGCCAACCAGCCTGGCGCGCAGCCTGCTCGGCTTCGATGCCTGTCTCGATCAGGGCCTGGCGCTCAGCCCGCACGCGGGCCGCCAGCGGGTTGAGGTGATCTGGCTCGTCCAGTGCCGCCACTGCCTGCACGGCGGCGTCGAACAGGCGGATCAGGTTACCGAACGCATCACGGAAGAAGCCTGACACACGCAGGGTGACGTCGACCCGTGGCCGGTCGAGCAAGCTCACCGGCAGGATCTCGAAGTCGTCGACGCGCTGGCTGCCGGTGGCCCACACCGGGCGTACGCCCATCAAGGCCATGGCTTGGGCAATGTCGTCGCCACCGGTACGCATGGTCGCGGTGCCCCAGACCGAAAGGCCGAGTTGGCGTAAATGATCGCCGTGGTCCTGCAGGTGCCGCTCAAGAATCAGGTTGGCCGAGGCGAAGCCCAGTCGCCACGCAGTGGTAGTGGGTAAGTTGCGCACATCGACGGTGTAGAAATTGCGCCCAGTCGGCAGCACATCAAGCCGGCCGCGGCTCGGTGCGCCACTGGGGCCTGCCGCGACGAAGCGCCCAGCCAGTGCCGCGAGCAGGCCCTCGAGCTCGGCGCCGCCACAGCTGTCGAGGTTTGGCGCGACAACCGAGAGCAGCTCTCCAAGTACCTGTGCCACGCCCTGCCATTGTTCTTCGGTGGGCAGCTTCAGGTTGCCGGCCAGCGCTTGTTCAATCAACGTCAACGCCAGTTGTTCAAGGCGCTCGCGCGTATCACCGTGGGTGCGCCAGGCCGCGTCGTCCAGTGCCTGCAACATGGCCGGCCGTGGCCCTTGCCAAGGCTGACCGAGGTCGCAGTCGAGCGGATCGAAACCGAGCTCGAAGGCTTTGCCCAGAGCACGAATCAGGCTGGCGTTGCCGCCTTTGCCGTGACCGCGCTCGACCCGCAGCAACGCCAGCAGCGTATCGCTGCGCAGGCGGCCTTGCGGCGATTGGCCGAACACGTGCAAACCATCGCGAATCTGCGACTCTTTCAAGTCGCACAAGTAGGTATCCAGGCGCGGCAGCCACACGGCAGCATCATCCAGCTGACCTTCAAGCTGCAGCTCTCGGTCGATATGGTTGGCCTTGACCAGCGCCAGGATGTCGCGCTGCAGCTCCTGCGCACGGCGCGGATCAAGCAGCTGGGCTTCGTAGTATTCGTCGGCCAGCTGTTCGAGGTCGCGCAGCGGGCCGTAACTCTCGGCGCGGGTCAGCGGCGGCATCAGGTGGTCGATGATCACCGCCTGGGTGCGGCGTTTGGCCTGGGCGCCCTCGCCCGGGTCGTTGACGATAAACGGGTAGATGTTCGGCATCGGCCCCAGCAGCGCGTCGGGCCAGCACTGCGCCGACAGACCGACGCCCTTGCCTGGCAACCACTCGAGGTTGCCATGCTTGCCGACATGAATGACGGCGTCCGCTGCATAAGCGTGGCGCAGCCAGAAGTGAAAGGCCAGGTAGCCATGCGGCGGAACCAGATCCGGGTCGTGGTACACCGCACTGTGGTCAACCTGATAACCGCGCGCCGGTTGGATACCGACGAAGGTCTGCCCAAAGCGCAGGCCCGCTACCATCATGCGGCCGCTGCGGCACATCGGGTCTGTTTCAGGGGCTCCCCAACGGGCGAGCACGGCCGCCTGGTTTTCTGCCGGCAGCTGAGCGAACGCGGCCTGGTAGTCGGCCAGGCTCAGGCTCTGCGCGCATGGGCGCTGATCGAGGTTGTCGAGGTCGTTGGTCACGCCGCCGAGCAAGTGCTGGATCAGCGCGGTGCCGGTGGCCGGCAGCTCGTCCAGCGGATAACCCGCAGCGCGCATCGCCTCAAGGATGTTCAAGGCCGCCCCCGGCGTGTCCAGGCCGACACCGTTACCAATCCGGCCATCGCGGGTCGGATAGTTGGCGAGGATCAGCGCGACACGCTTTTGCCCATTCGGCAAGCGCGCCAGCGCGACCCAGCGACGGCCCAGCTCGGCGACGAAGTCCATGCGTTCCGGGTGGGCGCGATAGCACACCACATCCGCCTGGCTGCGTTCACTGCGCCAGGCCAGGTCCTTGAAGCTGACCGGCCGGGTGATGATCCGCCCGTCCAGCTCCGGCAACACGATGTGCATGGCCAGATCGCGGCCGCCGAGGCCCTGCTCGCTGGTTTCCCAGCCCAATTGATTGTCCTGCGCGCAGATCGCCTGCAACACCGGTACATCCCGGCGCAGCGGCCGCGCGTTGGGGCGCTCGGGGCTGGACAAGGCAAAGCCAGTGGTGTTGATCACCACCTCGGCCTGGACCTCATCCATCCACGCTTCAACCTGATCGAGACAGGCCCGCTCTTTGAGGCTGGCTACAGCGATCGGCAACGGGTTGAGCCCCGCCATCTGCAGCCGCTGACAGAACACGTCGATGAACGCGGTGTTGGCCGCCTGCAGGTGCGAGCGGTAGAACAGCAGCGGCGCCACCGGCAGCGCAGGATCCCAGTCGGCGTACCAGTCCGGCAACTGCGCACTGGCCTTGGCTGGGTGGTAGACCACGGTACGGGCCAGCGCTTCCGGCTCCTGCCAGGCATAGTCGCGCTGGAACCACAGGTTGCCCACGCAGTTGAACAGATTCAGCGCGTTGGCCTTGCCGCCCTGGCGCAGGTAGTGCCACAGGCGCTCGGCCTGGTCGCTGCTGACCGTGCTCAAACCGGTGAGCTCGGGGTCAGGCCGATCATCGCCCGGGACCATGATCACCTGAACACCGCGCGCCGCCAGCTCGACCAACTGCTCGATGCCGTAGCGCCAGTAGCCAACGCCGCCGTGCAGTGATACCAGGATCAACTTTGCATGGCGCAGCACCTGGTCGACATACAGGTCGACCGAGGCATGGTTTTGCACCTGCATGGGATTGGCCAGGCGCACGCTGGGGTAGTCGCCAGGCAGCTGTTCCGCGGTTTCGGCCAGCAGCGCCAGGTGCGAGTCACCGCTGCACAGAATGACCAGTTCGGCGGCGGTCTGGCCGAGGTCGGCAATACTGTCGTCCGGGACAAAACCACCGGGCTGGGTGCGCAACAGGTGCATGGATCAGGCTTCCAGAGCCTGACGCAGACGGGCTTCGAGCTGAATGGCGTCAAGCTCCTGGCCAATCAGTACCAGGCGCGTGATGCGCGCCTCGTCAGCGCCCCAGGCCCGGTCGAAATGCTTGTCGAAGCGGGTCCCTACGCCCTGGATCAGCAGACGCATCGGCTTGCCCGGGATGGCTGCAAAGCCTTTCACGCGCAGGATGCCAAACTCCACTACCAATTGGTTGAGGGCCGCCAGCAGCAAGCGCTCATCGGCCTCTGGCAAATCCAGCGAGATCGAGTCGAAGGCATCATGGTCGTGATCGTCATGATCATCGTCGTCATGGTGGCTGTCATGATGAGTTCGGCGCCCATCAATGTGCGCTTCCGATTCGGCACCCAGGCCCAGCAGCACATCCAGCGGCAGGCGGCCACTGCTGGCTTCGATGACCTTGACCGCCGGCGGCAGCTCTTCGGAGACTTCGGCGCGAACCTTGGCCAGGCCTTCGGCGTCGATCAGGTCGGCCTTGTTCAGCACCACCAGGTCAGCGCTGGCCAGCTGGTCGGCAAACAGTTCGTGCAGCGGCGACTCATGATCAAGGTTCGGGTCGAGCTTGCGCTGGGCATCGACCTGGTCTGGGAACGCTGCGAAAGTACCGGCAGCCACTGCCGGACTGTCGACCACGGTGATCACCGCATCGACCGTGCAGGCGTTGCGGATTTCTGGCCACTGGAAGGCTTGCACCAGCGGTTTGGGCAAGGCCAGGCCGCTGGTTTCGATCAGGATGTGGTCCAGATCGCCGCGACGTGCCACCAGCTCACGCATGACCGGGAAGAACTCTTCCTGCACGGTGCAGCACAGGCAGCCGTTGGCCAGCTCGAAGACACGCCCGTAGGCTTCTTCTTCGGTGCAGCCGATGGTGCATTGTTTGAGGATTTCGCCGTCGATACCGAGCTCGCCGAACTCGTTGACGATCACCGCGATGCGCCTGCCCTGGGCGTTGTCGAGCATGTGCCGCAGCAACGTGGTTTTGCCCGAGCCGAGGAATCCGGTGACGATGGTGACGGGGAGTTTGGCCAGTGTTTTCATGGATGCGTGTGCCCTTGGCAGAATGGCGCGGGCATGCAGGACGAGCGCCGCAGGCTGTCACAGCCGGGCTTGTTCGCCTCCGGATCACCCCGCCCGGATTAAAGTCGAAATCGTCTCGAGGCAGGTCTCCTGGCTTGCACCGCACCGGCGCCGGGCCGGTTGGATGACGCCTTCCCGCGCAAGGCGCAGTGGCTGTGTCGATCCTGATCAGTGCTTACAGTTGCGGGGGCAGCCGCGGCTTGACCGCGTTCCCGTCTTAGCTCCGGCCACGCCGGAGAACCTCGAAGCAGACAAGGCTACGCACCCCAGCGGCAAGCTGCAAGCGGCTTTAGGGGCAGTCATCTGCCATATATAGGCGGCTGAATGCACGCTGGCGTGCAACTTGTCACTTGCAGCGCGCCGCTGCGGCATGGTTTGCTAGCGCCTTGCGTTCAGGTGCCCCCTATGGGGTGAAACGGGAAACCGGTGCGTCGCTGGCCTCAATGGAGAGCCCGACTACTCCGGTGCTGCCCCCGCAACGGTAAGCGAGCGAAGTGTCTTGACCACTGTGCCAGGCTATAGGGCATGGGAAGGTGACGCTTTTCAAGGAGCCCTGCTCCTCCTCGTGAGCCCGGAGACCGGCCTGCGTAGTCGAATATCAACACCCCGCGGTGGGCGGGCGCTGTCGCATTGCCCTGGGCCATCCATGCCCGGGGCCGGTGCGCTTGCCCCCTGCCTATAACAAGCAGAGGATTGCGTCATGCCCATCACCAGTGCCAAACACAGCATCGCCACCCCCGTCAGCCTCAGTCAACGCCTGGTCATCGCCGTCGGCGCCAGCCTGGTTGGCCTGTGCCTGGTGTACTTCGCCGGCTTCTCGCACATCGAGGCGGTGCACAACGCAGCCCACGATACGCGCCACAGCGCTGCCTTCCCCTGCCACTGAGTAGACTCGCATGATCACGCGCATTGCCCGTACTGCAGGGTTCAGCGGCCTGCTCGCCGCCCTGCTGCTGACCCTGCTGCAAAGCTTCTGGATCAGCCCGTTGATCCTCGAAGCGGAAACCTTCGAGAGCCCAGCGCCGGCTGCCCAGCATGAGCATGGCGACAGCGCCGTTGCTGCCCACGAGCACAGTGCCGAAGCCTGGGCGCCTGAAGACGGCTGGCAGCGCGTGCTGGCCACCACCGGCGGCAACTTGGTGGTTGCAGTCGGCTTTGCCTTGATGCTGGCAGCGCTGTACAGCCTGCGCGAACCCAACCGGGTCGCCACCGGAGCGCTGTGGGGCCTGGCCGGTTTTGCCGTGTTCTGCCTGGCGCCAACCCTGGGCTTGCCGGCAGAGCTGCCGGGCACGGCGGCAGCCGACCTTGGCCAGCGCCAGACCTGGTGGATCGGCACTGCGGCCGCAACTGCGGTCGGCCTCGGCCTGATTGTGTTTGCCCAGCATTGGCTGCTGAAGGTAGCCGGCGTACTGCTGTTGGCGCTGCCACACGTGATCGGTGCGCCGCAGCCGAGCGTGCATGAAAGTCTTGCGCCTGAGGCCCTGGCAACCCAGTTCAAGATCGCCTCGTGGCTGACCAATGCCGCCTTCTGGATTGCCCTGGGCTTGCTCAGTGCGTGGTTGTTCCGCCGCTCGCGGCAGGCTTGATGTCTGAGCCGCTACCCGCCGTGTATGTCGGCGTTGGCTGTCGCAAGGGCTGCCCCGCCGACCTGCTGGAAGCGCTGCTGCAACAAAGTCTGGCCAGCCTTGGCTTAACCCTAAATGCAGTGCAGGGCATCGCCAGTATCGAGCTGAAAGTCAGCGAGGCTGGCCTGCATCAACTGGCCGATCGCCTGCAACTGGCGCTGCAGTTTTTTCCCGCAGAGCAGTTGCAGCGTTTTGCCCCACAGCTCAGCCAGCACTCCGCTATAGCCTTCGCCCACAGCGGCTGCTGGGGCGTAGCCGAAAGCACCGCCCTGGCCTTGGCCGCGCGTGCTCACGGCTGCGCGCGGCTGGTGCTCACCCGGCAAACGTTGGCGGGCGCTACCCTCGCCCTCGCCAGTGCTGGATAATCGCCTCCATTTTATTTGCAAGGATTTGCCATGACGGTCTACTTCATCGGCGCCGGCCCGGGCGATCCGGAACTGATCACGGTCAAAGGCCAGCGCCTGATCCGGCAGTGCCCGGTGATCATCTACGCGGGCTCGCTGGTCCCCGCCGCAGTGCTCGAGGGCCACAGCGCGGAAACTGTCATCAACAGCGCCGAACTGCACCTTGAGCAGATCATCGACGCCATGCACAGCGCGCATGCGCTAGGCCACGATGTGGCGCGGGTGCACAGCGGTGACCCGAGCCTGTATGGCGCCATCGGCGAGCAGATCCGTCACTTGCGCGAGTTGGGCATCGACTACCAGATCATCCCTGGGGTAACGGCAACGGCGGCCAGCGCCGCGCTGCTGGGTTGTGAACTGACCCTGCCGGGCATCGCTCAAACGGTGATCCTCACTCGTTACGGCGACAGCTCGCCGATGCCCGCCGGCGAGCAACTCGGCGATCTGGCACGGCATGGCAGCACCCTGGCGATCCACCTCGGCGTCAAGCACCTGCCACGGATCGTCGCAGAGCTGCTGCCGCATTACGGCGCTGACTGCCCGGTTGCGGTCATCCATCGCGCCACCTGGCCGGATCAGGACTGGGTCAAAGGCACGCTGGCGGATATCGTCGAACTCACCAGTACACGGGATTTTCGGCGAACTGCGCTGATCCTCGTCGGTCACGTACTTGGGGATACACCGTTCGCCGAATCAGCCCTGTATCGCGCCGGCCATGCTCACCTGTATCGCCCCGGCAACGGCTGATTGCCAGCGCCGCCAGCGCGGAGCAGACTCGACCCACCTTTGTTGCTATCGGAGCCACGCCCATGCTGGAACTACGCCCCAACTGTGAATGCTGCGCCGTCGAACTGCCCGGCGACAGCCCGGATGCAATGATCTGCTCGTTCGAATGCACGTATTGCCGTAACTGTGCCGAACAACGTCTGCACGGACGCTGCCCGAACTGCGCTGGTCAGCTGCAAAGCCGGCCGACCCGCGTTGGTAACGCACTGAGCAACAACCCCGCCTCAACTAAGCGCGTCATCAAAGACCACGCGCCCTGCGCCTGATTCCTACCGCCGGCAGGCCGGAAGGCCTGCCGCATCCTGATTGTTACCGTATTTTTTGTAGGAATTTTCCTCAGAATCACTTGGTTTGTTCATCACGCATATACTCGGCATTATCATGGACTGAGAATCGACGTATCTTGCGCGCTGCCTGAGGCTTGCGGATCAACCCTCAGCTACGTTCCTGTGTGATTCAGGCAACGGACCCTCTTCACCACAGGAGCTAGCAATGACAACCGTGATGCTGGTCGATGACCACCCAATCGTTCTGACGGCTGTACGCATGCTGCTTGAGCGCGAACGTTTTCGAGTCATTGGCACCGCCGAAGATGGTAAGGAAGCCGTGGAACTGGCCCGCAAACTCTCACCCCAGGTAGTGATCGTTGACATCGGCCTGCCCGAGCTGGACGGCATGGAGGTGATCAAGCGCCTGCAGCTGCTGGACCCACCACCCAAGATCATGGCCCTGACCGGGCAGCCTGCCGACCTCTACGTCAGGCGTTGCCTGGACGCCGGGATTGGCGCTTTCGTCAACAAGAACGAAGACATCGAGTCGGTGGTATTCGCCCTCAAGGCACTGATCAAGGGCTACTCGACCTTTCCGCAAATGTCGGTCAACAGCAATTCGCTGGAGTCTGAGAACGCCCGACTGGACAGTTTGTCCAACCGTGAAATGGAGGTACTGCGCAGGCTGGCTCGGGGCGAAAACAACAAGGCCATTGGCGAGTCCATGAACCTTAGCGCCAAGACCATCAGCACCTACCGCGGACGCATCATGGAGAAGCTCAAGTCGGAGTCGCTGGTGGAAATGATCGATCTGGCCAAGCGCAACAACGTCAACTGAAGCTTTACGCCATGACCGGTCTGCGCACACTGCTACTCCTGATCAGCCTTAGCGGCGCGTCTGCGGCCGTGCTCGCTGACAGTCAGCCACGGCAGTTGCTGGCACGCTCGAGCAGCGCTGCTGCTCCACTGGACCTTGCCGTCGATGACCGCGAGTGGCTGAACCAGCACAAGGTACTGGTACTCGGCAGCTCGGGGCCGGATTACCTGCCTTTTGAAATCAATATCACCCCAGCCGATCATGAAGGGCTCAATGCTGACTATGCCGGCTTGATCAGCGAGCAGTTGGGCATAGCCGTTCAAGTGCAGCGCTTTGACAGCCGCGAACAGGCCATCAAAGCCTTGCAGGACGGGCAAATCGATCTGCTGGGCAGTTCCAACGCAACCGAAGCCAGCAATGCCGAGCTTACCTTGAGCCAGGCATATGCAGACGACCTGCCGGTGATCGTCGCTCGACAGGACCAGGACAAGGCCGTGCGCCACGGCGATGACCTGGCCGGGCTGCGGCTGGCGATGGTCGACCATTACCTGCCGGCCAGTACGGTCAAGGCCCAGTATCCGCAGGCACAGCTGCAACTTTATCGCTCGACCTTGAGCGGCTTGTCTGCGGTCGCCATGGGCGACGCCGACGTCTACCTGGGCGACGCCATCAGCACCGACTACCTGATCGGCAAGAGCTACCAAGGCCAGGTGCGCATCGACCATTTTTCGGCGCTGCCCGGCGGCTCGTTCGCCTTCGCCACGCGCCGCGACAACTCGCGCCTGCTCAGGTTGCTCAACCAGGCCCTAAGCCGCATCAGCGACAGCGAGCGGCTGAACATTCTGCGGCGCTGGAGCAGCGGCAATACCAGCCTCCTGCTCCAGCGCCTGAACACCCCGCTGACCCCTGCCGAGCAACACTGGATCGAACATAACCGCAGCGTCAAGGTGCTGGTCACGCCGTCCCTGGCGCCGCTGACCTTCAACGACGCCGAGCAACGCCCGAGCGGGATCGCCCCCGATCTGCTCAAGCAGATCAGCTTGCGCACCGGGCTGGATTTTCAGATCAGCGAAGTGGATGCCGTCCAGGAAATGGTTGACCAACTGCTGCGGGGCGAGGCGCAAATGATCGGCGCGATCGGTTACGGCAGCGAGCGCGCGGCACGCTTGCGCTTCACTCGCCCCTACCTGGTCAGTCCGCGGGTGCTGGTAACCCGCGCCGGCAACCCCGCCAGCACTCCGGCGGCATTGATCGACAACCGCCGGATCGCAGTAGTACGTGGCTCTCCGCAGGGTGCACTGGTGCAGCGCCAACATCCACAGGCGAAGCTGGTGGAAGTCGATTCACCACTGGGGCTGATGGAAGCGGTGGCCAACGGTGAAGCAGAAGTCGCCTTGAGCAACCATATCAATGCGCGCTATTACATAGATCATGTGTTCAATCATCGCCTGCGCATTGCCGCCTTGTTTGGCGAGGAACCGGCGATGGCTGCCTTCGCCATGGCTGCCAATCAGCCTGAGCTGCATGCGATTGTCGACAAGGCGCTGCTGAGCATACCGCCCGACGAATTGGATCAACTGGTCAACCGATGGCGCAACACCACCCTGGTCAGTGACAGCCCGTGGCGCAATTATCGCAGCCTGGCCCTGCTGATGCTGGTTCTCGGCGGCGTGCTGCTGGCCGGTGTCGTGTTCTGGAACACCTATCTGCGCAAGCTGATCCAGCAGCGCACCGAGGCCCAACGGGCGTTGCAGGCGCAACTGCTCCTCAGTCGGGGCCTGCTTGAGCAGCTACGCCAGGCCAAGGACGCTGCCGAGCAGGCCAGTCAGGCTAAAAGCACCTTCCTGGCCACCATGAGCCACGAGATTCGCACGCCAATGAACGCGGTTATCGGCTTGCTGGAGCTGGCCCTGGAAGATGGCGCTCGCAGCGACCCATTGACCTTGCAGACTGCCCACGCTTCGGCGATTGGTCTGCTTGAGCTGATTGGCGACATCCTCGACATCTCGCGCATCGAAGCCGGCCACATGACCCTGACACCGGTGCCGACCGATCTGATCGAACTGGTCCGTGCCAGCTTGCGCGTATTTGACGGCAATGCCCGGATCAAACGCCTGCAACTGCGCAGCGAGCTGCCTGAGCAGCCACTCTGGGTGCTGATCGATCCGCTGCGTTTCAAGCAGGTCCTGGCCAATCTTCTGAGCAATGCGATCAAGTTCACCGACCGCGGCGAGATCCTCGTCAGCCTCACCTGCGCGCCGGCCTCGGCAGAGCTGCTGCAACTGACCTTATGCGTGCAAGACAGTGGCGTGGGTATCAACCCCGTCAACCAGGCGCGCCTGTTCAACAGCTTTGCCCAGGTCGACGGCCCACGCGCCCAGCAAGGTGCAGGGCTGGGTCTGGTGATCAGTCGCAGCCTGGCCCAACTGATGGGCGGCACGCTGCAGCTGCAAAGCGTCGAGGGCCTTGGCACGCGCGTCGAGGTCAGCCTGGCGCTGCCCAGCGCAACGCCTGCATCGCAGCCGCAGATCAGCGAGGCCACCCAGCAGCAACCCGGCCAACCTCTGCGCATTCTGGTGGTCGACGACTACCCGGCCAACCTGCTGTTGCTCGACAAACAACTGAACAGCCTCGGTCATCAGGTGACGTTGGCTGAAAACGGCCAACTGGCCCTGACCAGCTGGCAAGCGGGCGAGTTCGATCTGGTTATCACCGACTGCAGCATGCCGGTCATGGATGGTCATGAGCTCAGCCGCAGCATTCGTGCGCTGGAACGCGCAAGTGGCCAGCCAGCCTGCACCATCATCGGCGTTACCGCCAACGCGCAGGCCGAGGAGCGCGTCCGCTGCCTGGACAGCGGCATGAACGACTGTCTGTTCAAACCGATCGGGCTGCATACCCTCAAGGCGCACTTGCCGCGCTGCGTATTGAATCCGCCAACTCCGCGCCCAAGCGGATTCGACATCGATCAGTTGCGTAATTTGACCCAAGGTGACGAGCAACTGATCAGACGTCTGCTCGAGCAACTGGCACGCAGTGCCGCCGAAGACCTGGCCGCCCTGCACGCATTGGGAGCAAACCCGCCGAGCGCTGCGCTACGCGACCTTGCGCATCGCATCAAGGGCGGCGCGAAAATGCTCAAGGTGCGCGGGGTCGTACGCGACTGCGAGATACTCGAGCAGGCCTTGGCCTCGGACCAACCCAGCGCAGCCGCCCGGGAGCAATTGCAGGCAAGCCTGCACACCCTGCTAGGTGAACTGCGCGCTGGGCTCAATGCAATTGCAGAGTCGAACTGATCTGACCGATTGCATCGACAACGTGCCGCGAGCCTTGCTGAATCTCCAGAATGACCGTGCCCGCCTCGTTGACCAACTGCACGCCGCGCCCTGTGTGCGACAAGCTCGATTGCATGCTGGCGACCGCAGTCAGTGACAAGTCGTGGTTCTGCCTGACCACATCGACGATCTCCAGGGTGGCCTTGCTGGTGCGTGCAGCCAGATTACGTACTTCATCGGCTACCACAGCAAAACCACGGCCATGCTCACCGGCGCGCGCCGCTTCGATTGCGGCGTTGAGTGCCAGCAGGTTGGTCTGGTCGGCAATGCCGCGAATGGTCAATACAATCTGGCCGATGATCTCCGACTGCTTGCTGACAGCGTCGATGGTCCGCGCAGCGTCGCTCAGCTCCTGAGAGATTTGTTCGATCACCTGCACGGTCTGCTGCACCACCTCGCTGCCTTTTCGCGCGCAGGCGTCAGTCTGCACGGAGCTGGCGTGGGCGGCATCGGCGGCGCTTTGCTGAGTGCTGACTTGGGCGGTGATGTCGCTGGCGAACTTGACCACTTTGACCAACCGGCCCTTGTTATCGAAGATCGGGTTGTATGAAGCCTCCAGATAGACAACCTGTCCTTGCTTGTTGATTCGCTCGAAACGGTGCGAATGGTACTCGCCGCGGTTAAGCGACGCCCAGAACTCGCGGTATTCGGCCGACTCACGCTCATGGGCGAGGCAAAACAGTCCATGATGACGGCCCACCACTTCTTCGAGGCGGTAGCCCATGGTTCGCAAGAAGTTGGCATTGGCAGTCAGCACCCGCCCCTGTGGAGTGAATTCGATCACTGCCATGGATCGCCCGATCGCCTGCAGCAGGGCTTCGCTTTCGTGCTCGTCGTGGATTCGCTGAGTGATGTCAGAGGCGACCTTGATCACACTGGTGACGCGCTGTTGCTCATCCAGCACGGGCATGTAACTGGCTTGCAGCCAGACCTCGCGGCCAGCCTTGTCGACGCGCTCGAAGGTACCGCTGATGGCCTCGCCTCTGCCCAGCGCTTGCCACAATTGCTGGTAGGCCGGGCTTTTGGCGTACTCCGGATCGCAGAACAGGCGATGATGCTTGCCCGCGATCTCCTGGGCGCTATAGCCCAATGCCTGGCAGAATTTATCGTTGGCGGCAATGATAGTGCCGTCGGCGGTGAACTCGATCATGGCCATCGACCGACTGATCGCGGCCAGTCTGGCCTCCATCCCCACCAAGGCCTGATGACAGCGCTGGATTTCGACGATATCGGATTTGCGATGGTAATCGAACATGACGCCGGGCTCCTTGCATGGACGGGGTGCCCTCAGCATAGATCGCCGGCGAAATGGCGCAAGGCCGCTGATATCACCTTGCAATTAGCCGCTTCAGGTGCTTTCCCGAACCATCAGCTCAAAGCCCAGATCCTGACGCGTGGCGCTCACCCGCTTGCCATCGAGCATCGCCAGCAGCGCTTGCGCCGCGGCCCGACCAACGGCAGCACGCGGGGTCCGGATCGAGGTCAACGGCGGCACCATGTGGGCAGAACCTGGCAGGTCGTTGAAGCCGACCATGGCCACTCGTTGCGGCACTGCGATGCCTTGGCGCAGGGCCTGCAGGACTGCGCCCTGCGCAAGGTCATCGTTACAGAAGAACACCCCGTCGACCTCCGGCGCCTGTGCCATCAAGCGGCTGAACAGTTCGCCGCCAAGACCAATTGACGAGGGCTGTGCGGCCAGCAGCTCCAGTTCGGGCGCTTGCAATCCGGCCTCAAGCAACGCTTGGCGAAAGCCTGCGGCGCGCTGCATTACCCGCGGGTCGAGCTGCGCGGCAATGAACGCCAGCCGCCGTCGACCCCGCTCGATCAAATGGCGGGCGGCAGCGTAGCCTGCCTGCTGCTGAGAGAACCCTACAGACACCGCATCTGCCTGCTCACCCAGCTCCATCATGTGCACACAGGGCACTCGGCTGGCAGCCAGCAAATGGCGCGAACCTTCGGTGCGATCAAAGCCGGTCAACAGCACACCACAGGGCTGATAGGCGAGGTAGTTGCGGATCAGGTTCTCTTCTTCATCAACGTCGTAGTGATAGTTGCCGATGAGCACTTCGAGACCGCGCGGCCGCATCACTGCGTGGATCGCTTCGAGGGTATCGATGAACAGCTGGTTGGACAGCGATGGGATCAATACCACCACCGAATGGCTGCGCGCCGAGGCCAGCGCGCGGGCTGCCGGGTTGGCGATGTAACCCAGGGTGGCCGCTGCAGCGAGGACCTTTTCGGCCAGTTCAGGGGCAACGGTGGCTACCCCGCGCAACGCCCGCGAGGCCGTGATCGGTGAAACGCCGGAGAGCCTGGCGACTTCTGCCAGGGTGGGACGACCAGTAGTGCGGGAGCCGGTGCGTGACATGGGTGTTGTAATTTTACTACTTGCCAAGGGTGGGGAACGGCCACTAAGGTAGCGCTGTCCCAGGACACAGGCAATGTAATCTTTATCAATTGCCCTGCGTCGAGCGACCATACTGCGTTAGACAAGACCAATAACATCCGGGAGGGTGGCGCCCACACATCGACGTCCATGTCGAGACAGCGCTATCTTACCTGCAGGAGGTACTGATGAACTCTCCCCTGTCCGCGATCGTGGTGATGGGTGTAGCAGGCTGCGGCAAGAGCTGCATCGGCGCTGCCATTGCCGCCCGCAGTGGCGGTCGGCTGATCGAAGGCGATGCTTTCCACCCCGCTGCCAATATCGAAAAAATGAGCGCTGGCGTGCCGCTCGATGATGCCGACCGTGCCGGTTGGCTGGTGCTGCTCGGCCAGGAGCTACAGGCCACGCTCAAGGCCGGCGAACGACCAATCCTGACCTGCTCTGCCTTGAAGCGCCGCTATCGCGACGCATTGCGTGAAGCGGTGCCTGAGCTGGGCTTCGTGTTCCTCGAGCTGACCCCTGCCGAGGCCGAGAAGCGCGTGCTGGCCCGTCCTGGCCACTTCATGCCTGCCAGCCTTATCGAAAGCCAGTTTGCCGCCCTCGAATCCCCTCGTGGCGAGCCACTGACCCTGGCGCTGGACGCTACCCGGCCGGTGGCCGCGCTGGCCGAAAGCGTACATGACTGGTTAAAGCCCTGCGGTGAGCGGGCACTGGCGCGAATCGCCTGAGCGGCGGTTTACCAGCTCACCAAAGACAGCGCTGTCTCGACGTTAAAAAGCACCAGAAGTTCCATAACGCTACGCCTAACAACAAAGACAAAACCGAGGCTCATTAATCATGTTCGGACTGGCTACCGATACGTTCCTGCTACTCGATGCCCTGGTGACCATCATCGGGCTCATCCTGCTGATCACCCACTTCAAGGTGCATCCTTTTGTTGCGCTGACGCTGGCTGCGGGCTTTCTCGGCCTGACCTCGGGCATGCCCGTGGCCAAGGTCATGAAGTCGTTTCAGGACGGCTTTGGCGGCGTGCTTGGCTTTGTCGGCATCGTGCTTGCACTGGGCACCATGCTCGGCAAGCTGATGGCTGACTCCGGCGGCGCTGACCAGATCGCGCAGACTCTGATCCGCGCCTTCGGCAAACAGAAGGTGCACTGGGCCATGATGTTCGCCGCATTTCTGGTGGGCATCCCGCTATTCTTCGAAATCGGCTTTGTGCTGCTGATCCCGCTGGTGTTCATCGTAGCCCGACGCACCGGGGTATCCTTGGTCAAGATCGGTATTCCGCTGCTGGCAGGCCTGTCCGTCGTGCATGGGCTGGTGCCGCCGCATCCAGGCCCGCTGCTGGCGATCGGCATTTTCAATGCCGACATCGGCAAGACCATCTTCTACGGTTTGCTGGTAGCGCTGCCGACGGCAATCATCGCCGGCCCGCTGTACGGCAATTTCATCTCGCGTTACATCCCGGGCAACCCATCACAAGAGCTGATGGACCAGATTGCTCGCGAGTCCGACCAGCGCAACCTGCCAAGCTTCAGCATCACCCTGATCACCGTGCTGTTGCCGGTAGTGCTGATGCTGCTGAAGACGTTTGCTGATGTGGTGCTGCCCGCTGAAAACATCGTGCGCCAGTGGATGGACCTGATCGGCCACCCGATCACCGCCCTGCTCGCGGCGCTGCTGCTGGCGTTCTACACCTTCGGCGCGGCGCGCGGCTTCAACCGTCAGCAGATCATGAAGATGCTTGACCAGAGCCTGGCCCCCACCGCCGCCATCGTGTTGATTGTCGGCGCTGGCGGCGGCTTCAAGCAGATGCTGGTGGACACTGGTGTGGGCAACGTCATCGGCCAGATGGCGGTGCAAGCGCAGATATCGCCAATCATGCTGGCCTGGTTGGTGGCGGCGGTCATCCGGATCGCCACAGGCTCGGCAACGGTAGCGACCATCACCGGCGCTGGTATCGTTGCACCGGTGATCGCGCTGGTGCCCGGGGTCAACCGTGAGCTGCTGGTGCTGGCCACCGGCGCCGGTTCGCTGATTCTGTCCCACGTCAACGACGCCGGTTTCTGGCTGGTCAAGCAGTACTTCAACATGACCGTAGCAGAAACGTTCAAGACCTGGAGCATGATGGAGACCATCCTGTCGGTGGTCGGCATCATCTTCATCATGTTGCTGGCGCAGTTCGTCTGACCGTTGGTCGGGATACTGGCACCTAGGGTGGGGTGTAAGGCTCAAGTGAGATGAGGGCCTTGCCGCGTGATCAACGTCTGTTCCGCGGCAAGGCTGGCACTTTATCCACGCAAAGGAGCTTGCCCATGAAACGCTTCCTGCTGCTTGCCGTCGTGCTCGCAACGCCTTTGGCCATGGCCGCCGGTACAGGCCCGACCTACCCCGACGACCCGCATAACAGCGCGCCCAAGCCTGGCGCGGACAGCACGCTCAACCCTATCGAAACACCCATGCCACGCAACACTGACCCTCGCCTGAACGGCAATGATCCAGACAGCCCTCCTGCCAGCCAGAGCAACGATCACAAACTACCGGGCATGGGTACTCCCGACGCTCCCGTGGGCACTGGCCAGGGATCTGGCAGCAGTAACCCTCAGCCTTGAAATGACGCTTACCCGACGATGGCTCGCGGCGAATGCTGGCCAGATCGTAGGCAACTGATGACCCTCGCCTGGTAACGCTTGGCCTCAAGCGTTACCCCTCCTCCGCCCTCTAGGGCACGTCTGCGCGCTTGAGCTTCCTCACTTAACTCAGCGCTCAACTCCAAGTAGAGCCTTTCCTGCTTATCCGCAGATGGCGCCCGGGGCTTAATCCCGGCACCACCTGAGGACCACCGTCGCGCTTGTTTGCAGCAGTCCGTGACGGGTGTTCAAGGGACTTCGTAGCGAGGTGCCCAATGAAAATCACTTTCCGAATGTGCCACAGGTTGCACTCATCGCTTGCTCAGCCGTGCGTGCTGCTCGCGCTGTGTGCGGTGCTTTACGGCAACGCAGCCCATGCCAGCCTCGAACCCGTGTTGGAGGCACGCATGACTGTCTGCACGGCACACCTGCAAAGCGTGGAAGAGCTGATGATTAGCCGTATTCAGCACATCGAAAACAGTGTCGGTGGTGAGCTCAGGCGCCTGCCTGAGCTGGAGGCCGCACGCGGGCGTCTGCAGCGACAGCTGCAACAGGAACGCCAGCGCTACCAATCCCTACCGTGGCGACCTGAACACGACCAGGCTCTGCGCGGCATCAGTAACGAGATAGCGGCTGTCCAATACTGCATTGCCATCGGCCGCTCGGCCGAGCGCCAGATCGCAGCAGTCAAGTCGCTGTTGGCCTCGTCACGCGAAACCAGACAGAGCATTACCCACGACGTTGACGATTTCCTGTTTGCCGGCGACGAGTGCGCAGCAAACACGGCCAATCCGCGCAAATGCCAAGCCGATGCCCTTGCCCTGCTTGAGCCGCCTGCTCAAGCCAACCTGATCGCCGGCCGGCGTCTTCTGGAAAAAGCCTGGTCGCCTTTACGCGACCAAGGCGTGCGCTTCCCGACCTCCTGGGAAGTGGACTGCAGCCCCGATAACCCACCAAAAAGGCCATTCCCATGAGCGAAGTCATTCCATTCATCAGCCGCAATGCTCGTATCGATAGCGCTATAAGCAGCCATATCGAAGCGCTGAGCACCGCCACACCGCTGCGCTTACCTGTCGAGCAGACTGCGCTGGTCGCCAACTATGTCGAGAAGATCGAAGGCACCTATGACACCAGTCGGGCCAAGCACGATACCGACCATGCCATCGACCTGCTCTACATCGCCTACAACACCACGCCCCAGGAGCAGGGAGACATCCGCGTCAGGATCGGCTCGATCATGAATGACTTGATCACCGCTCAGCAGGAGAGTGAGCGAAGCATCAAGAGCGCTATTCGCGTCGCCAATAGAATCGGCACTACCTTGCGCAACTGCCTACCCGACTGGCTGGACGTGAAGGAAGGCGGTGACCCGGAGCAAATCAAGGAATTCGTCACCGCTGATTTGCTGGCCATGGCCAACGAAATCACCCAAGCGGCAATTACCGTGCGCGACAGCCTTACCACGATCGCAGACAGATACGATGTCATCATCCGTAACACCGCCGAAGCGACCGCACGCAGCGAAGTCGCGCTAAGCGATACCATTCAGGCAGATAGCAAGCTGCAGAGCGAACTCGTCATCGCTAATGCTCGGCGCGAGATGCTCGAGGGTCTGGTCACCGACTTGCAGCAACAGGTTGCCCGCTATGAAAAGCTGGCGCAAGAATACGGATCACAGGCGAAGACCGCCGAGCAAAAATCGTTCTGGGCGTCGCTTTTGAAGACCGGCGCACAGATGCTGGGGGGGCTGCTGCCCATGATAGCCATGGGAGCTACCGGCGGCGCATCGGCCGTGATTGGCGGCGCCTCGATGGCGGCCGCAGCGGGGCTTGGCCAGCAGAACCAGGCCGATGGCCTGCACAAAGATATCCAGATGAAAAAAGCGCGCTCCGAGCTGCGTGCGGAGCAAACGCTGCTCAACGAGCAGTGTGACAAGTTGAAGTCAAACCTGGATGACTTGAGCAAGCGCAACGCCGACGCCGCTGATCCGGCCAAGGGTACCCTCGATGGCCGTATCAGCGATGTCCAGGCCGACCTTGAAAAGGTAGCCGCACGGCAAGGCGAACTCAGCCAGGAGCTGTCACGACTGGAGGAGGCGCTCAAAGCCATCGGCGAACATGCCGCATCGCTGAGTGATGAGCAACGCAAACAAGCAGGCAATTTGCGCGACATGCAGATGCAGATGCTCGTTAAAGCCGAGGAGTACGAAAATACCCGCCGTGAGCAAGCTTCCGAGCTGGTAAACCTCACTGCCCTGCTTGCCGGCCAGCGGAACGAGAAACAGAACATCGAACTTGCCGTTCGATCGTTGAACCTGAGCGTGAGCGCACTCAAGCGGACCAAAGAGATCGTTGAAGAAATGGCGTTTTTCTTCAAATCATTTTCCGACTTCATGCAGATCATCCTTGACCAGGCGACGGACCAGGTTTCCAGCTATGAGAGTGCCGGCAATAGCGCACGGCTGCGTGCCAATCGCCTGGCCCAGTTGGTCCGCTCTACCGACGAATTCTTTATCAGCCAGGCAGGACATTGGCTGGCGGTTGGCGTGGTATCGGACCGATTTGCCCAGACCTTCAAGGATGGCTGGAGCAAACTCAACAAGCTGTCAGGCACGT
Organism: Pseudomonas sp. EZ-C24; assembly: GCF_014525325.1. Classification (NCBI taxonomy): domain Bacteria; kingdom Pseudomonadati; phylum Pseudomonadota; class Gammaproteobacteria; order Pseudomonadales; family Pseudomonadaceae; genus Pseudomonas; species Pseudomonas sp. EZ-C24. Next base: position 242,013 of record NZ_JACDIU010000014.1, on the reverse strand, counting down.
ACATTACTGGCCAGGAGCTGCCAGCGTATCTGGACCAGGCTTCTTTCACCCTGAAAATGATCATCGACGATCGTGAGAAGGCCAGTCATCAGCGCTTGGTCTACCTGGCCAGCTACCGCGACGAATTGAGCGCTTGATCCCGCAGCGCTGATAGCCCGCTGGTAACCAACCCTACTGGTCGGCCCCTCGAGAGCCGACCAGTTGCTGCAGCCATGACTGATGGCGCTTGTGCCTTACGCCCTGACACCAAGCATGCCGCGCTCGACGATAAAGTCGATCACCGCTTGCAGCCCTTCGCCCTTTTTCAAGTTGCTGAACGTCCAGGGCCGCTCTGGACGCATGCGATTGGTATCACGTTCCATGACCTCAAGCGATGCGCCGACATAGGGCGCCAGGTCAGTCTTGTTGATCACCAACAAATCCGACTTGGTAATCCCTGGGCCGCCCTTGCGCGGAATCTTCTCGCCCTCGGCAACATCGATGACGTAAATGGTCAGGTCGGCCAGCTCGGGGCTGAAGGTAGCGCTGAGGTTGTCACCGCCGCTCTCGACGAAGATAACCTCAAGGTTACCGAACTTGCGCGCCAGTGCCTCCACCGCAGCCAGGTTCATAGAGGCGTCTTCGCGGATCGCCGTATGCGGACAGCCGCCGGTCTCCACGCCGACAATCCGCTCGGGCTCCAGGGCGCCGGCTTCGGTAAGAATGCGTTGATCTTCCTTGGTATAGATGTCATTGGTGACCACGGCGATCTGGTAGTGATCACGCATGGCCTTGCACAGGGCCTCGAGCAGCGCAGTCTTGCCGGAGCCGACCGGGCCACCGACACCGATGCGCAGGGGTTGCTGATAGCTTTGCATGTTGGCAGTCCTCAAGAACGGAACAAACGGGTGTATTGGGTTTCGTGACGCGACGAGGCGATGGCCAGCAGCGGCAGGCCGCCGCCCAACTGCTCGTCGTCCAGCTCCAGCGCCATGTCCAGCACCGCCGGCAGTTCGGCGGCCAGGTCGCGCAGTACGGTCTGCGCCGCCTGCTGGCCAAACGGCACCAGCTTGACGCCGGCCATGACCGCGCCTTCCAGCCAGGCAAAGCCGAGTCCCAGCGCCAGCTGGCGTAAAGGAATTGCCCAGTGCACGGCGAGCCATGCCATCGCGCCTAGCTGGGTGAGTTCAAGCTGCGGCCGCCAGGCAAGGTCTTGCCCAAGCTGCCAGCCGTCAAGAATGCGCGCCAGCGCGTAACCCCGCTGGCGCTCTTCAAGGCGCAGCTCGGCGGTCTCGCGATTGGCCAGGAGAAACTGACTCCAGTGCCCGAAAGCCTCGACGTCAGCACGCTCGCACGCGCGGTACAGGCGGGCCAGCAGCGGCCAGTCGAGATAACCGAGGGTGTCGTGCAACTGCTCACGCTGCCAGTTGCAGAAACCTTCGGTGGTGCTTACCCAGCCGGCCTCGACCGCCCACTCCAGCCCTTGCGAGTAGGTGAAGCCACCCACCGGCAAGCCCGGGCTGGCCAGCTGCAGTAAACGCAGCAACGCCAGGTCGCTGCTCATCAGCCGACCAGCATGACAGCGGCCGACGCCAGCAGGCCGCCGCCACAGGCTTTCTGCAGCTTGGCGTGGCGGCGTAGTAGGCAACCGACGGTAAAGCCCGCGGCGAGCAACAAACCGCTGACGGTAACGAACCCGGCACTGAACAGCCAGAAGGCGCTTGGGGTTGCTTCAACGCCATGTGCCCAGCCGTGGAACAGCGCGAACAGCGGCATTGCCAAGGCCAGTAACACTTGCCGGCCAGGTACCAGCAACGCCGCTGCTGCCACCAATAGCGAGCCGACGATCATGCTTTCCATGCCCAGCACCCCACCGAACAGATGGCCAAACACAGCACCGGCAAACATCGCTGCCAGGGTTGCCAGCGGCAACAGCAGGTTGCGCCGGGTCAAGGCCGCCAGCACGCCGGTACCGAGCAACATCAGCAAGTGATCAAGGCCGGTCAACGGATGCAGCAGGCCATCGTGCAGCGGGCTGCTGTCATGACCGGGGTGCGCGAAGGCCGGTACGGCCACCAACAGCAGGGCAAGGGCGAGTGTCTTTTTCATCTGGGTTCCTTATTAGTGGGCAGCGGGCATACGCACGAAGGGGTGATCATTGCCGTGGGCATGGCTGTGTGGCGCACTCTGGTAAGCGCCGGCTTCAGGCTCGAACGGTGCCTGCTCGACCGTGACCTGCAGGCCAAGGCCACGGACCATGTCGTCCAGCACATAGTCATGCTGATAACGCAGCAGGCCCGCATCGATCTGCAACGGCACGTGGCGGTTGCCCAGATGATAGGCCGCCCGCGCCAGCAGCAACGGGTCGCTGCAGCGCACGGTCGAGACCGACTCGGCAGCAGCCAGCACGCGCACCAGGTGCACGCCGTCGGCATCGCCGAGTAGCTCGCCGCCACGCAGCAGGTGGCCACGCTCAAGCATCAGGCCGGCATCACGGCCATCGTCCAGAGTCACCCGCAGGCGGCTCTTGATCCGGCTATCGACACTCAGGGTCACCGTGCCGGTAATCGTCTGCTCGGCACTGTCGGCGGCACTGATGCGCCGGTTGAGAACAATCATGGGTGCTCCTTCAAAACAGAAAATAGCGCTGCGCCAACGGCAGTTCGCTGGCTGGCTCACACACCAGCAGCTCACCGTCGGCACGCACCTGATAGGTTTGTGCATCGACTTCGATCTGCGGTTGCAGCGTGTTCAGGACCATGTCGCGCTTGCGCACCTGGCGGCAGCCCTTGGCCACGCCGATCAGGCTCTGCAGGTTGAGCTGCTCGACCACGCCCTGATCGAGCGCTGCCTGCGACACGAAAGTCATGCGTGTGGCATGGCGAGCGGCGCCCAGTGCGCCGAACATCGGCCGGTAGTGCACAGGCTGCGGCGTTGGAATCGAGCCGTTGATATCGCCCATCGGCGCGGTGACGATCATCCCGCCCTTGATCACCAAGGCCGGTTTGACCGCGAAGAACGCAGGTTTCCAAAGCACCAGGTCAGCCAGCTTGCCGACTTCCAGCGAGCCGACTTCATGGGCGATGCCGTGGGTCACTGCCGGGTTGATGGTGTACTTGGCGATGTAGCGCTTGACCCGGAAGTTGTCACTGTAGTCGCTGTCGGGTGCCAGCGGGCCGCGGCGCAGCTTCATCTGATGGGCTACTTGCCAGGTGCGAATCACCACTTCGCCAACTCGGCCCATGGCCTGCGAATCGGACGAGGTCATGGCAAATGCGCCCATGTCATGGAGGATGTCCTCGGCGGCAATCGTCTCACGGCGAATGCGCGACTCGGCAAACGCTACGTCTTCGGCAATGCTTGGGTCGAGGTGATGGCAAACCATCAGCATGTCGAGGTGTTCGTCGACGGTATTGACGGTGTACGGCAAGGTCGGGTTGGTCGACGAAGGCAGCACGTTGGCCTGCCCTGCTGCGCGGATGATGTCCGGGGCATGGCCGCCGCCGGCGCCTTCGGTGTGGAAGGTATGAATGGTGCGGTCGCCGATGGCGGCAAGAGTGTCTTCGATACAGCCCGATTCATTGAGTGTGTCGGTGTGGATCGCGACCTGGATGTCCATCTCTTCGGCCACGCTCAGGCAGCAGTCGATCGCAGCCGGAGTCGATCCCCAGTCTTCATGCAGCTTGAGCCCGACTGCGCCAGCAGCGATCTGCTCGCGCAGCGCTTCAGGGCGCGAGGCATTGCCCTTGCCGAGCAGGCCGATATTGATCGGCAGGCTGTCGGCCGCTTGCAGCATGCGCGCCATGTACCAAGGGCCAGGTGTGCAGGTAGTGGCGTTGGTGCCGGTGGCCGGCCCGGTCCCGCCGCCGATAAACGTGGTTACGCCACTGGTGAGGGCCTCTTCGACCTGCTGCGGGCAGATGAAGTGGATATGCGAGTCGATGCCGCCAGCGGTGACGATCTTTCCCTCGGCGGCGATGACCTCGGTGCCAGGGCCGACCGGTACGGTGACGCCAGGCTGCACATCCGGGTTGCCGGCCTTGCCGATCATGGCAATCCGCCCGTGTTTGATGCCGATGTCTGCCTTGACGATGCCCCAGTGGTCGATGATCAGTGCGTTGGTCAGGACCAGGTCCATCGCCTCGGCCGCCAGCATCTGGCCCTGACCCATGCCGTCACGGATGACCTTGCCGCCGCCGAACTTGACCTCTTCACCATAGATGGTGAAGTCTTTCTCGACCTCGACCCACAGCGCCGTGTCCGCCAGGCGTACCCGGTCGCCCACGGTCGGGCCGAACATGTCGGCATAGGCGCGACGCGACAGCCGGCTCATGCCCTGCCCTCCAATGGGCCCATCACCTGGCCCTGAAAACCATATATCTCGCGCTTGCCGGCGTAGGCCACCAACTGCACGGTACGCGCCTGGCCGGGTTCGAAGCGCACCGCGGTGCCGGCCGGGATATCCAGGCGAAAGCCCAAGGTCGGCTCACGCTCGAACACCAGTGCGTCGTTGACTTCATAGAAGTGGTAATGCGAGCCGACCTGAACCGGCCGGTCACCGTGATTGGCAACCTTGACGCTGACCGTTGCCCGGCCCACGTTGAGCTCGATGTCGCCAGCGGCGACTTGGATTTCACCCGGAATCATGCCGGCCTCCTCAGACGATAGGATCATGAACGGTCACCAATTTGGTGCCGTCAGGAAAGGTTGCCTCGACCTGCACGTCATGGATCATTTCCGGTACGCCGGGCATGACCTGATCGCGCCGCAGCACCTCACGGCCAAGACTCATCAGTTCGGCGACGGTACGGCCATCGCGGGCCCCCTCCATCACCGCGGCGCTGATCAACGCCAGGGCTTCCGGGTAGTTGAGCTTCAGGCCACGGCCCAGGCGGCGCTCGGCCAGCAATGCGGCAGTGAACAGCAGCAGCTTGTCTTTCTCTCTGGGGGTCAGTTCCACGGCGTCTCTCTCAGGTAGCCCAGATGCGCGGCGGGCATGGCGCCAGGCCGAGAACGGCCGGGCGCAGCACATGCCAAAGGCGCTGCAGGGTGTGTTGCAGATGTTGGTTGTCGTGATCGAGTAGGCGGATCACCAGCAGCTCGCCCAGCAGAGTTGCCCCGACCGGGTTGCCAAGGCTGTCGAGCAGCTCGCGGACCTGCTCCAGCAACGCCTGGTCAGCGGGCGCGGCGCAAAAGGTCGCCAGCAGTGGATGCCCGCCGACCTTGTCCAGGCGCCCGCCCTCGATGCGCAGGCGCTCGTGCAGGCCCGGATCACCCGGCAGCTCGACGCGCAGGCGGCTGTCCAGCGCGCCTTGCTCGAAGCGCTCGTTCATTACCGGACGGCCCAGGCATAGCGTTTCCCAGGCGAGCAAACGCGCGCCAGGCTCCAGGGTGAAGCGGCTGTCCAGGCTCGCCCTGGCGCCGGAAAAGAAGATGCTGTCCTGAGGCAGCCATTCCAGGGTGCTCCCGGCCTGCAGGTGAAAGTGCTGATGCAAGCGCGCGGTCGGGCCGATGCTGCGGTAGAACTTGCTCGCACCGGGCATGGTCAGCAGCGCGTGGCTGCCGGCTTCCAGCTGGATGTCCAGCTCAAGCCGGTCGCCGGCGACGATGCCGCCTGGCGGGTGCAGGATGTACACGTGGCATGGGCTGCCTTCCGGATAAAACGGTCGTTGCACCAAAAGAGGTCCGAAATGCTTGCGCGCACCAAGGCGGGTCACGCCGTCGCGTTGCACAAAGCGCAGTTGCAGGTAGGCGCTCCACCCGCTGTCGTCGTCTTGCTGCTCGATCTGTTGCGCCAAAGACATCCTGGCCCCCTGAAAATCCCGGCCCTGCGGCCTTGAGCCGATCAGCATGGCGCCGTTGCGCGCCGCGTCTAACCAGTCGATCAATTTTGCTTGGGGGATGCTTTGCAGATTGCGGGCCAACTTTGCCCTGGCGCGAGGCACAAACCGCTCTGGCAAGAGGCACCGGGGCGCATGCCGCACACTTAGAGGGCGTCGCCCGGCCCCGTTTCAGTGCTGCCAGGTTGGTGCTGGAGGACGCGAAGCGGGTTACAGTAGCGCCTTCAGCTGACCAAGGAAGTCACCATGCAATTAGCCCCTGCCATCCCGATCCTGCGGATCTTCTCGGTCGACAAGGCCAAAGAGTTCTATCTCGATTTTCTCGGGTTCACGCTCGATTGGGAGCACCGGTTCAGCCCGGATCTGCCGCTGTACGCACAAATCCGTCGCGATGGGCTGATCCTGCATCTGTCGGAACACCACGGTGACGCCTCGCCCGGCTCGACCATCTTTGCCCGCATCGACGACCTGCGCGCGCTGGAGCGTGAACTGCAGGACAAACAGTACGGCTATGCCCGCCCCGAGGCCGAAACCGTCGATTGGGGCCTGCAGATGCAGATCTGGGATCCGTTCGGCAACCGCCTGCGCTTCTGCCAGCAGAGCGAAGACTAACTGTTGCCCTCGGCCAGCCGGCCTGGCCGGGTCAGGCTTTACCCATGCCAGGGTATCCGCTAGGCTTGGCCTTCATCCCTTCAAACAGGTATTGGTCCAATGCGCCATTGATGCCGCCGTCACCTCGACGGCCAGCCTTCAGCCCTCAGCTCTCGCCTGGGGATGTCGCGGCATGAGTGGAGTTGTGCATGACCAATACCTCGATCCTGACGCTGGACGGCGTCACCCTGGCCTTGCCCAATGGCAGGCAGCTGTTTGCCCCTATCAGTGAATCCTTCGACCAACGCCGCACCGGCCTGGTCGGTGTCAATGGCGTCGGCAAGAGCCTGCTCGGGCAGATCCTCGCCGGCTCGCTGGCACCCAGCGAGGGTCGCTGCCTGCGCAGCGGCCGGGTGCATTACCTTCATCAACATTTTGTAAGCCAGTGCAGCACAGTGGCAGAGCTGGCGCAGGTGGGTTCGGTCGTTGCTGCGCTGCAGCGCATAGAAGCAGGCAGCGCTGACCCGGCAGATTTCGACGTAGTGGCTGAACGTTGGGATATCCGCGAGCGAGTGCAAGCCCAGCTGGACCGCCATGGGCTCGGCCAGCTTGAGCTGGAGCGCGATGCAGCGAGCTTGAGCGGGGGCCAGGCGATGCGTGTGGCGCTGATCGGCGCGCTGGTTGGCCAGGCCGATTATCTGATCCTTGATGAGCCGAGCAACCACCTCGACGTGGATGCTCGCGAGCAACTGCACCAGATGCTGCTGGGCTGGGTCAAAGGCCTGCTGGTAATCAGCCACGATCGCACCCTGCTTGGGCACATGCAGCGGATTGTCGAGCTGACGCCGCAAGGCCTGCGCAGCTACTCCGGTGACTACCGGCACTATGAGCACGCCAAAGCGCATGAACAGGCGTGTGCCCTGCACACCCTTGATCGCCTCAAGCACGAACGGCGCCGTCAGACGCAGGTGCTGCAACAGCAACGCGAGAGCCTCGAGCGACGGCAAGCCGACGCGGGGCGCCAGGCCAGACAGGCCAATCAAGCAAAAATCCTTATCGGCCGTCAGCAGCAGCGCAGCCAGGCCACTGCCGGTAGACAGCAGCGCGAACACCAGGCAGCCGAGGCCAAGCTGCACGCGCAACTGCGCCAGGCCAACAAGCAGGTAGAACGCAACAGCCCCATCGTCATGCACGCGCCGGACGCTGGCCGCAGCCAAGGCAAATCGGTGCTGAGCGTCAGCGGCTTGCAGTTGCCCCGGGGCAGCCAGGCGCCGCTCGATCTACATCTGCGCAGCGGCGAGCACATGGCTGTGATCGGTGCCAACGGGACCGGCAAATCGACACTGTTGAAGGTGCTGGCGGGCCAGCTCCAGGCCAGCGCAGGTAGCTTTCAGGTATACGGTGAGGTCGCCCTGCTCGACCAACATTACAGCCTGCTGCCCGCCGAACTGAGCGCCCTCGCCTTCCTGCGCCTGGCCAACCCAGGGCTGGCCCACAGCGAGGTGCGGACCCGCCTGGCGCAATTGGGCCTGGACGCGGCAAGGGTGGAGATGCCCACTGCCCTGCTCAGCGGTGGCGAACGGCTCAAGGCCGCTCTGGCCGGGCTCCTCTACCGCCAGCGGCCGGTCGACCTGCTGCTGTTGGACGAACCGAGCAATCACCTCGACCTGCCGTCGCTGCTGGCGTTGGAACGGATGCTCGATCAGTTCTGCGGTGGCCTACTGGTGGCCTGCCATGACCAGGCCTTTTTACAACGCCTGCAACTGCACGATTCGCTACGGCTTGGATGAATCTGAGACTGGACGTTTCCGATCTGCGGCGGATGTATTATCGTGGCGTGGTGCGCAAATAACAGCAGCCCGAGTGATCGGGCATCTGCAAGACAATCGAGGGTGTCATGAGTAACGAGAGCATTAACTGGGACAAGCTGGGCTTCGACTACATCAAGACTGACAAGCGCTTCCTGTCCGTGTTCCGCGATGGCGAGTGGGACAAGGGCACCCTGACCGATGACAACGTGCTGCACATCAGCGAAGGCTCGACCGCCCTGCACTACGGCCAGCAGTGTTTTGAAGGCCTCAAGGCCTATCGCTGCAAGGATGGCACCGTCAACCTGTTCCGTCCGGATCAGAACGCCCTGCGTATGCAGCGCAGCTGCGACCGCCTGCTGATGCCGCGGGTGCCGACCGAGCAGTTCATCGAAGCCTGCAAACAGGTAGTCAAGGCCAACGAGCGGTTCGTGCCGCCACACGGCAAGGGCGCTCTGTACCTGCGTCCGTTCGTGATCGGTACCGGTGACAATATCGGCGTGCGTACCGCACCTGAGTTTATTTTCTCGGTATTCGCGATCCCGGTCGGTTCGTACTTCAAGGGCGGCATGACCCCGCACAAGTTCCTGATCTCCGATTTCGACCGCGCCGCGCCGCAGGGCACCGGTGCCGCCAAAGTCGGTGGCAACTACGCGGCAAGCCTGCAGCCGGGCTATGAGGCGAAGAAAGCCGGCTTCGCCGATTGCATCTACCTCGACCCGCTGACCCACTCGAAGATCGAAGAAGTCGGTTCGGCCAACTTCTTTGGCATCACTGCCAACAACGAGTTCGTCACGCCGAAGTCGGCTTCGGTACTGCCGGGCATCACCCGCCTGTCGCTGATGGAGCTGGCCGAATCGCGTCTGGGCCTGAAGGTCATCGAAGGCGACGTACAGATCAACAACCTCGAGCGCTTCGTCGAGGCCGGTGCCTGTGGCACCGCGGCAGTGATCACGCCAATTGGTGGCATCCAGTACAACGGCAAGCTGCATGTGTTCCACAGTGAAACCGAAGTCGGCCCGGTCACCACCAAGCTGTACAACGAGCTGACCGGCATCCAGAGCGGCGACGTCGAAGCGCCGGCTGGCTGGATCGTCAAAGTCGCGTAAGCGCTAACGCCATGCCCTTGCGGGGCAAGTCTGCTCTCACTTACCGCGTACGGTTGGGTGAGAGTGGGCTTGCCCCGTAGTGCTTTTTAGCCAGATGAATTTTTCTTAAATCGCCGTTTGGCTATTCTTTGGCACAATCGAACCTCAATTCGCCGCCCAGGAACCAGCATGCCCCGCGTACTGACCATCGAAGACGACGCCGTCACCGGCCAGGAAATCGTCGCTGAACTGACCAGCCACGGCCTGGATGTAGAGTGGGCAGACAATGGCCGCGAAGGCCTGGCCAAGGCCATTGCCGGTGGCTACGACCTGATCACCGTGGACCGCATGTTGCCCGAAGTCGATGGCCTGACCATCGTCACCACCCTGCGCAGCCTGAAGATTGCCACGCCGATCCTGATGATCAGCGCCCTCTCCGACGTTGACGAACGCGTGCGCGGCTTGCGTGCCGGCGGCGACGATTACCTGACCAAGCCGTTTGCCTCCGACGAAATGGCTGCCAGGGTCGAAGTGCTGCTGCGCCGTAACAGCGTACCGATGACCCAGACCCGCCTGCAGGTGGCGGACCTCGAGCTGGACCTGATCAGCCATGAAGCCCGTCGCGGCGAGCAAACGCTGAACCTGCTGCCCACCGAATACAAGCTGCTCGAATACCTGATGCGCCACGCCGGCCAGGTAATCACCCGGATGATGATTTTCGAGGAGGTGTGGGGCTATCACTTCGACCCAGGCACCAACCTGATCGACGTGCACATCGGCCGCTTGCGCAAGAAGATCGACGCTCCCGGCCAGTGCGCACTGATTCGAACCGTGCGGGGCTCGGGCTATGCCATTGCTGAACCCGTCTAAAGGCTGGAGCTCGTCCACCAGTCGCCTGCTGGCGCTGTACAGCTTTCTCTTCGTGGCCTGGAGCAGCATCCTCATGGGGGTGCTGTATTTCGAGGTTTCTAGCTACCTGAACAAGCTCACCCGTCATTCCATGCTGCAGCGTCAGCATCTGTTTGCGCACATGAGCGGCAAGCAGCTGGACGACGCCCTGATCGCCAGCCAGGCTTTCGAAGAGCGCAGTTTCGACGCCTATGGCCTGTTCGACGCACAGCTCAATCCACTGGGCGGGCGTATCCGCGCCATCCCCAAGGAGCTGCGCCTGGACGGCAAGGTGCATGAGCTCAAGCACTGCCTGGACAGCGCCGACCCGGGCATGATCCACGAGACCTGCGACGCGGTTGCGATCAAGGTGCAGGACGGTCGCTGGCTGGTACTGTTTCGCGACAACGGCTCGTTGTTCGTGGTCACGCGGATCATCCTGGATGCATTGCTGTGGGGCATCTCCCTGACCCTGATACCAGGCTTTGCCGGTTGGTACCTGCTGCGCAGGCGGCCGCTCAAGCGGATCCGCGCGGTGCAGGCCAGCGCCGAACTGATCGTGGCCGGCGACCTGACCCACCGCCTGCCATTGTCGGCCCGGCGCGATGAGCTGGACATGCTGGCGGCCATCGTCAACGCCATGCTCGACCGGATCGAGCGGCTGATGCATGAAGTCAAGGGCGTCTGCGACAACATTGCCCATGACCTGCGCACGCCCCTGACGCGGCTACGTGCGCAGCTGTATCGGATTCGCCAGCAGAGCGGCGAGGATTCTGCCCAGGCCGAGGCGCTGGATCAGGCCATCGGCGAGACTGACACGTTGATGGCGCGGTTTCGCGGATTGTTGCGCATCAGTGAACTGGAGGACCGCCAGCGCCGCGCCGGCTTCGTCCAGCTTGATCCACAGGCACTGCTGGTCGAGCTGCATGACTTCTACCTGCCGCTGGCCGAGGACCGCACTATCGAGCTACAACTGGAGCAGCCAGCGCAGTTGCCGGCGCTGCACGGCGATCGCGAGCTGCTGTTCGAGGCGCTGGCCAATCTGGTCGGCAACGCGATCAAGTTCACCCCTGAAGGTGGCCAGGTGCGCATTGCTGCCAGTCAGGATGCCAGCGGCGTGCATGTAGCGATCGAAGACAGCGGGCCAGGCATCCCGGAACAGGAACGCACCGCCGTACTCAAGCGTTTCTATCGGAGTGAGGAAGGTCATCGCCACCCTGGCTTCGGCCTCGGGCTGTCGATAGTTGCAGCGATCGTTGACTTGCACGGCTTCACCCTTGAAATTGGTGAAAGCCAATGGGGCGGCGCCAGGCTGGTCCTGCACTGCCCGCTCGCCAGCTGAACACCGGGGCCGCATTGCGCGGCCCCGGTACTGCGGTCAGTCAGCCAGGCGCCAGGTGGTGGCGCCTTTGCTGTCCTCAAGCACCACACCCATCGCCGTGAGCTGATCACGGATACGGTCCGACTCGGCCCAGTTCTTGTCAGTCCGAGCCTGCAGACGCGCCTGAATCAGCGCCTCCACTTCAGCGGCGTCGACCTTGCCCTCGGCGCCGGCCCGCAGGAAGTCATCAGCCTCCAGTTGCAGCACACCGAGCACCTCACCCAACTCGCGCAGGCGCCCAGCCAGGCCAGCGGCAGCCTCGACGTCTGTGTCGCGCAGGCGGTTGATCTCGCGCACCAGATCGAATAGCACGGCGCAGGCTTCGGGAGTGCCGAAGTCATCGTTCATCGCCACACTGAAGCGCTCGACAAATGCCTCACCGCCCGCAGGAGCGACCCGTGGCAGGCCGCGCAGTGCGTGGTAAAAGCGCTCAAGCGCACCTTTGGCGTCGCGCAGGCTGTCTTCCGAGTAGTTGATCGCGCTGCGGTAGTGGCTAGCCACCAACAGGTAGCGGACCACTTCCGGGTGATACTTTTCCAGCACGTCACGGATGGTGAAGAAGTTGTTCAACGACTTCGACATCTTCTCGCCATTGATGCGGATCATGCCGCAGTGCATCCAGGCATTGGCGTACTGCTTGCCAGTGGCCGCTTCGCTCTGCGCGATCTCGTTCTCGTGGTGCGGGAACTCGAGGTCGCTGCCGCCGCCGTGAATGTCGAAGCTCTCGCCCAGGCAGCAGGTGGACATCACCGAGCACTCGATGTGCCAGCCCGGACGGCCCGGGCCCCATGGCGAATCCCAGCTTGGTTCGCCCGGCTTGACGCCCTTCCACAGGACAAAGTCGAGTGGATCCTGCTTGGCCTCGTCAACTTCGATACGGGCGCCGATGCGCAGGTCTTCGATCTTCTTGCGCGACAGCTTGCCGTAACCGACGAACTTGCCCACCCGGTAGTACACATCGCCATTACCCGGTGCGTAGGCATAACCCTTGTCGATCAGGGTCTGGATCATCGCGTGCATGCCAGCGATGTGCTCGGTGGCACGCGGCTCCTGATCCGGCGGCAAGATGTTCAGGCGGCGCTCGTCTTCGTGCATTGCATCGATCATGCGTGCGGTCAGCGCATCGAAGGTCTCGCCATTTTCATTGGCCCGGTTGATGATCTTGTCATCGATGTCGGTAATGTTGCGCACGTAAGTCAACTCGTAGCCGCTCTTGCGCAGCCAGCGAGTGACCAGGTCGAAGGCCACCATGCTGCGGCCGTGGCCGAGGTGGCAGTAGTCGTACACGGTCATGCCGCAGACATACATGCGCACCTTGTTGCCATCCAGCGGCTTGAAGGCTTCCTTGGTCTTGCTCAGCGTGTTGTAGATGTTAAGCACGGCGATTCCTTAGCTGCCCCAGGAGTCACGCAGGGTGACAGTGCGGTTGAACACCGGGCGGCCCGGCTGGGTGTCTTTCAGGTCGGCGCAGAAGTAACCCTCGCGCTCGAACTGGAAACGGTCTTCAGGCTGGGCGTTGGCCAGCGAAGGTTCCGCACGACAGCCGCTCAGCACCTGCAGCGAATCGGGGTTGATGTTGTCCAGGAAGCTGCCGCCCTCTTCGGTTTTCTCCGGGTTCGGCGAACGGAACAGGCGGTCGTACAGGCGTACTTCGCACTCGACGCTGGCCGCTGCCGGGACCCAGTGAATCACGCCCTTGACTTTGCGCCCCTCAGGGTTCTTGCCAAGGGTGTCCGGATCGTACGAGCAGCGCAGTTCGACGATGTTGCCATCGGCGTCCTTGATCGCTTCGTCGGCACGGATCACGTAGCTGCCGCGCAGACGCACTTCGCCGTTCGGCTCCAGGCGCTTGTAGCCTTTTGGCGGCTCTTCCATGAAATCGTCACGGTCGATGTACAGCTCACGGGCGAAGGGCAACGCGCGCACGCCCATGTCTTCTTTCGGGTGGCGTGGCAGCTCGAGGTTTTCGACCTGGCCTTCCGGATAGTTGGTGATCACTACCTTCAACGGCCGCAGTACACACATGGCGCGCGGCGCGGTGCGGTCGAGGTCATCGCGGATGCTGAACTCGAGCATGTTCATGTCGACCACTCCGTCCGAGCGGTTGGTGCCGATCATGTCGCAGAAGTTGCGGATCGAGGCCGGGGTGTAACCACGACGACGGAAGCCCGACAGGGTCGACATGCGCGGGTCATCCCAACCCTGCACGTGTTTCTCGTCGACCAGTTGCTTGAGCTTGCGCTTGGAGGTGATGGTGTAGTTCAGGTTGAGCCGGCTGAACTCGTACTGACGCGGGTGCGCCGGCACTGGCAGGTTGTCGAGGAACCACTCGTACAACGGGCGATGACCTTCGAACTCCAGGGTGCAGATCGAGTGGGTAATGCCCTCGATCGCGTCCGACTGGCCGTGGGTGAAGTCGTAGTTGGGGTAGATGCACCACTTGTCACCGGTCTGGTGATGGTGGGCATGGCGGATCCGGTAGAGGATCGGGTCACGCAGGTTCATGTTCGGCGAGGCCATGTCGATCTTGGCCCGCAGCACGCGCTCGCCATCAGCGAACTCGCCGGCTTTCATGCGCGCGAACAGGTCGAGGTTTTCTTCGACGCTGCGCTCCCGGAACGGGCTGTTCTTGCCAGGCTCGGTGAGGTTGCCGCGGTATTCCTTGGCTTGCTCCGGAGTCAGGTCGCAGACATAGGCGTTACCCGACTTGATCAGCTCGACCGCCCAGTCGTGCAACTGGTCGAAGTACTGCGAGGCATAGCGCACGGGACCTGTCCAGTTGAAGCCCAGCCACTTGACGTCGCTCTGGATCGCGTCGATGTACTCCTGGTCTTCCTTGGCCGGGTTGGTGTCGTCGAAGCGCAGGTGACAGGCACCGCCGAACTCTTCGGCCAGGCCGAAGTTGACGCAGATCGACTTGGCGTGGCCAATGTGCAGGTAACCGTTGGGCTCCGGCGGGAAGCGGGTGACTATCTGCGTGTGCTTGCCCGAGTCCAGGTCAGCCTGAACGATCGGCCGCAGGAAGTTTGCAGGGACGGCGGGAGCGCCTTTGGCAGCGGCGTTGGGCGCGTTGTCGGCAGTGGGCTTGCTCATAGGATCCTTGAATGCTGGTGTTCAGCCCGGGTAGGCCGATTGAATCAAAGGGCCTATCATAGCCGAAGCAGTCAAGCTGCTGACAGCCGGGCGCCGACAAAGTGGCGCGATTTATCGCAACCCGGGCAAAATGGCGCCGCGCGCGCTGTGTCGCGGCAAGCCAATCCTGCGTCAGCTGATGTACGCGTGCTGCGCGCAGCCAATTTCTGTATGCCTTGAAGAGTGAATTTGAGCATGTCCCAAGTCAAACTGACCACCAACCACGGCGACATCGTCCTGGAACTGAACGCCGAGAAGGCGCCGCTGACCGTTGCAAACTTCCTCGCCTACGTCGAAGCCGGTCACTACAGCAATACCGTTTTCCACCGTGTGATCAAAGGTTTCATGATCCAGGGCGGCGGTTTTGAACCCGGCATGAGCGAGAAGAAAGACAAGCGCCCAAGCATTCAGAACGAAGCCGACAACGGCCTGAAGAACGACAGGTACACCATCGCCATGGCCCGCACCATGGAACCGCACTCGGCCTCGGCGCAGTTCTTCATCAACGCCTCCGACAACGGTTTCCTTAATCACAGCGGCAAGAACACCCAAGGCTGGGGCTACGCGGTATTTGGCGAAGTCATCGAAGGCAAGGACGTGGTCGACAAGATCGAAGCCGTTGCCACCGGTTCCAAAGCCGGCCACCAGGACGTGCCGAAAGAAGACGTGATCATCGAGAAAGCCGAGATCATTGGGTGATTCTGCTGATCTCTGATCTGCACCTGCAAGAAGAACGCCCGGAGATTACCCGGGCGTTTGTTGACCTGCTCGAAGGTCGCGCACGCCACGCCAGAGCGCTGTACATCCTCGGTGACTTTTTCGAGGCATGGATCGGCGATGACGCGATGACCCCGTATCAGCGGTCGATCTGCCAGGCATTGCGTAACTTGAGCGACAGCGGTACCGCTATTTACCTGATGCACGGCAACCGCGATTTTCTCCTCGGCGAGGATTTCTGTGCTGCCGCTGGCTGCACCTTGCTCGCCGATCCCAGTGTGGTCGATCTGGGCGGCGAGCCGGTACTGCTGATGCACGGCGACACGTTGTGCACCCGCGACGTCGGCTACATGAAGCTGCGCCGCTATCTGCGTAGCCCGCTGACGCTGTGGGTGCTGCGCCACCTGCCACTGTCCATGCGGCTCAAGCTGGCACGCAAGCTGCGCAGCGAAAGCAAGACCCAGACCCGCATGAAAAACACCGAGATTGTCGATGTCACGCCCGATGAAGTCCCGCGGGTGATGGCGGCGCACGGCGTGCGCACGCTGGTCCACGGGCACACCCACCGGCCGGCGATCCACAAGTTGCTGGTCGATGGCAGCCCGGCGCGCAGGATTGTTCTGGGCGACTGGGACCGTCGCGGCTGGGCTTTGCAGGTAGATGATCAGGGTTTCCAGCTGGCGCCGTTCGACTTCACCTGAGTCGTCGACGTCGGCTGCTGCACTCACCAAGGCCGCTGTTGCAGATATCTGCGACAGCGGCCTTGTCTATCCCAGCGCTTAATCTGCGCTGCTGACCGGCGCAGCCTTGTCGTGCTCACTGATGACCGACCGCTGATACTGCGGGTCAGCCTTGATCTGCGCTTCAGTGAACGCAAGCGGTGCCAGCTGCTTGGCAGCAAACGCGCGAGTCTGGTCGGCATGGTGCGCCGAGGCCGCTTCGCTGGACTGCGAAAACGCCAGTAAGCCCTGAGCCTGCGGCCCTTGCTCGGTGAAGCTGACGATTTGCAGGTAACTGGTGCCGCTGACGACCAGACGCTTGCCCTGCCCCACTGGCACACTGTACATGGCGTTGTAGACGCCCAGCTCCTGCGGTCCGCCTGGCACCGGGGTGCCGTCCGCCGCCTGTTGGATTTGCCCCCAGCGGCTGTCTGCGCTTATCCCGGATTGATTTACCTGGTCTTGCGCGGCCAGCGCCGCCTGGTGCAGCAGCTTGCGTACAGCGGCCTGCTCGACGGCCAACCCACGCGGTGTGTGCTCTGGGTCGGCCGGATCATAGGCCACGCGCCAGCTCTGCGGATGCTCGGCCATCGCTTCGGCGATTTGCTCGAAATACAGCAGACCCACGCCAGCATCCAGGTCAGCCTTGCCATTCCAGGCCTTGAGGCCTTGGCACAGCTGGGCAACGTCAGCCCCGCCCCCCTTGCACCAATCAAGCAGCTCCGGCAGCAGCAGGCTGGCCAGATAGACCTCATCATCAAACACCATGCCTTGCAGCTCAGCGACGCCGAGCTTGCCACGGCCCTGCAGCCGCTGCAGGGCGAAGCGGCCGCGCATGCTCAGGGGCTGATCATCGCGACTGACCAGCGGCGAAAAGCCCAGCAACGGCTGCGCCGGATTGCTCATCCGCGCCGGGTCATTCGAGTTCTGCACAAAGTCGCGCCGTTCAAGGCTCGGCAACAGTCGCGCCGGAACGATACCTGGCTGCGCCGCCTGTGGGTCGCTTTGCCACTGGCACGTACTGCGCGAGCCATCCAGTACCACCAGCTTGGTGCCGGCTGCCGGGTCGCTGCACTGCGCCAGCGTCTGCTGATCGACATAGGGTACAACCGATTGATTGAGGTACAACGACCGCCCGCCGGCATCGACTGCCAGCGTGTTGACCCAAGGAATCCCTTGCAGCTCAGCAACAGAGCCCCTCAGGGCGTCAAGGCTGTCGGCGCGGTTGATCCGATACCACTGCTGCAGCACTCGGCTGTTGTCCAGATTGGCATCGCGCAGGCTGTAGGCGTAGCGGTTGTCCCAGTCAAGCTTGCCTGGCCACTGCACAACCGGGCCGAACTTCGATGTGTAGACCTGCCGCTCGACCTCGCGCAGTGAGCCGTCCTCGCCCTTGACCGTTACCCGCAGGGATTGCCGCGCCAGTGGCAGCGACTTGCCATCGAGCAAATAACGGGTTGCATCCTTGGGGTCCAGCTGCAGCCGGTAGAGCGTGAAGTGCTTGGAGGTATCGACCGTATGCGTCCAGGCCAGATGTTGATTGAAGCCGATATTGATCAGCGGCAGGCCCGGCAGCGCCGCCCCCATCACATTCAACCGACCTGGAATGGTCAGCTGCATCTGATAAAAACGCATACCGCCCATCCACGGGAAATGCGGATTGGCCAGCAGCAGCCCGCGACCATTGCTGGAGCGCTCCGAGCCCACCGCTACCGCGTTACTGCCACGCTGCATGGCGAACAGTGCCTGGCGCTCGAGCGCCAGCCTGAAGTCAGCGGCCTGACGCTGCGCAGCGAGCTTGGGCGGTGATGCGCCAACCAGCGCTTCGACGAACTGCCCGGCGCCGCCCTCGGCCAACAAGCGCCGGGTCAGCTTGACCAGATCCAGGCTGGTCAACGGTCGCACCCACTCACCCCCGCCGCACTCCGCCGGCAAGCCTTGCGCCCGCCGCTCGCCAAGCGCGCGATTGAAGCCGCTGGCATAGCCTTCGAGCAGGTTGTGCACCTCCACCGGCTGAGCCTGCAGAAAGGCACTGACTGCAGCGGGCGTGTTGAGCCAGGTGAAGAACAGATCACTGTCGAGGTTGTTACGCTGCTCAACGGTTTTGCCCTGGCCGCCGAAATAACGCGAGCGTTCGCCGTTGACCGTCAGCACCTCATTGGCCAGCAGGCACAGGTTGTCCTGCGCATAGGCGTAGCCGATACCGTAGCCAAGCCCTCGCTCGTCGCTGGCCAGGATGTGCGGCACGCCAAAGCTGGTGCGGCGGATTTCGGCGCTGGCAGCAGCAGCGCTTTCACGGGGCTGGGCCAGCAGGCCGAATACCGCCAACGCAACAGCCACGCTCAACTGAGCGGGGCGGCGCAAATATAGCTTCACGGGCGTTCCTTGAGTATCTGAGATCATCCCGTTGAGACGAATAGCTGGACGAAAATTTTACGCATGCAGCCGTGCTGACACGTCTTGAACAGAATCAGCCGTTTATTTTTCCGGCAAAACTGCAGTTTTTCCAATCTCGTTCGTCTTTATCAATGAGGAACCATGATTTCGGGACAGCCCACGAAAAGGAGCATTCACATGTATCAGCCACAACAGGCCCCAGCCAAGCCGAACGGCGCAGCCAATGCCGGCGCTGGGCAACTTGCCGATAGTGAAGAGCGGATTGGCAATGAGCTGATTCGCGAGCTGCTGCGCACATATGGCCTGCGCACCAGCCTGATCCGACTGAAGGTGATCGATGCCTTGCATGCCGCTGATCGTAACGGTCGCAGTGTCGGTGTGCGCGGCATCCATGCGCAGCTTGAACAGCTCGACATCCCGTTGTCATTTCTGAGCGTGCGCGAAGTGCTCAAGCGACTTTGCGCCGAGGGCGTGATCAGCCTGGGCGGCGACAAGTGCTATAGCCTCAACCCAGAGGCACGCGCCGTACTCGAGTCGGCTCAAATGCGCTGAGCCGCCGGCCGGCCAGGATGGCCGGCCCGCTGGATTCAGGGTTTGACCTTGCGCCGCAACAAACCGTTGATCACCACTACGATCACTGCAATGGCAATGGCGCAGTACTGGAACGTCTGCTCGGTGATCGTTCCCTGCTTTTGCAGGTAGGAAAGCCCCAGCATCATGCCCAGTACCACTAGGATGATCAGGATCGAGTATTTCAGGCGCTGCACGTGTGTCATCGGGAGTTCCTTGCGACATCAGAGACATTGGGCTCACATGGAGCCGAGGCAATGATACAACGGCATCAGGCGCAGGCGTGTATTTCCTGCTGAGCCACATCCGCGTCTGCTGAAAGCATAGGGGTTCTACCCAGCCCATAGGTGGCCCCATGCTGAATACTTGTCTACGCATCCTCACTCTCTGGTTTGCCGCAGCGTCGGCCCTGGCCGTCGAGCGGCCAGCGCTGTCCGATGATCACCTGCATCAACTGGGTAGCCAACTCGCCCAAAGTGCCGGCTCAAGCCAGTGGCAACAACTGTGGCAACGCGTGCGCAACGCCGGTTACCTGAACCCCGAGGCTGACCAGCTGCACTTTCTCGTGGAGCAGCGCGAGCTTCCCCGCCTCGCCCGGGAAACGCTGGCCCACGCCGACCAGGCAGGTCTGCGCGGACACGCGCAAGCGTTGTACCGAAAAGACTTTGCGCCGACTGTGACAGGACGCATCAACGATCATCCAATGACCGCCCTGTGTTTGCTGGTCGACTACCGAGCACTCCCAGCAAGCATGGTCGACGCGCCCCACGCCTACCTGGCTGGCGTGAGCCTGCTGAGTAGCTATCCCTGTGACTGAGGGCAACCCTACCCATGGCAACTGTTCTGGCAGCGGAGCAAGAAGTTTCAAGGCGTACAGGCGGGCCCTGTCGCATAGTCCTACACCCCAATCTCTCGATCCCTGCGTCAAGCGCACCCAGGAACTACACACCTCGGTTCGCTTGACGCCTAGGACTGCCTGCACGGGTCATCGACAATCGAATCACGCCACGGGGCAAAAACCCCCGGCACGCTCTATCCAGTCATGGTCACGCACAGCGCAATCCATTACCCCCACGAGGGAGCCACACATGCAAATGCCAGACTTCAGCCGTATCGATATCGCCTTGCTGCCGCATTCACTACAGTCGCTCATTGAGTGTATCGGCATCGAAAATGCCTACAACCTGACCTGCGCCTATGGTGGGCGCCCCAAGTACATTCCCAAGCACCGCGACCGCACCAAGCTTGCAGAAGTACTTCCAGCCGCAGCCCTGGACGCGCTGATAAAGCGTTTCGCCGGGGTTGCCCTGGAGATTCCCAAGGCCGACCACTTCCTGCGCCAACTGCGCAACTTGCAGATTCAGCAAGAGAGCGCCGATGGCCTCTCGCGCAGCCTGCTGGCCGACAAGTACGGGTTGAGCCTGCGCCAAATCGGCAACATTCGCCGTCAGGAAACCACGCCCGCTGAGCACCCCTAGTGCTAGCCAAGGAGCTGGATAATGTCTATTGATCCCACACTGGTCGGCTCGGTCATCAACGCCCTGCCCATGGACCGCATGATTTCCGCGCCATTACAGGCGCTGATCCAGGCCCAGATCAGCGCCAGCAAAGCCTACGCAGACTTCCTGATGGGTGTATGCATCCAGAATGGCAAGGCGGTCGCGATCCAGATCGACTACGACGAAACGCTGATCGGCGCAGACGGTGAATACCAGGGCGTAGTGCAAAAGAGCCTGAAAGTGCCGTTGCTGGCCGCCGTCACCCACCCCAACATCGCTATCGAAGAAGGTCGGGTCGAGTTCGAGATCACCATCAGCCAGATAGCTGAACTGAGCACCTCCACCGAGCCCGACGCCAGCCTCACTGGTAGCCTCGGCTGGGGCCCGTTCAAGCTTGAAGTCAAAGGCAGCGTCAGCCAAAAGTCGACTCAGGTACGCAAGACCGATACCCGTGCCCGCTACGCGTTCAACACAACCGTCCGCCGTCAGGATCCGCCGGAGGCGATGATGCGGGTAATCGACTTTTTGACCGAAGCAGCTACCAGGCCGAGCCTTCTGCCTTCGGCAAACGCACGCAACCCTGGCGACATCTCCCAGGACGACACCCTGCCGCCTGTCTAGCAGGCATGACTGCAACGCCCTGCCGTGAATCCAGAGCCCGGCCTTGATGGCGGGCTTGCCGCCTAGAGGAGCGATGAACTTGGATGACACCCCTACCCCGCCCGCGCCCATGCTCTGCAGTGACCTGCGCGACATCACCCGCGGCCTGCAGGAAGCCGCTGCCGCCACCAACAGCTTGATCGCCCAGCAGTACATCACCCTGTTCGATCAGTTTTTCGATCATGACCCCGACGCCCTCGGCGCACCGATGAAAGCCAAAATGGTCGAGGTGGCCATAGATGGTCAGCACATGATCAGGGTGCCGCTGATTACCTTGGTGGCGCCCAAGGGCCTGGCCCTGGAGCGTATGCAGGTAGACCTTTCGGTCCGGGTAAGGAGCACAGAGATAAAAACTGCGCTGGCCGAAGCGGCCGATGCGCATGCGTGCGCTCGCTTCAAGGTCAGCATCGGAGCACAAGCACGCCGCGGCGATGGCCGCGACCCGGACGAAGTGCAGATCCGCATGCAGTTCCAGGCATGCGAGCCGCCTGAGGCGCTCAATCGCCTGATCGAGCAATACACCAACCTCATGGTGCCCACGCCGCGCGGCAACCCGCAGCCACCTGGAGCAGACAGCAACGAGGATGTCGAAGCGGCCAGCGTACGCTGACCCTCTCGATCAGAAGTCGCGCTTGTAGAAGATATCCAACGAGCTGGCCAAGCCACTGGCCGCCTCCAGATATACCTTCTTGCTCAGCTTGTAACGCAGAGCGATGGTGTTGGCCGGCTCGAATACACCCACCCCATAACGCAGGCTCAGGCGCTCGGTCAGATTCCCACTGGCGACCACGCTGGTGGTGTTGCCCGAGCCTTCGGTATCGAGCTGGAAGTCCTCGATGCCCAGATTGGACGCCATGCTGCCAGTGAGCCCGGCGCTGCCGGCAAGGCCCAGACCCAGGGCTGCTTCGGCAAGCATATTGTTGTCTTCGCCGGAGCCACCCAGCGGCCGCCCCAGTACCAGATAAGACAATGCCTGCTCCTGACTCATCGCTGGCTCGGCGAACACCTGGGTGGTCGGCTGCTCAGCGCTGCCACTCAGACGAATACCGGCAATCACATCGTCAACCTGGCGAATCGCTTCGATATCCAGGTAGGGCTGATCGATGGGACCTGCGAACAACAACCGTGCACGGCGGATTGTCAGGCGCTGGCCGTAGGCGCGATACCGGCCATCGGCCAGGCTCAGTTCGCCACGGGTATCCATGTTGTCACCAATGTGCACGTGCCCGCGCAAGTTGGCGGTCAGACCAAAACCATTGAACGACAGTTTGTCCTGGCCGACCTCGACATTGACGTCCATGGCGATGGCCATTGGCGGCGTGCCCTGTTCGGTCTGATTACCGATAATGACAGTATCGTCGGACACTTTGACCGTGGAGGGTGGCAGCTCACGTACGGTGATTGCACCCTTGGGTACCAATACCTTGCCCTTGACCGCAAGCTGTTCGCCTTCAAGGCTTATGGTCAGGTCAGGGGCTACTTCCAACGTGGCATAAGGCTCGACCGTGACTGGCAGTTGCTGACCCTGCAAGCGCAGTTGCATCGCCAGCGCCTGGCCCCAGGTCAGGTTGCCGCTGAGCTGAGCGCGACCGGCTGTACCGCTGCGCCAGCCGCCTTGCAACTGAACCTGTTCCCCTGCAATAAGCGCCTGCACCGACAGATCCTGCAGGCTGACCGGCAGCTGCGCACCGCTGACTTCGCCGCCAGTGAGGGCCAGGGTGCCATTGACTTGCGGTGCAAGCAGAGAGCCAGACAAGCGGCCGCTGCCGTTGAGCTGCCCGGCAAGGCGCTCGACCATTGGCACGAATGGCCGCGCGATCGCCAGGTCGAGCCCGCTCAGACGAAAGTCGCCAGACAGCGGCTTGTCCTTACCCAACGGGTCGAGACGGGTTGTCAGCGCGAGCTCGCCAAGGCGCTCGCCGCGGAAGTTCAGCACCGTGTCGATACGGCGCGGATTGAGCGTGCTGTCCAGGCGCAGGACCTGGTACGGGAAATCCAGCCAGCGCTGACCATCGCGCACGCGCAAGGTGCCGCCACTGGCATCCACGCGTATCGTGCCTTTGGGTCCGGCGGCAGGAATATCCAGATTGATGTCGGCATTGAGCTGCCCCTGCCAGGCGAAGTCCTTGGGCATCCACTGTGCCAGGCTCTCGATCGGGAACTGCTTGAGGTGGTAACGCAGCCGCGGCTCCGGCGCCAGGCGCTGGTCTTCGCCACACAGACTGGCCTGGCCCGAGCGCCAGCAATGGGCACCGAAATCCAGCTGACCGTTGGCCAAGCGCTGCAAACGGGCCGGCGCCTGCAACTGCCAGTCCTGCCCGCCAGCTTGAATCCGACCACTGGCAAGACGACCACGCCAGTCACCCTTGGCCAGTTGACCGTCGGCAGCCAGGTCGAGCTTGAGCTGCGGCCCCGCCAGCGCCAGCGTCACGGCCTGCTGGCGAATATCGCCTTTGCCGGCCATGTTCAGATCGCCAAGCGAAGTCTCGCCCAGGCGAATATTGCCCGCTTTGAGGGTGAGTTGGCCGCGCTGGGCGCTGTCCAGGCGGGCATCGAGATCAAGTCGTTGCACACGGTTGTCTGCCTGAGCCAGTTGCTGCCCCTGCACACTCAAAGTGCCCTGCGGCGCTTGCAGGGTGCCGGCGAGGTCGAGGCGACCTTTGACCTGGCCCTGCAAGCGGGGCCACAGCTGGCCAAGGCGCGGCATATCCAGATCGATCCGGCCGGCCAGGCGCTGCTGCAGGCTACCGCTGCCGTTGATGCGGTTGTCGCCCAACTGGATGGCCAAGGCGCCAAGTGTCCAGCTGTCGCCAGCCCCCTCGGCCTCGGCCTTGAGCACTGCTGGTTGACCGCGCAAGCGGCCTTTGAGGTCGAGCAAGGCGCTCAGTTGCAGGCGCTCGTTGTGCAGTTCGCCCTTGCTGCGCAGCGGCCCGGCGAGCGTGCCTGGCAGCTCGGCAAGCCAGTAGGCTGGATCGAGCGCTGAAAGCTGCAGGTCGACGTCCCAACTGATCTTCTCGGCAAAACCGACGATGACGCTGCCGGCAGCTTTGCCCTGCCCTGCGCTGAGCAGTAATTGCGGCAGGCGTACGTGGCTCAAGTCACCCTCGAACGGGCTACTCAAATTGAATGCACCGGCCGGGCCGTCCAGATCACCCTTGAACGAACCTTGATAGTTGCCATCGCGGTACTGTACATCCGCAGTCAACCGTTTGAGCACCACTTGCGGCGCTTCTTCAAGCGGATACAGACGCAGCCACGGGAAGTCCTGCCAATCGACTTTGGCGTCGGCAATCAGCCCCTGCTGCCAGTCGGCAGTGGCTTGCAGCTTGAGCCGTTGGCTGTCGCTGGCGTTCAGGTCCAAAGCATCCAGTCGGGCGCCTTTGGCGTCGACCTTGCCCGCCAACAGCAGACCTATAGGCCCCTGCTCGGCCGGCAGATTGGCCGAGCCGGAGAGCTGGTAGCCCTTGTCCAGATCGCCCACGGCATCCAGCTTGAGTTGCTCGAGCTGCAAGGTATCCGGCAGCGTCGCAACCGGCTTGAAGGCGGCCGACTCAAGCCGCAGTCTGGCTGGCAGGTGCTCCGCCAAAGCCTGCAGTTCACCGGTAAGGCGGGCGCTCAGGTAGCCGGTGCTGGTTGCGTCCAGATTGAGTGTCTTCTGCAGCTCGCCGGTGGCATTCAGCGCCAGCTGCCAGCCCTGCCCCTCTACCGGCGGCAGCTGCACGCTGCCAGTCAGTTGCACTGGCCAGTCGCCCTCGGGCTGCACGTCGCCCTGCACGCTCACATGCAGGTCATCGCGTTGCAACTGCAAGGTATCGATGCGCAGGCCATTGTTGCTCCAGTGCGCCGCAAGCTGCAGGTCACCCAGCAGGTCACTGCCATCCAGGCGCAGTTGGCCAAGTTTCACTTCGCCCAGTTCGATAGCCACTGGCAGGCGCAGCGTCGGCAACTGCAGCGGGTTGCTGTCGGCTACGGTTTCACTGGCGGCAAATGCCATGTCGATGCGCTCAGCCTGCAGGCGCTCGATACACAGGGTGGCCCGCAGCAGGCACAGCGGCGACCAGCTCAACTGCGGTGCCTGCACCTCGACCCGGCTGGCGCCGTCGTCCCAACTCAAGCGACGGGCCTGCCAGTTACTGCCAAGCTGGCCCTGGAAGTCGTCGACCGTCAGCCCTGGCACCAGGCCCAGCGCCCAGCGGCTACCGGCTTGCGTGCCCAATAGCAGGCTCAGACTCAGTGCGATCAGCAGCGCAAAGCCCAGCAGACTGATTAATATGTACTTCAAAGCACGCGTCACAGCTCAGGCCCCATCGAGAAGTGCAGGCGGATGCCGCCGTCGTCGTCCAGTGCCTTGGCCAGGTCCAGGCGCAATGGCCCGACCGGCGACACCCAACGTACGCCGACACCGACGCCGGTTTTCAGGCTGGGCAGATCCAGCGAGTTGAACGAGTTGCCTTGATCGACAAAGGTCGCGATACGCCACTTCTCGGCCACCGAATACTGGTATTCGGCGCTACCGGCCACCATGTAGCGGCCACCAATACGGTCGCCGTCGCTGTTTTTCGGAGACAGGGTCTGGTAGTCGTAACCACGCACGCTTTGGTCGCCACCGGCGAAGAAGCGCAACGAGGGCGGAATCTTGCTCTGATAGCTGTTGGTGGCGCTGCCACCGAATTGCAGCCGGCCGAGCAGCCGGTGATTCTGGCCCAGGGTAGTCAGGCCCTTGAGCAGGACGTTGCCGTGTAGCAGGTTGGTGTCAGACATCAGCCCTTCCTTGGCCACCTGCACATCGAACTGCAGACGGTAGCCATTGTGCGGGTCGATGCGGTTGTCACTGCGCAGGTACGAGTAACTTATCCCAGGCATCAGCAGCTTGCTCAAACCGGAGTCATCCCCCAGCTTGTACTCTTCGCGCTGATACTTGAGCGACACCACCCGCTGCCAGCCGCTGGGCAGCTTGCTGTGCCATTCAGGGCCAACGGTGAGCAGCTTGCTGACGGTATCGGTGCCTGCGATCTCTTCATTCTGGTAGCCACCGGCGAAGCGCAGTTTGTCGGTCAGTGGCGGATCCAGCGGTATGTCATACCACAGGCCGACATTCTGCCGCGGCGCCGACAGTTCGGCTTCCCAACCATAGCTGTGACCCTGCGGGTTGACCCAATGGCGTGTCCAGTTGGCCTTGCCGCGCGGGCCAACGTCGGTCGAGAAGCCCAGGCCCAGGCCCATGGTGCGTGGTTTGCGGGTTTCCAGGCTGACGTCGACCGGGATCTGTTCGCCCACCGCAGCGGTGGGCGCCGCATCGACCCGCACGCCTTCGAAATAGCCGCTCGACTGCAGGTCGTTGTTGAGTTCGGCGATGAGCTCGGAATCATAGGGCGTACCGGCCTTGAACGGCACCATGCGCTGCAGCAGGTCCTGGTCCAGCGGCGTGTCGCCGGCAAAGTGCACGGCGCCAAGCTGAAAGCGTGGCCCGCTTTGATACACCAGTTCGATGTCGGCAACGCCGGCCTGCGGATCTACAGCCAGGCGCTGGCTGGTAAAGCGCCCTTTGAAAAAGCCGTAACGCGAAGCCTGATTCTGGATCAGACGCTTGGCGTCTTCATACAGACCATGATTGAGGCGTTCGCCGGGGCGCAGCGCGGCGCTATCAGGTACACGAAAACTCTTCAGCTCGGTGGCCGGGCCCTCGATGCGCACAGTGACATTGCGCAAGCGCACCGGCTCACCGGGGTCAATGCGAATGATCAATTGCGGATGCTGGTCAGGCCCGGCCGGCGCCTTGACCTCGGTGTCGATCTGGGCCTGATAGTAGCCAAGTGCCTGTGCGGCTTTGCGCGCCTGCTCTTCGGCGCCGCGACTGAAACGCAGTAATGCGTCCTCGTCACGGTCTCCCAGGCTGCCAATATAGCCTTCGACATTCGCTTTGAGCGCCTTGTTGGCGGGTTTGACCCGCACCAGCAGTTCGCTCTGGGCCCATACTGTGCTGCTGGCGGCCAGGATGATCAGGCCCCAGGTCAATCTTCCTGAATACGTCATGCTGCGCATGCTACCAGAGCTTGGCGCGCAAAGGAGCCGTCTACCTCGCAGGTCACGCTGTTACTGACCTGGATGACAAAGGATTGGCATGAAAGAACACCCGCTCAGTCACTGGACCTATGGCAATTTCGCCAATCTCCTGATACCCCTGAAGCTTGTAGAACGCCAGATAACGCGCATTGCCGGTATCCAGCACCACGCCATGGCTGCCTGGCTCCTCGGCGCACCAGTCATGAACAGCCTGTAACAATTGCTCAGCGTGCTGCTGACTCCTGAAGTCAGGGTGCACGCCCAGCAGTGGCAGCATATGTACCTGATCTGACGGCAAGCTCCCTACCAACGCTGCCTGATAATCCAGGTAGCGGCGGGTGCAGCGCAGGCCCGTGCCGATGATCATGCGCAAGCGCCACATCCAACTGTCAGCCACGCCAAGGCGCCGCAGCGGCGGCACGATCAGCGCCACCCCGGCCAGACGGTCTTCGACCATCAGGCCCACTGCCGGTAGCTGCAGGTAGAAGTGCTGGCGGACCCATGCCCGAATCATGGCGCGCAGGCGCCGTTCATAGCCAGGGCGCTGCGCCTCGAACAGATAGGCAACGGTCGGCTCTTGCCGATAGACTTCGTACAGCACAGCGCGCACCTCGCGGCGGTAGCCCTTGTCGAGCAAACAGGTGCGAGCGGTTGCGCGGATATCGTCGGGCATTGCAGTTAAACCTTCATGGAGTGAACGTACCCCTTGGAGGCGAGGCAGCGCGGGTTGGTTCACCGCTGCGCGCAGGCAGCGCCGCCATGCTGGCGATGAGCGCCGATGTTCGATAGCATCCGCAGTTTTACCGGGGTTGCCTCGCCATGAAGATCGTCTCGTTCAACATCAACGGCCTGCGCGCCCGTCCGCATCAGCTGGCGGCGCTGATCGAGAAGCATCAGCCAGACGTTATCGGCCTGCAGGAAACCAAAGTCAGTGACGAGCAGTTCCCCTTGGCTGACGTGCAAGCCTTGGGCTACCACGTGCATTACCACGGCCAGAAGGGCCACTATGGCGTCGCCTTGCTCTCACGCCAGGCGCCGCTGGCACTGCACAGAGGGTTTGCCACTGACGAAGAGGACGCCCAACGGCGCTTCATCTGGGGCACCTTCGCCGACGCCAACGGCACCCCGATCACCATCATGAACGGTTACTTCCCGCAGGGAGAAAGCCGCGACCATCCGACCAAGTTTCCCGCCAAGCAGCGTTTCTACAGCGACCTGCAGGTGCTGCTCGAAGGCCAGTTCGACAATCAGCAGCCGCTGATCGTGATGGGCGACGTCAACATCTCGCCAGAAGATTGCGACATCGGCATCGGCGCTGACAACGCCAAGCGCTGGCTGAAGACTGGCAAATGCAGTTTCCTGCCAGAGGAGCGTGAGTGGATGCAGCGTCTCAAGGACTGGGGCCTGGTCGACAGCTTTCGCTACCTGAACCCGCAGGTCAGCGACCGTTTCAGCTGGTTCGACTACCGCAGCCGCGGCTTTGAAGACCAGCCCAAGCGCGGTCTGCGCATTGATCTGATCATGGCTTCGAGTGGCTTGCTGCCACGACTCAAGGACGCTGGTGTTGACTATGACCTGCGCGGTATGGAAAAACCTTCCGATCACGCGCCGATCTGGCTGGAGCTGGCCTGATAAATCAGCGCTGCGGACGCTGATTAGCGTCCGCAGATAGGCAAAGCTGACGAAATATCGCGTATCTGATAGTCATTCGCCATTATCTCGGTTCTCGGGACCCCCTTGGCAGGGGTAGAATGCGCAAAACCGGGAGCCGTAATGAATCAGGACCGTTTGACCCCCAACCAGGACGATGCCATCACCGACGCTGCGGCGCATTGGTGCATGCGCCTGCATGCCGATGACTGCACGGCGGCCGAGCGCGAGGCATTTGATCTGTGGCTGGCGGCCGACCCGCGGCACTTTGCTGAATACCGCGCGATGCAGGAAATCTGGCAGACCGCTGACCTGTTGCCACGCCGCACGGCTGTCGTCGAGATTGGCGCCCGCCCAGTACGCAAGGCGCAGCCACGCCACTGGCGGCCATTCGCTTCGGCTGCAGCCATTGCCCTGCTGGCCCTGCCGCTGGCTGGCTGGGTCGGTTGGGAGCAAGGCTGGCTACCCAATCACTACCAGCATTTCGAAGCTACCGATCAGGTGCGCCAGGTGCAACTGAGCGATGGCAGCCAGGTCGAGCTCAACCTGCACAGCGAACTGCGCTTCTTCAATTACAAAGATCAACGCCAGGTCACGCTTACCCGCGGCGAAGCGTTTTTCAAGGTTACCCACGACACCGCCCACCCGTTCATCGTGCGCGCCGGCAACGGCCAGACGCGGGTAACCGGGACCCAGTTCAACGTCTGGAAGTACAACGACGAGGTCAAGGTGACGCTGGTTGAAGGCTCGGTACTGGTCAGCAGCCACGGTGACGATGGCGGCTATCGACTGGGCCCGGGCATGCAAGCCAGTTATCACGCCGGCGATTTCGAGCCGACTCTGGCGCAGAATGATGACGCCGACAACAGCCTGGCCTGGCGCAGTGGCAAGCTGGTGCTGGACAACCTCAGCCTGGCCCAGGCCCTGCCGGTGATCAACCGCTACCTGGAGCGCCCGCTGCTGTTGGCCGATGACAGTACCGGCGCAATCCGCGTCAGCGGCGTGTACAACACCCGCGAAGTCAAGCGCATGGTCGATAACCTGCCCAAGGTGCTGCCGGTCTACCTGACCCGCAGCAAGGACGGCAGCACCGTCCTCAACCGCATCACACCGTTGACCAACAAGGGCTGACGCAGGGCATCAGAGCACCATCGCCGCAAGCCAGCCAAAGGCCAGCAGTGGCAGGTTGTAATGGAGGAAGGTCGGCACCACCGTGTCCCAGATGTGGTGATGCTGGCCGTCCACATTCAAGCCCGAAGTCGGCCCCAGGGTCGAATCCGATGCTGGCGACCCGGCGTCACCCAACGCACCCGCTGTGCCGACGATGCACACTGTAGCCACTGGATCGAAGCCCAGTTGCACACACAGCGGCACGAAGATCGCGGCTAGAATGGGAACGGTAGAGAACGACGAGCCGATGCCCATAGTCACCAGCAAGCCCACCAGCAACATCAGCAAGGCACCAACGCCCTTACTGTGGTTGATCCACTGCGCAGAGGCCTGGACCAGGCTGTTGACCTCGCCGGTTGCCTTCATCACGTCGGCAAAGCCCGAGGCGGCAATCATGATGAAGCCGATCATGGCCATCATCTTCATGCCTTCGGTAAACAGATCATCAGTGTCTTTCCAGCGCACGATGCCCGACAGCGAAAAGATCAGAAAACCGACCATGGCGCCGATGATCATCGAATCCAGCCACAGCTGAATGATGAACGCTGCTGCGATCGCCAGGCCAGCGACCATCAGCGTCAAGGGGTTGTAGCTGACACTGACCTGCTCGACCTGCTCGATTTTCGCCAGGTCATAGTCGCGTTTCTTGCGGTAGCTGACGAACACTGCCAGGAGCAGCCCGGCGAGCATGCCGGCCGCAGGAATGGCCATCGCCTGGGTAACGTTGACCGCGCTGACGTCGACCCCGGCGCGGCTGACATTGGCCAGCAGGATTTGATTGAGGAAGATGTTGCCAAAGCCAACCGGCAGGAACATGTACGGCGTGATCAGGCCAAAGGTGATCACGCAGGCAATCAGCCGCCGATCGATGCGCAGTCGGGTCAGCACATACAACAGCGGCGGCACCAACAGGGGGATGAAGGCAATGTGAATGGGCAGTATGTTCTGCGACGACACGGCCACCACCAGCATCAGGCCGATCAGCAACCATTTGACCTTGCCACCTTCGCTATGGCCCTGGCGCTCGATCATATTCAAGGCCCGATCTGCCAGCGCGTGAGCCAGGCCCGATTTGGCAATGGCTACGGCAAATGCGCCAAGCAGCGCGTAGGACAACGCGACCGTGGCGCCGCCGCCCAGCCCACCATTGAAGGCCTTCAACGTGCCCTCGATACCCAGGCCGCCGACCAGGCCGCCGGTCAGCGCACCGATGATCAATGCGATCACCACATGCACGCGGGACAGGCTCAATATCAGCATGATGCCGACCGCGGCAATGACTGCATTCATGGTGTGGACTACCTCGTTACGACAGACGGAAAGCATTGGCACCGGCGTCAGGCTGCACACAGGCAGCGGCCGGTCCAGAGGGGTGCAATGCGAAGGGCGCACACTCTGAAGGGCGAGTCGACAGATGTCAAATCGGCCAAGGCCGAATTCAATTGAACGTTTGAATAAAGAAAATCCTGTGGTCGCCGACACAGAGTGCAGACCTAATACAAGGGACTTTCCCAAAATGCCTCTGCGACAACTGTCTATCCAGTGGAAGATCACCCTGCTCGCCGGCTTGTGCCTGGCCGCCATCGTCACGCTACTGGTCGGTCTGTCCCTGTACCGCATGGACCACAGCTCCGATTTGGTAAAGGCTAGCAGCATGAAGATGCTCTCCGACTCAGCTCAAGCCCGCATCGAATCGCAGGGTGAAGTACAGGCGCTGAACATTCGCCGCCAGTTCATGGACGCCTACCAGTACGGCGCAGGTTTTGCTCGGCAGGTGCTGTTTTTGCGCGAGCAGGCGGAAAAACGCTATCTGGACGCCTTTGACCTGCGCGAAGACATGACCGCACAAGTGCGCAGCGCCCTGCTGGCCAACCCTGAGCTGCTAGGCCTGTCGCTGGTGTTCGAGCCTGACGCGCTGGATGGCAAGGACAGCCTGTTCACCAATCAGCACGAGTTGGGCAGCAACGAAACTGGCCGTTTTGCCTTGTATTGGTCGCAACCGCAGGCCGGCAAACTGACCTCCATGGCCTTGCCTGAACTGGACATGGCCAACATCGAAACCGGCCCCAGCGGGCAACCGGCCAACACCTGGTGGGTATGCCCGCGCAGCACCGGCAAGGTCTGCGTAGTCGAGCCGTATTTCTATGCCATCGACGGCCAGCAGGTGTTGATGACGAGCATCGTCTTCCCGCTGTCGGTCAAGGGCAAGGTGATTGCCACGCTGTCGGTGGACATCAACCTGAGCAGCTTGCAGGCCATGAGCGAAGAAGCCAGCCGCGGCCTTTATCAAGGCCAGACCACGGTCGGCATCCTCAGCCCGGTCGGCCTGCTCGCAGGCTACAGCGCCGACTCAAGCAAGCTGGCCCAGCGTTTCGACCAGGTCGATACCGCGCAAGGCGCCGAGTTGGTGCGCAAGCTGGCGGACGGCAAATTGCAGATTGTTCACGCCGAACAGCGTTTGAAAGTGCTGGCAGCGTTTCAGCCGATTCCCGGCAGCAAGCCGTGGGGCGTATTGCTCGACGTGCCGCAAAGCGCCCTGACCGGCCCTGCCGAAGCGCTGAAGAACGAGCTCGACGCACTCAATACCAGCGGCACCTTGCTTGAGCTGGGGCTGGGCCTGGGCGCCGCCTTGGCCGGCTTGCTCTTGGTCTGGCTAATGGCGCGAGGCGTCACCCGGCCGATCCTGGGCGTGGCAGCGATGCTCAAGGACATCGCCAGTGGTGAAGGCGACCTGACCCGTCGCCTGCAGTACGACAAGCGTGATGAACTCGGTGAACTGGCTGGTTGGTTCAACCGCTTCCTCGACAAGCTGCAGCCCACCATCGCTGACGTCAAACGCTCGGTGCAGGCCGCCCGCGGTACAGCTGACCAGTCTGCTGCGATTGCCAGCCAGACCAGCGCCGGTATGGAGCAGCAGTACCGCCAGGTCGACCAGGCCGCCACGGCCTCGCATGAGATGAGTGCTACCGCGCAGGACGTCGCGCGCAGCGCAGCGCAAGCTGCTCAGGCCGCCCGCGAAGCTGACCTGGCCACCCGTGAAGGCCTGGCCGTGATCGGCCAGACTACCGACAGCATCGACAGCCTGGCGGCCAACATGAGCAGTGCCATGGCCCAGGTCGAAGGGCTGGCCGGCAACAGCGAAAAAATCGGCTCGGTGCTCGAGGTGATTCGTTCGATCGCCGAACAGACCAACTTGCTCGCCCTAAACGCGGCGATCGAAGCAGCCCGCGCCGGCGAAGCCGGGCGCGGCTTCGCCGTCGTCGCTGATGAAGTGCGCAATCTGGCCCGGCGCACACAGGAATCGGTCGAAGAAACTCGCCAGGTGATCGAGGCGCTGCAAGCTGGCACGCGTGAAGTAGTCGACGCCATGGACAGCAGCCACCGCCAGGCCCAGGGCGGCGTCGAGCAAGTCGGTCAGGCGGTCACTGCGCTGCAACGGATCGGTCAGGCAGTCACGGTGATCACCGACATGAACCTGCAGATTGCATCCGCTGCCGAAGAGCAGAGCGCAGTGGCGGAAGAGATAAACAGTAACGTCGCGACCATTCGCGATGTAACCGAGTCGCTGTCAAGCCAGGCCAACGAGTCGGCGCGGGTCAGCCAGTCGCTCAATCAACTGGCCAACCAGCAGCAAGCATTGATGGACCAGTTCAGAGTCTGACTGCTGCGTCTGGCCCATCACCCAGCCCGGACCATAGCTGATCCGAACCGCTACAGCTCGTCGTGGGCGCGGAAACTGCCGCCGCCGAGCAGGCGGTCGAGCAACGCCAACGCGGCTTCCACGTTCGGCCTACTGCCCATCGGTAGGACGTCGGTCAGAGGCAAGGTCGCGTCTTGATAACCTGTCGCCATCACCAGCAAATGCATCTGGTCGGCATTCAGATAAACATGATGCTGGCGCATGGCGTAGGACTGAATCAGGCTCAGGGCACCCGCCACCAAAGGGGTTGCGCTGGAGGTGCCACCGTAGCTGTTGGTGTAGTCTCGGTCATCACCTTTTTTGTCCTGTAGGTTGCCGTAGCCCAGTGTGGCGACACTATCACCCCACGCGTTGAGCATTCGATAGCGGTAGCCGTAATTGGAGTACTGATGAGGCTTGCCGTCCCACGACTGGCAGGCCCCTACCAAAATGGTCGAGGCATCGCCATGGTCGTCGAAGTAAGGCCATTGGCCTAGATCGACACCGTGCCCCCACGTCGTACCCTTGTCCGCCAGGGACTGATTGCTGCCATTGGCGGCGGCATTGACCACGACCGCGCCGCGCGCGGTCAGCGCCTCGCACACATCCCACCAGTCGCGCTCGTGCAGCGACGGCAAATAGGTGCTGAGTACATGGATGCTGGCGCTTTGCCTGTTGATGGCGACGATGTCGCCTGCGCGTACCTGGCGCAGCAGGTCCGCGGGCGTGCGGGGGTATTTGCGGTGGTCGATGGCCCGATTGTCGTACAGGTATAGCTCACAATCATGGCAGATCCCGTTCATGCCGAACGAATTGGCCTGGGCAAACAGCAGGCCCACCGATGCGGTACCGTGGGCCGGGTCGGCGTTGGGTTGGTCGCTGATCACGTGTAGCCGTTCAGTCCCGCGCAGGTCCTCATGCCTGGCGAACAAGCCCGCATCGGAAAAGTGCACGCGGGTGCCCTTGCCGGTCACCTGTTTGCTCCAGACGTTGCGGATGTTCATCCCTTTGTGCGAGGCGGTCGGTGCATCCAGGTAAGTCTGCAGCGCATCGAAGTCCGGCGTCGGTTGCGAATCGTCGTGAGCGTCATCACCCGCTACCACCGCCGCACCCGTGATCAGTGTCGCCACTAGCGCAGCGAGCGCAGCGGCAATGAGGTTGCCGGGTTCCTGCTCGGCGGGCGGGAAGGATAGCGACTCGACGTAGTCCAGCGCCGCCAGGGTTCGTAGCAGCGCGATGAAGGTATCGCTGAACATGCTTGCTGGCTGTGCGAGCAGGTAGTAATCGCGCAGCACTGCAAGCGCGTCGTCGTCATGCTCTTCAGCGCTCAGCACCGGCTGCAGCTGGATGACCTGCTTGAGGTTCGGCCACAGACGGACCAGCCTCGAGCGGCTGTCCGGCTCAAGATCGGCAACGAAGGAGGCAAAACCGTCCTTGCCGAACTTGACCAGCAGCACCGGCAGAGCCTTGTCGGCAGCGCCGTCGGGCAGTCCGCTGAACACGGGCAGCAGTGGGTCGTAAACAGGCCTGGGCCCAGATTCAGGCGACGCTGCAGAACGTTTGACGCGTAACGAGGCTCCCGTCAGCGGGACCCGATCCAGGATACGCCGTTCGGTTTCTTCGGGCTGGATCTCGATGACCATTGTTGGCCAAGTGATGGTGGCATCAGCATCGGAGGGCAGGTCAAGCTGGATGATCTGCTCGTCGGTCAGGATGATGCTTGCGGTTATCTCGAAGCGGCCGTGCCTCAGATCGGTGCCTAGAATGGCCGGACAGCCATGGTCAACCAGCAGCCCGCTGTCAACCTGGGAGCTTGAGGTGGAGGAGTCCAGTCGCTTGGGCCCTCGCGCGTTGATCACGCGTAGCACGTAACGAATACGCTTGATCTTGTGCAGGTCTGGACCGATACAGCGCAAGTGAAACTTGCCATCGAAATTGAAGTTTCGGTAGTAGAGGATTTCGATATTGATGCTCATCAGGCGGCTTCCCTTCAAGTGCAGCCGACTCCTTCGCGAGCGGCCGAACAACAATGATTGCGCCGCATCCCGCCGCCTCCCAGCACGAAGCGGTTCCTCTGCAGCCCGCAGTTGAGGTTGCGGCAGCCCAACGCAGCGGCAGCTAGACTGACCTCCAGCACCCACCTGCGAGGCTCGTCATGCGCGCGTCAGCGATCATTTTTGCTTTGTTCATGGCCCTGCTCGCAGGCCCCACCCTTGCCGCCGATGCACCCACCGCCGCGGTCGCCGAAGACAAGGCCGAAGCGCTCGAGAAGAAGGTCGTCAACGACGCACCGCCGCCGAAAAAAAACGAGGCACTGACTTCAGGCGAGGTCATGGCGGTCGATCCCAGTGGCCAGGCGCCGATGGACGACAGCATCACCTGCCTGGCCCGCACCATCTACTGGGAGGCCAAACAGGCCGATGCCAAGGACATGAGCGCAGTCGCCAGCGTGGTGCTCAATCGCCTCGGCCAGGACGGTTTCCCTGACACCATCTGCGGCGTGGTCAAGCAGGGGGTCGAAAGCAAGAGTTGCCAGTTTTCCTGGTGGTGCGACGGGCGCCCTGACCAGGTCGAGGAAAAGGACCGCTACGACATTGCCAAGGAAATTGCCCGCAAGGCGCTCAACCAGCAGCTCAAGGACCCTACCAATGGCGCCCTGTATTTCCACGACCGCTCGGCGCGGCCAGCCTGGGCCAGGGCTTACCGCAAGACTGCCGAGACCAGGCTGTTCCTTTTTTACAAACCTAACCCAGCACTCGCGCGCTGAGCTTTATACCGCGAGGCGGCGCACCCACAGTGGCTGCGCAGGTGGCAACGTCGGCACCGCATCCAGCAGCGCCCGGGTATAGGCATGGCGCGGCTGGCCCAACACCTGAGCGGCGCTACCCTGCTCAACCACCCTGCCTGCTTGCATCACCAGCACATGATCGCTGACCTGCTCGACCACACCCAGATCATGGGAAATGAACAGGCAGGCCAGGTTCAGCTCGGCCTTGAGTTCAGCCAGCAAGGCGAGGATGCGAGCCTGTACCGACACGTCCAACGCCGACACCGGTTCGTCGCAGATCAACAGGCGCGGTTTCATCGCCAGTGCACGGGCAATGGCAATGCGCTGACGCTGGCCTCCGGACAGCTCCAGCGGGCGCCGATCAAGCACGCTGGCAGGCAACTGCACGCGCTCCAGCAACGCCACCGCCTCGGCCCGCTGCAAGGAGCGCGGCACCCCGGCCAGCGCAAGCGCTTCGCTGAGTACGCGCAGTACGCTGTAGCGAGGGTCGAACGAAGCCAGCGGGTCCTGGAACACTACCTGGATGCCCTGCCGCGCCCGCCGCTTCTGCTCGGCGCCGAGCGCCAACCAGTCGCTACCGGCGAACTCGACCCGGCCCTGGTCGGGTTGTTCCAGGCCGAGCAAGATGCGCCCCAGGGTGCTTTTGCCAGAACCGGACTCACCGACCACACCCAGGGTTTGCCCGGCGCGCAGCTGCAACGATACCTCGCTCAACACCTGGCGGACGCTGCCGTCGGGGCCGGCAAAGGATTTGCCCAGCCCGCTTGCAGCAAGCAATACCGGCTGTTCAATGCTGCTCGCACTGGGCTCAACCAACGCCAGCGCAGGCTGCGTTGGGCGCTGCAAGTGGACGGCACGCGCGGCGCTGAGCAGGCGCTGGGTGTAAGGGTCTTGCGGGTCCTGCAGAATCTGTTCGGCACTGCCCTGCTCCACTATATGTCCGCCGCGCATCACCACCACCCAATCGGCCAACCGTGCCACCACTGCCAGATCATGGCTGACCATCAACAAGCTGTTCTGCTCATCGCGCAGTTGTTCAAGCAGGCGCAGAATCTGTGCCTGCACGGTCGCGTCAAGCGCCGTGGTCGGCTCATCAGCGATCAGCAGGCGCGGCCGGCAGGCCATCGCCGAGGCGATCAACGCGCGCTGACGCAGGCCACCCGACAACTGCCACGAATACTGCTGAGCGCGCACCTGCGGCTCAGGCACGCCGACCTCGGCGAGCAACTGCAGCACCCGCAAACGACGTGCCTCCGCGCCCAGGTCAGAGTGCAGCAGCAGTGCCTCTTCGATTTCGCCACCCACCCGCCGCAACGGGTCGAGCGAACCCAGTGCGTCCTGCATGATGAAACCGATCTGCGCGCCGCGCAGGCGTTGATAGTCAGCCTGGTCGAATACACGCAGGTCGCGCCCGGCAAACTCCAGCCGTTGCGCCTGCACCTGCGCGCCGGGGCCCGCCAGGCCGACCAGGCTGCGGGCGGTGACGCTCTTGCCCGAGCCCGACTCGCCAACCAACGCCACGCACTGCCCCGCGCGCACCTGCAGATCGACTCCGTGTACCACCGCTACACCGTTGAAGCTCACTCGCAGGTCGCGGATGTCGACCAGTGCCGACGCCGTATTCAAGCCACTCATAGGCCTTTGCCCTCACTGCGCCGTAGCCAGTCTCGGCCGATGGCGCTGATGGAAATCACAGTCAAGGTAATTGCCAGCGCCGGCCAGGCCATCAGCCAGGGCGCGTTGGCCATGAAATTGCGTGCCACTGCCATACTTGCGCCCCACTCGGGTGCCGGTGGCGGAGCGCCAAAACCGAGAAAACTCAGCGCGGCAGCGGCGGTGATAGCCCCGCCAAGGCCGATGCAGGCGAGGATCAGGACCGGTTGCACCGCATTGGGCAGGACATGGGCAAACACCACAGCCAGCGGCCGCCGACCCAGGGTCAGTGCCGCCTCGACGAAGCTGGCATGGCGGATGCTCATGGTCTGCGCGCGCACCAGCCGGGCATAGCGCGGCACTGCGGCGATGCCGACGGCAATGATCAAGTTGGTCGTGCCCTGACCAAACAGCGTGATCACCACCAGCGCCAGCAGCAGGTCGGGAAATGCCAGCAGCACATCCACCGCGCGCATCAGCAGGTTATCCAGCCAGCGCGGTGCGAGGCCGGCAAGCAATCCTAGCAAGGTGCCCAGGCCCAGCCCGAGCAGGGTTGCGGTGAAACCGATAAGCAGGGATGCACGCGCCCCGTGAATAACACGGCTAAGCACGTCTCGACCATTCTCATCGGTACCCAGCCAGAACTGGCTGCTGGGCGGTTGATAAGCCAGTCGCGCATCAGCCAGCAAAGGATCGGCCGGCGCCAGCCAACCAGGCAGTGCCACCGCCAGCAACAGCAAGCCGATGGTCGCCCAGGCCAGGCACAACCCTGGCCGCGCAGGGCGCCAGCGCGACAGTCGCGCACTGGTTGCCAGCGTCGGCACCTGGGCAGCGGGAATGATCGCGTTCATGCAACCTCCTGGCTCAAGGCGCCGGATTTGGCGTACACCGATGCACAGCCTGAATCTCGGCCAGCAGTTCGTCATCCAGTTGCAGCTCCAGCGCACCGAGGTTGTCGTGCAACTGCGCCAGGCTGGTCTGGCCAGTAATGGCACTGGCTACGAACGGCTGACGGATGACGAAGGCCAGCGCCAGCTGCGCTGGGCTCAAACCTCGCTTGGCGGCGATCTGCACATAGCTGGCGATGGCGCTGTTGGCTTCACTGCTGTCGTAGCGGTTGAAGGTGCGGTACACCGACGACAGGCGAGCGCCTTCGGGGCGTGCGCCATCGAGGTATTTGCCGGTCAGCGTGCCGAACGCCAGCGGTGAATACGCCAGCAAGCTCACGCCGTCACGGTGGCTGAACTCCGACAAGCCGTTCTCATACAGGCGGTTGAGCAAGCTGTACGGGTTCTGGATGCTGGCAATGCGCGGCAAATCGCGTTGTTCGCTGTGCCGCAGGAACTGCGCCACGCCCCACGGCGTTTCGTTGGAAACGCCGATATGGCGGACCTTTCCGGCTTTGACCTGTTCGTCGAGCACCGCCAGGGTTTCAGCGATTGCAGCGCTGTCTGGGTGGTCATCCACGTAGGGGTATTCACGCGCGCCGAAGAAGTTGGTGGTGCGGTCCGGCCAGTGCAACTGATACAGGTCCAGATAGTCGGTGCGCAGGCGTTTGAGACTGCCATCCAGCGCGGCAACGATATTGCGCCGATCATGGTGCGAGAGGCCGTCACGAATGTGCGTCTGCCCGGCAGGATCACGCGACGGCCCGGCAATCTTGCTTGCCAGCACCAGTTTGTCGCGGTTACCGCGTGCAGCAAGCCAACTGCCGATGAAGCGCTCCGTGGTGGTCCAGGTTTCGGCCCGGGTCGGCGTTGGGTACATCTCGGCGGTATCGATCAGATTGATCCCGGCGGCGATGGCGGCGTCCAGTTGCTGGTGGGCATCCTGCTCGGTGTTCTGGTGGCCCCAGGTCATCGAGCCAAGGCTGAGCAGGCTGACGTTGAGGTCGGTATGGCCCAGGCGGCGATACTGCATGATGTGATCCTTTTCGATAAATGACTGAAGGCGATGGTCTCAGGCCAGCCGCGCGAGGCCCGCGCTATTAGCCTGGGTGTACTGGTTGACGGCCTTGGGCAAGCCGAGGTGATCGCGCAAGGTGCGGCCCTGGTATTCGCGGCGGAACAAACCACGCTTCTGCAGTAGCGGAACTACCTCTTCGACGAACACCTGCGCGCCTGACGGGAACATGTCCGGCATGATGTTGAAGCCGTCGCCGGCGCCAGCCAGGAACCATTCGGCCAAGGTGTCGGCAACCTGCTCGGGCGTGCCGACGGCCAACCGGTGGCCCACCAGAATCCGCCGCGACAGCTGGCGGATGGTCAGGTTCTCGCGCCGGGCCAGGTTCAGTTGCGCCTCGAGAAACCCATGCGAGCCGCGCTCGAAGTCCGCTACAGCGCCGATTTGCGCCCAGGGCAGCGGCGCGTCCGGGTCCAGTTCGCGGGCATCAATGCCGATCCGCCCGGCCACCTGCTGCAGCAAGCCGTGCTCACCGTGCCAGGCGTTGAGCTGGTCGAAGCGCGCGTGGGCCTCGGCCTCGGTGCTGCCGATTACCGTCGACAGCCCGGGCATGATCTTCAAGTGCTGCGGGTCGCGGCCCCAGGCTTGGGCGCGTTGTTTCATCTCGCGATAAAAGACCAGGCCGTCGGGCAAGGTGGTCTGGGTGGTGAAGATCGCATCGGCGTAACGTGAGCCAAGCGCTTTGCCGCCTTCGGACGAACCGGCCTGGACCAGCACTGGCCGGCCTTGCGGCGAGCGTGGCAGGTTGAGCGGGCCCTTGACCTGGAAGTGCTCGCCCTTGAAGTCCACCGTGTGCACTTTGCTCGGGTCGGCAAAGCGGCCTGTGGCGCGGTCGCCGATGATCGCGTCGTCCTCCCAGCTATCCCACAGCTTGAGGGTTACATCGACGAACTCCTCGGCACGGCCATAGCGGTCGACATGCAGCGGCGCGCCGCTGAGGCCGAAGTTTTGCGCGGCGGCATCGCCGGCGTTGGTGACCACGTTCCAAGCGGCACGGCCGCCGCTGATGTGATCCAGCGAGGCGATCCGCCGGGCCAGGTTGAACGGCTCGTTGTAGGTACTGGAACAGGTGGCGATGACGCCAATATGTTCGGTGGCCGCCGCCACGGCGGTAAGCAGCAGGGTCGGCTCCAGGCGCCCGCCCGGGTGGCTGGCGACATCCGGTGGCAATGCCGGGCCATCGGCGAGAAAGATCGCGTCAAGGCAGCCACGTTCGGAGATGCGCGCGATGTTGCGGTAATAGTCGACGTCGATATAGGCATTCAGCGCAGCCTCGCCCTGACGCCAGGCGCCGGAGTGTGAGCCAAAGCCGAGAATGTTCATGCCCAGGCTCATCTGTTTTGCTTGCGTCATGGGGTTGCTCCTGTTCAGACAGCGCTGGCTTCATCGAAGGTGGGCTGCACGTCACTGGCTGCCGACTGTTTGGCCCGCCAGGCGGCAGCCGGGCTGATGCCGTTGAGGTAGTAGTTGCCCAGCGCCTGCTCGCGATAGATCGCTGGATTGTGCGATGCCAGGGTGCGCGCGTTGCGCCAGTGGCGGTCGAGCCGACGCTGGTTGCTGGTGGCCGAAGCGCCGCCGACTTCGAACAGCAAGCTGGTCGCCTCAAGTACTTGCGGCAAAACGATCTGTTGCGCCTGGAAGGCGTGCACTTCGGCATCGGTGTAGAGCTGCTCCGGCACCGCGCCGAGCTGGCCGGCTGCAGATGCAGCCTGCAGGCTCTGGGCAACCGCGCCAACCTGCGCCTCGGCACTGAAGGCCAGGCTCGACAGGCGCCCGACCACTTGCTGCACCAGTGGGTCGTCAGCCGGTCGCGACTGGCCGGGCAAGCCGAACGCGCGGGTGCGGCCCTGTACAAAGCCCACGGCATCCGCCAGGACAGCCCGGGCGATGCCTGCCAGGGTGGCCAGGTGAACGGCCTGGTAGAACGCCGTCAGGTACGATTCGGCGCGCAGTTCGCGCTTGGCAAAACGACGCAGAATGTGCCGTTCGGGGACGGCAACCTGGTTGAAGCGGGTGGTGCCGCTGCCGGTCAGGCGCTGGCCAAAGCCGTCCCAGTCATCGACCACTTCAACCCCGGCCGCGCGGGTCGGCACCGCCAGGCTGACGAAGTCGTCGCCATGGTTGGCCACGGCTGCAACCCAGTCCGCGTAGAGCGTGCCGGTGCAGTAATACTTTTCGCCATCGAGGCGATAGCCGCCCTCCCCGCTGTCGCTCAATTGCACCGTGTTGCTGGTGCTGTCAGTGCGCTCGGCCATGGCCGCACCCCACAGCTCACCGGCGGCAACGCGGGCAAACCAGTACTGCTGCGAATCAGCATCGGCTGCCGACAGGCGACCTTCGACGAAGCCAAAGTGCGCGCGAAAGATCTGCGGCAGATTCGAATCAGCCTGTCCCAGGCGCACCAGCTGGCGCAGCAACTGCGGCAGCGAGGCGCCCAGCCCGCCGTGGACGTGCGGGACCCTGAGCGCGCCAAACCCCGCTGCGCGCAACCAGGCCACTGGCTCATGGGCAAGGGCTCGTTGCTGCTCGCGTTCAACAGCGCCGGCGCCGATGCGGGTGTAGATCGGGGCGAACCGCGCGTCCAGTTCGGCATCGGTGATTGCAGTGTTCGATGGGTGACTCATGACGGTTCCTTTCGCAGATTCAATGGTGGGCAGTGCGCGGGTCGATGGCCTGGGTCAACAGGTCCACCAGCAGATTGACCAGCACGTAGATGGCAGCAGCCAGCAAGGTCACGCCGAGCACCAGCGGTACGTCCTTGTTGGCAGTCGCGTCGAGCATCAAGCGGCCGATGCCCTGGCGGCCAAACAGCAGCTCGAGCACCACCGCCCCGCCGAGCAGGCTGGCGAATACATATCCGGCCAGCGTCACCAACGGCACCAGCGCGTGGCGCAAGGCATGGCGCAGGCGCACGCCGGTATCGGACATACCGCGGGCGCGTGCCTGAGTGATGAAGGGTTGCTCGAGCACCTGTTCCAGTGACTGGCGCAGCACCTGCGCCAGCAGCGCAGCGATGGGCAGACCCAGCGCCAGACTGGGCAGCAGCAGCGACTGCCAGCCGGCCGAGCCGGACGGCGGCAGCAAGTGGAAATAGAAACTAAAGGCCAGCAGCAGCACCGTCCCGATGACGAAATTGGGTACCGCCGAGAGCACCAGCTCGACCCCCGATACCAGCGCCCGCAAGCGCCGCCCGCGGTTGGCGGTGAGCAGCGCCGACGCCAGAGCCAGCACTACCGCCAGCAACGCGGCAGTGCTGGCCAGGGCCAAGGTCGCACCGAGTTGCTCGCCGATCGCCTGCACCACCGGGATACGCAAGCGGTACGACTCGCCAAGATCACCCTGAGCAAGGCGTCCCAGGTAGCTCAGGTACTGCCGCCACAGCGGCTGATCAAGGCCGTACTCGGCGCGCACCTGGGCCAGCAGCTCGGCGCTGGGCATTGCATCCGGGCCGCCGACAATCGCCAGCGCGGTATCACCGCCACTGTGCTGCATGCCCAGAAAAGTCAGGCTGGCTGCCGCCCACAGCACAATCACACCATCGCGCAGGCGGCGCAGTACCGTCGCCACTAACTTCATGGTTGCTCCTTGGCCAGCCACACGCTGGTGAACAGAGGGACATTGTGCGAGCCGTCGAACAGCACGCCGGCGACGGCCTTGCGGTAGGCCAGCAGCATCTGGCTTTCTACCGACGGCACTGCCGGCACGGTCTCGCCGAGCCGTTGCTGGGCCAGCCGATAGAGCTCGCGACGCCGCTGCGGGTCGGTGCTGCGGCGCGCCTCGCCCAGGTATTGGTCCAGTTGCGCATCACGAAAATGGCCAACGTTCTGACCAATCAAACGCGCGCTGGGAATGGCATTGCTGTGGTAGAGGATGTACAGGCCGTCAGCCGTATTGGTGTGCCAGTAGCCGCCACCGATGGCATCGAACTCACCGGCGTAGCGCAGCTGCATGACACGCGTCAGCGGCAGTACTTCGATGGCCATGGCAAAGCCGATCTTGCGCAAATCGGCTTGTACCGCCACTGCAACGTTGGCCGGAAACGCCGGGTTGTCATAGGTGAGCAAGGTCGCTTGCAGGCGCTGGCCGTTGCGCATGCGTACGCCATCGGCAGCGCGCTCGGTCCAGCCGGCCGCATCCAGCAGGCGATTGGCTGCGGCCGGATCGAACGCCAGTGCGTCCTGCGCGACCGGGTCGTAGCCTGGGGTATTCACGGCGAGATAGTCGCCCTTGGCGAGAAATTCGCCAAAGCCCGATATCCATGCCAGGCCGTCGCGGTCGATGGCTTTGGCCATGGCCTGGCGCACCCGCACATCGTCAAACGGCACCCGCTCGACATTGAAGGTGATGCTGCGCGCAGGATTGCCTTTGCGGATCCGGCTGCGCAGGGTCAATTGCGGGTTGGCGCGGATCGCAGCGGCGTTCTGCGGCGGTGCGTCGAGGGCCATGTCGCTGTCGCCGGCTTCCAGTGCGGTGTAGCGGATCATCGCCTCGGGCACATAGCTCAGTTCGAGCCGATCCAGATAAGCCTCGCCCTGATGTT
Source organism: Pseudomonas sp. EZ-C24 (assembly GCF_014525325.1). Taxonomy (NCBI): domain Bacteria; kingdom Pseudomonadati; phylum Pseudomonadota; class Gammaproteobacteria; order Pseudomonadales; family Pseudomonadaceae; genus Pseudomonas; species Pseudomonas sp. EZ-C24. The sequence goes on along the minus strand of NZ_JACDIU010000014.1, from coordinate 197,239 downwards.
TGATGGCCGCCGGCGACCAATCATAGCCAGCGCGACGGCTGAACACCGCGCCTTGATCGCGCACGTAGCTGTCGAGCACGAACGGCCCGCTGCCGATCGGCCGGCTCGCGATGCTACGAGGCGCCTCCAGGATCTGCTTCGGCGAAATCATGCCCAGCCATGCCTGCGAGAGCACGTCGAGGAACGGCGCGTAAGGCTCGCGCAGGGTCGCCTCGAAGGTGAACTCGTCGATCACCCGGCCCTTGAGGTAAGGCGCAATATAAGCGGCCGCCAGTGGAGATTTGGTCGCCGGGTCACGCATGTGCTCAAGGTTCAGCCGCACCGTCTCGGCATCGAACCGCGCGCCGTCGCTGAAGGTGACGTCATCGCGCAGGTGAAAGGTATAGGTCAGGCCATCGGCACTGATATCCCAGCCTTTCGCCAGCCAGGGCGTCAGCGTGCCGTCTTCGGCCTGATAGACCAGGCAATCGAACAGGATCCGCCCCAACCACTGCATGTTGCCGTGGGACAAGCCGTGGATGTCGAAGCTGCCCGAATCGGTGGCGGCAGACACGCGCAAGGTGCCACCGCGCAGGCCCTCACGCTGCTCGACAAAATCACTCGCCGGGTAGCGCATGATGCCGTTGACGGCGGTCACCGCCTCGCCTTTGAGGCTGCTTGCCGTGTGCGGCGGCGCGGGTGGCGAGCAGCCGCCGAACAGCAGCGCGCTGGCCAGCAGCATCGGCGTCAGCACGTGCCTTTGGGCAGCCGCCATCAGAAGCGCACCGCTACGCCGGTGGTGACTGAGAACGCATCACCCGGATAAAAATTGGCAGAATCGCGACCGTTGGCGTTGTAGGCGGTGTTGGCCGCACTGGCGTAGCGCTGGTCGGTGAGGTTGCGCAGGTCAGCAAACACTTCCCACTTGCGGCTCGGCGCCTGGAAGCCGACCTTGGCCCCCCACAGCAGGTACGACGGCGCCTGCCAGGTGTTGGCGTAATCGATGTAATAGCTGGAGGCTGCGCGCAGGTTGAGCGAGGCGTAGAAACCGCTGGCCTGGCGGTAGGCCAGTTCAGCCTGGTAAACCTGGCGCGGCAGGCTTGGCAGTTCGTTGCCGCCGAAGGTGTCGTCGTCGCGGTACTTGAAGTCGTTGAGGGTGTAAGCCTGGCGCAGGTCGAGGGTGTCGCCGCTGGCACCGGTCCAGAGCAGCGCATTGAGGCCGGCTTCGATGCCTTGGTGAATCGTCGGGCTGGCGTTCGAGGTCGCCGTCAGTTGGTCCTGGGTGGCGCTGGCCTGGCGCACCACCACAGTCAGCAGCTCATCCTGCACCCACGAGCGGTACAGGGTCAGGCTGCCATCGAAGATGCCATGACTGCCGCGCACACCGACTTCGAAGGTGGTGGCTTTCTGTGGCCGCACATCATAGAGAAACGGGTTGCCAGTACTGCCCAACTGCCAGGTCACCGGCGGGTCGATGCTGCGGCTGACATTACCGAACAGCTGCAATTCGGGGTTGATCTGATAGCGCAGGCCGAGCCGCGGCGCCAGGTCATTTTCGACATATTCAACGCGGGTCGGCAGGTTGCTGGGGTTGGCCGTGGTCAGCGTGGTGCCTTCGATCTCGGCCTTGCGGCGGATATTGACGAACGACAAGCCCGAGGACAGCCACAGCGCATCGGTCAATTGCAGCTCGTTGCCGAACGTCAGCACCGTGTCCCGCGAGCCGGTATAGTTGGTCTCCTGGATTTTCGCGCCGGTACTGCGATTGTGCGACTTGACGTCAGCCAGCGAAGCCCGGGTGTTGCTGAAGATGATGCTGCTGTCGCTGGGCAGGCCGAACAGGCGATCGCCGGTACGGAAATAGCGCAGGGTCAGGTTGATGTCCTTGGAGCGCCAGTCCTGCGGCGTGGGTGAGTAGCGCCAGCCGTTGAGCAAGGGGTAGTTGTTGTATGAAGCGCCGACTTCGAGTTTGTTGCCATCGTCGAAGGTGTAGGTGGTCTTGTTGCCGATGAAGGTGGTGCCGTCCTTGCGCCGCCCGGTCGGGGCGTTATTGCTGCGCGGGTCGTGCTTGAGCTGTTGGCGGGTCAGCGTGTTGCCGTTGGTGAGTTGCTCCTCGCGGTATTTGACGAACAGCCGGGTTTCCAGCTTGGGGCTGAACACATGACCGAAGTTGGCCGCCAGGCCGCGGCCTTCGTTGTTGGCCTGGTCCTGGTAGCCGTCGCGCTCGTTGTGCAGCACGTTGATGTAATAGTCGCTGTCGCCGACTACGCCACCGGTGCTCAGCTGTTGCTTGCGGTAACCGTAGCTGCCCACCTCGAAGCGGGCGTAATTACCCGGGTCGGTGCGCCCGGTCTTACTGACGAAATTGATCGCACCGCCCAGCGACAGCGCTGCGTACTCAGAGGCGTTGCCGCCGTACAAGACCTCGGTGTGGTCGATGCCCTGCATGTCGAGGAAGTCTTCCTGGGTGCCGCCGGGACCGGTGATCGGCAGGCCGTCGAAAAGAAACTTGGTGCCCAGCACGTAGCCTTGATAGAAGGTATTGAGCCCGGAACCGCGGATCGAAATCTTGTTCGCGGCGGTGCCGCTGGTGCCTTGGGCGAACACCCCCGGCTGCAGGGCGAGCACGTCTTCGGCATTGGCAGCACGGCCCTGCTCGACCTGACGGTTGTCGATCACTGCAGTATTGCCGGCAACCTTCTGCAGGCGCTTCTGATCCTTCTGAGCGCCACTGGCTGCGGCGCCGGTGACGGTAACTGTGCCGAGGGTGGACTCCCCGGCAGCAAATACCGAGGGGCTGAGCAGCGCCATCAGCACTGCCACACTGGCGGCGTTGCCTAGCGGGTGACCGGTAAGTCGAACTTTCGCACGCAATGCTGATACTCCCTTTATATATATCACCGCCGCACCTCGCTGTTTCGAGGGCCACCGTTGAATGCTTGTAAAGTGAGTACTGCAGGTGTCGTGCCAGCTATTAAAGTACCTGTTTACTGGCCTTCAGGCGCCTTGCCTAGTTGTGCTCCAGCACAAACTGTTGCCGCTCTGTTGCTCAGCCAACAGTTGCCGGCATCTTTCCAATAAGCGCTCAAGCACGGCCATCAGAGCAGTTTCGCAAAGACCACATCACCCCTTGATTCGAGTAATTAACATATAACCTTGAGTGTTTGAATGCCGACAGCCGAGCAACAATTAAGGTGCTTTTCACTCACGCATCGAAGACTGTGTGACGGCGCGCCCCGCCCCGCAGTGTCTTTCCCAAGCTGGCATAAAACCTGCTCTGCAATTTGTGACAGGCCTGACTATGCCCATAGAACGCCGAGGCAACTAACTAATGAACTTCAAGGATTACCCCAATGCCCGTGCTGCAACCCAATCAACTGCGTGTGGCTGTCCGCCACGCCACCCTGGCCACAGCCCTTAGCGCCACCCTGGCCAGCCCACTGTATGCTGCAGAGACCGAACGGACCCTGGGTACCGTCACCGTCCAAGGGGCAAAGCAGACTGCTGCGCAAGCGGCCAGTAGCCAACTGGCAGAGGTCCCTGGTGGCACCAGCGTGGTCGACAGCGAAGAAGTCGCCAAAGGCCGCACCGGTAACCTGCAGGACACCCTTGGCTATCAGCCGGGGGTATTCGTGCAGTCCACCGGCGGCAACGATGCGGCCAAGATCTCCATTCGAGGCTCGGGCGCAAACACCTCGCCGGGCTACTTTCGGGAAGGCATCAAGTTTCTCTTCGATGGCCTGCCGCTGACCGGTCCGGGCGGTACGCCGTATGAGTTCCTCAACGCCGCAGGGGTCAACTACACCGAGATCCTGCGCGGCGCCAACGCCTTCCAGTACGGTGCCTTGACCCTCGGCGGCGCGGTCAACTTCGTCAATCACAGTGGCTATACCGCGCCCGGCCTGCGCCTGCGTGGCGAGGCCGGCAGCTACGGTTACCAGAAGCAGAGCATCAGTTATGGCGGGGTCGAGGGCGACCTGGATTACTACCTGCAAGCCGACAACTACCGCAACGACGGCTACCGCGACTATAGCCTGTCGCGCAGTTCAGGCATCGTTGCCAATGCCGGCTACCGCTTCAGCCCCAAACTTGAAACGCGGGTATTGCTGCGTTACCGCGACGAATTCCACAATGACCCAAGCGCGACGACCCTCGCCGCGGCCAAGCACAACCCACGCCGGGCCAGTGCGACCGCCGAAAGCAGCGGTGCTGGTGCGCGCCGCCCCGGCAGCATCTGGCTGGGCAGCAAGACCACCTACACCTTCGACGACGATGCCCGGCTGACCGTCGGTTTTTCCTACCACGACTACCGCCACACCAATAACCCGCGCAGCCCGACCAACCCCAGCTATTGGGACTGGCACGACCTCGGCCTGCTGCTCGGCTATGACCGCATCGACACCTTGTTCGGCCATGAAAGCCGCAGCAGCATTGCCTTCACCTCGACCCAACACCTGCGCGGTGGGGTCAATTCGACCAATGACGACAAGGTCAGCTTGAAGAAGGTCGACTATCAGAATTCGTTCGACCGGGTGATCGCCCTGGGCAATGACCTCAACCTGGTCGATGGCCTGTGGCTGACCAGCGGTGTGTCGTTCGTCAACGTGCGACGCAAGGCCGACATCGACTACGCGGTGAACCCCAACCGCACCGACTTCCCGCAGCATGTCGACTACGACAACTGGAGCGTCGCCCCGCGGGTCGGTTTGCGCTATGAGTTCAGCCCCAACCTGCAGGTATTCACCAACCTCAGCCGCAGTATCGACCCGCCGGCATCCTGGGAATACTCAGGCTCCGGCCCGACCCTGCCGTACATTCGCCCGCTGGTGGAACAGAAAGGCAACACCTTCGAGGTCGGCATCAAAGGCTCGCACGGGATCTTCGACGGCAGCCTGGCGCTGTACCGCTCGTGGATTCACAACGAGTTGCTCAACGTGCAGATCATCCCGGCCAGCAATGGCGCGGCGGCGGTCACCGGCGCATTCAATGCCACGCCGACCATTCACCAGGGCATCGAAGCAGGCCTGAACACCCGCCTGTGGGAAAACCCGCAAGGCGATCAGGTGCGCCTGCGCCAGGTTTACACCCTGAACGACTTCTACTACCGCAACGACGATACCTTCGGCGACAACCAGCTGCCAGGCATCCCCAAGCATGTCTATCAAGGCGAGTTGCAATACCAGCACCACAGCGGCTGGTACAGCGGCGTCAACGTGCAGTCAGCATCGCGCACGGCAGTGGACTACGCCAACACGCTGTATGCGCCTTCGTACACGATCTGGGGCGCGAAAGTGGGTTACGAGGCGCCCAAGGGCAATTGGAAAGTCTCGCTGGACGTGAAAAACCTGGCCAACAAAGCTTATGTTTCGGCCATTACCCCCGTCTACAACGTGCGCGGGCAGGATTCGGCGTCGTTCTGGCCGGGCGACGGCATCGGCGCCTATGTTGGGCTCGAGCTGCGCTACTGACGGCAAACCGGCGTTGCCCCGCGCAAGCGGAGCAACGCCGACGGCTCAGAGGTTCGAGGCGCGCGGCATCAGTTCATAGGGCAACTTGAAGCCGGGCATAGCCTTGATCCGCTGTTTCCAGGCTTCGATATGAGGGAAATCACTCAGCTGCATGCCGGTGTCTTCAGGCATGTACACGTAGCCGGCCAGCGATAGGTCAGCGATGGTCAAGCGCCCGCCGACCATATAGGGCGTGCTGCTCAGGTGCTGGTCGACCACGCGATAGGCCGCTTTTGCTCGATCGCGGAAGAACGTCGTGACTTCGGTTTCACCGGTCTTTTTCAAACCGTAGAGAAAACGCAGGGTCGCGTAATAGCTGGTGAATTTGTGGTTATCGAACAACATCCAGCGCCAGATCTCGCGGCGCTCGTCTTCACTGTGCCAGCCAAACTTGCCCGTCTGCTCGGCCAGGTACTCGAGAATCAGCGCCGACTGGGTCAAAGTTTTGCCGTTGTGTTCAAGCACTGGCACTTCGCCCTGCTGATTGACCTGGCTGCGCCAGTCTTCATCTCGGGTCTGGCCATTGAAGAAGTCGACCGGCACCGCTTGCCAATCGCAACCGGTCAATTCAAGCATCAGCGCAACCTTGTAGGCGTTGCCGGATTCACCAAAGCAGTGCAGCGTGTATTCAGACATGGTCGACCTTCAGCTTGGGTTGAATGAAACAGCTCGCCCAGCAGTAGAGCATGGCTCGGGTACGTCGACCACTGCGCGCGCGCAGCCAATTGAACTAGTTTCAGTCATTGCCGCTCTTATTATCATGCAGACATTCCCCTAGGCTTCACCCTTCTGGAGGTTTCGCCATGCGTCGTTTGATTGTTGTTTCTTCGCTGTTGGTTCTGCTGCCTGTTGGCTCGGCAATGGCCCGTGTCGATGGCCGTGATATCGCTACTTCGGCGGGTGTATCCGCTTCCCTGTACTCGACCTTCAAGGATGACAAACGGATCATCCCGGCGCGTGACGAGCTGTCGGCATTCGTGGCCAGCGGCGGTGCCATCCGTGGCGCTTACGTTGAATCGGCGCTGGAGCAGGCGCGTCAAAGCAACCCTGGCCTGCAGGTCAGTGACGAAGAGCTGGCTCAGGCGATCCTGTCGCAAGACAACTGATCGCTGCTGTATGCGACAAACACTGGACCACGTCTACGCCCCGCGTAACGTGGTCTTTTGCTGTGCGGCTTTGATAATCATCCGTCATTTTCAATAAATCGACGAAACAGTCTCGGCACGCCACGCCTTGGTGCCCTCACTGCCAGCCGCTATGGTTGCTGCACTTCTTCACAACCCAGCGGAACAGCCTCCATGAAAGCCATTGTCTTTACCCAGCACGGCCTGCCGATCAGCGATCCTGCGGCATTGTTCGACACCGAGCTTGAGCAGCCCACCCCTGGGCCCCGCGATCTGCTGGTCGAAGTGCAGGCCATCTCGGTCAACCCGGTCGATACCAAGGTCCGCGCCGGCAGCGGCAGCACCGCGCAGCCGAAAGTACTCGGTTGGGACGCCGTGGGTATCGTCCGGGAGGTCGGCAGCGACGTCAGCTTGTTCCAGCCAGGCGATGAGGTCTTCTACGCCGGCGCCATCGACCGCCCCGGCAGCTACAGCCAGTTTCACTTGGTGGATGAGCGCATTGTCGGGCACAAACCGCGCAGCCTCGACGCCGCCAGTGCCGCAGCGCTGCCGCTGACGTCGATCACCGCCTGGGAGCTGTTGTTCGACCGCCTGGGCGTTGCCGAAGGTGGCGGCCAGGGGCAGACCCTGCTGATCGTCGGTGCTGGCGGTGGGGTGGGCTCAATCCTTACCCAACTGGCCCGCAAACTGACCGACCTGACCGTGATCGGCACTGCCTCACGCGCCGAAACCCAGCGATGGGTCAAGGACCTGGGCGCGCATCATGTGGTCGATCACAGCCAGCCGCTGCCCGCACAGATTGCTCAGATCGGCGATGGCCAGGTCGATATGGTCATCAGCCTGACCCACACCGACCGCCACTTCGCTCAGCTGATCGAAGTCCTGCGTCCACAAGGTCGGCTGGCGCTGATCGACGACCCGGCAACCCTTGACGTCGTGCCGCTCAAGCGCAAATCGTTGTCGCTGCACTGGGAGCTGATGTTCACCCGCTCGCTGTACCAGACCGCCGACATGATCAAGCAGCACCAATTGCTGGATCGAGTTGCGGCACTGGTTGACGAAGGGGTGTTACGCACCACCTTGGGTGAGCACTTCGGTGCGATCAATGCACAGAACCTGCGCCGGGCTCACGCCCTGATCGAGAGCGGCAAGGCCAAGGGCAAGATCGTCCTTGAAGGATTCGACGCCTAGGCTTGCTCAGCCAGCGGCTGTACCTGGATCAATCGCCCAGGGCCTGCAGCCGCTGTAACAGGAATGCGCGCAATTGCTGCACCACCGGCGTCAATGACTGCCGGTGGGCACACACCAGGTGCAACGGCGTCGGCTGCCCCCAGGCCCGCGGGAACAGCTCGACCAGGCGCCCGGCCTCGAGGTCGGCGCGCACATCCAGCTGCGACTTGAACACCACACCCAGCCCCGCCACCGCCCAGCGCCGCACCACATCGGCATCATCACTGGTGCGATCGCCGGCGACCATCACCGCCTTGACGCCGTGCTCGGTATGAAAGCTCCAGCGTTCATGGGTCAGGTCGCCCATCATGTAGCGCAGGCAGTTGTGCTGGGTGAGATCTTCTGGGGTGCGCGGCGCACCATGCCGGGCGATGTAGGCAGGTGCTGCGCAGAGGATGCGCCGGTTGTTCGCCGCCAGCGGCAGCGCCACCAGGCTGGAGTCGGCCAACTGCCCATAACGAATCCCCGCATCCAGTCGGTCACTGAAAAAGTCCGCAACCTGGTCGCTCAGCCTTAGCTGCAGTTCGATCCGTGGGTGCGCCGCCTGAAACTCATCCAGCCACGGCAACAGCAGGTTACGGCCCAGATCGGAAGGCATCGACAGGCGCAGCGCCCCGGCAATTTCCTCGCGCCCGTCAGCCAGTGCCAACTCACCCTCGCTGAGTGCTTCCAGCACCTGACGAGCATGCGGCAGGTAGCGCTGGCCATCGTCGGACAGGCGCAGTTTGCGCGTCGAACGCACGAACAAACGGATACCCAGGCTGCGCTCCAGGCGCTGCACCGCACCGCTGGCCAAGGCCGGGGAAATATCCAGTTGCCGCGCCGCCGCCGAGAAGCTGCCGGCCTCGACGGTGGTGACGAATACCTGCAGATCGTCCATGCGCACCAGTTTCTTGATCAACCGCCAATCCTCACCTATTCAAGCCAAAGCCTTGCCGTAGAGCGCTGAGGGTCTAGGCTGACAGTTCAAGCCAATAAAAAGAGACCAACAATGCCGATGCCCCGCCCACCCTTTGCCGCCGCCCTCGCCCTGTGCCTGGCCTGCTCCCAGGCCATTGCCGCCGAACCGACCCCACAGGACCTGCTCAAGCAAGCCCAAGCCGAGCAAGCACATTACCTCGACACCCTCAAAAGCCTGGTCTCGGTCGACACCGGTACCGGCACCGAAGCAGGCCTTAGCCAGGTCAGCGCGGAACTGGTCAAGCGCCTCAAGGCGCTCGGTGCCCAGGTTGAAACCCATCCCGCCACACCTTCTGTTGGCGACAACATCGTCGGTACCTTCAAGGGCACCGGCAGTAAAGACTTCATGCTGATGGTCCACTACGACACCGTGTTCGGCCCCGGCACGGTGGCCAAGCGGCCGTTTCGTATCGAAGGCGAACGCGCCTACGGCCCCGGTGTTGCCGATGCCAAAGGCGGCGTGGCGATGATCCTGCACGCGCTCAAGCTGCTGCAGGACCAGCAATTCAAAGGCTACCGGACCCTCACAATACTGTTCAATCCAGATGAAGAAATGGGCTCCGCCGGCTCCAAAAAGATCATCGCCGAGCTGGCCCGCAAGCATGATTACGTATTCTCCTACGAGCCGCCAGACAAGGACGCCGTCACTGTCGCCACCAACGGTATCAACCGCCTCAAACTCGAAGTCAAAGGCCGCTCCTCGCACGCTGGTTCTGCACCTGAAGAAGGCCGCAACGCACTGACTGAATTGTCCCATCAGATCCTCCAGTTGAAGGACCTGGGCGATGCCAACAAAGGCACCACGGTCAACTGGACCCTGGCAAAAGCCGGCGAAAAGGCCAACATCATTCCTGCCCTGGCCACGGCCGAAGCCGACATGCGCTATTCGGACTTGAGCGAAAGCGATCGCGTCGCGGCCGATGCCAAACGCATCGCACAAAAGCAGCTGATCGCCGACACCCAGACCAGCGTCACCCTCGAGAAAGGCCGCCCACCCCTGGCGCGCAATGAAGGCTCAAGCGCTCTGGCCACAACCGCCGGCCAGCTGTATGGCCAGATCGATCGCACGCTTGAGCCGATTGCGATGCGCTTTGGCACCGACGCCGGATATGCCTACGTGCCGGGCAGCGCGAAGCCTGCAGTGCTGGAAACCATGGGTGTGGTCGGTGCCGGGCTGCATGGTGATGACGAGTACATCGAGCTGGCCAGTGTCGCACCGCGCTTGTACCTGACGGTGGCGATGATCAGGAAGCTGGCGCAGTAAGCCTTGCAGTCGTGAGGGAGCGTGATGAACATTCTCTACGATGAACGCGTCGATGGCCGGCTGCCGGCCATCGACCAGGCCGAGGTGCTGGGGGCGCTGCGCAGCGCCCTGCCCGACCTGGAGATTCTGCACCGCAGCGAGGACCTCAAGCCGTATGAGTGCGATGGCCTCTCGGTCTATCGCACCCTGCCGTTGCTGGTGGTACTGCCAGTGCGGCTGGAGCAGGTGCAGACGCTGCTCAGGATTTGCCACCAGCGCGGGGTGCCGGTGGTTGCGCGCGGCGCAGGCACTGGTTTGTCCGGCGGCGCCTTGCCGTTGAGCAAGGGCATCCTGCTGGTGATGGCGCGCTTCAACCAGATCCTTGAGGTCAACCCGCAGGGGCGTTATGCCAGGGTGCAACCTGGCGTACGCAACCTGGCCATCTCTCAGGCCGCAGCGCCGTACGGCCTCTACTACGCACCTGATCCGTCGTCGCAGATCGCCTGTTCGATTGGCGGCAACGTGGCTGAAAACGCCGGCGGTGTGCATTGCCTGAAATACGGCCTTACCGTGCACAACCTGCTCAAAGTCGACATCCTCACCATCGAAGGCGAGCACCTGAGTCTGGGCAGTGATGCTCTGGACAGCCCGGGCTTTGACTTGCTGGCACTGTTTACCGGCTCCGAAGGCATGCTCGGCATTGTCACCGAAGTCACCGTCAAATTGCTGGCCAAGCCGCAGGTGGCGCGGGTGCTGTTGGCCAGCTTCAACAGCGTCGAGGACGCTGGCCGCGCGGTTGCCGAAATCATCGGCGCGGGGGTCATCCCCGCGGGCCTGGAGATGATGGACAACCTCGCTATCCGCGCCGCTGAAGACTTCATCCATGCCGGCTACCCGGTGGACGCAGCGGCGATTCTGCTGTGTGAACTGGATGGCGTCGAAGCCGATGTAACAGCGGACTGCGCGCGGGTGCAGGCCGTGCTGGAGCAGGCTGGGGCGAGCCAGGTGCAACTGGCCTGCGACGAGGCGCAGCGGGTGCGTTTCTGGGCCGGGCGCAAGAACGCCTTCCCTGCCGTGGGGCGGATTTCAGCGGACTACTACTGCATGGACGGCACGATTCCCCGCCGCCAGCTGGCGCGGGTGCTCAGTGCGATCGCTGAGTTGTCCGCCGAATATGGGTTGCGCGTGGCCAATGTGTTTCATGCCGGCGATGGCAATATGCACCCGCTGATCCTGTTTGACGCCAATGTGCCGGGCGAGCTGGAGCGGGCTGAAGCCATCGGCGGCAAGATCCTCGAGCTGTGCGTGGCGGTGGGTGGCAGCATTACCGGCGAGCATGGCGTCGGCCGGGAAAAGATCAATCAGATGTGCGCGCAGTTCAACAGCGACGAAATCACCCTGTTTCACGCAGTCAAGGCAGCGTTTGACTCGCGGGGGCTGCTCAACCCCGGCAAGAACATTCCGACCCTGCAGCGCTGCGCCGAATTTGGCGCCCTGCATGTACACCATGGCCAACTGCCCTTCCCTGACCTGGAGCGCTTCTGATGAGCCTTGCCGGTGATCTGAGCCAGGATCTGCTTGATCAGGTCAAGCAGGCGCTGGCTGCAAATACGCCACTGCGCATCCAGGGTAGCAACAGCAAGGCCATGCTCGGCAACCCCGTTGCAGGCGAGCTCATCGACACCCGCGGCCATAGCGGCATCGTCAGCTACGACCCTGCCGAGCTGGTCCTGACCGCGCGCGCCGGGACGCCACTGGCTGAAATCGAAGCCGTATTGGCTGAAGCTGGGCAGATGCTGCCCTGGGAACCGCCGCATCTGGGGCCGGCAGCAACAGTGGGCGGCACGGTTGCGGCGGGGCTTTCCGGCCCACGCAGGCCCTGGGCGGGGGCGGTGCGCGACCATGTTCTCGGCAGCCGCGTCATCACCGGCCACGGCAAGTTGCTGCGGTTCGGCGGCGAAGTGATGAAGAACGTTGCCGGCTACGACCTGTCACGCCTGCTCACCGGCAGCTTCGGCTGCCTTGGGCTGCTCAGCGAAGTCTCGCTCAAAGTGCTGCCGCGACCGCGCCAATGCCTCAGCCTGCGCTTGCACATGCCTGCGCATCTGGCACTCAGTGCGCTCGCTGAATGGGGTCAACAGCCGCTGCCGGTCAGCGCAGCCTGCCATGACGGCGAGGCACTCTGCCTGCGCCTGGAAGGTGGCGAAGGGTCGGTACAGTCGGCATTTCAGCGCCTCGGCGGCGAGCTGATCGACAGCCGCTTCTGGGACGATCTGCGCGAGCAGCGGCTGGCGTTCTTTGCCGATTCGCAGCCGCTCTGGCGCCTGTCGCTGCCAATTGCCTCAGGCCCCACCGGCCTGCCTGGGCGCGAGCTGATCGACTGGAGCGGCGCCCAGCGCTGGCTGAAGTCCACAGCACCCGCTGCGCAGATCCGCAGCCAGGCCGCTGCCCTCGGAGGGCACGCCACGGCCTATTCAGCAGTTGCTGACAGCTTTACCCCATTGCCCGCAGCGCTGCTGCGCTACCACCGAGCTCTCAAACAGCAGCTCGACCCCCAGGGCATCTTCAATCCCGGGCGTATGTATGCAGACTTGTGAGGGCAGATCATGCAGACCAATCTGAGCGAAGCAGCACAAGGCCTGGCCCGCGGCGCAGAAGCCGAGCGCATTCTGCGCTCCTGCGTGCACTGTGGTTTCTGCACCGCCACCTGCCCCACCTACCAACTCCTGGGCGACGAGCTGGATGGGCCACGTGGCCGGATCTACCTGATCAAGCAAGTGCTGGAAGGCGCGCCGGTCACCGCCAGCACCCAACTGCATCTGGACCGCTGCCTGACATGCCGCAACTGCGAAAGTACTTGCCCCTCAGGCGTGCAATACCACGACCTGCTGGACATCGGCCGCGCCGTGGTCGAGGCACAGGTACCCCGCCCGCTCGGTCAACGCCTGCTACGTGGCGCGCTGCGCGCCGTGGTGCCACGGCCAACCCTGTTCCAGGCGCTGACTCGCAGCGGCCAGGTACTGCGCCCGCTGCTACCGGCGGGTCTAAAAACCAAATTGCCTGCAAGCGTGACAGCGCCAGGCCTGCGCCCGGCACCGCGGCACAACCGTCGCGTGCTCTTGCTTGAAGGCTGCGTACAAGCAGCATTCTCACCCAACACCAACAGCGCCACCGCACGCGTGCTCGATCGCCTCGGCATCAGTGTCGAGCCAAGCCCGGCGGCGGGCTGCTGCGGTTCGGTGGAGTATCACTTGAACGCCCAAGAGCAGGGTTTGCAACGCGCCCGGAACAACATCGATGCCTGGTGGCCGGCGGTTGAGGCCGGCGCTGAAGCCATTGTGCAGACCGCCAGCGGCTGCGGCGCGTTTATCCATGAGTACGGCCACTTGCTTGCCCACGACCCGCTGTACGCCGGCAAAGCCGCCCGCATCAGCGCCCTCGCCCGTGACCTGGTGGAGGTTGTGCGCGACGAGCCGCTGGAGCAGCTCGGCCTGTGCCGCGAACAACGGCTGGCGTTCCACTGCCCCTGCACGCTGCAACATGCGCTCAAACTCGGCGGTGCGGTGGAAGCCGTGTTGACACGGCTGGGCTTCAGCCTCACCAGCGTGCCGGACGGGCACCTGTGCTGTGGCTCGGCAGGTACCTACTCGCTGACCCAGCCCGAGTTGGCCCGGCAACTACGCGATAATCGCCTGGACGCGCTGGAAAGCGGCAAACCGCAGATCATCGCCACTGCCAATATCGGCTGTCAGACCCATCTCGACGGCGCGGGCCGCACGCCTGTGCGGCACTGGATCGAAATCGTCGAGCAAGCGTTGACCGCGCAGGGCTGATCAACTCGCTTGATCTGTTTTCAAGAGTGGCGCAAAAACGCTCTGGAAACGTACCCTGCAGCCGTAATACCAAAGTGCCATGCGTCGGTTTTCGCCACGCGCGTCCACTGTTTTTGCATACCATGCGCACATTGATGCAGTCATACCGTATATCGGAGTTGTCTACCTCAGGAAGAGGCCCGCACGTTCAAGCCATTTCTGCCTCTGGCGAGATGTTGATACCCAGCCATCAAGAGGCACCCGCAATGAACATTTCCAGCACCGGCGAAACCCCTTCCCCTGGGTGCCGCCACTGTCGTGACAGCGAACCGCTGCCGTTTGCCATCAGCATGGCATTCCAGCCGATCATCGACGCGTCAAGTTCGGCCGTATTCGCCTACGAGTCCTTGGTCCGCGGCACCGATGGCAGCGGTGCCAAGAGCATCCTCGACCAGGTCACTCAGGCCAATCGCTACAAGTTCGACCAGTCGTGCCGAGTCAAGGCGGTGGAGCTGGCCACCAAGCTCGCGCTGCCGACCTACCTGAGCATCAACTTCCTGCCCAACGCGGTGTATCAGCCAGCCGCGTGTATCCGCGCCACGCTCGATGCTGCTCAGCGCTTCAACTTCCCTACCAATCGGATCATCTTCGAATTCACTGAAAACGAAAGCATGGTCGACAAGCAGCACCTGCGCGGCATTGTGCTCGAGTACCAGAAGCTTGGCTTCAAGACCGCGATCGACGACTTCGGAGCTGGCTATTCAGGGCTGGGTCTGCTGGCAGAGTTTCAGCCAGACATCATCAAGATCGACATGGAGCTGATCCGCGATATTCACCAGAGCCGCGCACGCTGCGCGATTGTCGACGGCATCGTCGGTATCTGCCGCAAGCTCGACATCACGGTGATCGCCGAAGGTATCGAGCGCGTCGAGGAGTACCTGACACTGCGCAGCCTGGGCGTCAATCTGTTCCAGGGCTATCTGTTTGCCCGCCCTGGCTTCGAGACACTGCCGGACGTGCATTGGCCTGGCCGCGAAACTGTCTGCTAGAGCAGGTATCCTGAGCATTCAGACGCGCTCGGGAACGCTCCATGGAACTGCACATTCGCCTCGAAGGGGGCAAAGGCCTTGCCGATCAGCTCTATCAGCAGCTGCGCGCCGGTATCGACAGCGGCCACCTTGCGGCGGGTAGCCAACTGCCGCCAACGCGCTTGCTGGCCGAGCAATTGGGCGTGTCGCGCAAGACCGTTGCCGAGGCCTATTCGCGCCTGACCTACGACAACCTGCTCAACGCCGTGGTTGGCCGCGGCACATTCATCAGCCAGCGGCGCGCGCCTCAGGCAACCCCTACGGCGGTGGTCGAACTGGCGGCCAGCGCGTCGCTGCAACGCTGGCAGCAACGGGCAACGGTGCTCGCCAGGCCCGGTTTGGACAGCCCGTCGCGCTATGACTTCATCGGTGGCGCTTCGACCAAGGCACAGTTCCCGTTCGACCAATGGCGCAGCTGCATGCAGTACGCCCTGCGCCGCAGCCAGCGCCACCCCGAACGGCAATTCCATGCCCAGGGCCTGGCGGAGCTGCGCGAAGCCATCGCCCATCACATTGCCTACGCCCGCGGCGTGCATTGCAGCGCGGCTGATATCCTGGTCTGCAACGGTGCCCAGCAAGCGCTGGACCTGATCGCCCGGGTGCTGGTCGAGCCGGGCTGTCGAGTGGCCATGGAAGACCCCGGCTATTCACCGGCGCGCCAGCTGTTTCTCGCTTTGGGCGCTCAACTGCAATCGGTGCCGGTGGATGAGCAAGGCCTGTGCGTTGAACAGATCGAGCCTGGCACGCGGCTGATCTATGTGACGCCATCGCATCAATTTCCGCTGGGCATGCCGATGAGCGAAGCACGCCGCCAGGCCTTGCTGGACAAGGCCGCTGAGCTGGGCGCGCTGATCATCGAAGACGACTATGACTGTGAGTTCCGCTATCAGGGACCAACCAGCGACGCCCTGCAGCGGCTCGACCGGCACGGCCTGGTGGCGTATGTCGGGACCTTTTCCAAGACCTTGCTGCCGGAATTGCGCCTCGGCTATGCGGTGCTGCCGCCCGCGGTACTGAGCGCCGCCTGCGTGGCCAAGCACCTGAGCGATCTGCACAGCCCGGCCCTGCAACAGTGGGCACTGGCGCGGTTTATCAACGAGGGCTACCTGAGCAAGCACATCCGCCGTTGCCACGAAATATACAGCGCCCGCCGCGGGCGGATCCTGCAGCGTTTGCAGGGGGACCTGGCGCCATGGTTCAGTGCGGTGCCGGCCAATGCTGGCTTCCACATTAGCGCGCTGGCCAGCCCCACTGTCGATGTCGAGTTGCTGATCAAGCTGGTGCGCAAGGTCGAGGTCGGCCTGTATTCGCTGGCGCCGTTCTTCAGCGAGGTGCCCGTACGCCCTGGCCTGCTACTGGGCTTCGGCGCCATCGAGCTACTGGATATCGACCCGGCGCTGGACCGGGTCGCCGATACCCTGCGCCAGATCAGCTGAGCGGCTGCACCTCGGCACCACGTGCTGGCCGGGCCATCGCGCCAACGTAGCCCTGCGGGACGAACCGAGCGGTGACCAGCAACATGGCCACTACCGTCAGCGTGAGCAAGGTCCATGAGGCCTGAAAGTCGCCGGTGACATCGCGCAGCCAGCCGGTGATGTACGGCACGATGCCGGTAATGATAAAGCCGATACCTTGCACGAAAGCCGCCAGGCTTCCCGCCTCTGCCGGAGTTTTCAGATGCTCCAGAGTCAAGGTCAGGCTCAGGCTGAAACATGAGCCCAGACCAAAACCGATCAAGCCGACCCACAACCCCATCGCGCTGTTGGGTGCCAGCAGCAGCCCGCTGAAGCCGCACAGTTGCACCAGCAACGCCAGCCACAGGCCAGGCCGGCGATCCACCAGATGGCGCAACAGCCATGGCATCCCCAGCGCGCCGATGACCTGGAACACGGTCATCAAACCGACCAGGTCACCCCCGCCCTGAGCGGTGCCGCCGTGCTCCAGGTGATAGGCCGGCAGCCACGCCACCATGCTCGTGTAACCGCCGTTGATCAGGCCGAAGTACAGTGCGAGCAACCACGCCCGGCGATTGCCGAACCAGTGCCCGCGCGCCGCGCCCGGTGCCTGTGCAGGCGCCTGGCGTGGACGCAACACACCCCAGGCAAGCATTGCCAGCAGCGCCGGCACTGCCCAGATGCCAAGGCCGACCTGCCAGCGCTGAAAGTACTCGCTGATGTGCGGGCCAAGCACCGCCGCCAGGCCGCCGCCGGTCATCAACGCCGCTGAATAAAGGCCCATGCTGGTTGCCAGCCGCTGCGGGAACCAGCGGTTGACCAACCCCGGCATCATGCCTTGCACCAGCGCCACGCCGATCCCGGCCAGCAAAGCACTGACGATAAGCGCCCAGGCGCTGGCCACCTGCAAACGCCACAGGCATGCCGCAGCGATGGCGCCCAAGCCGAACAGCATGCCGCCATGCTCACTCAGCCAGCGTCGCAGCCAGGGCTGGGTCAAGGGCACCAGGCCCATGCACAGCACCGGCAACGCAGTCAGCAGCGCCGCTTGCTGATAGCCAAGGCCGGTACTGGCGCGCATCGCTTCAAGCAACGGCCCGATACTGGTCAGGATCGGCCGCAGATTAAGCGCCAGGAGCATGATCAGCAGCAGGTTCAATGCACCTCTCATACCTGCTGGGCCTGCTGCCATTGTTGATACAGGCCAGCCTCGCCCTGCGGCTTGAGTGGCCGCAAAGGCAGGCTTTGCTGTTGCGCCGGCTTGGCCATTTCAGCGTATACGGCAGCGGTCGACAGGCCGAAGGCAGCGCCCTCGTCGTTGTCGTAGGCAAACCATGCGCGCTCGATGCCGCACAGGTGCATGGCCGCCAGACACATCGGGCACGGGTGACCGCTGGCGTAGACCTCTGCGCCGTCCAGGCGCGCGGTGCCGAGCACCTGCGACGCCTGGCGGATAGCCTGCATTTCGGCATGCGCAGTTGGGTCCTGGCTGCTGTGGATCTCATTGACGGCACGCGCCACTACCCGACCTTGATAGACCAGCACAGCCCCGAACGGACGGCCGCCGGCCTGAATATTCTCTCGGGCCAGATCCAGCGCTTCGCGCATATGGCTTGGGTTGGACATGAATGAATCTCCGGTAAGCGATGCGCTGATTATCCCGACTCCAGGGTCAAGGCTGAAATGAAGAGATTGGATGCCTGTCAGTGGCCACCTGAATAGCGCCATTGGCCTCCTGGCAAAGCCGGGGATTGGCTATCGGGGGCCACGCTGCGCGGCGCTAAGCTTTGCGCAACAGCCCGCCAGCCGGCGGCCTCTAGCACCTACCGGAGCCAAACCATGCACAGTCGCCTTGAATGGGCCAAACACGCGCCCGAAGCCTACAAAGCCATGCTCAGCCTGGAGCAGGCGCTGGCCAACAGTGGCCTGGAAACCTCGCTGCTCGAGCTGATCCGCCTGCGCGCCTCGCAGATCAACGGCTGCGCCTACTGCGTCAACCTGCACAGCAATGATGCGCGCAAGGCCGGCGAAACCGAGGCCCGTTTACAAACCTTGCTGGTCTGGCAGGAAACCCACTACTTCACCCCTCGCGAGCGGGCGGCGCTGGCCTGGGTCGAGAGCCTGACCAAGTTGCCTGAACACGGTGCGCCGCAAGACCAGTATCAAGCGCTGCAGGAGCATTTCGAGCCTGCCGAAGTGGTCAACCTGACGCTGGCAATTGCCACCATCAACGCCTGGAATCGTTTCGGCGTAGGGTTCGCAATGATCCCGGCCTGAGCTGGGGTTACTCGCGTCCGAGCAGCCGCGAGCGGTAGCTACCAGGGCTGTGCCCGGTCCATTTCTTGAACGCGCGGTGAAACGCGCTGGGCTCCTGGAAACCGGTCTGCTCGGCGATTTCAGCAACGCTCAAGCGGCCCTCGCGCAGGCGTTCGAAGGCCATCGCCCGACGTACTTCGTCCTTGATCTGCTGGTATGAGCGCCCTTCGCGCTGCAACTGCCGGCGAAAGCTGCTGGCGCTCAAACCCTGCTGCTCTGCCAGGCCGACCAGCGTCGGCCACTCGCCATAATCGCGGGCCTTGAGGTGGCGATAAACCTTCGCCACCAGGCCGTTCTGATTGCGAAAGCGAATGACCAGTCCTTGCGGCGCTGTGCGCAAAAAAGTCTTCAGGGCGGCCAGGTCCTGCACTACGGGCAGGCGCAGGTCGGCACTGTTGAACTCCACCTCGGTACGGCCACTGCCCAGGCGCAGGTCAGCGCCCCACAGCAGCGTGTCGTCTTCCAGTGGCGGACGTGCAATGGCCAGCTCGGTGCGTTCGATCTGCAACCGGCGCCCGCCCAACCAGCACAGCAGACCGACCACCAGCACCAGATAGGTTTCCTCGGCGTACCCCCGGGTCAGTGGATCGGCAATGCTCGACTGCACGCTGATCACTGTGCGCGAGCCACGTACGCTGATCGAGCCACGCAGGTCGCGCAGAAACAGGCCGAAATTGCCCAGGCACTGACGCAGTGCCTTGTCCAGGCTGGGCTCCTGGATCAACCCCCGGCAGATCAAGGCAAAGCTGCCCAGCGGCATGCCATGGCTGTCGAGGCGGAAAAATTCGTCGTCCAGCACCTGAATCAAACTTAACCAGAGCTGGGCAAAGGCCTTGGCCGGCACCCGTGCCTCCGGGTCTTCAAGCAGCTCAGGGGGTATGCCGACGGCGCGCAACTGTGCATCGCGCAACTGCGGCTGATCAGCCAGGGCATGCAGCATGGCCTGGAGAAAATACACCGCGACCGAATCGCTATCGCGCATGGCTGGGGTTCGCTTGTCTATGCTGAGTGGCAAAAAACGCCAGGTTGAATGAGCAGATCCGACATAGGCCGCCAGGCAGGCATTGCCTAGACTCGGGCCATCCACAGATGGCGGCCATTCTCGCAGAGCCTGGCCCCGTCCCGCTACGCCTTCGCAACTGGAGCCCGCCATGAGCAGTACAGAAATCTACGTAGTCAGTGCCGTCCGTTCCGCCATCGGAGGCTTTGGCGGTGCCCTCAAGGACCTGCCGCTGGCCGACCTCGCCACGGCGCTGGCCCGTGCCGCCATCGAGCGCTCCGGCGTGGCTGCCGAGCAGATTGGTCATGTGGTGATGGGCAACGTCATCCCCACCGAAGCCCGCGATGCCTATCTGGGCCGAGTGGCGGCGATGAATGCCGGCATTCCCAAGGAAACCCCGGCCTTCAACGTCAACCGCCTGTGCGGTTCGGGCCTGCAAGCGATCGTCTCGGCCGCGCAAAGCTTGCTGCTGGGCGACACCGATATCGCCCTGGCGGCCGGCGCCGAGTCGATGAGCCGCGCGCCGTACCTGCTGCCACAGGCGCGCTGGGGCGCACGCATGGGGGATCTGCAAGGCATCGATTATCTGGTCGGTGTGCTGCAGGACCCGTTCGAGCATTTCCACATGGGCATCACCGCCGAGAACGTCGCGGCCAAGCACGGCATCACCCGGCAGATGCAGGACGAGCTGGCGCTGACCAGCCAGCAACGCGCCGCCCGGGCGATTGCCGAAGGCCGTTTTGACAGCCAGATCGTGCCGCTGGAACTGAAAACCCGCAAAGGCCCAGTGCAGTTCGCCGTCGACGAGCATGTGCGCGGCGATGTAAGCGCCGAGCAGTTGGCTGCGATGAAGACTGTGTTCAAGAAGGACGGTACGGTCACCGCAGGCAATGCCAGCGGCATCAACGACGGCGCCGCCGGCCTGGTGCTGGCCACCGGTGAAGCGGTACGCCGGCTGGGCCTCAAGCCGCTGGCGCGGTTGGTAGCCTACGCACATGCCGGCGTCGAGCCGGCGCTGATGGGCCTGGGACCGATTCCGGCTACGCAAAAAGCGCTGCAAAAGGCCGGCCTGACGGTCAATGAGCTGGATGTGATCGAGTCCAACGAGGCGTTTGCCGCGCAAGCCTGCGCAGTGGCTCGCGCGTTGGACTTCGACCCAGAGAAGGTCAACCCGAACGGCTCGGGCATCTCGCTCGGTCACCCGGTCGGCGCCACCGGTGCAATCATTGCTACCAAAGCCATCCATGAACTGCAGCGGGTGCAAGGCCGTTATGCCCTGGCGACCATGTGCATCGGCGGCGGTCAAGGCATCGCTGTTGTCTTTGAACGCGTATAAGGAGCGGCTTTGTGAGCATTGAACGGATTGCAGTGATCGGCGCCGGGACCATGGGTAACGGCATTGCCCAGGTGTGCGCAGTGGCGGGCTATCAAGTGCTGCTGATCGACGTCAGCGATGCGGCGCTGGAGCGCGGTATGGCGACCTTGAGCAAGAACCTTGAACGCCAGGTCAGCAAGGGCACGCTGGAGGCCGAAAAGGCTGCTGCGGCTAGTGGCCGGATTCGTACCAGCACCGATTATGCAGACCTGCGCGAGGTGCAGTTGTTGATTGAGGCTGCGACCGAAAACCTCGAGTTGAAGCAGCGCATCCTGCAACAGGCCGCGGCCAACGTCAGTAGCGCTTGCCTGATCGCGACCAACACCTCATCGCTGTCGGTAACCCAGCTGGCCGCCAGCATCGAGCACCCCGAGCGTTTTATCGGCGTGCACTTCTTCAACCCGGTGCCACTGATGGCGCTGGTGGAAATCATCCGTGGTTTGCAGACAGACGACAGCACCTACGCCCAGGCCCTGGTGGTGACCGAAAAGCTCGGCAAGACGCCGATCACAGCTGGCAACCGTCCGGGCTTTGTGGTCAACCGGATCCTGCTGCCGATGATCAACGAAGCGATCTTCGTGCGCCAGGAAGGCCTGGCCAGCGCTGAGGACATCGACACCGGCATGCGTCTGGGCTGCAACCAGCCTATCGGCCCGCTGGCGTTGGCCGACCTGATCGGCCTGGACACCGTGCTGGCGATCATGGAGGCATTCGTCGACGGCTTCAACGACAGCAAGTACCGCCCTGCTCCGCTGCTGCGGGAAATGGTCGCGGCCGGTTACCTTGGCCGCAAAAGCGGTCGCGGCTTCTTCACCTACTGAGGAGCGCCTGCCATGTCGGCCAATGCCGCCCTGCGCTGCAGCAATTTTGACGAGCGTCGCGACAAGGCCATGGCACTGTTCGCCGCCAAGGGCTTTGGCCAGGTCAGCATGCGTGAGCTGGCGGCGCATGTTGGCCTGACTGCAGGCTCGTTGTATCACCATTTTCCGAGCAAGCAGGATTTGCTCTATGACCTGATCGAAGAGCTGTACGAGGAGCTACAGGCGACCCTCGACCAGGGCCGCAAGGCCTTGGCCCGAGGCAAGCCGGCGCTGCCTGCGGTGATCGCAGCGCACTGGCAACTGCACGCCGAGCGCGGCTTGCAGTTTCGCCTGGCCGAACGCGACCTGTGTTGCCTGAGCGATGAGCAGCAGGCGCGGCTGGCGCTGGTTCGCCTGCGTTATCAGGCGGGCTTGCTGAAGTTGGTGGCACCACAGACACGCCTCAGTGGTCCGGCGCTGGCGGCCACCGGGCAAGCGCTCGGTACCCTGCTCAATCAACTGCCTGGCTGGCTACAGGGCCGCGGGTTGGCCGAGGATGAGGGCCTGCGCTTGATGCAGAGCCTGCTGCTGGGCGGTATCGAGCGCACCCTCAAAGATGCGCTCATATAGCCGCAACAGAGTCTTATATTCCCAATAAGTCGTTTATTTAGATTTTTTAGTGCGCTTCAATCTAACGAATTCTGTTGGACTGGAGCCGCAACTTGAGCACTTCGCCGCACCCGGGAGCTGATCCCAAACCTTTGCTGTTTGCCCTGTATGAACAAGCCAGTGTCGGCTGTGGCGGTGCGCCGAGCCTGTGGACCCACCCGGCCGACGAACGCCTGGGCATCAACTCGCTGAGCTACTGGTCGAACCTGGCGCGAATCGCCGATCAGGCCAACCTCGACATGCTGTTCTTTGCCGATGTGCTGGGCTTCTACGATGGCTATGGCGGCACAGCCGACGCGGCCCTCAAGTGGGCCGTCGAAGCGCCTGCCAATGATCCGCTGATGATCATCCCGGCGTTGGCTGCAGTGACTGAAAACCTCGCCTTCGGGGTCACCGTCAGCACCAGCTACGAACATCCCTTCACCCATGCCCGGCGCTTCAGCACGCTGGATCACCTGAGCAATGGCCGGGTTGGCTGGAACATCGTCACTTCTTACCTGAACAGTGCCGCGCGCAACTTCGGCCTGGAACAGATGATCAAGCACAATGACCGCTACGAGCGTGCCGAAGAATTCCTCGATGTGGTCTACAAGCTGTGGGAAGGCAGCTGGGCGCAGGACGCGGTGGTCGCCGACAAGTCCCGCCAACTCTATGCCCAGGGTGAACGCGTGCGGCCGATCAACCATGTTGGCGAACACTACCGCGTCGCCGGCCCGCACCTCAGCTCACCGTCGCCGCAACGAACCCCGCTGCTGATCCAGGCCGGCTGGTCCGGACGCGGGCGCGAGTTTGCCGCCAAGCACGCCGAGCTGATCTTCATCGCCAAGTCCAACCCGCTGGAAATCCGTCAGGGTCTGGATGAAATATGGGCCCAGGCGCAGGCCCGTGGTCGCCAGGCCGACGATGTAAAGTCGCTGACGGTGCTGCGGATCGTCACCGCCAAGACTGAAATCGAGGCGCAGCGCAAATACGAGCAACTGCAGAGCAACTACCACCTGCAAGCGCAACTGGTGAGCTATGCCGGCGACACGGGCATCGACATCAGCCGCTATGCCGACAACGAACCCCTGGCGACCCACACCGAAGGCCTGACCTCGTACATGATGCGCCCGGACGGCAGCGGCAAGCCGCTGACCGCTGGCGATGTCAAACAGCGCTTTGCCAGCGTCACCCGAGGCACCGACCTGATCCTGGTCGGCACGCCTGAGCAGGTAGCGCAGCGCATCGAGGAGCACGCAGCAATCTCCGGCACCAGCGGCTACATGATCAACCCGCTGATCAGCCCAGGCAGCCTGGAAGACTTTGTCGAACTGGTGATCCCGGCCTTGCAGAAACGTGGCCTGTACCGCACCCAGCCACAAAGCGGCACCTTGCGTTCACGCCTGCGCAATGACGGCTCCAGCTACCTGCCGGCTTCGGCCCATGGCGCGTCGTTCCGTTTTGCCTGATCAGCAGTAGGAGCATGGTGCGCATAGCTGTAGGATGGCGGCTCGTTGAATCATCTGTGGTCTTTGCAATGAACAAATTGATCCTGCCTGTCGCCATCTTTTTCAGCGTCATCCTTGCCGGCAAGGTGGCCGAGCACTACGCCGTCGAGGGCAGCTGGCGCATCGGCTTGCTGTGCCTGGTTGCAGTAGTCGTGCAGATCGTGGTCAGCCGCATCCAGCGCGCCCGTCGCGAGAACGCCGCGTCGTAATGCCATTGGTCAGTGGCAGAGTCGACAGCGCGAAGACGCGTGCGCAACGCGCCAACATCAAGCTACCGCCGGCTGAGGCGTGGCTAATCGCCGTCGAGCGCGGCGAACACCGCTGCGCTCAACTGTTGGACTGACCACGGTTTCATCAGAAAACGCTGGTCAGCGCCCAGATCGCTACTCCGAAGGGCATGCCCGGAAGTAACCAGAACAGGCGTGGCGGGCCAGCGCTGGCGCACCATCGCCGCCAATTCCAGCCCTTTGATATCTCCCGGCAAGGAGTGGTCGACAATCACCAGCGAGTATTGATCCTGACGCTTGAGCAATGCCATCAGGCCATCCTCGGCGTTGGCGAACGCCGAACATTGCGCCCCCAGTTCGCTGAGGATTGCGCACATCAACTCCTGCAACAGGGGCTCATCCTCGATCACCAGTATCGACTTGCCGGCCAGCACCGCACCTTCGGACGTGAATTTCACCGGGATTCCTCGATCTCGCTGCTCCCTGACGGCTGTTCGAGAGCAGCTGCCGGGCCTGCCCCTGCGAGCCGCCAGCGCACGTTCTCCAACCCGTAGCGTTCAGCCATGGGCCGGCTGACATGTTTTATATTGTGCTGACCGAAGCGCGGGATGAGCGCAATCCCGGCATCACAGCCCGCCCAGTGCCACGCCAAGGCATTGTCCATCCGCTCCAGTCGGATAACGAAGTTGCGCTCGGCGCCGCGAAGTGTGTATTCAACGATGTATAACTTTTGACCCAACATTGTGCAGTCCTCCCCTAAGTATTTAGGACTGCCTGGCAATTCTGAAAATTCACTAATTTACAGTTTCATTTACATTCTCCAGCGTGCGCGGCGCTTTCTTGTACATAATAAATATATTGTACAAATAACAGGCCCAATTCGTTTCATAAGGGCAGCCCTGGCGTTTGATGAACTGCGCCATGCCAGTCGCGGTCAATCCTAGCGAAGACAATCGAAATCGAGGTCATGGATGGAGTCGTTCGAGTTGCAACGCATGCTGCTGGGCGACCTGCCCTGGACGTTTCTGCTGGAAGTCGCCTGCCGTGTACTGGCCGCGTTTCTAGCGGTGTTCTTGTTCCTCAAGTTCAGTGGCCGACGTGGGATCAAGCAACTCTCGCGTTTTGAGTTGGTGGTGATTCTGACCTTGGGTTCCGCTGCGGGTGATGTCACATTTTATGAAGATGTGCCACTACTGCCTGTTGCGCTGGTATTTGTGACACTGCTACTGCTCTATCGGGTAACCATCTACATCATGACGCGTAGTAAAACCTGTGAAGCCTGGATCGATGGTGTACCCATTACCGTAGTGAAAGACGGCATCTATGAAATCCACTCACTGCGCAACTTGAATATCTCGTCCAAAGAATTGTTCATGGAGTTGCGCCAGCAAGGCGTCGAACATCTGGGCCAGGTCAGGCTTGGACTTCTGGAAACGGACGGCGATGTCAGTCTGTACTTCTACACCGCCGAAGAAACCCGGCCCGGCCTGTCGGTTCTGCCTGATGAGCATCGCCCGGAGTACAAGGTACCACCCGGCCCTGGGCTGTACTGCTGTGTAAGCTGCGGCCTGAGCGTATTCCACGACAGCGCCGAACAGCGCTCATGCGCGCGCTGCGGGCATGGCGTGTGGTCACCCGCCCTGACTACCGTGCGCAACCTTTGATGGGCGGGGTGTCGGCCTTGCGTTAGGCGATGAAAATACGCACGCAAAGCCCGCCGCCCTGGCGGTTGCTCAAGAGCAGGCTGCCCTGATGATTTTCTGCGATGCGCTTGGCGATGCTCAGCCCCAGCCCGTAACCGCCGGACTGGCAATTACGCGAGTGATCACCGCGCACGAAGGGCTGAGTGATGACCTGCAGCTGGCTGTCGGCAATGCCCGGGCCGCGGTCGTCGACCTGGATCAGCACGCCCTGCTCGGTCCGTTCCAGTCGCACCTCGACCTGCTGAGCATAACGCAGGGCATTGACCAGTACGTTCTGGATGCAGCGCAGCAACAGCACCTCATTGGCATAGACCGCGCCAGCATGGCCGCTGATGGGCAGGCGCTCTTCAGCACTGCACAGCTCGGCGCAGGCGCTGCGCACCAGCCGGTCGACATCGATGATCTGGCAGGTGTGCTGCTTGGCACTTTCCAGGTAGTCCAGCACCTGGGCGATCATCTGGTCCATCTGCTGGATATTGAGCTTCAGGCGCTGGCTGTCCGGGCTGTCGCCCATGCGCTCTACGCGCAGGCGCATGCGGGTCAAGGGCGTGCGTAAGTCGTGGGATACCGCGGCCAGGAAAAAGCTCTGGTCATTGACCATGGCGATAATCCGCTGCTGCATGGCATTGAACGTATGCGCCGCCTGGCGCACCTCTGAAGGCCCTTCTACCCGCAGCGGCGGTTGCTCCAGGCTCTCGCCCAGCGCCCGCGCAGCGTCGCTCATCCTGCGCAGCGGTTGCAGGCACAACCGCACCGCCAGCCAGCACACGGCGAGCACTGCGAGGATGCGCAGGACGTACACCCTGATTACGTAATCGGCTATCAGCGCCCAGGCCGACTCACCACTCCAGCCCTGCAGCTCTTGGCCGCTGACCTGCAGCCAGTGGCCGTCGGCCAAGGCCACGGCAAAGCGCACATGGGCCATGGCCGTCTGCAAACCGAACAGGCTCGGCCAGGTAACCGGCTGCCCTTGCGGGTCGGTGAGCTCGACACTCAGCACCCGCACCCTCTGCTCACGGCCAAGCTCGTACGCCAGGGCCTGCTCGAGCAACAGACCGGTTCGGCGCAGGCCCTTGTGCCGCTCAGCTGTGCTGGGGGACTGCACGCAGCTGGCCTGATAATGCGCCGGTGCCTGAATGGTCACCACGGGGTCACAGCCGGCCGTGTCCAGCAGCGGCGCAGTGCGGCTGGCGATCAGCCGCACCGGCGCCTCGAGCACTTGGGCAAAGCGCACGTCAAACCAGATGCTGCTCGACAGCAGCTGAATCGCCACCGTGCCGCTGACCATGATCAGGGTCAGCTGGCCAAACAGCGATTTCGGCCAAAGCCGCTGGAGTGATGTGCGCAGGCGTGTGCGCGGGTGTTCAGTGTCGCGCATCTGCAGCGCCGAGGCTCAAAAGGTAGCCCTCGTTACGTACAGTCAGTATCTGCACTTCGCCTTGGGGCGCAGCCTTGAGCAGTTGGCGAAGACGGCTGATGCACATGTCGATGGAGCGATCATCTGCGGTGTAATCGCGACCCATCGCACTGCGCGTCAGATGCTCGCGGGTCAGCACCTGGTCGGGCGCAGCCAGCAGTTCGCGCAGGACCCGGAAGTCCGAGCGCGGCAAGGTGCAGGCCGTACCATCGGCGGCCGTGAGCAGACGTTTGACAGGATCAAGGCGATAGCCGGCAAAGCGCTGTGGCAGATCCGGCCGTTGCTCGGCTGCAGCGTCGGCGCGCGCTGAACGGCGCAGCACGGCCTTGATCCGGGCGAGCAATTCGCGCGGTTCGAACGGCTTGGCCAGGTAATCGTCGGCGCCTACCTCAAGGCCAATGATGCGGTCGAACGCCGTGCCCTTGGCCGACAGCATGATCACGCTCAAGCCAGGTTTGGCCTGGAGTTGCCGGCACAGGCTCAAGCCATCTTCGCCAGGCAGCATCACGTCGAGCACCACCAAGTCCACCGGTTCCCGTGCCAACTGCTGCCACATCTCGCTGCCACTGGCGGCGGCCAGTACCCGATCGCCGCTTTCGCTCAAGTAATCGCAGAGCAGTTCGCGGATCTCGTCATCGTCATCGACCACCAGAAACGTTCTCGCCGACGCAAGCCGGGCGACCTCCGCACGGCCGATAAAACCTTCATTACATTCCATTACATACCCATACAAGCCGCTGATAGAGCGCGCAGAAGCGATGCATAAAATGCTAGCAAAAATCATCTGCGAATACGATGAATTACCAATTGCACAGCAGGGCATCATGACCAGTCATTCCGCGCATACACCGCTTGCGATCGCAAGCAAACACCCACGTCTGTACTGCCGCCGCTCGCCATTGCCCCTGGCAATCGGCCTGGCCCTAGGCAGCCTAAGCCTGCACGCCAACGCCGAGAGGGTCGTCGAACTGGATGCGGTCAACGTCGATGGCCAGATGCCGGTTGAGAACAGCACCGAACAGTTGGGCTATACCGTCAACAGCACCACCAGCTCCACCGGGCTGAAGCTCAAACCCCGCGAGACGCCGCAGTCAGTCACGACGATCACCCAGGCGCAAATGGCGGATCGACAGATCACCAACATCGAGCAGGCGCTGGATACCACGCCCGGCGTCAGCATGAGCAAAATGGAAGTTGGCGGCCGTACCGAGTACCGCGCGCGTGGTTACCCGATCACCAACTGGAAGGCAGACGGCTTGCAGTTCCCCGGCGGCTCGGACTTCAGCGGCGCAGGCACGGCGCTGAACATGGACATGTATGAACGCATCGATATCGTCCGGGGCGCCAACGGCCTGATGGGCGGCACCGGTGACCCATCGGCCACCGTCAACCTGATTCGCAAGCGTCCAGGCAAGGAATTTGGCGGTAGTGCCTACATCACTTACGGCAGCTGGGACAAACGCCGCTTGGGCGCCGACCTGAACCTGCCGGTGACGGAAGACGGCAGGCTGCGCTCGCGGCTGGTGATGACCCAGCAGGATGCCAACTCGTTCCGCGACAATCAGTCCGAGCGTTCGCGCGCGGCACTGGCCAGCTTCGAGTTCGACTTGAGTGATGCCACCACCCTGGGCGCTGGTTACCAGTACGAATACAGCAAGATTGTTGGCGGTGGCTGGGGCGCGAACATTCCGATCTGGTACGGCGACGGCAGCAAGACCAAGCTGCCGCGCAGCAGCAACCTGGTGCCCAGCTGGAGCTTTGGCGAGTACGAAACGCGCACCACCTTCGGCTCGCTGGAGCATCACTTCGACAACGACTGGAGCCTGAACCTGAAGGCGGCGCAGAGCACCACCGACGCGCTCAACCACCGCGGCCTGGCCAAGGTCAACTCGGTCGGCCGCGGCGTATATGGCGGCTACTGGAACCAGGACGGCAGCGGCGCGGTGCTCAACGGCCTGCACAGCTCGACCGACACGACCCAGCAATCGGCGCAGATCGATGTCAGCGGCCCGTTCGAACTGCTTGGTCGCAGCCATCAAGCCATGCTCGGCTACAGCGACAGCCGCACGGTTGCCTGGTCGCCGCAGTACACCTGCAACATGGTCAGCGCCGACCGCACCAGCGCCAACACCCTCGGCTGCCAGTTCCGCGCCAACAACGGCTTCCCGATCAGCAACTGGCATGATGGCGTGGACGACGATTACGCCATCAATGCCTACAAGACCGGCCTGCACAGCAAGACCACCACCCGTCTGCAGGGCATGTACGCGGCGACACGCCTGAGCATTACCGACCCGCTGTCGGTGATTGTCGGCGCCCGCGTCAGCAATTACAGCAGCACTACCCGCAGTACCGCAGGCGTGCGCAGTAACCAGGAAGAAAACGGCATCGTCACGCCGTACCTGGGAGCAGTCTATGACCTCAACGACAATTACTCGCTGTACGCCAGCTACACCGATATTTTCACCCCGCAGAGCGAAGAAAGCGTCAGCGGCAGCAAGATCGAGCCAATTCGTGGCCAAAGCTATGAAAGCGGCATCAAGGGCGAATGGCTGGGAGGCCTGGTCAACGCCCAGGCGGCGTACTTCCTGACCCGTCAGGAAAACAAGGCCGTCACCGACAGCGACAATCTGACGCCAACCGGCGCCCAGGCCTACAAGGCCGGTTCAGGGGTGGAAACCGACGGTATCGATCTGGAAGTTTCGGGTGCCCTTACTCCGGACTGGAACCTTTATGCCGGCTACACCTATCTGCATTTGCGCAGGCTCGATGCGGACGGTCGCAGCGACCCGTCGCACCTGTTCAAGGCCTCGACCACCTATCGCCTGTCTGGCCCACTCGATCGTTTGACCGTCGGAACCGGCGTTACCGCGCAGACCAACATCCGCGCCAACTCCACCCCCGCTGGCCAGCCCAGCAACGGCGTAAGCCGCGCTGCCACGGACGTCAACTGGTCGGGTTATGCGATCTGGAGTGCGATGGCCAAATACGACATCAATGACGATGTCTCGCTGACGCTCAATGCCAACAACCTGTTCGACAAGCATTACTACACCCGCTACGGGTTCTATGCCGGTGCCATCTATGGTGACCCGCGCAGCCTGTCGTTGACGTTGAAGACGGCTTTTTAGGGATAACCCGCTCAGACGCCTTTGGCCATGTCAGCTCACAGACTTCTCGGGGCGCAAAGTGCACGTTTATCGACTGGCTTTATTCAGCCTTGGATTCGACGTCGACGGCCTCACCGATCGCATAGAAGTGGCCGCCAGCGACATAGTGCAGGCTGCGCAAGTTGGGATCAGCAGTCTCGAAGTGCCAGTGCCCGTCACGAAACACCCGCGTATCGGCCCAGGCCGCTACGACCTCGGCAATGAACAGATCGTAGCGATCCTGGTTGTGCGGCTCCGGGATCAGGCGGCAGGCAAGCCAGGCTGAACACCCCGCAACCAATGGCAGATCGTGGCCGGGCACAGCAAACAGCTCGACCGCGCTGCGCGCCAGTTTGTCCGGTTGCTCGAGCAAGCTACGGTGGCCGACCTGGAAGGTAAGCTCAGCCTGCGCTACGGTCGGAATCTGGATCACGAACTGGCCACTCTGCTCGACCAGCTCACGAGTCTTGGCGATTTTATCCAGCACCACCGTCAACTTGGGCGGCGAGAAGTCCAGCGCACACGCCCAGGCCGCAGCCATCACGTTGTCCACGCCAGCATGGCGAGCAGAGACCAGGACCGTCGGGCCGTGGTTGAGCAGCCTGTAGGCTTTTTCCAGCGCGACTGCTGCAATGTGTTCATTCATGGGTACATGCTCCAGCTGTCCGAGCGCATCGACTGCGCGCCCGGAGCATTGATTCAAGCCGAAGGCTGGCTCTCGAAATGTGCCAGCAGGCTGTCATGGCCAGCTACGATCAATTCGCGGATAGCCTCGACCTGCTGGCCTTGCGGGTCCAGCCCGCGATGATCGGAGCTGGCAGACCATTGGATCACAGTCTTGCTCTCGGTGCAGAGAGCAGATTCAGGGCGCTACATGGGTGTGGTAAATCTTGCTGATCACTTTCCATTCACCTTCGACTTTCAGCAGATTGAAAAATCGGTGAAGCAGAAACCGGAAATACCATTGGTATCGATCCGCACGCTGGCGGCAGTACCCACAATATCAACATTGACAATCACACCTTGGGCTTCGGGCGAAGGTCGGAAAGATGGTTTGTCGATGGTGTCGAACAACTCCTGAATGGCGCCCCCGACCAACTTGTTGTTGCCATCAAGCCCAAAAATAGTGGCCTGATCGCTGAAGGCCGGCTGCATGATACGGCTGCCCGCTTGCTTGCCGCCTTCGTTGTATTTGTTCAGCACTGCAACGATGGCGCTATATTCAACGACGAAGTTAGATTTGCTCACGGTTATTCAGTATGAGACGGGTCGAAAGCGCTGAAAAAGTCAGTTCAAGAGGTGTTGGCTGTTTGTCATTGCTACATCAAAAGGCTGTTCCGAATGGGTAACCTTGACCAGCAACGACACCTAGCCAAAGCTGATAAATACCTTCAGCCAGGACCGTTGGCGGCGAAGCCGCGCTGATCGAGCCATCCGCCTGGCCTTGCTCGACCATGCTGGTGATTCTCTGCATGCGTCAGTGAATCGACGCGCCCCAGGTATTCGCTGAAGTATTCCTCGAGCAGCGCCTGACCGAACTCCTCCTTGGAGCGGAAGTAGTGGTAGAACGAGCCTTTCGGCACTCCAGCCGTAGCCAGCAGTTCGCTGAGGCCGACCGCGGTGTAACCTTTTTGGATCATCAGCGACCTGGCGACATCGATGATGTGTTGACGCGTGTCTGATTGGGATTCTTCATAGGGCGCAGACGCTACCAAAAATGGCAGTCTTCGTCAGGGCCCACTGCCGCGCCGCCCTACGCAGCTAGGCGACACGTTTGCCGAGCCGCTGCTCCTTGATCAAATGCCGTGCTCGCCCTACCCCCCAGGCCAATGCGTGCGTCATTGATTCTCCAGGACGAGAATCGTAAGCCTCCTCGTGCAGCGACATTCCGCTCGCGGCATAGATCCCGATGAACAACTGCGTCTGGCCAGTGCGTGCCAAGCGCACCTGAACGTCGATCATGACGCCACTCTCGAGCTTTTCGTCATGACCTCGATGGTGCAGCGCGGGGTCGGCCCAACTCCAGAACACATCACCGCGAATTCGCATGGCATCCTCCTGCGACTTTAATCCTATCGTTACCCAACATAGCGCTTCAGGTTGTCGAATCAACTACATCAGTGCAAACAGGGTAACGTTCTGATAAACGGCAAAAAAACTTATACAAAACGAAGAGTTTTGCATAACGCCGGATATCTAATTGATTCACCGTTGCATGCAGTGCAACTCCCGCATAAATATTTCCAACGCCTTGGGACCGATACCGTCGAAGCTGAGCAACTATTGACTCAGGCGAGCTGCATCCACTTTGACGTTAAGGTCCAAATAGTTAACCATTGCCCACGACCAGCGCGTGATACGCCGCAAGTGCCACCGACTAACGAATCCGTTTACCAACGAGGAAGCTCGCCAGCAGCCACTTGTACAAGCCGGCATAGTCGTGGCTCAGATCGATGCCCAGGCTTGCGGAGCCGACCTCCATCACTCCTCGCCGCTGACAGCACTTTGAACCGGCCGAATTTGCCATCGTCCAGTTCCGTTGCCTGCCAGGTTCAGCGACACAACAATTGCGGTACAGGGCGCGAATGCCTCAGTCCAGGGCATGCCGCATATCGCACCATGACCATTCGCACTGAACTCCACGAGCAAGCATGGCCTCTCCTGCGTAATCACGCGTGATCCGACCGGGTCTGCATGGCAACTTTCAGCTCAGGGACAGCTCATGGAACATCGACCAACACTTCGAACTGAACGCGCCGGGCCGCCGCTGTCCGCGACAGGTAGCAGTAGCACCGTGCATGACAGCGAGTTGCGCTTCCGCGCACAGGTCAGTGCCAGCAGTACCACCCTCTACCGCATGAGTCCCGACTGGACTCAGATGCATGAGTTGACCGGCCAGGGCTTTCTCGAAGAGACCGCTCAGCCATGCCAGGGCTGGATCGAGAAATACATTCCAGACGCAGACCGCACCCAGGTGTTGGCGGCGGTCGAGCAAGCGATCCGCACCCAATCCGTGTTCGAACTGGAGCATCGAGTGTTACTCGCCGACGGCAGTTTTGGATGGACCCACTCCAGAGCGGTGCCTATTTTTGACCAGTCCGGCGAGCTCATCGAGTGGTTTGGTGCAGCCAGCGACCTGACCGAGCGCCACCGCAGCCAGGCACGGCTCGATGAGAGCGAAGCGGCCTTCGAGCTTCTGGCCAACACCATGCCGCAGCTGGCGTGGGTATGCGATGCCCTAGGCAGTGTGGTGTTCGTCAACAACCGCTGGCAGGAATATTTCGGCGCGGCGGTCGATGGTGCGGGTAACGGGCTGATGACGCATGCTGGTGTTCACCCTGAGGACGTTGGCAAAACAGTGCAAGATTTCGCACTGGCCCGGGCGAGCGGGCAGGACTTCACGACCGAACATCGCCTCTGCGGGCAAAACGGCACCTACCGCTGGTTCATGGTCCGCGCTACGCCCTATCGAGAGCCGCATTCAGGGCAGATCCTGCGCTGGTACGGCACTTCCATCGACGTGCATGACCGGCATGACGCAGAAGACCAACTGCGTAACTTCAACGAACAGCTGGAAGTTGAGGTGCAAGCGCGCTCACGCGACCTGCTCGCCGCCGAGGCGCAACTGCGGCAAATGCAGAAGCTTGAAGCCATCGGCCAGCTCACCGGTGGCGTGGCCCATGACTTCAACAACATTCTAACCATCATCCGCAACGCAGCAGAGTTGCTGCGGCGCAATCCCGGCGCGGGCGACAAGCAACACCGTTTCATCGACCTGATCCTGGAAACTGCTGACCGAGCGACCAAACTCACCGGGCAACTGCTGGCCTTCGCCCGCCGCCAGACATTGAAGCCAGAAACCTTTCTGGCGGCGCAGCGCGTGCAGCAAATTGCCGAGATGCTGCGCAGCATGGTCGGGGCGAACATTCGTATCGAGCTGTCACTTCCAGAGCAGGACCACTACGTCAACACCGATCCAAATCAATTCGAGACGGCGCTGGTCAATCTGGTAATCAATGCCCGCGATGCAATGCAGGGCGCGGGCGACATAACGCTGGCAGTGAGTGCCGCACCTGCGCTTTCTTCGCCAGCCAGTGCGCCGACTGTGATCATCAGCGTTACTGACCAAGGGCATGGCATCGATGCGGCCAACCTTGAACGGGTGTTCGAACCCTTCTTCACCACCAAAGCCGTCGGCAAGGGCACTGGCCTGGGGCTGTCCCAGGTGTATGGTTTCGTCAATCAGTCCGGTGGCCAGGTCAGCGTCGAGAGCGAGCTGGGAACGGGCACGACGATGAGGATCGCGCTGCCCGCAGCAACCCCGCCTCCCCCTTCGCAACAAGAGATTGCAGTGCCATTGGCAGTAAACGACGCTCAGGTGCTGCTGGTGGAAGACAACGCACAGGTTGGCGAAATTACCGTCAGCCTGCTCCAGGAACTTGGCTACAAGACCCAGTTGGTGAGCAGCGCAGCAGCCGCTATCGAGCTGCTGCAAGGCCGACACCTGCCAGTTGACGTGGTGCTCTCCGACGTAGTGATGCCGGGCATGACCGGGCTGGAACTGGCTGATGTGATCAGCGAGCGCTGGCCGGGATTGCCGGTGGTGCTTGCCAGTGGTTACAGCAGCGCCCTTTCCCAGGGTTCCCAGCGCCACCCTCAGCTACTGAAAAAACCTTACGCGATCGACGACCTGCTCAAGGCCCTGAACCACGCGTTGCAGCGCTGAACGAGCCATGCCAGCGCTGTGCGCTGAACTGGTGCGCCCTGCCCTCCCGTGCAAATTCTGAGTGCAACGTAAGTGAACAGCGTCCAATAGAGTTACTCGCCAGCGCGAGTCGGGCGGGTGCTGGGCGAGTTATGGCCCGCTGTTTGCTAGTTCACCTGCGCAGTCAACGAAGACTGCACCTAATACGACAAAGGCGCCGTGTAGACCCCGTTTCGACGGGAGGTCTCATGGCGCCTTTTTTGTTTCTGGGCCGCTGCGGCGGGCAGAGATCAAGGGGCGAAGATGACAAGCAAAACTGTACGCAGCGTGTGTCCCTACTGTGGCGTGGGCTGCGGCATCGTCATGCAGGTCGAGCACAACCGCGTGGTCAAGGTCAGCGGCGACAAGGCGCACCCGAGCAACTTCGGCAGGCTCTGCACCAAGGGCACCACCTGTGGCCAGGCCATCGCTGATTCTGGCCGGATGGAAAACGCCTACCTGCGCCAGCAGCGCAATCAGGACCCGGTGCGGATCGCGATGGACACCGCCATCAGCGAGACCGCCCGGCGCCTGCGCGCCATCCTTGAACAGCACGGCCCCGATGCACTGGCGTTCTATGTCTCCGGGCAGATGTCGCTGGAGGCGCAGTATCTGGTCAACAAGCTGGCCAAGGGTTTTGTCCGCACCAGCAACCTGGAGTCCAACTCGCGCCTGTGCATGGCCAGCGCCGGCAGCGGCTACAAGTTATCGCTTGGCGCGGACGGGCCGCCGGGCTCGTATCAGGACTTCGACAAGGCCGAGCTGTTTTTCGTGATCGGCGCCAACATGGCTGACTGCCATCCGATTCTGTTCCTGCGCATGATGGATCGGGTCAAGGCCGGAGCCAGGCTGATCGTCGTCGACCCTCGCCGCACTGCCACGGCAGACAAAGCCGGGTTGTTTTTACAAATCAAGCCCGGCACCGACCTGGCCCTGCTCAACGGCCTGCTGCACCTGCTGGTGAAAAACGGCCACACCGATCCGGCGTTCATCGCGGCGTTCACCGCGGGCTGGGAGGCCATGCCGGCGTTTCTCGAAGACTACCCGCCAGACCAGGTCGCGCGCATCACGGGTATCCCTGAGGCCGACCTTCATCAGGCTGCAGCCTGGATCGGTGAAGCCGGCGAATGGATGAGCTGCTGGACCATGGGTCTCAACCAGAGCACCCACGGCACCTGGAACACCAACGCGCTGTGCAACCTGCATCTGGCCACCGGCGCCATCTGCCGCCCGGGCAGCGGGCCGTTCTCCCTGACCGGGCAACCGAATGCCATGGGGGGGCGCGAGATGGGTTACATGGGCCCCGGCCTGCCCGGCCAACGCTCGGTGCTGGTCGAGGCCGACCGGCAGTTCATCGAAGACCTGTGGGCGATCCCGCGCGGCAGCCTGCGGCAGGACGTAGGCGGCGGCACTGTGGCGATGTTCGAGCAGATGCGCAGCGGCCTGATCAAGGCCTGCTGGATCATCTGCACCAACCCGGTGGCATCGGTGCCCAACCGCCAGCAGGTCATCGACGGCTTGCAACAGGCTGAGCTGGTGATCACTCAGGACGCCTTCCTCGACACCGAGACCAATCGCTACGCCGATATCCTCCTTCCCGGCGCGCTATGGGCTGAGGCTGAAGGGGTAATGATCAACTCCGAACGCAACCTGACCCTGATGCAGCAAGCCGTGCAGGCACCCGGTGAAACCCTGCCCGACTGGCAGATCATTGCCAGGGTGGCCTGCGAGATGGGTTTTGCCAATGCCTTTAGCTACAGCAGCGCAGCCGAGATATTTGAAGAGATCAAGCGCGCCTGGAATCCCAAGACCGGCTATGACATTCGCGGGGCGACCTACGCCCGTCTACGCGAACAGCCGCTGCAGTGGCCGTGCGCTGTGGACCCTGGCCAGACGCGCAATCCGATCCGCTACCTCAACGACGGCGTCAGCCAGTCGCTTGCACTGGCAGAAGACGGCAGCCGACCTGCCATCGTCTTCCCGACCGAGCATGGCAAGGGCGTGTTTCTGCCGCGCCCGCATTTGCCACCCGCTGAAATGCCCGACCAACACTTCCCATTGCTGCTCAACACCGGACGCGTGCAGCACCAATGGCACACCCTGACCAAGACCGGCAAGGTGGCCACGCTGAACAAGCTCAATCCTGGGCCGTTTATCGAGATCCACCCGCAGGATGCAGCCATGCTTGGCATCAAGGCCAGAGACGCCGTGGAAATACGCTCGCGACGCGGTCGCGCCGTATTGCCAGCGGTGATCACCGAACGGGTCCTGCCGGGTAATTGCTTTGCACCTTTTCACTGGAACGATGTGTTTGGCGACAACCTGGCGATCAATGCCGTGACCAACGACGCTGTCGACCCGATTTCGCTGCAACCCGAATTCAAGTGCTGTGCGATTGCGCTGCAACGGGTCGAGCTGATCGACCACCAATGGCTGGATACGGCGAGCGCTCCCGCACTCACCGCCAGCCCTGCTCACGAAGACCTCGCCATGGGGGCCGAGGAAGACGCTGCCTTGCCAGGCCACGTGACGCTGCTGTGGGCTTCGCAGACCGGCAA
This sequence comes from Pseudomonas sp. EZ-C24, assembly GCF_014525325.1. Taxonomy (NCBI): domain Bacteria; kingdom Pseudomonadati; phylum Pseudomonadota; class Gammaproteobacteria; order Pseudomonadales; family Pseudomonadaceae; genus Pseudomonas; species Pseudomonas sp. EZ-C24. The sequence continues at coordinate 159,397 of NZ_JACDIU010000014.1, read as the reverse complement.
TGCCGAAGCCCTGGCTGAGCGCTACGCCAAGCGCTTGCGCGACGCAGGGGTCAGCGTGCAGCTGTGTGCGATGGCGGACTTTCCCGCGAGCAAGCTGGCCAGCACGCAGACCCTGGCCTTGATCAGCAGTACCTTCGGTGACGGTGACCCACCCGACAACGGCGAGCGCTTCTGGAGCGCATTGAATGCGCAGCAGATGCAGCTTGAGTCACTGCGCTATGCCGTGCTGGCGCTGGGTGACGCCAGTTATGAGCAGTTCTGTAACCACGGCAAGAGACTCGATCATCGCCTGCAAGCCTTGGGCGCGACCCGCCTGATTGAGCGAGTCGACTGCGATAGCGACTACGAGGTGCAGGCCGAGCACTGGCTGGCGCAGTTGCAGCAGGCACTCGATCTTGCGCCGACAGCGCTGATTGAGGACCCAGCAACCAGCGCGACGCCGAGCAAAGCCAAGCCTTATGCCTCACGCCTGTTGAGCAATGTTCGCTTGAATCAGCCGGGTGCGAGCAAGGATACCCGCTTGTTTTCCTTCGCCCTGGAAGATTCAGGCCTGGCCTATGAGGCGGGAGACGCACTGGGCGTGTGGCCACGCAACTGCCCGGAACTTGTCGGCGAAGTGCTCGAACTGACCGGCCTGGCTGCGGACACGCCGGTCAGCCTCGACAAGCTTGGTGACGTTCCGTTAGGCCAGGCACTGAGCGAACACTTCGAAATCGCCCGCCCCAGCCGCGAAGCGCTGGCATTGATCGCCGAACGCAGCGGTAACCCGGAACTCAAGCAGTTGCTCAGCAGCGAGCGCAAAGCGCAGCTGAATGAGTGGCTGTGGGGCCGCCAGCTGGCAGACGTGCTCCATGCCTACCCGATCGACTGCGGCGCCAGCGAGTTGCTTGGCACACTCAAACGCCTGCAACCGCGCCTGTACTCGATCGCCTCCAGCCCCAAGGCCAATCCCCGTGCAGTCGATCTCACGGTTGCAGCCGTGCGCTACGGCAAGCGCAAGGGCGTGTCTTCGACCTTTCTTGCCGACCGCGCAGAACACGCCGAGGTGCCGGTTTTCCTCCAGCAATCGAAGCACTTTCGCCCACCGGCCGATGGCTCGCTGCCGATGATCATGATCGGCCCGGGCACTGGCGTGGCGCCATTCCGGGGCTTTTTGCAGGAGCGCCAGGCGCGGGGTGATCCAGGCCGCAACTGGTTGTTCTTCGGCGAGCAGCACGCGGCCAGTGATTTTTATTACCGCGAAGAGCTGCAAGCCATGCAGCGCGATGGCCTGCTCACCCATTTGAGCCTGGCATTTTCCCGCGACCAGGCGCAGAAAATCTATGTTCAGGACCGCATTCTGGAGCAAGGCGCCGAGCTCTGGCGCTGGCTGCAAGAAGGCGCGCAGTTGTATATCTGTGGCGATGCCAGCCGCATGGCCAAGGACGTCGATTATGCCCTGCGCCAGGTTGCGCAATGTCATGGTGGCCTGGAATCCGACGCTGCCGCTGATTACTGGCGCCAGTTGAGCGAGCAAAGACGCTACCTGCGCGATGTCTACTGATCCGCCGGCCCCACGCCCTGCCCCGGCTCGCAAGCGGGCGCAGTGCAGAGCTCAAGAAACCGCGCCGCCACCCGCGACGGCGTGTCGGCATGCGGCATCAGGATCGAGAAGCGCCGGGTCAACGCTTCCGGGGCAACCCGCAGGCGCCGCAGCGCTGCGTCCTCATGGCGCATCGACATCGACGAGACAAAACCGACGCCCATCCCTGCCCGCACTGCTTCCTTGACCCCTTCCACACCGGCAATCTCCAGGCCCACCCGCATCGCCACCCCGCTGCGAGCAAATGCTCGCTCGACCAACTGGCGTACGCCCGAACCGCTTTCGCGCAGAACCAGTGGATAGGCGCCCAACGCTTGCAGGGTCTGCCCGTGCTCAACTGCGGCAAGCAGGTGTTGGCTGGGCACGATGGCAACAATTTCGTCCTCGCGCCACGGTGTAACCCCTGTGCCTGCCGGCAAGTCGGGGCCGGGCGGACCTTCGATCAGGGCTATATCCAACGATCCCAGGGCGGCGACGATGTCAGCCGTGTTGCCATTGATGGTCGTCACCAGCACTTGGGGGTAGCGCTGGCGAAAATCGGCAATCAGGTACGGCAGCAGATAGCTCGCTGGGGTCGTGCTGGCGCCGATGCGCAAGGTGCCGCGTTCCAGCCCGCGCAGCGCGTCCTTCAGCGCTTTGGCCTGGACGAAGGTATCGCGCAGCCGTTTCGCGTGGCCGAGCAATTGCTCGCCCGCTGCAGTCAAGCGCACGCCACGGCCGGCACGCTGATAAAGCGGCTCGCCGAATTCTTCTTGCAGCAGCTTTAACTGCCCGGATACGGCAGGCTGCGACAGGTGCAGGGCCAGCGCCGCGTGGCTGATGTTGCCGTGTTCAGCAACGGTAGCGAAAGTTATAAGCTGTTCAGGGGTCATCTGCACAAAGTATCAGCTAGACGGATATTTTCCATCCTGAATCACGATTTTTTATAAGCTTATAACTGAATTAACGTGGACCTATCAAAACGCTACCTCGACCGGAGGACGCATGATGGCTACGGCTCCCGTTACACACTCGCATACGCCTACTCACGACATCCGTGGGCGGCTCAACGGTATCTTGTTTGTCGCCCTGTTCGCCCTGGCAGTGACGCAATTGGCAGCACTGCCCGCCTTTGCCCGCCTGGGCATCAGCCCGCTGATTGTCGGCATCCTTGCCGGCGCGTTGTACGGCAACTTGCTGCGCCAGGGCATACCCGCCGGCTGGGCCAGCGGTATCAACTTCAGTGCACGCAATCTGCTACGCATCGCCGTGGCCTTGTTCGGCCTGCGGGTCAGTCTGCAGGAGATCGCCCAGGTCGGCTGGTCAGGCCTGACCGTGTCGCTGGCAATCGTGGTGAGCACCTTGCTGCTCGGCCTGTGGGTCGGCATCAAGTTATTCAAGCTGGACCGCGACACCGCTCTGCTGACCGCCGCCGGCAGCGCCATCTGCGGTGCAGCCGCAGTGCTGGCGTTTGAATCGGCCTTGCGCTCGCAGCCGCACAAGAGCGCCATGGCGGTTGGCAGCGTGGTGCTGTTCGGCACGCTGTCGATGCTGCTCTACCCAGTGCTGGTCAACAGCGGCTGGCTGGGCCTGGACACGCTCGGCGTTGGCGTGTTTTTCGGCGGCACCCTGCATGAGGTCGCCCAGGTGGTCGGCGCAGCGAGCAACGTCAGCCCGGAAGTCACGCATATCGCCACCATCGTCAAGATGACCCGGGTCATGCTGCTGGTGCCGGTGTTGCTGGTGGTGGGCCTGTGGATCAGCCGTTCGCGCCAGGCTGGTCAGGCGCAGGGCAACGGCAGGATCAACGTGCCGTGGTTTGCCTTTGGCTTCCTCGCACTGGTGCTGGTCAACTCGCTGCAGGTGCTGCCCGCTGGCATGGTGAGCGCGGTCAATCAGTTCGATACCTTCGCCTTGACCATGGCCATGACCGCCTTGGGCATGGAGACCAAATTCAGCCAGATTCGCCAGGCCGGCCCAAGGGCGCTGGCAACCGGGGCGATTCTCAACCTGTGGCTGGTATTCGGCGGCCTGGGCATCACCTTGGCCGTGCAACGGCTGTTCGGCTGAGCAGCGAACGAGGGATTTTCAACAGCCCCCTCGTTGCGGCGCACATTTGTCGGTATGGTGGTGTCCAAGTAGGAGTTTTACATGCACAGGAAAGACTTAGATGCCCCAACGCAATGTAATCAATGCATCCGTCAGCCCCAAAGGCAGCCTCGAAACGCTGTCGCAACGTGAAGTTCAGCAACTGAGCGAAGCCGGTAGCGGCAGCCTTTACACCCTGTTCCGTCAATGCGCCCTGGCGATCCTCAACACCGGCGCCCATGTCGACAACGCCAAGACCATTCTCGAAGCCTACAAGGACTTCGAAGTACGCATCCATCAGCAGGACCGCGGCGTACGCCTCGAACTGCTGAACGCCCCGGCCGATGCCTTCGTCGATGGCGAGATGATCGCCAGCACCCGCGAGATGCTGTTCAGCGCCCTGCGCGACATCGTCTACACCGAGAGCGAACTGGCCAGCCAGCGCATCGACCTGGAAAGCTCCCAGGGCATCACCGATTACGTCTTCCACTTGCTGCGCAACGCGCGCACCTTGCGCCCGGGCGTCGAGCCGAAGATGGTCGTGTGCTGGGGCGGCCACTCGATCAGCAGCGAGGAATACCAGTACACCAAGAAGGTCGGCCACGAGCTGGGCCTGCGCAAGCTGGATATCTGCACCGGCTGCGGCCCGGGCGTAATGAAGGGGCCGATGAAGGGCGCCACCATCGCCCACGCCAAACAGCGTATGCACGGCAGCCGCTATCTCGGCCTGACCGAGCCGGGCATCATCGCCGCCGAGGCGCCGAACCCGATCGTCAACGAGCTGGTGATCCTGCCCGACATCGAGAAGCGCCTGGAAGCCTTCGTCCGGGTTGGTCACGGCATCATCATCTTCCCAGGTGGCGCCGGCACGGCCGAAGAGTTCCTGTACCTGCTCGGCATTCTAATGCACCCGGACAACGAAGGCCTGCCGTTCCCGGTGGTGCTGACCGGGCCGCGCAGCGCCGAAGCTTATCTGCAGCAGTTGCATGCGTTTGTCGGCGCCACCCTGGGTGAAGCGGCGCAAGCGCATTACCAGATCATCATCGATGATCCGGCTGAGGTTGCGCGGCAGATGGTCGAGGGGCTCAAGGCGGTCAAGCAGTTCCGCCGCGAGCGCAACGATGCCTTCCACTTCAACTGGCTGCTGAAGATTGAAGAGGGCTTCCAGCGCCCGTTCGACCCGACCCACGCCAATATGGCCAACCTTGAACTGCGCCGCGATCTGCCGCCGCACGAACTGGCGGCCAACCTGCGCCGAGCGTTTTCCGGGATTGTCGCGGGCAACGTCAAGGACAATGGCATCCGCCTGATCGAGCAACACGGCCCGTATCAGATCCGCGGTGACAGCGCTGTGCTCGACCCGCTGGGACGCTTGCTGCAGGCCTTCGTTGACCAGCACCGGATGAAGCTACCTGGCGGCGCAGCCTATGTGCCGTGCTACCAGGTCGTGACCTGAAAGCGTGATTGAACGAGCTGGCTCGATGGCATTTTCATGCAATCGGGCCAGTACGCCTGCCATCATCAGCCCTGAACAATTCCGCAACACTTAGCTGACATTTCCCACGCCAGGTGGTGAACCTGCTGACAAAAAAACGGTCTTTGGCTGACGGTCAAGTCACCGACCCGTTCATCGGCCCAGTCATCGGGCCTACTTTTGTCCAGTAGCAGCGAAGATCATCATGCCCGATTCCCGCCCCGCCCTACCCGTCCGTCCTGCCCTGCGTGGCAGCCTGCTCGCTTGCCTGATCGCCCTCGCCGCGCCGGTTCAGGCCGAACAGCCGAGTAGCGATGCGCGCTGGGTCAGTGACAGCCTGAGCACCTATGTGCGCAGCGGCCCGACCAATGGCCACCGCATCGTTGGCAGCCTCAAGGCTGGCGAGAAGGTCAGCCTGGTCGACACCCAGGGCAACTACAGCCAGATCCGCGGCCAGAACGGCGACCTGGTATGGATCCTCAACAGCGACCTGCAGGCAGTACCGGGTCAGGCCGAACGCCTGCCAGAGCTGGACGGTAAGGTCACGCAACTGTCCGAGCAGCTGAAAACCATCGACGACAGCTGGAAGGCCCGCGTGCAGGGCATGCAGGAGACCCTCGACTCGCGCAAGACGCTGGCTGACGAACTGGAAGTGCGCAACAAAGACCTGACCCAGCAACTCGACCAAGCCCAGTCCGCCCTGCGCGATGCCCAGGCGCAACTGGGGGACGAGAACAAGCAGGTGATGATGCGCTATATGGTTTACGGCGGCAGCATTGCCGGTGCCGGCCTGTTGTTGGGGCTGATCCTGCCGGCACTGACCCGCGGTCGCAAACGCAACGACCGCTGGTTCTGAGGTTCACAGCGGCTGGTTGGTAATGCCGAACGGTACGTGCACTGACGGCGCAACAGTGCGCGTACTGTTTAGGTGGCCAGACTGGTCATCGAAGAAGATATGCGGCTTGAGCACCTGCAGCACCCGGCGCTTCTCGATACCGCCAAGAAAGAACGCGTCGTTGGCCATCACCCCCCAGCTCTTCAGGGTATTCAGCGCGCGTTCATGGGAAGGCGCATTGCGTGCGGTGACAATCGATACGCGCAGGCGGTTCTCGTAACCGGGATGCGCCAGCTTGTAACGCTCTTCGGCGGCCTGGATGCTGGCAATGCGTACAAAGAACTCCTTCAACGGCCCGGGGTTGTGCGGCTGGGTCACGTTGCTGACCTCATGGGCATGAAAACCGGTCAGGCCATCGCGCTGCATCACCGTCTCCGATTCGTCCCCTGCCAGCACCCCATCGAAGTCGAACGCAATGCGCAGGCCATCATCGTCCTCGTCATCGTCGAACTGTGAATCGAGCACCTGCCCGGCCGGGTAACCTGCCTTGATCGCCGCATCAACGTGGGCCTTGTCGGCCGACAAGAACAGGGCGATGTTCAGCGCAGGGATGTACTCATAAGGCGAGCGCCCCTGCATGAAGATCGCCCGGGTCATGTTCAGGCCGTAGTGCTCGATGGTCTTCATCACGCGCAGGCCGGTATCCGGATCGTTCTGTGACAGCAAGACCACCTCGACCAGCGGATCCTGCGGGTCATCACACAGGTCATTGAGCGCCAGCAAGCGCTTGATGAACGGGTAGGCAATCCCCCGCGCCAGCGGCGCGTGCAGGTGCTGCTGCTGATATTCGCGGTACTGCGCCTCGCCTTCGCGGCGAAACACCGCGTCTGATTCACTCAGGTCAAACACCGCGCTCGATGCCACGCCGATGACCAGGCGATCGTCCACTTCATAAGCCATTGCCGATCTTTGCCCCTTCTACGCCCAGTGAAAGCCTGACGGTGGCGTTGCCCACGCTGCTTTGCAAGAGATTTCGGCAGCGCCGCCAGTTGAAGGTATTTTTCACATTTGCTTCACCCGACCCCAACAGCCCGACACCTAAATTGCCACCATTGAAAACGTCGGGAGCATCGAACGTGCAACAAGCGGTCTTCAAGCAGTACTCCAGTTCAGCCGGTTTGACCCGGCGCCTGCCGCGCATGGCCTCGGTCGTCGGCGTTGTCGCAGCCACTGCCTTGGCCTTCGGTGCGCTCGGTTGGTTTGCGCTGAGCAACCACGTGCCGACTATCAGCAGCGAGCAGCAGATGCGCAGCAGCGGGTTGTCTGCGGCCTGGGCCGAGGGCTCGGTGCTGGTCCTTATCCGCCATGCCGAGCGCTGTGACCGCTCCAGCAAAGTCTGCTTGAACGACCCAACAGGTATCACGGTGGCCGGCAGCCAGGCAGCTGGCCGCGTCGGTGAAGGCCTGCAGAGGCTGGGCCTGGCCAACACCGCATTGCTCAGCAGCACGGAGCTGCGCACGCGGCAAACGGCGCAGTTCATCTTCGACAAGCCGCTCGCCACGCAGCAGTGGCTCAATGACTGTGATGGCCACTTCGCCGATGTGGCGCTGAGCCACAAGCAGCCGGGCCAGAATCTGGCCCTCGTAACCCACAGTGGCTGCATCGATCAACTCGAGCGGCAACTGCATGTGCCTGGCGGGCAGCGTTCCAGTGCCTATGCCAGCGCGCTGTTCGTGGCTGTCGACGGCCACGGCAAACCCCACATTCTCGGCCAGACCAACGCCGAGCAATGGCCCAGGTTGATTGCCAAGAGAGGTAGTTGAGCCATGCAGCCGTCACCGCGCACCCGTTTCTATCTGATCAATCTGGGCCTGCCACTGTTGCTGGCGGCGCTGGTCTTTGTGCTGTTCGACCTGACCAGCCTCGATCAGTCGATCAGCAACCTGTTACTTGATCCGGTCAGCGGGCAGTTCCCGTTGCTGCACGATCAATGGTTCGAGAAGGTCAGCCACAAGTGGCCGCGCATTCTTCCGGACTGGACCGGCGAGGCGGCGATTGTCGGCTTGCTGCTGTCGTTCATCTGGCCACGCCTCACGGCCAACCCCAAGCGCCTGCTGGACGCCATCGGCGCGGCGCCGCTGCTGCGCTTTACCCGCGACCACCGGCAGGACTTGCTGTTCGTGGTCGTCGCATTCGCACTGAGCACGACGGTCATCCACTACCTCAAGAGTCACACCGGGGTGTATTGCCCGGTAGAAACTACGCTTTACGGTGGTACGCACCTGCGGCAGGAGTGGTTCAGCAACTTCAACTGGACCGAGAAGACTGCCGGCGGCCGCTGCTGGCCCGGGGGCCACGCCTCAAGCGGCTTCACCCTGCTGGCGCTGTACTTTGTCGCGCTGCGCCATCAATGGCGCCACGCACGGCTGCTGTTGGTGGGGATTGTCTTGCTAGGTTTGGTCTATGGCACCACCCGGGTACTGCAAGGCTGGCACTTCATGTCACATACGTTCTGGGCCGGGATCTTTGTCTGGTTGACGACCTGGCTGACGGCCCTGTTCTGCTATGGCCGGCCAGCCTTGCAGGGCTTGCCCGCACTGACTCCGACGCCGAGGCTTGCACGTTTGCCCGCTTTGAGCGGTTGGCATAAGACTTCAAGAGTTATCGACACGCGGTTGATGCGCTTCAAACACAAGGGACAGCAATGAGAATTCTGGTTATCGAGGACCACCGCGATATTCACGACAATCTGGTCGAGTTTCTCCAGCTCAGGGGCCACGAGGTCACCGGCGCGCTGGACGGCCTGACCGGCCTGCATCTGGCGGCGTCGAACAACTTTGACGCCATCATCCTCGACATCATGTTGCCAGGCATCGACGGCAATCAGATCTGCCACAGCCTGCGCGAGCATTCGCGCTCGCAGGTGGCGATTGTCATGCTCAGCGCACGCGATGAGCTGAGCGATCGCCTGACCGGGTTCAAGGTCGGTGCCGACGATTACATCGTCAAGCCGTTCGCCATGTCCGAAGTGCTGGCCAGGGTGCAGTCAGTGGTCGCTCGGCGCCAGCAGCGCGCCAGTCGCAAGCTGGTAGTAGCCGACCTGCAGTTCGACCTCGACACCCTCGAGGTGACCCGAGCCGGCACGGTGCTAAAGCTCAAGCCAACCAGCCGCAAACTGCTCGAGGTGCTCATGCAAAAGAGCCCCAACCTGGTCCGTCGCAGCGAGCTCGAAGAAACCATCTGGGGACGTGACGCACCGCAGGGCGACAACCTGCGCAGCAACATCCATATCCTGCGCAGCATCATCGACAAACAGTTCGACAGCCCGTTACTGCACACGGTGCATGGGCTGGGGTATCAGCTGTGCGAGAAGTACTGAAAGGGCCGCCCGCAGCATACGCACTCTGTAGGAGCGGCCTTGCCGGGGCGCTCCCACAGACACCATGTGCGCTTCGAATCACTGCCGCAACCCTTGCAACGCCGCCAGCACATAGCCGGTGGCGCGCTCCATCTCACCAACCCTGCAAGCAATCCCCAGTTGCCGCCACAACCCCGGCCGCAGCGGCCGCCGACTCACTCGCGGATCCAGCGCCGCCACCTCGCCCTCCTGCGGCAACAGCGTCGCACCATACCCAGCACCGACCAGGCTCTTGATCGCATCATTGAAATTCAGCTCGATGCGCGGTTCAGGAAACAACCCCGCTGCCCCAAACCACTGCGCAATCACTCGCGACAACTGAGTACTGCTGTCGTTGAGAATCAACGCCCGCTGAGCCAGCCACGCCGGCGTCACCCGCGCAGGCGGGCGCCATTCACTGGGCACATAGGCCATGATCGGATCCCGCCGCCAAGGCGTAATCTGCACGCCTTTGCCAGCCACCTGCGGCAGTGCCACCAGAGCAATATCCAACCGCCCCTCGCGCAGACCCGCCAACGAAGCCTGCGAAGTCAACACCTGCACCTGCACATCAATCCCCGGATGCTCGACCCGCAGCATCTCCAGCGCCTGCGGCAACAGATGGGCGATGGCGCCAGTCGACGCGCCCAGCCGCACCCGCCCAGTCAAGCCCTGCACCTGTCGACGCACCTCCTCCAGTGCCAGTTCGGCGTCTGCCAGCAGCTTTCGCGACCGCACCAGCAGCGTCTCGCCGATGGCCGTCGGGCGCACCTGGCCGCGGGTCCGGCTGAGCAGCGGCGCCCCTACCCGCGCCTCCAACTCGGCGACGTGCAGGCTGATGGTCGGCGGCGCCAGGTTGAGCTGGCGGGCAGCTTCAGCGAACGAGCCAAGGTCTGCAATCACCACCAGAGTGCGCAAACGGTCGAGGCTGATCTCACGCATGGGCTGGATGCAAATGGACTGACACGGAAGCGCTCCCTGATTCAGGATTTCTGAACGTGACCATCATGAAATGCAAATTTCCATTCGTCCAGTCGTGAGCGAGCATAGGCCATCTTCCTTATTACACGGACATCACCCCATGCGTACTCCTCTGGTCTTTATCGACGGCGACCAAGGCACCACCGGCCTGCAGATCCACGCCCGCCTGCACGGGCGCAACGATTTGCGCCTACTGACCCTGGCCGAAGCCGAGCGCAAGGATCCACAGCGCCGCGCAGAGGCGATCAACAGCGCCGATATCGCCCTGCTGTGCCTGCCGGATGCCGCCGCGATCGAAGCGGTAGCGGCGATCAGCAACCCTGCGGTGCGGGTCATCGACGCCAGCTCCGCCCACCGCACTGCACCAGGTTGGGTGTATGGCTTGCCGGAACTGGATGCGCAGCAGCCTGAGCGCATCGCCCAGGCCAAGCGGGTGAGCAACCCTGGCTGCTACCCAACCGGGGCCATTGCCCTGTTGCGGCCACTGATCGAGGCCGGGCTGCTGCCCACCGACTATCCACTGACAGTACATGCGATCTCAGGCTACTCCGGCGGCGGCCGGGCCGCGGTCGAGCGGCATGAACATCCACGCGCAGAACGCTTGCCTACGCTGCAGCTGTACGGCCTTGATCTGGCCCACAAGCATGTCCCGGAAATACAGCAGCATGCCGGCCTCAGCGCGCGGCCAGTATTTCTCCCAGGCTATGGCGATTACCGCCAGGGCATCGTGCTGAGCATCCCGCTGCAATTGCGGCTGTTGCCTGCTGGGGTGAATGCCGAGCATCTGCAAGCCTGCCTGCAGGAGCATTATCAAAACGCCCGTCACGTCCAGTTGATGCCACTGCACCAGCACGGGCCAGCCGCAGCACTGGACCCAGAGGCGCTCAACGACAGCAATGATCTGCGCCTGGCGCTGTTCGCCAACCCGGAGCACGGCCAGGTTGTGCTCACTGCGGTATTCGACAACCTGGGCAAAGGCGCCTCGGGCGCGGCGGTACAAAACCTTGACCTGATGCTGGCGGCGTTCGCCGAGCACAGCTGAACCGGCAAAACCGGGTAGACTGTCACCCCGCGTTGCCGTTGATGCGGGGTGTTTTTGCCAGCCGGAGCTTTGCCTGCAATGTTCATTCTCAGCCGCCTCGACAGCGTGCCGCCCGAATCCTTCCAGAACCAGATCCGCCAGTTGGTGATCGACCATGTCGGCGAGCTGAGTAGTGTCGCCATCAGCAGTGACAACCCGCTCTACCCGCTCTATCAATACGGTGTCGGCCTTGAGGTGCACCAGTACCTGCAAGCCATGGACGGCACACGTGGGCTGGCCGTGCAGTTGTTGCTCGCGCTGGATGCCGACGCGCCTGATCAACTACTGGGTTTCGCGCTCACTCTGCCCGCTCAGGACGACCCGCAGGCCTGCTCGCTGGCGTTCATGGTGGTGCTGCCCAGCCACCGTCGCCAGGGCATCGCTCGCGCACTGCTGGCTGACCTGCAGTCACGCTACACCTGTGTCGAACTGAATGCCTTCGCAGGGCTGGTGCCCTGGTTTGAAGAGATGGGCATGCAGGTGGTCGCGGCACGTGGCCCGCAAGTGCTGATGAGCAGCACAGGCCACGCCAGCGGCGCGCTGGTCGGCACTCTGGATATCGCCCCGATCTATGAAACGCTGGAAGTGCGCCAGATCCATGCCTACCTGCTCAAGCAGCAAGGCGAAGACGCCATGATAGACGCCGAACAGCGCCGCGATGAGCATCTTGACGAACTGGCGCTACAGGCCCAGGCCTGCGTCAGGCAGCGCCAAGCGGTGCATTGACCGCCCCACTCAAACCTCGGTCAAAGGGATGTCGCCGGCGCTGCCCTTGCCCTCACGGCGATCGCTCATCCAGTCGTTGAGCTGTTCGCCAAACTGCGCCGGCGCCTTGCGCCCGAAGCGCTGCCCCAGATCAAGGATGCTCTGCTGGGCCAGGGTCTCTTCCATGCGTTTCTGCGCGCTGATCATCACCGCGTGGATTGCGCAGGTGCCCTCGGTCGCCCAGCTCGGCGCCGAGCCCTCGAACAGCACACAGCGCTCGCGGATTTCGCGGCAATCGAAAATCTTCTTCGCCCCGTCAATTGCAGTGGCGATGTCCAACACGCTGATCTCGGCCGCCGGCCGCGCCAGGCGAAACCCGCCGCGCACGCCTTCGGTGGCCGCCACCAGGCCGGCGCGAGCCAGTTTGGTAAAGACCTTGGCCAGGTATTCCTGAGGCACCCCCTGCAGCTCGGCCAGATCACGCACGCTGGCTTCGCGGCTCTCATCCTGCTCATCGAGCAACAGCAGCAGGCAATGGATGCCGTATTCAACCCCGGCGCTGTAAAGCGACATATCAATCTCCGACTGGATTAGTCGCAAATGGTACGCCTGTGGCCGCCTGTAGGCAAAGACCTGCTGGTTCGACGCTGATCGCAATCAACAAAACGCTTGTGATTTATAACTACGACCAATAGAGTCGTAGTTATTCGAGCGACAACAGGATTGTGCTCGATGGTGTCTCGTCCCTCTCAATCACCCGGAGCAATCCCATGAAAACCGACATCCTGATCATCGGCGCAGGCTTCGCTGGCGTGTGGAGCGCACTCAGCGCTGCGCGCTTGCTCGACCAGGCGCAACGCGGCGAGTTGAGCATCAGCGTTCTCGCCCCTCAGCCGCAGATGCGCATCCGCCCACGCCTTTACGAGGCCCAGGCACATACCCTGCAGGCGCCTCTGACCGCCTTGTTCGATGCGGTTGGGGTGAAGTTCATCGAGGGTCACGCCCGGGAGATCGACCCGGATGGACGCCAGGTCAGCTATGAAGACGGCGCTGGCAACAACCAACGGATCAGCTATCGACGCCTGATCCTCGCCGCCGGCAGCCAGGTGGCGCGCCCGAACATTGCCGGCCTGGCCGAGCACACCTTTGATGTCGACCAACTGGAATCGGCCGTGCGCCTTGAACAGCATCTGCACGCGCTCGCCGCGCTGCCGGGATCCCCTGCGCGCAACACCGTGGTGGTGTGCGGCGGCGGTTTCACCGGCATCGAAACGGCAACCGAAATGCCCGAGCGTTTGCGTGCAATGCTCGGCGCCGAGACCCGCTTGCGCGTAGTGGTGGTCGACCGCGGCGCACAGATCGGCGCGGCACTAGGCGCCGGGATCACTCCCTCAATCGTCGCCGCCTGCAAACAAGCCGGCGTGGAATGGTTGCCCGGAACCTCGGTGGTGGCAGTCGACAGTGGCGGCGTCACGCTGGACAACGGCGACTACATCGCCAGCAAGACAGTGATCTGGACCGTCGGCGTGCAGGCCAGCCCATTGACGGCACAAATACCCGGCGAGCGCGACGGCCAGGGTCGGCTGCGGGTAGACGAGCATCTCAAGGTCAAAGGTCAGGAACACATCTATGCCACCGGCGACGTTGCCTGGGCGGCCGTCGATGACCTCGGCAACCATGCCCTGATGACCTGCCAGCACGCCATCCCTATGGGCCGCCATGCGGGCAACAACGCCGCAGCAGATCTGCTCGCGCTAACGCCCGTGGTCTATCGCCAGCCCAAATATGTCACCTGCCTCGACCTCGGCGCGTGGGGCGCGACCTTCAGCGAAGGTTGGGAGCGCGAGCTGAAACTGCAAGGTGAGGAAGGCAAGGCAGTCAAACGGCAAATCAACACGCAATGGATCTACCCGCCAGCCGCAGACAGGGCCACGGCGCTGGCTGCCGCCGACCCCGCGATTGCTATCGTCTGAGCGCAATAAAGCTGACAGTTTCGTCAGAAAATGACGGAACTGTCGTAAGTTGCAGTTACATTGAATGAGTGGTCAATAATAGTGGCACTGTGGCATCATCGAAAAAAACAATCAGCACGATTGAGGAACAACCTCACCCTTTCGCAGCGCATCGAGAGCCCGGCGCCTACCAGGTGACGCGGCTTCGCCGAACCAGCTCTTGACGCCTGCCAGCCATCGTCAAGGAGCTTCCCATGCAATTACGGAATATGAAGATCGGCACTCGCGCCGCCAGTGTGTTTACCCTGCTGGGCGTGCTGGTACTGGTCATGGGCTTACTCTCACTGTACGAAACCCGCCAGATGGACCGCTCCACCGATGAGATCCGCGATACCTGGATCCCGGCCATGGTTGCCTTGAGCGACGTCGGCACCAATCTGGGCCGCGCCCGCGCCATTACCCTGCGCACCGCACTGGAAACACAGGCAAGTGCCCGCCAAAGCAGCATGGCCCTGGTCGACAGCATCAACCAGCAACTGGCCAGCGGTATCAAGGCCTATGAAGCAACCATCGTCGCTGCTGATGATCGCGCCCTGTTCAATACCTTCGCCGCCGCCGAGCGCCAGTATCTGGATCAGCAGAAGCAGGTACTCGGCTTGATAGTGGCTGGCAAGGCTGACGAGGCCAATGCGTTATTGACTGGCGCCATGGCGCAGTCCGCCGATGTGATGATGAAAGCCCTGGGCGCTCTGCTCGTTTACAACAGCAATGGCGCCGAGGCGGCCTCCCAGCGCAGCAGCGACGTGGCCGATGAGGCGTTTTCGGTGATCGTCGTGTCGCTGTTGATCATCCTCGGTGCACTGGTGGCCATCGCGATTCTGCTCACCCGCAGCATCGTCGTGCCCTTGGCTGATGCCGTCGCAGTGGCAGAACGCGTCGCCACCAACGATCTGACCCAGGATATCCGTGTACAAGGCCAGGACGAGCCAGCCCTGCTGCTCGCTGCCCTGGCGCGGATGCAGAGCAGCCTGCGCGACACCCTGCGCAAGATCTCTGCCTCATCCGACCAATTGGCCTCGGCCTCCGAAGAGCTGCACAGCGTGACCGAAGACACCAGCCGCGGCCTGCATCAGCAAAGTGCCGAAATTGACCAGGCAGCCACTGCGGTCAACCAGATGACTGCCGCCGTCGAAGAAGTCGCGAACAACGCCGTGACCACTGCCGATGCATCCAAAGGCGCCGACCAGAGCACCCGTGACGGTCGCGATCAGGTCAATCAGGCACTCAGCTCGATCCAGCATCTGGTCAACGACGTCAGCGGCACTTCAACTGAAATCGAACAACTGGCCACCAGTGCCAACGAAATAAGCCGCGTGCTGGACGTGATCGGCGCCATCGCCGGGCAGACCAACCTGCTGGCCCTCAATGCGGCAATCGAAGCCGCCCGCGCTGGCGAAGCTGGCCGCGGTTTTGCCGTGGTCGCCGACGAGGTGCGCGCCCTCGCCCACCGCACTCAGGAGTCCACCGCTGAAATCGAACAGATGATTGCCGGTATCCAGAACGGCACCGAACGCGCCGTGACAGCCATGCACAGCAGCCGCAGCCGCGCCAACGGCACCTTGGAAGTGGCCCAGTCAGCCGGCGAAGCGTTGGAGGTAATTGCTGAAGCGATTGCCTCGATCAACCAGCGCAACCTGGTCATCGCCAGCGCCTCCGAAGAACAGGCGCAGGTGGCGCGAGAGGTGGACCGCAACCTGGTCAACATCCGCGATCTGTCGATGCAGACCTCGGCGGGCGCCAACCAGACCAGCGCTGCGGCGCAGGATCTGTCGCGCCTGGCAGTGGACCTGAACGGGATGGTGGCGCAGTTCAAGCTTTGACAGTACAAGGGGCTGCCGGGCAGCCCCTGCTGTCTATCAGGGGTTGATGCGTAGCGGCTTGCCAGCCCGCTGGGTCTGGCCACGTGTGGCCAGGCAGTAATACAGCGGGCAGGTCACCAACAAGCCAAACAACCACGACAAATCTGCGCCCTCGACCAGATTCGAGTACGGCCCGACATACAGCGCAGTATTGGCAAACGGCAGCTGCACCAGGATGCCGCAGGCGTAGGCAATGATCGCGTGGTGGTTGAAGCGCCCATAGATGCCGCCATCGGCGCTGAAGATCGAGGCGATGTCGTACACGCCTTTCTTGATCAGGTAGAAATCGATGAGGTTGATCGACGCCCACGGCACCAGCACCAGCAGCAGTGCCAGGATCAACCCGATGAACTGGCCGATGAAGTCAGCCGACGCGTTCAGCGCAACCATCCCACAACCGAGCAGAATCACTGCAGCGAGGATCACCCGCACCTTGATGCTGGGAGTCCACTGCGCCGCGAAGGTCTGAATCGCGGTCACGATCGACAGCACCGCGCCGTACAGATTGAGGGCGTTGTGGCTGATGATATTGAGCAGGAACAGCACCATCAGGATCGGCCCCAACCAGCCAGTGGCTTGTTCCACCGCCGCCATGGCATCAGTGCCTTCCGGCACGCACAGCACCGCAATCGCGCCAAAACTGAAGCACAGGATGGTACCCAGGGTGGCACCGAAATAGGTCGCCCAGAACGGCTTGGCGATGCCGATTTCGCGCGGCAGATAGCGCGAGTAATCAGAGGTGTAGGGCGAGAAGCTGATCTGCCAGATGGTGCCCAGCGACACAGTGGCGATGAAGCCCGACAAGTTGAAGCTGCCGCGGCTGAAGAAGTCGGCGGGCAGGTCCTGGACGAACATCATGATGAAACCGGCCAGCAGCGCCGAACCCATGACCCAGGTGCCGATGCGGTTGAGGCTATGAATGAAGCGGTAGCCGATCACGCCGATCGCCGTGGCGCTGAGAGCGCCGATCACGATTGCCGTCGGCATCGGTACGCTGGGGGCAATGCCATGGATCGATTTGCCGGCCAGCACGATGTTGGAGATGAAGAAGCCAACATAGATAAGCGCGGTGAAGAACACGATCAGCAGAGCGCCATAGCGGCCGAACTGGCCACGGCTCTGGACCATTTGCGGAATGCCCAATTGCGGCCCCTGCGCCGAGGCCAGGGCAATCACCACCCCGCCGAGCAAGTGCCCTAGAGCGATGGCGATCAACCCCCACAGCAGATTCAGATGAAACACCTGAACCACCATGGCGCCGGTGACGATGGGCAGTGGCGCGATGTTGGTGCTGAACCAGAGGGTGAACAGGTCGCGCGCCTTCCCGTGGCGCTCTGCAGGTGGCACGTAATCGACCGTGTGATTCTCGACAAACTGGTGCTGCGACGACGATTGGGACATAGGAATTCAGCTCGAAAGGGTCGTTTTTATCGTTGTAGGAAACCGCTCATGGCGGCCTCTCAGCTGCGGACCATATTATGGTATTCCAAACTTTTGACAACACTGCGCCGCCCTAAAAATCAGTAACTGATCCGGTTCAGCAACTTTCTAAGCCAATCTAAATTGACGGCAAGACCGCGTATTCAAAGGGTTGGCGCCTTTCATCGTGTTTTTTCCAGATGCGTAATTAGCGCTTGCAAAACGAGTATTACGGTATACCATCAGACACATCAACGATAAAAAGCGGACCACCGCTCCCCTGCGAAGAGGATCACTTCATGATCGACGCAACCGTCTACAAGAACGTCCTGGGTTCCTTCCCGTCCGGCGTTACCGTCATCACCACCCTGGATGACGACGGCCAGATCGTCGGCCTTACCGCCAGCGCATTTTCCTCGCTGTCGATGGACCCGCCGCTGGTGCTGTTCTGCCCTAATTACAGCTCCGACTCCTACCCTGTCCTGATCGCCAAAAAGCGCTTTGCCATTCACCTGCTCTCCGGCGAGCAGCAGGCCGAGGCTTACGCCTTCGCGAAAAAGGGCAAGGACAAGGCCGCTGGCATCGAGTGGACCTTGAGCGAGCTGGGCAATCCCCTGCTGGCCAACGCCACCGCAATCATCGAGTGCGAACTGTGGCGTGAATATGAAGGTGGCGACCACGCCATCATGGTCGGCAAGGTGCAGAACCTGATCGTGTCTGAGCAAGCGCCACAGCCGATGATCTACTGCCGCGGCAAGATGGCCAGCCTGCCTGCCTTCGCCTGAGCACTGCCTATTCTGTCTACGGATGCCAGGCGCGTCCGTTGTGATCACTGACGCCTGCCCTGCCAGGCGCGACATTCAAGCGTTGAGGAATGCCCCATGAAATTTTCGTTGTTCGTGCACATGGAACGTTGGGATGAACAGGTCAGCCACCGCCAGTTGTTTGAAGACCTCACCGAACTGACCCTGATGGCCGAGGACGGCGGTTTCAGCACCGTGTGGATCGGCGAACACCACGCCATGGAATACACCATCTCGCCCAGCCCGATGCCGCTGCTGGCCTACCTGGCCGCACGCACCGAGAAGATTCGCCTGGGCGCCGGCACCATCATCGCGCCGTTTTGGAACCCGATCCGGGTAGCCGGCGAATGCGCCCTGCTCGACGTGATCAGCAACGGGCGAATGGAAGTGGGCCTGGCGCGCGGCGCCTACCAATTCGAATTCGACCGCATGGCCAATGGCATGCCCGCCACTGAAGGCGGCAAGGCTCTGCGTGAGATGGTCCCGGCGGTCCGCGAATTGTGGAAAGGCGATTACGCCTTCGAAGGCGAAGTGTACAAATTCCCTACTTCGACCAGCGTACCCAAGCCAGTCCAAAGCGGCATGCCGCCGATGTGGATTGCCGCACGTGACCCAGACTCGCACAACTTTGCCGTGAAGAACGGCTGCAACGTGATGGTCACCCCGTTGATGAAGGGTGACGAAGAAGTGCTCGACCTGAAAAACAAATTCCAGGCCGCGCTGGACAACAACCCAGAGGTACCGCGCCCGCAACTGATGGTGCTGCGCCACACCCACGTGCACAGCGCTGCCGAGCCAGATGGCTGGAAGGTCGGCGCCAAGGCGATTGCGCGCTTCTACCGCACCTTCGATGCCTGGTTCGGCAACAAGACCGTTCCGGTCAATGGCTTCCTCGAGCCGAGCCCGGAGTCGAAGTTTGCCGAAGTGCCCGCCTTCGAGCTGGACAACATTCGCAAGAACACCATGATCGGCACGCCTGAAGAAATCATTGCGCGGATCAAGTACTACCAGGAGCTCGGCGTCGACGAGTTCAGCTTCTGGTGTGACAACAGCTTGCCGCATGCCGAAAAGAAGAAGTCGCTGGAGCTGTTCATCAAGGAAGTCGTGCCGGCTTTCAACTGAATTCCCATTACCTGAATTCATTGCGGGAACAGCCCGCTCCTGCGGGCTTGATCGCCTGCGAGAGCGGGCATTTTTTTGCCGATCATCTACCCCCCGCACCTGCATCACTGGATTGCCCGGCCTTTCGTCTTATCGCCGGAGAAATTTCAATCAAGCTATTGCAGAACAAATATTATGGTATACCATCAGACAACAAGACCAGATACCTTTGACAGGAGCCACCCATGAGTTTCGAAATCCGCAAGATCGTCACCTACTCCGAAGAAACCCGCATCGAAGGCGGCAAGGCCACCGACAAACCGGTGACCATGGTCGGCCTGGCTGTGGTGATCAAGAACCCATGGGCGGGTCGCGATTTCGTTGATGATCTGAAACCGGAAATCCGTGCCAATTGCTCCGACCTCGGCGCGTTGATGGTCGAGCGTCTGATTGCTGCCATCGGCGGCGCGGACAAGATCGAGGCCTACGGCAAAGCGGCGGTCGTCGGTGCTGATGGCGAGATCGAACACGCTTCGGCGGTGATCCACACCCTGCGCTTTGGCAACCATTACCGCGAAGCGGTGCAAGCCAAGAGCTACCTGAGTTTCACCAACAAGCGTGGCGGCCCAGGCACCTCGATCCAGATCCCGATGATGCAGAAGGATGACGAAGGCCTGCGTTCGCACTACATCACCCTGGAAATGCAGATCGAAGATGCACCACGTGCCGACGAGATCGTGGTGGTACTGGGCGCCGCTGACGGCGGCCGCCTGCACCCGCGCATCGGCAACCGCTACATCGACCTCGAAGAACTGGCAGCCGAAAAAGCTCAATAACAATTAGATCAACGGGCCGGGGCGTGCGCACAGCGCCACGCCTCACGCTCAAGGAGCGCCCTCGATGATTCAGCCTGTTGCTGAACGCACACCCGCCGGCACCAGCTACCTGGTGACTGGCCAAGGCCAGCCTGTGGTACTGATCCACGGCGTCGGCCTGAACAAGGAAATGTGGGGCGGCCAGATCGTCGGCCTCGCCACTGACTACAAGGTCATAGCCTACGACATGCTCGGCCACGGCCAGAGCCAGTTGCCTGCCGCCGATACCCCACTTGAGGGTTACGCCGCGCAACTGGCCGAGCTGCTCGACCATCTGCAGATCGCCCAGGCCACGGTTATCGGCTTCTCGATGGGCGGCTTGGTGGCACGGGCCTTTGCCCTGAATTATCCGCAGCGGTTGACGGCCCTGGTGGTGCTCAACAGCGTGTTCAACCGCTCGCCCGAGCAGAGCGCCGGGGTCATCGCCCGCGCGGCACAAGCGGCCGAACTGGGCCCGGACGCCAACGTCGACGCCGCCCTGGAGCGCTGGTTCAGCCGCGAGTACAAGGCCGCCAACCCGGCTCAGGTCGCCGCGATCAAGCAGATCCTGGCCAGCAATGACCCGCAGGGCTACCACACTACCTATTCGCTGTTCGCCACCCAGGACATGTACCGCGAAAGCGATCTGGGCAGCATTCAGGCACCAACCCTGATCGCCACCGGCGAACTCGACTCCGGCTCCACTCCGGCCATGACCCGCCAGCTCGCCGCACGCATCCCCGGCGCACATTGCGTGGTCCTCGCCGAACAACGGCATATGATGGCAGTAGAAGCGCCGCGTGAAGTCAACAAGATGCTGCTGGACTTCCTCAGTCAAGCGCGCACCCTCACCGAATCCGCCAAGGGGATAGTTGCATGACCCTCGTTCGTTTCCAGATGTGCATCGATGGCCAATGGTGCGATGCCCAGAACGGCAAGACTTTCGACAGCCTCGACCCGGCCACCGCGCAGGTCTGGGCGCAACTGCCCGACGCCGACGAAGCTGATGTCGAGCAGGCCGTGCAGTCGGCCCAGCGCGCCTTCGACAGCAAGGCCTGGCGCGGCCTCACCGCGACTGCGCGGGGCAAACTGCTGCGCCGGCTTGGCGACCTGATTGCCGAGAATAAAGAACACCTGGCCCAGCTGGAAAGCCGCGACAACGGCAAGCTGATCCGCGAAACCCGCGGCCAGGTCGGTTACCTGCCAGAGTTTTTCCATTACACCGCGGGCCTGGCCGACAAGCTCGAAGGCGGCACCCTGCCGCTGGACAAGCCTGATCTGTTCGCCTACACCGTGCATGAGCCGATGGGCGTAGTGGCCGGCATCATCCCCTGGAACAGCCCGCTGTACCTGACCGCAATCAAGCTGGCACCGGCGCTGGCCGCGGGTAACACTATCGTCCTCAAGCCGTCCGAGCACGCTTCGGCAACCATTCTCGAGCTGGCCCGCCTGGCCCTTGAGGCCGGTTTCCCACCTGGCGTGGTCAACGTAGTCACCGGTTACGGCCCAAGCACTGGCGCTGCCCTCACCCGTCATCCGCTGATCCGCAAGATCGCCTTCACCGGCGGCGCTGCGACTGCCCGCCATGTAGTGCGCAGTAGCGCCGAGAACTTCGCCAAACTGTCGCTGGAACTGGGTGGCAAATCGCCCAACATCATCTTCGCCGACGCCGACCTGGACAGCGCCATCAATGGTGCAGTGGCCGGTATCTATGCGGCCTCTGGGCAGAGCTGCGTGGCCGGCTCGCGGCTGCTGGTGCAGGACGAAATCTACGACGAGTTCGTTGCACGGCTGGTCGAGCGGGCCAAACGCATCCGCATCGGTAACCCGCAGGACGAGCAGAGCGAAATGGGCCCGATGGCCACAGCACAGCAGCTGGCAGTGGTCGAAGGCCTGGTCGCCGCAGCCTGCGCCGAGGGGGCCAAACTGCGCATGGGTGGCAAGCGTGCCGAGGTCGAGGGCGATGGCTGGTTCTACGAGCCGACCCTGTTCGAGTGCGACAGCAACTCGCTGAAGATCATGCAGGAAGAAGTATTCGGCCCGGTCGCGGCGGTCATTCGTTTCAAGACCGAAGAAGAGGCCCTGGCGATCGCCAACGACTCGCAGTTCGGCCTGGCGGCAGGTATCTGGACCCGCGACCTGGGCCGCGCCCACCGGCTGGCCCGTGACGTGCGCTCGGGGATCATCTGGGTCAACACCTACCGTGCAGTCTCGGCCATGGCGCCGATCGGCGGCTTCAAGAACAGCGGCTACGGCCGTGAAAGTGGCATCGATTCGGTGCTGGCCTATACCGAGCTGAAGACCGTGTGGATCAATCTGTCCACCGCGCCCATGCCCGACCCCTTCGTGATGCGCTAAGGAGCACTGCCAAGATGATCGAACCTGGCATCTACAAAGACGTGATGGGCTCGTTTCCCTCGGGCGTCACGGTCGTTACCACGTTGGACGCCGACGGCGGCATCGTCGGCATCACTGCCAGCGCCTTCAGTGCGCTGTCGATCGAGCCGGCGCTGGTGCTGTTCTGCCCCAACTACGCCTCGGACACCTACCCGATCCTGCGAGACAGCAAGCAGTTTGCCATTCACCTGCTGTCGGCCGGGCAGACCGCCGAAGCCTATGCCTTTGCCGGCAAGGGCAAAGACAAGGCCAAGGGCATCGAGTGGCAGCTCAGCGAGCTGGGCAACCCGCTGTTGACCAAGGCCACCGCGATCATCGAGTGCGAGTTGTGGCGCGAATACGACGGCGGCGATCACGCGATCATCGTCGGTGCGGTGAAAAACCTGGTGCTGCCGGCCGAGCCGGTGACGCCGATGGTCTACCATCGTGGCAAGCTCGGCGCCCTGCCATCGCTGGGCTGACCTGAGTGCCACCGCGCTGCCTGGCGCAGCGCTGACTTTTTTGGGGGCCGCGGCGAACCTCACCCTTGTTCGCGGCCCCTGTTTTACTGCGGAGCACTGCCATGAGCAACGACAAGTATCAAAAGGGCCTGGAGATCCGCACGCAGGTGTTGGGCGAAGCGTACGTCAACCGCTCTCTGCAGAACGCCGATGAGTTCACCAAGCCGCTGCAGGACCTGGTCACCGAGTACTGCTGGGGGCATGTCTGGGGCCGTGATGGTTTGTCGCTCAAAGAGCGCAGCATGATAAACTTGGCAATGATTTCCGCGCTCAATCGGCCCCATGAGCTTAAGCTGCACATCCGCGGCGCCTTGCGTAATGGCCTGAGCCGTGAACAGATTCGCGAGATCCTGCTCCAGGTCGGCATTTATTGCGGCGTGCCGGCGGCGGTAGACAGCTTCCGGCTGGCCCGCGAGGCATTTGCCGAAGCCGACGCGGAGTCAACCCGTTAACAGCGGGCTGTTCGAACCACTGCAAGGAGCGCCCCGGTTCGTGGTGCTTCGCGAGGTTGGCGCAACAGCCTCATAAAGAGCGCACCTGATGAAACGCCAGCCACTCGACGACAGCTTCAAGGTCAACCGCAACCCCGTTACCCTGCGCGAGATCGTGCTCGACAAGCTGCGCAACGCGATCATGAACTTTCACCTGTTACCCGGTGACCGCCTGGTCGAGCGCGACTTGTGCGACCGCCTCGGCGTCAGTCGTACTTCGGTCCGCGAAGCGCTACGCCACCTCGAATCCGAAGGCCTGGTCGAATTTGCCGACGCCAAGGGCCCGCGGGTCGCGATCATCACCCTGGAAGATGCCCGTGACATCTACGAGCTGCGCTGTGTACTCGAGGGCCTGATCGTCCAGCTGTTCACCCTCAACGCCAAGGCCAAGGACATCCGCGCCCTCGAGCGCGCGCTCGAAGTCAACCGCGAAGCGCTTGAAGATGGCGAGTTGCAACAGGTGATCGACTCGGTGCAAGGCTTCTACGACGTGCTCCTGGAAGGCTCCGGCAACCATGTCGCGGCAACCCAGTTGCGTCAGTTGCAGGCACGCATCAGCTACCTGCGAGCGACCTCGGTGTCGCAACAGAACCGCCGTGGCGCCAGCAACAAGGAAATGGAAAAGATCGTTGCGGCGATCAAGAGTGGCGACCCGCTGGCCGCACACCAGGCCTCGGTCGACCACGTACGCGCTGCCGCTGCAGTGGCGCTGGACTACCTGCGCCAGAAGCAGGACGACAATACCAAGGTGCGCGAGATCGTTGCGCCCCTGGCCCTGAAGGACCCTCGCATAGGCCGCTGACCATGCCCAACGCCCCGCGCTATTGCCCGTACTGCACTACCGAGCTTGCCCGGGGCGTACCTTCCGGTGATACCCATGAGCGCCTGTACTGCGGCGCTTGTGGCTACATCCATTACATCAACCCGAAAATCATCGCCGGCTGCATCATCGAGCGCGATGGCAAGTACCTGTTGTGCCAGCGCGCGATCCCCCCGCGCCCTGGCACCTGGACGCTACCGGCAGGTTTCATGGAAGCCGGCGAAACCACCGAACAGGCGGCGCTGCGTGAAGTCTGGGAAGAAACCGGCGTACAGGCCGAAATCGTCTCGCCCTACTCGATCTTCAGCGTGGCCAAAATCAGCGAGGTGTATATCGTCTTCCGCGCCATCGCCACCGCTGAAACCGGCGTGTTCGGTGCCGAGACCCTCGCCTACAAGTTTTTCGAGCCTGACCAGATCCCCTGGGACGAGATCTACTACCCGGCCATCCGACAGATTCTCGAGCGCTATATCCTGGAGCGTCAGGCGGGTGTGTACGGGATCTACATGGGCAATGACGACACCGGCAAGGTGCATTTCATTCGCTGACTGCGGTGTTGTCTAGCGACGCCCACGCGCCCTCCCGCATTGCATTTAGGCGGCGGCTGGCCCAAGCTCAGTGCTACCTGACCACCGGACCTGCCAATGCCCAGACACCGCCTGTACCTGATCGCCGTGTTCGCTCTGATCCTGGTATCGGCCACCCTCGGCTACTGCTCGCGTGATGTCGAAATTAGCGTCCCGGCAGTCGCGCCGCACAGTTATGGCAAAGCGCTGCGCCAGGCCCACGACGGCCTGCCAGGAGCTGCGCGGGTGCTCTATCAACAGTTGCAGCGTGACGACCTGACGCCCATCCGGCGCGCAGCACTGTATGCCGAGTTGCCCAACTATCCCTCGCCAAAAGCGCTCGAGCTGGCCAGGCTTGACCTGCAACACGATGACCCGATGGTACGTCGCGCAGCCATCGAGAGTATTCGCCGCCTGTTGCCTGCCGGCCAACGCAGCCTGGCGCTTGGGCCTATGCTTGATGATGACGAGCCAAGTGTGCGCTTCGCGGCAGTAGATGCTCTGCTCGGCCTCGACGCGGACGCCATCGGCTTGTATTTCGGGCCGCTGCAACAAGCCCTCGAAGCCTACCAACGAGCCCTTCTGGCGCAACCGGAAGACAGTGCCGCGCAAGTGCATCTGGCCCGGTTGTATCTGCATGAGGATGATTACGCACATGCCGCTTTGGCCCTGCAGCGCAGTTTGCAGCTGAGCCCGCAAAACCTGGATGCCCTCGCCGTCCAGGTACGCCTGCTCGAACGCCAAGGCTTGCACGACGAGTCTCGCCAGGTTTTGGCCAAAGCGCTGGCGCTGCAGCCAGACTCGGCCTTTCTGCAGCACGATCTCGGCCTGTGGCTCAATCGCCATCAGCAAACCGAATATGCCTTGCTGGCGTTTGCCCGCGCGGTTGAACTGGAGCCGGAAAACACTGATTACCGCTACATGCTGGCGGTCACCTTGCATCAGCTCGAGCAGGTTGAAGCCGCCCAGAAGCAGCTGCAAACCATCCTCGACCGGCAACCTGCCAATCGCAATGCGCGGCTTTTGTTGATCCAGTACTGGAAGGAGACCGGGCAACTGCAGAATGTGCAAGTGCTGCTGGCCGAGCTAGAGCGCCAGAACCCGGACGATCCGATTCTGCAACAAGGCTTGTAGCACCTGGCAACCAATTGCACGCTGTCCGAGGCTTCAGGACTGGGGTTAGAGGCGACGCGGACTGTACAAACTGTTAGCCAAGGCCTGCTCGATCGGGTGATCGCTGTAGCCGGTTATGAACAGGATCTTCTGCTGCGGTTGCAGCCGCAGCATCGCCTGCGCCACCTGGCGACCACTGGATCCGCCAGGCAGGCCAATGTCGGTGATGGAATGGTCACTGTGCCCGCAAGATTGCAGGCCTCACGGGCATTCGATGTCACTGCCCACCACGGTCACAAACTCAGTCAGCTCACGCCACTCGCCCGGCGGTTCGACGCTGGCTGTGGCGTTGATGACGGTATGCAGAAAACCCGCGACGCGTGCCTGCTCGTCTCTGATCGGCGTATAACCCAGGGCGCACCAGACATTGCCGGCCTCGGTGCTAATGCGCATGATCTGCTGGAAGTTGATCCACTGCAACGCCGGATTTGCGAGGCAAGCAGGAGACCTCTGACCCCGCTTTGCTCCGAGCTCCCACAGCGTAGCTGGTGTTTCCCCAAAGCTGAATCGACATAAGCCTACATCTGCGGTGTCGCGCCCTACGTAATCTGATCTGCCAGTTGTCCAAACGCGGACAGCACCAGAGGGAAGGATGTTGCCGATGTCAAAACTCATGCACACAGGGCGTAGTTTGCTGGAGCTGCTGTTAGTCTCGGCGGTCGGGCTGATACCGATCGTTTCCGGGCTGACCGTGATGTACTACCAGCTGGAGCGCAAGTTGGACGAAAACGCGCGCATATCGGCCCATGAGGCTTTGTTCGCGATCGATCGACGCTTGGACAGTCTGTTGCTCACGGCCAGTACCGCCAGCCAGTTCAGCGGCCAGGCGTGTGACAACGTGATCGAACAACTGCGAGCGATGACCGCCAGCGACCCGCGAATCCACTCACTGGAGCTGACCAAAGATGATCTGGCGTACTGCAGCACCTTGCCAACGATCATTCCGCATCACATCGACATCACCGCCGGACGCACGGTCAGGCTGAATTTCGACTCGCCGACAACGCCCAATGGCGTGATGGTCGAATACCGGTTGAGCAACGATGGCCCAGGCATCATTGCGACGAGCTATGGCATTGAGCTGCGCAGAGAACTGCAGGGTTTTCAGGATGGGCTTGTGTTGGTACTGGAGTTCGAGGACGCTTATCTCTGGAGTCAAGGCGATAGCCGCGATCAGCAACAACCTTCACAGAGCGAATTCTTCCGCAGTACGCCGTCGACTCGGCATGACTATCGGGTGAACGTGGGCTATCCAGCGGGGTACACGCTGTCAGAGGCGCGTATGCTGATGGTTCAGGTCTTGCCCTCGCTGACGCTGGTAGGTCTGCTGACTGCCGCCATTACCTACTGGGGCATACTCCGCGCTCGGCGCAAGCGAGAGCGCACCACTGCCTGAACCACAAGCAGGGTGCGCCAGCCGTCATTGCACGTCGAGAACGCCGCGACGCACCTGATCCCGCTCGATCGATTCGAACAAGGCCTTGAAGTTGCCTTCACCGAAACCGTCATCACCCTTGCGCTGGATGAATTCAAAGAACACTGGTCCCAACAAGGTCTCCGAGAAGATCTGCAGAAGCAGGCGCTTGTCACCTGATTCAGCCGCGCCGTCGAGGAGAATGCCGCGCGGCTGCAGCTGGTCCACCGGCTCGCCGTGGCCTGGCAGCCGCTCTTCAAGCATCTCGTAGTAGGTCTGTGGTGGCGGGGTCATGAAGCGCATCCCCAGAGCTTTGAGCGCGTCCCAGGTCTTGAGCAGATCATCGGTAAGGAAGGCGACATGCTGGATGCCCTCGCCATTGAACTGCATCAGGAACTCTTCGATCTGGCCGGCGCCCTTGGACGATTCTTCATTCAGCGGAATACGGATCATGCCATCTGGCGCAGTCATGGCCTTGGAGGTGAGGCCGGTATATTCACCCTTGATGTCGAAATAGCGAATTTCGCGGAAGTTGAACAGCTTCTCGTAGAAGTTGGCCCAATACGACATGCGCCCACGGTAGACGTTGTGGGTCAGGTGGTCGATGATCTTCAGCCCCGCACCGACCGGATTGCGCTCGACGCCTTCGATGAACTTGAAGTCGATGTCGTAGATCGAGCTGCCTTCTTCGTGACGGTCGATCAGGTACAGCGGCGCACCACCAATGCCCTTGATGGCGGGCAGTCGCAGCTCCATCGGGCCGGTTTCGATCTCCACCGGCTGCGCGCCCAGCTCGAGTGCACGCGCATAGGCTTCATGGGCGTTGCGCACCTTGAAGGCCATGCCACACACCGACGGACCATGCTCGGCAGCAAAGTACGAGGCAATGCTTTTGGGCTCGTTGTTGAGGATCAGGTTGATGTCGCCCTGGCGGTACAGGTGGACATCTTTGGAGCGGTGCGAAGCGACCTTGGTGAAACCCAGTATCTGAAATACAGGTTCCAGCACGCCCGGCGTCGGCGATGCCAGTTCAATGAACTCAAAGCCCATCAGGCCCATCGGGTTTTCGAAGATATCAGCCATGTTCGTGTCCTCATCTACTGCGTAATAACGATTATTCAGTTGCGTTCGATGGCGGACAGCCGGGGTGGCGAGCAGGGGATGCCACGCACGCTGCGGGCGAGGAAAGTACCAATGATCAATTTGAAC
The DNA here is from genome assembly GCF_014525325.1 of Pseudomonas sp. EZ-C24. Classification (NCBI taxonomy): domain Bacteria; kingdom Pseudomonadati; phylum Pseudomonadota; class Gammaproteobacteria; order Pseudomonadales; family Pseudomonadaceae; genus Pseudomonas; species Pseudomonas sp. EZ-C24. The sequence goes on along the minus strand of NZ_JACDIU010000014.1, from coordinate 130,657 downwards.
CCATGGTGTGGCATAGGGGCACATTCTCGGCGGCTTGGCCCTCAGCATGAGAGGACTTTATTGTTTTATTCGTAATTGGATTCTATAGGGCGTAAATGGGTTTGTCGCGCTTTTAGTTGTCCGCTCAGCCCGACCAGCGGCTATCCTAGGCAGGTCATCGTCACATTCAGGTCCACATGCCCCTTTCAAACAAACATCCCGGCCGCCGCCGTTGGCATGCCCTGCTCCCGTGGCTGGTGGGCCTTCTGCCTGTATTGTGCGGGGCTGGTGTAATGGCTTGGCAAAGCCAGCGTGACATGTATCAGGCCAGCGAGAAAACCAGCCGTCTGGTCGTTGCCCATGTCGAGCACATTCTTGACAGCCTGGCAACGGCAGCCCAGGCCCTGCTGCCACTGGCAGGGCAGCCGTGCGCGCAGCTTGCGGTCGCGCTGCGCAGTGAGGTCACGCGCAATCCTTTTGTGCGCTCAGCCAATCTGGTCAGCGACAACATCCTCTACTGTACGTCATTGTTTGGCGAGCATCAGGAGGATGTCAGCCCCATTCATTACACTGACGACCGTCTGTGGCTGATGGATGGCAACTCTGTCACGCCAGGGCATGCCTTGCTGGTCTATCGTGCAGGCAACGCACAACGCGCGGCGCTCACCATTGTCGACAGTGATCATCTGCTCACTGCCTTGCGGCTCATTGGCAGCGGTCAGCAACTGTACCTGCGCGTCGGCGGCAATTGGATGGGCCAAGATGGCATAGTTCACCAAGGCACTCCGCCTGCATCGCCCAGCGCCGCAGTAGAGCAGGCCTCGACGCGTTATCCGTTCAGTATCCATGGCGGTTTTGCCGCAGGCGAGCAGGTCGAACTGATCAGTCAGCAGTACCCTGCGGTGATGGCCCTGTTACTGGTGCTGGGCGTCGCGGCCGCAGGTGTCTGCCGCTGGCAACTGCGCCGTGCATCGTCCCCACGCGCGGAGCTGGATCGGGCGCTACAGGCCAACGAATTCGTACCATACTTCCAACCTGTAGTACGCAAGGGTGATTACCACTGGGCCGGGTCCGAGGTGTTGATGCGCTGGAACCATCCGCGCGAAGGTCTGGTGCGCCCTGACCTGTTCATCCCCTATGCAGAACACAGCGGGCAGATCGTCGCGATGACCCGCGCCCTCATGCTGCACACCGCTCAAAGCCTCGCGCCCTACGCCGCCCTGTTGGAAGACGGCTTTCACATTGGCATCAACATCACTGCCGACCACTGCCAGGATCTGAGCTTGCTGGAAGATTGCCGGACGTTCCTGCAGCACTTTCCTCCTGGGCGAGTTGCCTTGACCCTGGAGCTCACCGAACGCAAGTTGCTTGAGGCCACCCCGGTTGCGCTCGAGCTGTTTGCCAAACTGCATGACATGGGCGTGATGATCGCCCTCGACGACTTTGGCACCGGCCAGTCAAGCCTTAATTACCTGCGTCAGTTCAAGGTCGATTACCTCAAGATCGATCAGAGCTTTGTCGCCATGATCGGTGGTGACGCGCTGTCGCAGCACATCCTCGAGAGCATCATCGAACTGTCGGCCAAGCTGGGCCTGGGCATTGTCGCCGAAGGTGTCGAAACAGCCACGCAGCGCGATTATCTGCAAGGTCACGGCGTGGACTTTCAGCAAGGTTACCTGTTTGCCCGGCCGATGCCGCTGGAGGACTTTCTGCAGGCGTTGGCGGCTCGTCCGCAGTTGCCCAAGGAGGTTCGCCCTGAGATCATGCGCAGCTGACCAAACCGTTCATCCACTGTAATTGAGGCATTCGTGTCAAAAGGAATTGTTACATCGGTCACGGCGTCCTGCTTGTTCGCCGTGATGTACTTCTACAGCTCGCTGCTGGCGCCGCTCGACGGCGAAGAGATTTTTGGCTGGCGGACCCTGCTGACCCTACCCTGCCTGACCTTTTTCATGCTGCTGAGCAAGGACTGGCAGCGTGTCGCCGAGCTGTTTGCCCGGGTGCGCCGCAGCCCGGCGCTGCTACTGGGCATGCTCGGCACTTCCTGGTTGATGGGTGTGCAGCTGTGGCTGTTCCTCTGGGCACCGTTGCACGGGCGCAGCCTAGAGGTGTCGATGGGCTATTTCCTGTTGCCGCTGGCGATGGTCATGACCGGGCGGCTGGTCTACGGCGAACGGCTTTCACGCCTGCAAAAAGTGGCAGTGGCGTGCGCAGCGCTGGGGGTAGGCCACGAGCTGTACCAGCATGGCAGCTTCGCCTGGGAAACCCTGGTGGTGATGATCGGCTACCCGATCTACTTCGTGCTGCGCAGGCGCTGCCGCACCGATCACCTGGGCGGTCTGTGGTGCGACATGTTCCTGCTGTTGCCGTGGGCGCTGTACTTCGTGTTCCACGGCCCACTGTCGGCCGCCGACCTGCGTGCACACCCCGGGCTCTACGGCTTGATTCCGCTGCTCGGGGCAATCAGCGCCGGTGCACTGATTGCCTATGTACTCGCCAGTCGGCTGTTGCCGTTCGGCCTGTTTGGCCTGCTCAGCTATGTCGAACCGGTGCTGCTTGTCGGCGTCGCCCTGCTGCTGGGCGAAACCATTGGTCGTGACCAGTGGTTGACTTACCTGCCTATCTGGGCGGCAGTACTGGTGCTGGTGCTCGAGGGCATCAAGCACCTGCTCCGTCAACGCCGCCGCTCTGTGTAAGGCGCACCTGGCGCACGCGCCGCTCCTCCACCGCAATCACGGTCATGGTCCAGCCGTTCCAGGCCAGACAATCACCGACCCGCGGCAAGCGGTCCAGCAAGCTCATTACCAGGCCCGCGAGGGTCTGGTAGTCCTCGGTAGCGCGGGCACTGAAGCCGGTCCGCGCCTGCACCTGGCTAAGGTTCAAGGCACCGCTGACCACAAAGCCGTCAGCCTCCTCGACAATGGCCGGGCCTTCGACCTCACTGGCGTCTGGCAACTCACCGGCAATCGACTCAAGAATATCGGTCATGGTCAGCAAACCGGTGAAGTCACCGAATTCGTTGACCACAAAGGCGATATGGGTCGACTGGCCGCGCATCTGCTCCAGCGCATTGAGGATGCTGAAGCTCTCCAGCAGATTCAGGGGCGCCCGCACCATCGCCTCAAGGTCAGGTCTGTTGCCCTCGAGGTACTCCTTGAGCAGCTCCTTCTTGTGCACGAAACCAAGCGGCTCCTCGATACGCCCGTTACGAATCAGCGGTAGGCGCGAGTATGGCGAGTTGGCCAAGGCCAAGGTTATGCTCTCGGCAGGCAGTGCCAGGTCCAGCGCATCGACTTCGGTACGCACCGTCATCACCGTGCGGATCGGCCGTTCGGCAAGGTTCAGCACACCGCTGATCATGACCCGCTCGCGGCGATCGAACAGCACCTGCTCCTGACCACCCTCAACCAGATCGGCAATCTCTTCACCAACTTCGTCCGCTTCTACCCGGCGACCGCCCATCAGGCGCAATACCGCATGCGCAGTGCGCTCACGCAGTGGGCGATGCTGTTGCAGGCTGCGCTTGCGACGAGCCCGGGCGAGCTGGTTGAACAGCTCGATCAGGATCGAGAAACCAATCGCCGCGTACAGGTAGCCTTTCGGGATATGGAAGCCCAGGCCCTCTGCGGTCAGGCTGAAGCCGATCATCATCAAGAAGCCCAGACACAGCATGATCACGGTCGGATGGGCGTTGACGAAGCGGGTCAGCGGCTTGCTGGCAACAATCATGATACCGATCGAGAAGATCACCGCGATCATCATGATCGACAGGTGTTCGACCATACCCACTGCAGTGATCACCGCGTCCAGCGAGAACACCGCATCGAGCACCACGATCTGCGCAACGATCGGCCAGAACGCCGAATGGCGGACGCTGCCGCTGGACTGCGCAACATGCCCTTCCAGTCGTTCGTGCAGTTCCATGGTGGCCTTGAACAGCAGGAACACACCACCAAACAGCATGATCAGGTCACGGCCCGAGAACGTCTTGCCGAAGAGCTCGACCAGCGGCTCGGTCAGGGTGACCATCCACGAGATACTCGCCAGCAGGCCCAGGCGCATGATCAGCGCCAGGCTCAAGCCGATCACCCGCGCGCGGTCGCGCTGATGCGGGGGCAGCTTGTCAGCCAGGATGGCGATGAACACCAGGTTGTCGATACCCAGCACCAGCTCGAGGACGATAAGCGTCAACAGGCCTAGCCAGGCCGTGGGGTCGGCAAGCCATTCCATTAGCGGGTACTCACAAGGGATGTGTTACGGGAGGGGGTGCAAGATGGCCGGGACGACCAGGAACTGGGGGGCTCCGAGAAGGTGTTCATAGATACCTGAATGGGAAATTGGGATGGAGATCCTACAATTACAGTCGTATTTTCTGACAGCGGGAAACTATTACAAAACCTGTAACAGGTGTTTCCGAGGCAAACCGCAGGGGACTTTGGTTCAATACGTAGGCCGGGTGGGCGCGCACCATCAGCGCACCTCAACTCTGGAGTCCTGCTCATGAGCCTGTCCTTGTCCATGGCTGCCTTTGCCCTGGCAGCCTCGATTTCACCCGGCCCCGTCAATATCGTAGCCCTGGCCAGCGGCGCCCGCCACGGCCTGCGGGCGAGCCTTGGCCATGTCGCAGGTGCGACGCTGGGTTTCTGTATGCTACTGCTGCTGTGCGGTTTGGGTGTGCACCAGCTGTTGCTGCGCTGGCCAGCGCTGGGCCAGTTGCTGTTGTGGGGCGGTGTGTTGTTCCTGCTGTACATGGCTTGGCAACTGGCCCGCGACAACGGTGAACTAGCGGCTGCACAACAGCTGCAGGCACCCTCAGCCTGGCAAGGCGCGGCCATGCAGTGGCTGAGCCCGAAGGCGTGGCTGGCGGCTGTTGCCGGCGTGGGCGCCTATACCGGCGGAGATCAGCCACTGCTGTGGCTGTTCAGCGCAATCTACGCGCCGATCTGCTTTGTCTCGATCGCCAGCTGGGCGTGGGCCGGCAGTGTGATCAGCCACTACCTGGACAAGCCGAAGCGCTTGCGCTTGTTCAATCGCCTGCTGGCGGCATTACTCGTGGCCAGCGCTGTGGTGCTGCTGCGCGCCTGAGGCGTTACGGTAGTGCCCGGGGGTTGCCGCCAGGTGCCGCTTGAACGCGCGCTGCAAATGCGCCTGATCAGCAAAGCCTGCGTCCACCGCCACCTCGGCGATGGGCCGGCCCAGGCGCAGTTGGCTGCGCGCATATTGCACGCGCTGGTCCAGCAGATAACCATGCGGGGTCAACCCAAAGCGCTGGCGGAAGGCGCGAATCAGGTAGGCCCGCGACAACCCAGCAGCGGCGCAGATCTCGGCGAGGGTCAACGGGTCCTGCCGGTGCGAGCGGATGAACGCTGCGCCAGCTTCCAATTGCGCATGTTCATCACTGGGCGTCGCGGCCTCAGGTTGCAGATAGCCGGGCAAGTCCCGAAAAAATGCAGCCAGCAAGCCTTCGCGCTCGGCCGTCGCTTTATCGAACAAGTCAGCGAATAACTCCAGCACACGGCTGTACAGTGCCGGAGAATGGCTCAAGGTTACCTCTGGCAACTGCACGCCTTGCGCACTCAGCCACGGCATATCGACAAACAGCATCAGGTACGACCACGCCTCGCCAGCGACCGGGTTGCAACTGTGCACCACGCCCGGTTTGATCAGCACCGTATTGCCCGCAGTCACCTCATGACTGACCGCTCCGGTCATGTAGCTGCTGCGCCCACCCGTAATCACTCCAAGCGAGAAGCTCTCATGGGAGTGTGCCGCGTAACACACCTGGCGGCCGTCACCCACGCGGCGCGCTTCAACAAAAGGCAATGCCGGATCGCGCCAGAACCGTGAGACCTCGATCATCGCCCTGCCCCCTTACTCGCCGCCCTGCACGACCACCAGCAACTGCGCCTGCTGCGGGCCAATCGAGCGCAGCCGGTGGGGAGTCTGGGCGTTGAAATGCAAGGCATCGCCCTGCCCCAGGAGCACCCGCTCGGTCATGAAATCGACCTCAACCTGGCCACTATGGACGAACAGAAACTCCTCGCCCTGGTGCTCCTTGAAGGTCGGATCGATGAACTCAATTTCAATCGGATAGACATGAATTTCGGTATTCCCAAGAAACGCTGCTGCTTATGACACTTTGTGTCACATAGGCTATCTAGTGTCATAGATTGCGTCGTCGAGCTCGGACCACACCACACAGCCGAGCACAGAACGCTGACCTTCATCATTCGCCGCAGAGGATAGTCGCCCATGGCCACAACCCTGTCACACAGCAAACAGCAACTGGTGCGCCAGGCGCTGACCCAGATGCAAAGTTCGCTCGCCGATAATACGTGGACCGTGCGCGAAAAGCTGGCACTGACCTGCCGAATTCTGTTCGACCACGGCCATGACTCCGGCCTGGCTGGGCAAATCAGTCTCTCGCACCACGGCCAGCTGTCGACCGGTGCCAGCGTCGAGCAAGCCTGCCTTGTTTGCGGGGCCTTGCACCATGACTACACAATTCCACGGCATCATCGGCTACACCGTTACCCCGTTCAGCCATGCCGGCGAACAGCTTGACCTGCCCGCACTCGGCCAGTGCATCGAGCGCCTGATCGACAGTGGAGTCAACGTGATCGCGCCGCTGGGCAGCACCGTTGAAGGCGCCTACCTGAGCGACAGTGAATGGCAACAGGTCGCCGAGTACAGCCTGGCCAGCATTGCCAAGCGCGTGCCGAGCATCGTCATTGTCTCTGACCTGACCACTACCGGGGTGATCCGCCGTGCCCGTTTTTGCCCAGAAACTGCAGGAACTGATGGCGCAACTGCGCTGAGCGGTTTGAGCGGGTAGCCCCCCCTGCACAAGCGCCTGCCTGAACCTCAACAGAGGTCAGCCAGGCGTTGTCGATTCAGCGCACCAGCAAACAGCCAGTCATCAGCACTCGATGCCAACGATCCACTGGGTTTTCGCAGCATTGCTCTTGTCCAGATCCGGACGACGCGCCACGGGCTGGGTGCAGCCACGTGTTTCGATGTACGGCTGTGCGACAGCTGCCGCCTCGGCGATGGTCAGCGGTTTGCCGTCATCGCGCTGGACGCTGATGAAGTATGGCTGGTTGAACGGGATGATGTAGCTGTCGAGGGTATAACGCGCGCCGTTCGCTTCAAGGTTGGCGTGGTTCTCATCGACCTTGGTCAGTCGGCTGGTGTCGAGGTGGTCATTGCCGGCGCAGCCCGCCAGCCCGGCCAACAGTGCGGCGCCGAGACACAGAGAAATCTTCTTCATTACAGCTCCTGAGTAAATATGTGCCCGGCTGTGACCGCGTTTAACCGTTTAAGTGCCCGCACCCGCTCACGGCATCACCGGTGGCGTGTACTGCAAGGTCGAGCCGAGTGCCCACAGCAGCACTAGCACCAACGGCGCATGCACCAGCAGCTGCACGAACGAGAAGCCGATCAGGTCCCGCGCCTTGAGCCCAAGCACCCCAAGCAGCGGCAGCATGTAGAACGGGTTGATCAGGTTGGGCAAGGCTTCGGCCGCGTTGTAGATCTGTACCGCCCAGCCGAGGTGATACTGCAGGTCGTTGGCCACCAGCATCACGTACGGCGCTTCAATGATCCACTTGCCGCCACCCGAGGGGATGAAGAAGCCCAGCACCGCCGAGTACACGCCCATCAGCAAGGCATAGGTGTCGTGCGTGGCGATCTGCACGAAGAAGGTCGAGATATGGTGAGCCAGAGTCTGCTCATCGATGCCCTTGACCTGAGTCAGCACCGCGGCGATCGAGCCATACAGGGGAAACTGGATCAGCACCCCGGTGGTGGTCGGCACTGCGCGGGTCACGGCATCGAGAAAGCTGCGCGGCCGCCAGTGCAGCAGAGCGCCGAGCATGATGAACAGGAAGTTGTAGGTGTTGAGCCCGGAAATCGCGGTAATCGCCGGTTTGCTGGCGAACTCCTGGTACAGCCAGCCTGCAGCCAATGCCACCAGCAACAAGGTCAGCACCGGGCTGTGTTCCAGCCATTCGCCGGGACGGGTACGCTGCGCCGGCGGCGGCGCGGTGAAGCTGGGGTCGATACCGCATTGCTCGGCAGTACGCGCGCTGCTGGCGCCGGGTGCGGTGGCATAGGCCACGATCAGCGAGACGATCACCAGCGCCGCCAGCAGGACGCCGGACTGCCAGAGGAAGATGGTCTCGGTGAAGGGAATCACGCCGGTAATCGACAGGATCGACGGTGGCAGGCTGGCCGGGTTGGCCTGCAGCTGCGCCGCCGACGACGACAAGCCCAGCGCCCATACCGCGCCCAAGCCAAGGTAGGCCGCTGCGCCAGCAGCGCGATAGTCCATTTTCAGGTCGGTGCGGCGGGCCAATGCCCTTACCAGTAAGCCGCCGAACACCAGCGACAGGCCCCAGTTGAGCAACGACGCCACCATCGAGATCAGCGCCACCCAGCAGACTGCAGAACGGCCGTTTTTCGGGATCCGTGCCAGCCGATCGATCAGCCGTGCCGCCGGCGGTGAGCTGGCGACCACATAACCGCCGATGACCACAAAGGCCATCTGCATGGTGAACGGGATCAGGCTCCAGAAACCATCGCCAAAGGCCTTGGCAGTGTCGGTCGGCTTGGCGCCCATGGCCATTGCGGCCACGCACACCAGCACCACCGCCAAGGCGGCAAATACCCACGAGTCGGGGAACCAGCGTTCGGCCCAGTTGGAGCAGCGCAGAGCGAACCGGGCGGAGCGGCTATCCTGAATTTCAGCGGCCACGGTAGTTTTCCTTTTATTGGTCTTGTCAGGGGATTTCAAGGCACACGCAAAAAACCTGCAGCAACGGGCCTGCTCGGCAAAGGGGTCGGCCTTTGCAGAGCAAGCCCACCACTACAGGGGGCTGGGGTAAACCGGCGGCGATCAGAAGGTCATTTCTTGCACATCATCGGCAACGATCAGCTTGCCGGCGGTTTTGGCGATCACTTCTTCGACAGTCACGCCCGGCGCGGTTTCGCGCAGGATGAACGCCCCGTTTTCGATTTCCAGATAGGCCAGGTCGGTCAGCACCTTGCGAATGCAGCCAGCACCGGTCAACGGCAGGCTGCAGCGCGACAGCAGCTTGGACTCGCCGTCCTTGGATGCATGGGTCATGGTGACGATGATGTTGTCGGCGCCTGCGACCAGGTCCATGGCGCCGCCCATGCCTTTGACCAGCTTGCCGGGGATCATCCACGAGGCAATGTTGCCTTCCACATCCACTTCAAAGGCGCCGAGTACGGTCAGGTCGACATGGCCGCCGCGGATCATCGCGAACGATTGTGCCGAATCGAAAATCGAAGCGCCGCGGCGGGCGGTGACGGTTTGTTTGCCGGCGTTGATCATGTCGGCATCGATAGTGCTCTCGGTGGGAAACTCGCCCATGCCGAGCAGACCGTTTTCCGATTGCAGCATCACGTCCATGTCGGCGGGGACATAGTTGGCCACCAGGGTCGGGATACCGATGCCGAGGTTGACGTAGAAGCCGTCCTGCAGTTCACGGGCGACGCGTTGGGCCATCTGTTCGCGGGTCAGTGCCATGGTCTGGATCTCTTTGTTGTTCTATGGGCGGCGTTCAGGCCTTGACGGTGCGCTTTTCGATGCGCTTCTCGAAGGTACCGACGATCACACGATCGACGAAGATCCCTGGGGTATGGATCTCGCTTGGCAGCAACACGCCGGGTTCGACGATCTCCTCGACCTCGACCACGGTGATCTTGCCGGCGGTTGCGGCCAGCGGGTTGAAGTTCTGCGCCGTGTTGCGATACACCACGTTGCCGTAGTGGTCGGCCTTCCAGCCTTTGACGATGGCGAAATCGCCGGTGATGGCTTCTTCGAGGATGTACTTGCGGCCATTGAACTCACGCACCTCCTTGCCTTCGGCAACCGGGGTGCCGTAGCCGGTGGCGGTGAAGAACGCCGGTATGCCAGCGCCGCCCGCGCGCATTTTTTCTGCCAGAGTGCCTTGGGGGGTCAGTACCACTTCAAGTTCGCCGCTGAGCAACTGACGCTCGAACTCGGCGTTTTCGCCGACGTAGGACGCGATCATCTTGGCGATCTGCCGTTCTTCGAGGAGGATGCCCAGGCCGAACCCATCGACGCCGCAGTTGTTCGAGACCACGGTCAGGCCCTTGACCCCGCTGCGCTTGATCTGGGCGATGAGGTTTTCCGGGATGCCGCAGAGGCCGAAGCCGCCGGCCAGTACGGTCATGTTGTCGGTCAGGCCTGCCAGGGCCTCTTCGTAGGTTGCAACGCGCTTGTCCAGTCCGGCCATGCTGATTCGCCTTTATAGTTGTTTGTGCGTGCAGCCATCTTCACCGCTGCCGACTGATTTGTTAATTTTGTTTTAGTCATCGATTGATAATTTTTCTAAAACAAAAGGCCCACCCCCGCATGAACGTCAAGCAGTTGCGTGCCTTTGTCACCGTAGCCAAGTACTTGAGCTTTGCCCAGGCGGGCGAGCATCTGCATGTGTCGCAGCCGGCCTTGAGCCTGACCATCAAGGCGTTGGAGGACAACCTCGGCGGCGCCCTGCTCGCCCGCACCACCCGCAGCGTCAGCCTGACCCCCGAAGGCGAGGTGCTGCTGCCGTTGGCGCGGCGGCTGCTGGCCGACTGGGACGACACCGAAGAGATGCTGCGCCAGCGCTTTACCTTGCAACTGGGGCGGGTCTCGGTGGCGGCGATGCCGGCCTTTGCCGGCAACCTGCTGCCGCAGGCATTGAAGGTGTTTCGCCAGCGTTATCCGCGGGTCAACGTCACCGTGCATGACGTGATCAATGAACAGGTGCAGGAACTGGTGCGCCATCGCCGCGTCGAACTAGGCATTGGTTTCGAGCCGGACAACCTCGACGGTCTGCGCTTTGTGCCGCTGTACATGGACCGCTTCGTGGCGGTGGTGCCAGCAGACTCACCGCTGGCGCTGCAGCATGAGGTGAGCTGGCAGGCATTGCTGGCCGAAGATTTCATCGCCCTGCAACGACCGTCTGCGGTGCGCCTGCTGCTGGAACAAAACGTCGCCGCCGGCCACGGCAAGTTGACCGTGGCGTTCGAAAGCCATCAGTTGACCACCATCGGCCGCATGGTCGCCAATGGCCTTGGCGTCAGCGCTGTGCCGGCCCTGTGCATCAAGCAGATGCAGGAGCTTGGCGCCCGCTGCGTCGCCTTGGTTGAACCCAGCGTCGAGCGGCGTATTGGCGTTATTTCGCTGAGTGAACACAAGCTTTCAACCGCAGCCGAGGCGCTGCTGGATGTAGTCATTGCCCACACCCCGCCACAGGAGTTGACATGCGCACAGTAGAACTTGCAGACCGCCGCGTTGCCGCCATAGGCCAAGGCACCTGGTACATGGGCGAAGACCCGGCGCGCAAGGCCGCCGAGGTGGCGGCCTTGCAGCAAGGCATCGAGCTTGGCATGAGCCTGATCGACACCGCCGAGATGTATGCCGAAGGTGGCGCCGAGGAAGTGGTCGGCGCCGCCATGGCTGGTCGCCGTGACCAGGTGTTTCTGGTCAGCAAGGTCTACCCGCACAACGCTAGCCAGCGCGGCGTGCCGCAAGCCTGCGAGCGCAGCCTGCGCCGGCTGGGCACCGATTGCATTGACCTGTACCTGCTGCACTGGCGTGGCCAGTATCCGTTGGAAGAAACCGTCGAGGCCTTCGAGCGTTTGCGCGAACAAGGCAAGATTCGTCGCTGGGGTGTTTCCAACTTCGATCTGGACGACATGGTTGAGCTTGATAACGCGGCCTGTGCAGCCAACCAGGTGCTGTACAACCCGGCCCAACGCGGCATCGAGTTCGACCTGTTGCCCTGGAGCCAGGCGCAGCAGATGCCGATCATGGCCTACTGCCCGCTGGCCCAGGCAGGTCAGCTACTGCAGCATCCGCTGATAGCCGAAATCGCCGAGCGCCATAACGCCACCCCAGCGCAGGTCAGCCTGGCCTGGGTTACCCGCCATTCGGGAGTGATTGCCATCCCCAAGGCCGTCGACCCAAGGCATGTGCAGCTCAATGCCGCGGCAGGCGAGCTGTGCTTGAGCGCTGCCGACCTGCAAGCGATTGATCAGGCCTTTGCCCCGCCTACGCGCAAGCAGCACCTGGCGATGGTCTAGGCGGGCCTCAGTGAAAGTCGCGGCTGCGCACGTCCAGCCCTTGCAATAGCGGGCTGACGTCTTCCAGGCGCCGGGCAATCAAGTGCCTGACGCCCTTCTCGTGCTCCAGTCGGCCACTGACCTTGAGCAACTGGGCGCCAACCAGCGCCCGCCGCTGACGCTCGGCCAGGTCGCGCCAGACCACCACGTTGACCATGCCCGCCTCGTCTTCCAGGGTGACAAACGTCACCCCGCTGGCCGTGCCAGGACGCTGCCGGCCAACCACCAGACCGGTCACAGCAATTGCATCGCCATGCTCGACGCTGTCCAGCTCCGCCGAACTGCGACAACCCAGCGCGCGCAGACGCGGGCGCAACAGACTCAACGGGTGCGGCCCAAGGGTGGTGCCAAGGGTGGCGTAATCGGCTACCAGGTCCTGCGCCACGGTTGGCCTTGGCAACGCCACGGCCTGCTCGCCTGCGCTGCCGATATCGGCGAACAAGGGCAGTTGCGCCTGCACGGCAGCCACCTGCCAGCGGGCCTGATGACGATCGCTGGCCAACCCGCGCAACGCCCCGGCATCTGCCAGGCGCGCGCGGGCACGGCTGTCGAGTTCGGCGCGCAGGCACAGGTCTTCGACATCGCGCCAAGGTCGTTGCTGCCTGGCCTGTGCCAGGCGCAAGGCATCGGCTTGGGTAAACCCGCGGATCTGGCGCAAGCCCAGGCGGATCGCCAAGGCGCCGCCGGCCAACGGCTCAAGGGTGCAGTCCCACTCGCTGTAAAAGACGTCCACCGGGCGCACTTCGATCCCTTGGCGCCTGGCGTCCTGGAGCAACTGGTCAGGGCTGTAGAAGCCCATTGGCCAGCTGTTGACCAAGGCACAGGTGAAGATCGCCGGCTCGTGGCACTTGAGCCAGCTGCTGGCGTAACACAACAAGGCAAAGCTGGCAGCGTGCGACTCAGGGAAGCCATAACTGCCAAAGCCCTTGATCTGCTCGAAGATGCGCTCGGCAAAGGCCAGCTCGTAGCCGTTACGCAGCATGCCCTCGAGCAAGCGCACGCGATGCGGTTCAAGGCCGCCGTGCCGCTTCCAGGCGGCCATGCTGCGGCGCAACTGATCGGCTTCGCCAGGGCTGTAGTCGGCGGCAACCATCGCTAACTCCATGACCTGTTCCTGGAACAACGGCACACCCAGCGTGCGTTTGAACACGGCCTCGAGCGCTGGCGACGGATACGTCACCTCTTCCTGCTTTAGCCGCCGGCGCAGATACGGGTGGACCATGTCGCCCTGAATCGGGCCCGGGCGGACGATCGCCACTTCGATTACCAGGTCATAAAACGTCTTGGGTTTGAGCCGCGGCAGCATGGCCATCTGCGCGCGTGATTCGATCTGAAACACACCGATGGTCTCGGCGCGGCTGATCATGGCGTAGGTCGCAGGGTCTTCGCTGGGAATGGTAGCCAGGGTCAAATGGCGCCCACGGTGCTGCGCGAGCAGATCGAAACAACGGCGAAGCGCGCTGAGCATCCCCAGCGCCAGCACGTCGACCTTGAGCAGGCCGACCATATCGAGGTCGTCCTTGTCCCACTGGATCACCGTGCGCTCGGCCATCGCCGCGTTTTCCACCGGCACCAGCTGGTCCAGCGGTTGCTCGGAAATGACAAAGCCCCCAGGGTGCTGCGACAGGTGCCGGGGGAAACCGATCAGGTCGCCGGCCAGCACCAGAATCCGCCGCAACGACGGGCTTTGCGCCTCGAAGCCCGCTTCGGCCAGGCGCTGCGCATCGGGGATGCGATCCGTCCAGCGGCCGCAGCACTTGGCCAGCGCATCGACCTGATCGGCCGGCAGCCCGAGCACCCGCGCCACATCGCGCACCGCGCCAGCCGCGTGATAGGTACTGACCACGGCGGTCAGTGCCGCACGGTGGCGACCATAGCGGCGGAACACATACTGAATGACCTCTTCGCGGCGGTTGTGCTCGAAGTCCACATCAATGTCGGGTGGCTCGTTGCGCTCGCGTGAGAGAAACCGTTCGAACAGCAGATGATGCTGCATCGGATCAAGCTCGGTGATGCCGAGCACAAAACACACCACCGAGTTGGCCGCCGAACCGCGGCCCTGACAGAGAATGCCTTGCTTGCGGGCGAAATCGACGATGTCGTGCACGGTGAGAAAGTAGCTCTCGTAGTGCAGCTCTTCGATCAGCGCCAGCTCCTTGTCGAGGACCTGGCGCACCTCGGCACTGGCGCCGTCCGGCCAACGCCGGGGCAGGCCCTGTTCACACAGGTGGCGCAGCCAACTGGCCGGGGTTTGCCCTGGCGGCACTACTTCGCGTGGATACTGGTATTTCAGTTCACTCAGGTCGAAGTGACAGCGCTCGGCGATCAACTGGCTTTGTTCGAGCAAGTCTGCAGGGTACAGCTCGTTGAGCTGAGCCAGGCTGCGCAGGTGGCGTTCGCCGTTGGCGAACAGGTAACGCCCGGCGCTGGTAATCGTGCAGTGATGGCGCACGGCGGTCATGCAATCCTGCAGGGCGCGCCGTCCACGGCTGTGCATGTGCACATCACCACAGGCCACAGCGCGAATGTCTAACTGGGCAGCCAGCGTGCGCAAACGAGCCAGGCGCGTAGTGTCGTCAGCGCCACGGTGCAGGTGCACGGCCAGGTACAGCCGTTCGCCAAACAGCTCACGCAGCCACTGAGCGGCGTGCGCGTCGTCAGCCGCATCCGGTATCCATAGCGCCAGCAAGCCCTCGCAATTGGCCTCAAGGTCCGCAGCAAACAACTGATACTCGCCTTTGCCCACCCGCCGCCGGGCGCGGGTGATCAAGCCACACAGGCTCTGATAGCCGCGCAGATTCTCGACCAGCAAAACCAGTTTCGGCCCGTCCTGCAAGCGTACTTCGCTGCCGACGATCAGCCGCAGTTGGTGCGCTTTGGCGGCTTGCCAGCCGCGTACGATACCGGCCAGGGTGCACTCATCGGTGATCGCCAGCGCCGTATAGCCTTGCTCGCGGGCACGTTTGAACAACTCGTCGGCACTGGAAGCGCCACGCTGGAAGCTGAAGTTCGACAGGCAATGCAGCTCGGCATAGCCGCCGGCGCTCATGCGAACCACCCCTGCAACCACAGCGGACCAGGCTCGGCGAGGTCTTGATAGGCCCAGCCGCGCAAGCCTTCACGGGTTTCGATGCGGTAGTAGTCACGGCGCACATCGCCGCCATCCCACCAGCCCGATTCGATCCGTTCGGCTCGCCCCAACAGCTGCACATCGGCCTCGCTCAAGCGCAAAGGCGCCGCCAACAACCAACCCGGGCGGCTATCTACAGCAGCCTGCAGCGGCCCGGACGCACCTTGGCTGTCAAGTTGCCAAGCGCACTCGGGGCGATGATCGGCTTCGGCACGCAGGCCCTGCACCGCTTCATCACCCAGCCGCGCGCGTAGCCGTTCGCGCAGTTGCTCCCACGGCTGCGCCTGTTGCGCGCGCGGGTCGAACAGCGCTTGATGCTGCGGCACAAAGGCCGGCAGGTCTGCTGCCAGCAAACGCAGGTTGCGCACCGGCGCAGTGATGCGCAGCGGCTCGAGGCGCCCGCGGGCCAGCTCGAACAGCAGGGTCGCATCACGTTCGGCGGCCAACAACCCGACCTTGAGCACGGTATCCGGGCCCTCAACATGCTCAAGGTGCAGTTCGAAGCGCTGCACCCCACAGTCGCGCCCGGCCAGAAATGCCGCCAGGTCGTTGATCATCCGCCGCAACGGGAACAGCAAGGCCTGATGCGATTCAACGTCGAAGTTGAGCTCTAGACGCGTCTCGAAGCGGTCCGGCGGCAGGTAGAACTCAAGACCCAGACTGCGCAGCCCCAGCAGTTGATCCAAATGCAGTTGCACCCCGGCGGCAAAGCGCCGGGCCAGCGCATCACGCGGCAGGCCAAGCACCTCACCGAGCTGACGCAGGCCCATCCGCATAAAGGCCTCGCTGGCCTCGGTGGGCAGCCCGACCTTGTTGATCGGCAGCTTGGCCAGGGCCGCGCGGGTGTCGTCGGCATCGCTCAGGGCAAGGCCGTCATGACAGTTGGCAAGCATGCGAGCGGCCACCGGGTTGCTCGCCAGCACAATGCGTTGGCGCAGCCCCAGAGCATCCAGCTCTTCGCGCAGGCGCGCCTGGAGCACAGGCCATGGCCCGAACAACTGCAGGCTGGAACCGACCTCGAGCAGCAAGGCCCGCGGATAATGCAGGCTGACCTGCGCGCTGTAGCGGTAGGCCCAGGCAGCCAGCAACTGCTGAACCTGCTCGACCTGGGCCGGGTCGGCTTCAACGCAGGTGAAACCATCGGCCAATGCGCGGGCGGCCGTCAGCGTCTGCCCAGCGCGCAAGCCGAGCCTGGCAGCAGCCGGGTTGACTGCTTGCAGCACCCGGCGCTGAGTCGGCCCGCCGATCAATACCAGCGGCGTATCCGGGTCATCGCGTTCACGCAGGACGCTGTCCAGCGTCAGCTGCGGCAATAGAATGCAGGCCCACAACATGCTGCATCAACCCTGCCCGCGACTGGCGATTGGCAAAGCAGGCGGCATGCCGCCGCGGCACTTGAGCACCCGCCATTGTGCGGGCCGGGTATCGACAGCAATACGTAGCGCCGCCGGTGACGGATTGTGCGCCGCGTGCTGCAGGCGGCAGGCAAACGCCAGCGCCTGGCCGGTTTCGGCAGCCACCTGCAAGCGGCGCAAGGCGCGATCATCGGCCCGTTCAGGCCAGCACAGCACGGCTGCACAACTGCCCGAACGCAAGCACTGCTCGGCAGCCCACAAGGCATCGGTAGGCGCAGCCTCGACCTGGGTCAGCCAGCGCAGATCAACCCCGGCTGCCTGCCACGCCGGCGCAAAAGGGATAAACGGCGGGGCAATCAGCACTACCCGCCCGGACTCTGCGGTGAGCCGGGCCAGGCTCGGCCATAACAATTGCAATTCACCACAGCCTGGACTGGCCAACAGCAGCTCACTCAGCGCAGCGGCAGGCCAACCGCCGTCGGGCAGGCGCTCATCGAGCTGGGCATGGCCGGTTGGCTGCAGGCCGAGCGGGCGCGCCTGGGTTTGCCGGCCACGCCAAATTCGGCGCTGGTCGAGCAGGCCGTCCAGATCGACCACGGCGCCCATCAGTCGCGCCTCAGCAGGCCGCAGAAGACCCCTTCGATACAGAAGTCGCGCTCAGGGCCAACCTCGATCGGCGCATAGGCCGGGTTGCGCGGCAGCAAACGAAAGCCGCCGGGGATGCGCTGCAGACGCTTGATAGTGACCTCGCCATCCAGCCGGGCGACCACGATCTGGCCGTCGTCGGCTTCGCCTTGCTGGCGGATGCCGACCAGGTCACCGTCAAATATGCCGTCGTCGATCATCGACTCGCCGCGCACCTTGAGCAGGTAGTCGGGCGTGCGCCGGAACAGGCTTGGGTCGAGCAGCAACTGCTCGTGGATATCCAGGTCAGGCCCGATCGGCGCACCAGCAGCGACTTGGCCGAGTACCGGCAGTTCAAGGATTTCTGGCCGGCGCAAAGGCTCGGCCAGGCGGATACCGCGGGCCTGATTGGGCGTGACGTCGATGTAGCCGCCCTGGCACAGCGCACTGATGTGCTTGCGGGCAACGCTACGCGAGGCAAAACCAAAGCGCTCGGCGATATCGGCGAGGCTCGGAGGCTGGCTGTGATCGGTAATGCGCTCGCGGATAAAAGCCAGAATCGCGCGGCGTTTGGGGGTCATATTGTCCATGGAGCACATTTGTACTCTTTTCTGCTAAAACTGAACAGCCCCCTTCGTCGTGCGCATTGGTTATGATCCCCTGCTCGATGTACAAGCTTATGGATAACCGATGCTGACCGCCCTGCTGTTTGACCTCGATGGCACCCTGACCGATACCGACACGCTGCACCTGCAAGCCTTCCGCCAACTGCTGCACGAGCAGGACGGCCGCGAGCTGACCCAGGCCCAGTTCGATGAACAGATCAGCGGTCAGGCCAACGGTGAGCTATTCGCCAGGCTGTTCCCAGATCAGAGCCCGGCGCAGCGCCAGGCGCTGGCGGAGCGCAAGGAAGCGCTGTTTCGCGAGCTCGCCCCTGAACTGCAACCGTTGCCTGGGTTACTGCGTTTGCTCGATTACGCCCAGGCAGAGGCCATCGGCATGTGTGTGGTGACCAATGCGCCGCGCTTGAATGCCGAACACATGCTTGGCGCAATGGGCCTGACCGAGCGCTTCACGCAGGTGCTGGTAGCCGACGAACTGGCGCGGGCCAAGCCCGATCCGCTGCCCTACCTGACCGGCCTGGAGCGGCTGCAGGCGAATGCCGAGCATGCGCTGGCGTTTGAAGACTCACTGCCCGGCGTAACCGCTGCCAGCGCTGCCGGGATCTTCACCGTGGCCATA
The DNA here is from genome assembly GCF_014525325.1 of Pseudomonas sp. EZ-C24. NCBI lineage: Bacteria > Pseudomonadati > Pseudomonadota > Gammaproteobacteria > Pseudomonadales > Pseudomonadaceae > Pseudomonas > Pseudomonas sp. EZ-C24. The sequence continues at coordinate 112,168 of NZ_JACDIU010000014.1, read as the reverse complement.
GCCACCACCCAGACGGCCGAACGCTTGCAGCAAGCCGGCGCGCAACTGGTTATCGATGACTTCAACGACCCGCGCTTGTGGCACCTGATCGAACAGATGCGCGGCTGACAGCAACCGCTACAGGCTGACGCCAAGTACTTCACGCAGCGACTCGCTGCGCTGATCGTCAGCGTCGCTGACCAACGCGAAGTTGTAGGCGCCATGCGACCAGTAGCGCGCTTCCAGCTGGCCATCGGTGCGTTGACCGGTCGGCATCTTGGCAAAGTGCTCGCCGGGCAGGCGCATGAACAGGCTGACCCGCTCGCCCTGCTTGTCTTCGAACACCACCAGCGCCGCCGGCCCTTGCTCGTTGCTCAGCAGGCGCGCACCCACTGGCTGAAAGCCCAAGCCGGCCAGGTCGGGCAATTGGCCGACCCGATTGAAATGGCTGCCCAGCCAGGCGCGCAGCTGGCCAGGGTCGCTGGCCTGAATATCCAAAGCGCTGCTGCCGACAAACAACCGATGGGCCTGCAGCGCATCGGCCATGGGCAATTCGATTGATGCCATGCTCATTTGCCGCGCCTGCCAGCCGCCCATGCCGCCGACACCCAGGCTCAACAGCAACGCCGCAGCCGTCGCCAGCCGGCGTACACGCCGTTGGCGCAGGCGCCGCTGCAGCTGGCCAAGCTCAAGCTGCGGGCCAGGGGCCAGTTCGCCAAAACCGGCCAGGGCTGCACGCAGGCGCCGGGCGTCGTTGCGCCAGGCCTCGATACGCGCAGCCTCCTGCGGATTGGCGGCCAGCCACGCGTGGACTTCAGCGCGGCGCACAGGGTCGAGGCGCTCGTCGATATAGGCGTGCAACTCGTGCTCGGTGGGGGTCAGGCGTGTCATTTCAATCTCCGCAGGGCCGGGGACGCTGGGCTGCCCTCGGTCAGTTGGCGCAATGCTGCACGGGCCCGCGACAAACGCGACATGACCGTGCCGATAGGGATAGCCAAGGCCTCGGCGGCCTCCTTGTAACTCAAGCCCTCGACGCTGACCAGCAACAGCAGCGCGCGCTGCTCGGCCGACAACTGGGCAAATGCCTGCAAGTCGGCCTGGGCGAAGATGATGTCTTCGGTATTGTCGCCGATCGGCTCGCTGATCTCCTGGCCGCCGCTGAACCAGGCCAGCCAGCGCCGGTGCAGCCGGTCGCGGCGCTTGCTGTCGAGAAACAGCCGATAGAGGATGCTGAACAGCCACGCCCGCAGCGCGTCGGCCTCGCGCTGCTGGCCACTACGGCTCAAGGCGCGTTCGATGGTGGCCTGGACCAGGTCGTCGGCACTGCCCGGCTCGCGCGTCAGCCACACGGCAAAGCGGCGCAGGCGCTGCAGCAGTTCGCGCCATTGCGAGTCGTCGAGATCGTGCATGCTGTGATTCCGGCCCATGGGCAGTCAGTGTAAGGGGCAGACGCAGCGCCACGAAATTTATTCCCGGGCGGCTGGAATAAGTTGCGCCGCGCCCCGTCGTACTCGCATCTTCACTGACCCGGATGTTGCCTATGAACACTCCCGTGCACGGCCCCGCCAAGCTTTGGCGGCTGACGGCCATTGCCGCTGGCCTGCTCGTCGCCGGCTGCGCGTTTGCCTACACCGCTGGCTGGATCGGCGGCCCCAAACTCAGCCCGCAACGCATCATCGACACCTTCGAAGCCCAGGCCGGGCACCACCCCGGGTATCGCAAGAACCACGCCAAAGGCCTTTGCGTCACCGGCTACTTCGAGAGCAGCGGGCTGGCCGCGCCGTTGTCCAGCGCGCGGGTCTTCGAGCAGGCGCGGGTGCCAGTGATCGGCCGCTTCGCCATTGGCGGCGCCAACCCGGCCACGCCTGACACCGGTGTGCCCGTGCGAAGCATGGCGTTGCAATTTGCCACCGACGACGGCCAGCTCTGGCGCACCGGCATGAACAACCCGCCGGTACTGGCAATCGGCACCCCAGAGGCGTTCTACCAACAGGTGCTGGCCATGACCCCGGATCCTGCCACCGGCAAGCCGGACCCGGCGCGTATGCAGGCGTTTTTTGCCGAGCACCCGGAAAGTGCGGCGTTTCGCCAATGGGCGGCCTCATACAAGCCCAGCGACAGCTTCGCCAGCACCCAATACCACAGCATCAACGCCTTCCGCCTGATCGACCGCCAGGGCAAAGAGCAGCCGGTGCGCTGGCAGGTCGAGCCGCAAACACCCTATAGCGCCCTCCCCGCACAGGTCAGCGACACGCTGTTCTTGCAGCACGACCTCGCCCAACGGCTGAGCCAGGGCCCACTGCGCTGGACCTTGCGCCTGGTGCTGGCCGAGCCGGGCGACCCGCTGGAAGACCCGTCCAAACCGTGGCCGGCGCAACGGCGCAGCATCGATGCCGGCACGCTGGTGATCAATGCCGTCGATGCCCCCGAGCAAGGCGCCTGCCGTGACCTCAACTTCGACCCGCTGATTCTGCCGAGCGGCATTCAGGCCACTGCCGATCCGATCCTGGCAGCACGCTCGGCGGCCTACTCGGAGTCCTTCAATCGGCGTAGCCGCGAGTCTCTCAACACTGGAGTACGGCCATGAAACCTGCTGCCTTTCACCCCTTCGCGCGGTTGCTGCACTGGCTGATGGCGGTGCTGATCCTGGCCATGCTGTTTATCGGCGTGGGCATGGTCAGCGACCTGTCGACCCGCCATCCGTTGCTGGTGGAACTGCACAAGGCAACCGGCCTGTTGCTGTTGCTGCTGGTGCTGGTACGCATCGCTGTACGCCTGACAGTTCCCCATCCACCGCTGCCGGCAGACCTGCCCGCACTGCAGCGGCTAGCCGCCAAGGCCTCGCACATTGCCCTGTATGGCCTGATGCTGAGCATGCCGCTGCTGGGCTGGGCGATGCTCTCGGCCGGTGGTTATCCACGCCCCTTGCAGTTGCCGGCCATTGCCCCGCACGACCTGCAGCTGTATGCGCTGCTGCGAGGCGCACACAGCTGGGCTGGCTATCTGCTGTTTGCCACGGTGCTGGTGCATCTGGGTGCGGCATTGATGCACGCCTGGGTCCGCCGCGATGCTGTGTTCAAAAGCATGTGGCCGGGGCCGCTGCGCGACGGCAAATAAGCTGCAGCAGGCGCTGGCCGTGACTCAAGCCACCACGACCAGCGCCGTTTAGATGCGCAGCGCGTTGCTGACAAGAGTGTGTTTTAATGCGTCGCTTATTATTTTTTACACCACTCTTCAGTACAGACAAGGCGGCTAATGGACACGGGGACACGACTCAAACTGGTGCGTGAACGCAACGGCCTCTCGCAACGAGAACTGGCTCGCCGCAGCGGCCTGACCAATTCGACCATCTCGCAGATCGAGCAAAACCGCGTCAGCCCCTCTGTCAGTTCCTTGAAAAAGCTGCTTGAAGGCATCCCCATGTCCCTGGCGGAGTTCTTCAGTTTCGATACCCCGGTGCGCGAAGAGCGCTTTGTCTTCCGCGGCGGCGACCAGCCCGACCTGGGCCGCAACGGCCTGCGCATGCTGCTGGTCGGTGCCAGCGTCGAAGGCCGGCAGATGCGTATGCTGCGTGAGTTGTATGCGCCTGGCGCCGATTCCGGCGAGCCGATCGTGCATGCCGAAGGCGAAGAATGCGGCCTGGTTACCCGCGGCACCATTGAGCTGTGGGTAGACGGCCAGGTCAGCGTGCTCAATGCCGGCGATGGTTACTACATTCCCACTACCCTGGCCCACAGCTTCAAGAACATCGGCCAGGACGAGGCTGAGATCATCAGCGCCAACACCCCGGCCAACTTCTGATCGACAGCATGCGCGCGCCCAGCAGCCGTGAGGTATACCAATGCCTGCGTGATGTTGCGATGGGGGTGGAGCCGTTGCAGGTCTGTGCGCGCCCGCGCCCAGACCTGATCGAAGTCAGCAGCGCCGGCTGGCAACTGAGTTTGATCATCGATCCCGAAGGCCTCGCCCACTGCGCCAGCTGCTGCACCCCGCAAGGTGTCAGCAGCAACGGTGACAGCTGGCAGCGCTACGGCACCAACCCGGTCGAGCTGCTAAGCATCTGGGAGCGCCGACAGATCGAGCTACTGCTAGGCCTGGATAGCTAGCGCAAGGCCTGTTCGACAAAGTCCAACCGGTCCTGACCAAAGAACATCTGCCCCTCGACAAAACAGGTCGGCGCGCCAAATACGCCGCGCGTAACTGCTTCCTCGGTTGCCGCTTTCAATGCCTGTTTGACCTCGACTTGCGCTGCCAGCTCGGCGAACTGCTGTGGATCGAAACCGCCAGCAGCCAACGTCTGCTCCAACACCTGCGCATCGCCCAGTGCGCGTTGCTCTGCCCAAAGTGCGTTGAACAGCAACGCAAGCAAGGCCTCAAAGCGCTCAGGTGCGTGCAATTGCATGCCCGTCAGCCCGCGCATCAACCCCAGGGTATTGAGCGGAAAGCCAGCTGGCAGCCCGAATGCCACGCCATAGCGCTGCGCGAACCGCTGCAGGTCGAGCATCATGTAGCGGCCCTTGGCCGGGACCATGACTGGCGATGCGTTGCCGGTCGCCTGGAACACGCCCCCCAACAGCATCGGCCGATAGACCAGCTGCACAGCATGGCGAGCACATAGCTCGGGCAGTTGCGTCCAGGCCAGATAACTGGCTGGGCTGCCGAGGTCGAAGAAAAACTCCACGGATTTACTCATCGCTCGATCCTTTGAAGGGCAGTTTTACCAGCGTTCGATCCACGGCCGCAGGTCCAGCTCGAAGGTCCAGGCATCGCGGGGCTGGGCGTGCAAAAACCAGTAACTGTCGGCAATGTGCGCAGGGTCGAGGATGCCGTCCTGGTCTTTTTGCGCATACCGTTCAGGGAAGTTGTCGCGAATGAACGCGGTGTCGATGGCCCCATCGACCACTACATGGGCAACATGGATATTACGCGGCCCCAGCTCCCGCGCCATGCTCTGCGCCAGCGCCCGCAGGCCATGCTTGGCGGTGGCGAACGCGGCAAACCCCGCCGCGCCACGGGTGCCGGCGGTGGCGCCGGTAAAGATGATGCTGCCGCGCTCGCGAGTGACCATGCGCCTGGCTACTGCCTGAGCGGTCAGAAAACCAGCAAAGCAAGCCATCTCCCAGATCTTGTAGAACTTGCGCGGGGTTTCATCGAGGATGCTGCACGGCACATTGGCGCCGATATTGAACACGAAAGCTTCGATCGCGCCGATATCGCGCTCGATGGTTTCGATCAGGCTGGCGACGTCCTCCTCGCTGCGCGCATCGGAGCCAAAGCCATGCGCCCGGCCACCCTCGGCATTGATCTCGTCCAGCAACGGCTGCAGCTTGGCCGCGTCGCGACGGGTCACACAGGCGATATAACCCTCGCGGGCAAAGCGCTTGGCAATGGCTCCGCCGGTCGCATCGCCGGCACCAATCACCAGCACCACCTTGTCTTGTTCCGCCACGGCCACCTCCATTGGTGAACGATCATTTAGTAAACGAACGCTATGTTATGATCCGACCACCGTCAAGCCCGGGCGCGGAGATCATCTGGATGCGCTACTCCACTGAACACAAACTGCAGACCCGCGAAAAACTCATCGCCAGCAGCGGCGCACTGGCCAAGCGCGGCGGCTTCGCCAGCACCGGCGTGGCTGATTTGATGAAAGCTATTGGCCTCACCGGCGGCGCGTTCTACAACCACTTCCCGTGCAAGGACGACCTGTTCAGCGAGATCGTTCGCCGTGAGCTGAGCAACAGCCCCCTCGCCCGCCTGGCCGCGCGCGGCGCCGAACGCCAGCGTCTGGCCCGCTGCCTGGAGCAGTACCTGAGCCTGGCCCATCTGCATAACGCCGAACAAGGCTGCCCGCTGCCGCCACTGGCGGTGGAGATCGCCCGCGCCGACCAAACCGTACGCCAGGAGGCAGAGCACTGGTTGGTCGTACTGCATGCAGCCTGGAGCGAGACCCTGGATGATCCTGAACTGGCCTGGGCCTTGATCAGCCAATGTGTCGGCGCGGTGGTGGTCGGGCGCATGCTGGCCAGCGAAACCGTGCAAAGCGAACTGCTGCAGGCCAGCCGCAGCCTGGTCGCCAAGGTGCTCGCTTGAGGCCCGCCCTGCTGCTGTGGCTCAGCCTGACCCTGGCCCTGGCCCGACCTGCAGGTGCCGCAGACACCTGCCCGGCGGGCCAGTATCAAGTGTGCTTGATGGGTTGTTTCTGCACCCCCTTCGACCCCGGCCAGGCTGGGCAGATCCTGCAGGATGTCGAACACATGGCCTCAAGCGGCCTGGTCTTCGCCCTGCAACAAGCTCAGGCCGACGCCACTGCACTCGGCACCGAGCCGATCCCGCTGCATATCCGCGTTCAGTTAGACGCCTGGTACGACTTTGCCGTGCTCGACACCGTGCGCTACCGGGTCGGTGACCAACAGCAGGTCAGCGCCGCCAATGCCCTGCTGCAAAACCCCGATGTGAACGCGGTGACCTTGATCGACACGGTGATCTTTCGCCATGCCAGCGATGCCGAGAACAATGTCGCGCTGTGGGCCCATGAGCTCAAGCATGTACAGCAGTATCAAGAGCTGGGCGTCAGCGAGTTCGCCCGGCGCTACACGCGCAACTACAACGAGCTGGAAGCCCCGGCCTACGCGATCGAGGCCGAGGTGGCGGCTGCCTTGCGTAAAAAACAGTCTGGGCAGGCGCACTGATTGCGTCAGCCCCTTACCGCCTGAAAGGGCTCCGGGCCAGCGCCGATTACCAGTCGTAGCTCAGGCTGGCAATCACGTTGCGCCGGTTGCCGTAAAGCACCGAGTCTTCGTAAAAGCCCGGCTGGAAGTAGTGCTTGTCGAACAGGTTGCTGGCCGTAACCGACACCCTCATACCGTCCAGCCCGTTACCCGCCAGGTCGTAACGCAAGGTGACGTCGGTCAGCAGGTAATGGGGCGTCTTCGCGGTGTGCTGCACGTTATATGACGAGCCAACATAGCGCTGTCCAAGCCCCATACCTACGCCTTTGAGCGCACCGTCTGCGATCGTGTAGTCGAGCCAGAGGCTGGCGGTATTGCGCGCAGTCGCCCGCGGCGCGTTGCCCTCGAACCTGTTGTCCTGGGTGATCTCGGCATCCAGGTAAGCGTAGGACGCCAGCACGTTCAGCTCATGGCTGAGGCTGGCCTTGCCTTCCAGCTCGATGCCACGTGAACGCACTTCGCCGCTCTGCACCGAGAAACCGGGATTGACCGGATCGGTGGTGGAGACATTCGTCTGCACCAGATCAAACGCCGAAACGGTGATGAAAGCGTCATAACCGGGCGGCTGGTACTTAACGCCAATCTCGTACTGGCGGCCTTCAGTCGGCTCGAACAGCGTGCCGTCACGGTAGGCTTCCGGGTTGGGCTGAAACGAAGTGCTGTAGCTGGCATAGGGTGCGATGCCATTGTCGAACAGGTAGGCAAGGCCCACGCGGCCGGTGAATTTGCGGTCACGCTGCACGGTATCGACCTGCTCTGTACCGAAGTACAAGCCCTCCTCCCAGGCAGTGGACCAATCCTGACGGCCACCCAGGGTCAGCGCCCAGCGGTCGAGCTTGATCTGATCCTGCAGGTACAGCCCGACCTGTTGCAAACGGGTGTCGGTAGAGCGCTGCAAAGGGTCGTACCAGATGGCCCCACCACCGTAGACCGGGCGATACAGATCGATCATCTCGACCTCAGGATCGGGGTCGCCGTTACGGCGCGTTTCGCGGGCCTTGTAGTGCGAATAATCCAGACCGGCCAGCAACATGTGCTGCAACGGACCCGTGTCGACCAGCCCCTGCAGATGATTGTCGATGAGGAAGGTATCGCTGTTTTTGGGCCGCAGTTGCAAACCGATGTCCTGGGTACGGCCGTCGGCGTTGAGTACCACATCAGGACCACTGGACAGGTAACCAACATTGGAATGCATGTAGCGCAGGTTTTGCTGCAGCTTCCAGCTATTGTCGAACTGATGCTCGTACTGCACGCCGATGACCGTGTTTTCGCTGTGGTAATAGCTGCCCTTCCAGCCCAGGTCGGTGTCTGAATCAATATGGCCATAGGGGCTTTTGCGCACGGTACCAATCAACGGAAAACTCTGCTCCGAGCCACCCGTACGGCTCTTGCTGTAACTGCCAAGCAGCGTCAGCGTATTGGCATCGTCGGGTTTCCAGGTGAGGGACGGCGCTACATAAGTGCGGTCATCTGGGGCGTGCCTGACCTGGGTGTCGCTCTCGCGCTGTAGCAGGACCAGCCGACCGAACAGGGTGCCGTCGTTATCGAGTTGATCACCGACATCAAGACCCAGCTGGCGCCGGTCGAAGCTGCCGTACTGCACTTCGAGATGACGAATCGGCGTTTCCTGCGGGCGTTTACTGGTCATGTTGACCACCCCACCCGGCGCCATCTGCCCGAACAGCACCGAAGCGGGACCTTTGACCACATCGACTCGCTCCAGGCCAAAGGTTTCAAAGTTGGTGTCGTACTGGTTGAAGCCGGTGCGCAGGCCATCCTGATACAGACCGAACAGGTTGAAGGCACGAAAACCGCGCAGAAAGATATCCGGGGCGCCTTGCCCGCCTGCGTAGTCCAACGCGCGAATCCCGGGGGTATAGGCCACAGCGGCATTGAAATCCTGTACACCACGCTGGTCCATTTCATCGCGGGTAATCACCGAAATGCTTTGCGGGATTTCATTGATTGGCGTGTCGGTCTTGGTGCCGACCGTGGTGCGTTTGGCCACATAACCCGGCACTGGTCCGTCGCCAATGGTGCTGCTGAAGCGGGTGTCGACGACCTGCGTGGCGTCGAGTTCCAGCGCTGCGTCCGTTTGGGGGATCGGCGCCAGTGCGTACACGCCGTTGCCGTGATCAACCGCCCGCAAACCGCTACCGGCCAGTACGCGTAAAAAGCCCGCCTGCAGCGCAAATTCACCTTGCAGGCCAGCACTCTGGCGTCCCTCTACCAGAGCCGGTTCGATGGCGAGATTGATGCCCGAACGTGCGGCAAAGCTCGACAGCACCTGACCCAGCGGCCCTGGCGAGATGGTGTAGTGCAGGTTGCTGGCGGCAAATAACGAGGGACTGGCGCTGAGGCTCACAGCCAGAGCTGTGACCTGCACGGCGCAGGCAATTGGTGAGCAACGAAATGACAAAGGCATGCAGACTCCGAATCGAAAAGATCTGTGTGCCTGGAGGACACGCGAGCGCTGGCAAAGCGGACAGGCGCTGCAGACTTTTTTTCAGACGGTTCGCGCCTGCAAACTCACCCAATACCGCGTGCGATACACCACCTGCACTGGCAGCGCCCGGGACACTGCGCTGAGGATCAGGTCGGTGTCGCGCAACAGGAACGCGCCGCTGATCAGCAATTGCCCGACCTGTGCATCGCATCGCACCCAGCCGGGTCGGTAGCGGTTCAGTTCTTCGACGAAAAGGTTGAGGGGCATCCGCTCGACGCGCAGCACACCGCTGGCCCACTCGCCAGCGCCGGTAAGCAATGGCGCTGGGCTCGACACCTGACGGCGGTCGAAATGGGCGCTCTGCCCAGCGCTCAGGTGTAAGTCGCTGCCGCCCTGCACAGGCTGAATGGCGACGGCGCCGGCGAACACGCTGACCTGGCTGTCGTTGCCCTCCTGACGCACGCTGAAGCGCGTGCCCAGTGCACGGATGATGCCTTGCTCGGTCTGCACCGATAGCGGTCGGCTCAGGCTGTCCGGGTGCGTGATAACGAGGATCTCCCCGCCACGCAAGCGCAGCAGCCGCTGGCTGGCATCGAAAACGATGTCCACGCCAGTTTGGGTATTGAGGGCCAGGCGCGTACCGTCGATCAGGGTCAGCTCGCGTTGCTCGCCAATCGCGGTACGTTCATCGGCCAGCCAATCGGTCTGCCGCCAGGCCACCAGCGCAGCAGGAGCGGCGGTCATCAGCACCATCAGCGCCTTGAGGCCAGCACGACGGCTGAGCCCATCGGCTCGTTCCAGGGTGGGTAACGCGACGCCCTCGGGAACGCCTTGCCACTGCTCACTTACCCGCTGCGCCAACTGCCAGGCGCGCGCGTGGTCCGGGTGCTGATCGCGCCAGCGCTCGAATCGGAGTTGTAGTGCAGGACTATGCTCGGCGCCGTTCAAGCGTATGTACCAGCGCGCGGCCTCGCGAACGATGTGTCGCTCCAGCGGCCGTTCGCTCACCGCTCATCGGCCATGGCGAGCAGCATGCAATGCTCCATCGCCTGGGTCAGATAACGCCGCACGCTGCGCACCGTTACCCCCAGTGCCATGGCAATTTGCGCATGGCTGTGGCCTTCGAGCTGCGACAGCAGAAACGCCCGGCGCACCACCGAAGGCAGGCCGTGCAGCAGCGAATCTATCAGTTGCAGGGCTTCCTGGATCAGATACTGCTCTTCGGCCGACGCAGCCCACTGCTCAGGCATCTGTTGCAGGGTATGCAACCAGGCTTGCTCAACCGAGCGGCGACGATACAGGTTGAGCATCAAACGGCGCGCAACAGTGGCCAGGTAAGCACGCGGCTGGCGCAGGTCGGATGCGCGGGGCGCAACTGCGGGGCGAAACAACCGCAGGAAGGTGTCCTGAGTAAGGTCGGCGGCATCGCTGCGGCAGCCCATCCGCTGCCACAGCCAGCGCTTGAGCCAGGCGTGGTGCTCGACATACAGGCCGTGGATGTCGCCATGGGCGGATAAGTCGCGGGAAGAAGCCGAGCCCATAACGCTGGAGTCCTGTAAGCGATGCAATCGCATTTGAGAATTGATCGCACTATACCGGGACGGCCTTGACAGGGCAATTACCCTGCTATCACCCAGGGTTACTGCATCGCTACAGAGTCTGAAACCTTTTGATGATCAAGAAAACTCGCGATCCGCGGTGCTGCCGCTGCCGGATCTTCCTGCATGAAACAATGCCCTCCCGCCACCGCCTGGCTGCTCACCTGCGGATTGAGCGCAGCCAGCCGCTGCACCGACGCCACTACAAACGGGTACGTCTGCTCACCATAGAGAATGCACGTAGGCGTGCTGATCCTGGCCAGATTCGACCACAACCGCTGCGGCGACGAACTGAAAATATCGACCTCACGCGCAGGCCGGCATTTGAGCACCACCCCCTCGCCGCAATCACCGATCGCATGCTCGACATAGGCCCGCAGCGCAGAGTCGTGCCAGCCTTTGAAAATCCCCCTGCCCTGCAACGCAGCGAAAGCCGCGTCGCGGTCAGCCCAGTGGCTGCGCCGGGTGGCCGCCTTGCGCGCCAGTCCATGACTGCGGTGCAGGCCAAACAGCCGGGCAGCGCCCATGGTGACGAGCATGCGCTGGCTGAAGATAACCGGGTCAAGCAGCACGGCGCGCTCGAACAACTGCGGATGATCAGCCACGATCAGCCCAGTCAGCACGCCACCAAAGCTGTGCCCCAGCGCATAGCGCGGCACCGCGCCGTACTCGCCTCGGCCAGCCTCGAAGGCTTCCACCGCCAACTCAGCCGAGCGGTTCCAGCCGCGAAACACCCCACCGTGGTCACTGTCGCCGTGGCCCTGCACATCGCTCAGCCACAGGTCGAAGTGATCACCCAGGCGCATCAGCAGGGGTTGATAGGTCAGGCTGCAAAAGCCATTGCCATGCAGAAAGTGTAACAACGGCTTGCCGCTGGCCGGCGTGCGCCAGCCGCGCAGGGTAAAGCCTTCGGAGCAGTCGTGAGACCAGGGGATCAATTGCATCGCTTGGCTGTACTCGCCGGTTCAGGAAAACGCCGATTGTACAAACAGCAGCGGGTAAAGCGATATCACCAGCAGCACGGCCATCAGGACATTGAACAGCATCAGCCAGCGCGGATTCTGCAGCAGGTTGCGCAAGGCACTGCCGAACATTACCCAGATCCCGACGCTAGGCAGGTTGACCAGGGCGAATACGGCGGCAATCACGATCACGTTGACCACGTAGCCTTGCGCTGGGGTGTAGGTGGTAATGGCGCCAACAGCCATGACCCAGGCTTTCGGGTTGACCCACTGAAACGCCGCAGCACCGAGAAAGGTCATCGGTTTGGCCGTGCTTTTGCCGTTGGCGGAGATCGGCCCGGAGGTAGCGATCTTGTACGCCAGGTACAGCAGATAGGCAGCGCCGACATAGCGCAATACCGTGTACAGCACAGGCCAGGCCTTGAACACTTCACCCAGACCAAAGCCCACTCCCAGCACCATCAGCATGAAGCCGATACTGACCCCCAGCGCGTGGGGAATGGTCCGCAGCGCGCCGAAGTTGACCCCTGAGGCCAGCAACATGGTGTTGTTGGGCCCCGGAGTGATGGAGGATACGAAGGCGAACAGTACGAACGCCATCAGCAGGTCGAAGGAGGCAAACATGAGCAAGTGTCCCGAGCGGGTAGATGTTGTGCACCCACAGTAGCCCAGCGCCCTCGCCCGCCCACCTATACAGTTAGCCTCAAATAAGCAGATACACATTTTGTACTGCTGCGGGATAGATCACGGTCGCCGCCACACTGCCGGCGCAATTTGCACCTGCCTGGGCAGCAAGCGGTTGTCGAAAAACAACTGTGCCGTGCGCTGCTGCGCGGCGATGATTTCGTCACTGACGGCAAGCACTGGCGACGCCGGACGATGGCTGAAACTGCGCCGCACGACCTCTTCAGGCATACCCATGAAGTCCGCCAATGTGCGGATACTGCCGGCCTCGTCACTGCGGGTCAGCGCCTCGGCCTGGCTTATCTGCTCAAGCAACTGGCCGACGAATTCGGGGTTGGCTTCGACATAGCTCCGCGCGCCGAGCATGAACGGGCCGATCAGGCCCAAACCCTGCCCGTCCGCCAGTACCCGCGCCTTGCCTTCGACGTCGATGGCCGAATAGAACGGGTCCCAGATCGCCCAGGCATCGACACTGCCGCGCTCGAACGCCGCGCGGGCATCGGCCGGGGCCAGGTACACCGGTTGCACGTCGCGGATGCTCAAGCCGGCCTTGGCCAGGCTGCGCAACAGCAGGTTGTGCGCGCTGGAGCCTTTCTGCAGGGCGATGCGCTTGCCCTTGAGCTCGGCAACGCTGGCCAGCGTGCTGGCTTTGGGCACCAGGATCACTTCGGCTTGCGGTTTGGCCGGCTCGGCGCCGATGTAGAGCAGATCGGCACCGGCCGCCTGGGCGAAGATCGGTGGGATATCGCCGGTCGAGCCGATATCCAGGCTGCCGATGTTGAGCGCCTCGAGCATCTGCGGCCCGGCCGGAAACTCGATCCATTGCACCTTGGTATTGGCAAAGCGCTGCTCGAGCAAACCGTGCTGTTTGGCCAGCACCAGGCTGATCGAGCCCTTCTGGTAGCCGATGCGCAAACTGGCCGGATCTGCCGCTTGCACAGTCCCCGCGAGGGCCAACAGCAGTGCTGCGGCCAGGCGAACAATAGTCATGGCTTACTCCTTCCAGTCGGTCGAGGGTTTTTCCCAGAGGTTGATCCCGCCTTCCACGGCGAACTGGTCGATCTCGGCCAGCTCCTCGGCGCTGAACGCGAGGTTGTCCAGAGCCGCGACGTTCTCGATGATCTGCTCGGGCCGGCTGGCGCCGATCAGGGCCGAACTCACGCGTGGATCGCGTAGGGTCCAGGCCAGTGCCAGTTGCGCCAGGCTCTGGCCACGCCGGTGGGCGATCTCGTTGAGCGCCTGGGCGCGAGCGATATTGGCTTCGGACAAATGCTCGGCGCGCAGCGAGCTGCCGCCGGCACGGTTGACCCGAGCATCAGTCGGCACGCCCTGCAGATACTTGTCGGTGAGCAGCCCCTGGGCCAGCGCAGTGAACACGATGACCCCGGCGCCGACCTCTGCGGTGGTGTCGAGCAGGTCCTGTTCGATCCAGCGGTTGAACAGATTGTACGAGGGCTGATGGATCAACAGCGGCACGTTCAGCGCTTGCAGCAATGCTGCGATCTCGCGGGTTTTGCCCGCCGAATAGGACGAGATACCGATGTACAGCGCCTTGCCCTGGCGGACGATATCGGCCAGGGCAATCGCAGTTTCTTCCAGCGGCGTGTCGGCGTCGAAACGGTGCGAATAGAAGATATCGACGTAGTCCAGGCCCAGCCGCGTCAGGCTCTGATCGAGGCTGGAGATCAGGTACTTACGCGAGCTGCCGCCCTGCCCGTAGGGCCCAGGCCACATGTCCCAGCCAGCCTTGCTGGAGATGATCAGCTCATCGCGATAAGCGCGCAGGTCTTCGCGCAGCAAGCGGCCAAAGTTGCTTTCGGCGCTGCCGTACGGCGGGCCGTAGTTGTTGGCCAGGTCGAAGTGATTGATGCCAGCATCGAACGCGGTGCGCAGCAGCGCGCGCTGGGTATCGATCGGCGTGGCATCGCCAAAGTTGTGCCACAGGCCCAGTGACAATGCCGGCAGGACCAGGCCACTGCGGCCGACGCGGCGGTACGGCATGCGCGCATAGCGCTCGGGGTGGGCGGTGTAGCTCATGGTTGACCTCGTTTGGCAAAGAAGGGATTGGCCGGCACTTGCAGGCCCAGATGCTCACGCAGGGTGCGGCCCTGGTATTCACGGCGGAACAGCCCACGGCGCTGCAGCTCGGGCACGACCCAGCGGGCGACGTCTTCCAGGCCCTGCGGCAAGTGCGGCACCAGCACGTTGAAACCGTCGGCGGCGGCGCCTTCGAACCAGGCCTGCAGCTCGTCGGCGATCTGCGTCGGCGTGCCGATCAGGCTGTAGTGGCCGCGGCCACCGGCGATGCGCTGGCCAAGCTGGGCCAGGGTCAGCTGTTCGCTGCCGGCCAGCTCGGTGAGCAACTGCTGGCGGCTTCGCTGGCCGTCCTCAGTCGGTGGCAGCTCCGGCAACGGGCCGTCCAGCGGGTAGCCAGACAGGTCGAAGTTACCGAGCATGCGCCCGAGCAAGGCCACGCCTACCCGTGGGTCGACCAGCGCCTGAAACTGCTCGGCCTTGTCCTGCGCCTCGGCCTCGCTCTGCCCCACCACGATGAACACGCCAGGCATGACCTTCAGCGCATCCGGTTCGCGCCCGTAGCGCGGCAAGCGGCCCTTGAGGTCGGCATAGAACGCTTGCGCCCGGGCCAGTGAAGGCTGCGCGGTAAACACCACTTCGGCAGTTTCGGCCGCCAGCTCGCGTCCGGCCTCGGACGAGCCGGCCTGCACCAGCACCGGCCTGCCCTGGGGCGTGCGAGCGACATTGAGCGGGCCTTTGACGCGAAAGTGCTCGCCAACATGTTCAAGGGCACGCACGCCATCGGCGTGATGGAACACGCCACTGGCCTTGTCGCGGACAAACGCATCATCCGCCCAGCTGTCCCACAGCCCCTGCACCACCTGCTGAAACTCGCGAGCGCGGGCATAGCGTTCGCCATGCGGGATATGCGCGCTGCGGCCAAAATTGCCAGCCTCGGCGGCGGCATCCGAGGTCACCAGGTTCCAGCCGGCGCGGCCGGCGGACAAGTGATCGAGCGAGGCAAACTTGCGCGCCACATGGTACGGCTCGTTGTAGCTGGTGGTGGCCGTGGCGATCAGGCCGATGCGCTCGGTCACTGCGCTGAGTGCTGACAGCAATGTCAGTGGCTCGAAGTACACCGAGCGTGCGCTGTGGCTGGCTAGGGCATCACTCGGCGCGGCCACGCTGTCGGCGACGAACAGTGAGTCGAAGCAGGCCGCCTCGGCAGCCTGAGCTACGCGCCGGTAGGTGGCGAAGTCCAGCGGATCAGCCGGCACGTCTGGATGACGCCAGGCGGCGACGTGGTGCCCGGTGGCCATGATGAAGGCGCCGAGGCTGAGTTGACGGGGTGCTGTACTCATCGGAGTTACTCGCTGATCGGTGCAAAGAGGCGGCCACAGGACGGGCCGCTCGGTTAGAAGTCCTTGCGCAGTTGCACGCCGAAGTAGCGGCCGTCATCGCGCGGCACCGAGCGATAGATGTAGTCGCCGCCGCTGGAGAGCATCTGTGCGTAAGACTTGTCGCCAAGGTTCTTGCCCAGCAGTGCGACCCGCCAGCCCTCGTTGTAATCGGCCAGGGCAACACTGGCGTTCCAGATGCCGTAAGCACCCTGTACGGTGTCGGGGTTCTGGTCGAGGCTGAACTGCACCGAGTCCTGCCAGCTGTAGTCACTGGCCAACTCGATATCCAGGCCGTTGTCCAGCGGGATCACATAGTCGGCGCGCAGGTAGGTCTTCCAGTCCGGGGTGAACGGCAGGCGGCCGCCGTCGATGTCGCAGCTGGCAGCCGCGCCCGCTGGGCAGTTGAAGTGGTCGACGCGAGCTTTGGTGTAGGCCGCTGCGGCAGACAGTTTCAGCTGCGAGGTGACCTGCAAGCTGGCATCCAGCTCGACGCCCTGGGTCTTGACCTTGCCGGCGTTGACCAGGCGGGTGACCACCTGGTTGGCCACGGTGTCGAAGAAGTTGGCCTGGTAGTCGTCGTAGTCGGTATGGAACAGCGCCAGGTTGGCCACCAGGCGGTTGTCCAGCGCAGTGCTCTTGAGGCCGATCTCGTAAGCGTCGGAGGTTTCTGGCTTGAGTGCACCGGTATCTCGCGGCTGCATGTTGAAGAACACGTTGTAGGCCGGCCCCTTGTAACCACGTGAATAGGTCACGTAGCCGGTCAGGTTGTCGTTGAAGTCATATTGCAGGCCAGTGCGGCCGCTCCAGCCGTCTTCATCGACCGAGCCCTGACTGGCAGTCGAGGGCTGGATGCCGGTCACCGAGGTCGGCAAGGTGGACACCCGGCGGTGATCGTATTCGAGGTCATCGTGGGTCCAGCGCAGGCCGAAGATGGCCCGCAAATCATCGGTGAAGTTGAAGGTGTTTTCACCGAACAGGGCAACGCTCTCATTGGTGGTCGAATAGTCGGCGCGGCCACTGTTGGCTACGCCGCCGTTGACCGAAAGCCGTTGGTAGGTTTCCCGCGAGGTGCCGTGCATGTAGAACGCGCCCAGCACGTACTCGTTGAACTGGCCCTTGGGCGAGGTCAGGCGAAACTCCTGGCTGTACTGGTCGTAGTCGACAGTGCCTTTGTCATGGGAGGCGGTCAGCGGCAACAGCGCACGGCGGTCACCGTCCTGATACTGGGTGTTGTCCCAACCGCGCCAGGCGCTGATCGAGGTCAGGGTGTAATCCCCCAGTTGCCAGTCAAGCTGGGCCGAGAAGCCCTGGTTTTCGTCCTCGACGTGGGTCTTGAAATCACTGCTGATGTCGCGGTTGTGCGCGCTCGGCCGGACCGCGCCCAGCTGGTTGCGAAAGGCCGTGCTGGCCTGGGTGACGACGCCACTGGGCAAGGTGTCCTCACCCTTCATGTAGTCGCCGATCAGGGTCAGGCGCAGCTCATCGCTGGGTTCGAATTCAAGCTTGCCGCGCAGGCCTTTGCGCTCATAGCCATTTACATCATGGCCATTGGCGAGGTTCTCCACGTTGCCGTCATAGTCGCCCCACAGCGTGCTCAACGAACCTTTGAGCTGCTCGTTCAAGCGGCCACCGAGGCCAAAGCGCAGGCGGTTTTCGTCGCCACCGCCAAAGTGCGAATAGTCGACATAGCCTTGGGTCTGCTCGGGGATAGCTTTGCTGACCACGTTGAGCACGCCGGCGGAGGCGTTTTTGCCGAACAGCGTGCCCTGCGGGCCGCGCAGCACTTCGATGCGTTCCAGATCAAGCAGATCGAGGGTGGATTGGCCTGGTCGGCCAAACACCACGCCGTCGACCACAGTAGCTACGGTCGGCTCGACGCCTGGTGAGGTCGAGATAGTGCCGACGCCACGAATGAACAGCGAGGTGTCCTTGTTCGACGCACCCGCACGGTAGTTGAGGGTCGGCACCTGCTGGACGATGCTGGCGACGCTGTTGCGGTTATCACGTTCGAGCTGCTCGCCCTGCACCACCGAGACCGCAACCGGCACTTCCTGCAGGCTCGCCTCGCGGCGTGTAGCGGTCACGGTGACGGCGCTCAGCGCAGTGGCCTGCGGGTTCTGCTGGTCGTTATCAGCAGCCTGTGCCGACTGACCGATGGCCGCCAGCAACACGGCTGTGGCGAGAGGCGAACGTACGGGGAAACGGCTGGCGCGCGCAACGGCGCCTCGGATCTGATGTGTGTGCATGATGCTTACTGCCCTGAAAGACCAGACTGAATTGAAGTGCTGTCGATGTCTGGTCTCGCTCGTGCGAGTGGCAGTCGGTGGCCAACAGCAGCGCTGTGTTAGCGCTAACATGGACCGAGTATCCAAGCCCGCCGCTTAGCAGGTCAAATACTTAAAAAAACTTTTGTTATTCCATAAAGCTATTTGCGTAGCATGCCTGGGTTAGCGCTAACATCGGCGCTCATTCATTCGAGATGCCCCTGTGAGCCAGCTCAAGGACACCCCTCGTAAGCGCCGCGGCGCGGGCCGCGTCACCCTCGCCCAAGTGGCGCGCGAGGCCGGCGTGTCATCGATCAGCGTGTCTCGCTACTTCAATCAACCCGAGCAGGTTTCGCCGCCCCTGCGTGAGCGCATCAAAGCCGTGGTCGAAGCCTTGGGCTATGTGCCCAATCTGGTGGCCGGCGGGCTGGCTTCGGCACGCGGGCGTATCGTCGGTATGGTCATCCCAAACATCTCCGGGCCGATCTTTGCCCAGACCATCCAGGCCTTCAGCGACACCCTGAGCAAGCACGGTTATCAGTTGCTGCTGGCGTCGAGCTATTTCAGCGAAGAACAGGAAGAAAGCGCAGTGCGCGCGTTTCTCGGTTGGTCGCCGGCGGCACTGGTGGTCACCAGCCAGTTTCACAGCCCGGCCACCGAGAAGATGCTGGCAGAGGCCGATGTACCGGTCGTGGAAATCTGGGACTACTGCCCCGAGCGGGAGCCATTGCAGGTAGGTTTTCTGCACTTCGAGGTCGGCGTGCAGGCCTGCCGCTATCTGCTCGACAAGGGCCACCGGCGCATCGCCTTCGTGCAGAACAGCGCGGCCGGCGACTTCAGTGCGCGGCAACGGCGCGATGGTTATGCGCAAACCTTGCGCGATGCCGGGCTGGAGCCGTGGTTCTTCGTGCCGACGGCGGACAGCGCTCCGTTCGAGGCGGGCAAGCAGGCGATGCAGGCCTTGATCCGCCGCGAGCCGCGCCCGGATGCGATCATCTTTGCCAACGACAACTTGGCCGCCGGCGCCGTGCTCGCCGGCCAGCGCGCCGGCCTGAAGCTGCCCGAAGAGATGGCCATAATGGGCTTTGGTGACTACGCCTTCGCTGACATGCTGCTGCCAAGCTTGACCACCCTGCGCCCGCCCTCGCGGGAGATTGGCGAGATCGCCGCGCTGCGCGTGCTGCAGCACCTGGGAGCAATCGCCGTGGATGTCGATGTGCCGCGGCTGAACCTGTTGCACTGCGAGCTGATCGCGCGCGAAAGTGCCTGACATCCCGCATAAAGCGCTCGCAATCAGCCCTGCCAACGGGCAACCTTGTGCTCCCTGCAAACGGATCGACCTAGCAATGGCTAAATGGCTGGAAGGCGGCGGATTGATGGCCGAACGCATCCGCGCCCACGATTGGGCGCAAACTGCGCTCGGGCCTATGGAAAGCTGGCCCGACGTGCTCAAGACCACCCTGTCGCTGTGCCTTAACTCACGGTTCGCTCAGGCCGTGCTATGGGGCGAGCAGATGCTCACTCTGCACAACGATGCCTTCAGCGATATCTTGGGCGGCAAGCCACTGGCCTTGGGCATTCCTTTCAGCGAAGTCTGGCAGGAGGCGTGGAGCGACATCGGAGTACTTGCCGAGCGCGCCCTTGCCGGCGAAGCGGTGTTCATCGATAACTTTCCACTGCTGATTGATCGCCAGCGCGGTACCGAACGCGCTTACTTCACGTTCTGCTACAGCCCGATCCGCGACCACAATGGCGAATTGGTCGGCATGCTCGATACGGTCACTGAGACCACCGCGACAGTGATCGCCAATCAGCGCCTGAATTTTCTCGACGGTCTGAGCCGTACCCTGGCCGACGCCACCGAGCCTGACCTGATCATGGCCACCACCACCCGTCTACTGGTCGGACATCTCGGCCTGTCCAGCTGTGCCTATGCCGTCATGGACGCAGATCAGGACGGTTTCACCATTTGCGGCGATGCCGTCGCGACCGGCTCACCACGGTTGGTGGGCCACTATCGGCTGGCCGATTTCGGCAGCCTGGCGGTCAGCCAGCTGCGCGCCGGTCGGGCGCTGGTGATCGACGACAACCTCAGCCAACTGCTGCCACATGAGGCCGCGACGTTCCAGGCCATTGGCATCACTGCGACCATCTGCATGCCGCTGATCAAGGACGGTCGGCTGACCGCACTGATGGCCATCCATGACCGCCAACCGCGCCACTGGACGGCTTACGAGCAGGGGCTCATCAGCGAAGTCACCGAGCGCTGCTGGGCGCATATCCAGCGGGTCCAGGCCGTTGCCGAGGTGCGCGCCAGCGCCGCCGCCCTCGAAGCACTCAATGTCAGCCTGGAACAGCGTGTCGAAGAGCGCACCGAGCAATTGCTGCAAACCGAAGCAGTCCTGCGCCAGTCGCAAAAGCTCGAAGCGATCGGCCAGCTGACCGGAGGCGTGGCGCACGATTTCAATAATCTACTGACCATCATTCGCTCGTCGCTGCACTTCCTGCAACGTCCCGACCTGGAAGACAGCCGCCGCCAGCGCTATCTGCAAACCATGATCGAGACGGTTGAGCGTGGCTCGAAACTGACCGGCCAGCTGCTCGCCTTTGCCCGGCGCCAAGCGCTCAGCCCGCAGATATTCGAGGTTGGCCAACGCCTGCAAGCCATGGCCGACATGCTCGATACCGCCACTGGGGCGCGGGTCAAGGTGGTACTGGAACTGCCGCAGACGCCGTGTTTTGTCCATGCGGACCCAGGCCAGCTGGAAACCGCAGTGCTTAACCTGATGATCAATGGCCGCGACGCGTTGAATGGAGTAGGCACGCTGGTACTGCAACTGGTTGCCAACCAGCGCATGCCCGCGCAACCGGGTGATCATCTGCAGGCGGGGGCGTTTGCCGCGATTTCGGTGATCGACAATGGCACGGGTATTGCACCAGAGCTGCTGGAGCGGATTTTTGACCCCTTCTTCACCACCAAGCCGGCCGGTGAAGGCACCGGCCTGGGCTTGTCGCAGGTATTTGGCTTCGCCAAGCAGTCAGGCGGCGATGTGCAGGTAATCAGCCAGCCTGGCCAGGGCACCACGTTTACCCTGTACTTGCCTCAGGAGGCTCCGTCAGTGGGCTGTTGAGCGCGAGCAACTGGGCCAGACTCTCAGCCAGTTCGGCCCGGCGAAACGGCTTGCGCAGAACAGCAAAACCATTGAGTTCACGCGGGGTCAGGTTGGCATAACCGGTAATGATCAGCACCGGCAATTGCGGTTGCTGCTGGCGCAGTTGCTGAGCGAACCTGGCGCCGGTCTCATCGACCATGATCTGGTCAGTCACCAGCACATCCATCGCCAGCCCCTCTGCCAGCATTCGCCGCGCCTGCGCGGGGCTGGCGGCTTCGGTTACCCGATAGCCAAGGTCACGCAATTGCAGGGCCGTTGCGTTGCGCACGATGTCCTCATCGTCAACCAGCAAGACCTGCATTTGCCCTGGTGCCATGATGGCGTCGCCAACTTCGGCAAGCGGCTCACAGACCTGGCCGCGACTGACTGGCAGCCACAATGTCGCCCGAGTGCCCTGCCCCGGCTGCGAATCGATGGCAAAGCCACCGCCTGACTGAGCTGCCAGGCCCTGCACCATGGGCAGGCCAAGGCCGGAGCCTTTGCCGACCTGTTTGGTTGAATAAAACGGCTCAAAGCAACGCTCCAGCACTTCTTCACTCATGCCGCAGCCGCTGTCACGCACCTGCAGCCAGACCTGGCGGCCGTGCACGCTTTCCGGCCAATCCGGGTCATCTTCACCAACCCCGGCGGCCAGATACACACGCCCGCCATTGGCCATGGCGTCGCGTGCGTTGACCACCAGGTTGAGCAAAGCAAGCTCAAGCTGATGGGGATCGACCAGCACATTGGGCAACTGTGGATCGACCTGCACCACGACCTCAATGGTCGGCCCCAGCGAGCGCGCCATCAACTCGTGCATGTCATTGACCAGTGTTGCCAGGCACACGGCTTGCGGCTTGAGTGTCTGCCGGCGAGCAAAGCTGAGCAGGCGCCCGACCAGAATTCGCGCACGTTCAGCGGCCTGCAGCGCACCATCGATCAAGCGCACTGAACGCTGAGCATCCTCTGGCCGTCGACGGATCAGCTCCAGGGAGGCAATGATCGGGGTGAGCATGTTGTTGAAATCGTGGGCGATACCGCCGGTGAGCTGGCCAATCATCTCCATCTTGCCAGTTTCATGCAGCTGCCGATTGGCTTCCTCGCGTTCGGCCAGCATTGCCGACACACGCTCTTCGAGGGACTCATTAAGCGCCAGCAGCTCGGCAAAAGTTGCCTCAAGGTGCGCACTGCTGGCGCGCAACGCCCGCTCGGAGCGGGCGTGGGTGATTGCCTGCCAGACCCGCTTGGCGGTGTCTTCGAGCAGCAGGCACTGGTCCTCGTCGACAAAATGCGGCGCGGCAAACTCGACGCCGAGGATGGCATCAATGCTGCTGCCGCGCAGTACCGGCACATACACGCTGGCGGCATCTGCACCCTGCACGACGAAACCGCGACCGAGCTGTTCGGTCAGTCGCACTGGACTCTCGCCGCAGGTCAGATCACCAACCCTGGAAATCGCACCATTTACCCAATCGCGGGCGATGCGCATCTGCTGATCATCTCCTTGCGATTCGGCTAGAAAAACCCGCACGGCGCCCAGTTGCTGGCCTACGCGTTCGATGGCATAGGCTTCGATCTGTTCCGGCTCGGTCAATTCCGGAAGCGCCTGACCCAGTTCGAGGAGAAAGCTCTGCCGCCGTTCGAACTGCACCTTTTGCGTGGTTTCAGAGACGACGCACAATACACCGCCAACGCTGCCGTCGATTTCGCGAACGGCAGAGTAGGACACGTCGAAATAAGCCGTCTCGCCGTGGGCGCTACGCTCCAGGTAAAACGGTCGGTCCTTGGCTGAAAAAGTTTGCCCGGTGTTGCGCACGCCGCTCAGCAGCGGTTCTAGGTCATCCCACAGCTCGGTCCAGTTTTCCTGTGCAGGTCGCCCTAGCGCGCGCGGGTGCTTGTTGCCAATTGTGGTCGAGTAAGCATCGTTATACAGCGCCACGTATTCAGGACCCCAGAACAGCACGATCTGCGCTTGAGCCGGCAAAATGGTTGCCATCAGCGTCTTCAGACTGAGCGACCACTGTTGCGGCGCACCCAGCGGAGAGCCTGACCAGTCCATGGTCTGGATCTGGCTGCCAATGCTGCCACCCCCCAGCAGAAAAGGCAGTTTTGCCTGGTCTGGATGATTATTCTGACCTGACTTCATCTTGTGCTGACCGTCAATTGCCCAATAGTGTTGTCCTCTATCTGCTGAATAGGAAATCAAACCGGCGCAGACGTTCCGTGGCATTTTGTACCAGGTCGGACAAACGGCCGTCAGTAGCCATCACCAGGCTGGTGCAGGGCGTCACAGCGCGCCCCATTGCCTTGCACAGACTCTCCACGCATGGCCCTTTACTCGCGTGCCTGCGGGCATTTGCCAGGCCGGCACGAAGCTTGCTCGCCAAGACCTTTCAGGCCGAGTTCAGCCTTAGGTTTTTTAACGTTCATGAGTACATATTTACTAATTTCTCGTTCGCCGACCAGCCGCCATCATCCCTCCAACAAGAACACGTCGCCCATTGCCGGCGCGTACCCGGGGATCACCCGACGCCCCTCCTTGCCTTGGAGTCAGTCATGACCAGTGCAGCCAATTCGGCCCCTCTGATAGAAAAACATACAATCGGCTACGTACCGCCGCAGGATCGCCACGGAAAGGTCAGGGATCTGTTCACCCTCTGGTTCGGTGGCAATATCGCGCCGCTGCCGATCGTCACCGGCGCGCTTGGCGTGCAGCTGTTTCACCTGAACCTGGTGTGGGGCATCGTCGCCATTCTGGTTGGCCACTTGCTCGGCGGCGTGCTGATGGCGCTGCACTCGGCGCAGGGGCCACAGATGGGCATCCCGCAGATGATTCAGAGCCGCGCCCAGTTCGGCTCGCTCGGCGCCCTGCTGGTGGTGGTGATTGCCGGGGTCATGTACATCGGCTTCTTCGCATCCAATATCGTTCTTGCCGGCAAGTCACTGCACGGTGTCGCGGAGTCGATTCCGGTATCGGTCGGCATCGTGGTCGGGGCGCTGGGATCGGGCATCATCGGCATCATCGGTTACCGCTTCATCCATGTGCTCAACCGTATCGGCACCTGGGTATTGGGCATCGGTATCGTGGTCGGCTTTGGCTATATCTTCAGCCATGTGCAAAGCGACGACTTCCTCACCCGCGGCGGCTTCAACCTGGCCGGCTGGCTGGCCACGGTCTCGCTCGCCGCGCTGTGGCAGATCGCCTTTGCGCCGTATGTGTCCGACTATTCGCGCTACCTGCCCGCCGACGTCAAAGTCTCCTCGACGTTCTGGACCACTTATCTCGGTTCGGCGCTCGGCTCCAGCCTGTCGTTCGTGTTCGGCGCCGTGGCCGTGCTGGCAATCCCGGTCGGGATGGACACCATGGACGCGGTGAAGATGGCCACCGGCGCCATCGGCCCGCTGATGCTGGTGCTGTTCCTGCTCAGCGTGATCAGCCATAACGCGCTCAACCTGTACGGCGCGGTGCTGTCGATCATCACCCTGATCCAGACCTTCGCCTGGCGCTGGATCCCCACCGCCAAGAGCCGTGCGGTGCTGTCGCTGATCGTGCTTGCGGCGTGTTGCGTGGTGGCAGTGTTTGCTTCGGCGGACTTTATCGGCCACTTCGTCGACATGGTGCTGGTGCTGTTGGTGGTACTGGTGCCGTGGACCGCGATCAACCTGATCGACTTCTATGTGATCCACAAGGGCGACTACGACATCGAGTCGATCTTCAAGGTCGATGGCGGTATCTACGGCCGCTACAACCCGCAGGCGCTGCTGGCCTATGCCGTAGGCATCATCGTGCAGATCCCGTTCATGAACACCCCGCTGTACGTCGGCCCGGTGTCCGAGCACATCAACGGCGCCGACCTGTCGTGGCTGGTGGGGCTGCTGATCACCTCGCCGCTGTACTGGTGGCTGGCCAGCCGCGATAGCGCTTACCGTCGGCGCCAGACCAGCGCCAAACTGGCCGCAGCTGCCTGAGCCAAGGCCATCACGGGCTGGCCTCGCGCCGGCCCGGCTTGGCTACAGTCGCTTGCGCAGAAACTCGACAAAGGCCTGCACCGGCCGAGCGATTTGGCGGTGCTGCGGATACACCGCCGACAGCTGTAGCGGCGGCGGTGTCCAGGCCTCGAGCAGCTTGACCAGACGCCCGTCGGCCAGCGCCTGCTCGACGATGAAAGCCGGCAAGTAGGTCACCCCCATCCCGGCAATCGCCGCATCTCTCAATAGCTCGCCATTGTTGGCCCGCATGCGCCCACTGACGGCGATCGCCTGCAGTGTCTTGCCCTGCCCCTTGAACTGCCACTGCACCTGCCGTGAATGACCATAGGGCAGGCAATCATGCTCGCGCAGCGCTTCGGGTTCGAGCGGTGTGCCGCGCGCGGCTAGGTAGCCCGGGCTGGCACAATACACCCGCTCGATACTTGCAATACGCCGCGCAACCAGGCTTGAGTCCTCTAACGTGCCAATCCGTAGCGCCAGATCGTAGCCCTCACCGATAAGGTCCACAGCGCGGTCGCTCAGGTCGATCTCGACGATCAACTGCGCATGCAGTTGCAGAAACTCGGTGAGCAAACTGCCCAGATGGCTGATGGCAAACGACAGCGGCGCGCTCAAGCGCAGGGTCCCGCGCAGAGCCTGGGTCTGGCCGCTGATGTCCTGCTCGGCCTGCTGCATCTCGCCGAGCAGGCGCACGGCAGAATCGAAGTACTGCTGGCCCAGTGGGGTGGCGTCGAGGCGCCGGGTCGAACGGTTGAGCAAGCGCACGCCGAGGCGTTCTTCAAGCTGCATCAGGCGCCGGCTGACCGACTGCTTGGACATGCCCAGCAGGTCGGCTGCCGCGGTGAAACTACCGGCCTGCATGACCTGGGTGAAAATGCGCATGTCTTCGTATGGGTTCATCGGGTTGCTCTTGGTGACGGTCGAGCGCTTTATAGCGGCTTTTGTCTGCCTGGGCATCTATTGGTTTATTGGTTGATCGAAAAGCCTCGAGATCATTGAACTGAATCAGTCGGTTGATGATAGATCCAGATAAAGCCCACCTCGCTCTATTGGCGCACGATTGTCAGCCTGAACCTGACAGTTAATCTCTGAGAAGCTAGTTTTTCATGATACTGAGTGACAGTAAGATTCATCCATCAACAGCCCAAAGCCTTCCCGGCGCAGGCTCACAGGAGAATCACCATGCTCACACTTCGCAAAGCACAAGACCGCGGCCTGGGCTTTCATGGCTGGCTGAAATCGTTTCACACCTTCTCCTTCGGCAGCTATCGCGACCCTGAAGAGCAAGGTTTCTCCGACCTGCTGGTGATCAACGACGACCGCGTCTCGCCCGGCCAGGGCTTCGGTCAGCATCCGCACCGGGACATGGAGATTTTTTCCTACGTGCTGGAAGGCGCGCTGGAACATAAGGACACGCTCGGCACCGGCTCGGTGATCCGCCCCGGTGACGTGCAGCTGATGAGCGCCGGCCACGGTGTTGCCCATAGCGAGTTCAACCACAGCCATGACGAGTCGGTGCATTTTCTGCAGATCTGGATCGTGCCGCAGGTCAAAGGCGCCGAGCCGCGCTATCAGCAGCAGCACTTCAGCGCTGCTGACAAACGTGGCCGCTTGCGCCTGATCATCTCGCCGAATGGTGCACAGGGCTCGCTGCAGGTGCGCCAGGATGCCAAGGTCTATGCCGGGCTGTTCGACGGTGATGAGCGTGCCACCTTGAAGCTGCCGGACAACCGTCATGCCTATGTGCATGTTGCCCGCGGCAGCATCGAGCTGAACGGCCAGCTGCTCAGCGAAGGTGACGGCGTGCGGCTACGTCAGGAGCAGGTGCTGAGCCTGGCCAACGGCCACGACGCCGAAGTGCTGGTATTCGACCTGCGCCCGAACGAGCTGCCTGGGATGGCATGAGCAGAGGGGCCATCAGTGCTGGCCCCTCACCTGCTTCACGCAGTGCTCAACCCTCGAACCCCTCAACAATGATTACCTCAGCCTTGGCCACCCCTTGTCGGTGGCTACAGGCATCTTGATATTCCGCCGAGCGATAGCAGGCCAGTGCCTGCTCATAAGAATCGAACTCGATCACCACACTGCGCTGCGGTGTCGGCCTGCCTTCCAACGCTTCACTGCGCCCGCCCCGGGCGAGGAACTTGCCGCCGTACGCCTTGAACGCTGCCGGCGCGCGCTGGGTGTACTGTTGGTACTGCTCGAGGTCGCTGATATCGACGTGGGCGATCCAGTAAGCCTTCATCCGCTGCTCTCCAGTTTTTCCGATTTTTGTGTATGATGGTATACCACAATAATCGACAAACTACAGCGAGCGTGCAACATGGCTTTCAACAGCATCGAAGAACTTCTCGAGGACTATCGGCAAGGCAAGATGGTCCTGCTGGTGGACGACGAAGACCGTGAAAACGAAGGCGATCTGCTGATCGCGGCTGAACGCTGCGACGCCCAGGCGATCAACTTCATGGCGCGCCAGGCACGCGGGCTGATTTGCCTGACGCTCACCGACGAGCACTGCCAGCGGCTGGGCTTGGAGCAGATGGTGCCGAGCAACGGCAGCGTGTTCAGCACCGCTTTCACCGTTTCCATCGAAGCCGCCAGCGGCGTCACCACCGGTATCTCCGCCGCTGATCGCGCGCGCACGGTAGCGGCTGCGATGGCGGCCGATGCTCGCCCCGAGGACCTGGTCCAGCCGGGGCATATCTTCCCCCTGCGCGCCCGCGAAGGCGGCGTGCTGACCAGGGCCGGGCATACCGAAGCCGGCTGCGACCTGGCACGCCTGGCCGGGTTCAGCCCGGCCTCGGTCATCGTCGAAGTGCTCAATGACGACGGCACCATGGCCCGCCGCCCCGACCTGGAAGTGTTCGCCGCCGAGCATGGCATCAAGATCGGCACCATCGCCGACCTCATCCACTATCGCCTGAGCACCGAGCAGACCATCAAGCGCATCGGTGAGCGCGAACTGCCCACCGTGCACGGCACCTTCCGTCTGGTGACCTATGAAGACCGGATCGAAGGTGGCGTGCACATGGCCATGGTCATGGGCGATATCCGCCGCGAACAACCCACCCTGGTACGTGTGCATGTAATCGACCCGCTGCGCGACCTGGTCGGCGCCGAGTACGCCGGTCCCGCCAACTGGACCTTGTGGGCCGCCCTGCAACGGGTCGCTGAAGAAGGCTCCGGGGTAGTGGTTGTGCTGGCCAATCACGAGTCTTCGCAAGCGCTGCTGGAGCGTGTGCCACACCTGACCCAGCCCGTGCGGCCCTATCAGCGAGGCCAGTCCAAGGTCTATTCGGAGGTCGGCACCGGCGCGCAGATTCTGCAGGACCTGGGCGTGGGCAAACTGCGCCATCTGGGGCCGCCGCTCAAGTACGCGGGTTTGGCTGGGTATGAGCTTGAAGTGGTGCAAAGCATCCCGTTCGAGCCCGCTGTGCTTTGAGCAATCGCTGACCGCCGGTACACGGATGCCTCTTGCGAAAAGCTTGGAATACCATAATATGATATCCCGTAGACCTTAAAATCCTGGCCGGCTCCTACACTCAAAACTGGCCGCACCACATCGTTGAAATTGCTGCTCCCGAACATATTGGCGGGTGACAGAACCCGCCTCGAATAACAAAAGTAACGAGGGCGTAACCATGCTGTTGAGCAAACGTGTAAGCGCAGTGCTGTCCGCCAGCCTGCTGACCCTGGCCTGTCAGGCCACCCAGGCCGCCGACAGCCTCAACTTCGTCAGCTGGGGCGGTACGACCCAGGACGCGCAGAAGCAGGCGTGGGCCGAGCCGTTCTCCAAAGAGAGCAACATCAAGGTGGTGCAGGACGGCCCGACCGACTACGGCAAGCTCAAGGCCATGGTCGAGAGTGGCAACGTGCAGTGGGATGTGGTGGACGTCGAAGCCGACTTTGCCCTTCGCGCCGCAGCAGAAGGCCTGCTCGAGCCGCTGGATTTCAACACCGTCAAACGCGACCGGATCGACCCGCGGTTCGTTTCCGACCACGGCGTCGGCTCGTTCTTCTTCTCGTTTGTGCTCGGTTACAACGAAGGCAAGCTTGGTAGCAACAAGCCGGCCGAGTGGTCGGCGCTGTTCGACACCAAAACCTTCCCCGGCAAGCGCGCCCTGTACAAGTGGCCAAGCCCCGGCGTGCTGGAACTGGCCCTGCTGGCCGATGGTGTAGCCGCCGACAAACTGTACCCCCTGGACTTGGACCGCGCCTTCAAGAAACTCGACACCATCAAGAAAGACATCGTCTGGTGGGGCGGCGGCGCCCAGTCGCAGCAACTGCTGGCGTCTGGTGAAGTGTCGCTGGGGCAGTTCTGGAACGGCCGCGTGTATGCCTTGCAACAAGACGGCGCACCAGTCGGTGTGAGCTGGAAGCAGAACCTGGTAATGGCTGATTTTCTGGTCATTCCCAAAGGCGCCAAGAACAAGGACGCGGCGATGAAGTTCCTGGCCAACGCCAGCAGCGCCAAGGGCCAGGCCGAGTTCGCCAATCTCACCGCCTACGCCCCGGTCAACCTCGACAGCGTCAGCCAGCTCAAACCTGAACTGGCGCCGAACCTGCCCACCGCCTACGCCCAGGATCAGGTCACGCTGGACTTCGCCTACTGGGCGAAAAACGGCCAGGCCATCGCTGCGCGCTGGAATGAGTGGTTGGTCAAATGAAAGTCGCCATCAACGCCCTGCACAACGCGCAAGGTGCCCCCAGCGGCACCGGCGCCCCCGGCACGGCCACCCGCCGCAGCGGGATGGGTCAACGCTGGCGCGGTAGCCGTAACCTGCTGCCCGCGCTGGTGTTCCTAGGCCTGTTCTTCTTTGCGCCACTGATCGGCCTGCTCCTGCGCGGCGTGCTCGAACCGGTGCCGGGGCTGGGCAACTACGAGCAGCTGTTCGCCAACTCGGCCTATGCACGGGTGCTGTTCAACACCTTCTCGGTGGCCGGCCTGGTGACCTTGATCAGCGTGCTGCTGGGCTTTCCGCTGGCCTGGGCGATCACCTTGGTACCGAAGGGCTGGGGCCGTTGGCTGCTGAACATCGTGCTGCTGTCGATGTGGACCAGCCTGCTGGCACGGACTTACTCGTGGCTGGTGCTGCTGCAGGCCTCCGGAGTGATCAACAAGGCGTTGATGGCGATGGGCATCATCGATGCGCCGCTGGAAATGGTGCACAACCTGACCGGCGTGGTGATCGGCATGAGCTACATCATGATCCCGTTCATCGTGCTGCCGTTGCAGGCAACCATGCACGCCATCGACCCGATGGTGCTGCAGGCAGGCTCCATCTGTGGGGCCAGCCCGTGGACCAATTTCTGGAAGGTGTTCCTGCCGCTGTGCCGCTCGGGGTTGTTCTCCGGGGCCTTGATGGTGTTCGTCATGTCGCTCGGTTACTACGTCACCCCGGCCCTGCTCGGTGGTGCGCAGAACATGATGCTGCCCGAGTTCATCGTCCAGCAGGTGCAGTCGTTCCTCAATTGGGGCCTGGCCAGCGCTGCCGCCGCACTGTTGGTGTTGATCACCCTGGTGCTTTTCTACCTGTACCTGAAGCTGCAGCCGGAATCCCCGGTCGGCAATGCGAGGTAAGCCGCGATGCTCCTGACTCCAAATGCCATGGGCCGCCCGCTGCGGTTTGGCCTGTATGCCACCACCGGTGTGATTGCCGCGTTTCTGCTGCTGCCGATCCTGTTCATCGTGCTGCTGTCATTCGGCTCCTCGCAATGGCTGGTATTCCCACCGCCAGGCTGGACCCTGAAGTGGTACGGCCAGTTTTTCTCCAACCCGGAGTGGATGGACGCCGCTCTGGCCAGCCTCAAGGTTGCCGTGCTCACCACCGTGTGCGCAGTAGCACTGGGCTTGCCGACCGCCTTCGCCCTGGTGCGCGGGCGCTTCCCCGGGCGGGAAATGCTCTACGGCCTGTTTACCCTGCCGATGATCGTGCCGCTGGTGATCATCGCCGTGGCGGTCTACGCGCTGTTTCTCAAGCTTGGCTACACCGGGACGCTGTTCGCCTTTGTCGTCAGCCATGTGATCGTCGCCCTGCCCTTCACCATCATCTCGATCATCAACTCGCTGAAGCTGTTCGACCAGTCGATCGAAGACGCTGCGGTGATCTGCGGCGCCTCGCGCTTGCAGGCGATCTTCAAGGTGACCTTCCCGGCGATTCGCCCGGGGATGATCGCCGGCGGCCTGTTCGCGTTTCTGGTGTCGTGGGACGAGGTGGTGCTCAGTGTGATGATGGCCAGCCCCAACCTGCAGACCCTGCCGGTCAAAATGTGGACCACCCTGCGCCAGGACCTGACCCCGGTGATCGCCGTCGCTTCGACGTTGCTGATCGGCCTGTCGCTCCTGGTCATGCTCATCGCCGCCGCCCTGCGCCGGCGCAATCCAGTCAGCGCCTGAGTGCCCGGAGACAATAACAATGAGTGCAGTGATGAAAGACAACGCGCCGAACAAGACCCTTGTCAGCCTGCGTAATCTGAACAAGCATTACGGCGATTTCGCCGCCGTCGACAACATCAACCTGGATATCCAGAACGGCGAATTCCTGACCTTCCTCGGCTCCAGCGGTTCGGGCAAGTCGACCACCTTGTCGATGCTGGCCGGGTTCGAGACACCGAGCAGCGGCGAGATCCTGGTCGACGAGCAATCGCTGGTCAATGTGCCGCCGCACAAGCGCGACATTGGCATGGTGTTCCAGCGCTACTCGCTGTTCCCGCACCTGTCGGTGCGCGACAACATTGCCTTCCCGCTGGCGATCCGCAAGCTCAGCGCCAGCGAGATCAGCAAGCGCGTCGACGCCATGCTCAAGCTGGTGCAGCTCGAGCAGTTCGCCCACCGCCGCCCGGCGCAGCTCTCCGGCGGCCAGCAGCAGCGCGTGGCGATTGCTCGCGCGCTGGTCTACGAGCCCCGCATCCTGCTGATGGACGAGCCGCTCGGCGCACTGGACAAAAAGCTGCGCGAAGACCTGCAGGACGAACTGCGCCAGCTGCACCGTCGCCTCGGTATCACCATCGTCTACGTGACCCACGATCAGGAAGAAGCCATGCGCCTGTCGCAGCGCATCGCCATCTTCAGCCACGGCAAGATCGTCGGCCTGGGCAGTGGTTATGACCTCTACCAGAACCCGCCGAATGCCTTTGTGGCGTCGTTCCTGGGCAACTCGAACTTCTTCCGGATCAAGGCCAGCAGCAACGGCGCCGGCAGTTTCGAAGGGCAGCCATTGGCGATTCGCCTGACCCCTGGGCTGGTCGCCGGGCAGGACGCGCTGATCATGGTGCGCCCGGAAAAAGCCCTCGCCCTGAGCGCCGAACAGGCAGCGCGGGAGCCCTTGCCGGCAGGCTGGAACGAAGTCAGTGCCAAGGTCAGCGAAGTGTTGTTCCTCGGTGAAAGCCAGACCTGCCATGTGGTCAGCGCAGGCGGCACCGAGATGACGGTCAAGGCCTTGTCGGCAGCCGGTATGCCGATGCAGCCGGGCGACACGGTCAAGGTGCGCTGGGCGGTGGCCGATGCCTGCATCTACACCGAGTGGGCCGAGAGCGACCTGAGCAAGGCCGCCGGCGCGCACTGATCGACCAATGAACGGGGCTGGTGTGCGGCCCCGTTCAATCAGTTGGCTAAACGCCGGAACACCAGACCCGAGAGCACACACAGCAGCGCCGACAGCAGCATCACTACAGCGATATCTTCGACAGACGTCTCGACCCGGCCATCAGCCGCGGCCAGGATCCCCAGCATCACCCCAGCCAGACTTACCGACATGGCCATGGTCAACTGCACCGACATCGCCGACAGCGAGCTGGCCGCCGCCGAGCGTTCGCCTGGCACATCCTGATAGCTCGCTGCACCCAGGGTGGAAAACTGCAACGAGCGCACCAGGCCTGCGGCAAACAGCACCACCGCCATCAACCACACTGCCGTATCGCGGTCGAACGCTGCGCACAAGGCGATGCCCACGCCGCTGAGCAGTGCGTTGCAGCTGAGTACCCGGCGGTAGCCGTAACGGCGTACCAGCGGCACTGCCAGCAACTTCATCAACAACGCGCCGACGCCGCCGCTGACCATCAACCACCCCGCCGCCAGTGGGCTCATGCCCAGGCTGTTTTGCAGCAACAGCACCAGCAGAAACGGCTGTGCCGCCGAGCCCAGCCGGAACAGCCCCCCGCCCGCCTGGGCAACACCAAAGCTGCGCAGGCGCAACAGGCTCAAGTCGACCAGTGGGCTGGCATGGCGGCGGGCATGCAGCCAATAGCCGAGGGCAAACAGCCCGCCGGCGGCGATCAGCGCGAGGGCCCATGGCCGCGGCAACTGGCCAAGGCCTAGCGACTCCAGGCCAGCCACCAGCAGCGCCAACGCGCCGCCGCTGAGCAGCAGGCCGCGATAGTCCAGTGGCGGTACGCTGCGCGCCGGGAAGTCCGGCACATGTTTGAGAATCAACCAGCAGCCAAGCAGGCAGATCGGCAGGTTGACCAGAAAGATCCAGTGCCACGACAGCACCGTCACCAACAAACCGCCCAGCAGCGGCCCCAGCAACGGCCCGACCAAGGCCGGCAACGCCAGCCACGACATCGACTGCAGCAACTGATCGCGGCTCGACCAGCGCAGGATGATCACCTGCCCCACCGGCGTCATCAGCGCTGCGGCAGCACCTTGCAGCATGCGCCCGAGGCACAGTTGCCAGAGCGTGTCAGCCAGCGCACAGGTAAGCGAGGCGCCGGTAAACAAGCCCATCGCCAACAGCATTACCTGCCGTGGGCGAAAACGCTCGGCCGCCCAGCCGCTGATCGGCACGCACAGCGCCAGGGCCAGCATGTACAGCGAGACCACCAGGTTCATGCGCAGCCCCGGCTCGCCAAAATCGGCGGCCATGCTCGGCAGCGCGGTCATCACCGCCGTGCTGTCGAGCAGTTCCATGAACAGCGCAGCGCCGATGATCACCGGCACCTTGGGGCTTTGCAGATGGCCGACCAAAGCCGCCGGCTGAGCCGTCAAAACAGCCCCGAGACGGGTGGCCGGGTGCCCTTGAGCTGCCAGGCGCCGACTACCGCCGCCTTCCAGTGGCGCGGGTTGTGGTTGGCCACCGTGCGCGCATTGCGCCAGTGCCGGTCGAGGTTGTGCTGACGGCCAGTGGTCGAGGCACCGCCGACATCGA
Organism: Pseudomonas sp. EZ-C24; assembly: GCF_014525325.1. Lineage (NCBI taxonomy): Bacteria > Pseudomonadati > Pseudomonadota > Gammaproteobacteria > Pseudomonadales > Pseudomonadaceae > Pseudomonas > Pseudomonas sp. EZ-C24. The sequence continues at coordinate 77,800 of NZ_JACDIU010000014.1, read as the reverse complement.
ACAGGGTTTCGCCGGCTTTCAGCGCCAATTCGGCTGCCAGGTACTGCGCTTGGGCGACTTCCAGTGCAGCCTGCTCGACGGCACTTTCATCCAGCTGCGCGGCCCAGGCGCGATCGATACTGGCGGCGGCCTTGAGCACCAGTGCCTCGGCACCGAAAGCCCTGGCGGCAATATCGCCCACCGACAATTGCACGTACGGGTCATCGACCGACTGGCTGGCGCTGCTGTGCTTGATGGGCCGTGCATGCTCACGGGCAAACTGGCCCGCGTCGTTCAGGGCATTGCGGGCGATACCAGCCAGCACGGTGCCGAGAAACAGCTGCAGGAACGGCGTGACGATGGTGCGTTTGCCCTCCTCCACGGTGCGCGTGCGGATGTCGCTGGCCTCGACCCGCACGTTGTGCAGGTGGGTGGTGCCGCTGGCGGTCAGGCGCTGGCCCATGGCATCGAAGTCGTCGACCAGCTCCAGTCCTTCGCGGTCACGCGGCAGGATGAACGACACCGGCTGCTCGTCCTCGTCCAACGCCACCGCGCTGACGTAGTCGGCAAACAGCGCCCCGGTGCTATAGAACTTGCTGCCGTTGGCGCGGAAGTGATCGCCCTCGCGCACCAAACGCGCGGCAATGGCGCCATTGGCACCGCCCAGCTCCCAGCCGGCATTGCCGATCACCGCACCTTGCAGGTACACGGCAAACCAGCGCACGCGCTCCTGTTCGGCACCCTCGGCGCTGGCCGCGAGCAGGCCTTCGACAAAGGCGAAGCCCGGGCGCAGCGCCTGGGCGACGTTGGAGTCGGCGGCGGCCACCTGCAGCAGCAACTCGATCACATCACTGACGCTGCCACCAGGGCCGCCGTACTGCTGCGGGATACGCACGGTGTACAGGCCGGCTGCGGCCAGCTCGGCGATGGCCGCATAGGGTAGCCGGCGTTCGCGCTCACGCTCGGCAGCGCCGGCGGCAATCGCCGGCAGCAAGGCGCTGACACGGGCCTTTAGCGCGGCGACGGTATTGGCTGGGGCTTGGGCAGGCAAACGTTGAAAGGTAGTCATGGGGTAGTCCTTAGATGGCAATTTTCCACAGTCTTGCTTCGTCGAACAGGTCGAAGGCCTCATGCTCGAGGTCGAGCGGCGGTACGACCAATTCAGTGCCCGCGCCGGGCAGGCGCGGTACTGAGCCAAGCAGACGCTGGGTGTATTTATGGGCCGGCTGCCGGAACAGCTGCTCGACCGGTGCATGCTCGACGACCTGGCCGTGACGCATCACCAGCACGTCGTCGCTGACATGGCGGATCACCCCCAGGTCGTGGGAGATAAACAGGTAGGCCAGGCCCAGTTCGTCCTGCAGATCAGCGAGCAGATCCAGCACCTGCGCCTGCACCGAAACGTCCAGCGCCGACACCGGCTCGTCGCAGATGATCAGCTTCGGCTCGCTTGCGATGGCGCGGGCGATCGCCACGCGCTGACGCTGGCCGCCCGACAGCTGCAACGGCCGGCGCTGGGCCAGGTCCGCCGCAAGGCGCACCTGATTGAGCAGCACGGCAATCCGCGCCGGCCGTGCTGGCGCCTCGACGCCGGCGACCTGCAAGGCATCATCCAAAATCTGCGCAACCGTCCAGCGCGGGTCGAACGAACCGAGCGGGTCTTGATAGATCACGCTGATTTCGCGGCGCAGCGGCCGCCGGCTGGCCTCGGCGATGGCATCGTCGGGCAGGTTCCAGGGTTTGCCGCGATAGAGCACCTGGCCCTGGTCTGGCGTCAGCAGGCCCAGCGCCAGGCGCGCCACGGTGGTTTTGCCCGAGCCGGACTCACCAACGATGCCTAGCGTGCGGCCGGCGTGCAGGGTGAAGCTGACGCCCTGCACCACTTGCCGCGCCAGCCCGTCCGGGCCGGTGTAGCGCTTGCCCAGGTCACGGCCTTCGAGCAGGACCTCGCCCAGGCCACGGTTGACCAGCCTGGGCGTGCTGGCCACGCGTTGCGGCGACAGCCGGGTGCCCCGCGGATGCTCGGCTGGCACCGCCGCCAGCAACGCCTTGGTGTAGGCATGTCGAGGCTCGCGCAGCACCTGCTGCATCGGCCCCTGCTCGACCACTTCGCCATGGCGCAGCACCAGCACCTCGTCAGCCAACTGGGCAACCACGGCCAGGTCGTGGCTGATGATCAGCAGCGACGCACCGCGCGCCTTGATCTGCTGAAACACCTGCAGAATCTGCGCCTGCACCGTGGCATCCAGCGCGGTGGTTGGCTCGTCGGCGATCACCAGCGCCGGCTGCATGGCCAGCGCGCTGGCGATCAGGGCGCGCTGACGTAAGCCTCCCGACAGCTGTCCGGGGCGCTGGCGGGCGCGTAGTGCAGGGTCCGGCACGCCGACCAGCTCAAGCAGTTCATGCACCCGCGCCGCACGCTGCTGGCGGTCGCCGTAGCCATGGGTCTGCAACACTTCAAGGATCTCTTTACCGACCGGTCGCAACGGGTCGAGCGAGACCAGCGCATCCTGCAAGACAAAGCCGATGTCTTTGCCGCGCACCTGCCGCCACTGACGCTCGCTGAGATCAAGCAGGTCGTGGTCGGCAAAGCGCAACTGACGCGCCGACACCACGGCGCCCGTGCCGGTCAGGCCGACCAGGCTCCGGGCGCTGACGCTCTTGCCCGAGCCGGACTCGCCGACCAAGGCCACGCAACGCCCGGGCGCCAGGGTAAAGCTCAGGTCGCGGACCACACTCTGGCCGGCGAACGACACCGTCAGGCCGTCGACGATCAAGGTCTTGTCACTCATGCTTGGCGGCCCTCCAGGCGTTGTTGAATGAAGCGCCCCGTGACCGTCGTGGCCAGGGTGGTAAGAACGATGAACAGCCCAGGGAAGAACGTCAGCCACCAGGCGCTGGCGATGAAGTCGCGGCCCATCGACAGCATGGTCCCCCACTCCGGTGCCGGCGGCCGGGCGCCTAGGCCTAGAAAACTCAGCGCCGAGGCCCAGACAATGGCCTGGCCGACGCCCATGGTCATGGTCACCACCAGTGGGCGCATGGCGTTGGGCAGCAGTTGGCGCAGCACAATCCGCGAGGTGGGATGGCCGAGCGCGCGCGCCGCTTCGATGTAGCCGGCGTTGCGCACCGCCAGCACCTGGCCGCGCACCATGCGCGCGTAACCGGGCGCACCCCCAAGGCCGGTGGCAACGATCAGCGTGCCGACGCCGCTGCCGAACACCGCCACGAACAGCAACGCCAGGATCAAGCTGGGGAAGGCAAACAGCACCTCCAGCAGCCAGCCGACAGCGCGGTCGACCCGCGCACCACCGAGGCCGCCAAGCAAGCCCAGGCTGATTGCGATGGTCATCGACAACGCCGTGGCGGCGACGCCGATCAACAGGCTCTGGCGAGCGCCGTGAATGATCCGCGCAAAGATGTCGCGTCCGGATTGATCAGTGCCCAGCCAGTGCGCCCAGCTCGGCGCCTGGAATGCATCGCGCGGCACGATTGCCAGAGGGTCGACGTGGGTAAATAGCTGGGGAAACAGCGCAGCCAGCAGTAACGCGGCCAGAAACAGCAGGGCCAGGCTTGCGCCGACTGGCGGCAGGTTGATCCGGCGCTGACGGCGCAGCGGCGCCTGCACACGGTCAAGTATCAGGTCGCTCATGGCGTGGCCTCCTGTTGGCGGGGGTCGATCCACTGGTAGAGCAGGTCCACCAGAATGTTGGCCAGCACATAGCCCGCGGCAACTACCAGGCTGATGCCGATCACCAGCGGCATGTCCTGGGCCTGCACCGCCTGATACAGCTGGCGGCCGATGCCCTTGCGGGAAAAGATCACTTCGCACACCACCGCGCCGCTGATCAGCGCGCCAATGGCCCAACCCGACAGCGAAACCCCGGGCAACAAGGCGTGGCGCAAGGCATGCCGGAAGCGCACGGCCAGGTCACTCAAGCCACGGCTGCGGGCGGTGAGAATGAACGGTTGTTCCAGGGTCAGTTCGAGCGACTCGCGGGTCACCTGGGCAATGAAACCCGCCAGCGGAATGGCCAGAGAAAATGCCGGCAATACCAAACTGGCCAGGCTGTCGCTGCCCGCCGGCGGGAACCAGCGCAGGCCAAAGGCAAATACCGCCAGCAGCACCACGCCAAGCCAGAAGTGCGGCAAGGCGGCGCTGAGGGTTTCGGCCAGCGAGGCCAGCCCGCCGATCAGACGACCGCGCCCGGCGGTGATCACCGTCAGCAACAACACCAGCACCCAGGCCAGCAACAACGCGGCGATGGTCAGCTCAAGCGTCGCACCGCCCTGCTCGGCCAGCACCCGCGTCACCGGCAGGTGCTGCGAGTAGGACAGGCCAAGGTCGCCTTGCAGCAGGCGGCCCAGGTACAGCAGGTATTGCACGGCCAGCGGTTTATCCAGTCCGAACTCGATGCGCGTGGCTTCGATGGTTTCCGGACTGGGGTTGCCGCTGGGACCACCGAGAATCGCCAGCACCGGGTCGCCCGGCATCAGACGCAAGGCAAAAAACGTAAGCGTCGCCACGGCCCACAGCACCAGCAACCCGCCACCGAGGCGTATTACGGCGCGGCGGCCGAGTGCGGCCAGGCGCTCGCGGCGCGGGTCGGCTATTGCCAGTTCAGTTGCACTGCTCATTTGATCACCCAGGCGTCATACAGGTAAGTGACCGCCAACGACGGTTCCAGGCGCACCCCTCGGGCGGTCTTGTAAATGCCCAGGCGGGTGCTTTGCGGATAGGTGGTGAGCTGCAGGTATTGCCCGGCGGCTTGCGCCTGGGCCTGCTGATACAGCGCGCGGCGCTGCTCCGGCTGCTGCGTGGCCAGGGCCTGATCAAGCAGGCTGTCGAAGCCGGGATCGGCGTAGCCTGAGGAATTCTGGTGGTAGCCACCGACCCCTGCCGGCTGGACGAAGGCCGAGCTGAAGATGATCCGCAGCACGTCCGGGGTGTTGGTGTTCCAGTAACCAGTGCGGATGTCGTAGTCCCAGGCGGCCTGCCGGGCCGTGACCTGCACATCGCTCATCTGCTCCAGCACCAGCTCTATCCCGGCCTCGCGGGTGGTGGCCTGGACCTGCTCCCACAAGGTCAGCTCCGACGGCGGTGTGCGTGCTCCGATCAACACCGTCGCGCGCAGGCGCTTGCCGTCTTTGCTGCGGTAGCCCTCGGCATCGCGGCTGGTCCAGCCAGCGTCATCGAGCAGTTTGCCGGCGCGGGCCGGCTGGTAGTCCTGGCTGTGCTCGAAATCGGCACTGTAAAACGGCGTGGCCATGCTCAGCGGGCCGCCGGCGCGGGGGAATTCACCGAAATAAACGCTCTTCAGCGCGCCCTCGATATCGGCGCTGCGCACAAAGGCTTCGCGCACGCGGATATCATCGAACGGGGCGCGACGCAGGTTGAAAGTGCCGTTGGTGGGGTTACCCGGGCGTTGGGCGACGATCAGCTCGACATCCGGGTTGCGCCGTGCGGCCTCGTGGGATTCGGGCGGCAGGGTTTCGATCACATCGACTTCGCCTGCCTGCAGCGAGGCAAAGCGTACCGACGGCTCCTGGATGAACTTCCACACGATCCGTTCCAGGTAAGCCGGGCCCTGGTGCTGGGCGGTTGGCGGCGCCCAGTTGTAGTCCGGGTTGCGCACCAGCTCGACCTGGTTCTGCCGGTCCCAGCGCGCCACCTTGAACGGCCCGCTGCCGACCGGGCTTTCGCAGTTGACGTCACGGCTGCGCTTGAGCGCGGTAGGCGACTGAATACCGAGAAAGCCCTGCGCCAGCACTTCGAGAAACGCTGCATAGGGCGTTGCCAGGTGGACCACAGCGGTGTACTCGTCGATCACATCGGTGCCACGATACTGGCGGATATAGCCACCGGCGGTACTCGACTGGGTCTTGGGGTTGGCCATGTGATCGAGGTTGGCCTTGACTGCCTCGGCATTGAACGGCGTGCCATCGGTAAAGCGCACATCGCGGCGTAGCTGGAAGGTGTAGCTGAGGCCATCCGCGGCGACCTGCCAGTGCGTGGCCAGCCACGGGCCGATCCGCCCCTGGCTGTCCATCGACACCAGCGAGTCGAGGTATTGCTGAGCAACGAATACCTGCGGCATGTCCCCGGCGACGTGCGGGTCAAGGCAGGTTGGTTCGCGGTCGGTGGCGTACACCAGTGTGCCGCCGTGGACCGGCTGATCGCCGTGGGCGTTGACCTGCTCGGTGCGTTCGCAGCCGACCAGCATCAATGCTGTACTCAGCAAGGTCAGGGGGAGGATGGAGTTATTCAAGGATGCTCCTGCACGGGCCCAAGGGGTGTGCAAGGGCTATTGCAGGACTTGTGCCTGGTTTCAACTCCCTGATTTTGCTGGGTTTGACCTTATTGGCAGTGAATGGCGACGGGCAAACTGTTGCACTGCTGTTGGCCTGCGGACAGTAACGGCTAGCGCTCTGCTGAGAATGCAAATAATTCCCAGCAAGTACCGCACTTTTTTCAGCAAGAAAGGTCTACTCCCTCTTTTGCCGATAATGTTCGACAATCGGCCGTTCAATTGCACCGCACGACGCAGGGCCAAAAGCCAGATGCTTGTGTAGGATGAGCAGCGCCGAGTCTCGCGCTGCCAGATAGGGAGATACACATGCGCGTCCTGTCATCCGTTGCCTGTCTTACCGTGCTGACGCTGGGCCTGGGTGTGTCTTGTGGCGCCCAGGCGTTCACCAGCGAGGAAGGGCAACTGATCGCGTCGATCAACGCCTACCGCAGCCAGCCGCAGAGCTGCGCCGGCGAAGGTTCGCTGGAGCTGCCGCCGTTGAGCAGCGATACCCGCCTGGCGCTGTCGCCGGAAGGCACCCGCGACCTGCAGCAGGCAATGTCCCGCGCGGCTTACCCGATGGTCAACGTGCAGGCGATCAGCCTGTCCGGGCCGCGCGATGCGCCGGCGGCGATGAAGGCCATCGCCGAAAGCTTCTGCCAGGTGGTGCTCGACCCGCAGTTCGTCGATATAGGCGTCAGCCAGGAAGGCCGCGACTGGCGCATCGTGCTGGCTCGGCCGCTGCTCAGTGGTCGCCTCGGTGACTGGCAGGCAGAGGGCCAGAAGCTGCTGCAGGAGATCAATGCAGCGCGCCAGCTGCCACGCCAATGCGGTGGCCAGCCGTTCGCCGCCGCCGCGCCGCTCGGCTGGAACGCCACCTTGGCCGGCGTTGCTGCCGACCATACCCGGGCGATGGCCAATCAGAACTTCTTCGATCATATCGACCGTGATGGCCGCACTCCGGGTGACCGCGCCGAACTGGCCGGCTACTCCTACCGGCTGGTCGGCGAAAACATCGCGGCCGGGCTGGACACTCCGCGCAAGGTCATCGATGGCTGGCTGGCCAGCCCAGGCCATTGCGCAACCCTGATGAACCCGGATTTCAGCGAACTGGGCGCGGCCTACGCCGTGGACCCCAAGAGCGATGCCGGGATCTACTGGACCGGCTTGTTTGGTGCGCCGCAATGATCGCCTGAGCTGAGTCCGCTCGCTCTGAAGTCATTGAAGCGGCGCCTTCAACCGCGCCGGCTACGCAGCACGAATATGCCCAGCGCCAACAGTGGCAATGTGGCGCCCACCAGCGCTACGCCATGCCAGCCGAGCTGCTCATACAGTGGGCTGGCCAGCGCCGAGCCCGCTGCGCCGCCGACGAAGATGCTGGTCATGTACAGCGCATTCAATCGGCCGCGGCTGGCCGGGTCCAGCGCATACACTTCGCGCTGACCAATCACCATGTTCATCTGTACGGCGAAATCCAGCAGTACTCCGCTCAGCGCCAGGCCGATCACGGTGAACCCTGGGGCGCTCAGGCCCAGCAACAGCGCCAGCGGCGCCAGAACCAGCGCCAGCAGAGAGCCGCGGCGGGCATACCCGGCATCGGCCAGCCGCCCGGCCAATGGCGCAGCGATCGCGCCGACTGCTCCGACCAGGGCAAACAATGCGATCTGGCTCTGCGACAGGCCATGCTCCCCGCTCAATGCCATCGGCACCGCCGTCCAGTACAGGCTGAACGCGGCGAACATCAACGCCTGATACAGCGAGCGCTGACGCAGTACCGGGTAGCGGCGCAACAGCCCTGCCAAAGAGGCCATCAGTTGCGCATAGCTGGCTTTGTGCTCAGGCACCCGCCGCGGCAAGGTCAGCGCCAGCAACAGGATGATCGCCAGCATGATCCCGGCGGCGCCGACAAACACTGTGCGCCAGCCGAAGTGGTCAGCAACCACGCTCGCCAGTGGCCGTGCCAGCAGTATCCCCAGCAACAGGCCACCCATGATATTGCCGACCACGCGCCCGCGCTGTTGCTCAGGGGCAAGGTGCGCTGCCAGAGGAATGAGCATCTGCACCGACACCGAGCTGAAGCCGATCAACAAGGCATAGCCAAGAAACAAGCCACCCTGGCCATTGCTGCTGGTGCCCGCCAGGACGAGGCTGATGCAAGCCAGCACTGCGGTAGCAACCATCAGCCGGCGGTTTTCCACCAGGTCTGCCAGAGGCACCAGTAACAGCAGACCGAGCGCGTAGCCGAGCTGGGTCAGCGACACGATCAGGCTGGCGTGCTCGGCTGACAGGCCAAGGTCTGGCGCAATCAGGCCGACAATCGGCTGGGCGTAGTAGATATTGGCGACGATCGCGCCACAGCAAAACGCCAACAGGGTTACCAGGGCCCGACTCAGGCCTGCGGTGGAGGGCTGGCTGGCAGCGATGGATGGGCTCATGTGCAGGTGCCTCGGTGGATGATCAGGGAAGATGCTGTGCACGTTACCCAGCGGTGCAGGGCAAGAGAATCCAGCGGCTGCGCAAGGGGTCTTTGCGCGTAGCGCAACGCCCTGCCCTCACTCGCCCAGCAGTGCCTCGCAAAAGCCGACAAACGCCTGTACCCGGCGTGAGCCGCGGTGGTTGGGCAGGTACAGGGCATTGATCGCGTTGCTGGCGGAGCCGGGGCTGATCTGCCAATCAGGCAACAGCCGCAGCAAACGCCCGGCGGCGAAGTCTTCGCGCACCAGCCAGTCGGCCAGCAAGGCAATGCCGGCGCCACTCAGTGCAGCTTCGCGCAGCACATCGGCGTTACTGCTGCGCAGCGGCCCGCTGATATCCAGCTCCAGCGTCTGCTCGTCACGTGACAGGCGCCAGGGCCGTGCGGACTGCCCATAGCGAAAACGCAGGCAGGCGTGTTCATTGAGTCCTCGTGGATGCTCCAGCGGCGCGTGCCCGGCGAGGTACGCGGGGCTTGCCACCAGCCAGCGCTGAAAGCGTCCGAGCGGACGGCAGATCAGTTCGTCGTTGGGCGCGGCCTCGCCCAGGCGAATACTCACATCGTAGCGACCCTCGAGCAGGTCATCGAAGCGATCACTCAGGTCGATGTCCAGCTCAAGCCCCGGATGCGCGGCGAGAAAGCGCCCCAGATGCGGCGCTATCACCCGCCGGCCGAACTCGACGGGCAGGCACAAACGCAGCACCCCGACGGGCTCCTCGCCACGGTCGCCGACATTGGCATCGGCCTCGGCCAATGCCTCGCGCACCTCGCGGCAGCGCTGGTAATAACTGGCGCCCGCCTCGGTCAGGCTGACTTGCCGGGTGGAGCGGTTGAGCAAGGCGGCGCCCAGTTCAGCCTCCAGGGCATCGACCAGGCGCGTCACTGAAGAGGTGGCGACCCCAAGGTTACGCGCTGCAGCCGAAAAGCCGCGCGCGTCGACGGTTGCCATGAAGGCCTTGATTGCCAGCAGCTTGTCCATCGCAGTTGATGTCCGCCAAATCGGCCAACCTTGCTCCAAATGGAGCCTGGGTGCAATCACGGCCAGCCTTACCTGACCAGTCCGCCAGCTTGACCGCAGCGGGCAGACGCAAAAATCTACCTCGACAAAGCCAGATCAAGCTTTTTCGCGAAATTTTCACATTATTGATTTTGCCGTTTTTAAGCTGAAGTTGGCGACTTGATCTAAGCTTTTCGAGGCATCTTGGCAAGCTCAGCCCTGCGACAATAGGCCTCAAGGGCAAATGTACCAACTTGTTAATTAGCTTGCTAAGGGCTTAAACTCCGCGTATTCCACCTGCGAGATCCTTGGCATGAACGACTCACCGCGCGCCTCAGGCGCCTCGAAAATCATTCTGGTTGGCCTGGGCGTGATCATCGCCCTGCTCGGCCTGCTGCTGGCTGCCGGCGGCATCAAGCTGGCCGGTCTGGGCGGCTCCTGGTACTTCCTGATCGGCGGCCTGGCCATGGCCATCGCCGGTATCCTCATCGCCCGCCGCAAGGTCGCCGGCGCCTGGCTGTATGCCGCGTTCCTGCTCGGCACCGCGCTGTGGGCAGTGCTCGACACCGGCCTGGTGTTCTGGCCGCTGTTCTCGCGCCTGTTCATGTTTGCCGTGATCGGCACCGTAGTCGCGCTGGTGTACCCGCTGCTGGCCCGCGCCAACGGCACCGCCACTGGCCGCGGCGCCTACGCCGTCGCTGGCGTCATGGCGGTAGCAGTCGTGGTCGCGGCCGGCAACATGTTCGTCGCCCACCCAAGCGTTGCCCCAACTGGCAAAGGCCCGGGGTTGACCGCCGTCGAACCTGCGCAAGCGCAGAAAGACTGGGCTCACTACGGCAATACCGAAGGTGGCAGCCGCTTCGCCGCCCTCGACCAGATCAACCGTGGCAACGTCGACAAGCTGCAGGTCGCCTGGACCTACCACACCGGTGATGTCGCCCTCAGCGACGGCAACGGTGCCGAAGACCAGCTGACCCCATTGCAGGTCGGCAACAAGGTGTTCATCTGCACCCCGCACAACAACCTGATCGCACTCGACGCCGACACCGGCAAGGAGCTGTGGAAAAACACCATCAACGCCCAGTCGAAAGTCTGGCAGCGTTGCCGTGGCATGGCCTACTTCGACGCTAGCGCGCCGCTGGCCCAGCCCTCCCAGCCGAACAGCTCGCCGGTCGTTGCAGCCACGGTTGCCCCTGGCGCCAACTGCCAGCGCCGCCTGCTGACCAACACCATCGACGGTCGCTTGATTGCAGTCGACGCGGATACCGGCGAGTTCTGCCAAGGCTTTGGCAACAACGGCCAGGTCAACCTGATGGCGGGCCTGGGTGATGTCCCGGATTCGTACTATCAGCTGTCCTCGGCACCGCTGATGGCCGGCACCACCGTGGTGGTTGGCGGGCGTGTTGCCGACAACGTCCAGACCGACATGCCAGGTGGCGTGATCCGTGGTTTTGACGTGATCACCGGGCAAATGCGCTGGGCCTTCGACCCAGGCAACCCTGAAGACCGTAACGCCCCGACTGACGGCAGCACCTACGTGCGCAGCACGCCGAACAGCTGGGCGCCGATGTCCTACGACCCGGCAATGAACACCGTGTTCCTGCCGATGGGTTCGTCTTCCACCGACATCTATGGTGTAGAACGCAGCAAGCTCGACCACACCTACGGCGCATCGGTACTGGCGCTGGACGCTACCACCGGTAACGAGAAGTGGGTCTACCAGACCGTCCACAACGACCTGTGGGACTTCGACCTGCCGATGCAGCCGAGCCTGATCGACTTCACCAAGGACGACGGCCAGACCGTCCCTGCGGTGGTGATCGGCACCAAGGCCGGGCAGATCTACGTGCTCGACCGTGCCACTGGCAAACCGCTGACCCAGGTCGACGAAGTGCCGGTCAAGCCAGGCAACATCCCCAACGAACCGTACTCGCCGACCCAACCGAAGTCAGTCGGCATGCCGCAGATCGGCGCGCAGACCCTGACCGAATCGGACATGTGGGGCGCAACCCCGTATGACCAATTGCTGTGCCGCATCGACTTCAAGAAGATGCGCTACGACGGCCTCTATACCGCGCCAGGCACCGACCTGTCGCTGAGCTTCCCGGGCTCGCTGGGCGGCATGAACTGGGGCAGCATCTCCACCGATCCGGTGCATGGCTTCATCTTCGTCAACGACATGCGCCTGGGGCTGTGGGTCCAGATGATCCCGTCGCAGAACCAGGGCAAAGCCGCCGGTGGTGGCGAAGCGCTGAACACCGGCATGGGCGCGGTACCGCTGAAAGGCACGCCGTACGCGGTGAACAAGAACCGCTTCCTGTCGATTGCCGGCATCCCTTGCCAGGCGCCACCATTCGGCACCCTGACCGCGATCGACATGAAGACCCGCCAGGTCGCCTGGCAAGTGCCGGTCGGCACCGTTGAAGACACCGGCCCGCTCGGCATCCGCATGCACCTGCCGATCAAGGTTGGCCTGCCGACGCTGGGTGGCACCTTGTCGACCCAAGGCGGCCTGGTGTTCATCGCCGGCACCCAGGACTTCTACCTGCGCGCTTTCAACAGCGGCAACGGTGAGGAGGTCTGGAAAGCCCGCCTGCCCGTCGGCAGCCAGGGTGGCCCGATGACCTACGTCTCGCCCAAGACCGGCAAGCAATACGTGGTCGTCACCGCTGGCGGTGCCCGCCAGTCGACCGACCGTGGCGATTATGTAATGGCCTACGCCTTGCCATAACGCGCGTCACTTCCGTGCGGCATGAGGCCGCTCCTGCATACCCTTTGCAGGAGCGGCCTCATGCTTTCAGCGGCGCTATTTATCACCACCTCGCGATTCCCAGGAAAGCTGCGCAATGTCCTCCGTGTTCCGTTTTACCCCTACCCGCATCACCGCCAGCCTGCTGCTGGTACTGGCCAGCAACGGCGCCATGGCCGAAGCCGATCTGCTCCAGCGCAGCACCCTCAGTGGTGACTGGGGCGGTTTGCGCCATCAACTTGAAGACGATGGCGTCAAGTTCAGTGCCGACTACAGCGGCGAGACCGCCTACAACGCTGATGGCGGCCTGCACCGCTCGGCGCGCTATTCGCAGAACATCAAGCTGGGCGTGCAGTTCGACTTGTCCCGCTTGTATGGGGTGGATAACGCCGGCAAGGTCCAACTGAGCATTAACGACCGCCGCGGCCACAGCGCCTCGGAGGAACTGGTAGGCAACCGCCTGCCGATCCAGGAAAACTTCGGCGGCCTGTACACACGCCTGACTGAGCTCAGCTACGAACGCAACTTCACTCCCGCGCTGAACATCAAGCTCGGCTACATGGCCATGGGCAACGACCTCGGCGGCCTCGACAGCGGCATCCTGTGCAACTTCATGAACGCCGGTTTCTGCGGCCATCCGCTGAACATGTCCGGCGGCAGTGGCTGGACCAACTACCCCAATGCGCGGCTCGGTGCGCGGGTCAAATATGACCTTTCGCCAGCCTGGCAAGTGCGCGTGGCGGCGTTCAACGTTGATCCCGAAAGCAACGGCAATTCCAGCCGTGCCTGGAAGCTGGGCCCCAAGCACACCACAGGCACGGTGGTGCCGGTGGAGCTGGTGTACAAACTGCGAGGCGAACTGCCGGGTGAGTACAAGCTGGGTTACTACTACGACAGCTCCAACGTCAAACGCATTGGCAGTGATGACGAAGTGGCTGGCCGAGGTGGGCACTACCTGTTGATTGATCAGGCGGTATGGAATGACCCCGCCCTGGCCGGCCGTAGCCTGCATGCGTTTGGTCAATACTCGGCGTCGAGCAAGGCGGCATCGCCGTTTACCAAGTGGTATGGCACGGGCGTGGTGCTGTACCAGCCGTTTGCAGGCCGCCCGCGGGACACCTTGTCGTTGGGCTATGGCCGAGCAGTGCCGAATCCACGTAGTCGGGATGTGCTGGAGGATGCCGCTGCTGGCAGTGATCGCGAGTTCCCGAATATCGACAGTGCTGAGCAGTTGATCGAGCTGAGCTATGGATATCAGGCCACGCCCTGGCTGAATCTGCGGCCGGACGTGCAGTACATCATCGAGCCTGGAGCGTTTTCCGGGACTGATATCGATAATGCGCTGGTGGTGGGATTGCAGGTCAAGGCCAGCTTCTGATCTTGTTTGGGTGGCGGATGATCAGGTCCTTTCGCCCTAACGGCCATCCCTTTCAACGTTTTCGGAGATTAATCTCGATTTGAGTCTTGATCTTGCTCTTGATCCACCGGCGACTCAGGAGCAAGACTGGAACGAGGCAACCCTGCAGCGAAGCGAAGGGGGCCGGATGTGGAGCCAAGCCCTTTTTCGGTTAGTTTTTTGGGGCGTTTGCTAAAAAAGTGACTCCCCTTAAATGCGAAAAGGGCCTATAAATCAAATGGATAAGCTCACTACCATATTGAGCCTCCCGAGATAGCAGCCCCGCTAGGCAGCCCAGTCCGCCGCCCATCAACCCCGCAAATAGTCCACCAACCGCAACAACATCGCATCACATCCCAGCAACTGCGCCACACTGACAAACTCATCCGGCCGATGCCCCTGCTCCATGCTCCCTGGCCCACATACCACCGTCGCTATCCCCGCCTGATCAAACAACCCTCCCTCAGTCCCAAACGCCACCGTGCCAAACTCACTCGACCCACTGAGCAACGCCACCAACCGCGCAGCCTCGCTATCAGCCGCCGTAGCCAACCCAGGATACGCACTCAAAGGCCACAGTCGAATATCACTCGCGGCACTCACCGCCCGCATCAGCGGCAGCAACTCGGCCTCGGCGTAGGCCTGCAACTGATCCGCCACAGTCTCTGCAGCAAACCCCGGCAACGCCCGCACTTCAAAGTCGAACTCACATTCCTCAGGCACGATATTCAATGCCCGGCCACCTTTGATGACCCCCGTCTGCACCGTCGAAAACGGCGGATCGAAACGCGCATCCTGATCCTCGGCCAACGCCTGCCCAATCTCGCCCAACTTGCCGATCATCCGCGCCGCATACTCGATGGCATTCACCCCGTAAGGTGCATAGGCCGAATGACAGGCCGCGCCATGCACCTGGCAACGCATCGCCAGCTTGCCCTTATGGCCAAGCACCGGTTTCAGCTCGGTCGGCTCACCAATCAGGCACAAACGCGGTTTGTGCGGCCGCTGGGCCAAGGCGTCGAGCATCGACCGCACGCCCAGGCAGCCGACTTCCTCGTCATAGGAAAATGCCAGATGCACCGGCGTGTGCAGCGGCTGCGCGAGAAACGCCGGGACCGCCGCCAGTACCGAGGCGATAAACCCCTTCATGTCCGCCGTGCCGCGACCATACAAGCGGCCATCGCGTTCGGTCATGACAAACGGGTCGACGCTCCACGCCTGGCCATCGACCGGCACCACGTCGGTATGCCCCGACAGCACCACACCGCCGCGATCGGTCGGGCCGATGCTGGCGAACAGATTGGCCTTGGTGCCCTCGGCGTTGAAAAACAGCTCACTCGCTACCCCCAGCTCAGCCAGGTAATCACGAATGAAGCCGATCAGTTGCAGGTTCGAATCACGGCTGACCGTGGCAAAGCCGATCAGCCGCCCCAACAGCTGCTGGCTGCTCAGCTCATTCATCGCCCGCCACTCCGTAACTCGGTGCACGGGTCGGATCGAGTGCGCGGGTCACGTAGTCGTTCATCTGCGGCCGGTAGGCTTGCCAGAGACCATCGAGCTGGCCAATCGGGTCGTGCTCGGCCCAGTCCACACGCAGATCAACCAGCGGCCAGGTCAGCTCACCGGCAATCTTCAACGCCGCCGAATGGATCGGCCCGGCCTCGCCACCTGCCGCGACAGCCGCGTGCATGGCGGCCAGCAAGCGATCCGCCAGGTGCCCACCGGCCTGCTCGAAGGCGTCGACCATGGCCTGGATCACCTGCTGCGAAGCGAGCAGATTGCCCGCCGCCGCGCACTGCTCACCGGCCACGGCATTGTGTACGCCCAAGGCCTGCTTGCCAGAGAACAGCGCGACCTGGCCATGACTGTCGATCACCGTGACCTGGCGGTATTCACTCCAGCCGTTGGCCGTCAACACCTGGTCCAGTGCAGCGGGTGGTAGCTGGCCTCGCTCCAGCGCATCAAGAATCTGCGGGCCAAGGGCAGGCAGGGTGATGTTCTGGCTGGCAACTGCACCGACCCCAGCGCGCACCCATGGGCAGCGGGCGCCTACCGCGATGCTGGAAGAACTGATGGCGATACCAAGCTGGCCGGTTTCGGCGCAGCGGCCAATGATGGAAAAGGTCATGGTGCAGCTCCTGTATCAGGCGAAAACCAGGCGGAAGACAACTGCCCGCCACTCAATACCGAGCATTCTGGACAGCCCGCCCAGCCCACGAAACGACCTTTTTTGTTGCCCCTGCACAGGAAAAAACTCACGGCCAACAAAATCACCCTGACAGCACTGCCAAACCGCGCTGCAGCCCTTGCTGCACCTGGCCTTCGCCAATTTATCGGCAAGCCCCAGCTAAATAGTATTTTCGCCGCTATTGAGCAGTCCCTAGTCTGGCCCCAGGCAAAGGCGGTCTCCCACCGACCTGATCAAATCGCCTTCCAAGAAGGGCTCGAACATGACATTGAACAACATCGAAATCGACACGCTGATCGTCGGCGCCGGCCAGGCCGGGGTCGCCATGAGCGAACACCTGAGCAAACTCGGCGTGCCGCATCTGGTGCTGGAGCGCAACCGCATTGCCGAGGCCTGGCGCAGCGGCCGCTGGGACTCGCTGGTAGCCAACGGCCCGGTCTGGCACGACCGTTTCCCCGGCCTGGAATTCGACCTGGACGCCGACGCTTTCGCCGGCAAGGAGCAGGTGGCCGATTACTTCGAGCGCTATGTACGTAAATTCAATCTGCCGGTACGCACTGGCGTTGAAGTGAAGAAGGTCGTGCGCAATGCCGACTGCCCAGGCTTTGTCATCGAGACCAACCAGGGCACCATCCACGCCAACCGCGTAGTGGCTGCCACCGGCCCGTTCCAGCGCCCGGTCATCCCCGCCATTGCCCCGCAGGACCCACGCCTGCAGCAGATCCACTCTGCCGCCTACTTCAACCCTGAGCAGCTCCCTGAAGGTGCGGTACTGGTAGTAGGCGCGGGCTCTTCCGGCGTACAGATCGCCGAAGAGCTGATGCGTGCCGGGCGCAAGGTGTACCTCTCGGTCGGCGCCCACGACCGCCCGCCGCGCGCCTACCGCAACCGCGACTTCTGCTGGTGGCTGGGGGTACTGGGCGAATGGGATGCAGAAAACGCCAAACCTGGCCGTGAGCACGTGACCATCGCCGTCAGCGGCGCCCGTGGCGGCCACACGGTGGACTTCCGCGCCCTCGCCCACCAAGGCATGACCCTGGTCGGCCTGACCGATTCATTCGACAACGGTGTCGCCACATTCCAGAACAACCTGGCCGACAACATTCGCCGCGGCGACGAAAACTACCTGGCCCTGCTCGACGCCGCCGATGCTTACATCGAGCGCAACGGCCTGGACCTGCCGGAAGAACCCGAAGCCCGCAAGCGCCTGCCCGACCCGGCCTGCATCAGCGAACCGGTCCTGCAACTGGACCTGATCGCGGCCGGCGTCACCAGCGTCATCTGGGCCACCGGCTACGGCGTCGACTTCAGCTGGCTGCAAGTCAATGCATTCGACAGCAACGACAAGCCAGTACATCAACGCGGCGTGTCGCAGGAGCCTGGGGTGTACTTCCTCGGCCTGCCGTGGCTGTCGCGGCGCGGCTCGTCGTTTATCTGGGGGGTGTGGCACGACGCCAAGCACGTCGCCGGCCATATCGCCACGCAACGCACTTACCTGGCCTACCGCGACCGTCATCAGCGCGACGCCGATGCCGCCGCCCAACCTCACAACGTCAGCACCCTCGGAGCCCACTGATGCCTACTCATACCCGCGTACGGATGTTCAACACCAAGGTCACCTACCCTAACCAGTCGCTCGACAATGACCTGTGCCAGGCGGTGCGCGCCGGCAACACCGTGTATGTGCGCGGCCAGGTCGGTACCGACTTCGAAGGCCGCCTGGTCGGGCTGGGCGACCCGCGTGCCCAGGCCGAGCAGGCCATGAAGAACGTCAAGCAGCTGCTTGAAGAAGCCGGCTCGGACATGTCGCACATCGTCAAGACCACCACCTACATCACCGATCCGCGCTTCCGCGAGCCGGTGTATCAGGAGGTCGGCAAATGGCTCAAGGGCGTGTTCCCGATTTCCACCGGGCTGGTGGTCGCCGGGTTGGCGCAGGCTGAGTGGCTGATGGAGATCGATGTGATTGCGGTGGTGCCGGACTGAGCGGCGTAGCTGAAGTTGCTGGGGCCGCGTTGCGGCCCCACACCCTAAAGGCTGGCCAACTGCTCACGGCAAAACTCGACAAACAACTGCGCCGGCTTGGTCAACTGCACCCGTTTCAAGTGCGCTGCGGCCAACCCGGACAGCTCGACTGGCTCGGCAATGTCGACCGTGACCAGCCGCTGGCCATCGTAGGTGCACTCGGAATGCGGCCGAGTCACCAGCAGCGAAAAACCAAACCCCTGCCCGACCATCCCCCGCACCATCTCGATCGACGGCGAGCTGAATACGATATTCGGCGTCAGCCCCAACTCATTGAACAGGCTAACGAAGTAGGTCCTGCTCGGCGCGACGTCGAGCAGGATCATCGGTTCTGGGCACAAATCGCGTAACGACACCTGCGCCTGACCCGCAAAGCGGTGCTTCTCCGGCAACAACACGTATGGTTTCTGGGGTGCCATCAACGGCTCGGCCTCGATGGTGCCATCCAGGTCATGGTCGTAGAGAAACGCCAGGTCAAAGGTGCCAGCAGTCAGCCCCTGGATCAGCTCCTGCTGTTCACCGTCGCGCAGGCGAATGTCGACCCCCGGATAACGCTCGCGAAACCCAGCGATCAAACGCGGCAGATACAGCGGTGCCACCGTTTCAAAACAACCGATGTCGATCTGCCCAGCCACCGTGTCGTTGTCGGCCAGTGCGTTCTGCTCGAACTCGTGGGCCATCTGCAGCAGCGACTTGGTCTTGGCGTAGAAACGCTTGCCGCTGGGCGTCAGCGACACGCCCTGGGCGTGATGGCGGATAAACAGCTGCACGCCAAAACTCTCTTCCAGGTTCTTGATCGCGGTAGAGATCGACGGCTGGGCGATATACAACTGGCGCGAAGCCTCGGCAACGCTGCCGGCCTCCACCGTGGTGACGAAATACTTCAACTGACGCAAGGTATAGGAAGCCACAGGCACCTCTGGGGCGCCGTCGGCGGCGCGCTCTGATTTATCCCTGCTACCTTACCTCAGCCCCTTGCTGCAGCGCCGCTGGCCGGGCAAGCATTTGCCTAAGGCCAGACGTTATTTTGCCTATCCGCGCCTCAGCGCCGCATGCTGGCCATGCGCAGTATCGATGGCGGCAGTGGGTTTATCATTCTGGATGATAATAACCTTCGGCGCATTCGATTCGTTCCCCACCCGCGCGCCGCGCAGAATCCGCCCCACTATCCATATACATTGGCGGATTTCTCCATGGAACAATCACTCAAACCCTTGCGTTATCCCCTCGCTGCCCTGGCAGTGCTGGTGATCAGCGCCTGCGGCCGTACCCCAGACGCCGTGCAGGCTCCGACCGCGCCGAAGGTCACCGTGGCCAAGGTGATCGAGCAACCGATCAACGAGTGGGACGAGTTCACCGGGCGCCTCGAAGCGCCAGAAACCGTCGAAGTCCGCCCACGGGTATCGGGCCAGATCGATCAGGTGGCCTTCACCGAAGGCGCCCAGGTGAAAAAGGGCGACCTGTTGTTCCAGATCGACCCGCGCCCGTTCCAGGCCGAAGTCCGCCGCCTCGAAGCACAACTGCAACAAGCCCGCGCCAGCGCCCAGCGCAGCGAAAACGAAGCCCGCCGCGGCGAGCGTCTGCGTGACAGCAACGCCATCTCCGCCGAGCTGGCCGAGTCGCGCAGCAGCGCCGCCGCCGAAGCCCGCGCCGGGGTTGCCGCGATCCAGGCACAACTGGACCTCGCCCGCCTCAACCTGAGCTTTACCCGGGTCACCGCGCCGATCAGCGGCCGGGTCAGCCGCGCCGAGTTCACCGCCGGCAACATCGTCAGCGCCGATGTCACCCCGCTGACCTCGGTGGTGTCCACCGACAAGGTTTATGCCTATTTCGACGCCGACGAGCGCGTGTACCTCAAGTACACCCAGCTGGCGCGTGAAGGCCAACGTGGCCAGAGCACTCCGGTGTACCTGGGCCTGACCAATGAAACCGGCAACCCGCACCTGGGCCAGATGAACTTCGTCGACAACCAGGTCAATCCGCGCACCGGCACCATCCGCGGCCGCGCCGTGTTCGACAACACTGACGGCCAGTTCACCCCGGGCCTGTACGCCCGCCTGAAGCTGGTCGGCAGCGCCAAGTACGACGCAGTGCTGATCAACGACGAAGCGGTCGGCACCGACCTTGGCAAGAAGTTCGTGCTGGTCATGGACCAGGACAACAAGGCTGCCTACCGCGCCGTTGAGCTGGGCCCCAAGCTTGAAGGCCTGCGCATCGTCCGCAGCGGCTTGAACAAGGACGAGCGCATCGTCGTCAAGGGCCTGCAGCGGGTGCGCCCAGGCTCCCAGGTGACTCCAGAAGAGAGCGCCATGGCCAGTGAGCAGACCCTGACTAACCTCGCCCAGCAGCGTCAGGCGCTGGAAGCCAGCAACCCGGCGCCGCGCGTGGCCGGCCCCAGTGTGAAAGTCGCCAGTGCCCAGGCACCGCGCGGTTAAGGGACGACACCGATGAACTTCTCCAAATTCTTTATTACCCGGCCGATCTTCGCCGCCGTGCTGTCGCTGATCCTGCTGATCGCGGGCTCGATTGCGCTGTTCCAACTGCCGATCAGCGAATACCCCGAAGTGGTCCCGCCTACGGTTGTGGTACGCGCCAACTTCCCCGGGGCCAACCCCAAGGTCATCGGCGACACCGTTGCCGCGCCACTGGAACAGGCCATTACCGGTGTCGAGAACATGCTCTACATGTCCTCGCAGTCGACCGCCGACGGCAAGCTGACCCTGACCATCACCTTCGCCCTGGGCACTGACCTGGACAACGCCCAGGTACAGGTGCAGAACCGCGTCACCCGGACCCAGCCCAAGCTGCCCGAAGAAGTCACGCGCATTGGTATCACTGTCGACAAGGCTTCGCCCGACCTGACCATGGTCGTGCACTTGACCTCGCCGGATCAGCGCTACGACATGCTCTACCTGTCCAACTACGCCATCCTCAACATCAAGGATGAGCTGGCCCGCCTGGGCGGCGTCGGTGACGTGCAGCTGTTCGGCATGGGCGACTACTCGCTGCGGGTCTGGCTCGATCCGAACAAGACTGCCTCGCGCAACCTGACCGCCACCGATGTGGTCACGGCGATTCGCGAGCAGAACCGTCAGGTCGCTGCCGGCCAGCTCGGTGCGCCACCTGCGCCAGGTTCGACCAGCTTCCAGCTGTCGGTCAACACCCAGGGCCGCCTGGTCAGTGAGGAAGAGTTCGAGAACATCATCGTCCGCGCCGGTGCCGATGGTGAAATCACCCGCCTCAAGGACATTGCCCGGGTCGAACTCGGCTCCAGCCAATACGCCCTGCGCTCGCTGCTGAACAACCAGCCAGCGGTGGCGATCCCGATCTTCCAGCGCCCTGGCTCCAACGCCATCGAAATCTCCGACGAAGTCCGGGCGAAGATGACCGAGCTGAAAAAGGACTTCCCCGAAGGGATGGACTTCAGCATCGTCTATGACCCGACCGTGTTCGTCCGTGGCTCGATCGAAGCCGTCGTGCACACGCTGTTCGAAGCTTTGATTCTGGTCGTGCTGGTGGTGATTCTGTTCCTGCAGACCTGGCGCGCCTCGATCATTCCGCTGCTGGCCGTGCCGGTCTCGCTGATCGGCACCTTTGCCGTGATGCATCTGTTCGGCTTCTCGCTCAACGCCCTGTCGCTGTTCGGCCTGGTGCTGGCGATCGGCATCGTGGTCGACGACGCCATCGTGGTGGTGGAAAACGTCGAACGTAATATCGGCCTGGGCCTGAAACCACTCGAAGCCACGCAAAAGGCCATGAGTGAAGTGACCGGGCCGATCATCGCTACGGCGCTGGTGCTGTGCGCGGTGTTTATCCCGGCAGCGTTCATCTCCGGGCTGACCGGGCAGTTCTACAAGCAGTTCGCCCTGACCATCGCTATTTCGACAGTGATCTCGGCCTTCAACTCGCTGACCCTGTCGCCAGCACTGGCGGCGGTATTGCTGCAAGAACACGGCGCGCCCAAGGACCGCTTCTCGCGTGCCCTGGACCGAATTTTCGGGCGCTGGTTGTTCAACCCGTTCAACCGCTTCTTCGAGCGTGCCAGCCTGCGTTACGTGGCCGGCGTGGGCCGGGTCATCCGCTCCAGCGGCATCGCCCTGTTCGTCTATGCCGGGCTGATGGCGCTGACCTACCTGGGCTTTGCCTCGACCCCGACCGGCTTCGTCCCGGCGCAGGACAAACAGTATCTGGTCGCCTTCGCCCAACTGCCCGACGCGGCCAGCCTCGACCGCACCGAAGCCGTCATCAAGCGCATGAGCGAGATTGCCCTGAAGCAGCCCGGTGTGGCCGACTCGGTAGCCTTCCCAGGCCTGTCGATCAACGGCTTCACCAACAGCCCCAACAGCGGCATTGTCTTCACTCCGCTCAAGCCGTTTGAAGAGCGTACCGACCCGAGCCAGTCGGCGGCGGCCATCGCGGCTGCGTTGAACGCGCAGTTTGCTGATATTCAGGATGCCTACATCGCGATCTTCCCACCGCCGCCGGTACAGGGCCTGGGCACCATTGGCGGCTTCCGCCTGCAGATCGAAGACCGCGGCAACCTCGGCTACGAAGCGCTGTACGAAGAAACCCAGAACATCATTGCCAAGAGCCACAACGTACCCGAGCTGGCAGGGCTGTTCACCAGCTATCAGGTCAACGTGCCGCAGGTCGATGCCGATATCGACCGGGAAAAGGCCAAGACCCACGGCGTGGCGATCAACGATATCTTCGACACCCTGCAGGTCTACCTGGGCTCGCTGTACACCAACGACTTCAACCGCTTTGGCCGCACCTATCAGGTCAACGTTCAGGCTGAACAGCAGTTCCGCCTCGACGCCGAGCAGATCGGTCAGCTGAAAGTGCGTAACAATCTGGGCGAGATGATCCCGCTGGCGACCTTCCTCAAGGTCAGCGACACCTCGGGGCCAGACCGGGTGATGCACTACAACGGCTACATCACCGCAGAAATCAACGGTGGCGCCGCCCCAGGCTACAGCTCCGGCCAGGCCGAGGCGGCTATGGAAAGACTGCTCAAGGCCGAGTTGCCCAACGGCATGACTTACGAGTGGACCGACCTCACCTACCAGCAGATCCTGTCTGGCAACACCGCGCTGCTGGTGTTCCCGCTCTGCGTACTGCTGGCGTTCCTGGTGCTGGCGGCGCAGTACGAAAGCTGGAGCCTGCCGCTGGCGGTGATCCTGATCGTACCGATGACGCTGCTGTCGGCGATTACCGGGGTGATCATGTCGGGCGGTGACAACAACATCTTCACCCAGATCGGCCTGATCGTGCTGGTGGGCCTGGCGTGCAAGAACGCCATCCTCATCGTCGAGTTCGCCAAGGACAAGCAAGCCGAAGGGCTCAATCCCCTGGCCGCAGTATTGGAAGCCTGCCGCCTGCGTCTGCGGCCGATCCTGATGACTTCGATTGCCTTCATCATGGGCGTGGTGCCGCTGGTGTTCTCGTCCGGCGCCGGTGCCGAGATGCGCCATGCGATGGGTGTGGCAGTGTTCTCGGGGATGATCGGGGTGACCGTGTTCGGCCTGTTCCTGACCCCGGTGTTCTTCGTCCTGATCCGCCGTTATGTCGAGCGTCGCGAAGCCCGCAAGGCCGCGCAAGCCAAGCCGCTGGAGAACCACGCATGAACCTCCTCAAACCACTGACCCCGAGCCTGTTGGCGCTGGCCCTGGCGGCCTGCGCGGTGGGCCCGGACTACCAGACGCCGAACACCGAGCCGGCGCAGTTGGGCAACCAGTTGCAGGTCAAGGCCTTCGACCGTAGCCGCTTCGAAAGCGTGTGGTGGCAGCAGTTCGACGACCCGACCCTGAACCAGCTGGTGCTGGCTTCGCTGCAAGGCAACCGCGACCTGCGCGTGGCCTTCGCCCGGCTCAAGGCGGCGCGCTCGATCCGGGAGGATGTCGACAACGACAACCTGCCGGTGGTGAGCAGCCGTGCCAGCAGTGAGCTGGGCAAAGGCCAGATCCCGGGCCAGACCGAGCGCCGGGTCAACAGCGAACGCTATGACCTGGGCCTGGACATGGCCTGGGAGCTGGACCTGTTCGGCCGCATTCAGCGCCAACTGGAAGCCAGCGAAGCGCAAGAGGCCGCCGCCGCGGCCGACCTGCAGCAGTTGCAGGTGAGCATGATCGCCGAGCTGGTCGATGCCTATGGCCAGCTGCGTGGCGCGCAGTTGCGCGAAAAAATCGCCCTTGCCAACCTCAAGACCCAGCAGGACTCGCGCAGCATTACCGAGACCCTGCGCGATGCCGGCGTCGGCAACGAGCTCGACGTGGTTCGCGCCGATGCCCGCCTGGCGGCAGTCGAGGCCACCGTGCCGCAACTGCAGGCACAGCAGGTGCGCGCACAAAACCGCATCGCCACTCTGCTCGGCCAGCGCCCGGATCAGCTCAGCGTTGATCTGTCGCCTAAACAGCTGCCGGCAATCGCCAAAGCACTGCCGATCGGCGACCCTGCTGAACTGCTGCGTCGGCGCCCGGATGTTCGCAGCGCCGAGCGCCAGTTGGCAGCGGCGACCGCCAACGTTGGGGTAGCGACCGCCGACCTGTTCCCGCGGGTAAGCCTGAGTGGCTTCCTTGGCTTCACCGCCGCGCGTGGCTCGCAGATCGGCTCGTCCGCAGCCAATGCCTGGGGGCTTGGCCCAAGTATCACCTGGGCAGCGTTCGACCTGGGCAGCGTACGTGCGCGCATCCGTGGCGCCAAGGCTGACGCCGAAGGCGCACTGGCTACCTACGAACAGCAGGTGCTGCTGGCGCTGGAAGAGTCATCCAATGCATTCAGTGATTACGGCAAGACCCAACAGCGTTTGCAGGCCTTGATGCGCCAGAGCGATGCCAGCCGCAAGGCCGCCGACCTGGCTTCGATCCGCTATCGCGAAGGCACCGTGGATTATCTGGTACTGCTGGATGCCGAGCGCGAGCGGCTCAGCGCGGAAGATGCCCAGGCCCAGGGCGAAGTCGAGTTGTATCGCGGCATCGTCGCGATCTACAAGGCTTTGGGTGGCGGCTGGCAGCCTGAAGCGGTGGCTAGTTTGCGATGACGCTGGGGGGCGCTATGCACCCCTTTCCGACCGGTCCGGCGCCCCGGCAAGGCCGCTCCTACAGGGACCGCGCATCAACGGCTTACGCGGTCACTGTAGGAGCGGCCTTGTGTCGCGAAAGGCCAGCGCAGCTGGCCCCGACGTACTCAAGCTAAGCGCAAGTATCTGAAAAGCGGATGGCCTAGCAACAGCTCCTTTGGTTGGCTCCTCCCCCAACCGTTTGCCCCGCAGGCCTGGCCCGCGGGGCTTTTTTTGCCCGGTATAGAGCAGGACCTGCCTCAACCAACCAGATGCAGATAATGCATATGCCGCTCAAAGTGATCGAGAATGTCGCCGATCACCTCATCCTTGGACCAGCCCATCACGTCATGGTCCTGGCCGCCTTCACGCAGGTGCACCTCGGCGCGGAAGTACTTGCGCTCCTCGCCCGGCGGCGCATCGCTGGCGGTGACAAAGCTTGGCGTGGCATACGCCTGCGGCCTGATCTCGTAGACGAAGGTGCCCTCGCTCGGGCCGACCTTGAGCATCACACTGCCCTCGCTGCCTTGCTCGACGCTGCAGTCATAACCCTGCCTGCGCCACTCATCAGCCACCGCCTCACATGCTGGCAAGCCAACGTCGGCGATAAACCGCGCGACGTGGGCACGCCGCGGGAACATCGCCAGGGTGCGCAGGCGCCGTTGCCAGTTACCGGCAGCACGCGAGGCTGTTGGCGAAATCGCCAGTGCCTGATAGCGCAGATCACGTTTGGTAGCGTCCAGCTTGAGCGCCTTGAGCAGCCCGCGGGTACTGAACAGCAGCGCCAGGGTGAACGGCAATGCACTGGCGATGGTTGCCGTCTGCAACGCCTTGAGGCCGTCGGCCAGCAACAGCGCAATCGCCACCAGGCCCATGCTCGCCGCCCAGAACACGCGCTGGCGCAACGGGGTGTTCTCCTGCCCACCAGACGCCAGCATGTCCACTACCATCGCCCCGGTATCCGCCGAGGTGACGAAGAACACCACCACCATGATCACCGCCAGGGTGCTGATCACGCTGGCGAACGGGAAGTGCTCAAGGAAGGCAAACAGTGCCAGCGAGGTGTCCTTGTCGACCGCCATGGCCAGGTCAGTCAGGCCCTCGTCGAGGATCATGTGGATTGCGGTATTGCCGAACACGGTCATCCACAGCAGGGTAAACGCGGTCGGTACCAGCAGCACGCCGGTGACGAACTCACGAATGGTCCGGCCACGGGAAATCCGCGCAATGAACAGGCCGACAAAGGGCGACCAGGCCAGCCACCAGCCCCAGTAGAACAAGGTCCAGCCGCCGATCCAGTCGGTTGGCTGGTAGGCATACAGGTTGAGTGTGCGGCTGACGATCTCGCTCAAGTAACCGCCCGTGTTTTGCACGAAGGTCTGCAGGATCAACACGGTCGGCCCCAGCAGCATGACCATCAGCAACAGCAGCACCGCCAAACCCAGGTTCAGTTCGGACAGGCGGCGGATGCCTTTGTCCAGGCCAGACATCACCGACAAGGTGGCGAGGAAGGTGGTGCCGATGATCAAGGCGATCTGCACCCCGGTCGACACCGGCACACCGAACAGCGCATTGAGCCCGGTATTGATCTGCGCCACGCCAAAGCCCAGCGAAGTGGCAACGCCGAACACCGTACCGATGATGGCGAAGATGTCCACGGCATGCCCCAGCGGGCCGTAAATGCGTTCACCGATCAGCGGGTACAGCGCCGAGCGCAAGGTCAACGGCAAGCCCTGGCGATAGCTGAAATAGGCCAGGATCAGCGCGACGATGGCATAGATTGCCCAGGCGTGCAGGCCCCAATGGAAGAAGGTGATGCGCATCGCCTCCCCCGCCGCCTGGACCGTGCCGCCGTCACCAATGGGCGGCTTGAGAAAGTGCATGACCGGCTCGGCAACGCCGAAGAACATCAGGCCGATGCCCATGCCGGCCGAGAACAGCATGGCAAACCAGGTGGTGCTGCTGTAGTCGGGGGTGCTGTGGTCAGGCCCGAGTTTGATGTCGCCATAGCGGCTGATGCCGAGGAACACCACGGTGCCGAGGATGATTGCTACGGCCAGGATGTAGAACCAGCTGACGTTGCCGATGATCCAGCCCTGGATGTGCGCAAACAGGCTTTGCGCATGGGCCTGGAACACGCTCGCGTAGAGCACGATCAGCAACAGCAGAACAGAAGAAATCCAGAACACAGGGGGATTGATGGTAGCTTTTGGTGTTTTGTCAGGCGGTGTCGACATCAGACAGTTGGCTCCAGCGTGGCGCATCGTGCGCACTTTTTTCAGGTCAAGCGTAGACCGTGCATGTTTCGTCCGACAATGTCTGTCGGAAAACGATCAATGCTCAGGGCAAATAGGGCCAATAAATGCCGCCCTGCAACAATGCTTTTCCCCGCTGCAAGCCTGCTTCCCCCCAATCCTTCTTGTACACTCGCGCCACTAGCCCCCACCTGTATACGTTTGGTGACAGCATGATCGAGGTAACCGAGGTTTCCATTGCCGAGCTGCGCGCCGCGCTCGAAGCTGGCCGCACCACAGCGGTCGAACTGGTCAAGGCCTACCTGGCACGCATCGATGCCTATGACACGGCCGACAGCGCCAGCGCGCTGAATGCGGTCGTGGTGCGCAACCCAGAGGCGATCGCCGAAGCCCAGGCGTCCGATGCTCGCCGTGCTCGTGGTGAAAGCCGCGGCCCGCTGGAAGGCATCCCCTACACCGCCAAGGACAGCTACCTGGTCAAAGGCATGACCGCCGCCTCCGGCAGCCCGGCATTTGCCAAGCTGGTGGCGCAACGGGACGCCTTCACCATCGAGCGACTGCGCGCCGCCGGTGCGGTCTGCCTGGGCAAGACCAACATGCCGCCGATGGCCAACGGTGGCATGCAGCGCGGTGTGTATGGCCGCGCCGAGAGCCCGTATAACGCCGCCTACCTGACCGCACCGTTTGCCTCCGGCTCGTCCAACGGTGCCGGCACCGCCACCGCCGCGAGCTTCTGCGCATTTGGCCTGGCTGAAGAAACCTGGTCCAGTGGCCGCGGCCCGGCCTCGAACAACGGCCTGTGCGCCTACACGCCATCGCGCGGGGTGATCTCGGTGCGCGGCAACTGGCCGCTGACACCTACCATGGATGTGGTGGTGCCGTTTGCGCGGACCATGCACGACCTGCTGGAAATCCTCGACGTGGTGGTGGCCGACGATGCCGACACCCGTGGCGATCTGTGGCGCCTGCAGCCGTGGGTGCCAATTCCCAAGGCATCGGCGGTACGCCCGGCGTCCTATCTTGATCTAGCGCAGGATGCCAACTCGCTGCAGGGCAAGCGCTTCGGCGTGCCACGCATGTACATCAATGCCGACGAACTCGCCGGCACCTCGGAAAAACCCGGCATCGGTGGCCCGACCGGCCAGCGTATCCACACTCGCCCAAGCGTCATCGCGCTGTGGCAGCAGGCGCGCCAGGCGCTGGAAGCCGCCGGCGCCGAAGTGATCGAGGTGGACTTCCCGCTGGTGTCCAACTGCGAAGGCGATCGCCCGGGTGCGCCGACCGTCTACAACCGTGGCATCGTCAGCAAGGAGTTTCTCCACGACGAGCTGTGGGAGTTGTCCGGCTGGGCCTTTGACGACTTCCTGCGCGCCAACAACGACCCCAAGCTCAACTGCCTGGCCGATGTCGACGGGCCGCAGATCTTCCCGCACGACCCGGGCACCCTGCCTAACCGTGAAGACGACCTCGCGGCCGGCATGGACGAATACGTCAACATGGCCAAGCGCGGCCTCAAGAGCTGGGATCAGATCGCCACCGTTGCCGATGGCCTGCGCGGCCTGGAGCAGACGCGCAAGCTCGACCTGGAAGACTGGATGGACCAGCTTGGCTTGCACGCCGTGCTGTTCCCGACGGTGGCCGATGTCGGCCCCGCCGATGCCGACGTCAATCCAGCCTCGGCCGACATTGCCTGGAGCAACGGCGTCTGGGTTGCCAACGGTAACCTCGCGATCCGCCACCTGGGCGTGCCGACCGTAACCGTGCCAATGGGTGTGATGGCCGATATCGGTATGCCGGTCGGGCTGACCTTTGCCGGCCGTGCCTACGATGACTCGGCCCTGCTGAGCTTCGCCTGCGCCTTCGAGTCGACCGGCTCGCGCCGCATCGTGCCGCCGCGCACTCCGGCACTGGGCTGAACCACGCGCTGCCGATTGACGCCCTCGCGATAATTCAACAGAATGTTAAAAATTGACATTTTGTTGAATTATCCATGCCCGCTGCACACATTCTTCGTGAACGCCAGATCGTCCTCTCCACGCTGAAAGCCGCCATCGCGGCAATCGGCAGCGTTGCCGGGCGCAATATGGAAATCCTCCTGCACGACCTCGACCAGCCAGAGCAATCGGTGGTCGCCATCGCCAATGGCCAGCTGTCCGGGCGCGTGGTCGGCAGCCCGATCCTTGCCGCGCCGGAGCAGGACCAGGGCTTCAAGGCCCTGATGCAGGCGGCCAACCAGCCTGGCTGCGAGCCGGTGATCCTGCCCGACTACCCCACCGTGATCAAAGGCCGCACCCTGCGCAGCGCCACGGCGATCCTGCGCGACAGCGAAGGGCAGCCGTTCGCCAGCCTGTGCATCAACGTCGACAACAGTGGGCTGGATGCCGCCCTCGCCTTTCTCACCCAGCTGCAGCCACTGACTGCCGCGCCACCTGCAGTGGCGGTGGTTGAGGACGCGGCCGACATGGCGCTGCTGATGACCCAGATCATCGACAGCGCCCTGGCTTCATCTGGTCAGGGCCGGCTCACCAAGCAGGCCAAGGTCGAGGCCGTGCGCCTGATGCAGGAGCGCGGCCTGTTCATCGTCAAGGGTGGGGTCGAGAAGGCCGCAGCCGCGCTCGGCGTGACCCGCTACACCGTTTACAACTATCTGGAGCAGCTGCGTGGCGAGCCCACTGCAGCGCCCCGCCAGCCATAATCCAGCGGAGATCAGCATGCCTTTGCACATCCACACCCCCTTGATCGAATCGCGGCCGATGTCGCTCGCCGCTGGCCGTTCGATCTGGCTCAAGCTCGACGCCCTGCAGCCGTGCGGCTCGTTCAAGCTGCGCGGGGTTGGCCACGCCTGTGAGCAGCACCATGCTCGCGGTGCGCGTCACTTTGTATCTTCGTCGGGCGGCAACGCCGGGCTGGCGGTGGCCTATGCCGGGCGCAGCCTGGGCGTGCCGGTGACCGTGGTCGTCCCCGAGACCACCAGCGAGCGGGCCAGGGAGCTGCTGCGCCTGGAGGACGCCAAGGTCATCGTCCACGGCGGCTCCTGGCAGGAAGCCAACCAGCTGGCGCAAACCCTGGTCGGCGCCAATGATGCCTTCATTCATCCATTCGATGACCCGCTACTGTGGACGGGCCACGCCAGCCTGATCGACGAAGTCGCCGCTGCCGACTGCAAGCCCGATGCGCTGATCTTGTCGGTCGGTGGTGGCGGCCTGCTCAGCGGTGTAGTCGAAGGCCTCAAGCGCAATGGCTGGGACGATGTGCCGGTGCTGGCGGTGGAAACCACAGGCGCGGCGTCATTTCACGCTGCAGTCGAGGCTGGTCACACGGTCGAGCTGCCGGCACTTAGCTCCATCGCCACCTCCTTGGGCGCCAAGCGGGTAGCGGAGCAAGCGCTGGAATGCGCGCGCAGCCATCCGGTTGAAAGCCATTTGGTCACGGACCGCGAGGCGCTGCAGGCTTGTGAGCGCTTCCTTGCCGATCACCGTCTGCTGGTCGAGCCGGCCTGCGGCGCGGCCTTGGCGCTGGCCTATAAAGCCGAAGCGCTGGGCAACTACCGCAAGGTGCTGGTGGTGGTGTGCGGCGGGGCTACGGCCACGCTTGAGCAGATTCAGCTGTGGTTGGCTGCGCAATAGCTCATTCCAAGCGCGTAAAAAAGCCCGTGACGAGCACGGGCCAAGAGCACCACCGCAGAAAACGTCAGTTACTGCCCATCAATGATCCATCTCGTCCTTGGTGACCTTGCCGCTGTACGGGTCGACATGGAAGTCGTACTTCATGCCATCAGCCTTGACGCCCTCGCCTTCCCAATGGCCGTCGTCGGCCTCGATCTTGGTGATCTGGGTGTAGCCGGCGGCCTTGAGGCTGGCCTCGGCCTGATCCTTGGTGACTTTCCAGTCCGCGCCAGGCTGGTCAGCCCAGGCTGCGCTTGCGCCCAATGCACCTACCAGAGCGAGACCTGTGAACAGTCGAGTCATCGATTTCATCGTTAACGTCCTTTTTGCATGAAGGTATTTGCTGCGACCGGTCGAATACGGCGAAGGTTCACTCCTTGTGCAAGGCGTCTTCACGGTGCATCGCCAGGTGCCCGGTCTTGGCACTTTTGACCTCGTATTGCGGCTCATCCTTCGAGCAATGGCGCTGCCTGCCCATGAACTCGACATCGTGCAGATGCACCTTGGTCACCGTGCCATGAATGACTCCGGCCTCGGAATTCCAGCGCACCGTATCGCCCACTTTGTGTTTTGTGCTCATCGGTTGATGCCTCCTCACGACCGTCATATCTGTCTGTTTTACTAGGCCTCAGCTGCGGGAAATAATTCCTCGCCGTTCGCCCAATGGCGACAACAGGCGCAGGGCGACACACAACTCTGACGAAATGCGTCTACGACCCTTTCGATATGCGGCCAGTGAAGGCACAATGCGTGTCCTTTTTTTGGCCGGCCTGGCCGGGGGCCTTAAATGATCAAGACGCCGTACTACCTCATCGACAAACAGAAGCTGCTGGGCAACCTCGAGAAGATTGCCTACGTGCGCGAACACTCCGGCGCCAAGGCGCTGCTGGCACTCAAGTGCTTTGCCACCTGGTCGGTATTCGACCTGATGCAGCAATACATGGACGGCACCACTTCGTCCTCGCTCTACGAGCTCAAACTGGGCCGAGAGAAGTTCGTCGGCGAAACCCACGCCTACAGCGTGGCCTGGGCCGATGACGAAATCGAAGACATGCTCGCCAACTGCGACAAGATCATCTTCAACTCGATCGGCCAGCTGCAGCGCTTTGCCGAACAGTCCGAAGGCAAGGTCCGCGGCCTGCGCGTCAACCCGCAGGTGAGCAGCTCCGATTACCTGCTGGCCGACCCGGCGCGCCCATTCAGCCGCCTCGGCGAGTGGGACCCGGAGAAGATCGAGCAGGTCATCGGCCAGATCTCTGGGTTCATGTTCCACAACAACTGCGAGAACGGCGACTTCAGCCTGTTCGACAAGATGCTTGCGCACATCGAAGAGCGCTTTGGCCATCTGCTGCACAAGGTCGAGTGGGTCAGCCTCGGTGGCGGTATCCACTTCACCGGTGCCGACTATGCGCTGGACGAGTTCTGCGCGCGCCTCAAGGGCTTCTCCGAGAAGTACGGCGTGCAGGTGTACCTGGAGCCGGGCGAAGCCGCCATCACCCAGAGCGCCTCGCTGGAAGTGACCGTGCTCGACACCCTGTACAACGGCAAGAACCTGGCCGTGGTCGACAGCTCGATCGAAGCGCACATGCTCGACCTGCTGATCTACCGCCTCGACGCCAAGATGGCCCCCAACGATGGCGCGCACAGCTACATGGTATGCGGCAAGTCGTGCCTGGCCGGTGACATTTTCGGCGAGTACCAATTCGATCGTCCGCTGGCCATTGGTGATCGCCTGTCGTTCATCGACGCGGCCGGTTACACCATGGTCAAGAAAAACTGGTTCAACGGTTTGAAAATGCCGTCCATTGTGGTCAAGCAACTCGACGGCAGCGTCGAAGTGGTCCGCGAGTTCGGTTTTGAAGACTACGTTTCCAGCCTGTCGTAAGTCAGGCCTTCAGTAAGGAGCAAGGGATAAATTGAAGAAGAACGTTCTTATCATTGGTGCAGGAGGTGTCGCCAAGGTGGTGGCCCACAAGTGCGCGCAGCATAACGACGAACTCGGTCGTATTGCCATTGCGTCGCGGAACATCTCCAAATGCCAGGCCATCATCGACAGCGTCAAGGCCAAGGGCAGCCTCAAGGTTCCCGCCGATATCCAGGCCTTCTCGCTCAATGCACTCGATATCGAGGCGACCAAGGCACTGATCCGCGAGACCGAATCGCAGATCGTGATCAACGTCGGCTCTGCATTCCTCAACATGTCGGTGCTGCGTGCCTGCATCGATACCGGCGTTGCCTACCTGGACACCGCCATCCACGAAGAGCCGGGCAAGATCTGCGAGACCCCGCCGTGGTACGGCAACTACGAGTGGAAACACCTCGAAGAATGCCAGGCCAAGAACATCACAGCCATTCTCGGCGTCGGTTTCGACCCGGGTGTGGTCAACAGCTATGCCGCACTGGCACAGCAGCAATACTTCGACCAGATTGACTCGATCGACATTCTCGACGTCAACGCTGGCTCGCATGGCAAGTACTTCGCCACCAACTTCGACCCGGAAATCAACTTCCGCGAGTTCACCGGGCAAGTGTGGAGCTGGCAGAACAGCCAGTGGACCAGCAATACCATGTTCGAGGTCAAGCGCACCGACGACCTGCCGGTGGTCGGTTCGCAGAACCTGTACCTGACCGGTCACGACGAAGTGCACTCGCTGTCGAAAAACCTCGGCGTGCCCAACGTGCGCTTCTGGATGAGCTTCGGCGAGCACTACATCAACGTCTTCACCGTGCTGAAAAACCTTGGCCTGCTCTCCGAGCAACCGGTCAAGACCGCTGAAGGCCTTGAAGTGGTGCCGTTGAAAGTGGTCAAGGCAGTGCTGCCTGACCCGTCCTCGCTGGCGCCTGGCTACACCGGCAAGACCTGCATCGGTGACCTGGTCAAGGGCAGCAAGAACGGCCAGCCGCGCGAAGTGTTCATCTACAACGTGGCTGATCACGAAGAAGCCTACGCCGAGACCGACAGCCAGGGCATCTCCTACACCGCAGGCGTGCCGCCAGTGGCGGCGGCGTTGCTGGTTGCTCGCGGCGAATGGGACGTCAAGCGCATGGCCAACGTCGAGGAGCTGCCAGCCGAGCCGTTCCTCAAGGCGCTGGACGTGATGGGCCTGCCGACCCGTATCAAGGATGAACACGGCGATCGTCCCTGGGACGCTGAAGCCTAAGCAGTAACACGAAGGGGCGCCATGATGGCGCCCCTTCTGCATTGCGGGTTGTGCTGATCAGGGCTTGAGGTCAGGGTCAGTGGTCTGATGGTCCTGGCTGACCGGGTCGATATCATCCGGGTTGGCCGGGTCCTGGCGCTTGTCGATGGCCGGTGGCGTGGTTAGCTGGAGAATCTCGCTGGTGTAGGCCCACTCCTCCTCGACCCGCTCGGGACTGTCGTTCAGATGCGTGCCGTACGATGGGATGATCTGCTTGATCTTGTCCTGCCACGGCGCGCTCGCGAGTTTGTCCTTGAACACCTTGTTGAGCAGATCGAGCATGATCGGCGGCGCAGTCGAAGCGCCCGGCGATGCACCGAGCAGCCCGGCGATACTGCCATCCTTGGACGCGACCACTTCAGTGCCGAGCTTGAGCACCCCGCCCTGGTTTTCGTCTTTCTTGATGATCTGCACGCGCTGACCGGCCTGCCACAGGCGCCAGTCTTCTTTCTTCGCCTCGGGGAAGTAGGTCTGTAACGCTTCGAAGCGGTCGTCATCGGACTGCAGTACCTGGCCAACCAGGTACTGCACCAGGTCGAATTCACGCACGCCAACACGCACCATCGGCCAGGTGTTGTGCAGGCTCATGCTGGCCATAAGATCGAACAGCGAGCCCTGCTTGAGGAAC
Organism: Pseudomonas sp. EZ-C24; assembly: GCF_014525325.1. Classification (NCBI taxonomy): domain Bacteria; kingdom Pseudomonadati; phylum Pseudomonadota; class Gammaproteobacteria; order Pseudomonadales; family Pseudomonadaceae; genus Pseudomonas; species Pseudomonas sp. EZ-C24. The sequence goes on along the minus strand of NZ_JACDIU010000014.1, from coordinate 42,898 downwards.
TTGGTCGAGAAGGTCGCGAACGGGCCGAACAGGATCATCCGCTTGCCATCCAGCACACGGGTATCAAGATGCGGCACCGACATGGGCGGCGCACCGGTTGCAGCGATGCCGTAGGCCTTGGCCATGTGGCGCTCGGCGATAGCTGGATTGTCGGTCACCAGAAACGAGCCTCCCACGGGGAAGCCTGCGTAATCCTTGGCCTCTTCGATGCCGGACTTCTGCAGCAGCGGCAGCGCTGCGCCGCCAGCACCGATGAACAGGAACTTGGCATCGGTGGCCGACTTGCTGCCATCCTTGAGGTTCTTGTACTCGACGTGCCAGGAGCCATCGTCGTTGCGGCTGATGTCCTGCACTTCGCTGGAGAGCTTGAGGCTGAAGTTTTCGCGTGATTGCAAATACCCTACGTACTGGCGGGTAATTTCACCAAAGTTGACGTCGGTGCCGAGCGGCGTCCAGGTCGCCGCAAGCTTCTGATTGGGGTCGCGCCCTTCCATCATCAACGGCACCCATTGTTTGATCTGGGCAGGGTCTTCGGAATACTGCATCCCTCTGAATAGCGGGCTGGCCTGGAGCGCGTCGTAGCGTTTTTTCAGGAAGCGAATGTTGTCATCGCCCCAGACGAAACTCATGTGCGGCGTTGAATTGATGAACGAGCGTGGGTTTTTCAACACGCCGTTCTTGACCTGCCAGGCGAGGAACTGGCGAGTGATCTGGAACGACTCGTTGATCTCCACCGCCTTGGTGATGTCGATCTTGCCGTCTTTCTCGGGGGTGTAATTGAGTTCGGCCAGCGCAGAGTGCCCAGTGCCGGCGTTGTTCCAGCCGTTGGAGCTTTCTTCGGCGACCTTGTCCAGGCGCTCGACCATCTCCATCGACCAGCTCGGCTCCAGTTCGTTGAGCCAGATCGCCAGGGTCGAACTCATGATCCCGCCGCCAACCAGCAAGACGTCCACCCGCTTGGTTTCGGCAGCCTGGGCGTTGGCCAGCCCACAACTGAGGGTGAAACCTGCGAGCAGCAGTTTCGAGGTGTTCGTGATCGTCATGTGGTTCTCCAGCGAGGCCAGACGCGCCTCTGTCTGTAGGTGAATGAATGACCCAGCCTTATCAGTGTTAGCCCAGGTTGGGTGCTGCCTCCACTCAGGGGTGTCTGGTTTCGAGGCGAGCCAGGCGGGATCAGTTCAACCGAGTGTCCGGGGTCGCCTCTGGCCGGTTTAATCTGAACGCGCCGGGACAGAGCCAGTCCCAACCTTCATCCACGCATCAATGAAGGAGAAACCGATGGCTATCACCGTAAGTGACTTTCTCGTCGAGCGTTTGCGCCAGTGGGGTGTCACGCGCATCTTTGGCTACCCCGGCGACGGCATCAACGGCGTGTTCGGCGCCCTGCGTCGGGCCGGCTCGATCGAATTCGTGCAGTGCCGCCACGAAGAAATGGCCGCGTTCATGGCCAGCGCACATGCCAAGTTCACCGGCGAGCTGGGAGTGTGCATCGCCACCTCCGGGCCCGGCGCCTCGCACCTGCTGACCGGTCTGTATGACGCACGCATGGACCATATGCCGGTCCTGGCCATTGTCGGCCAACAGGCGCGCACGGCGTTGGGCGGGCACTACCAGCAGGAGTTGGACCTGGTGTCGATGTTCAAGGACGTCGCCGGCGCCTTTGTTCAGCAGGCCGCCGCGCCGTCGCAGGTGCGCCACCTGGTCGACCGCGCCGTGCGCACCGCCATCGGCGAGCGCAAGGTCACTGCATTGATCCTGCCCAACGACTTGCAGGAGCTGGCGTATGAAGAACCAGCCCGGGCCCATGGCACGCTGCATTCGGGTATCGGCTTCAGCAAGCCCAAAGTAGTTCCGTACGATGCCGATCTGCAGCGCGCAGCCGATGCGCTCAATGCTGGCAAGAAAGTTGCGATTCTGGTCGGTGCCGGCGCCTTGCAGGCGGGTGAGCAGGTGCAGGCAGTTGCCGAAAAACTCGGTGCAGGTGTTGCCAAAGCCCTGCTCGGTAAAGCGGTCCTGCCTGACGACCTGCCCTGGGTCACTGGCTGCATCGGCCTGCTCGGCACCGAACCAAGCTTCAAGCTGATGGAGGAATGCGACACTTTGCTGATGATCGGCTCGGGCTTCCCCTACGCCGAGTTCCTGCCCAAGGAGGGCCAGGCTCGGGGCGTGCAGATCGACCTTGCCCCAGACATGCTCAGCCTGCGCTACCCGATGGAAGTGAATCTGGTCGGTGATGCCGCCGACACCCTCGCAGCCCTGCTGCCACTGCTGGAAGAAAAAAGCCAGCGTAGTTGGCAGCACAAGGTCGAAGGCTGGCGCAAGGATTGGGACAAGAAGCTGGCCAAGCGAGCGCTGACCTCTGCCGACCCGATCAACCCGCAGCGAGTGGTGCACGAATTGTCGCCACGCCTCCCCGACAACGCCATCATCACCAGCGATTCCGGCTCGTGCGCCAACTGGTTTGCCCGCGACCTGCAGATCCGTAGGGGCATGCAGTGCTCGCTCTCCGGCGGGCTGGCGTCCATGGGCGCAGCGGTGCCCTATGCGATTGCCGCCAAGTTCGCCCATCCGGAGCGCAGCGTTGTCGCGCTGGTAGGTGACGGCGCGATGCAGATGAGCAACATGGCCGAGTTGATCACCGTGGCCAAGTATTGGCAGCAATGGGGCAATGGCCGCTGGATCTGCGCGGTGTTCAACAACCAGGACCTCAACCAGGTGACCTGGGAGCAACGGGTGATGGAGGGCGACCCGAAGTTCGCCGCCAGCCAGGACATCCCTGATGTGCCCTATCACCTGTTCGCCATTTCGATCGGCTTGAAGGGCATTTATGTAGGCCGCGAAGAAGACGTCGCGCCCGCCTGGGAAGAAGCCCTGGCCAGTGATGTGCCGGTGGTGATCGATTTCCGCACCGACCCGGATGTGCCACCGCTGCCGCCTCATATGACCCTTGAGCAGGCGAAGAAATTTGCCTCGGCATTGCTCCAGGGCGATCCCAATCAGGCCGGGATCATCAAGCAGACTGCCAAGCAATTGCTCAGCGGCGTACTGCCTAAACGCGATTGATGCCTATGCCCTGAAGCCGCTGCGGCGCATTTGCCGCAATGGTTTCAGGGCCATTTGGCAATTGCCGACGGCCAACACTTGCAACCAGACCGATCTACAAATACTGTATGAATATTCAGTACATCGAGATCGACTAATGGAGCTCATCGCCAAGCTCGGCATCCTTGCCGACGCCGCCAAGTACGACGCCTCGTGCGCCAGCAGCGGCGCGCCCAAGCGCAGCTCGCGCGGTCGCGACGGGCTTGGTGCGACCAATGGCATGGGCATCTGTCACAGCTACACGCCGGATGGCCGCTGCGTCTCGCTGCTCAAGGTGCTGCTGACCAACTTCTGCCTGTACGACTGCCAATACTGCGTCAACCGCCGTACCAGCAACGTGCCGCGAGCGCGCTTCACCCCTGAAGAGGTGGTGCGGCTGACCCTGGATTTCTACCGGCGCAACTGCATCAGCGGGCTGTTTCTCAGTTCCGGCATCATTCGCTCGGCCGACTACACCATGGAGCAGTTGATCGAAGTTGCCCGGCTGCTGCGTGAAGAGCACGAGTTTCGCGGCTACATCCACCTCAAGACCATCCCTGACGCTGACCCGCTGCTGATCGAGCAAGCCGGTCGCCTGGCGGATCGGCTGAGCGTGAATGTCGAACTGCCCACCGATGAAAGCCTCAAGCGCCTGGCCCCGGAAAAACAGGGCCACACCATCCGCCAGGCCATGGGCACTATCCAGCGCGGTCAACAGGCCGTAGCTGGCGAGCCGCGGGCGCCGCGTTTTGCCCCCGCAGGGCAAAGTACCCAGGTCATTGTCGGCGCTGATGACACCGATGACCGGACCCTGCTTGGCAATTCCGAATCGTTGTATCAGGGGTTTGGCCTCAAGCGCGTGTATTACTCGGCCTTCAGCCCGATCCCCGACAGCCCTGGCAGCGTGCCTCTAGCCGCCCCGCCATTGCTGCGCGAGCACCGTCTGTACCAGGCTGACTTCCTCATGCGCGGTTACGGCTACAAGGCTGGCGAGCTGCTCAGCCAGGCTGGCAACCTGGACCTGGATATCGACCCCAAGCTAGCTTGGGCGCTGTCCAATCGCGAGGTGTTCCCGCTGGACCTCAACCGCGCCGAGCCCGCCTTGCTCGCGCGGATTCCCGGCATTGGCCTGCGCAGCGTCGAACGCTTGGTAGCGCTACGCCGGGAGCGGCGCATACGTTATGACGACCTGATCCAGCTGCGCTGCGTACTCGACAAGGCGCGGCCTTTCATTGTCACCAGCGATTATCGCCCGGCGCAGGCCGATTTGCGCAGCGGCCTGCTGCGAGCGCGCCTGCGCGAACCGCAAGCGCCAGTGCAGATGGGCCTGTGGGGATGATCGCGCTCGACTGCGACCAGCAATTCAGCCTCTGGCGCGAACAGGCGCGCGCGCTGCTCGGGCATGGCATCGATCCCGCCGACGTCACCTGGGCGCAAGGGCCGATGGACGATCTGCTGGCAGTGCCGGCGCCCCTGCCAGAGGGCCCGGGGCCGTTTCGGGCAAAGGTGCCAGCGGCGTTGCTGGCGCAGCTGGAACAGGCCTCGCGCTACTGCGGCGAGCAGCGCTGGAACCTGCTGTATGAAGTGCTCTGGCGGGTCGCCCATGGCGATCGTACCGCCATGCTCCCCGGCGACCGCCTCGGCAGCGAGCTGCACCGGCGGATCAAGCAGGTCAGCCGCGAAGCCCATCACTTGCACGCGTTTGTGCGCTTCGTGCCGCTGCCGGCAGCACTGGCTGCGCAACTGCAACTGGACCTGGTCGCCTATCATCAGCCAGCCCACGACATTCTTGAAAGCGCCAGCGGCCACTTTGCCGAGCGCCTCGGCCGCCAGCGCTGGTTGATCGCCACCGACCGCGACGGCATTCGCTTCGACGGCCATACACTGGACTACCGACGCCACTGCCCCGAGCCCTGGCGGCAATGGGCGCAGCACGCCGACGACCCCGGTGCGGATCTGTGGCGCACCTACTACCGGCACATCTTCAATCCGGCCCGGCTCAACCCCGATGCAATGCGCATGCACATGCCGGGCAGGTTCTGGCGGCACTTGCCCGAAGGCATGCTGATCCCGCAACTGATGGGCCAGGCCCGACAAGGCAAGCAGCGCGATGGCCAGGCGCTGGAAGTTGCTCAGCAGGCCGGCAAACGTATCGGCAAAGGCAAAGACTGAAACGGTCGCGGCACCCACTGCATCTACTGATCAGCCAAATGTGAAAAATTCATTGGATTTTTTGCAGCCCTTGGCTGTTGCTGCTCGGAAAATCCTGACAAACTAATTGGTAATGTTTCTCATAAGCATAAACATTTACTAAAAAGACCGTCAGGAACCGCAACCCATGTCGCGCCTTATCCCGCAACGTCGTTTCAGCCCGTCGCGTACTCTCTTGGCTTCCGCCATCTGCATGGCCAGCATGGCCCATGCCGTAGCCGAAGAAGCCGTCAAGCCCAAGGATAGGGCGCAATCGACTGTCATGGAATTAGGCGCAACCGAAGTCAGCTCGGACCGGCTGGGCAGCACCACCGAGGGCTCCCGCTCCTACACCACAGGCGCCATGGCCACGGCGACCAAACTGCCGCTGACCATGCGCGAGACGCCACAGGCAGTCACCGTGATTACCCGCCAGCGCATGGACGACCAGGCGATGACCAGCATCAATGACGTGGTCAAGGCCACGCCGGGGCTGTTCCTCAACTTCTCCAGTGGCCCTGGCCGACAGACCTATACCGCGCGTGGCTTCGACATCGACAACATCATGTACGACGGTATCCCCAGCGGTTACTCGGGCTGGACGGCAGGGGTGCAGCCAAACCTGGCGATGTTCGACCGGGTTGAAGTCGTACGCGGCGCTACAGGTTTGGTGACCGGCGCGGGCAATCCGTCGGCGGCGATCAACATGGTACGCAAGCGGCCCTTGGCCGAACAGAAAGTCACCCTGACCGGCGCTGCCGGCAGCTGGGACGACTACCGCGGCGAGGTCGATGCCTCCAGCCCGCTGAACGACAGCGGCACTCTGCGCGGCCGAGTGGTCACCTCCTACCGCGACGCCAACAGCTTTGTCGACGATGCCGAAGAAAGCCACGGCCTGTTCTACGCGGTGACCGAAGCGGACCTCAGCGAAGACACCACGCTGACCGTAGGCCTGTCGCACCAGAAGGACAAGACCAACTACTTCTGGGGCTCTTCGATGGTTGGCCTCGATGGCCACCACCTCGACCTGCCGCGCTCGTACAACCCGAGCACCGACTGGGAGAACAAGGACCAGGAAATCAACACGGTGTTTGCCGAACTGCGCCAGCGCCTGGCCAATGACTGGAAGCTGCAGGTCAATGCCAATTATGCCGAGCAGAATGCGCTGTTCTCGGGGTCGTATCAGTCGCGTTGGACCGGCACTACGCTGGGTCGAACGGTTTACCAGTCCAAGCACGATGAAAACCAGGCAGGCGTGGATGTGTTCGCCAGCGGGCCGTTCCAGGCGCTGGGGCGCAGCCATGAACTGGTGGTCGGCACCAGCCGCCGCATCTACGACATGACCAACCACAACTACAGCCCATACGACCCCAACTGGCCCATCAACGCCGGCAAACCGAACTTCCTGCATACCACCAACGACCGCTCCGTCACGACTCAAGACGGCCTGTACATGACCACCCGCCTAAGCCTGGCCGACCCACTCAAGCTCATCCTCGGCGGCCGGCTGGACTGGTATGACTACGATGACAAGGATGGCCAGGGCGATTACAAGGTCACCCGCAACGTGACCCGCTATGCCGGCCTGATCTACGAGCTCAATGACAATCACTCTGTGTATGTCAGCTACAGCGATATCTTCCAGCCACAGACCGAGCGCGGCTCAAGCAATTCGCCGGTGCGTCCGATTGAAGGCAAGAACTACGAGGTAGGCATCAAGGGCGAGTACTTCAACGGTGCCCTGAACGCCAGCCTGGCGGTATTCCGCGTCGACCAGGAAAACCGTGCGGTGGAAGTGCTCGACCGTACTGTCTGTTCGTCGACTCAGCTTACCTGCTACGAAGCCTCTGGCGAGATTCGCAGCCAAGGTATCGACATGGAACTGCAAGGCGCACTCACCGACAACTGGCAGATAGGCGGCGGTTACACCTATGCTCGCACCCATACCACCAAGAATGCCGCGCAGCCGGCGCTGGTCAACAAGCAGTTCGACACGGACACCCCTGAGCATCAGTTCAAGATCAGCACGACCTACCGTTTCCAGGGCCCTCTGGAAAAACTGCGCGTCGGCGGCAGCGTCAACTGGCAGAGCCGGATGTACAACGACATCGCATTGGTCGACGGTGGCAACTACCGTCTTGAACAAGGTGCCTATGCAGTCACCGACGTCATGGCCGGCTATCAGGTCAACCGCAACCTCGACCTGCAGCTCAATGCCAACAACATCTTTGATCGCAAGTACTACTCGGCGATCTCGCAATCCTGGCAATACGGCGGCGATGTCTATGGCGCGCCGCGCAACATGATGCTGACCGCCAAGTACAGCTTCTAAGCGAAGACGTGCAAGGGCCACACGCCAGATTCAACCTGGCGCGTGGCCCCTGCCTGCATCAGGCGACGCGGTGTTCGTCTTTGATCAGTTTTTTCTGCGCCTGCATGGCGTCGCCCAGTTGCTCAAGGGTTGCCTTGTCGAGCAGCTCCTTGGCGCGCGGGAACATATCCGACTCCTCCTCTTCGATGTGATGCTCGAGCAGTTCCTTGAGCACCTTCATCCGCCCTGAAAACTCCAGGGTATCGGGTGGCGTCTTGAGCAAGTCAGGCAATACCAGCGCATCCACCGTGCGGTGCTCCTCCTTGGCCTCGTGGTACATCTTGACGTCGTCCTTGTCGCCGGCCTGGGTCAGCGCAGGGTAGAAGATCTCTTCTTCGATGGTGGTATGCGCCTGCAGCTCCAGCTCGATCCGCGCCAACAGCTCGGTGCGTTTTTTCAATGCCCGTTCAGTGGTGTTGGACAGCTCTTCGAGCAGCTTTTTCACTGTCTTGTGGTCTTGTTCCAGCAGTTCGATAGCGTTCATTCAGCACCTCATCAGTACCCGGTTGGAATCACGGCGTCGCGTAGGATTGAGTTGCTCGTGTTCGTACAGGTTCCATACGTTTGCCAGGCGGCAAACGCTGCTGAAAAAAATCTCGGCATGGATGATAGGTTTTCTCATTCCCATTCGACTTACTCAGCGAAGGGCAGATAAGCCCGCCTGCCACCCACAACGAGATTTCACGCCATGACCGCCCCTTTCCCGGTTGGCCGCCTCAGCGCCAGCCTTCGCAGCGCCCTGCTCCTCTCCACCCTGCTTGGGCTGGGCCTGGCCATGCCCGCCAAGGCTGCCGACAGCAGCGAGCGCGATTACCACATCCAGGCCGGCGACCTGGGCACTGCGCTGACCCGTTTCGCTGCTGAAAGCGGCGTGGTGCTGTCGTTCGACCCAGCGCTGACGCGGGGTCTGGCTACGGCTGGCCTGGATGGCAGTTTTGCTTCCGATCAAGGCCTGCAACGACTGTTGCTCAATTCCGGCCTGCAAGCGGTGCGCGAGGGCGACGGTCGTTACTCGCTGCAACCGATCGCACAGGACGGCGCGGCCCTAGAGCTGGGCGCCACCGAAGTGATTTCCAATCAGTTGGGTACCGTCAGCGAAGGCACCGGCTCGTACACCCCAGGCTCGATCGCCACCGCCACCCGGCTGGTACTGACCCCGCGCCAGACGCCACAGTCGATCACCGTGGTCACCCGTCAGCACATGGATGACTTCGGCCTCAACAGCGTCGACGACGTCATGCGTCACACCCCGGGCATTACCGTTTCAGCCTTCGACAGCGAGCGCAGCAACTACTACGCGCGCGGCTTTTCGATCAACAACTTCCAGTACGACGGCATCCCCTCGACCGCGCGCAACGTCGGCTATTCAGCCGGCAACACCCTCAGTGACATGGCCATCTACGACCGCGTCGAGGTGCTCAAGGGCGCGACTGGTTTGCTCACCGGCGCAGGCTCGCTGGGTGCGACCATCAACCTGGTACGCAAAAAGCCTACGGCCGACTTCCAGGGCCACGCGACGCTGGGCGCAGGCTCGTGGGACAACTACCGCAGCGAGCTGGACGTCAGCGGCCCGCTCAACGACAGCGGCAACGTGCGTGGGCGAGCGGTAGCGGCCTATCAGGACAAGCACTCGTTCATGGACCGCTACTCGCGCAAGACCCCGGTGTACTACGGCATCCTTGAGTTCGACCTGTCGCCAGACACCCTGCTCACCGTCGGCGGCGACTATCAGGACAGCCTGCCCAAGGCCTCGTCGTGGTCAGGCAGTTTCCCCCTGCTCAACGCCCAAGGCCAGCACAACAACATCTCGCGCTCGTTCAACAATGCGGCTGACTGGAGCAGCTGGGAGCAGTACACCCGCACCGTGTTCGCCATGCTCGAGCACAACTTCGACAACGGCTGGGTGAGCAAACTGCAGGTCGATCACAAGATCAATGGTTACCACGCGGTGATGGGCACCATTCAGGGCACCACGCCGAATGCCGACGGCACCTCGGCGATCGTCCCCGGCAAGTTCACCGGCGAGACTGTCAGCGACTCGGCCGACCTGTATGCCTCCGGCCCGTTCAGCCTGTTTGGGCGTGAACACGAACTGGTGGTCGGCGGCTCCATCGCCCACTCCAACTGGGATGGCAAAGGCTACTGGAACTACACCCTGCGCGAGCCCAACGTAGTCGACTTCAACAACTGGCACGGCAACATTGCCGAACCGGACTGGGGCAGGCCGTCGCAGCGTACCGACGATACCGTGCGCCAGACCGGCGCCTACTTCACCACCCGGCTCAACATCACTGACGACCTGAAAGTGCTGCTCGGCGGTCGGGTGGTCAACTACACCATCAGTGGCCTCGACCCGACCTACAAGGAAAGCGGCCGCTTCGTGCCCTACGTCGGCGCCATCTACGACCTCAACGACACCTACTCGGTGTACGCCAGCTACACCGATATCTTCATGCCGCAGGAAGCCTTCAATCGTGATCGCGACAACAAGATGCTCGAGCCGGACGAAGGCCAGAACTACGAGATTGGTCTGAAAGCCGAGTTTCTCGATGGCCGCCTGAACGCCAGCGCCGCTTACTTCGAGGTGCATGAGGACAACCGCTCGATTTCCGATGACGAATACAACGATCGCGTGCCCACGCCAGACAACTATGCCTTCAAGGGCACTCAGGCAGTCACCAAAGGCTACGAGCTCGAAGCGACCGGCGAGCTTGCGCCGGGTTGGCAGGTCCAGGCCGGCTACACCCACAAGATCGTGCGTGATGACAACAACCTGAAGATCTCCACCTTCGAACCTGAAGATCAGGTCACCCTGTACACCAGCTACAAGCTGACCGGTGCACTCGACAAGCTGACTATCGGCGGCGGCGCGCGCTGGCAGAGCGTGGCCTGGCAGGACATCTACAACACGCCGCAGGCGCGCTACGAGGAGTTTTCGCAAAAGTCCTACTGGCTGGTAGATGCCATGGCCCGCTACCAGTTCACCAAGCAGCTGTCCGCGACCGTCAATGCCAACAACCTGTTCGACAAGACTTACTACACCAACCTCGGCTTCTACAAAGCCGGCGCCTACGGCGAACCGCGCAACTACATGCTGACCACTCGCTGGGACTTCTGACCGCGCCCCGAGGACGTGGCGCCCGCAACGGGCGCCCTGGTGCGGCAGGCTGCCGTCGGTCGCCCAATCATGAGCCTCCTTGCACGCTTGCATGATGCAGACTAATAGTTAATGCATCTGCCTGGGGAGGCACTCGACATGCAGCCGCGCTTTGTTGTGGTTCCGGCTATGCCAAAAGAAAAACCGTGCCCGCAGCACGGTATTCGTCTTTTTACAGGGGCGGCCTGCAGCGGCTTCAACCTGTACGACAACGTCGAAAAGCTGCGATTGCAACTGACCTTCAATCAGCGAGCTGAGGCTGAAGCGGAGTGCTCGCGGCTTAACGTGAGTGCGCCTGGCTGAAACGTTCAGGGCTTGCCAGGCAACGTTCCGGGCTCGTTCTGACTGCGCCAACGCTGCAGGTTGTGCATGACCCACTGCGCGGGCAACGGCCCGGCGGCCACCTCTTGCATGCTCGCCGCCAGCCGCTGGCGCAGCTCGGCCACGTTGCATGGCGCATTGTGCGACACGGCCAGGTACAAACCCTCGGCAGATACCGGCGGCTCAAGCATCTGCAGCTTGTGCTCCACACCCAGCGTGCGCGCCAGTGCCATGCCGGGATAGCGTTCGAACAGCACGTAGTCGTTGCGTTTGTGCAGCAGCTTCTCGAACGCCTGGTGGGCGCTGGGCACGGCTTCCAGGTTGAGATTGGCGCTGGCGAAGTCATCGAACGCCTGGCCGTGGCTGTTGTTGACCAGGGTGCCGCCACTGCGTCCTTTCAGGTCGTCCCATTTGACGTAGGCAAAGCCGTCATCACGACGGACCCAGACCATACTGGCGGTGGTCAGAAAGGCCGGCTTGATGAAGTCCATGGTCTGTTCGCGCGTTTGCGTGATGAACAGACCGGCAAGCAGGTCGATACGGCCGTTGCGTACCTGCTCTTGCGCCCGCGACCACGGCCCGCTGTAGACCACGGCGATGTCGATGCCCAGTTGCCTGGCCACATGCTGGAGCAAGTCGACATTGGCGCCGATCAGCAGTGCCGGGTTGTCCGGGTCGCGCCACAGGTACGGTGGATATTCCGGATTACCGGTAGCGGTCAGGTGCCGACAGTCGTCCGCTGCCATCGCAGCCATCGGCAGCAGCAGAATCAGCGACAACAGGCAACATCGCCAGCGACAGCGTTCGAGCATTGGCGACCCTCGGCAAGGATGACGGTGCGTCTGCCCAAGCAATCCCGGCAGACTGACGACGCCCCGTCAGTCTGGCCCAGAATTGCCCGGGCGCCAATGCGCGCGTGGCGGGTTTGCATGCCGCAGGTCAATCGTTGGCAACAATCCCGTCAATAGGTGGCTCGGCCGCCACTGAGGTCGAACACGAAGCCGGTGGTGAAGCTGCACTCTGGGCCGGCGATCCAGGTGACCATGTTGGCGATTTCTTCGGCCTTGAGGAACCGCCCCATGGGGATCTTGGCCTTGCTCGCGTCGATGTGCTCTTGGGTCATCTCGGCCATCAGTGGCGTCTCGACCATGGCAGGTGCCACACAGTTGAGCAGCACCCCGTCCTGCGCCAGCTCCTTGGCTGCAGCCTTGGTGAAGGCGATCACACCAGCCTTGGCCGCCGAATAGCCGGAAATGTACTGCACGCCGTCCTTGCCGGCCATCGAGGCGATATTGACGATGCGGCCGTAGCCGCGTTCGCGCATATGCGGGATGACCGTGCGGCAGCAATAAAACACGCCGTTCAAGTCAATCGCGATGACCTTGTCCCAGGCTTCTACCGGATACTCCCAGGACGGCAGCACCGGCCCGTTGATGCCGGCGTTGTTGACCAGAATATCGACCCGGCCCAGGTTCTCGATCAGTTCGGCAAAGGCCGCCTCGACCGAGGCCAGCGAGGCGACATCGACGGCCTGGCACATTGTTGGCTCGAAGCCAGCGGCAGTGCTGTCCCAGCTATCCACCGCCAGATCCCAGATGACGATACGGGCGCCTTCGGCATGCAGCCGGCGGGCAATGGCCAGGCCGATGCCGCGCATGCCACCGGTCACAATCGCGGTTTGTCCTTCGAGGTGCAGGCTCACGGTGTTGCTCCTTGGTTGAGATTACAGGCGGTGATGGCCGCGGCTCAGGCAAAGCCGAACAGCCGGCGTGGGGTGTCCCACATGATCTCGCGGCGCAGTTGCGGGTCTGGCATCAGCCGCTCGGCAAGCTTGAGCAGCGGGCCGTAGTCGATCCGCGAGTGCTGACGAATGAACGGCCAGTCCGAGCCCCACACGCAGGCGTTTGGGCCGAATGCCTCGATCAAGGCCTGCACATAGGCATGGCTCTGGGCGTGCAAGGCATCGGCCGCGGCAAACTTCTGCATACCCGACAGCTTGACACTGGCGCGCCCGGAACGCGCCAGCTTGAGCAACGCCTGAAAGCCCGGTTGCCCTACCCCGGCCGCCGCGTTCGGCCGGCCACAGTGATCAATCAGCAGGCGCACCGGACTACGTTCGAGCAGCCCGTGCAGCTCCAGCAACTGGTCATCACACACCTGAATCTGGGCAAACATGCCCAACTCGGCCAGCTTGGCCAGACGTGCTTCGGCACCATCCATGGTTTGCAGGCCGTACAGCGCCGGGTTGAAGGCAACCCCAACTACGCCCTGGGCCTGCAGCGCAGCCAAGGCGTCGAGGCTGATAGCGTTGTCGACCACCGCAATGCCCTTGAAACGGCCCTGACCAGCTGCCAATGCCGCCAACAGACAACGGTTGTCGGTGTGGTAGCCACTGTTGGGGCCGACCAGTAAGGCATTGCATACGCCGTAGGCAGCCATGACCTCCTCCCACTGCGTCAGCGTGGCCACTTCCTGGCCGGAGGGCGCATACGGCGCATCGGGGTGATAGGGGTAAGCTACTGGATCAAACAAATGGTTATGGCAGTCGATCTTTGGCTCGTCGAAAATACTCATGCGTTTCTCTCTCCAGACGCCGCAGCGCGGGCCCGCAAATCTTGGTATTGTCGCCACCGACGTGGCGCCAGGCAGGAGCTAACGATACTGCGCAGCCGCCACCAGCGCTCATACCTGGATGAGCAAGACCATAACCAAAGGTAATGATTATGCCCTCAGACCGACCGAGCGCAGATCACATGCTGTTCAAGCTGCGGCACATGGAAGTATTCCGCGCGGTGATGCTGACCGGCTCGATCAGCGCCGCGGCCAAGCTGCTCTATGTCTCGCAACCAGCGGTGAGCAAGCTCATGGGCTACATCGAAGGGCGCCTGGGCTACCGCTTGTTCGAACGGATCAACAATCGCCTGGTACCGACCGGCGAGGCGCAGGTCCTCTATCGTGAAGTCGAGCGGGTGTACCAAGCGGCGTTGGTAGTCAACGACTGTGCGCTGGCACTGGCCAGCGGTGCCCAGCGCACCTTGCGCCTGTGCTGCAGTGCCTCGCTGTCGACCGTGGTCATCCCGGCAGCGCTGGCCCAGCTCAAGCGCGAGGTGCCGGCGCTGAATATCGAATGGCAGACCACGCTCATGGTCGAGATGGCCAATCAGATCCTGTCGAAAAAGGTCGACCTGGCCATCGCCGCCCTGCCGCTGCCGCACGACCACCTGCACTCGGTGCCCTACATGCGCGGGCGCATGGTTGCGCTGATGCCGTTCGACCACCCGTTGGCGCATCACCCATCCCTGTCATTGCAACAACTGCAGGGCTATCCCCTGCTGCTGTTCCGCCCGGACATGGCATTCGGTCAATTGCTCGGCGAGGCCTTCAGCCGCTGCGGCGTGCAGCTTGATTCGCTGTTGTCGTTCACCAATGCAGTGGAGGCCGTGGCACTGGTCAAGCAAGGCATGGGTATGACCATCATCGACGAGTTCGTCGCCCAGGACAGCGGCCTCAAAACTGTGCCGCTAAGTGATGAGATCAGCTTCGATATCAGCTTTGTCTACTCGCGCTTCGAACCACCAGCCCAGGCCACGCTGCAGTTGATGCGTATCTTGCAGGCGCAGGCAATGCAGCTGGGCCGGGCGATCGAACCAGTCGAACCGGCGCTCACCTGAGCTACGGGCGATAGCGCATCGCCTCGACAAAGGCGGTAAATGCTGGCGAGGGCTGCCGCCGATTCGGGTAATAAAGGTGAAAGCCCTGAAAGTACGGGCACCAGTCCGCCAGCACTTCCTGCAAGCGCCCCTCAGCGATCAGTGGCGCCGCCAGGGCGTACGGCACGTAGCCAAGGCCGATACCGTCAACCGCGCTGTTGAGCACGTGCATGATGCTGTTGACCACCAACTGGCCCTCGCCCTTCACGGTAAAGGCCTGGCCATCCTTCTCGAACTCCCACGCATAGATCGATCCAGCAGGGCGGTGGCGGATATTCAGGCAGCGGTGCTCAGTGAGCTGGTGTGGCGTCTGCGGTATGCCGTGAGCGGCGAAATACTCGGGTGAAGCAACCACCGCAAGGCGCCAGTCCGGGCTGATGCGCACGGCGATCATGTCCTTGCTGATCGACTCGCCCATTCTGATCCCGGCGTCGAAACGCTGCTCGACCACGTTGGTGAAGCCGTAGTCCACCATCAGCTCCAGGGTGATATCCGGGTAGGTCTGCAGAAAGGCCTTCAGCTTGGGCCGGATGTACAGATCGATGGCGTCATCGGTGCAGGTGATGCGCAGGGTCCCGGCAGGCTTGTCGCGCAGCTCGCCGAGCGCCTCGACCTGCTCGGCAATCTGCTCGAACAGCGGCGCCAGCGACTGCAGCAAGCGCTGCCCGGCCTCGGTGGGCGCGACATTGCGGGTAGTCCTGGCCAGCAACCGTACGCCCAGGCGCTGCTCCAACGCACGCATCGCATGGCTCAACGCCGACGGCGTGACGCCCAGCTGGGCCGCTGCCTTGGTAAAACTCTGTTCCTGGGCGACAGCGATGAACGCTTGCAGGTCGTTGATCTTGGCGTGCTTCATTGCTGATATTTTCTCACAACCACATTCAGATTCCCTCTACTAATCAGCAGACGCTCTATCAGTCAAGATTTAAACCACGACACGTCAGCTGCATTGTCCTTCAAAAACGGAATCCATTATGTCCAGCCCAACCATCGAGGCCTCGCCGGGTATGCACCGCAACGACGGCCAGGGCAGTGCGCCCGCTTACTGGAGCGGCATCTTTGCCATGACCCTGTGCGTGTTCGCGCTGATTGCCTCCGAGTTCATGCCGGTAAGCCTGCTTACGCCAATCGCTCGCGACCTGAGCGTCAGCGAAGGGCTGGCCGGCTACGGCATTGCCATCTCCGGCGCGTTCGCCGTGCTGACCAGCCTGACCATCGCCAGGCTGGCCGGCTCGCTCGACCGCAAGACCCTGCTGCTGTTATTGACCGCACTGATGTGCGTATCTGGGCTGATTGTCGGCTCGGCCAGCAATTACAGCGTCTACATGCTCGGCCGTGCCCTGATCGGCGTGGTCATCGGCGGCTTCTGGTCGATGTCTGCGGCGGTTGCCATGCGCCTGGTGCCCAAGGCCAGCGTGCCCAGGGCGCGTCTCGGGCTTTATCGGCACAGTGCTGATCGGCGCCTTCCTCAAGCGCAACCTGTACCGGCCATTGATCTTCATCCCGTTGTTGATGGCCGTCATCGGCGTAGGCCTGGTCATGTTCGGCACTTCGGTACCCGCCGTGTTCGCCCTGCTCGCCCTGTGGGGCCTGTTTGCCACTGCTGCACCGGTGGGCTGGTGGGCTTGGCTGGCCGAGTCGCTGCCCAATGATGCAGAAGCCGGCGGCGGGCTGATGGTGGCGGTAATCCAGTTGTCCATCGCACTCGGCTCGACCGCAGGCGGGGTACTCTTCGACAGCAGTGGCTATCGGCTGACATTCTTTGCCAGCGCCGCACTGCTGGTCCTGTCAGCGCTGCTGACCCTGCGCGCCGCTCGGGCCAGCGGCTGAATCGAACACAGATCGGCTTGAACCTCTGGCGTGCTGGCCTGCTCAGAAAACCATTACTTGAGGAGAACATCATGACCCAGACAGCATTGGTAGTCGGCGCCAGCGGCATCGTCGGCAGCGCCATCACCCAGCTTTTGCTCGACAATCACTGGCAGGTGGCAGCGCTCTCGCGTACGCCAACGGCGGCGCCGGGGATCATCCCGGTGGCCGCAGACCTGCAAGACCCTGCCTCGCTGCAGGCGGCGCTGGCCGACCTCAAGCCTACCCACGTATTCATCACCACCTGGTCGCGCCAGGCCAGCGAAGCGGAAAACATCCGCGTCAATGGCGCCATGGTGCGCAATGTGCTCGCAGCGCTGCGCCCGGCAGGCAGCGTCAAACACGTCGCTCTGGTCACCGGCCTGAAACACTACCTTGGCCCCTTCGAGGCCTATGGCAAGGGCAGCCTGCCGCAGACGCCGTTTCGTGAGGAACAAGGCCGGCTGGATGTCGAGAACTTCTACTACGCCCAGGAAGACGAACTGTTTGCCGCTGCCGAGCGCGATGGTTTCACTTGGAGCGTCCACCGCCCGCACACCGTCACCGGCGTGGCCGTCGGCAATGCGATGAACATGGCAACCACCCTCGCCGTATACGCCAGCATCTGCAAGCAAAGCGGCCGCCCGTTCGTGTTCCCCGGCTCGCGCGTGCAGTGGCAGAGCCTGACCGACATGACTGACGCCCGCCAGCTCGCGCAGCAGCAACTATGGGCGGCGACTACCCCTGAAGCCGCCAATCAGGCGTTCAACATCACCAATGGCGATGTGTTCCGCTGGCAGTGGATGTGGGGCCGGATCGCCAATTACTTCGGCCTCACACCCGCGCCCTTCCCCGAGTCGCCGACGCCGCTGGAGGCGCAGATGGCCGATGACCAGGCGCTGTGGAGCCAGATCGTCGCCGAGCATGGCCTCAAGGAAGCCGACATCAGCCGCCTGGTCTCGCCCTGGCACACCGATGCCGACCTCGGCCGGCCGATCGAAGTCGTGACCGACATGACCAAGAGTCGGTTGCTGGGCTTCAGTGCCTATCAAGCAAGTGATCGGGCGTTTTTCGAGGTGTTTGATCAATTGCGAGAGGCACGTTTGATTCCCTGAGGTTTACGCTTCAGTCGCTCTGTGCGCCGGCCAGCCGGCGCACACGCGCGAGCTGAAATCGCGATATCATGCCGGCGTCCATTCGCAGGTAGAAAGCACATGAACCGCCAGAAAAAACTGCAACAGCTGTTCAAGGCCAAGGCGCAAAAAGCCAACGCCAAACTCGCCCCGAAAAAACCCAAGTACATCTGCAAGGCAGACCGTCTGAAAGCCGCTGCCGAAGCAGCTGAGGCCGCTGTATCCAGCCCTGAATAAAGCAGCCAGACAGCTCTCGCGACCGGCATGCATCACTCAGCTGGTGCATTGAAGGCCTGCGACGCTAGCGACATTGACATCCATCCAGAAATGTTTTGTAACAGACTCGGTAGCTTGCTATGCTTCTCGCTACCCGTGATGTCCAAATCAGGCCTAATGACGCCCTCGAGAGGGTCGTTCATTCAAGCCACGCGACTGCCAGGCTTCATACAAGAGCAGCGCCCAATTCAGTCTCCCCACACTTCGTAGAGCCGTTTTTGCTGTAGCGCCTGACCAGGCACACTGAAAGATAGCGCTATCTCATCTGAGACTATCGCGGCTCCTACAGGTAACGGATTACCGGATACATCTCGGGTTCCTCGTGAATAGTCATAGGTGAACCCGCATGCTGATTGCCACGCAAACATCGCGAAGAAAGTTTCTGCTGTCCTCGCTGATCGCCTTGCCCGCCATGGGCATCGCCCTCAACGGCCTGAGCGCCGCTGCCGCCGCCGAGCTCGCCGCGCCGAGCCTGGACAGCTACACGCCGATCTTTTTCACTGCAGCCGAATGGACCTTCATCCTGGCTGCCTGCGACCGCTTGATCCCTGCTGATGGCCGCGGCCCCGGTGCGCTGGAGACCAACGTGCCGATCTTCATCGACCAGCAACTGGCCGGTGACCTGGGTAGCGAGGTGTACCTTGAGGGCCCGTTCGACGTCAACGCGCCGGCCACCCTCGGCTACCAGCTGCCGTTCACTCCGCAGCAGATCTACCGCCAGGGCATCGCCGCGCTCGAAGGCTGGTGCCAGGCCAAATACGGCCAGCACTTCGCCCTGCTGTCCCTGAGCGATCGCGAGCAGGTGCTCAAGCAGATGCAGAACGGCCAGGTCGACTTTGCCGCCCACGGCGAGCCTGTGCTCAAGGCCAAGCTGCTGTTCAGCGAACTGCTCAACATCACCCGCCAGGGCTGGCTTGCCGATCCGATCTACGGCGGCAACAAAGGCATGAAGGCGTGGATTGCGATCGGCTTCCCCGGCGCGCGTGCCAGCTACCTGGAATGGGTAGCCCAGCACAACGTCCCCTACCCGCTCGGCCCGGTCAGCCTGACCGGCCAGCGCGGTTGAACCCTTCGCCAAGCGACAGAGCATTCAAGGTTACCTATGCCAAACATTACCAATGACGAAGTCGATGTAGTCGTGGTCGGCCTCGGTTGGGCCGGCTCGCTGATGAGCATCGAGCTCGCCCAGGCCGGCCTCAAGGTGCGCGCCCTGGAACGTGGCGAAGACCGCAGCAATGCCGACTTCACCTACCCCAAGCCCGCCGACCAGTACGCTTACGGCGTGCGCAACAAGATCATGGTCACGCCCAAGGACGGCGCCCTCACCGTGCGCCACAACATGCAGAGCACCGCTCTGCCGACTCGCCAGTGGGGCGCATTCGTGCCCGGCACCGGCGTCGGCGGCTCGGGCCTGCACTGGACCGGCGTGCTGATTCGGCCAACGCCGACCGACATCAAGCTCAAGACCTACGCCGACCAGGCCTACAAACCCGGCGTGCTGGGTGAAGGTATGCAGATTCAGGACTACCCGTTCACCTGGGAAGAAATCGAGCCGTACCTGGATAAATTCGACAAGATCTGCGGCCTGTCGGGCAATACCGGCAACCTGCAGGGGCGCATCATCGAAGGCGGCGACCCGTTCGAAGGGCCACGCTCGAGCCCCTTCCCGCTGCCGGCGCTGGAAGACACGCTGAACAACACGATGTTCGCCGAAGCCGCGCGCAAGCTGGGTTATCACCCGTTCCCCAACCCTTCGGCCAACGTTTCGCGCGCCTGGAAAAACCCCTACGGCAACCAGATCGCGCCGTGTAACTACTGCGGTTATTGCAGCAAGTACCCGTGCCTGAACTACTCCAAGGCCTCGCCGCAAACCGCGGTGATGGACGCTCTCAAGCGCATGGACAACTTCGATTACCGCACCAACGCCAACGTCCTGCGGGTTGAGCTGCACGCCGACGGCAAGACTGCCAAGGGCGTTACCTATGCCGATGGCCAGGGCAACGAAGTGTTCCAGCCGGCCAAGATCGTCGTGCTGGCGGGCTTCCAGTTCGTCAACGTGCGCCTGATGCTGCTGTCGGGCATCGGCCAGCCGTACAGCCCGCTGACCGGCAAGGGCACCATCGGCCGCAACTATGCCTTCCTCAGCGTTGGCGGCAGCACCCTGTTCTTCAAGGACAAGACCTTCAACCCGTTCGCCACTGCCGGCGCCACCGGGCAGATGTTCAACGACATCTCGCCAGGCAACTTCGACGGCCCGGCACTGGGCGTGATCGGCGGCGCCAAGATCCACAGCTCGCAGGCCACCGGCACGCCGATCGGCACCGCCCTGCCCGCCGGCACCCCTGAGTGGGGCCAGGGCTGGAAAGAAGGCATGCAGGACTGGTACGGCCATTCGATGAAGGTCAGTATCTCTACCGGCTGCATGTCCTATCGCGAGCACTACCTGGACCTCGACCCGACCTACAAGGACCCGTGGGGCCAGCCGCTGTTGCGGATCACCTTCGACTGGAAGCCCAACGAGCTGAAACTGCAGCAGCACCTGCGTGGCATCGTTGGCGACATCACCAAGGAGCTCAACCCCGACAGCGTCAGCGAAAGCTACCTGGACATGGATTCGCACTGGGACATCACCAAGTACGTCTCCACCCACAACGTCGGCGGCGCGATTATGGGCGACTCGCCCGAGACCAGCGCGCTCAACCGCTACCTGCAGAGCTGGGACGTGCACAACGTATTCGTCCCCGGCGGCAACGCCTTCCCGCAGAACTTCCAGGCCAACCCGACCGCGCTGATCGGCGCGCTGACCTTGTTCGCCGCCCAGGCGATCAAGGACCAGTACCTGAAAAACCCTGGCCCGCTGGTGCAGGCATGAGGAGCGCTTCGATGAAATCGACCCTGATCCGTCTGCTCCTGCTCGCGGCCCTGCTGGCATTGCTGGCCTGGGCCGTGAGCCTGTGGCTGAACCGCTCCGGCGACGCCAGCGCGCAGATGCCACAGCCGATCACCGAACAGTTGATCGACAAGGGCGCCTACCTGGCCCGGGTCGGCGACTGCGTGGCCTGCCACACCAGCCACGATGGCGGCAAGGCTTTCGCCGGGGGCCTGGGCATTGCTTCGCCAATCGGCACCATCTACTCCACCAACATCACCCCCGACCACAAGACCGGTATCGGCGCCTGGAGCTACGGTGAGTTCGAACGGGCCATGCGCCGCGGTATCGGCCATGACGGCAGCGCGCTGTATCCGGCGATGCCCTACCCGTCCTATGCCAAGGTCAGCGATGCCGACCTGCAGGCGCTGTATGCCTACTTCATGAAGGGTGTGGCGCCGGTGGAACAGGCCAACAAAGCCAATGGCATTGCCTGGCCGCTGTCGATCCGTTGGCCGCTGGCGTACTGGCGCGCGCTGTTCTCGCCTACGCCCGAAGCGGCTGCGGCGGACGCCGTGAGCATCGACGATGCCCAACTACAGCGCGGCGCCTACCTGGTTCAGGGCCTTGGCCACTGTGGCTCATGCCACACGCCACGGGCACTGACCATGCAGGAGCAAGGGCTGGACGAGCGCACTGGCAGCTATCTCAGCGGCGCTGAGCTCAATGGCTGGGCGGTACCGGCGCTGCGCGGCATGCCGCACTGGAGCGAGCAGCAGATCGTTGACTACCTGGGCACCGGGCGCAACAGCATCGCCGCTGTGGCGGGCGAGATGAAGGATGTGGTCGCCAACAGTACCTCGCACATGAGCGACGAAGACCTGCTGGCGATGGCCGCCTACCTCAAATCGCTGGAGGCCACCGGTAAAGGTGAGTATCAGCACGCCCCGCAGCGCAGCCAGGCCACCATCGCCAAACTGACGGCGGCCAAGGACCTGGATCTGGGTCAGCGGCTGTACCTGGACAACTGTGGCGCGTGTCACTTTGTCACCGGCCAGGGCGCCGAGCAGGTATTCCCGCGGCTTGACGGTGCTTCGGTGGTCAATGCCGAGAACCCGTCGGCGCTGATCCAGGTAATCCTCGCGGGTGCCATGACGCCATCCACCGAACGTGCCCCTTCGGTGCTGCCGATGCCCGGCTTTGCCGAGCGCATGGACGATGCTGAAGTGGCCGCGCTGGCGAGCTTCCTGCGCCATGGCTGGTCGAACCAGGCCTCGAAGGTGACTGCGGCACAGGTCCGTGAAGTACGTGCCGCGCTCCAGCATCACTGAGGTGCCATAGCGCAATTGTCGCGGGCCGTCCTGGCCCGCGATAGCCGCTTGCTCAGGTCTGCAAACCCTCATACCACTGCGCATAGGGTGTATTCCGGACCTTGTGCCGATTGAAGTCGGCACTGCCATCGTCCCACCACACCGGGCCGCGTTCGCCCAGGGCTACCTTGGCCGCCTGCACGCCTGCTCTAGCCTCGCGCAACGCCTCTGCATCCACACTGCCCTTGGCCGCTTTCACAGCCCGTCGAGCAGTCATCAGCTCATTCACCAAGCGTTGCCGCTCTGGCTCGGCCAGGCTGGGATTGGAGCAGCGCCAGAGCACCCCATCGATCACGAAATAACGACCATCAGGTGTGGTTGGCGCGGCCATCAGTCGGCCTCTTCTGGCTCGACCGGATCGATATCTTCCTCTTCCTCAACCACCTCGGTGTGGCCATGGTTGGCAGGCTTTTGCGGGTCGTTGATGAACGGCACGCCGCTGGGCCCCTGTTCTTCCAAACCTTCCGTTGCTGGGTTCATTGTCAGTACCTCTCCAGTGATCAATGCGTACCGTTAGAGACCCGCGCGCCGGCCAACGTTCAACCCTGGCGCACGAACAGGCGCCGGTCGCGAGCCCAGACAATGGCCTCGCTGCGGCTGTGCACATCGAGCTTGGAGTACACCGTCGCCACGTGGTTACGCACGGTGTTGGGCGCCAGCTTGAGCCGCGCGGCGATTTCCTTGTCGGCCAGGCCTTCGCAGATCAGGCCCAGCACTTCGCGCTCGCGCGCGGTCAGGTCGGTCACTGACGCCGGCGGGAACTGGCGGGTGTTGAGGTTCTTGGCGTTGGCCAGTTTTTCGATCAGGGTCTGGCTGAACCAGGACGCATCGTGCATCACCGCCTCAATGGCTTCCACCAGCTCAAGCTCGGAGCGTTTGCGCTCGGTGATGTCCATCACCACCAGCAGGTAGCACGGCGAGTCCTGCAGGCTGACGGTGTCGGCGGCGAGCACGCAGTCGATGATCTCGCCGCCCTTCTTGCGCAACTTCAAGTCCAGGCCCTCGATGCGTCCGGACTTTTCCAGCAGGTCGAACAGCTGAGTGCTCACCTCGCGGCCTTCGACCACATCCAGCTCATCAACGGTACGTCCGATCAGCTCCTGCGCGGTGTAGCCCAGGGTCGCCAGGAACGCCTCGTTGGCGTCCACCACCTGCTGGCGGTCAGCACTGCACACCAGGGTCGGCACCGGGTTCAGGCGAAACGCCTTGGCGAAGCGCTCTTCACTCTGGCGCAACGCGGTTTCGGCCTTGCGCCGTGGCTCAAGGTCGGTAAAGGAAAACAGCATGCAGTCTTCTTCATGCATGTCCAGTGGCTGGCCGGCAACGATCACCAGCTTGCTGCCGCCTTCAGGCAGGCGCAATTCGGCCTGCATCTGCGGGATGGTACCGCCGCTGGTCAAGCGTTCGATGGCAAGGTCCTTGCGCTCGGCGTTTTCCAGCACGTCTACCTCGTACACCGAGCGGCCGATGACGTTCTCCCGGGTGTGCCCGGTCATCTCCAGAAAGCCCTGGTTGACCTTGATGAAACGCAGGTCGCTCAAGCGGCAGATCACCGCCGGTGCCGGGTTGGCGTTGAAGGTCTTCTCGAAGCGTTGCTCGGCACTCGCCCACTGGGTGGCATCGGCGATGATCAGCACCAGGGACTCCGGGGCGCCCTTGCTGTCTTCCAGGACCATGCTGCGGATGCGCTGCACGCGCATGCGCTCTTCTTCATCGCCTATCCGCAGCACCTCGACCAGCACATCACTGAACACGTCACCGGCCGCGACCCGGCTGATCGGGTATTGCTCGGGCTCCAGCGGGTGGTTGTTGCGATAGCGCAAGGCAAACCGCTCGCGGTACTCCTCTGCGTTGGCGCCCAGCTCGCTGATCTCGCTGACACCGTGCATCTGCAGGGCAGCTTCGTTGGCCCAGAGGATGGTCTGATCGACCTCGACCAGGATCACCCCATCGGACAACCCGGAGATGATCTGCTGCAACTGGCGGCGGTTGGTTTCTCGGGCAAGCACAGCGTCGCTCATGGGTCGATCTCCAGTGGGTCAAGGCGCACCCGGGTTAGAAGCACGCCGTGGCAAAAGGTGCCCGCCCAGCTTAGTGCATCGCCTGCCCGTGCAGATTAGTGCGAATGCACCAGATCGGGGGGTGCAGATGCGTCATTACAGGCCCTGGACGCCTGGGCAAACTCAAATCACGGTCCACCCACGGTGTGACTGAACTGGAATCTGCCTTGCTGAGGATGCATAGATGACTGACATGACTGACGCGTACGCAACCACTACCGCAGTGCCTGCCCAGCCATTGCGGGTATCGTGGAGCTCAGTGTTCGCCGGTGGTGCAATTGCCCTGGTGACTTATCTGCTGTTGAGCGTGCTCGGTACCGCGATCGGTGCTGGCGCGGTTGATCCGCTCGAAGCCGGCAACCCGCTGCGCGGATTCGGCACCGGTGCCGGTATCTGGTTGTTCGCCAGCACCCTGCTTGCAGTAGCTGCTGGTGCGTGGGTGGCAGGCCGCACTGCCCCCACTCGCGGTGGCCTGCATGGCCTGTTGAGCTGGACCATCACCACCCTGCTCACCACCTGGCTGCTGGCCTCGCTGGCCACCGGTGTGGTCGGCACCGCCGGCAATATCGCGGGCAAAGGCTTGTCGCTGGCCGCTGATGGCGTAGCCGCAGCAGCGCCGGGGGTTGGCCAGAGCATCAAGCAGCAGCTCGACAAGAACGGTATCAGCCTGGACTGGGACAGCCTCAAGGCTGAGCTGGACAAAACCCTGCAACAGTCCGGCAAAGCAGGCCTGGCGCCGAATAATGTTGAGCAAAGCGCTGCACAGGTGAGCGCCGAGACCGAACAGGCTGCGACCACCGTCGCCAATGACCCGACTCAAGCCATGGAGCAACTGCAGCAGTGGTTCGACCGCATCAAGCAGGCTGGCGACCCAGCGCTGAGCGCCGCTGACAAGGATGCACTGGTCAACATCGTGGCTGCTCGGACCGGCAAGAGCCGCGAAGAAGCCCAGCAGGTCGTCGACAACTACGCCCGTGCTTACCAGCAGGCTGCAGAGAAAGTCGAAGCCCTCAAGCAACAGGCTGAGCAGCAAGCCCGCGAAGCAGCTGACGTAGCCGCCAAGAACCTGTCCAAAGCAGCCTGGGGCACCTTGATCACCCTGCTTATCAGCGGCGCACTGAGCTTTGCTATCGGTCGCTTTGCGCTGACCAGCCGTAACCGCCAGATCGCAACGCTGCGCTGATTAGTTGATGGCAATGAAAGCGAAGAAGATGAAACCGAATTTATTTTCGCCAGGAGGTGCAACTGTTGAAAGCGGCAAGCGGTCATTAAAGATGTCGACGACACACACATACTATTGAGCTAGGAGAACGTCCATGAGCGGTACTTCTGACAAAATCAAAGGCATGGCCAACGAAGCTGTTGGTAAAGTAAAACAAGCCGTTGGCAAGGCCACCGACAACACTGAACTGGAAGTCAAAGGCAAGGTTCAGGAGAAGAAAGGTGAAGCTCAGCAAGTGGTAGGCGATGTGAAGAACACAGTGGACAAACACTGATAGTGTCGCCAACGTAACCCAGAACGGTCGTCCTCGGACGGCCGTTTTTTGCGTTTCCGAGGTAGTCGATGAAACTGATTCCCGCGCTCGCTGCCCCTGCCAGTGCACTGATCTGCGGCGCCAGCCAAGGCATTGGCCTGGCTCTGTGTCAAAGCCTGCTCGCCCACCCTGACGTCGAGCGGGTATACGCAGTAGCGCGGCACGCCAGTACCAGCGCTGAGCTGGAAGCATTGGCCCAGGACCATGGCCAACGCCTGCTGCGGTTTGACTGCGATGCCCGCGATGAGCAAGCGCTGGCGCAGTTGGCGCGCGAAGTTGGCGCGAGCTGCCAACACTTGCACCTGGTGATCAGCACTCTGGGTATTCTTCAGCAGGACGGCGCCCGCGCCGAAAAGAGCCTGGCGCAACTCGACCTCAGCGGCCTGCAAGCCACTTTCGCGACCAATGCCTTTGCTCCAGTGCTGCTGCTCAAGCACTTGCTGCCACTGCTGCGCAGGCAACCGACAACCTTCGTTGCGCTGTCGGCACGGGTCGGTTCGATCGACGACAACCAGCTTGGCGGCTGGTACAGCTACCGCGCCAGCAAAGCCGCCCTTAATCAATTGCTGCGCACCGCCAGCATCGAACTGCGCCGAGTCAACCCGGCATCCACCGTATTGCTGGTGCACCCTGGCACCACTGACACACAGCTGTCCCGGCCGTTTCAGGCCAATGTACCCGCCGAGCAGCTATTCACCACTGCGTTTGCCGCCAAGTGCATCCTCGAGCTGGCACGCCAGCATGGGCCCGAGCAGAGCGGTAGTTTCTGGGCCTGGGATGGCAAGCCGATCAGTTGGTAAGTCATGAACGGCGCCAACCGATAGACAGTTCATCGGGAACTGCCCGCCACTCCTCATCCTCGAGTTCACGCAGCCGATAACATCCATGAGCCCTTTCGAGCAGCGCAATCCATGTCCAACAGGTCTTCCAATGCTGTCAGCCCTTCCAGCGTACGGTTGGCCAGTGCGCCACTTTTCAAATTCGTTGCGCTGCTCGCTGGCGTGTTTTTGCTCGCCGCCATTTCGCTGGTCTATCTGGCGCAGGATCTCGACCGCACTGAGCAGGAAAAAAATGCCTTCTACGTGCGCAAGGCGGTGCAGTCGCTGGAAAAATCCTTGGCCGTAACGGTTCAGGATTATGCCTTCTGGGGCGATGCTTACCGCCATTTGCACGCCGAGGTCGACACCGACTGGGCCTACATCAATCAGAATATCGGCCCGACGCTGTACGACGACTTCGGCTTTCAGGGGCTGTTCGTGGTCGATGACCAGAACCGCACGGTGTATTCGGTAATCGATGGCAAACAGCGCAGTGAAGAGGCCAGCGACTGGCTGCGTCAGCCCATTGCCGGCATCGCCGACGCGGCCCGGGCCGGTGCCGAGGCGCAAACCTCCGTTACCCGCTATATCAATATTGGCGGTGCGCCCGCAGTGATTGCCGCAGCGGCCATCACCCCAGGCACCGATCCCACCGTCACGCCAGACAACCGAGCACACTCGGTGCTGATCTTTGTCGATGTGTTGGACCCGAAAAAACTGGCTGCCCTGGGCACCGACTTCGGTGTAGCTCAGCTGCGTGTAGCAAGCCATGGTCAGCATTCCGTTGATAGCGTAGTAACGCTGGCCGATGACGGCGGCACCCTGCAATGGACCCCAGCTCAGCCGGGTTGGCGCCTGCTGGCCGGTGGCCTGCCGCTGATCGGCCTGGCCGCTTTGCTGGTGGCGCTGATGACTTGGGTGATCCTGCGCCGCACCACCGCCGCCGCCCAGGCGCTGGACGCCAGCTTTGCCTCGTTGCAACACAGCCAGGCTGCCCTGGCCACCAGCGAAGCGCGCTTTCGCGATGTTGCCGAAGCCAGCTCCGACTGGATCTGGGAGGTCGACGCGGCCCTGCGCTTCACTTACCTGTCGGAGCGCTTTCAGTGCGTGACTGGACTGTCCAGCGACACTTGGCTGGGCGCCCACATCGACGATCTGCTGACCACCGAAATGGGTCTGCTATCGCAGTGGCTGAGCATTCCCAACCGCCGCCCCGAGATCAGTGTGCAATGCCGCTACCTGGATGCCCGCGGGCAAGCACGGATCACCCGCCTGTCAGCACGCACCTTGCCCGACGGCGGCGTGCGCGGCACCGCTACCGATGTCACCGAAGAAGTCGAAGCGCGCCGGCGCATCGAGTTCCTGTCTCAGCACGATGCCCTGACTGGCCTGCCCAACCGCACCCGCCTGCAGGCCTTCCTCGACGGCAAACTGAAGGCCCAGCCCACTGTCGAGCAGCCGCTGGTGATGCTCTGCCTGGACCTGGACCGCTTCAAACCGGTGAACGACCTGCTCGGCCATGCCGCCGGTGATCGGGTACTCAATGAAGTATCCAGTCGCCTGGCCGATTGCGTACGGCATGCCGACCTGGTAGCGCGGGTGGGCGGCGACGAATTCGTCCTGATCGTGACCGATGTCAGTTCTCAGGAAGAGGTCGAAACCCTGTGCCGGCGGCTGATCGCCTCCATCGAAATGCCGATCGCGATCGAAGACCAAGAGGTGTTCATCAGTGCTAGCATCGGCATTGCCATGGCCCCGCACGATGCCTGCGAGGCGACCGCACTGCTGCGCTATGCCGACATCGCCCTGTATGAAGCCAAGAGCGGCGGGCGCAACACCTGGCGCTTCTATGCCGGCGACATGAACGCGCGGATCATCGAGCGCAGACGCCTGGAAAGCGACCTGCGCCAGGCGATCAAGAACGGCGAGCTGGAGCTGCACTTCCAGCCCCGCTACCGCATCGCCGACGGCCAGATGGTCGGCGCCGAAGCCCTGGTGCGCTGGCAGCATCCGCTGCGCGGACAGATCGCACCGGATGTGTTCGTGCCGATTGCCGAAGAGTCCGGGTTGATCCTGGCGTTGAGCAACTGGGTGCTCGAACAGGCCTGCCGCAATGCCGCCAACTGGCCCGCGCAGCTGTTTGTATCGGTCAACCTGTCGCCATCCGAATTCAAACGCGGCAACCTGATCGAGCGGATCCAGCATGTGCTGAGCGCCAGCAACATCGCCCCTGCTCGGCTTGAGCTGGAAATCACCGAAGGGGTCATGCTCGACGATGCTGCGGGTGCGCTAGAGATCATGCGCACGCTTAAACGCTTGGGCGTGCGCATCGCCCTTGATGATTTTGGAACGGGTTATTCGTCGTTGAGCTACCTGCGCGCGTTTCCGTTCGATGGCTTGAAGATCGACCGAAGCTTTCTTAGTCGGTTGGACCAGAGCAGCAACAACGAAAGTGATCAGGCGATCATTCAGGCCATCGTTGGCTTGGGCCGAGCGTTGTCTCTCACGGTTACCGCTGAAGGCGTGGAAACTACGGATCACCTGAAACTGCTGCAGGCGGTGGCGTGTGATGAAGGTCAAGGGTATTACTTGAGTCGGCCGTTGGGCAGTGATGCGTTCAGGGCTTTGTCTGCGATTGCCGGTGGGGTGGATGCTTGAGGTTGACTCGCAGCGCCTCCCAGCTGTTTCTGGGCTCATGGCCGGAATCGTTGAACGTCTGCGCCAGCCAAGCCTCTGAAATAAACGCACCTACACATCCAGCTCTGGAGGACAGCCTCACATGAAGATTCTGATGGTCCTGACATCCCACGACCAACTCGGCGACACCGGCAAGAAAACCGGCTTCTGGCTGGAAGAGTTCGCCGCCCCTTATTACACCTTCATCGACGCCCAGGCCGAGGTCACCCTCGCCTCGCCCAAAGGCGGCCAGCCGCCACTGGACCCGAAAAGCGATGAACCCGACGCACAAACCGAAGCCACCCGCCGCTTCGCCGCTGACAGCAAAGCGCAAGCGCTACTCGCCGACACCCTGCCGCTGGGCGAGATCGACCCGTACGACTTCGATGCAGTGTTCTACCCAGGCGGCCACGGCCCACTGTGGGATCTGGCCGAAGACCTCGACTCGAAAACCCTGATCGAGGCCTTCTACGCCTCGAACAAACCGGTAGCCGCCGTGTGCCATGCCCCAGGCGTGCTGAAAAACGTCAACGCAGCTGATGGCACCCCGGTCGTCCAAGGCAAGCGCGTGACCGGCTTCACCAACTCCGAGGAAGAAGCCGTCGGCCTGACCAAGGTGGTGCCGTTTCTGGTCGAAGACATGCTCAAGGGCAAAGGCGGCAACTACTCCAAAGCCGCCGACTGGGCCAGTTACGTGGTCGAGGACGGCAACCTGATCACCGGCCAGAACCCGGCATCGTCGGAAGCGACGGCAGAGGCGCTGCTGACGCGACTGCGCCAGGAACAGGCTGACTGAGCCAAACGTTCGCCGCTATCGCTCAGGCGCTGGCGGCGAACTACCCTCAGCTACAAGGTCATGATCGGCCGCAACAACGCCTGGCCCTCGTACAACGCCGACAAATAGCGTTCGCGCATCTGCTCGGTGGTCATTCGCGAGGCATGGGTGGTGATGGTCAGGACCGCCTGCAACCGCCCTTCCCGATCGATCAGCGGCACGCTCAGCACACGCATCCCCACCTCGTATTCCTGATCCAGCAACACATACCCGCGCTCGCGGGCCAGGTTGATCTGGGCGCGCACCTCTGTCTCGTCGATCAAGGTATACGGGGTAATCGCCCGCAGCGGGTTACGCGCAAAATAGCCCGCCAGCGCTTCTTCATCGAGGCTCGCCAGCCATAGCCGACCGCTGCCGGTGCAGTACATCGGCACCCGCGAGCCGGGACGGATCGACAGCGACGCGATGTGGCTGTAGCGGCTGCGTACGATATGCACGATGTCGTCGCCATCACGCACCCCGACCGAAACATGCTCCTGAGTGGTTCGCGCGACCTGCTCGACGATCGGCCGCAGCATGCGCGGCAAAACCGCCGAATCGACGTAGGCCTGGCCGATGCGCAGGGCTTTGGCAGTCAGCCAGTAATAGCGGCCATCGGTTTGCGCATAGTCGTCATGCACCAGGGTCAGCAGGAAGCGCCGTGCGGCGCTATGGGTCATGTCGGCGAGCCGCGCCGCCTCGGGCACGCTCAGGCGCGGGTGGTCCTGGGAAAACAACTGCATCAGTGCCAGGCCTTTTTGCAGCCCGACGATCAGATCGCGCGAGTGGATAGTGGGCTGCTTCATGGCGCCTGCGCTCATTAAAGGGATGAGTGCGATTATCAACCGATCTGGCGTTCACCTTGATTGTTGCTGCAAGCCGCAGCTCGCACTATCGGCTCACAACAAAGCCAACCAGCGAGTGCTGCATATGATCAAGGGATCGACCCAACTGGTCGCCATTGTCGGCTCACCTATTGCCCAGGTGAAGTCACCGGAAAACTTCAATCGCTGGTTCGCCGAGCAAGGTCAGGACACCGCCATGCTCGCCATCGACCTGCAGCACACGGCCCTTGATGGCTTTGTGACGATGCTGCGCGGCTGGCACAACCTGCGCGGATGCGTGGTCACCGTGCCCTACAAGCAGCAGCTGGCCAGCCGCCTGGACGGCCTCAGCGAACGCTCCCAGGCGCTGGGCACGGTCAATGTGATTCGCCGTGAAGCCGATGGCCGTTTACTCGGCGACATCGTCGATGGCGAGGGCTTTCTCAATGCCGCGCGCAAGCAGGGCTTCGATCCGCGCAATAAAAACGCACTGGTGATCGGCACTGGTGGCGTTGGCAGCGCCATCGCCTATTCGCTGTGCCAGGCCGGACTGATCCGGTTGGCCATCAGCGACCTCGACGGCCGGCGGGTCGAAGCGCTGGCTGAGCTGCTGCGCACCTCCTTCCCGCATATCGCCATCAGCGCCAGCCCCGCCTCGCTGGCCGAATTCGATCTGGTGGTCAACGCCTCGCCGGTGGGCATGGGCGCTACTGGCGACGGGCCGATGCCACTGCCGGTCGCGCTGATGCAGACACTGCGCGACAGCACCCTGGTTGCCGACGTAGTCACGGCGCCGGCGCTCACGCCGTTCCTGTCGTTTGCCCGGGGCATGGGCTGCGCCATCCAGACCGGCCCGGAGATGGCGCTGGCGCAGTTGGGCAATCTCGGCCATTTCATGGGCGTGACTCCGCTGGATATCTGACCCGCAGGGTCAATCAGGTGACAGACATGAACAACAAAAATTATGACCTGATCGTGCTCGGCAGCGGCGCTGCCGGTTTCGCCGCTGCGGTAAGTGCCAGCAGCCTTGGCTTGAACGTGCTGCTGGTGGAAAAAGCCGACCGTTTTGGCGGTACATCGGCGATTTCCGGCGGTGCGGTCTGGCTGCATGACACCGACCAGGCGCGCGCCGCCGGGCTGCAGTTGCCGGCCGAGCAAATGCGCCTGTATCTGCAGCAGGTCATCGGCGCCAACTATCAGCCCGAACTGGTCGACGCCTTCATCGAACATGGCCGTGAGGCGCTGCGTTTTCTGCAACAGAACAGCGAACTCAAATACAGCCTGCGGCCGTTGTCGCCGGATTATTACCCGGACCTGCCCGGCGCGACCCAGAGCGGGCGCGCGCTGGAGATCGACGAGTACGACGGGCGCCGCCTGGGCGCGCAGTTCAGGCACCTGAAACAACCACCGGACGGCATGCTGCTGTTTGGCGGGATGATGGTCAATCGGGTCGACATCCAGCATTTTCTCAGCTGCAAGCGCTCGCTGCGTTCGCTCGGCCATTGCCTGAAACTGCTTGCGCGTTATGGCCTGGATCGTCTCAGTCACCCGCGCGGCACCCGCCTGACGGTCGGTAATGCGTTGATCGCGCGGCTGGCCACCACGGCATTTGCCAATGGTGTCGAGCTCTGGCTCGAGGCTTCGGCGCAGGCGTTGATCGTCGAGGACGGTGTGGTCAGCGGCGTGCGCATCCACTGGCGCGGCGAGGAACACGCCGTGCGCGCCCGGGGCGGGGTGCTGCTGGCCATGGGCGGCTTTGCTGCTGGCGAACACGCCGGGCAGTGGCGCCCGGCCAGTGCTGCGCCGCACTTGAGCATGTCGCCACCAGCCAATGTCGGCGATGGCCAGCGCCTGGCGGCATCGGTGCAGGCAGCGCTGGGCGAGCAACTGGCAGCCAACTTCTTCTGGGCGCCGGTCTCGCGCCTGCGCAAGGCCGACGGCAGCGAGGAGCGCTTTCCCCACCTGGTCACCGACCGCGCCAAGCCGGGGGTGATTGCGGTCAATCAGGACGGCCAGCGCTTCGTCAACGAAGCCAACTCCTATCACAGTTTTGTCGAGGCGATGTTTGCCAACGGCGGAGCCAACGCGCCCTGCTGGCTGGTCTGTGACGGCGAGGCGCTGAACACCTACGGCCTGGGCCTGGCGCGACCGCGGCCGGTCGACAACAGCGCATTGATCGCAGCCGGCTACTTGCTACGGGCCGATAGCCTGGCCGAGTTGGCCGCGCGGCTGGCGATCGACCCCAGCAAATTGGCGCAGACCGTACAGCGCTTCAACAACGACGCAGCGGCAGGCGTCGACCGCCAGTTCGGCAAGGGCAGCAATGCCTACAACCGCTATATGGGCGACCCGTTGCACACGCCCAACCCCTGCCTGAGGCCGCTGAACAAGCCGCCCTACTACGCCATACGCCTGCACACCGGCGACCTCGGTTCGGCACGCGGGCTGATCACCAACGGCCAGGCCAATGTGCTCAACGCACAGGGCGAACCGATCGCCGGGCTGTATGCCGCCGGCAACGAAATGAACTCGATCATGGCCGGCACCTATCCAGGGCCGGGCATCACCCTCGGCCCTGCCCTGACCTTTGCCTATCTGGCTGCCAAAGACATCGCCGGGCGCCTGAATGGCGCCACCGCAACCACCTCAACCCACTCAACACAGCCCTCTGGAGAGCAGCATGTTCTATGAACTACGCACCTACACCCTGAAACCGACCAAGCTGGCTGACTGGCTGGCGTTGTACAAAAGCGCTGCGCTGGAAGTACAGCAAGAGCACCTGGGCAATCTGGTCGGCTTTTTCACCACCGAAATTGGCGAGGTCAACCAGGTGGTACACCTGTGGGCCTACACCAGCTTGGATGAGCGCACCGCCCGCCGCGCAGCAATGGCGGCCGATCCGCGCTGGCTGGAGTTCGCCCGCCAGAACAAAGCGCTCGATGCGGTAGTCACGCTGGAGTCGCGCCTGCTGCGCCCGACCGATTTCTCGCCGCTGCAATAACCGCGCAGGTCCCTAAGGCTCGCGCCCGCTCGGGCGCAGCCGCTTCTTCAAGCCATTACAACGGAGGCTGCCTTGAGCGCTTTGCCGTCGAACACTGCTGCCCTGTCGGCCAGT
Organism: Pseudomonas sp. EZ-C24; assembly: GCF_014525325.1. Classification (NCBI taxonomy): domain Bacteria; kingdom Pseudomonadati; phylum Pseudomonadota; class Gammaproteobacteria; order Pseudomonadales; family Pseudomonadaceae; genus Pseudomonas; species Pseudomonas sp. EZ-C24. Next base: position 8,730 of record NZ_JACDIU010000014.1, on the reverse strand, counting down.
CAAACCCTGCAATGCGATGTGCTGGTGGTCGGCTCCGGCGCCGCGGGCCTGGCTGCAGCCGTCACCGCTGCCGAGCTGGGGCTGGAGGTCATCGTGGTCGAGAAGGCGCCGGTTTTCGGCGGCACCAGCGCCTGGTCCGGGGGCTGGTTGTGGGTCCCTGGCAATCCGTTGGCGGGCGCTGATGGCGGGGCCGCCGATATCGAGCAGGCGCGGCTCTACCTGTGCAACGAATTGCATTGTGATCAGCTCGATACGCGCCTGGAGGCGTACTTGCGCCACGGCCCGGAGATGGTCGGTTTCTTCCAGCAGCACACCGAAGTGAAATTTTTCTGCGGCAGCACGATGCCTGATTTTCACGCCAGCGCGGGCCATGCCAAAGGCGGCCGCTCGGTCTGCGCCGAGCCCTATGACGGCCGCGAGCTGGGGCCTTGGATCAACAAGCTGCGGCGCCCACTCGACCTGATCAGTCCGGCCGGCATGGGCATTGCCGGCGGCGCTGACCTGAATCATCTGCTCAATGCCAGACACCGCTGGCGCTCACTGCGCTACGCCGGCATGCGCGTATTGCGCCATGCCCGAGACATGCTTTGGCATGGCCGCGGCATGCACCTGGTCAACGGCAATGCGCTGGTCGCACGCCTGCTGAAGAGCGCCCTCCAACGCGATGTGCAGCTACTTGCCGAAACCCCTGTCCGCGCATTGCTCAGCGACGGCCAGCGCGTGCTCGGAGCGACGGTTGAGCACGGCGGGCGACGTGTCCAGGTACACGTCAGGCGCGGAGTAGTGCTGGCATGCGGCGGCTTCCCCCACGATCGCCACCGCAGCGCACAGTTGCTCGCTCACTGTGCCGACGGCAGCGAGCACTTGAGCGCCGCGCCAAAGGGCAACAGCGGTGATGGCCTGCGCCTGGGTGAAAGCGTCGGTGCGCAGGTGAGCGCCGACATGGCCCATGGCGCTGCCTGGGCACCGGTGTCGCGGGTGCCGCGTGCCGATGGCGGCTTCAGCGGCTTCGCCCACCTTATGGAACGGGCCAAGCCGGGCTTTATCGCGGTGCGGCAAAATGGCCAACGCTTCGTCAATGAGGCCGACTCCTACCACGATTTCATGTGCGCGCTGTTTGCCGCCACCGCGTCGAATGAAAGCCCGGTGGCCTGGCTGATCTGCGACCACCGCGCGCAGCGCCGCTATGGCCTCGGCTGGTCAAAGCCATGGCCGTTTCCGACCACCCCCTACGTGCGCCAAGGCTACCTGCACAAGGCGCCCACATTGGCGGCACTGGCCGACCAGTGCGGGATCGATGGCGAGCAATTGCAAGCGACCGTGGCCCGCTTCAACCAGCATGCAGAACAGGGCCGCGACCCGCTGTTTCAACGTGGCGAGTCAGCCTACAACCGGGCCCAGGGTGAACCCTTGCACGGCCCCAACCCGTCATTGGGCAGTGTCCGGCAGGGCCCGTTCTACGCGGTCAAGCTGGTGCCGGGCAGCCTTGGCACATTCACCGGGCTGGTCACCGATGCCCAGGCCCGCGTGCTCGACCAACAGCAAACGCCGATCCCTGGGCTGTTCGCGGTGGGCAATGACATGAACAGCATCATGCGCGGCTATTACCCCAGCGGCGGCATCACCCTCGGCCCCGGTATGACCTTTGGCTACCTGGCAGCGCGAATGCTGGCGGGCCAGAACCTTGGATAAACATGGCTGCAAGCCAGCACCTCTGCATGGCCAAAGGGTGTTTGGCTGTAGGCATAAGCCTGCCCTGATGTAGGCAAGATAGACAGGTTTCGTGCGTATAATGCGCGCCCCAATCTGATAAGCCTGACTGATAAGCCTGACCATGAAAAAACTGCTGTATGTCCTCGGGCTGAGCCTCGCGGTCATTTACCCCGCCTTCGCCACACCACCTGCCACCTTCACCGAAGCCAAAGTCGTCGCCAAACAGAAGATCTATCTGGACCAGGCCAGCAGCGCCATGGGCGAGCTGTACTGTGGCTGCAAATGGACCTGGGTCGGCAAGTCCGGCGGCCGCATCGACCCGGCGTCGTGCGGCTACCAGACCCGCAAGCAACAAAGCCGCGCCGAGCGTACCGAATGGGAGCACATCGTCCCGGCCTGGACCTTCGGCCACCAGCGCCAGTGCTGGAAGAACGGCGGCCGCGAAAACTGCGCCAACGACGATCCGGTGTTCAAGGCGATGGAAGCCGACCTGTTCAACCTCTACCCGGCCGTGGGTGAAGTGAATGGCGACCGCAGCAACTTCAATTACGGCATGGCCGCAAGCGTCGGCCCGCAATATGGCCAGTGCCAGACCCGCGTCGACTTCAACCAGCGCGCCGCCGAGCCGCGTGACGAGGTCAAAGGCCTGGTGGCACGCACCACCTTCTACATGTTCGATCGCTACAACCTGAACATGTCGCGGCAACAGCAACAGCTGCTGATGGCCTGGGACAAACAGCACCCGGTGACGGCCTGGGAGAAGGAACGCGACCGGCGCATCAGCGCCGTCATGGGCCATTCCAACCCGTTCGTGACCGGCGCCCGCAGCTGGACGCCGGGCTACAAGCCGGTGGCCGATGGCGTGGTCAGCAGTGTTCCGAGCAAAGCAGCGCGCCCTGCTCCACAACCGTCACTGGCCAGTGCCAACACCGGCACAATCATCGGTAACCGCAACAGCCACGTCTATCACCTGCCCAGCGGCTGCCCGAGCTACAGCCAGGTCGCCAGCAAGAACCAGGTGACGTTCGACTCCGAAGCCCAGGCGCAGGCTGCCGGGTACCGCAAGGCAGGCAACTGCAAATAGCCGCTGGCTACTGCGCCAGGTGCTCCATGGCAATCTCCAGCCGGGGGTCATGGCGATACCCGGTCTGCCCTGCCGCTGGCGCGTCCTGCGTCGCTGAGGTGAGCCGCGAGTGTGAGCGATAGGCCAACGGGCTCACGCCGAGCTGGCGCTGGAAGCTACGGCGCATGCGCTCTTCATTGCCGAAGCCGCTGGTTTCGGCAATCCGCTTGATCGGCTCCTGGCTGGTCTCGAGCAAGCGGCAGGCAGCCTCGAGGCGCAAGGTCTCGACCGTCTGTGCCGGGGTGCCGCCGGTGGCTGCGGTGTAGGCGCGGGCAAAATGGCGCGGGCTCATACCGAACTTCTCGGCCAGGCGCTCGACGCGCAGATCACTGTCGAGGTTCTCGGCAATCCAGCCATGCAGGCGCACCAGGCGCTGATCACGGTCGCTACGCAGGGCATCGCTCTGCGCCTTGAGCGGTGCGCTGAGCTGGGCCTGCTCGGCCGAGCGGCGCAGAAACAGCGTGAAGTAGCGGGCCAGGGCCAGCGCAGCATGGGGGCCGAGGTCCTCCTCGACCAACGCCAGCCCTAGATCGATCCCGGCACTGGCGCCACCACAGGTCCACAGCGCGCCGTCGTGCAGGTAAAGCCCGTCGTTCTCGACGGTCAATGCCGGGTAACTGCGCTGCAGGCTCTCGGCAAACTGCCAGTGGGTGACCACCCGCCGCCCGTCGAGCAGGCCGGCAGCGGCCAAGGCAAACGCGCCGCTGCCAATCGAGCAGACGCGCCGCGCACTCGGCGCACGCCGTTGCAACCACGCAATCACCTCGGCGTCACGCTCCAGCGCGGCCACCCCCGGCCCGCCAATCACGATCAGCGTGTCCAGCACTGCCTCGGCCTCGACCTCCTGCAAAGAGCGGGTCATGACCCCAATACCGGAGATCGTCTCGACCTCGCCCCCTGCGGGCGAGGCCAACACCACCCGATACGGCGGGTTACTTGCCAACTCGCCAGCAAGTACCCGTGGCGCGGCGGCGAACACCTCCAACGGCCCGGCGGCGTTGAGCAGCAGTGCGCCGGGGAAGGCCAGCACCAGTACCGTTCGCGGCGCCGTCATGGCAGAAAACGAGGGGTGTTTGACATGGTGGGGACGAGGCCGCGTGGACATACTGAGTGCACTTTCCAATTCAAGAGCCCAGACGATGCCGACAAAATCGTTGCCTGCCAAGTACCTTGCGCGCCCCCTGGCACAGCTGTTGTTGACCAGCCTGCTGTTCGCCGCCCTGCCCGCTCAGGCAGCGTCGGTGGCCGAACTGGAGGTGGGTGACCAGAGCGGCTTGACCCAGGCCCTGCTGGCGGCAGCGGGTGAGGATCAAGGGCTGCCTTATCGCCTCGACTGGCATCCTTTTGCGGCCGGCACTGCATTGCTGGAAGCCCTGAACGCTGCGGCAGTGGATGTCGGCGTAGTCGGCAATGCTCCGCCCGTCTTCGCCCAGGCCGGCGGCTTCGATGTGCGGGTGGTAGCCGCTGCCGAAGGCGCGCAGAACAACAACGCCCTGCTGGTTCAGGGCAACTCGTCGATTAGCCAGGTAGCCGAGCTCAAGGGCAAACGGATTGCCGTGGCCAAGGGCACCAGCGGTCACTATCTGCTGCTGGCAGCGCTTGCCCAGGCCGGGTTGCGCAGCAGCGACGTCGAGCTGATCTACGCCAGCCCGGTCGATGCGCAAAACGCCTTCGCCAGCGGCAAGCTGGATGCCTGGGCGGTGTGGTATCCATTTGTCGGCCAGGCCACCTCGCGCGGTGCGCGCAAGCTGCTCGACGGCAGCCAATGGCCAGAAACCGGCCTCAACTTCACCGTCGCCAGCCTCGCGGCGCTGCAAGACCCGGTCAAGGCCGAGCTGCTTGGCGACTTCATCCAGCGCCTGGCGCGCGCGCAGGACTGGGCCACCGCGCATCCCGACGCCTGGGCCGCGCAACTGGCCACAGTCACCCGCCTGCCGTTGCCCTTGCTGCAGGAGATGCTCGCCAGCCAGCAGCTGCACTACGTGGCGCTGGACCCACGGGTGACCGACCTGCAGCAACGTCTGGCTGACCGCTTCACCGAGGCGCGCTTGCTGCCCCGCCCGATCAAGGTCGCCGAGGCCTTCGACGACCGCTACAACCCGCTGTTGCCCCACCGCCCCTGACCTGAACCCCGCGCAGCATGCCGCACTCGTCGGCAGGGCCGCGCTCATCTGGAGAAAAGCCATGCCCGCACTCGACCGCACTACCTTGCGCCGCCATGCCACCGGCCTGATCGGCATCGACGCCGAACGTTCGGCTGGCGGCTACACCCTGTTTGCGCCGCAGACCGCCGACGGCAACGTGTACCTGATCAACCTGCGCGGTGAGCAGGTACACCACTGGAAACTGCCGCAGCGGCCCGGCCGCGATGCGGTGATCCTGGCCAATGGCAACCTGGGCTACAACGGCAACCACCCAGACTCGGCTGAGCTGTTCGGCGGCTGGTCGGTCTGGCATGGCGGTGCCTTCAGCGAGGTTACGCCGGACGGCGAGGTGGTCTGGGAGTACACCGACCTGGCGCACCACCACGATGCCCAATGGCTGGCCAACGGCAACCTGCTCTACACCACCGCCGAGCCACTGCCGGCAGCGTTTGCGCAGCGCATCCAGGGCGGTATCCCCGGCAGCGAGGCCGCAGGCGGGGTGATCTACGGCGATGTGGTCAAGGAGGTTGACCGCAGCGGCACGCTGGTCTGGCAATGGCGCAGTTGGGAGCACCTGGCGCCGGAAGACTACCCGCTGCACGCTTGCTTTGAGCGCTATCACTGGCCGATGACCAACGCAGTTACTCCGGGCCGCGACGGCAAGGTCATTCTCAGCCTGCGCAGCGTGTCGGCGGTGATTGCCGTGGACAAGGCCAGCGACCGCGTGCTCTGGCGCCTGGGTCACGATGTGGTAGCCCAGCAGCACTGCCCAAGTGAACTTGAGGACGGGCGCATCCTGATCTTCGACAACGGCATCTCGCGGCCACACGTGTCGATGCCGCATTCGCGGGTCATCGAAGTCGACCCGCATACCCAGCGCATTGAATGGCAATACGCCGACAGCCCAGGCTATGCCTTCTTCACCCCGTTCATGGGCGGTGCCCAACGCCTGCATAACGGCAATACCTTGATCACCGAAGCCAACTTCGGCCGGCTGTTCGAGGTAACCCGCGCCGGCGAAGTGGTATGGGAATACATCAATCCGCACTTTGCCGCGTACCCGGACGCCGCCTCGCGTGCGTACCTGCCCGGTGAAAACAACGCGATCTTCCGCGCCCATCGCTATCAGGCCGCCGACATCCCCTGGCTGCGCGACTGAGCCAATACCCCCAACCCTTGCGATCACGCTTACGCAAACCACGCGCAGCGAGAGGTGCCTCATCACTGGAGTTACCGATGAACCTGCGTTTTTCTCATCAGCGCCGCGCGTGCCTCTGGCCCCGGGTTATCCCCGGCCTGTTCGCGCTGGCGTGCAGCCCAAGCCATGCCGCAGAGCCGCTCGCAGCCTCGGCGCACGCCGATGACACGAGCCTGCAAACCGTTACCGTCAATGCCCGGCGCCGCGAGGAAGATGCGCAAAGCGTGCCCTCAGCGATGTCGGTGTTGTCAGCGCAGACCCTGCAGAACCAACGGTTGTACCGGCTGCAAGACCTGCAACAAGCCATGCCCAGCGTCAACGTCGCGTTCATGCATGCCCGTCAGTCGAGCCTGTCGATTCGCGGCCTGGGCAACAATCCGGCGAGCGACGGCCTCGAGGGCAGCGCCGGCATCTACCTCGACAACGTTTATCTCGGCCGACCAGGCATGGCCGTGTTCGACCTGCTCGACATCGAGCAGCTGGAGCTGCTGCGCGGCCCGCAAGGCACTTTGTTTGGCAAGAACACCACCGCCGGAGTGCTCAATATCAGCACTCGGCGGCCGACCTTCAGCCCCGAGGGCAGCGTCGCCACATCGATCGGCGAAGGCGGCTATCAGCAGACACACGCCAGCCTCGGCGGGCCATTGAGCAGCACCTTGGCAGGGCGCCTTTCGGCCTACCGCAGCGAAGAAAATGGCTACGTCGATAACCAGTTCAATGGTGAAACCCTGGGTGGCGGCACCCGCCAGGGCCTACGTGGGCAATTGCTGTTCGAACCCAACGACAGCTTCAACCTGCGCTGGATCGCCGACTACAACGAAGAAGACTCCAGCGCAGGCACGCGCTCGTTGTTCAGCACCGGGCCGACCATCAACGGCGTCAACCGCTATCAGCAGCGCGCAGCAGCCGTGGGCGCAACGTTGGCCGAGGGCCGTCGGGTCAATCTGGATGCCGAACAGAACGTGCGCGTATTTCAGGGCGGCAGCTCGCTGGAAGCCAACTGGACCCTGCCGGGTGATTACACCCTGACCTCGATCACCGCCTGGCGCTGGTGGGATTTCACCCCGCGCAACGATGACGAGCTGAACGTACCGGTGATGCGCAATGTCGGCCAGTCGGCGCGCGACCGCCAGTATTCGCAGGAGCTGCGCCTGGCCTCGCCGCGCGGGGAGTTGTTCGACTATGTAGCCGGGGCTTACTACATGCGCCAGGAAATGCGCAATGAAGTGTTCACCGACTACGGCCCGCTCGCCGACACCTGGAACGGCACGCCTCAAGGCGCCTTGAACGATGTCTCCAGCCTGGGTAAGGGACGCATCGATACCGACAGCTTTGCCTTGTTCGCCCAGGGCACCTGGCACCTGACGCCGCGTCTGGACCTGAGCGCCGGTCTGCGCGGCACTTATGAGGTCAAACAGGCGCGGGTCAACCGTTTTGCGCCCAGCGGCGGCGCATCGGTGACGGGTGCTGCTGCCAACGTGCGCGCGGCGCGGCTGGGTGCTTACGACTCGGGCGACCTTGGCCTGTACAGTTTCAGCCCCTCGGCGCTGGTCAGCCTCGCCTACCACTTCAATGATCAGGTGATGGGATACGCATCGTTGTCCCACGGCGAGAAGTCCGGCGGGGTCAACCTCAGCGTGGCCAGCGCGCCGGTGGCCGGCGCCGACTCGCTGTTGATTGGCAGCGAACGCGCCAACGATGCCGAGCTTGGTCTCAAGAGCAGCCTGTTCGATCAGCGTCTGCTGCTCAATGCCAACCTGTTCTGGACTGAGGTGCATGGCTACCAGACCAACGCCTACGATGATGCCAACCTCACCAGCTACCTGACCAACGCCGGAGCGGTGCGCAGCCGCGGGCTGGAGCTTGAGTCGACGTTGCTGCCGACCCGCGGTCTGACCTTGAACCTCAACGGCTCGTGGAACGACGTGCGCTATCGCGACTACGTCGACGCGCCATGCCCGGCTGAGGTCGCCTTGCAACCGGGCGCACCGGCCTCCTGTGATCTGAGCGGGCACGCGGTGGTCGGCGCCTCGAAGTGGATCTTCAATGCCAACGGCGCCTATGAATGGCAGGCTGGGATGTTGCGGCCTTACGTCAATGCGAGCTATGCATTCCGCTCGCACGCGGTCGGCACGGTGGATGACTCGCGCTTTGCGCAGTTGCCCAGTTATGCGGTGGTCAATCTTTCGGCGGGCGTGCGCGGCGACCTCGGCGACGGCCAGTGGGACCTGTCGCTGTGGCTGCGCAATGCCGGCAACAAGACCTACTACAGCACCTTGTGGAACTCACCGAACGGTGCCTACACCGGGGTGTTGGGAACACCCCGCACACTTGGCGTCACTGGCCGCTACGACTTCTGAGCAACCGTCGCCACCTGCAGCGGGATACGCACGTTGAAGGTGGTGCCTTTGCCCGCAGTCGACTCGACCTCGATGTTGATCGAGCATTTCACGCTGGTGTGATGCATCGCATCACAATAGACCATACCCACCGGGTACGACGCCAACAGCGCCTATCTTGATGCGTAGCGGTCCCTGTAGGAGCGGCCTAGT